>NZ_AUFZ01000016.1 GCF_000426765.1 Vibrio litoralis DSM 17657 | reverse complement strand
GCTGTGGCTCTCGCTAATAAAACAGTCAGGACTGCATTTTCAATGCTACAAAACAACACAAACTATTGCTCAGTAGCACTATAGGGCGAAAAGGTTAAACACTTCATTACTTTGCATAACTCATTCGGTAAGCCAGTAATACACTGAGAGGTTAAAACCTCGCCTAACAGATGTTGCTCCGATACGCGCAATTATCATTGAGTCGATCATTTAAGATTGAACTCGTACATAAGTTCGCAAGTATCAAATAATGGGGTGTTGACATGAGGGAGTCTACATAAGTGTATTAGCAAGAAACTCGGATAAACCCACAGGTTATTTCAACACGTTCACTGCTAATCAATTCATTTGTCATCATAAGATACTCTAATGATGGATTTTTAAAAGCATTTAGCTAATTTTATGCAATGTAGAAAGCGAGAACTGGGTTTAGCGAGCCAATTGTGACAATCCCAAACTTGAGATTATTACATACTTTAATTTTAAATCAGTGAGTTAGATTAAAATTACAATACTAAATAGTTCTTTTTAGTTCTCGCTTTCTCCATTTTGATGGCAGTTTGGTCAAAACACCATTATAACTGTATATAAATACAGTTAAGAGGTTATTTATGCCCTCACCATTTATTGAGTCTATTCGCCAAGAAATTAGAGTACGTCATTACAGCTTAAAAACAGAAAAATCCTATCTCTTTTGGATACGGCAATTCATTCGTTATCACAATATGAAACACCCAAAAGACATGTCGAATTCTCACATTGAAACGTTTCTTTCTTACTTAGCAAACGAGAGGAAAGTATCCAGTGCCACACAAAACCAAGCATTATGCGCCATCATTTTTATGTATCGACACGTTCTAAAAGTTGAGATTCAAGATTTAAGGTATTCATTTACCAAAAGGCCAAAACGTATGCCAACAGTATTAACCCACGAAGAAGTTAATCTGATTTTAGATAACTTGAATGGACAATATTGGTTACTATGCGCCCTTTTATACGGTTGCGGACTCAGAATTAATGAAGCGCTCGGTTTACGGATAAAAGATCTTAATTTTGAAAATCAAACCATTTATATCTTCCGTGGTAAGGGAGCAAAAGATAGATATACGCTATTGCCGACAGTGTTAATAACCCAATTAAAAAATCAAATTAAAGTCTGTTTAGATTTGCACAAGAGGGATTGTGAAGCAGGGTTTGGCTTAACTTCTTTACCAAGTAGTTTAATAAAAAAATACGGCAATGCTGCAAAAGATCCTTATTGGCAATACTTATTTCCGTCAACTCAACGATGCTTGCACCCTCTTGATGGATACACTTGTCGACATCATTTACATGAAAGTGCGTTTAGGAAGCAATTAAGAGGTGCGGTAAAAAAGAGTGGCGTACTTAAACGTGTGACCGCTCATACTTTTCGTCATTCATTTGCTACGCAGCTTTTACAGTCTGGTTCAGATATCAGAACGGTACAAGAATTATTGGGCCATAGCGATGTCAGAACAACAGAGCTATATACACATGTGATAGGTAGCAAGTTTGGTTTTACTAAAAGCCCTTTGAACTAATAGATTTTCCACTATTAATCCAAAGGGTAATTTTCTTATCTGGTGTTACTTCGCTTTCGGTCTAAACGGCTTTATCACGCTTTCATCGCACTCTAGGAATGGACCTTCCATTAAGTCGATGCAGTAAGGAATTGCTGGGAAAACGGCATCTAAACATTCGCGGATTGATTTTGGTTTACCCGGTAAGTTTACAATCAGGCTGCTACCACGTAGGCCAGCAGTTTGACGAGACAAAATCGCGGTTGGAACAAACTTTAATGATTCTGAGCGCATTAACTCACCGAAACCAGGCATCATACGATCGCACACTGCTTCTGTGGCTTCTGGCGTTACATCCCGTTTTGCTGGGCCTGTACCGCCAGTGGTAACCACTAGGCTGCAACCGTCTTCATCCACCATTTTTGCAAGCATGGCTTCGATTTGGTCTTGCTCATCAGGGATGATTTGGTAAACCGGTTCCCACTCTGATGTTAAGTACTCGTTGAGCGTATCAATGATGGCTTGGCCAGATAAATCTTCATACACACCTTGGCTAGCACGATCACTTACCGTCACAATACCGATTTTTGCTTTGCTCATTGCTTGTTCCTCTACCAAAGTTTTTACCTCGACCATAAGCGAGGTATTTCAAAATTTTTAACCCCGCTAAGATACCGTTTCAAGGTAAAAATGAACATAGCCTATTGCTTTGAAACTCTATTTTATTCGAGCTTTTTACTGTTAGTTGAACCTATTCGTGATCCAGACGGTTTGATACGGCTTTAATTGGATGCTTTCCGTTGAGCCAGTCAGTTCAGTATCGCTGATCAAATCTTTCCAATGATCCGTTTGGATCAAGTTCATATCGGCTAAGTTTAAGGTTTGTTCTTCAAGGCTGATATTACTGACACAGAAAATGCTTTGACGCCTATCCATGCTTTGACGCCAAAAACCAAATAACTGCCCACCTAGGTGCAGCGTAAATTGCACTGCATTAGGATGAAAAGCGACTTGCTCTGTTCTCAGCTCGATTAAATGCATCAAACGTTTTAATACCTGATGATGTTGAGTATGTGGTTGAGACAACAGATCTTGCAGTTGTGAAAACTCCCAACGATGGCGGTTAATTGAGCGATTTTGATTAGTGTTTTCAACTTTATCGTAATCATTTCCCGTACCAAGCAAACTGTGAATATAAATCCCCGGAATGCCTTCCATTGCTAACATAATCGCATGCGCACAAATAAAGCGGTCGATACCATACTTATCTGGCCCGGCTTGCGTGCCCTGCAGCGCATCAAATAAGGCGATATTGATTTCATAAGGCTTACGGTCACCATTTTCCGTTGCGCGCCATGACACCAAGCCACCGAACGATTGCATGGTGTTCACCAATACATTGATTTCGTTTTCTTGTAGCAAACCTTCCGCCGGCCGCAAACCAATGCCATCGTGTGAGGCAATAAAGTTAAAGTAAGTCGTGCCCTGCTGCGCCGGAGGCATTCCCATCATCCAGCGTTTAAGATGATCACCATTGCCGGTAATTAAAGTATTCACCAGTAGTGGCGGCAGCGAGAAATTATAAATAGCGTGCGCTTCATTGGCATTGCCAAAATAGGTCAGGTTTTCATGGTTAGGGATGTTGGTTTCGGTAATGATAATGGCTTGCGGGCAGGCTTGTTCAATCAAACTGCGTAATAGACGAATCACTTCATGGGTTTGATCGAGATTGATACAACTAGTACCAAGTTCTTTCCATAAAAAGGCCACCGCATCGAGCCTAAAGGTACGAATGCCATGGTCGATATATTGACGTATGATCTCGACAAAGGCTTTTAGTACTTCTGGGTTACGGAAATCAAAATCGACCTGATCGTGGCTAAAGGTACACCAAACATATTGAGTGCCCTGCGCAGTTTCGACTTCTTTGAGTAAGTCGGAGGTTCTAGGCCTTACCACTGGTTTGGTATCAATATCTGGCGCAGCGGTATAGAAGTAATCATGCCCTACGCCTTCGCTCTTAATGAAGTTTTGAAACCAGGCGCTCCTTGCTGAACAATGATTAATCACCAGATCCGACATCAAATTAAACTCACTGGAAATCGCTTCAATATCTGGCCAATCACCCAAGCCTTCATTGACACTCGAATAATCAATCACCGAGAAACCATCATCTGAGCTATACGGGAAAAAAGGCAGAATATGTACGCCATTGATATGAGGCTGGCAATATTGATTGAGAAAGGACTTTAAGGTTTTCAGAGGCGTTTCACCGCTTTGCAGCAAGCTATCGCCGTAGGTGATCATGATGGTATCTTTCTCGCTCCATTGAGATTTTGGTACCGGCGACTGCGATACTGCCATCGGCATCGAAGTCTCTAAATTGGGCGATAGACGCATCGTACTGATTAGCTGATTGGCTAATTCTTTATACTCAATTGATAATTCAATACCTTGGTAGATCACATCCAAATGGTGACAGATTTTATCCACTAATAGATTTGATGACGTCATACTTAGCCCCCGAATTCTTGTTGATCTAATTCTACCGCCTCTTTTAATCGTTCCATCACATCAGGCATGGCACTCACTACGCGGTTCCAACTTGGAATAAATGGCGTTTCCATCGGGTTATCGAGGAAGCTTTGGCCAGCGGTCATTATATTTTGGGCAAACATTTCGACCGCTTTCTCTTCTAGGTGAACATCCAAGGTTAGGCCATTCATTAAGGCATCATTGTGGTAGGCTTCAACAAAATCGAGCGCAATACGGTAGTAAGTAGCTTTAAGCGAACGAAAGCCTTCCGTATTAAAGGTTTCACCTTGAGTCGCCAGTTTACGAAACAGAGATTTTGTAATATCGATCGACATTTTAGACAAACCGCCATCAGTGCAATCTAACGATAAATCTTGATGTTTATGATCGTAGGTTTTAGCGATATCAACTTGGCATAGACGATTACTGGCATAGTTACGATGCATTTCCGACAGAACACCAATTTCTAATCCCCAATCGCTTGGAATACGAATATCACTCAGCACATCGCGGCGGAATGAAAACTCGCCAGCTAATGAATATTTAAAGCTATCCATATAATCTAGGTAGGCATTTTGGTCGGTCACTCGTTTAAGTGCTTTTAATAATGGCGTGACCAATAAACGTGCCACTCGACCATTCATTTTGCCATTGGCCACTCGTGCGTAGTAGCCTTTGCAGAATTCATAATTAAAGCGTGGGTTGGCGACGGGATAAATTAAACGTGCCAATAAATCACGCTCATAAGTGACAATGTCACAGTCATGTAATGCGACCGATTCTGCTTTTCCGGTTGCTAGGACATAACCCATGCAATACCAGACATTACGGCCTTTACCGAGCTCTTTAGGGGCTAAACCTAGTGCCGCTAATTCTTTATCTAGGGCTTGCAAGCGAGGACCATCATTCCACAAAACGCGGTGATGCTGAGGTAAATCTTTAAAGAAAGATAAAGCATGTTTATATTGCGCTTCATCGGCTCTATCTAGGCCAATTACGATCTGAGATAAGTAAGGGACACTCTTTAATTCTTCGACAATTTTAGGCAATGCTTCGCCTTCTAGTTCCGAAAATAAAGAAGGTAGAATCAACCCCATGGAACGCTGGTCAGCAAACGACATTAACTCTGCTTCCAATTCCTCCACTGGCCGTTCAGACAAGTTATGTAATGTTGTCACGATACCGTTTTGATAAAAGTCAGCCATGATGCCTCCTGCATTCCATGCTAAAAATGAAAATTTCTAATTCAAGATCTTACTCAAGGGATAAAATCCGCTGTATACACTCTGCCCAGCCCGTTGGGCCATAACTATCACTATCAATTACCCCTTCTTCACGAGAAAGAATCGGAAAATCATGATGCTCTGAACGAATTCGCACCGCGATATCCGCTAATTCGAGCATGCTGATATCATTACCGCTGTCTCCTAGCGCGATACTGAACCAATCTTTCTGTTGTCCTGTTTGCTGTAAAAAATCTTTCTGATAAACATTCATAAGCCACTCCATTGCGATACCCTTTTGAGCGCAGCCACCAATGTGTAGAAAGCGGCCACCTTTTAATACCGTTGCACCACACTGCTGCATAAACTCGATAAAGCCCTGTTCTTGTTCAACGCTGCCATGCCAACTAACCGGCTCACTATAGTCACGTTGCAATGCACGTTGCGCTTCTTCCTCAGTTAAGCCCGTGAGTTCCGCTACTTCTGTTGCAGACATCTCGGTCATCAAACTAAAGCATCCTTCAAATTGGCGTTTAGCTTGCTCAATATATGGTTGCCAGTGACTACGAGGTTGGGTAAAGGATTTGCACCAATAATCTTGAATCGATACTGTGCCTTCTGGCTGATTCATTAGCGTTGTTGCTGTTTTCGGTTTAGGAATAAATACCGCTGCGCCGTTCTCAACAATGAAAGGCGTTGTTAAACCTAACTGAGGCATGAGAAATTGCAGCTCAGCAAAGGTTTTACTAGTCGTTGGAATAACATCCACACTAAGAAGCGCTAATTTTTTGAGTATCGGCTCAACGGCATCAATACTGTAATCATTATGATCAAGTAGGGTGCCGTCTAAATCGCTGAAGATGATTGGTTGCTTTCCGGGTTTAGGCATTAAAGGTCTCTGACTTTGCTAGTGAGTCAACTTTAGCCCCTGCTTGACTGATTGCATCAACATGGTGCACAACAAGCGGCATACCATAAGGACTTGCACTATAAATGACCTTATGTTCGTCCATTGCCGCGTTCAATGATGGAAAATATAATGATAACCACATAGTTATTGCTCCTTGTGTTAAACACTTAATAAAAGTAATTCAAGAAGCGTGCCACTGGGCTTTTGGCTCTCCAGATACAAAAATGGCCTGAACGTTTCCATTCAGGCCATTAAGGTTTTTTTGCGGTCATGTTTATTTTCGAATTGCCATATCTTTGTTGGTCATTTTCACGCCCTTGATTTGTGCAAATACCTTTTGCCCAATCTCAAGCTGTAAATCCTCATAAGCCCAAGCAGTGATATTAGCCCAAAGATAATGCTCAACTCCACCTTCACCTATCGCTAAACAAATCGAAACCGGCTGCGCAGGATCCGTCACTGGCGCGAGCTCTACAACTTTTGCAGGCAAGATATTTCGAATCGATGTGTCTGTAGATTCGGATAAGGTTAACGATACATCGCTAGCATGAATACGAATTCTAACGGATTCATCGAGATTGGCATCAATAGCCGACATCCAAACACCGCAACTCGGCGCAATTTCTACATAGGTCAGCGCGTAACGTTGGTGATGCTGCTTGATGACACCTTTAAATATCGTGCTCAGATCCGCTTCATCATGCCAGGGTTTAAAGGCACTTGATGCCCACATTGTCTCAATATCGCCAGAGCCCACGACCCTTCCTGAGTCCATTAATAGCATGTGATCCGCTAGGTGCAGAATTTCATCCAGACTATGGGTAACGTACAAAATTGGAATTTGAATCTCTTGCGCTAGAGACTCTAAAAACGGCATAACTTCTTTTTTTCTCGGCAGATCTAAAGACGCTAATGGCTCATCCATCAGCAATACTTTTGGCTCTGACAACAAGGCTCTTGCGATCGCACAGCGTTGTCTCTCACCACCAGACAAATCGGCCGGATGACGATCTAATAATTCAGATAATCCTAGTAGATCAACTACTTGATTAAAGTTACCTGGTAACTTTTCTTTGCCAATAAAATGGCTTTTACTGAATAAAGCTTTATTTTTCACACCATAGAGTAAGTTGCCTTTCACTTTATAGTGTGGGAATAACCGAGACTCTTGAAATACGTAGCCTATATCTCGTTTTTCAACCGCAAGATTGATACCTTGTTGGGAATCAAACAGTACTCGTTTATTGATACTTATCGAGCCAAAATCTGGATTTTTTAAGCCACTAACGGCATTAATGATGCTGGTTTTTCCTGCACCTGAACGGCCAAAAATCGCGGTGATTCCTGAACTCGGTATCTGAGCTTGAATATCTAAATCAAAATCCGCGAAACGCTGCTTAAAATTTAAATCGATCATGCTTGGCCTCCATTCTTGTATGAACTGCTCTTGAAAGAGCTAGCCTTGGAAGCACTAGAAACGCCGAGTCTTTTCTGGGTTTTTTGGGTTAACCATTCAGAACAAAGTAAAGATAACAGTGCAATCACTATCGAAATTACGCAAAGACGCGCGGCTTCAAATTCCGCACCGGGTGTTTGGATAAAGTTATACATTGCCAGTGGTAGAGTTTGCGTTTGATTGGGAATGTTTGCCACAAAGCTGATGGTTGCGCCAAACTCCCCTAGACTACGGGCAAATGACAGCATGGCACCAGTGATCACGCCCGGTAAGACCAACGGCAAGGTGATTGTCATAAAGACACGAAATGGCGATGCACCCAGGGTTCTCGCAGCTTGTTCCAGCTTTGGATCTACATTCATTAAGCTTAATCGAATCGAGCGTACCATTAACGGTAAGGCCACGACTGCCGACGCCAATGCTGCGCCTTTCCAGTTAAAACTAAACACTAGACCAAAGGTATCAAACAGCCATTCACCAACAATGCCCTTTCTACCCATGGTTAGGAGGAGCATATACCCAATCACTACCGGAGGAAGCACTAAAGGAAGATGAATTAAACTGTCTAGTAGCTTTTTACCCCAAAACTCTTTAGTCACAAGTAGCCAAGAAAAGAAAACCCCAACCGGCAGTAACCAAAGGACTGCGATTGAGGACACTTTTAAGCTAAGTAGTAAGGCGCTAATTTCGTAATCAGACAAGATCACTGGTTATCCTTTTATTGATTCTGTTTTTATTCATTCTGATAAATGATTAGTTCACCGCGTTAAAGCTTATCGAGTTAGGGCTTATTAAATCAGGACTTAGTGAGCCACAAGCGGCGTAAATCCGTATTTAATAAAGGTATCGCTCGCTTGCTGGCTTTTCAAAAAGTTGAAGAAAGCTTGGCTAGTGGCTTTGTCATTCAACGCAACCGCTGGATAAATGATCGGTGAATGAGTACTTTCTGGGAACGTTTGAATAATTGAAACTTTTTTACTCATCAATGCATCAGTTTTATAAACCACGCCAAATGGTGCTTCACCACGCTCAACGAGTGACATGGTTAAACGGACATTGCTACTTGGTGCGGTTTTAGACGATAGTTCCGACCAAAGTCCCATATTTTCAAGGCTTTCTTTGGCATACATGCCCGCTGGAACGCTTTGAGGTTCACCTACCGCTAAACGATTCTCAGCCAATAATTTAGGTAATTCTTTAAATGTACCCGCATCGACATGTGCACTTTTCACCTCGTCAGAACCAATCAGAACTAGGCTATTACCTACTAGATCCGTGACCTGATCTTTGGCCGTCATGCCTTTATCTTCAAGGTAAGTCATCCATTTCGGATTCGCTGAAATAAACACATCGGCTGGTGCACCTTGCTCAATTTGACGCGCTAAGGTAGACGATCCAGCAAATACAGGCACCAAGGTATCACCGGTTTCAGCTTGATATTTTTGCCCTAATTCTTTCATGACATCTGTCATTGATGATGCCGCATAAACATGAATGTCAGCTGCAAACACTTGAAGTGATGAGCATAAAGCCGATAAGCCTAACGTATAAAGTGCTAACTTTTTCATGTATGGCTTTTTGGTGAATGGTTTTTTCATGGAATCCTCTAAAAACAAACGCTGTATACTTAAGTGCATAACGATGGGTGAATCATACGCAAAACTGACTCTATAAGCAAAATAAAATAAGTAGGATTATAAACAGGTCACTAAGATCTGGCTTGGTTCAAAAGATGCGTAGTAAGTATTATCGAGCTGTAAGGTGTTATTTTTTAATGTATTTTCTTCTAATGATTGGTGTGTCACAGAAGCATATAACAATGTGCCATCACCAATATCTAAAAATACTTCACTGCTCGCGTCACCTTGCGTGAGATGGATGAGCTTTCCTTTTAATTGATTTTTATCGGTTTTTTGCGATGTTTGTGAAATTGTCACCGACGGCGCTTTAAACAGCAACAACACCTCTTTGCCAATCTCAAGTTGAAGCTGCTCTGTGCTAACACGGGTGATAATAGCTGAAATTTCATTGCCTTGGTTAAGCTCGACCACAATACGGTCTTTCACATCTTGAGATTCAATTCGTGTGATCCGTCCTTTTAACTGGTTTCTTGCACTGGTTTTTAAGCTAAAATGCCCCAGTATATCTAATAAGCTTTCAGTCGTGACATTGGTATCCATCAAGGCTTTCATCACCATCGACTGCATCTCATTCATCAGGCTATAAACCTTGATCAAACGAATGCCAAATTCAGTTAACTTTGCACCTCCGCCCCCTTTCCCACCGGTTTCACTAGAAACAACTAAATGAGGTGATGCTAGATTCATATCATTAATTGCATTCCAAGCCGCCCGATAACTCAATCCTGCTAACTTCGCACCTTGTGAAATAGAACCAGATACACCAATTTGTTCAAGCAAAGCAATTCGCTTAGGGTTAGCGAATAATTTCTGATTGGTATTTAATGTTAGTAATGCTTCTAATTCCATTGAAGTACCTTGATATAAGATGTCAGGAGCTAATCTCAGCTAAATAGTTCTGGCCACAGTAAGGCTAGATTTAAATCTTGCTCGATACTATCGGCTAAACGATCCAGTGATTTGATTTGCTGTTGCTCACGGCTATTAATTTGTTGTAAGTCACTCACCCCTGCCCATTCAAGAATATGTTCAAAGGCTTGTGGCGAGTCAAAGATACCGTGGCAATATGTTCCAAAGATCATACCATCATCCGATAAGGCACCATCATATTTTTTATCGTGTGAGTCCGTGTTTATTGATATAGGTTGTTGTAAATCAACAAGTGTCTCACCTGCATGAATTTCATAGCCAATGATGCTGGCCACTTTTCCTGTGACTAAAGATAGTGTGCCTGTTACTTGAGTTAATGATTTATGCGGCTTGAGTTCTGTTATTAACTCTAAATAGCCTAGTCCATCTGCAACCCCAGCCGAGCCTTCAATACCATCAGGATCGGCGATGGTTTTCCCCAACATTTGATAACCGCCACAAATACCAATCAATTTTCCGCCGTAGCGTAAGTGCTTTTCAATATCTTTATGCCAGCCTTGTTGCCCCAAAAAGGCCAGATCGGCACGAACAGATTTACTCCCTGGTAGAATAATCAAATCAGCACCCGTCAGGCTTTGCCCTTGATAGCGAAATTGAAAATCGATCTCCGGATGATGTTTAAACATATCGAAATCAGTATGGTTACTCATGCGAGGTAAAACCGGCACAAATACCGTGAGTTTGGTCTTCTCATTTTTGGTTTGTTGACTATCAACGGCGTCTTCAGCATCCAACTCTAAACCATGCAAATACGGCAATACGCCGATTACAGGCTTACCTGTTTTTTGCTCTAGCCAGTCTAATCCGGGGTTTAATAGCTCAATATCGCCACGAAAACGATTGATAACAAAGCCAATCACCCGATCTTGTTCCGATTGAGACAATAATGCGAGCGTGCCATACAAATGCGCAAATACTCCACCACGATCAATATCTGCCACAATGATCACGGGCACATCGGCTTCTTCTGCAAACCCCATGTTAGCAATATCGTTTTCTCGCAGGTTAATTTCTGCAGGGCTACCCGCGCCTTCAATGACTACACAATCAAACTTCTGATTCAGCTGAGCAAAAGAGTCCAACACATAAGGCATGGTATAGTTCTTATAAGAAATATTCCCCAAAGTGGCTTCTGTCGGCAGCGCTTTACCTTGTACGATAATCTGCGCTTTCATATCGGTATTCGGTTTTAAGAGAATTGGATTCATGTGGACACTAGGCTCAACGCCACAGGCAAAGGCTTGCAATGCTTGCGCTCGACCAATCTCACCGCCATCTTTGGTCACAGCGCTATTGAGTGCCATATTTTGAGATTTAAACGGCGCGACCGAAACGCCTTTACGCATTAACACGCGGCATAGACCTGCCACCAGCACACTTTTGCCTGCATCGGAAGTTGTGCCCTGCACCATTAACGCTTGAATTGGTTTTAACATAGTCAACTCACCAGTGATTAAGATTGATAAAGTTCGAGGGGTAGACCATCTGGATCTTTAAAGAAGGTAAATTGTTTACCGGTCAGTTCATCAACTCGGATCGGTTCACACACCACATTATGAGATTCAAGGTAAGCAATACATTGCTCGATATCATCCACTGCAAAAGCTAAATGACGCAAGCCACAGGCTTCAGGGCGGTCGACACGTTCTGGTGGATTAGGAAAAGAAAACAGTTCTATTTGAGTTGTAGGCGAAACTTGCAAATCTAACTTATATGAATCACGCGCTTCACGATAAGTTTCTTGTACGATCTTAAATTGCAGAATCTCCGAATAGAAATACTTAGACTTTACATAATCGGAGCAAATAATCGCAACATGATCAATTTGATTAAACATTTCATTTCCTTGTAGATAACACAGATAGAAAAAAGCCTCCAATGCTGGAGGCTTTAGAATTCATCATTACAACCCATTATGAAATACAGTGATTACTTGCTCGCGTCTAATGAAACTTTAGGTTGAACAAATTCACGACTAACATCAACAATCGCTACGTCACGGAAGAAACTACGACCAAGTAACAGACCGAAATCCATATGCGTACGATCCGCTAACGTAAATGGCGTTTTCACTTTTAGGTCACCGACTTTGATCCAGCCTTCAACCACATAACGTTCAAACGTTTCATCAGAGCTTGATTGACGAATAAACTTAGTTGATACCACTGGTAACTCTAATTCTTTTGATTCTTTACCGTCATGAGCAAGTTTGAACTTCACCCATTTTTTGCCGTCACGTTCAAAAGAAACAACATCAATAGCACTTACTGAAGACGTTGTAGCACCAGTATCGACACGAGCAACCACATTGACATCTAAACCTTCAATATGAACCCACTCTTTTTGGCCCAAGATTAATTTACCATCCGCACTTTTTTCACCGGCAGAAACCGTTGCAGGTGCTTTGGGTTGCTTTGGTTTCACCGTTGGCATTGGCTTAGGTTTAACATTTGGGTGTTTCTCCATAGGCGAAAGCTCTGACTCTGGTTTTTCTGCTGGCTTAGTCGTTGCCGCATTCTCCGTTTGAGTCGTTTCAGCTTTGCTGGTATCTGATTTATCTGCTGGTTGTTCAGGGGTTGTCGAACAACCAACCATAGCAACAGACATTAGCGCGGGAAGAAAAAAGCCCCATTTTTTCATGTTCAATAACCTTTTATTTTTGTACGTATGGCCTATTGAGCCAGAGTGTTTATCGCATTTGCTACATATTGTATGTCTTTTTCTTGCAAACCTGCAATATTAATACGGCCATCACCGACGCCATAAATTCCATACTCTTCACGCAATTGCGTCATTTGTTCAGGCGAAAAGCCTAACACAGTGAACATACCTTTGTGTGACTTTATAAACTCAAACTGGTCATTTTTATGACTATTCAGTAATTCCTGACACAGCGCTTGCCTTAAGCCAACTAAACGTTGCTGCATCTCAACTAATTCAGCCTTCCATTGCTGAGTTAAATGCTCACTTTGTAGTACTGTTTTCACTAATGCGGCACCATGATCTGGCGGCATAGTATAAGTAGAACGGGCTAACGTCAGTAGTTTGCCTTTCGCATTATTGGCTTCTTGTAAGTTTTTACCAATAACAATCGCCGCGCCAGTTCTTTCACGATATAGACCAAAATTTTTCGAACAAGATGTGGTAATCAGCATTTCTTCTACATTATTGGCCATATGTTGTAAGCCAACGATGTCTTGCTCTAAACCGTCACCAAAACCTTGATAGGCAATATCCACAAACGGTGTGAAACCATTTTTCTGGGACAGTTCTGTAATCGCTTTCCAATCATCAGTGCTAATGTCTGCACCCGTTGGGTTATGGCAGCAACCATGCAGTAGAACCACATCTTTAGGCCCCGCTTGAGCAAGTTCTTCAAGCATTTTAGCTGAATCAACCTGACGTGTTTCAGGGTTGAAGTAATGGTAAAAACGTACTTTCAAACCCGCCGCTTCCATAACCGGACGGTGATTGACATAACTTGGGTTGCTGATCCACACCGTGGTTTCTGGCTCTGCAATTTTCAATAAATCACCCAGCATTCTCAATGCACCACTGGCACCTGGCGTTTGAATCGCCGAAACACGAGAATAAGCTGAAGTATCTTTAAGCAGTAGATCGACCATACATTGATTGAATTCTTCACAACCGGCTAGGCCAACATACGCTTTGGTCGTTTGTTCTTGAGCCTGTTGAGTTTGAGCCTGCTTTATCGCCGCCATAATTGGGGTTTGGCCTTGGCTATTTTTATAAACACCAATGCCTAGATCGACTTTTTCTGGACGAGGATCGTTACGGTATGCCACGGATAATGACAATATAGGATCTTGCTGCGGAGCGGTTAGATGAGAAAGCATGAATACACAACCCTGTGCTAATCAGTTAATAAAAATTTAAATTACCACCCACACAAAAAAAAATCGACGAGATTTTAAAGTTCTCGTCGATATTCTAATCGTGGTATCACTTAAACATTAAGAAATGCTTATTTTTCCGTCAAATAATGAACAACCTGATTACTACTGCCTCGCCACTGCAAGCTAGGATCGGCCAGTTCCTTTTCAAACTTACCATCCACCAGCACATCAACATAATTCACGACTTCTTTTTGTGATTCTGTTAAATCTGCCAAGATATACCCTGTCCACATCCAAATATCTTTATCTGGGCATTCAAGCTTCACTCGCTTAACCAGCTTGAATACCGCCGATAAATTCTGTGGATGCAGAGGATCACCGCCAGATAACGACAAACCCCGGCGGAATATTCGAGTATCTTGCAAGTCACGAATAATCGCATCTTCATTTTCTTGGATAAACGCCACTCCAGAGCTCAACGACCAAGTACTTTGGTTATAACAGCCTTTACATTGATGCACGCAACCAGACACAAACAAGGTACAGCGTGTTCCTGGGCCATTAATCACATCGACTGGGTAATATTGAGAAATATTCATATCAGATCTGTTTAAGTTGCTATAGCTTATAAATGCTTAACGCGGCGTTTCACTTCTTCTTGCTTACCATCATTAAACGGTCTTGCATCTGGACTACCTAAATAACCACATACGCGACGCGTTACTGACACTTTACTTGAATCGTGATTGCCACACTTAGGACAAGTGAAACCTTTGCTAGTACATTCAAACTCACCGGTATAACCACATTCATAACACTCATCGATTGGGGTATTGGTGCCGTAGTACGGTACGCGGCTATAGCTGTAATCCCAAACATTCTCTAATGCTTCAACGTTATGCTGCATATTAGGGAACTCACCGTAACAAATAAAACCACCGCTTGAGATTTCAGGATATGGCATCTCAAAGTCGATTTTATCGTAAGGCGTTGCATTCTTTTGTACATCTAGGTGGAAGCTGTTGGTGTAGTACCCTTTATCAGTCACGCCTTCAATCACACCAAATTGTTTGGCATCTAAGCGGCAGAAACGGTTACATAGGTTTTCACTTGGCGTGCCATATAAGCTAAATGCGTAGCCTGTTTCGTTTGTCCAAGCTTCAACATGTTGCTTCATAAAATCGATGATCTTAAGTGCTTTTAAGCGTAGCTTTTCATCATCGTAAACATGATTTTCGATACCAAATAGTGCGGCAACCGTTTCATGCACACCGATATAACCTAATGAAATTGATGCACGGCCATTTTTGAAAATTTCAGCAATATTGTCGTCAGCATTTAAACGTACACCACATGCCCCTTCCATATAAAGGATAGGCGCTACACGAGCTTTAACATTCTCTAAGCGATGAATACGAGTATCTAATGCGCGTCGAGCCAGTTGCAGCTTGGTCTTCAAGATTTCATAAAAACGCGTTTCATCACCTTTCGCTTCAATCGCAATACGTGGCAAATTCAGGCTAACAACACCTAGGTTGTTACGGCCATCGTGGATCAGCTCACCATTTTCTTCATAAGTATTTAAGAAGCTGCGGCAACCCATCGGCGTTTTGAATGAACCCGTCACTTCCACTACTTTGTCGTAGTTAAGAATATCTGGATACATACGCTTAGTCGCACACTCAAGTGCAAGTTGTTTAATATCGTAGTTTGGATCGCTTGGTTTATGATTCAAACCATCACGAATCGCAAATACCAATTTCGGGAACACCGCTGTTTTACGGTTTTTACCAAGGCCGGCAATACGGTTACGTAAAATAGACTGTTGGATAAGTTTACACGCCCACGACTCGCCTAGACCGAAACCAAAGGTAACAAATGGGGTTTGTCCATTTGCGGTATGCAGCGTGTTCACTTCATATTCCAAAGACTGGAACGCGTCATAACATTCTTTTTCAGTTTGTGTATGAGCAAATTCTTGTGGATTAGAAATATCCCACTCTTGTGCTAACTTCAGTTGCTTTTGATGACTGGCAAGCACGTAAGGTTCAAGGATCTCATCGATACGGTTGATCGTAGTGCCACCATAAATGTGGCTAGCAACTTGCGCGATAATTTGCGCGGTAACTGCCGTGGCAGTAGAGATTGATTTCGGAGTATCAATTTCAGCATTCCCCATTTTAAAGCCACGCGTTAACATACCTTCTAGGTCAATTAACATGCAGTTAAACATTGGGAAAAATGGTGCGTAGTCTAGATCGTGATAATGAATGTCACCAGATTCGTGAGCATGAACGATATCACGTGGCAAAATGTGTTGTTTCGCATAATGTTTAGCCACGATACCAGCCAGTAAATCACGCTGAGTTGGGATCACTTTGCCATCTTTATTGGCATTTTCATTGAGCAAGTCTGTGTTGTTCTGCTCAATGAGTCCTTCAATTTCTTTATTCAGTGAACTGGTTTTTTCACGAGCAATATCTCTGTCATGACGATATTCAATATAATGACGCGCCAGTGATTGGTATTCACCTTGCATCAAATAGTTTTCTACCATGGTTTGGATATCTTGGATGTGAATACCATTAGGAAATTCGCTTTGAGTTTCGATTAAACGTTGCTCAACAGCATCGGCTAATTTCTGGGCGTACTGCTTCAAGGTTTCATCGGTTTTCTCTGCCGCGCTCAATACCGCAGCTACGATTCTGTCTTGCTGAAACAAGGCTTGTGAGCCATCCCTTTTTATAACAATTAACTGACTCATCCTAACCTTGCCCCCTAATAAAATTCATGATATAGATAAAAATCACACAATAGACACTATATGTTGTGTCATTATCAATTTTCAGCGCAATTCAATCTTGATCTAAATCAATAAATTCAATAGGAGTAAAAAGATCTTTTTTTGCAAGTCTTTTTGCTCACATAACCGAAATTATTCTGTGAAATAAACTTACCTATTTGCTTCGCTATGTTAAATTTTAGGCTTACCGTGAAACAGTTATTACCAACTTGTAAGAGACGATCTAGAAATGAAAATACAATGGAAATGGTTCGCTTATCTTTGGTTTTTGAGTCTCGTCTCTCTACCTATTTCAGCCGCCTCATTAAAAGATGGCACTCTTAATATCGCCACATGGAATATAGAATGGCTCACTACTACCCCAAATCATTCAATCAAGGAAAGTAAAAGAGACTCGCAAGATTTTGCTATGCTCAGCGGCAAGTTTCGACAAATCTCGCCAGACATTCTTGCCTTTCAAGAAGTAGATTCAATCGAGGCCATTCAAAAAGTGGTTGGGGATGAGTATCAGATCTATTTATCCGATCGCGCCAAGCCGCAATATGCCAACCTCCAGTTTAATGATCTCAACCAATACACTGGCTTTGCGGTATCTACAAAGTGGCTCAACGAAAACCAAGTCACGATTATCGATCCAAACGATATTTCACTACTTCCCAATTCCAAACTGCGCTTTGCCGCTTACATTGTCTTAAAGCAGGCCAACCAAGCTGATATGCATTTATTGTCGGTACATTTAAAAAGTGGCTGCCCTACTAAGAAAAAGCGTTCACGCTCATGCCGACAATTATCTGAGCAAGCAGACCAACTAAATCAATGGTTAGCAACACGAATAAGCAATCAGGACAGCTTCATTGTGATGGGAGATTTTAACCACAACCTCTCTTATAAAGGCGATTGGATGTGGCAGCAGTTAACCAATGGATTGAATACCCAAGCGAAACTAGCAACGCAGACGACACCTGCAATATGCCAAGTGAAGTCAAACCGTAACCCGAACAAGTTGTATCGTTACCCTAGTTTGATTGACCACATTATTGTCAGCCAAGAAAACCATGCGCAAGGCACGCAGCAAGTAGTGTTTACAGAACAAGAGGCGTTGAATTATCGTTTAAGTGATCATTGTCCGGTGGTGAGTAAGCTGGAAATGCAGTGAATTTCATTTCGCGGTAGGAGATCCTGAACTACGTTCGTGCCTCACTATTCAGGATGACAATGCCTATACTTTCGTTGTCTGCGGTTTTCGAGGCTCGGGCACTTCGTTTCTCGTTGCTCGATCTGTGTTTTGGGTTTTGCACGAAATATTCAAATAAACTGTTATTTCTACTGAGCCGTATTATTTCATCATCACAGCCAAGTTACAGCATTCCATCCCCCTTGCCGAGTTACCTTATTCCGTCATCCCTGCCGAGCCTAAGCGAGAGCGGGGATCTACTCACAACACGCTGGGTATAGATCCTCGATGTCGCCTAAGCTCCTCAAGGATGACAATGCCTTTGCTTTTCGTTGCCTGCGGGTTTCGAGTCTCGATCACTTCGTTTCTCGTGGCTCGATTTGTGCTTTGGGTTTTGCACGAAATATCCAAATAAGCTGTTATTTCTTCTGAGCCGTATTATTTCATCATCACAGCCAAGTTACAGCATTCCATCCCCCTTGCCGAGTTACCTTATTCCGTCATCCCTGCCGAGCCTAAGCGAGAACGGGGATCTACTCACAACACGCTGGGTATAGATCCTCGATGTCGCCTAGGCTCCTCAAGGATGACAATGCCTTTGCTTTTCGTTGCCTGCGCTTTTCGAGTCTCGATCACTTCGTTTCTCGTGGCTCGATCTGTGCTTGGGGTTTTGTACGAAATATTCAAATAAGCTGTTATTTCTGCTGAGCCGTATCATCCCATCATCACAGCTGAGTTACAGCAATCCATCACCCTTGCCGAGTTACCTTATTCCGTCATCCCTGCCGAGCCTAAGCGAGAGCGGGGATCTACTCACAACACGCCGAATATAGATCCTCAATGTCGCCTAGGCTCCTCAAGGATGACAATGCCTTTGCTTTTCGTTGCCTGCGGTTTTCGAGTCTCGGGCACTTCGTTGCTCGTGACTCGATTTGTGCTTTGGGTTTTCAAGAAACGATCAGCCAGTCATCCTGAAAAGCGACGTAGGAGCGCAGTTCAGGATTTCCTGCTGTATTTGGCATTCAATAGGTTCTAGAATATTCCAACATAGGATGCTTTTCTCGCAACACGAAGCACAGCTTTCACGCCTCTCGTCCCAAAGTAGTTAAAGTTAAAGCTTCATCGGTTTAATTTTATCTACATGCTTAATGTCACTACCATTCCACACCATTTCGGTGTGAGAACATTGAATCACATCTTGCACCACATAAGGAGTCGATAATGCCCAACAAACTCCATTTTCCGAGCGAACAGAATTGTATTTAATGCCTGTGGTTTCAGCCCTATTCATATAGATTTCTAAGCCAAACTTTTGAGCCGTTAGATAATTATCGGGATCGTATATCGAGTCTGACATCGGCTTGTCGGCGATATCGATACAACTTGAATCATCAAAGGTAAACTTCAAAGTTCTGAAGATAATGCGGTCATACTTGAGACCAGTCACATTACGCCAATACTTTGCTTGGTGGAATTGAACTTCTCGCGTGGCGGTTTTTTCATCATCAGCGATATAAAGCATGCCGTGTTGGCCATTGGCAAAGCGTGAGCCATCTCGGTTGATATGGGTAAAGGCTGCGATGGCATAACTACGCCCCCTTTTGCAATGAAATGGGATTTCCTTTTGATCTAAAAGCGACATATCCCCAACCTCATTAGCAAGACGTGGGTTGGTTAATGCTTGAAGTTCATACAATGCTGCAAATTCATCCTCATTCGCAACATCATCAAAAAGGTTAATCGTTGAGTATTTAGATGGGATAAGACGAAACCCTTGCACAACAGAAGCCACTCCTACCCCCATAACCCTGAACGCAGCGAATCTATGCGGCAAAACACCTCATAAATATGCGCAAACTTACCATCACGAATAATCGACAGTGGTGATCTTCCGTTGAAATATGGATTATGGTTTTCTAATGCCATAAAACCTTTCACGTTTTCTGAGTTATCAAACACGATTCGTAGGCTGGCATGTATGTTGACGATGTAACTTAAGCGTTCCAGTTGATCACTATCCAAAGAAACGCTTTCAGGATTAGCCTTAAACTTGTGATAAGTCGACGGTGCTATACGCATGATCTTTTGCTTATCTTTGGTCGTACAACCCCAGCCATCCATAATTTGCTCAGCGGCTTTAAAACCTGCCGTCGCCATCGCTTTGGTGCTCGATTTTTTTTCGATTAGTTGAGTATCCATTTTGCCTCCTACAACAAATTGAACACTCTCATTATAGACTGATCACCAAAAAATATCCACATAAAGACAATGGGGCTGCGTAATCAAAATATCATCTAATCACGCATTTAACCCCACCGACTTTAGCCAGCGCCGTCGGGTAGTTTCGCTGTTCGGCTAAGGTGCAGGCCGAATCCAAAACTTGCTCAATGGTGAGTTGTGAGGAAATGTTTTGCTTGGTGAGATGAAGTTCATCATAAAACCCACATTCACGCATTTGCTGCTCGATTTGCTGTGCCGCCTCTAGTGCTGACGAGGCCTTGACGATTTCCATGCGAGCGTAGTTATCACCGGCAAAAGAAACACTGGCCGCGCGTAACGTAATGTCGGTTCCAGGAATTTGTTGTGCGCCAAATAAAGGTTTACCGCCTAAAGTGGCACTGGCGAAACTAGGGATAAATTGCGCCATGTGTTTGATTGCTTTATTGGTACGAATGGTTTGCTGCTCTTCACTCCAACCATGAATGATCTTATTAACTAGATATTCGGGCAATTTAGGCTGAGAGCTTTCATCGGTAGAATGCGCTACCCCGTCTTCGAACAACGTAATGTCTTCCGTCATACCATGCAATTGGAAATAACCATCTGGATATGGCGTTAACTGTGCCATGCCCTGCGGCGTGCCTCGTTCACCATGAAAAATCACTTCGGGCCATAACGCACTACCTTCTTTCCAATGGGTCACATAAGCCGCTTTAAATTCCACTAAACGTGAACGTGGTGCTTTAACCCAATCATCCACCACGCCAGTTCGATAGCCAGACGCATTGATCAAATAATCCACCGTTATAGATTCAGGCGATGCTGTTGAGCTCTCATTATTAGATTTATAATTGATATTCCATTGCTTACCTTGCGACTCAACGCCAGTCACTTGAGTGCTGGTGTAAATTTGGCAGTTTGGTAGCTGGCTTAATGCAAGGTTCACAGTGGCCGATAAACGGAATACGCTAAGCCCATATTCTTGCACTAAAACCACAGGAAACTTTAAGGTATTGAGATCGACACTTTTCGCGAATGGGATCATCCATTCATCTAGGCTTTGCTCGGTAAGAGAATCGACTTCTGGCACTTCGCATTGTGCTAACGCTTGTAATTCTTGCTGTGAATACAATTTATAGTAGTGCTGCGGATCGCCCAGTACTTGGTTACTGCTGTCTTGTTCAACCAGTGATTGATAAGCCTGTTTGATCACTTGTAAACGAGGAAGGAGTTCTTCTGGCTGACCTTTATCTTGGGTAGGAACCGCAATGACGGTTGGACGAACATTCATCGTATGTTTATACAACTTAACCGTTTCAATCGATTCGTTTAGAAGTTGCACACATTGCTGCTGGGAGATCTCCCGATACAAATTACCACCTGCATGCAAATGGCAGATAGGTGGACCATCAACAAGACTTGGCCCTTGTTCAAAAATAGACACTTGAAGTCCAAGGTCAGCAAAGTGCAGCGCGGCCGTTGCCCCTGCAATACCACCACCAATAATACCAATATGTGGAGAAGCCATAGCTAATCAATCATTCCTACAACAAACGTCTTTATGCCAAACTAAGTCGGCGAAAGAACTGAATATATTTGAGTTCTAGCAATACCCTACCACTTTAGTCGGATATTTCGAATTAAATTTTAAATAGGTTCTACCAACTGGTTAAAAAATAGGAAATATCCTTATCATACAAGCGAATTGCTGGGCGATTTTTCCTACACCAGTTTGGTTCTAACTCTGCTAATTTTCTTCGCAAAAAAATATAAAAAATTACTTGACCGATTCTATTCACTTTTGCCAAAAATCGATGTTGTGAATAACCAAAATCCGCTAAGTAAACCCTGTCGTGGCTTACAAGCAGATTGGCTATTTTTCACAATGGAGTTATCCCAATATTTATCCACCGTTTTTGTGGATAACTGCATTTTTTATTCATCGTACGTTTATTAGCTCGCTTTATTAACTTGCTTTGTTAACAGGTATAAGTAATTGCTTAATCAGCGTTTGTAACACCAGTGCCAAAGTTAAAAATGCCAGTAATGGAAGCGTTATCCACAAAGCAAAATGCCAAGTAGGATCTAGCTCAAAGCCCCATTTCATCAAGCTTGCTACACTAGACTCTGCGCCAAAACTGGCCACCAAACCTGCAATCAAAGCCATGATGCCGTATTCATACCACACAGTTCTACTAATGCGTTTTTTACTCGCTCCTAGCGTTCGGTATAAACGAATTTCATCTTGTCGCTGCGACAGGCTCAGACGCAGTAATGTGAATATCAACAGTAAACCGGCAATCACAGCTAATCCGGCCAATACAGTAATCGACCACACGATTTGCGTCAGCAGAACTTGAATTTTTCCCGCCATGGTTCGAATGTCCATTAAACTCACGGTTGGGAAATCTCGTGCCATTTTATTTAAGAAAGCATCGGTTTGAGTCTGGTTGCCTTCTGGTGCTTTAAAACTTACGAGCCAAGTACCAGGAATATCTTTAAGCACATCTGGAGAGAAAATGAAGTAAAAGTTTGGTTTCATTTCACGCCAATGAACTTTACGAATGGTATTCACTTTAGCGGTGACGGTTTGACTACTGATCACAAAAGTTAAGGAATCACCAATTTTTAAGCCAAGATCATTAGCTACATCGGATTCAACAGAAACCGTACCGGCTTCGCCCCATTCACCTTCTAATAAGTCATTACGCTCTGGCAAGGTTTCCGCCCATGTGAAGTTCAATTCACGACGTAGCGAGTCACTCTTGTCTTCACCTTCGGCATACTCTTTCGCTTCGACACCATTTATCTCACTTAAACGGCCACGAATGATTGGGTAAGCTTCTGAACGGTTTAGTTCCTGAGCATCGATTTCTTGTAGATATTGATCTTTTTCATAAGAGGCAATATTAAGTGCAAACACATTCGGCGCATCTTGAGGTAGCGTTTGTTGCCAATCACTCAATAAATCGCTACGTACTAACCAAATAATCGCAATCAGCATTAATGACAAAGCCAACGCGCCAAACTGAATACCACTAGCAACAGAAGAGCGGTTAATTCGGCTTAACGCTAATTTTAATGCTGGTGATGCAGGTAGACGCTGTAAACCTTTCACTATAAATAAGCTGATTACACCAAGGATCACAAATAGCACTAGAATACTGGCTAACACTATCCAAACCAGCATGTTGCCACCGTAAACCGACATCAACAAACCAAATGGCAATAAGATCAACAACCATGCTTTTTGAGGAATATTACCTTGGCTAGGTTGCATGACTGATGCCGCAGAAGTATTAAGCAATCCAATCAAAGGAATGCCTAACGCGGGAATACCAATCGCTAAACACGTTCCAACTGATAACAAAAATGGCATCAAACCATAACTAGGTAAAGGATCCGGCAGAACGTCGGCTAACGGAATACGCAGTACCATTTCAAGTAATACGCCAATCAGTGAACCTAATACGATGCCAATGGCAAACAAGCTACCAATCTGTAGGCTTAGCCAACGAATTAGCCAAGGACGTTGCGCCCCTAAACTTTTTAGCATGGCGATAGTTTGACGTCGGCTCGATACATAATGCTGACAAGTTAAGACTAGTGTTATCGCCGCCATTACAACTACAATCGCGACCGTTAACGACAAGTACTGCTTGGTTTTATTAAATACTTCTGAGGTGCGACTTTGTGAATCTTCATCTACCCAGCGATCGCTCGGGGTTAACTCTACCGCTTGTTTAATTTGAGAGATTTGCTGATCATCACCGTTAATAAACAGACGAAAGCTTACGCGGCTGCCTAATTGAACGGCACCGGTTTTTGCTACATCCGATTGATGAATGTACACGCTCGGCATTTGCTGAAATGGATTAAAGGCAAGCCCCGGCTCTTGCAAAACTTCACCTGTCACTTCAAAATCCGCATCGCCTATAGTGACACTGTCACCCACTTTAACTTGTAGCTGCTGCATGACTCTAGGCTCAAGCCACAATTGATTGGCTTGAACATATGAGCTTTGCGCTGATTGGCTTTGTGTAGAATGACTTTGAGTAAAATGGCTTGATAGCACCATTTCACCGCGTAAAGGGTATTGGCTATCCACCGCTTTGACTGTCACCAATTGCATGCTGTTATCGCTAAATGCCATGGTGGCAAAACGTGTCAGTGTGGCGGTTTCAACTTGCTGCTGAGAAGTTTTCGTTAATAAACTTTCTGGCAAAGGATTTGATGAGCGAAATACCGTATCGGCCGTAAGTGCGTTCTTGCCTTGGGTTTCAATTACTTGATCCATACGGTCAGCCAATGCGGCTAAACCAAACACACAAGCGATAATTAAGGTCAGCGCAATGGCAATTGGCCAAAGTTGGCCTTGCTTGATCTCACGCCAACTCCACCTCAGTAATTCTCGGTTAGGCAATGATTTGGACGCTTGATTCATTCCCTTTCCTCCAACTCACCGGCTTGCATATAAAAAGTTCTGTCACAACGTTTGGCTAAATCATTATCGTGAGTCACTAAAACCAACGTTGTTTTGTGCGCTTTGTTGAGCTCAAAAAGTTGCTCGATAATTTTCGCAGCTGTCACTTGATCTAAATTTCCAGTCGGTTCATCAGCAAATAAAATACTCGGTTTAATCATAAAAGCACGAGCCAATGCGACACGCTGTTGCTCACCACCGGAAAGCTGACTTGGCGTATGGGTTAATCGGTCTTTTAAGCCGACTTCGGTGAGTAATTGGGTTGCTCGTTCAATGTCTTCTTTCTCACCTTTTAACAAACAAGGTAAGGTAACGTTTTCTAGTGCGGTTAAGGTTGGAATAAGTAGGAAACTTTGAAACACAAAACCAATGGAATCACTACGCAGCGTAGCACGTTGCTCATCATCAAGAGTCGATAGAGGCTTACCAAGCAAACTCACTTCACCTTGGGTTGGCACATCTAGCCCAGCTAATAAGGTCATCAAAGTAGATTTACCTGCTCCCGACGTACCTACAATCGCAACACTTTCACCTGCACGAATGGCTAGGTTAACCTGTTTTAATATGGTTAAATGTTCTTTCTCGGTAGAGACTGATTTAGACAAAGATTGGGCTTGGATGACTATCTTGTCCGAATCATCAAATTCAGGTGATGTGCTCAAAGACGAAGTTTGCTCTGCACTCGAGTTTACGCCTTCGTTCTCTGCTGCTTTTGTTATAGATGGATCTTTTATAGGTGCATTTTTTATAGGTGATTGAGACATGATGAGATTGTTATCCTTACTATTAGTGCTGTGCTTTTCTTCCGTCACACAGGCTGCGGTAAAAACCACTATTTTAATCTTAGGCGATAGTTTAAGTGCTGGATATCAAATGCCGATTGAACAAAGTTGGCCATCACTACTACCTAAAGAATTACAGCAAAAAGGTATTGAAGCCGATGTGATAAATGGCAGCATATCTGGCGATACTACTGGTAATGGCTTGCAACGCCTTCCTTCATTATTAAAACAACACCAACCAGATTGGGTATTGATTGAGCTCGGTGCCAACGATGGTCTACGAGGCTTTCCACCAGCGACCATTCAAAGAAATTTGAACCAATTGATTGAGCAAAGTAAACAAGCCGGAAGCCAAGTAGCACTTATGCAAATTATGGTGCCGCCGAATTACGGTAAACGTTACACTCAAGCTTTTGCTAATTTATACCCTGAGGTAGCCAAGCAGCAAGATATTCCGTTACTGCCGTTTTTTCTGGAAAATGTCATCATCAAACCGGAATGGATGATGAACGATGGGCTGCATCCCAAAGCCGATGCTCAACCTTGGATCGCCCAGTTTATGGCTTCTCAGCTTAAACCTATTTTATAAATCCGTAATCCATTACTCTCTTTATTCATAAACCGATCACTAAAAAGCCAGCTTTAATCCAAGCTGGCTTTGCTGTTTTTATCGCCAATCATTCATGATCTGAAACAATTTTTTCTTATTTAACCTTAAAAACTCACCTTTATACCCTTTCAGCTCAATATTTCACTGTCTTGATGACCTTATCCTAGTATTAATCAATCCATCATAAAATAAGATTACATAGGATAACGTATGGTCATTGAACCTATCATCAAGGGCGTGGTTGCCCGCAGTGCCCATCCATACGGATGTGAAGCATCAATCCAACAGCAAATTCAATTCGTTAAAAGTGCCACTCAAATTAAAGCAGGCCCTAAGCGCGTTCTCATTCTAGGCGCATCATCAGGTTTTGGCTTAGCGGCACGTATTGCTCTCGCTTTTGGCGGCAGTGAAGCTGACACCATCGGCGTATCGTTTGAACGAGGCCCTTCTGAAAAGGGCGTTGGCACAGCGGGTTGGTATAACAACATTTTCTTTAAGCAAGAAGCCGAAAAAGCAGGTCGTATCGCCGTCAATATCGTCGGAGATGCATTTGCACAAGAAACTCGTGATCAAGTTGTTGAAGCAATAGAAACTTACTTTGAAGGCGAAGTAGACCTGATTATTTACAGCTTAGCGACAGGCATTCGTCCAAATCCAGCAACCGGTGAAAATTGGGTATCAAGCATTAAACCAATTGGTGACAGCGTTACTGGCGCGACAGTACTACTTGAAAATGATCAGTGGACTGAAACCACCATTGAACCGGCTACCGATCAAGAAATCGAATCTACCATTAAAGTAATGGGCGGCTCTGATTGGGAATCGTGGGTCGATACCCTTATCAATGCAGAGTCGATTGCTGAAGGCTGTAAAACTATCGCCTTTTCATACATTGGTTCAGAGGCTAACTACCCTATCTACCGTGACGGTACACTAGGTTGGGCTAAGGTGGATCTACATCAAGCAAGTCACTCGTTAAACCTGAAACTAGCAAACTTCAACGGTTCTGCTCATGCCACGGTATGTAAAGCATTAGTGACCAAAGCAAGCGTGTTTATTCCAACCTTCACGCCTTATATCATTGCGCTATACAAAGCGATGAAGGAAGACGGTAGCCACGAAACTTGTATTGAGCAAATGCAACGTCTGTTTAGCGACAAGCTTTATAACCAAGAGAGCATACCTGTCGATGCTGAGCGTTTGATCCGTATGGATGATTGGGAAATGAAACCAAGCATTCAACAACGAGTGTCTGAGCTTATGACCCAAATGAACGCCACTAACTTTAAAGAGATTGGTGATTATCAGGGCTATAAACAAGAATTTATGCAACTCAATGGTTTTGATATTAAAGGTGTTGATTACCAACAAGATATCGACCTAGAAGCATTAACTGCATTACAGCCTTAATTTGTAAGCAATAGACCCAAATAACTTAAGTTTAGAGTTATTTATGAGCTGATATATACCCGAAGTAATTGAAGTTGCAGTGAGGCGACAAGTGAATGAGCCCCCATGAGTTTAGCTTGCCTAAATGATTGGGGCGAATGAACGCTGTCAACAAAGCTGCGGCTTAAAGTACGATGGGTATACTCTGTAAGGGGAGTTATTGCTCAACGCCTCCTTTGCCGCACTACATACTTCGTCATAGTGCAAAGGAGGCTTTTTTTATGTATAGCTCACTCCATATCTCTCAATTAGTATATACTCCGCACTAGTTTTATTCTTATCAAAAGCGATACCGGAACCCTATGGATACCTTGATCTTCAAACTGAAAAATATCGAAAAGCAAAACTACCGTGCTTACCAACAAATCAAAGGTCAGTATGATTTTACTGATTTCGATCTTTTTATCGATACCGTTCAAGGTGACCCACATGCTACCGCCTCTCGCTTACGTGCTCGCCGAGCGTGGTCTCTAACGGATTTACAATGGTTATTAGAACAATCGGAAGACTACCAACGCGCCGCACGTGACTATATTGCTCGCTACTTTTCACAGCTTGCGCAGCCTGAAGCCTCTGTAGACATCGCCTTTAATGGTCAAAGCGTACTTGATCACACTGCCGTTGTGTTTGACCAAGAAGGTATCGAGCTACGTTTCCGCGTCAATCTACCTGCCGATGGTCGTCAAATCCTCGGTAAGAAAGCGATTAACATTTTAACGTTCCATCTTCCAAAATTTATCCGCCGCTCTACGATTGCGCGTGAGATTGATATGGATGCGTTGAAACGCCATTGTGAAGTGGTCGAAGATCAAGTTGCCCTACGCAAGCAACTAGCAGAAAACAATCTTGTGGCTTTTGTTGCTGATGGCAGCGTGCTTCCTCGCGTATCTGGAGATTGCGATCTACCAATGAAAGAGGCAGTAACCTTTTCGGCTCCTGAATCTCTAGCCATTGAATTAAACACTCCTCATAAAGGCAAAATTCGCGGTTTAGGGATTCCAAAAGGCATCACGCTCATTGTCGGTGGCGGTTTCCACGGTAAATCGACCCTACTGACAGCAATTGAACGTTCTATCTACGATCATATTCCAACAGATGGTCGTGAATACATTGTCACTGACCCGCAAGCAATGAAGATTCGCGCAGAAGATGGTCGTAGTGTTCACCATTTGAATTTATCTAACTACATCAACCATTTGCCTATGGGGAAAGATACGACTGATTTTTCCACTCAAGATGCTTCAGGCTCTACCTCTCAAGCTGCCTGGTTACAAGAATCTCTTGAAGCAGGTGCGACTACGCTGTTAATTGATGAAGATACCTCTGCCACTAATTTCATGATCCGTGATGAGCGCATGCAAGCATTGGTCAGTAAAGGTGATGAGCCGATCACTCCATTAGTGGATCGAATTGGTCAATTACGTGATGAGCAAGGCGTGTCTTCAATTATCGTAATGGGCGGCTCAGGCGATTACTTTGATGTGGCCGATACCGTGATTCAAATGCACGACTACCAAGCATTAGATGTAACGGTGAAGGCGAAAGAAGTGGTTAAACAGCACCCTAGCCAGCGCCAACTCGAATCAGAAAGTGAACTTGTTCAGCACCCCGCTCGCGCCTTTAATAATACTTGTTTGACCAAAATCTTAGCGGAAGGAAAATTTCGCATTCAAGGGAAAGGCACTCATACCTTACGTTTTGGTAAAGAGCACATTGATGTGTCTGCACTTGAGCAAATTGAATCGACCAGTGAGCTGAACGCGATTGGTTGGTTATGGTTCCAACTATCTCAACAGCCGGGTTGGAGCAAAGATCCATCGAAGATCTTCGATGACGAGCTAAATCAAGATTGGTATCAAGCCATGCCAAAAAATGGTGACTTAGCCAAGCCGAGAACCTTAGATGTAATGGCCGTTTTAAACCGTTTACGTAAAGCGCAATTTAAAGCTTAAATTAATATTTAGGCTATCTAGAAACCTTTCTTTCTAGGTAGCCTATTATCACTCACTATATCGCCCATCACATTAAAAGTAATTCAATATGACGTCTGTAACCAATCTCAAGTATTTGCAAGGCTACCCTGATGCGGTGTTATCTCAGGTAAAAACACTGATTGAGCAAGGTAAACTCGCTAAATGGGTTGAAAGCAAATACCCACAAATGCACAACCTAAAAACCGAGAAAGCGTTATACGACTACACTATGGCGATAAAAAATCGTTATTTAAAAAAGTCATCGCCCCTTTCCAAAGTGATTTACGATCCCAAAATCCATGTCGTCAATCATGCTCTGGGTTTACACACCTTTGTGTCTCGTAATCATGGCGGGAAATTAAAAGCAAAAAATGAAATTCGGATTGCCTCTATTTTCAAAGACGCACCTGAGCCATTGCTTAGAATGTTAGTGGTTCATGAATTGGCACACATCAAAGAAAAAGAGCACAACAAAGCCTTTTATGCGCTTTGCTGTCACATGGAGCCGGATTACCACCAGCTAGAATTCGATGCGAGATTGTTTTTGACTTATAAAGAGCTGGTTAGCTAATAAAAGAGTTTATCAGCCAATAACAGCGGAATAAAATTCACCACTAAAACCCTGAACCGACGTTAAAATAGAATGCATTATCATCGTCGCTAAACGCAAAATCCATCCCAATGTTCAAACCAAAGCGACGAGCAATTAAATAACGAAAACCTGCGCCATAAGCCACTTCAGTGTCATCGTATAAATCATGAGCCTCTTCTGCTACTGAACCCGCTCCCACAAAACCTTGCAATGACCAACGCGGCGTGACTTGCCACATAAGCTGAGTTTGCGCGGTCAGAACATAGTCACCCTGATAACGATAACGAGAAATACCACGTAAATTAATATACGGACGCGCCAATGGTGGCAAGTTTCTATCTGCATTGGTTAAAGACTGATAATTACCCGCAACTCCGAGCGTCCAAGTTTTAGAAAGAGGAATAAAATACTTTCCATCTAAGGTTAAAGTATCGTATTCATAATCACTGCCTAAGCCATCGCGATACCATAAATATTCGGCTTTAACGGTACCGCCACTAGTAGGATAAAACAGGTTATTTCGAGAGTCATATTGCGCAATCAAACCAAGTGCAGAAGAGGTACTTTCATCACCTAAAACACGTTGTAAGACATTATTAGCAATATCTTCTTTGGCACCGATTTTTGTGCGAAACCAAAGCTGAGATAGGCCTAGATATAACTTGGTATCAGCAACTTTAAACTGCAATTTTTGCAGACCACCATAACCTTCCGTCTGGCTTTCAAAGGAAAGATCTTTATCAACCGGGATTTGATCAAATTCATGATAAATATCCATATTAATATTGGCGTAACCAGCAGCGCCAAGATAACGAATTCGGTCATTAAGCCAAGTGTGGCGATGTGCACCGCCAATAAACCAAGTGCCATTTTCCGTTGCCGCCCCTCCGACAATAGTAAAGTTAGGCGGAATAAGGTTCACGCCACCATCTGCCGACTCTAGAGCGAGTTTTTTTCTTTTGTCACGCGCTTCTTTTGATTCATGCAAGAACATGCCCATAAAACCACCACCGTAACCAATGGCAGGCTCGGTAAGTACAATCGGGATCGGCAGGAATGCGTAAGGATTCTCGGCAATCGCCTCACTCATATCAAATTTGCCATCTAAAGGATCTGTGAAAGAAGCGGCGCTGACTGCTGAAGATAAGAAACAAGACGATGAAAAAATTAAAGATATCGTTAGCTGTGATTTATAACGAGGCATCACATTTCCTTTGTAGTTCAATGGTGCTTAGCAAGTGTCGATAGCCGAGATTATATACTCAAACAACTGGCTTGTTGCGATCATTTCAACTGATTTTGAGTCTCATTGTTACCTTGAATATAGCTACCAAGATGAATACTGGCGACTTTATGTGATACCAAGTCTACCACCGCAGTTAAATCGGTAGGAAATGTGCGTATAGCTGCCAAACTAGTCACCGGCACCCACTCTACCGATTGAATAAATTCTTCATCATTTAAACCGGCTAGATTGTCAGTGTGTGGTTGTCCTTCAAATTGTTCTATATGATAAAAGAATTCCGCGTTATAGCGATTTTTCGTGGTTTCTAAAAACTCTCGTACACACAACAATTCGCCTACCTGCACTTCAAGCCCTACCTCTTCCAAACATTCCCGTTTAACACAATCTTTGGTGTGCAAATCACAAGCTTCTAAACCTCCTCCTGGCGGGATCCAATACTCACCAGTAAAGTCTTTCACCTTAATCAATAGAACATGATCATCTTGAGCAATGATCCCTGCAGCGCGAATGCGGTGCTTCGGGGCCTGAGTATTATTTTCCATCTGATACCTCTAAATCATAAATTTCATAAGCTGCCATGAAGATATCGAATACTCATTGGAAGGTATATTTTTATAGTCGCCACGAAAGCTAACTGTGACAGCGATCAATTCCACACTAAATCATCGAAACGTTTCGATGATCTATTTCACAAAACATTGACCGGTAGAATGCATTCTCTCAAACAATCATTATGCTTTATCGAAACGTTTCGCTGATGTCTAATTATAAATCAAACAGGTGTCATTATTATGAAAAAAAGCGCCCTTCTCCACTCTGAATTTTCACACCTAATTGCAACATTAGGACATACCGATGAAATTACAATTTGCGATGCCGGACTTCCTATTCCCCATACAACACCTCGTATTGATTTAGCCCTAACACTTGGTATACCGACGTTTGCTCAAACCGTTGATGTATTTTTAAAAGAGTCACAAATTGAAGGCGTCATTTTGGCAGAAGAATTTAAACAATTCAGTCCTGAGCACCACAACGCCCTACTTCAACGAATTGAACAAGAAGAGAAACTCACGGGTAAAGAAATCAATATTACTTACATTACTCATGAGGCATTTAAATCAAGAAGTCATCAAAGTAAAGCCATCATTCGTACTGGTGAGTGCACTCCTTATGCGAACGTGATTTTTCAATCTGGTGTCACTTTTTGATTTAAAGATAAAACAAGCGAGATATGTGTATGACCAAGGCTATTTTAGAGCTCAACCAAATAGAAAAAGCGTTCCCGGGCGTAAAAGCATTAGATAAAGCGAGCCTTAATGTCTATCCCGGCCGCGTAATGGCATTGATGGGTGAAAATGGAGCGGGTAAATCGACGCTAATGAAAGTGTTAACAGGCATCTACTCGTTAGATAGCGGCAGTATTCATTATCAAGGTCAGCCAGTTACATTTAAAGGACCAAGAGATTCACAGCAAGCTGGTATAAGCATTATTCACCAAGAACTCAACCTTATTCCCGAAATAAGCATCGCTGAAAACATTTTCCTTAGCCGTGAGATGACGAACGCATTTGGCAAGATCTTATGGAATAAAATGCACGAAAAAGCGGCGGAACTTCTCGCACGATTAAATGTAAAACGCAGCCCTAAAACCTTACTGGGTCAACTGAGTTTAGGCGAACAGCAAATGGTGGAAATCGCCAAAGCCTTATCTTTTGAATCAAAAGTTATCATCATGGATGAGCCAACCGATGCTTTAACCGACAAAGAAACTGAGTTTTTATTTAAAGTGATCAATGAACTGCGCTCTCAAGGGTGTGGCATTGTCTATATATCTCACCGTTTAAAAGAAATTTTTGAAGTTTGTGACGATATTACCGTATTACGAGACGGAAAATTTATCGGGGAATGCGAAGTAAAAGATACCGATGAAGATTCACTGATTGAAATGATGGTAGGCCGGAAGCTTGAAGAACAATATCCTCGTATTGCCGTGCAATCTGATGAAACTCGCCTCTCAGTCAAAGGATTAACAGGTAAAGGTATTGAAAACATTAGCTTCGATCTCAAGCGCGGTGAAATCTTAGGGGTTTCTGGCTTAATGGGCGCAGGTCGGACAGAACTCATGAAAATGCTCTATGGTGCCCTACCTTATCACTCTGGAGAGATACTATTAGAGGGTAACAGCATTCACCCTACTTCACCTCAAGAAGGGCTTGCTTGTGGTATTGCTTATATCTCAGAAGATCGTAAAGGTGATGGTTTAGTACTAGGTCTTTCTGTCAAAGACAACATGACACTATCTGCCCTACGACACTTTAGTTCTGGAGCTCAAATTCAGCATAAAAGTGAAGTCATGGCAGTGGATGACTTTATTGATCTTTTCAATATAAAAACCCCAAGCCGAGAACAAATCATCGGAAACCTATCCGGCGGTAACCAACAAAAAGTGGCGATTGCTAAAGGATTAATGACTCGACCTAATGTGTTGATTTTGGATGAGCCTACTCGGGGCGTAGACGTTGGTGCCAAAAAAGAGATCTACCAGTTAATTAATAAATTTAAAGCTGAAGGGATGAGCATCATTCTTGTTTCTTCAGAAATGCCGGAAGTGCTTGGCATGAGTGACCGGATTTTAGTTATGCATGAAGGCAAAATCAGTGGCGAATTTGACGCTAAACAAGCTAACCAAGAATTACTACTGGCTTGTGCAGTCGGTAAAAACATCAGTAAGGACGTCGCATGAGCAGCAACACTATCAATAAACCGAACACACCAGAACAACCCAAAAAACCTTTATTGAGTAAAGAATGGTTAATTGAGCAAAAGTCGCTCATTGCCTTGATCTTCTTAATCGTGGTGGTTTCGTTTTTAAATCCTAACTTTTTCACCGTCGATAACATACTCAATATTTTGCGCCAAACCTCCGTTAGCGCCATTATTGCGGTGGGTATGACGCTAGTTATCTTAACCGCGGGTATCGATTTAAGCGTGGGTTCCGTTTTAGCTTTATGTGGCGCTTTTGCCGCCAGTTTAATTGCAATGGAAGTTCCGGTTTTAATTGCCGTTCCAACTGCCCTATTAGCGGGTGCTATTTTAGGTGGCATCAGTGGTGTCATTATCGCCAAGGGTAAAGTTCAAGCCTTTATTGCAACGTTAGTCACTATGACGCTTTTACGCGGTGTCACAATGGTTTATACCGATGGTCGCCCAATTTCAACTGGCTTTACCGATGTCGCAGATAACTTTGCTTGGTTTGGTACTGGTTACACACTAGGTATTCCTGTTCCTGTGTGGATCATGGTATTTGTTTTTGCTGCCGCTTGGTATGTCTTAAACCACACTCGCTTTGGTCGCTACGTTTACGCATTAGGTGGCAACGAATCGGCAACTCGCTTATCGGGCATTAATGTTGACCGAGTAAAAATTGGTGTCTACGCGATTTGTGGCTTACTTTCAGCTCTTGCAGGTTTGATCGTGACATCACGCTTATCTTCCGCCCAACCAACCGCTGGCATGGGGTATGAGCTCGATGCTATCGCTGCCGTTGTCGTAGGTGGTACCAGTTTAATGGGTGGTCGTGGCCGTATTATGGGCACCTTAATTGGCGCATTGATTATCGGTTTCTTAAACAACGCGTTAAACCTGCTTGATGTCTCTTCTTATTACCAAATGATTGCTAAAGCAGTCGTTATTTTATTGGCCGTACTAGTTGATAATAAAAATAAATAAACGTCATTACCGACACTAAGAGCTAACAATAAGCTCCCCTACGATAAAGGAATAACAACATGAAACTTAAAAAACTGACTACTTTGCTTTCCGCAGCCATGTTAACCAGTACGATGTCGGTTGCCGCGCAAGCTCAAGATACAATGGCTATTGTGGTATCAACACTAAACAACCCATTCTTCGTGAGTATGAAAGACGGTGCCGAAGCCAAAGCAAAAGAACTCGGTTACGATCTGATTGTTTTAGATTCGCAAAATGACCCAAGTAAAGAGCTTTCTAATGTCGAAGATCTTTCGGTGCGTGGTGTAAAAGCGATTCTTATTAACCCAACCGATTCAGACGCGGTCTCTAACGCGATTCGAATTGCTAACCGCGCTAATATCCCAGTATTAACACTCGATCGTGGCGCAAGCCGTGGTGACGTTGTCAGCCATATTGCTTCGGATAATGTTGCTGGTGGTGAAATGGCGGGTAAATTCATTATTGAAAAGGTCGGCGAAAAAGCTAAAGTCATTCAACTTGAAGGTATTGCCGGTACTTCAGCTGCTCGTGAGCGTGGTGAAGGTTTCATGAACGCTGTGAAAAATTCACAACTCGACCTTCTTGCAAGCCAGCCTGCTGATTTTGACCGTAGCAAAGGTTTAAATGTAATGGAAAACCTGCTCGCAGCCAATGGCGATGTTCAGGCTGTATTCGCACAAAACGACGAAATGGCACTTGGCGCTCTACGTGCGGTACAAGCGTCAGGAAAAGAGATTTTAATTGTTGGCTTTGATGGTACCGATGATGGTATTGCCGCAGTTAACCGTGGCATATTAGGTGCAACAATTGCACAGCAACCCGCTCTAATTGGTGAGCTAGGTGTTGCCACTGCAGACAAAGTTCTAAAAGGTGAATCGGTGGAAAAAAACATTCCGGTTCCACTTAAAGTTATTACTAAATAATCACTAAATGTGAGGGCTGAACTGCCCTCACTTTCTTCACTGCGAATGCTCATTGATATGACGTATTTAAGTCATATCAATTCGTATTTAAACGTTATCGCCATAAGGATGATATATGAACAAGCTGATCGTTTTAGGTAGTGTTAATGCCGATCATGTACTTCAAGTCCCCTCTTTCCCTCGTCCAGGAGAAACTCTAATGGGACGTAATTACCAAGTTATTCCTGGTGGAAAAGGAGCTAATCAAGCGGTGGCTGCCGCACGTTTAGGTGCAGACATTGGATTTATAGCTTGTGTAGGAAGTGATTCCTTTGGGCAAAATATCATTCAAAGTTTTGCACAAGATGGTATCAACACTGACTATGTATCTAGCATTCAATCAACTCCTACCGGCGTAGCATTGATCCAAGTCTCTGATGAGGGCGAAAATAGTATTTGCCTCTCACCAGAAGCCAATAATGCTCTAGACCAAGATCGAGTATCTATTTTTAAAGATCCCATCCAACACTGCGATTATTTACTGCTGCAACTTGAAACCCCTTTAGATGGTATTGAGTCGGCAATCAAATTGGCTAAATCGAGTTCTAATTCTAATATCAAAGTCGTTTTAAACCCAGCTCCAGCGAAAGCATTGCCGGACTCTATCCTGAATAACATTGATATTATTACCCCGAATGAAACTGAAGCTGAAGTCTTAACGGGTATTGCTGTCACCGATGATAATTCAGCACAAGAAGCGGCGAATAATCTTCATGAAAAAGGTATCCCAACCGTAATTATTACCCTAGGTGCTAAAGGTGTATGGCTAAGTGAAAATGGAAAAGGTAAAATTATTCAAGGCTTTAAAGTAAAAGCTCTGGATACTACCGCGGCCGGTGATACCTTTAATGGCGCATTTGTTACTGCATTACTTGAAGGCGTTGACACTGTACAAGCGATCTATTTCGCACATGCCGCCGCAGCCCTTTCTGTTACTCGCTTTGGAGCACAAACCTCCATCCCGACACGGCAAGAAACGGATAACTTTTTACTACAGCAAACATGTTAATTTAGCGTCTAAAATTCAATTTTACTTTCTATAAATAGGGAATCATCACATGGCAACAATGAAAGACATAGCTCGACTTGCTCAAGTGTCGACGTCCACTGTTAGCCATGTTTTGAATAAAACTCGATTTGTTAGTGAAGATATTGAAAAGCGCGTAAAACAAGCAGCAAAAGAGCTTAATTACGCACCATCTGCATTAGCTCGTAGTCTAAAGATGAAGTGCACTAAAACCGTTGGCATGCTAGTGACAACCTCAACCAACCCTTTCTTTGGCGAAGTACTTAAAGGCGTTGAAAGACGTTGTTATGAGAAAGGTTATAACCTAATACTTTGTAATACCGAAGGTGACAGCGAACGTATGAAAGCCTCTATAGACACTCTGCTACAAAAGCGTGTCGATGGCTTAATGTTAATGTGCTCTACCCTTGAGGGTGAAGAAATTGAAATTTTTGAACGCTATCCAGAACTGCCTGTCGTCGTTATGGACTGGGGCCCAATGGAATACGCGAGCGATAAAATTCAAGATAACTCTTTCAAAGGTGGTTACTTAGCCACTCAGTATTTAATAGACCATGGCCATACCAACATAGGCTGTGTCACCGGTCCGCTACATCGTAGTCAAGCATCACTGCGTTTTGATGGTTTTAAGCAAGCCTTGCAGGATAATAACCTGACTTTAAATGAAAACTGGATAGCTCAAGGCAATTTTGAGTGTGACGGTGGTTACGATGCTTACCAGTCTCTAAAACTCAATGGATCTTTACCGAGTGCTTTCTTCGTCTGTAATGACATGATGGCATTGGGTTTAATTAATGCGGCAAACCAAGATGGTGTAAAGATCCCTCAAGATCTTTCCATTATTGGTTATGATGATATTCATCTCACCAAATACATCACGCCTTCTTTAACCACCATTCACCAACCAAAACATCAATTGGGAAAAACTGCGGTGGATACTTTACTTTATCGCCTTGAAAGCCCAGATGCACCTCAACAAGTGATTCAATTAGAGCCGACGTTGATAGAACGTCATTCCGTGCTCAAATACCAAGTAAAGTAATCAAAATGAGTTAAGCAACACACACTCTCTGTCCGGTGAAGTTGCTTGGGTATAGTCTAGAAGTGCGCTATTATTCACGCCGTTTTTCATTCTACCTATTTCTTGGAGCCCTCATGGCCACTGGACCTCACAACAAAAATAATCGTCACTCTCAAACGACTAACAGAAATAATAAGTCCAGCTCTCAGAAACCAAGATCCAATCAACCTAGAACGAATAAACCCAAAGCTAATAATAATAAGACAGCATCGCACCGTTCAAAATCACCAATACATAAAAAACCAACCGGATTGCATCCCCGTAACCTGCACAATGGTCGTTATGATTTTGATAAATTAGAAGCCGCAAATCCGGCATTAACAGAATTCGTGATCTTAAACCCTCGTGGTGAACGCTCGATTAGCTTTAGCGATCCTAAAGCGGTGTTAGCACTCAATGAAGGACTGTTAAAAGCGTATTATGGTTTAGAGTTTTGGCAAATCCCACCGGGTTACTTATGCCCGCCAATTCCGGGAAGAGCTGATTACATTCATTATCTCGGCGACCTATTAACCGCAACCAAAGAAAAAACTGATACGCTTGTCGTAGAGAATGACGAGCGCGATCCGAATGCAGGTTCAGCAAATCACAAGCATACAGTCCTTGATATCGGCACAGGGGCAAACTGCATCTACCCTATTTTAGGCTCAAGCCTTTATGACTGGAATTTTGTTGCCAGCGATATTGATCCGATCTCGGTCAAAACCGCACAATTATTAATTCAGGCGAATAAGAGATTGACGAATAAAGTGAAAGTTCGTCAGCAAGCTAAACCTAGCAGCATTTTCCACGGCATCATCAAACCGAACGACGATTTCATTTTAACCATGTGTAATCCTCCATTTCACGAGTCATTGGAAAAAGCACGTGAAGGTAGCTTACGTAAAGTGAATAACCTCAATAAAGGCAAAACTGAAGCATTAGCAAAAAATAGCCAGCCAGTTTTAAACTTTGCAGGGACTGAAAATGAGTTGTGTTATGAAGGTGGTGAGATTGCTTTCTTGAAACAAATGGCCATCGAAAGTAAAGACTTTGCCAAGCAAGTATGTTGGTTTACTAGCCTAGTATCCAAAAAAGAGAATGTGCCGTTACTACAGCAGCAGTTGAAAAAATTAGGCGCAACCAATATTCGCGTCGTTGAAATGGCACAAGGCCAGAAGATCAGTCGCTTTGTGGCGTGGAGCTTTTTAACTAATTTAGAGCAGAAGTCATTTTTTAGCTAAGGAATAACCACTAACTCCACATACAATAATGCCCAGCAAATTTGCTGGGCATTCTATTTAATCGTATTTCTAATTCGGATTACTTCGCTTTACGACGATCCGCTACTGCTTTTGCAAGTTGGCGCAATACTGTTTCTGTATCATCCCAACCGATACACGCATCGGTAATACTCTGACCATAGTTTTCAACTTTGCCATCAACTAGATCTTGACGACCTTCATTTAAGTGGCTTTCAATCATCACGCCAAAGATAGCATTTTCACCACCGGCAATTTGAGTAGCCACATCTTCTGAAACCACCATTTGACGCTGGAATTGCTTAGAGCTGTTTGCGTGGCTGAAATCAATCATCACTTTTTGGCGTAGCCCGTTACCTGCTAATTCTGATTTCACAGCAGCAACATGCTCAGCACTGTAGTTTGGCTCTTTACCACCACGTAAAATGATGTGGCAATCTGGATTACCTGCCGTTTCTACAATTGCAGAGTGGCCGTATTTAGTTACTGATAAGAAATGATGAGATGCGCCAGCAGAACTACAAGCATCTGTCGCAATTTTGATGTTACCATCGGTGCCATTTTTAAAACCAACTGGACAAGATAGACCTGATGCAAGCTCGCGGTGAACTTGTGATTCAGTTGTACGAGCACCAATGGCGCCCCAGCTGATCAAATCACCCACATATTGCGGTGTGATCATATCTAAAAACTCACTCGCCGTTGGCATGCCGCTATCGGTTAAATCAAGAAGCAGTTTACGTCCCATACGAACACCATCATTGATTTGATAGCTATCGTTTAAATATGGGTCGTTAATAAGTCCTTTCCAGCCTACGGTGGTACGAGGTTTTTCAAAATAAACTCGCATTACCACTTCAAGATCATCTTTAAGTTCATCACGTAGTACTTTTAAGCGTTTTCCATATTCGAGAGCGGCTTCGGTGTCATGAATAGAGCATGGGCCAATAACGACAAGCAGGCGGTCATCTTTATCTTCAAGAATATTATGAATGGTTTGGCGAGACTCAAATGTCGTGTTGGTGGATGTTTCAGTTGCAGGAAACTTTTCTAAAACAGCGATTGGTGGTAAAAGTTCTTTAACTTGGTTAATTCTTACATCATCTACTTTTTGCATAACGACATTGTCCTTGTTTTATGTGCATTTCAAGCCTAGATCCAATGTTAAACATCAAATTTCAATCGCTTAAAATATGTTATTTTCTTTTCCTTCTAGTTAACTTATCTCTACAAAAACATAACTTCAATCATTAATTAATGATAAGTGGATATTTTATGATTTTTCCTATGGTAAAAAAGAAAAACGATACCAACACTGTCAGTATCGCTTTTGATCTCTTCAGCGCAAAATCATACAAGTTGCCGTTGCGTGACCATATAATTTCCCTTGCTCATCTTTCAAGCAACCTTCTGAGATACCTAAAGATTTACTTAAATTAATCAAATTCCCTTCGGCAATAAGTGGTGTATTTTGCGGAACCGGTTTCAGCATTTTGACATTCAAATCGATGGTTGCATAACCCACTCCAGCTTCAAGCGCTGAATGTACGGCACATGCTGTTACCGAATCCATAATTGTCGCGAGAAAACCACCATGCACGCCACCAAGCGGATTTAAATGTCTTTCATCGGCGGTTGCTTCAAAAATCACCTTGCCAGATTCGACAGAAATTACTTTCATTGGCATCGTTTGAGTAATTGACGCTGGTGGTATTTTTCCCGCAGCCATTGCTTGTAGCACTTCTAGTCCAGACATAGTCGCAAGTGACATAACATTCCTTATTATTTATTGAGTGTAATGTCATCAGTATGAAAGAGATCTGACCACTTGGCTAAATGAAATGCTAAAAATGGGATTTATACATGATTCCTAGCTACCAATACGCGCGATGCCTAGTCTTTTTCGAGCACTATTCTTTTTCAATAACCAAGGTCACTTGCCCTACTTCAATGCCAAACTTTGAAATGCTAGTACGATTAATCAAACGTGTCGGAGTAACCAGATACATCCAATCATCAAAATGAGTTTCGAGCGTATCGTCTTTATAGGGGATCTCAACATCATAATTCCACTGAAAAACACTGCCCGAACTGCGCCCAGAAGCAATACCAATCACATCACTTGCTTCGCCTGAAATAGAGCCGTCATCATTGAGGGTGATATACCAAATTCGCTTTTGGGTTTCGCCATCATCATAAACAAAATCTTCTTCGATAACGCCTTTACTTCCTTGCCAACTTGCGTCCATATCGACAACGAGTTTTCTGGTCAGCTCACCTTTATAATCTTGCACCACACCGTAGGCTTTTAACTTGCCAGTGAAAAAGCGCTTAAAATTAAACTCAGGTTGACTACCTTTATAAACTTCAACATCGGGTGCTGAGCAACTGGATAAAGCGGCTGCTAAACAGATAACAAAAAATGATTTAATCAGGTTCATAACTACTTCCTTGAGTTTATTGATGCTTACTGTCCAATGAGTTGCTTACGTACTTTGGGATGAGAGGTATTCGGTGAAAGCCAAATCGCGATGAAAGATTCAGTAAAGCTAGGATCTCGGATCACGCCAAGCTTTTTACCATTGTAGAAAAAAGCAGAAGTCTGATTGTTCTCGACTAAAACACTTAGCGTATCGCCTTGCTTAATATCTGGCCACAACGCCATCAATTCTTGATCATATTGTCCAACAAGAGATTGCTTGCCTAGATGTTGCCACTGCTCATTAGTCGCTTTGATTATATCTTTGGCTTTAAAGTCTCTTAAATAAGACAATGAAAGTAACAATGGTAAACCCTGGGTAGTGTAGTCTCCCGATGGGTTGTATAGCCGCGCATCATAAATATCCCAAAATAAGTATGTCATGCGAGCTTCGCCAACAAGCTGTAAATTACTCGAATCAACTTGGGCCCTGCCTACCTGGCTTACCGCTAAACATCCTATAAATAGCCACTTCCACATAACATCATCGCTAGGTTGGTTAATCATTTTAGCTAATACGTTATTGAAGGGCTTTTAGATCAAAAAAGCACACCACTGAATCAGTGCTGTGCTTCATTTCCCTTATGGGAGGGTTGATTCTTAGAGAGAATCTATTTGTCTTTCATTTGAGACTGAGATTGATCACGTTGGTGTTGGAACCAAAAACGTTTTCTACCGTTTGAACGAATCATAGTTATTTTCCTTCTTATTTTTCTATAACAGCACTGAAATTACTCAATTATTTAGAGAAAATCTGTGATGCCAATCGAATACTCGTAAACGAGTACATAAGCCGGTATTAACCTATTTATTTTGATGCTGAGTTCGAGTTTCGCTTTTAGGGAATATCGATAAAACGACTTTTCGAAGACACTTTCTTTTATCGAAAGTACGGTGAACAGAATTACAACGGGACTTGATGCTAAAGCAGAGGGTCGAGTATTAATTTTTCACACTTCAAACTATGAAGTTTATAAATGGGTTATTTGGGCTTGCCTTGCCAGTTTGTTAAGCAATGTGCTTAGTCTGGTTTTTTATTTTTGTGTTACTTCTTATAAAAACAAACGCTGACTAATAAAGCCAGCGTTTATTATATCTTCCAGTGTTAGAGATAAACTCTACACTAAAAAATCAATTATTAAGCAGGAACAACGTTCGCAGCTTGAAGACCTTTTTGGCCTTGCTCTACTTCAAAAGACACTTTTTGGCCTTCAGCAAGAGTTTTGAAACCTTCAGAAGCGATAGCACGGAAGTGTACGAATACGTCAGCGCCGCCGTTGTCTTGAGTAATGAAGCCGAAACCTTTTTCTTCGTTAAACCATTTAACGATACCAGTTGTTTTAGACATATTATGTCCCTTATCTTGTGTGCAATAAATGCAGTTCATAAATGATGTCGCTAAATGCGACGGGTGCTGCGTTGAACGATTTAATGGTTTATTAAGCGAAGGGAAAATCTAATAACAAAGACAAAAACGAAGCTGTATTTGAGGATTCTACTTTTACTAAATTGTTTCATCAATCACTCTTATCAACAGAGCGAGGTAGATATTACAGGGTTTGAGAGAGATGTACACCTATTTCGTACATATTATTGAAAATAAATCTTGTTTGTGTTTTTCGTCACATATTTAATAGGCTGAATTAGTGCAAATTATCTCAAAAACTCAGCCTACCCTTTACTTAAGCTAGTTGAACTAACAACCACTCTTTTACTTGGGCTAGCTCTTCAGCATTTTGTGGGTATCGAATTGACACCTCATCTAAAGCGGTCGTTATTCCTTCTGCATTATAAACCTGCCCGGTCAAAGCCTCTTGCAATGCTTCTAGTGGTGCAGGATCTAGGCTATCGGTAAACACTTGTACTTCTTCGATGTGCGCTTTCTTGATGTTAAAATGTAGCTCTACACCACCCCACTTGAAACGTTCGTCAATATGATGGCTAAATTCAGGCGTATTACCAAAGTTCCAATGCCAATCTTGTTGCTTAGTAAAGGTCGCTTCAAAGTTTGGTAAATCCGGCATCGCCTCTTCTGAAATAAATTCCGGCTCAACTGTTTCACCATAGTAGTCAAAGAACGCCTGTTTGATCGCTTCACATAAACTGTCGTGGGTTAAAGTATCATCGAGTTGATTAAGATTAATTACGCGAGATCGTACCGAGGTAATACCTTTCGCTTGTAGCTTTTTCGGATCTGGGTTGAGATAGTCCGCTAAACGACTCATGTCCGCATTTAATAGAATCGTGCCATGATGAAAGCCTCGATCCATTGTTTCTCGATAAGCTGAGCCTGAGAACTTACGCTCTCCCTCTTCTGTTTCCACTACGAGATCATTACGCCCTGTGGCTTTACCTTCTATACCTAATGCTTGTAATGCATCTAATACAATTTGAGTAGACACGGTTTTATCGTATCCCGGCTTGCCTGCCATAAAAGTAAAGTTGCTGTTGCCAAGATCATGAAATACCGCTCCACCACCGCTTTGTCGACGAGCAAGAGTAATACCATCTCTTTCCATGCGCTGAGTATTACACTCTTTCCAAGGATTCTGCGCTCGGCCAATCACCACCGTATTGTCGTTACGCCATAAAAACAGCACTTTTTGGTCGGCACTCATTGAACGGAAAATGGTATCTTCTACCGCTAAGTTAAATAGAGGATTAGTTGAAGTAGAAAACAGCAAACGAAGTGATGACATAAAAACTCTCAGTAGTAATGCATTAATAACCAGATATTAACCTGAATGAAAAGCATCTGTCCTTAACCAAGATGTAAAATTTTGCTTTTCCAGCAGCTTTCCATTAACTCACTTCACGCTTGGTGATAAGCTCCATCAATAAAAAGTAGTTTGTTGAATTAAGGAGAATTCTAGTGCCCATTCCTCATGAGCTTGCTTCATCATTTGTTGATAATGGAATACTGTATCAACCACACCAATTTCAAGTTCCGCTTAAGCATGATGATCAGCAAAGCCAGACGATTACCGTTTATGCTCGCGAGTTAGTCAGCCTAGAAAAACAAACGCAAGATTTACCATGGCTGGTTTATTTTCAAGGTGGCCCAGGTTTTCCTTCTCCTAGAGCGGATGGACAATCGGGATGGTTAAAAGCAGCGCTCCAGCAATATCGCGTATTGTTACTCGATCAACGAGGTACAGGGATAAGCTCACCCATTACTCACCAAACACTTGAAGGTATGAGTAGTGATGAACAAGCAGACTACCTCTGCCATTTCAGAGCAGACAGCATTGTCAAAGATGCCGAAGCCATACGTAAACATTTCAATGTGGAAAAATGGGCGACACTTGGTCAAAGCTTTGGCGGCTTTTGTTCATTAACCTATCTATCGCTTTATCCTAATAGTTTATTAAAGTCTTATATCACTGGCGGCGTTCCTTCTTTAACTCGCCATGCCGATGAGGTTTACCAAGCAACTTACCTACGGGTAAAACAAAAAAACGACCGCTTCTTCCGCCAATTTCTACAGGCGCAAACCTTGTGTCAACGCATTGCAGACTACTTACTTAATCACGAAACCTATTTACCTAACGGCCAGCTATTTACCGTAGAACAATTTCAAATGATCGGTATTAACCTGGGTCGTGGCAATGCTGCTCTACCTATGTACTACCTGCTTGAAAGCGCTTTTGTCACCGTAGATGGCAAAGAAACATTGAGCTACGCATTTTTGAATGCCATGTTGGCGGAACAGGCTTACCAGACCAATCCTATCTATGCCATTTTGCATGAATCGATTTATTGCCAGCCTTTTGCTAAGAATGATTCAGAGCAAACAGCATCGGCTTGGTCTGCGCACCGCGTTCGACAAACCTACCCTGAGTTCAACTACCAAACTGGAAAGCCTTTCTTGTTTACTGGTGAGATGGTGTACCCGTGGATGTTTGAACAAATGCAATGCTTAAAACCATTAAAAGAGGCGGCAAACAAACTCGCTGAAAAACAAGATTGGTCTGCTCTTTACGATGTAGAACAGTTAAAAAAGAATACGGTTCCCATTGCTTGCGCGGTTTATGTTGAAGATATGTATGTTGAGTTCGATTATTCACGCGAAACCCTAGCAAATATACCGAACAGTCGAGCTTGGATGACCAACGAATATGAACACAACGGCATTGGTGTCGACGGTGAAACCATCTTTAACCGACTTGATGAGATGCTAAACCAAATTAGCCAACTACCAAGCCACCAATAGCCGAATCCCCTAGCCTAGGGTGTTATAAGGAAATAACAATGAAAACCAAAGTATTAATTGATCTTACTCCGCACATGGATGATCTGGTTGCACTACTAAAAGACTGTGTGGCAAGTGGCGCTTCGGTAGGCTTCTTACCACCAGTAGAATCTCAAACGGCGCAAAAATATTGGCAAGAAGTAGCAACAACTCTTACAGCAAAGCCTAGTACTCGATTATTAATCGCCGCATTTGAAGGCGAACAGTTAGTTGGCTGCGTGCAATTATCTTTGGCGAGTAAATCAAACGCTAAACATCGCGCTGAAGTTGAAAAGTTAATGGTACATACTCAGCATAGAGGTAATGGAATTAGCAAGGCTTTACTATCACACCTAGAAGAAGAAGCTCTGGTAGCCGGTCGTCGATTATTAATTCTCGATACCCGTGTCGGTGATATTGCCTCTGAACTATACAAACGCATGAACTATACCGAAGCTGGCTATATTCCTGACTTTGCTTTAAGCGCCACTGGTGAGTTAGATGGCACCACGTTTTTCTATAAGATGCTTTCTTAATAAGAACAACTAAAAGATGGTGAGTTTTCGTGATGCAGCTGCTGCGATATTCACTTTTTTGCCCTTTCGTCCACACGCATTAACAAAACATGCTTTTGTTCACACTTTAATTGGATGGGTACAATCGTCCAGTAAATGCATTTATTTTACAATTTCACACACTTTTTATAGGTGATAATGTTTTTCGCATAACAATAAATAAGCGAGAAATATTATGCACTCTCTAATCAATGAAAATCTGGTCTGCCTAGATTTAAAGTCTACCAATAAACAAGATCTCCTCTCTGAAATGGCAAACATTTTAGAAAAAAACCAATGCATCACAAATAAAGAAGACTACCTTAAAGACGTTTGGGCACGAGAAGAACTAGGCTCAACAGGCTTTGAAGATGGTATTGCGATTCCTCACGCTAAAAGCTCTGCCGTTGTTAAACCTGCCGTGGCAGTTGGTATTCATCGCACTGGTATTGATTACGGCGCGGATGATGGTGAACGATCAAACATCTTTTTCATGCTAGCTTCACCTGATGGTGGTGATAATCATCACATTGAAGTGCTTGCACAAATTTCCAGTAAAATTATTGAAGATGGCTTTCTAGATTCTCTACGCAACGCCAAAACTGAACAAGAGATCGTGGCACTATTAGCTGGATATGATGAAGTCACACAACAGCCTGTAGAGCAACCTAGCTCAACCGAACAAAAACAACCATCTCAATGGAAGCAAACCATGTCTCGCCTTAAGCAGCATTTGCTATTTGGTACTTCCCACATGATCCCATTCATTGTTGCTGGTGGTGTATTACTGTCACTTTCTGTCATGATTTCAGGAAAAGGTGCGGTACCAGAAACTGGCGTATTAAAAGACATCGCCACTATGGGGATTGCGGGCTTAACATTATTCACCGCAGTATTAGGTGGCTACATTGCTTACTCGATTGCAGATAAACCGGGCCTAGCACCAGGCATGATTGGCTCTTGGATTGCCGTTCAACATTACAACACAGGCTTCCTTGGTGCGATTGTTGTCGGCTTTTTAGCCGGTTTTGTCGTTCAACAATTAAAACGTATCAAGTTCCCTGACAGTATGGCCTCTCTTGGTTCGATCTTCATTTATCCTCTGATTGGCACATTAATCACATGTAGTATTGTTATGTGGGTCATCGGTGAACCTATCGCAGGTATGATGGCAGCTATGAACCACTGGTTAGCAAGCATGGCTGGCAGCGGTAAAGTTATGCTAGGGGCAATTTTAGGCGGTATGACAGCGTTTGATATGGGTGGTCCAATCAACAAAGTTGCTACATTATTTGCTCAAACTCAAGTTGATACTCAACCGTGGTTAATGGGTGGCGTAGGTATTGCTATTTGTGTTCCACCACTAGGTATGGCTTTAGCTACATTCTTATCGCCTAAACGTTACAAAAAAGATGAACGTGAAGCAGGCAAAGCAGCAGCAATCATGGGCATGATCGGCATTACAGAAGGTGCTATCCCATTTGCAGCGGCGGATCCAATTCGCGTTATTCCAGCAATCGTTGTTGGTGGCATGGTAGGTAATATCGTCGGCTTTATGTTTAACGTTATTAACCACGCACCTTGGGGCGGTTGGATTGTACTACCGGTTGTTGACGGGAAAATAGGCTATGTGATTGGTACTATCGCAGGTGCAGTGACAACAGCATTAATCGTTAACTTACTGAAAAAACCTGTCACCGAAGATGATACGCAAGAAGATGATTCATCCCCTATCGAATCCATCTCAGAAGAAGGTGTTGCGCAAGTACTGGCGATTACCGCATGCCCTTCTGGCGTAGCTCATACCTTCCTTGCCGCAAAAAGCTTAGAAAAAGCAGCCGCAAAAATGGGCGTTAAAATCAAGGTGGAAACCCAAGGGGCGAACGGTATTGTTAACCGAATTACCCCGAAAGACATTGCCAATGCTGAGTTTGTTATCTTTGCTCATGACGTAGCCATCAAAGATCCACAGCGATTTACCGGCATGCGAATAGTTGATACTCATACAAAACACGCAATGAATGACCCAATCAATTTACTCAAATCAAATATACAGAATTCACACATTGAACCTGTGATAGCATAGTTCTTATATTTCAATAACTAACAACTCAATGCCGATGTATCCACTACATCGGCATTTTTATACGAGTCGCCATATTTACACTGTAAAGCCAATTGTGACACTGTCACCATATCGAGCAAAAAATCTTATCAATATCTGCAATATTTCTCGTTCTTCAAAGTAACCTGAATCCTTTATACTCGAGCCAACCCAGCAATTGGGTTCTATTATTAATCATTGAATATTAAAGAGTTAATTATGCCGGACACTATCCGTATTCGCGCTTTAGAAAAAGACGATCTTAGATTTATTCATAGCCTGAACAATAACCGTAGTGTGATGTCGTATTGGTTCGAAGAGCCATATGAATCCTTCATGGAGCTAGAAAGTCTTTATGTTAAACATATCCATGATTTGAATGAGCGACGCTTTATTGCTGAGAATGGCGACCGCGAGCATGTTGGTTTGGTCGAGTTGGTTGAAATCAACTATATCCACCGAACGGCTGAGTTTCAGATCATCATTGCCCCTCACTTTCAAGGCAAAGGCTATGCACGAGAAATCATTGATCGCGCCGTTAATTACGCTTTCAAAATATTGAATATTAACAAGTTATATCTGCAAGTTTCGGATGAGAACGAGAAAGCCGTTCACCTGTATGAAAGCTTTGGGTTTAAGCGTGAAGGCTTATTGATTGAGGAGTTCTTCATGAATGGTCAATATCGAAATGCCATTCGTATGTACATGTTGCAGCGTGACTACATTAACCTGCAACATGAACCTAGTGCGATTAATGCGACTGAATAAACCTTAACGACGACTACCTCTCCCTGCACTAAATGGAAGATAATTTTCCTTCTGTTTAGTGCAGTTCCCTCCTTAAATATCACCATGTGACAATAAAACGCCTTTCTAATAAAGATTGAGATTATCAAGGTTAGTTAAGCTTTAAATCAGCCAACGTTTGCGCAAGCGATTACCCAAAATAAAGTGAGATCTAGGCATCTTTTTTCACTCACTTGGTTTGACTTAAGCTCGTTATATTTCGACTATGAATACCTAATTAAACCTTACAGACTTTGGCTTGCCATCTTGATGTCGCTTAGCTGAATTATTTTTCTTCTGTTATTTCATTTCAATTATTAGATAGGGTTATACATGAGTAGTAAATTAGAACAACTTCGCTCGCTCACTACTGTTGTTGCTGATACTGGCGACATTGATGCCATCGCAAAATACCAACCTCAAGATGCCACCACTAACCCATCATTGATTTTAAAAGCGGCGCAAATTGAAGACTATTCACGCTTAATTGATCAATCTATCGCTTATGCCAAAGCGCAAAGTGACAATGCAAACCAACAAGTGCAAGATACTTGTGACATGCTAGCGGTGACGATTGGCCAAGAGATCTTAAAAGTGATTCCGGGGCGTATTTCAACCGAAGTAGACGCTCGTCTTTCATACGATACTGAAGGCAGTGTGACTAAGGCTCGCCAGCTAATCAAAATGTACAACGATGCTGGTATTACTAACGACCGTATTTTGATCAAACTGGCTTCTACTTGGGAAGGCATCCGAGCGGCAGAAATTTTAGAAAGTGAAGGCATCAACTGTAACCTCACTCTACTCTTCTCTTTCGCTCAAGCTCGTGCCTGTGCAGAAGCTGGTGTTTACTTAATTTCACCGTTTGTTGGCCGCATTATGGACTGGCACAAGGCAAAAGAAGGTCGTGATTTTGAAGCGAGTGAAGATCCTGGTGTTAAATCTGTTACCAATATCTACAACTACTACAAACAACATGGCTATAAAACGGTAGTAATGGGCGCGAGTTTCCGTAATACCGGTGAGATTTTAGAGCTTGCCGGCTGCGATCGCTTAACTATCAGCCCTCAGTTGTTGCAAGAGCTGGAAGATAGCCAAGGTGAAGTAGTACAAAAACTAAAACCTGCGCAAAGCATTCAAGCTCAACCAGAGAAAATGACGCACGCTGAATTCTTGTGGGAGCACAACCAAGATCCTATGGCGGTTGAGAAACTGGCTGAAGGCATCCGAGCTTTTGCTGTCGACCAAGGCAAACTAGAAGCCATGATTAAAGCGAAACTATAATCCTACAACCTAGGCTTTACCTTGCTAAAATGGTCAGTTAATTACTGGCCATTTTTTGTTTATCGGAGTGCTTATGTATCTATACCCTACTGTTTTGGTCGCCATTAACCCTAATGACTTGCATGCCAAACAGCTTGTTATTAAAGCCGCAACCATTGCGAAGCAAAACCAAGCAGAGCTTCATCTTGCTTATGTCGAAAAAGGTATTTTTAATACTCACTACCTATATCGAGATGAAGGATTATTCAATTTCCATTCCGACAAAGAACTGGAGCGTATTCAACAATTGCATGAGTTGAGCCAATCTAGCCCTTACCCAGTCAAGAATATTCATTTTGCTGCGGGGGAAGTCATCAAACACTTAGAAGATTTAATTGAAGAAGTTGAAGCGAAGCTTGTCATCGTCGGTCATAGAAACAAGCTCACACACTTCTTTGGTGGTATTGAAAAAGATTTATCCGCCGATCTGCATTGCGATATTTTGCAAGTGCATTGCTTTGAGTAATATTCGAACACCTTCATCCAGATTAACCTTACAAGCGATATGACAATTTTTTATTCCTTAGTGAATAAAACTGTTATATATTCCAAGCACTATTTGCAATACATAAGGTAAAGTACTTTGCTTGTTACGCCGCCCTAGACGTACATCCTCCCAAAAGTCACCACTTTTCGCGTGACACTTTTATGCCGTTTCCACGGTAGGTACTTTGGTATAAATATCAGAGTCACCACTATTACACACAAATAACATCTCAAAAAACTGTACATACTGCCATGCTCGCAGAAAGACCACTCGTGTCTGTCTTTTCTCGCATGCTGTCTGTCAGGTTATTTACAAGTACATAATAAGGATTTCTATGCTTGAAAAAATGAAAGTAGAATGGTTCTCGAACATTCGAGGCGATCTACTGGCTGGTATTGTTGTTGCACTAGCCTTAATTCCCGAAGCCATCGCCTTTTCGATTATTGCCGGTGTTGACCCTAAAGTCGGTTTATATGCTTCTTTTTGTATCTCAGTCATTATTGCTATCGTGGGTGGTCGCCCAGGTATGATCTCTGCTGCAACTGGTGCAATGGCGCTACTTATGGTCACTTTGGTAAAAGAACATGGATTAGAGTACCTACTCGCGGCAACACTACTCACCGGTGTGTTGCAAATTCTTGCTGGCTATTTGAAGCTTGGCAGCTTAATGCGTTTTGTTTCTCGCTCCGTTGTAACCGGCTTTGTAAACGCGCTAGCCATTTTAATCTTTATGGCGCAACTACCAGAACTCACCAACGTCACATGGCATGTTTATGCAATGACGGCTGCCGGCTTAGCGATTATTTACCTTTTTCCTTACCTACCTTTTGTCGGTAAAACCATTCCCTCACCTTTAGTTTGTATTGTGGTATTAACCGCTATTGCGATCTCTTTTGGAATCGATATTCGTACCGTAGGTGATATGGGTCAGCTACCTGATACTTTACCTATCTTCTTATGGCCGGATGTACCTCTTAACCTTGATACTCTACTGATTGTGTTGCCTTACTCTGTAGGTTTAGCGGTGGTTGGTTTATTAGAGTCAATGATGACAGCAACCATAGTAGATGATTTAACCGACACCAAAAGTAATCGTAACCAAGAATGTAAAGGCCAAGGTATTGCTAATATCGGTGCTGGTTTAATGGGCGGCATGGCTGGCTGTGCGATGATTGGTCAATCTATGATTAATATAAAATCTGGTGGTCGTGGACGTCTTTCTACATTTTCCGCTGGGGTCTTTTTGATCATCATGGTGGTTTTCTTAGATGATTGGTTGAAACAGATCCCAATGGCTGCCCTTGTCGCGGTGATGATCATGGTGTCTATCGGTACTTTCTCTTGGAGCTCGATTAAAGATCTCAAAAAGCACCCTCTATCGACCAATATTGTGATGGTCGTGACGGTTATTGTGGTCGTCGCCACGCATAATTTAGCCTTAGGTGTGCTGGCTGGAGTCTTGTTAGCGACGCTATTCTTCGCCAACAAAATCGGTCGCTTTATGGTGGTGAAATCAGACATAACCGACGATGGTGTACGTAAGTATCAGGTCGTAGGGCAAGTGTTCTTCGCGTCTTCTGAGCAATTAACTGAATCGTTCGATTTCAAAGAAGTGGTTGATAAAGTGGTTATTGACTTAACTCACGCACACTTTTGGGATATTACCTCGGTCTCTTCACTCGATAAAATCGTCATCAAGTTCCGTCGTGAAGGCGCTGAAGTGGAAATTATTGGCATGAGCGAAGCAACCGAAACCATTGTCGACAAGTTTGGCGTTCATAACGATCCCAAAGAAGTTGAAAAATTGATGGCTGGTCACTAAGGAGAGAACTATGAATAAGATTATTACCTGTATCGATGGCTCAACTTATGCCAATGCCGTCTGTCAAAGTGGGATTTGGGCTGCTAATAAGCTCGATAAAACCCTACTATTCTTACATGCCATTGAAAAAAACAATCAGTCCACCAGCGAAGATTTGAGTGGCGCCATTGGTCTTGGTGCTCGTTCTTCATTATTAAAAGATATGGCCTCGCTGGATGAACAAAGAAGCAAGCTTGCGGTAGAAGTTGGCAAAGATATGCTCACTCATGCTTCTCAGATTGCAGTAGAACAAGGTTGCCAGACGGTAGAACAAACTCAACGCTACAGCCACATCGTAGAAGCCATTATTGATCTAGAGTTTGAAGCTAGACTGATTGTCATTGGCCGCTCAGGTGAAGATCACGATAAAGGCTTTAAAAAGCTTGGTTCTAATATCGAAAAAATCATTCGCCAAGCACACACTCCTATCCTCATTACCAATAAGGAATTTAGCGAGCCTAAAAGTTTTATGTTGGCTTATGATGGCCGTGAAACCGCAGATAAAGCGGTTCAACGTGTTATTGACGGCGGGTTATTGCATGGTCTTACTTGCCACCTAGTGACAGTAAAAAATAGCCAAAATGACTTAGCGGATAAATTCAAAAAAACTGAAGCTTTATTAATTGAAAATGGCTTTGACGTTAAGTCTCAATTTTTAGAAGGTAATGTGTTTGATTCTCTGATGGATTACAAAAGAGATCATGAAGTAGACATGTTGGTGATGGGCGCTTTCTCACACTCTAAACTTGCACAAATATTTCTAGGCAGTAATACCCTAAAAATGTTGGAGCATACTCACCTGCCATTATTGATTTTGCGTTAATATCTCCGATTAATGCAGATAAACGCTGAATAGGTAAAGAGTCGCACATAAGGCGACTCTTTATTCTTTCATTAATATCCCAATACATAGTGCCAATAAACTAGTAGTGATACTAAACTAGTAGGGACAACAAGCTAATACCGACCTATCACGCGATCTATTATCACACGAGCCACTATCAAACACTCCATTCCAACACTTGCCAGTTTTCTTGATCAGAATGAGCTTTTAAAGCTGGGCATGGATTCACTAAATACGCATAATCGGCAAACTCACACAAAGGTAAGTCATTGATTGAGTCAGTATAAAAATGGATTTCGGAAAAGCATTCTGATTGACTCTTAATCCATTCTTTCAAGCGCAATACTTTGCCCTCACGATAGCTTGGAATACCGGAAATCTCAGGCGTATAGCAACCTTGTTTCGTCACCAAATCAATCCCTAAAGCATGGGTAATTCCAAGATGCTGCCCGACAACACGAACCAAAAACGACACGCTAGCAGAAATAATCACCATCTGAGCTTGTTGCTGTTTAAGCTGCTCAATCAAGCCTTTCGATTGAATAAACTGCTTAGCCAAGATTTCTTCCACCACACACTCTTCCACCAGCTGATTAACCTCTTCAACCGGCAAGCTTGCTAAAGGGGCAATCGAGAACTCAAGATAATCTTGCATATCCATTTTCCCTTGAGCATACAGACTCATTAAGCGCTTATCTTGCTCAAGAAAACTTGCGTCAGTGATAATGCCTTTACGCACTAAAAAAGCATTCCATAACATCGCACAATCAGCATCAATTAACGTCTCATCCATATCAAAGACATACAAAGGTTGTGTCATGTTAAGCACCCACAGGTTGAATTTCATTTAGATTAAAGAGTAGCTCAAGCGAACTCCCTTCTGGCATCAAGCGTTCAGATGAACGGTTTAATAAATCGACCGTTAATTCACACTCATCTACCGCCACTTGGTAACGAATAATATTGCCTAATAATTGATGACTTTTAATCACCCCTTGTCGTGGCGAAGAGATATGTTGCGCATACTGACGCCCCTTTTCTTTGACATATATCGACTCTGGACGGATCGCCACTTTACTTGTCGTATCAAGGTCAAACAAGGCTTTAGCACAGCTGCCATCAATCAGGTTATAGTGCCCCATGAAACCTGCTACAAACTCATTGGCAGGTTGGGTATAAATCTCTTCTGGCGAGCCCGCTTGTACTATCTCACCTTGGTTCATCAAGAAGATGCGATCAGACATGATCATCGCCTCTTCCTGATCGTGAGTGACAAAAATCGTAGTCAGATTCATCTCTTTTTGAATGTCACGGATTTGTTGGCGTAAATGCTTACGAATTTTGGCATCCAATGCGGATAATGGTTCATCCAACAATAAAATTCTCGGCTTCACCACCAAAGCACGCGCTAATGCCACACGCTGGCGCTGACCGCCTGATAATTGATGTGGATACTGTTTTTCTTTACCTTTTAAGTCCACTAATTCAATCACTTGGTTCACCAGCTTAGCCACCTCACCGGAAGCCACTTTTTTCATTTTCAGCCCAAAAGCAATGTTGCCCTCAACGGTCATATTCGGAAACAAAGCATACGACTGAAACACCATACCAATGCCACGTTCTTGTGGTGATTGATGAGTAATGTTTTCATCATTAACCCAAATCTCACCTTGTTCAACCGGGTTTAACCCTGCAAGGCTACGCAACAAAGTTGATTTACCACAACCACTTGGCCCTAAAAGCGTAATAAATTCGCCTTGTTCAATAGTAAAATTCACATTCTCAAAAACAGTATTATCGCCAAATGATTTGGTTAATTGTTTTGCAGTAACGTAACTCATGCTGTTGCTCCGCGGCTGAAACGACTGGCCAACCAAGTCAATATAAAGATAAAGATGAAATAAGTGATAACCAGTGCAGAAGTAAAGTGACCACTGGTTTGTCGCATGTTGAAGAGATAAATTTGCAGCGTCTCATAACGTGTTCCCACCAAGATATTGGCAAAAACAAATTCACCTAATAAGAACGAGAAAGACAAAAACAGCGACGCCATTAAACCTTTCTTTAAGTTCGGTAAGATGATCAATAAAAACGCTTTGGTGGTACTCGCACCTAACAAATGCGCCGCATCCATCAAATCGTGCAAATTGATCGATTCAAAACTGTTAGCAATGGCGCGATACATAAATGGCACCGCGATAGTGAAGTAGGTTCCGACTAGAATCCACGGCGTCCCCACTAACGACCAATCACTGTCCGCATACAATTGCAACAAACCAACCGATGACACCACTGGCGGTACGGCGAACGGTAGCAAGATCATAATATTCATGACCTTATCCAGTTTTGGAAAGTAATAAAACACCACAAAAATTGCTGGTAAAATCAACACCACACTGAGTAGTAGCGCTGCAATACAAATAAATAACGAACGCCCAAAGGCTTGTACAAAGCGTGGATCGGTCAATAATTGCACATACCAATCTAAGGTGAAACCATCCGGTAAAATGGTCGCCCCCCAACGTGATGAAATGGAATACACTAATGTGGCGACAATCGGGATCATCATGATGGTGACAATGCTAAACACCACTGTTTTATGGAATAGCATCGTTTTATGAAATCGAGTATTCAGTTCTTGCATGACTACTTACTTCCCTTTTTCGCTGCATAACTTTTTGAAATAAGCCACTGATTAATCACTGTAATGAAGGCTAAAATACCCATCAAAATAACGGAAATGGCGGCGGCTAAGTTCGGCTCTAGGAATAAGTCTCCAGACACCAAACTCGCAATACGAATCGTGATCAGGTTGTAGTTGCCGGAAGTTAATGCGTAGACACTGGCATAAGCCCCCATTGCATTGGCGACTAAAATAATAAAGGTTCCGAGCAATGCAGGAGATAACACAGGAAGCGCCACGCGACACCAGTATTGAAAGGTATTGGCGCCAAGTAGAGATGCAGCTGATTGCCAATCATCGCTTAAAGCGTCAAACGCGGGATAAAGCAGCAGCACCGCGAGTGGGATTTGAAAGTAGATATAAATGGCCAACAGGCCCCATTGTCCATACAGGTCAAAATCTCCCAGCAGACCATATTGTTTAAGCAACAAAGTGACCGCGCCATTGGTGCCTAAGATAATAATGAAAGCAAATGACAACGGAACGCCGGCAAAATTGCTGCTCATATTGGTAAAGGCAATCACCGCATCGCGCAGTCTGCCACTTACTTTTCTCAGTGACGACACCAATAAAGCGGCAATCGCCAGTCCAATAAAACTCGACCAAATCGACAACCATAAGCTATTGCCGAACGCTTGCATCATAAATGCAGAATCCAGTACTTCTAGGTAATTATCCAAGCCAAACGCTTCATCATAAATAAAGCTATTGACCAACACCCACAACATAGGCGCGAGTTGAAATAAGTAAAACACCACGGCGAAAGGCACAAGCCAAACGGCAGGTTTGATCTTATTGAACCAAAGACAAACAGGCTGCTTTTTCCTCTTTGATTGCGTCACTGTGGCGGAATATAAGAGAGGAGAATTCATACGGCTAATAATCCTTGAGTCACATCTTTTTGATGTTGAATGCCCAACAACTGACATACGTTGCCACAAATATCAGTTTGTTTAATCTTGCAGTCTTGATGCGAAAACCCATCACCAATCACCACAAATGGCACTTCTCTTTCTTCTGGCAAAATACCGCCATGGGATAGATCATTATTCATTCCGTGATCACTGGTGATAATCACTTGATAGCCCTCTTGTAACCAGGTATCGATATAGTGCGACAAAATAATATCGGCATGACGAGCTGAGTTTCGATATTGACGAGAATCTAAACCAAATTTATGACCGATATCGTCAATATTCATTGGATGAATCAACAAAAAATCAGGTTGATGCGTCTGTCTTAAATGTTCAGCATCCAAGAACAAAGCTTCATCTGGATAATCATCCCAGTGATAAAAACAACCATGCTGAATATTGAGAGCCTTATCATGAGTAAATCGGTCACGTACTGCCTCATAAGGCGCACGGTTATACAACTCGCTCACCCAATGATAGGCAGCCGCTGCGGTGGTTTTGCCTTGCGAGGTTGCTAGGCTAAATATGGACTCATGATGTGAACGTCGCACAATTTGATTACTGACAATGCCACTATCAACCGGACGAACCCCAGTTAAAATACATTCATATAACGGGCGAGACATGGAAGGTAGCTCACTTTGCACGGTATAAAATGTGGCGCGTTGCTGCTCTAGTAGACCATTTAAGTAGCCCATACAATCACGGGCTACTTGATTATTCAGTCCATCTAAAACAACAAGGATAACCTTATTGTTCATACTCATGGCCCTACTTCTGGTTAATCAAAACGCTTTCTTGCCATTGGCGTGGCAGTTTACGTGCTGATTTTTCCCATGCGGCAAAGTCAGTCACTGGATGAACATTTTTATATTGCTCATTAGGCAGTAGTTTATCTTGTACCGATTTAGGCAAAGTAATGTTCGTTCGGATAGGGCGCGCATACCCTTCAGCTAAGTTGATTTGTCCTTGGTCGCTAAAGATGTATTCACGAGCAAGTTTGGCCGCATTTGGGTTTTTCGCATATTTGTTAATTAAGGTGGTGTAACCAGAAATGATAGAGCCATCTTGTGGAATATTGACGGTGAAACGCTCTCTGTCGATTTTGTCACGATAGTTCAAGGCATTGAAATCCCATAAGATCGCTACTTCGACTTCCCCTTTCTCAAGGTTCGCAATGCTTGGATCGGTAAATGACAAACGCCCTTGTTTCGCCAGTTCACCAAAGAACTTTAATGCCGGTTTTAAGTTCGCTTCATCACCACCATTTGCAAACGCCGCTGCTAATACTGCATTGTTAGCTTGCGCCGCAACCCCCACATCGCCAACCGTCACTTTATAGTCACCTTTTAATAAGTCAGCCCAAGTTTTCGGTGCATCTTTTACTAGGTTATTATTTGAGATAAAAGAAATCGTACCGGTATAGGCAAGTGCCCAATGGCCGTCTTTATCTTTTGCCCAATCAGGGATCTCATCCCAAGTCGTTGGTTTATACGGCTGAGTCACACCCTTTTTCACCGCAACACGTGCAAAAGCAAAACCGACATCACCAATATCTGCCGTTGCATTTTTCTTTTCCGCTTCAAACTTAGCAATTTCTTGCGCTGAGCTCATATCCGTATCTTGGTGTTTTAAACCATACTTCTCATTCAAATCTTGCCAGGTATCTTTCCAGTTTGCCCAACTATCTGGCATTCCAACGCTATATACCGCGCCTTCTTTCTTTGCTGCAGTCACTAATGAATCGATATCGCTTTCCTTTGCAAATACTGATGAAGAGACACCTACCGCTATCAATGCAGTCACAACATGCTTTATCGGAAATTGAATTGAACGACTTGTTAAGGTTTTCATGTTTTTCCATCCTTCTGGACTAGGTCAGTAAATTCAGCATTTATGCTATGGATGAAAAATGACGATTCGGTGCCAATTTCTTGACAGTTTTAATGAATTTATATGACGGAATCATTTCAGGGTGCCTCAGCGAGGCTTGTCATATTTCTGTTACCTTTGATGATTAAATTTAATAGGAATTACTCATGGACTAGGTCAAGAAAACAAGTGAACAATGCCCCCCTATTTACAACGCAGCTCAGCAAAATCAAATCAGAACTAAAAAATAAAATTCATTTAGGGCAGTTACAACAAGGACAAAAAATCCCATCAGAAAGGGAACTGAGTGCCTTGTTTGACACTACTCGCATTACGATAAAAGATGCGCTGATTGCACTAGAAACTGAAGGGGTGATTTACCGAGAAAAGCGTCGTGGTTGGTACGTTTCACCAGAGCGATTAACCTATAACCCTCTCTCTCGTTGCCACTTTCATCAAATGGTCAATGACCAAAATCGAACTGCGAAAACCCATTTGATAAAGGTTCGTGAAGAGCTTTCCAATGCTGATTACGCACAAGCATTAGCCTTAAAGCAACCAGAGCCAATTCTCATTATTGAGCGTTTGCGTTTAATCGATGGCCGCGCGGTTTTATTTGTTGAAAACGTCTTAAAAGAAAAGTTATTTGAAGGGATTTTAGAAGAATGCCTCACTTCATCGTTAACCTTGCTATATCAAAACAAGTACGGCTATCAGACTTCTCACTCGCAATTTGAAGTGATCCCCACCGCAGCCCCTCGGCATGTAGCACATGCGTTGAACTTAGCGGAAGGCCAACCCGTGCTCAAAATTCAGCGGACCAATTATAAGCAAGATGGCGAGTTGATCGATTGTGAGTTTGAATATTGGCGACCAGATGCGGTACGGATAAAGATTGCTTAAGAGATAACTTGATATGATGTCCATTGAGGTTGATTATAATCGGACGAGAAGGCACAGTGCTCTTGGGTATCTAAGCCCAGTAAACTTTGAACAGAAAAATGTCACTTAATGCCGTGTCCAGTCTGGTTAGAGCAGATCAGAGTCGACGGACCATCCACTATAATTTTGAACGCTGTTTAGGCATATCTCCAATCCAATACATTAAAAACAACAGACTAAACGCAATCAGACTCCATCTGTTAAATAACATAAAAATTACTTGTATTTCTGACTTAGCATTAGAGCATGGTTTCTTCCATACCAGTGCATTCAATGACTAATACAAACACTTATTTGGTGAAACCCCAAAGTAAACTATAGAAATAGCTTCTAATTACACTAAAAGCTTTCATATGCATTTTGTTATTCGTTCGAAACAATAAGTTAACCATATATTTATTTACACTAAGTAATTAGATGGTATATGCAAACGAAAGTATGAATGGTGGTTTGATATTTCTTTTTCTCATTCACTGTATCTTTTAGGCTTTTTTGCGTTTAACCAATACTTTTACATTATGTAAGCAACATAATGTAAAGAGTATAAATACTCATTAGCGCCATCATTGCGGTAATCAACCACCCAAAGACGGAGAGCCAAACTGGGTGATGATAATCATCACCAACGATTGCTTTCTTACGAGATGCAATCAACATTATTCCTAGCGTAACGGGTAAAATAAACCCATTCACGGCTCCAGCAACGATCAAAAGAATTACAGGCTTTCCAATAAAGCAGAAAATCAAACTTGATGTTGCAATAAATCCAATAGTGAACGCTCGTGAGTTCTTTTCAATAAAAGGGTGAAGCGTTTTTAAAAACGAAACCGAAGTATAAGCGGCACCAATAACAGAAGTAATTGCAGCCGTCCATAATACTAATCCAAAGATTTTGTACCCAACGTCACCTGCTGCATGTTGGAACATTGATGCTGGTGGGTTCGAAGGATCTAAAGTAACCCCAGTAGAAATGACACCTAATGCAGCAAGAAATAAAATGATTCTCACAACTGATGCTAAGCTAATAGCAGAAATAGACCCTCGATTCACCTGCGGTAACGATTCTTTACCTGTCACACCAGCATCAATCAAACGATGGGCACCAGCAAAAGTGATATAGCCACCGACCGTCCCACCAACAAGAGTAACGATAGCCAATACGTCTAGTTTTTCCGGCCATACTGCTCTATAAACGGCTTCTCCAATCGGAGGTTCTGTCGAGAATAAAACGTATAACGTCATTGCAATGAGAGCTCCCCCCATCACAATTGTGAATCGATCCATGACCTTTCCCGCATCTTTTAACAAGAATAAGGTGATTGCAATGACGGCACTTATTGCCGCTCCGACCACAGGAGTTATCCCAGGAAAGATTACATTCATCCCCATCCCCGCGCCACCAAGATTACCTATATTAAAAGCAAGCCCCCCTAGTGCAACAGCCCCTGCAATCGCTATTCCTAAGCCGGGTAATAAATCATTCGCAATGTCCTGAGCTCGCTTCTTAGATACAACAATAACTCGCCATATATTCAGTTGAGCACCAATATCTAAAATAATCGAAACCAGAATCACAAATGCAAAACTTGCCCCTAAGGTTTGGGTAAATACTGTCGTTTGAGTTAAGAACCCAGGACCAACAGCTGAGGTTGCCATCAAAAATGCGGCTCCCATGATCAATGACCAGTTTATTTGTTTCTTATTGGTTTGAATGAAATTCAATTCACCCGCTGTATCTTGTGCTGATTTTTCAATTGTCATGCATTACCCCCTGTATATTAAGCAGCAATCATCCATTGTTGCCTTTCTTATCATTTAACTGGCTTCTTGGACTCGACGCCTTCCGATGTAGCTTTCAAAGAACGCTTGTTCAATCCTTCTTTCTTCTTGTGCTTCGTAAATATCCTTTTCAACAAATTGGATCTCAGCACCTGGTAAACACTGAGCTAATAAACGTTGTCCTTTAGCACTAATGCAACCAATCTTGGGATAGCCCCCAATGGTTTGTCGGTCTTTTAGCAAAATAATTGGCTGACCATCTTGAGGGATTTGGATTGCACCCGCTGCAATCCCTTCTGAAATGAGATTTTGTTTTTGGCATAGAATAGGCTCACCACTAAACCGGCAGCCCATTCGGTCCATTTGTGGAGTGAGTTGATAAGTTGAGGTGAAGAACTTCTCTCGTTGTAATTCGCAAAAGGATTCATACTGATATCCGAGAAATACATCTAAGGTAATCGATTGCTTATATTTAGGAATAAACTCCGGTGGAACACATGTGAGAGGCATAGGAGTAGTTTCAGCATAACCTATTGTATCCTTTGCCATTAACTTGTTACCGTCACCATTGATTCCCCCCATCTGATCCCGCATTACCGTTGCGCAGCTATTTAGTAATGGAATGGCATTAAACCCTCCCTTAACTGCAATGTATGCCCTCATTCCAGCTCGAGAGCCTCTAAGGGTTAACTGATCTCCAGCGGAAACAGAATGAGATTGCCAGCACTCTATAGAAACACCATTTAACGTTGCCCCCATATCAGCCCCAGTCAAAGAAAACGTCGTTTCCTTCTTAAATTGACAGCTAAACTGTCCCATCGTGACTTCAATTTGCACTGCGTTTGGATCATTATTGAGTAGACGATTTGCCCATAAAAATGAATGTTCATCCATAGGGCCTCCAGTTGTAACGCCTATAGATTGATGTCCATATCGCCCAAGATCTTGCAACAAACTCAAAGGGCCAGAAGTAATTATTTGTAATGACATGCTTCCTCCTTCTTAAAGTCACTCTCTTCTGGAAATAAGCATCCTCCCATTTCAAGAAATGTCTCTTTATCAATTGATTTAAACTGGATCTGTGCGCCAACCTCAAATTCAGTAAGGTTGTCTTTTTCAAAATCAATTAAGTTTACCGGTGTCTTACCAATGACACTCCAACCACCTGGAGATTGTTTCGGATAGATTGCTGTTTGTCGGTCCGCTATCGCAACACTGCCCATAGGAACCTTAAGTCTCGGCGTTTCTTTACGAGGTATTTCAATACGTTTATCTGTGTTACCTAAGTAAGCAAACCCTGGTGCAAAACCAATTGCATACACCCGATAACTCATCGAGCTATGAAGGTTGACTACTTCATCGAATGATAAACCAGTGTAAGCACTTATATGGTCAGCATCTAATGCCACTTCTAAACCATAATAAACGGGTAATTCAATCACTTTCCCCATCGATTTTACTTTGCGTTTTTCACACAAACTCAATGTGTAATTTACCGCTTCCATGAAAGTTTTAAGATCAATCGTTAATAAATCAAAGCTAATTAAAATTGAGGTATACGATGGAATGACATCAATAATATGAGTACTTAATCGGCGCCGAAGAGCTGTAACCGCAATTGAGATTTTATCTGCGGTTTCCAAATTCACAGTATCTGAAAAATAAACAATGATTGTATTTTCATTTACAGGGGATATGTTCATATATTATCCACCCTCATACGTAAGCGTTGAGCAATAGATAATGCTAAAGGTCCGTCTCCATGTATACACAGTGTGTCAGCTTTAACATACACGGTTTTCCCTGTATGCGTTGTCACTGACCCACTTTCCATCAACTGCTTAGCTTGCCAATCTACTTTTTCTAAAGTGGTGTGGCATGAGTTGGGCTCAGTCCTAGGCATTAAACGACCATTTTCGTCATATGCTCTATCAACAAAAGCTTCAAACCATAAATGAATGCCGTATTCATCAGAAAGCGCTTGATAATGTTGATAATCAGGTACGGCCATAACAACCAATGGAAGGGTCTTATTAAACTTTTTTATTGCAGATAAAACAGTATGAAACACTTGGTCATCTTTCATCATCGCATTATAAAGAGCACCATGAGGTTTTACATAACTCATGGTCGCATCTTCACTTTGACAGATTCCCTGTAACGCTCCCAACTGATAGATAATACACGACTCAAGATCTTCGGAGCTCATCGCCATATACCGTCGACCAAATCCTTGAATATCGGGATAACTTGGATGAGCACCAATCAAAACGTTATTATCTTTTGCGAGTTTTACCGTTGACTTCATAACGGTGGGATCGGAAGCATGCATACCGCAAGCAATGTTAGCCATGTCGACATATGGCATAACAGCAGGGTCCTGCCCCAATTGCCATAACCCAAAACTTTCACCCATATCACAATTAATTTTCATTTGATTTCCTCGTATTATCAGTTAAAGGAAGGCAAATTCATTACTCAAACGGTTGGTAATGAGCATTTTCCCTGGAGCATGAGTAATACAAAATGGAGGCTTACTATTTCGGATAATATTTTGAGGCGTGACACCACAAGCCCAAAAAACCGGCACTTCATCAGGCTTGAGCTGAACCGCATCACCATAATTAGGTGAATCTAGGTTTGAAATACCGATTAAAGATGGAGTCCCGAAGTGGATTGGGGCTCCATGTGCTTTAGGAAAGCGAGTGGTAATTTGAACCGCTCGAATGGTATCTGCAGATGTGAATGGACGCATCGATACGACCATATTGCCGTGAAAACGGCCGGCTGTTTGGCATGAAATATTAGTATCGTACATTGAAACATTGCAGCCCTGGTCAATATTTCTTATCCGTAGTCCAGATTGGATCATGGCTTCTTCAAATGAGAATGAACAGCCTAAGACAAATGTCACTAAATCATCACGCCAAAGTTCTGTTAAATCCGAAACTGAATGGTTAAATTCACCATCATAGAAAACATTATATTCAGGTGTATCAAGACTGATATCGATATCTAGACCAATATCAGATAGATGTTTTTCACCAGGATCAGTCATACCAATCAAAGGACATGCGACGGGATTACGTTGACAAAATAATAAAAAATCATTCGCCCACTCCTTTGGTAGGATCACCAAATTCGCTTGCAAGTAACCAGAAGCTAAGCCACTTGTTGAACCTGTATAGGTATTTGATCGAATAAGTTGGCGTAATTTATCTAATGAAAGTTGAGAAGAACACTCAATCATAGTCACCACTCCTTTGGCAAAATATTGTTATCACAAAGTTAAAGGTAACCTGTATTCACATAATGTCTATTAGCGATTTTTTGACCAGACTGATAAAAATAAATTATGATGTTATAAGGAAGTTAAATTTATAGCTAGAAATGAATAATAAAAGGATGTTGAATGATAAACCTAAAACAGTTGGAAACGTTTGTTTCGATTGCTAGTTTAGGAAGTTTTCGACTTGCTGCTAAGCAATTATGTACAACTCAACCCGCTATTTCTGTTCGCATATCTAACTTGGAAGAAACATTAAATACAAGCCTATTTAAACGAGAAAAAGGGAATGTCGTACTGACCCCTAAAGGGAGAGCGTTATTACCTATGGCTGAAAATATATTGAGTTCAACCACTCAATTTATGTACAAAGCTAATGGTTCTAATGCCCTATCAGGCTTAATAAAAATTGGTGTATCAGAAACCATTGTTCATACATGGCTTCCCACATTCCTCGCAACCATCAACAAACGCTATCCCGCTATAGAAATTGAATTAGTCGTTGATGCCACAGTAAACTTAAGCAAAGAACTACTGGCACATAATATCGATATAGCGATCTTATTAGGTCCTATTTCTTCACCTCAAGTAATAAATTATCCCGTAGGTGAATATCCTCTTCATTGGGTTTCTAGCCCTGAAATTGCAATGAAATTAGATTTATCTAGCCAGCACTTTACAAATTGGCCCATTATTACGTATTCAAGAAATACGGCTCCTTATCATGCAATTCAACGACATTTCTCTGAAAAGAAAATGTCTTCTGTGAGGTATTACTCAGTAAGCGCTTTATCGGCTAGTATAAAACTTGCAGAATCAGGAGTCGGCATCGCCATCTTGCCCAAAGAAGTAATTCAATCACAACTACAAGATGGAAGCCTAACCGTGATTGATGCCAAATGGACACCTGAACCATTAAAGTTCACCGCTTCCTACATTAAGAAACCAGATGATTTACTCATTGAAGAGGTCGTTAATATCGCTATTAAATCTTCAGATAAGGGAGAAACTATTAAAACCACTAGCACGAAAGGCAGCAATGGCTCATGTAGTGGCACTCACCTTTAACGCTACTGATCTGCTCCAGCCAGACTGGACACTGCATTAAGCGACATTTTTCTGTTCATAGTTAACTAGGCTTAACTGGTGGTGCGGATCATTAAGCAATGTTTCTACATTTCGCACAAATTAATTACTACCGAGTTAATTTCTCTCAGAATTCCATAACTGTTACAATGCGAGCATTACTGACTTATCCCGCTATCGGCACTACTTTTAATGGTTTCACTTTTACTTTTAGTACCCCATTTAGTACCCCATAGCCTAACAACCAAAAACTAAAAGGATAAAAAACAAATGGTTAACGGCAATATCCAATGGTTTCCGGGCCATATGCACAAGGCTCGTAAAGAGATCGAAGAAGTCATACCTAAAATTGATGTCATTATTGAAGTGCTAGATGCGCGCATTCCATTTTCGAGTGAAAACCCGCTTATTTCGCAACTGCGTGGTGAGAAACCTTGCGTTAAAGTACTGAATAAGCGCGATTTGTCTGATCCGGAACTAACTCAAATGTGGATCGATCACTTTGAGAAAGAGCAAGGTGTGAAGGCGATGGCGATCACGACTGAAAATCCTCAAGAAGTATTTAAGATCATGGAGTTGTGCCGTAAATTAGCTCCGCATCGTGAAGCGATTGGTAAAGATATTCGCACTATGATCATGGGGATTCCAAACGTTGGAAAATCGACGATTATCAATACCCTAGCGGGACGCATGATAGCGCAAACCGGTAACCAACCGGCGGTAACTCGTCGTCAGCAACGCATTAACTTGCAAAATGGTATGGTGCTTTCAGACACTCCGGGGATTTTGTGGCCTAAAGTAGAGAACCCGCACAGTGGTTTTCGTCTAGCGGCTACCGGAGCGGTAAAAGATACGGCAATGGAATACGATGAAGTGGCTTTTTATACGGTTGAATATTTAGCTAAACAATACCCTGAACTACTTAAAGAACGTTACAACATTGACGAACTGCCAGAAACTGAAATTGAATTAATGGAAGCAATTGGTCGGAAGCGTGGTGCTTTGCGTGCCGGTGGCCGTATTGATCTACATAAAGCTTCTGAGATTCTGTTACATGAACTTCGTAATGGCACACTCGGCAAAATCACCCTTGAACTGCCGGAAATGATCACGGAAGAATTAATTCAAGTTGAGATTGAAGCTGAGCGTAAAAAAGAAATGCAAATTAAGAAAAAAGAAGAACGTCGTAAACGCTACCTGCGTAACAAGCGTTAATATTATACCAATCGCATTAATTATTTGACTATTCTTGCTTGCTAAAACCCTCGATAACTGCGTTATAAATGTGGATTGTAGAGCAACTACTTATCAACATTTATGCCTTGTTCTCAAGGATTTTTTTTTACGCAATCTCTAATCACTTAATTAATTTGATTGGTATTACTTTTGTAGTCTCTTAGCACGGTTTGATTGATTGGCGGCAGGTTTTCCTACCGCCTTTTTTCTTTCTTTGTATAAATGTCGAATTGCCAACAGTGGATGCGGTAGTAACATTCTCGGGCCAGAGTAACGCATCACTAAGCGCATTTGCTCTTTTTGCTCCGGTTTATAGTAGTGTATTGGGCACTTATTGCATGTTGGTTTGCTCTCGCCATACGGACAACGATCTAAACGCATTCGAGCATATTCCACCAAATCGTTGCATTGCTGACATAGCGAGTCGTCAGCATGATGATGAGCGCGGCAATAGATCTCCACCATTGCCGTCACTGTTTTCATTTCAGTGCGTAATGCACCTTGTAAAATATCATCTTGCATCGTTCCAACCTACATCGGTATTTCTTACTTTTCTTCAGCAATAGAAAGCAAAACATCTTCTAGTTGTTGCCACGGCATTAATTGGCTATCGATCACTTCAATGCGAGATTCAAAGCCATCTAGACTGATTTGATTCACTGACACCACACTATTCGAGACATTAAAGGCGTAACAACCTTGGTCAGTATTCATTACCGCTTTCACTCGTTCAGCCGTTAGTGCAGATAGCATTGAGAAAAGTTGGTCAAAATTAAACGTGAATTCTGCGCCGAATAACCAACCACAACTGTGATAACCCTGCCCTTTATTTTCTTTGCGGACAAATTTTTCACCAGGCTGTAAACCAAACTGAGGGTCTAGATCATCATGATGGTGATCGTGACCGTGCTTAGCTTCATCTTGATTCGAGGCCACTCGTTCAATATCTAGCAAAGAAAGATCTATCTCGCCTTGAATAGCGGTAACCAAATGCAATTGTTCAGCGTTAGCACTATGCTTTTGCTTAAATGACTCAAACCAAATTGCTAATTGCGCTAAATCACTTTCAGCAACCTGATCAACTTTATTGGCCATGATAATTTGAGCGGAATCGAGCTGATCATTGAAGTTTTGATTTTCAGTGTATTTTTCAATCGACAAATGCCTTGGGTCAACTAATGCTATCGTGGCTTTTAAATCCACATAAGACATGAATTGTTCAGACTGCAATTTGGCAATCACTTCTTTGGGATGACCTAAACCGGTTGGTTCAATGAGTAAACGATCGGGATTGGTTCGAAGTAATGCATTAATCCCTACCGACATAGGAACGCCCGCAGTACAACACATGCAACCACCAGGGATTTCCTTAATCATCGCACCTTGATCTGTCATCAACGCACCATCAATACCAACTTCTCCAAACTCATTAACTAAAACCGCCCAGTTTTCGTCTTTTGGCTTATTTTTGAGTAAATGCAAAATGGTGGTGGTTTTCCCTGCTCCCAAAAAACCAGTAATGATGTTAGTTGGCACTCTTTGTGTCATGTCCTACTCCGTTGAACCGTGTGTTTATACCCAAATGACTTCAAGATGCGAGTTTCAGCAAGAATAAAACAAGCTTTAGGCAAGACAAATTGGACATGATCATAGTCATTCTATCTCTGTTCAATTTAACGCAGCATAAAGCTTGTTTTAACTTGCCCTTCGGGAGCTTCATTCAAACCTCTTCTTTTTTATAAGAGATAGGCCGCGTCAGATTGGTTTGAAAGGTGCCTACATTCCTTCGCCAATCTTCCTTACCTAAAGGTCTGGATGATAGCTCTGAATTCTGCATCTTGAAGTCACTTGGGTATATGATTTTATTTCCGCATTATACTCAACTCATTTGAAGATGCAGTAGATAACCGCAGTAGGTAACCTCAGATATATAGATAACCAATCACCATAAATGCAAAAAGCGCACCCATTTGAGTGCGCTTCTCCCCTCGAGACTCAATCGTGAGTATGCGAATCATATAGCGTAATTAAGCTATGATCATATTCGAGGATTTCAATTGATACTTAATTTTTACATCCATATTGTTGTGTCATTATCTAAACACATAACCTTCTGTAACCGGTTACGTCGATAGAAGATGATTTCCTCCGTTATGAAATGTCACTCTCTTCTATCTAATTACAAGAATGGCACAAAAACACCAAATGACAAGTTAGTGAATAGCATCTTCTATCGCGCTTTAAGTCACTCTCTCGTAACCTAGTCAAAATATTATTATTTTTCGTTATGTACACTTTTAATGATCTAAGTAAAATAACTTTTCGTAACAATTTGATGTAATACTCTCATTGCATCTTATAATGATGTAGAACTTTATTTTTCAATGTATCTATTCTTCAGCTAAGCAGATACTCGACCTTTTCTCAGTAATGGTGGAAAAATCTAACCTAATGGCCAATTCAAAATCATTTCGAAACTCTCTATCACAATACAAATCTAAAAAATTTGTTGGTGTCATTCTGACTAGAGACAAGACACCAGTATCTATTTTATTACTTTCTGTAATTGTGGGGCTTTTGGCGGGTTTAGTTGGCTCTTTCTTTGAAATTGGCGTGCATTGGGTCTCTGAAACTCGCACCGATTGGCTTAAACAAGAAGTGAGTTCTTTGCTGCCTTTATGGCTTTCAGCAATCTTAGTCAGTGCTGGGTTGGCATTTATCGGTTATTACCTTGTCAGTCGATTTGCACCAGAAGCTGCAGGATCTGGGATCCCTGAAATTGAAGGGGCGATGGATGATATTCGTCCTGTGCGTTGGTGGCGGGTAATTCCGGTAAAATTCTTTGGTGGGCTTGGGGCATTAGGTTCCGGTATGGTACTGGGGCGCGAAGGTCCAACCGTACAAATGGGCGGTAATATTGGCCGCATGGTTTCTGATATTTTTCGCTTAAAAGATCCAGATGGACGTCATTCACTACTCGCTTGTGGTGCCGCTGGTGGTTTGGCGGCGGCATTCAATGCGCCACTGGCAGGGATCATGTTTGTAGTTGAAGAAATGCGACCTCATTTCAGATACAACCTACTCTCGATTAAAGCGGTAATTATCTCTTCTGTAGTAGCAACCATCGTATTTCGCTCAATCAGTGGTCAAGCGGCAGTGATCACGATGCCGCAATATAGTGCACCAGATCTCGACACCTTGTGGCTATTTCTCGTCTTAGGTTTGATTTTCGGTATCTTTGGTGTCACCTTTAACCGTTTAGTGACGTGGTCACAAGACATGTTTGTTCTGATTCACCGTAATGACAGAAAACGCTACTTAATCACTGGTACAATCATCGGCGGAATATTTGGGCTACTACTACTTTACCTTCCTGAATTAACCGGCGGTGGTATTCAACTTATTCCAGGCGCAACTACTGGCGATTACAGTATTAGCTTATTACTCATTTTATTCTTTGCCCGCGTTGCCACCACGTTAGTCTGCTTTGGATCTGGTGCTCCTGGCGGTATTTTCGCACCAATGCTGGCACTTGGCACCCTGTTTGGCACCTTTTACGGACAGCTTGCTCTCCAAATTGATCCAAGCCTCAATATCGATCCGGGAATGTTTGCCATTGCAGGCATGGGGGCACTTTTTGCGGCAACGGTGCGAGCACCAATCACGGGTATTTTACTGGTAATTGAAATGACCAATAACTACCATCTGATTTTGCCTTTAATTATTACCACATTAGGGGCAACCATTATGGCTCAGCTACTTGGCGGTCAACCTATCTACACTCAATTACTGCATAGAACCTTGAAAAAAGCCAAGCTCCAACAAGGTGATCTGCCTAAACATGAAGAAGAAAAAATTGAAACCAATGCTGAGGTCAATGTAGAAACCAATCGTAAATAATGTATCTAAAACATGATAATTAACCTGCTAGCCTAGCAAAATCAATAATTCCGTTATGGCTAGCAAAAAAAATTATGCCTTAACACTATGCATCTGAGGCAACCAACATGCTCCTCTTACGCCGCTTGAATCACCGTACTTCGCTTTCACAATCTTAGTGTTACACACATCCGAAAAAACATAGGCGCCAATCGAATCGTTGATATCTTGGTAAATTTCTTCGACATTCGACAAACCACCACCAAGAACAATCACATGCGGGTCAAGTACATTAATAACTGATGCCAAACTACGAGCACACATATCAATAAACGATGAATAATGCTGTTCCGCATTAGTATGGCCAGCACGTTTTAGACCCATGATTTCTGCAGAGTTGTAGCCAGTACCATGTTGTTGATTGTAGCGTTCAGAAAAACCTGAACCTGAAATAAAACGTTCGATACAATTAATTTTTCCGCAGTAGCATTGCTGTGCGAGCCCATCATTATCTCGATGGTATTGTGGCAATGTATTATGCCCCCATTCTCCTGCAATCGCATTCGGTCCAGATAGCAACTGGCTATTGACAACAACACCACCGCCACAACCTGTACCAATAATGACGCCAAAAACGGTGGGATACCCAGCTCCTGCGCCATCTTGCGCTTCCGATAATGTAAAACAATCGGCATCATTGGCGATATACACCGGTTGCTTAATGATGTCCGCAATATCTTTATCTAAACGTTGTCCATTTAATATTAAGCAGTTACAGTTTTTTATGGTTTGGCTATCAGGACTTATCGCCCCCGGTAGACCAATGCCAATGCTCATGGACTGCTGTAATGTTTTTTGAATACTTTGAATAAAATCGCTGACTGTTAACAAAAACTCAGAGTAACTGCTGGTTGGTGTTGCTATTCGCTGCTGATAAATGGTTTGTCCATCTTCTGCTAACACTACCGCTTCAATTTTTGTTCCACCAATATCCAAGCCTAAACTAAGCATTCCATACTCCTTATGAACCATAATGGCCTCGACCTAGAGACTCGCAATTCTTTTACTAGCAACTAAATAGCAACCAAGAAATTTTCTTTTTATGCGATAGAGGACACTAAAAAATAGAGATCCACATCACAATAATCAACTTTTCATTTAAAGCACAAGACCGCAATATCACTACAGGTTAGAACTAAAAATCACACCACTCTAATCAAAATTAATTATTTGAAAAATGATTCAATGCACATAAAAAACATAAATCATTGAAATTTAATGACTATTAAAAATCAAAAACAGACTCAAAAATAACCAATAACATAATCAACGCACACGCCAACATATTATTCAATAAACCAATTGATGACACTTAGAATTTACAAAAGTTTCACACTCATGGATTGATAAACTATTCTTACAGCAGTATTGTATAGGTAGATTTTTGATAACTTTATAGTTTTCAATCACTCGCTAGCAAAATCATGGTCCAAATTTCCTTTATCGAAGTTGTGGATCGCTTGTATGGACAAAAATAACTTTATAGTTGGTGCCAATATGAATATTAAACGGATATCTCTTTACCCTTCTGTAGCGTCAATCATTTCTCTTTCCCTTCTTATGTCGCCACAGGTCAATGCCGCTGCAGAAAATGCCGGAGAGTTTTACCTTGGTGCTAAAACCGGCTGGGCTAATTTCGATTACTGTGAAAGCGGTGATGATTGTGATGATGATGCATGGGGTGGCAGCGTCTACGGTGGTTATCAATTTAACGAATGGTTCTCTCTTGAAGGTGGCTACAACTACTTAGGTAAAGCCAAAGCTTCTAATAGCACTCAAGGATATCTGGAAAGCAAAGTTCAAAATGGTGAGTTAGGTGCTAAATTCGACTGGAACCTAACTAGTGCTTGGAACCTATTTGGTAAAGTTGGTACCTCATATAACGACATTGAGCACGATTTATCACAAGGTAGTAATATAAGTGATAACAATTGGTCTGTGATGCTAGGCGCTGGTGTTGAATACCAACTAAGTCACAACTGGCGAATCCGTACAGAGTATCAATGGTTTGATGATGTTGGTAGCTCAAGTGTTGCTAAGTCTGATGTGAACTACTTATCTCTTGGCCTAAGTTACTATTTTGGTAGCTCAGAGAGTGCTGCACCAGTCGCTGCAGCGACAACAACTGCGGCAGTAGTCGCCGCTCAAGAGCCAGAACCTGAACCAGTTGTTGCAGAAGAACCATTACCAGCCGCAACATTATCTGGTCATGCTTTTGAACATGATTCAACTGAGCTCACAGAAGAAGCAAAAACAACACTTGCTCCTGTCGCAGAGTACCTAAACCAACGTCCTGAAATTAAAGTGGATGTAATTGGATATACTGATTCAACAGGTAGTGCTAAGTACAATCAAAAACTTTCTGAACAACGCGCACAAGCCGCATCGGATTACTTGGAGTCTAAAGGGGTTGATGAGTCTCGCGTAACCACTATTGGTAAAGGGGAAGAAAACCCTATCGCGGATAACTCAACAGTAGAAGGCCGTGAAAAAAATCGCCGCATTGAAGTTTCATACAAGTAATATTTGAAACCTCATAATACTAAAGGCCGCACACGCGGCCTTTTTGAGCTTTATACCCAAATAACTTCAAGCAATCCCACCTCTAGTTAGCTTATAAGGATCTAGAATCTTTTTTAAATCTTCACGAGATAAATCGGTTTCTTGAGCTGCTACATCAATGATCGCACGCTTTTCTTTATACGCTTTCTTGGCAATTTTCGCGGCTTTTTCATAGCCAATAATAGGGTTTAACGCGGTGACTAAAATGGGGTTTTTAACGAGGGCCAAATCCAAATTATCTTCTCGCACAGCAAAATCTTTTATCGATTTATCTGCAAGACTGCGTGAACTATTAGCAAGTAGTTCAATGCTTTGTAGTAGGTTAAAAGCAATCACTGGCAACATCACGTTTAATTGAAAATTACCACTTTGCCCTGCAACCGTAATCGTTGTGTCATTCCCCATCACCTGGGCTGCTGCCATGGCTACGGCTTCAGGTATAACGGGATTCACTTTACCCGGCATAATCGATGAACCCGGTTGTAAAGCTGGCAATTCTATTTCACCTATTCCCGCGAGTGGCCCTGAATTCATCCAACGTAGATCATTAGATATTTTCATTAAGGCTACGGCATAAGCTTTTAATTCACCGGATACTGCTACGCTTGAGTCTTGGCTACTTAAATTGTAGAAATAGTTATCGCTTGGCTGAATGGACCTTCCCGTTATTGAGCTCAGATGCTGCGTAAATAATTGAGCAAACTCTTGAGGTGCATTAATGCCGGTACCGACTGCGGTTCCGCCCTGCGCCAATTGCTTTAAATCAGGCAAGAGTTGTTCAATGCGGCAGCGAGCTTTATCGATTTGCACCTTCCAACCAGATAACTCCTGCCCCATGGTTACTGGCATCGCATCCATTAAGTGAGTACGACCGGTTTTCACAATATGAGATAGTGCAGACGCTTTTGCCTCCAACACTTGACTTAAATGCTCCATGGCAGGAATCAATTCATCTTCAATCGCCATTAATGCACTAAGCTGAATCGCCGAAGGAATCACATCATTACTGCTTTGCGCCATATTGACATGATCGTTCGGCCCAACGCGCTGTGCTTGCCCCGTTGCTTCTTCAAGAATTTGATTTGATAAGGTCGCGATCACTTCATTAAGATTCATGTTGGTGCTGGTACCTGAACCTGTCTGAAAAACATCGATCGGAAATTGGTCAAGATACTCGCCATCAATAATAGCCTGACAACTCGCCTGAATCGCTTTAGACATCGTACTATCGAGTAGACCCAACTCTGCATTGGTTTTAGCGGCGGCTTGTTTAATCATGGCAACAGATTGAATAAAACAAGGTGGCATCGTCAAAGAACTGATTGAAAAATTATTGACGGCTCGTTGAGTTTGAGCCTGATATAAAGCATCTTTGGGGACTTTTACCTCTCCCATGCTGTCATGTTCGGTACGGTAAAAAGTATTGGAGGGAACAGGAGCCATAACATCATCCTTAAGTTGTGATGGAATGGCTTCAGTGTCGAACCTATTTGACCGTTATGCAAGTTATCATTGTGATAAGGGAAGATGATTCAACGCTCACCAGTTTTCGATTAACGTTGTTTTTCAAATTGCTGAACATCATCGGGGATCACAACCCAATCTTGCTTTTCGCTTGTCCATACATGCATCGCCGGCACAATCATTCGAGTATCATCTAGACTAGCCGCCGCCTTAAATTTAATCATATCTGGCGCAGCAGGGTTTAATTGATAAATACGATTGCCGCAGCCTGAACAGAAATGACCGATGTTTTCATTACCGCTGTCTGTAGTACGACTGGTTTGCTTTAGCTCACCTTGAATATCAATATTCTTTGCATCCACTACACAAGTGATACTAAACGCACTGGTGGATAATTTTTGGCATTCTTTACAATGACAAGCAATCACCATTTTAGGTGCCGTTTTCAAGGTGAAATTCACATTGCCACACTGACATTGGCCTTTTACTGGATAGCTAACATCCGTCATAACGGTTCCTTATTATATATACCCAAGTGACTTCAGGGTGCAGAATTCAGAGCTATCATCCAAACCTTTAGGCAAGGAAGATTGGCGAAGGAATGTAGGCACCTTTCAAACTAATCTGACGCAGCATAAAGGTTTGAATGAAGCTCCCGAAGGGCAAGTTAAAACAAGCTTTATGCTACATTAAATTGAACAGAGATAGAATGACTATGATCATATTCAATTTGCCTTGCCTAAAGCTTGTTTTATTCTTGCTGAAACTCGCACCTTGAAGTTACTTGGGTATATCAACCGGTAAATCATGGTTTGCGCCCCATTCAGCCCAAGAGCCATCGTATACGGCTAGGTTTGTATAGCCACAAAGATAAGCCGCCATCAGGACAATACACGCCGTTAAGCCTGAACCACATGAAAATACTTGCTGTTTTGAAGCATCTAAATGCTGTGCAAGTAGTGTTTCCAGCGCCTCGAGTTTCTTGAATTGATGCCCTTCAAGTAGCGAACTAAAAGGTAGGTTAATTGAAGATGGAATATGTCCAGATCGCATCCCTTCACGAGGCTCTGCGACTTTACCTAAAAATCGCTCTTGCGAACGCACATCAATAATTTGAATATCATCGTTTGAAATCGCCGCTAACACATCATCCGCATTAAACACTTTCTGCGCTTGATAGTTTGCATTCACATTACCCATCGTTCTATCTATATCAGTATAAGAATCTGCTAATGGATAGCCCAATGATTGCCATAATGACAGTCCACCGTCTAAGACATAAACGTGCTCAAAGCCCATGGTTTTAAATATCCACCAAGCGCGAGGAGCGGAATAGAAACCTCGAGCATCATAGAGCACCACCACACTATCTTGATTAATGCCTAGCTGACGAGCTTGTTCGGTAAACAATTCAGGGCTTGGCATGGTATTTGGAAGTGGATTGGTTAAATCAAGGAAAACATTTTCGATATCAAAAAGCTGAGAGTTAGGTAAATACTGACGAGGCAATTCTAAGGCTTCACCGACCACAGCATGTTGAGTAGTCGTATCAAGAACAACGACATTATCGTCAGAAAAGTGGTCAAAGAGCCAAGTCGCAGAAACTAAAGGATAATCAGAGTTCATGGCGGTAATCCTTGTTGATTCACATTACATATAAAAATCAGGGTTTTGGATCAAAACTGTACCAATACAATTAAGGACAACTAATAACCAAAATACAAACTGAAAACGAAACTTACTGGTTTTATGGCGAAAGAGACGCTGAGCTAACAACGCGCCCGGCCATCCACCTAAAAAAGCAAGTATGTGTAACGTTTTTTCTGGGGTGCGCCAATTGCCTTTGATTGACGCTCGTTTGTCTTTCCAATAGACAATAAAAGTGACAAAACTCAGGATTAAGCAGTAAATTAATCCAGCTTGCAGGGTAATCATTAAAACGTGCTCTTTTAAGGGGGGGTAAAATTGATATACGAATAATACTCCACCCCATGACTAACTACTATAGTTTGACTTTAGATCACTTCATTACCAGAAGACTTACCCTGCGAGAACAGCTTAATGTTACTTAATGTCGTATCAGCAATATTGGCTAATGCTTCATTCGTTAGAAATGCCTGATGTCCGGTGAATAAAACATTATGACAAGCGGATAAACGACGGAAAATATCATCGGTAATGATGTCATTGGATTTATCTTGGAAGAACAATTCTTTCTCATTGTCATATACATCAAGTCCCAATGCGCCAATTTTTCCGGCTTTTAGCGCTTCAATGGCATCTTGTGAATCCAGTAGACCACCTCGACTGGTATTGATAATCATCACTTTATCTTTCATTTTACTAAATGATTCAGCATTTAAGAGCCGGCGATTTTCTGATGTTAAAGGACAATGCAGTGTGATCACATCCGATTGCTGATAAATATCTTCAAGCGAAGAGTAAGTTGCGCCAATCTCATTTGCGGCATCACTAGGGTATGGGTCGTAGCATAAAACATTCATACCTAGTCCTTTTAAAATACGCATAGTCGCTAGGCCAATTTTACCAGTACCAATCACGCCTGCGGTTTTACCATAAAAGTTAAATCCAGTTAGACCTTCTAAAGAAAAGTTAGCATCACGGGTACGCTGATAAGCTTTATGAAAACGACGATTTAAGCACATCATCATGCCTACTGCATGTTCCGCAATGGCCTCTGGTGAATACGCTGGCACTCTTACAACTTGTAATCCCAACTCTTTTGCAGCGTCTAAATCAACACGGTCAAATCCGGCACACCGCATTGCGATCAGCTTTGTTCCTTGGCCGGCGAGCTTTTCGAGTACAGGACGACTTAAATCATCATTAACAAAGGCACACACCACTTGAGAATCTTCAGCAACTGACGCGGTTTTTAAATCCAGTTGAAAATTATAAAAATGACATTCATGACCATGGTTTTCATTCGCCTGACAAAATGATGCTTCATCATACGATTTTGTGCTAAACATTGAGATTTTCATCCGATACCTCTGATTTAAAAGTTTATCAATCTGAGCTTAATACTACGCCTCTGAAGCCCATATACACAAATGATTGAAAGCGAAACATATAAAATTTATATAATAAAAAAACCAGCACTAGGCTGGCTTTCATTAATTACTCATAAAGAGAAGCATGACACATCAATCGTGAGCCAGTCGTTCGACATGCCATGCATTCATTCTTTTCATCGACATTACCGTCAACAATATAATCGCCCCACCGGCCATCACACATATCACCGCATAAGGGGCGGTTAAAGAGGTTTGTTGAATCAAGCCCGCCAATAATGACGCACCGCTCATTTGAATAAAACCAAGCATTGCCGCCGCGGTTCCAGCTCGTTCACCAAAGCCAGATAGCGCCATACTGGTTGCAGGACCAAGCAACAAGGCAAAACCAATACATAGCAATGCCATTGGTAGCATAAAGCCTGCGGCAGCCGCCAATGGTAAAACAAGCTCCCATTGCTGAACCGCAAATTGTAAGGCAGCCGAAGCGATAAATAGTGATAGCGCAAAGATAACGGTTGAGCGATTACCGAGTTTTTTGATCACCCAAGGCGCAACAAAGCAAGCAGCAATGTTAATCAGAGCATTGACACCAAATAAACCACTAAACGCTAATTCCGACATACCTAAATGCCCAATCAGCCACACAGGTGAGTAAGACACATAAGTTAAAATCGCGCCCATTCCTGTCATGCAGCAAATTGCATAAAAAAGAAAATGACGATCCATCAGCACAGGCTTATAGCGAGCCCAACGGTATAACGCACCATCGCTTACCGTATGGGATGGACGAGTTTCAGGGAAGCGGAACGTCACCATACATAAAATCAACATGGAATAGCAGGTCATAAATACAAACGTTGAACGCCAGCCAAAGTGCAGTGCTAATACTCCACCTAAGGTCGGTGCTAATGCTGGGATCACGCAAATTGCGCCATTAAGGTAGCTATAAATTTTAGCCCCATCTTTTACGCTGTAACAATCTCGAACCGCACTGAATACTACAATTGATGTCGAACAAGCCGCTAACCCTTGTAGCACTCGGGCAATTTGCAACAACTCAAACTCTTGTGCCACAGCCGCCAGAACGCTACTCAAGCCATATAAAATAACACCAAACAGTGCAACTGGTCGGCGCCCAAAACGGTCAGCAAGCGGGCCAATCACAACCTGGCCTAACCCCATTGCGAACAAAAATAGAATTAAAGTGGATTGAACTTCACTATTGGAAACAGAAAATTCCGCCGCCATCGTCGGGAGAGACGGTAAGTAAATATCGATAGCTAATGGGCTAAGCAGCACCATCGCCATTAACATAGGTAATAAGTTGCGTTGCATCGAATTCTCGTAAAAGTTGGCACATCAGATAAGGCCGCTAGTGTAGCGCTTAGATGTTATGAATAGAAATGGTATAATAGCTAAAGATAATTTCCCTAAAGGAATAACAGTGAATTTAGATAAACTAGCCAGAATCGATCTTAACTTACTTGTGATTTTACAAGTTCTGATTGAAGAACAAAGTGTTACTCGTGCCGCCAGCCGTTTAAATTTAAGTCAATCGGCATTAAGCAAAAGTTTAAACCGTCTACGCGATACGCTAGAAGATCCCCTCTTTCAGCGTACTTCTCATGGTTTAAAACCGACTGCTCATGCCCTCGCATTAGCCAAAATTTTACCTAGCGTACTTCAAGACTTATACCAAATCACTCAACCCCCCACGTTTACCCCTGAGACAAGTCACCGCAAGTTTAGTTTTTCTATGGTCGAAAGTGCCTACGAAACTTTAATTCCCTCTTTTATTGGCTCATTACTCAATCAAGCACCTGATATTCAACTTGATTCTTATCTATGGACTGGCCAATCATTTAACGACTTACAACACGGACAAATCGATTTTGGGATTGCTGGGCGTGATTTGCATCCTCAATCTGAGTTTAATGTTGGCAAGCTACCCGAAGGCATTGAGCACCAAACCTTATTTAAAGATAAACAAGTTTGCTTGGTGCGAAATGATCATCCTGTATTAAAAACAATTGAAGAAACTGAATGGACATTAGAGCATTATTTAGCGTTATCACATGTGCAGGTTCGCTGTGAAGGTAAAGAATGGTGGGCGTTAGATTACTACCTCGCAGAGTTAGGTCATCATCGTAAAATTAAAACTACTGTGCCGGATTTTTATGGCGCAGCGAGCGTGAGTGCCCATAGTGATTTAATTTTCACCCTGCCTTCGAGTTTTGCTAGCCACGCGCTAAAGCTTTATCCGCTTACTCAATTACCGCTACCATTTGAGTTTATGCCAATGGCTTATGTGTTGCTGTGGCATGAAAGAAACAATCAAGACCAAGGCCATCAATGGATACGTGAGACTATATGCCAATCCATTCAACAGGCTGGATTGCCGTACCAATCTAGTTAATTGCCATAAACAGCGAGTTGCCAAACAACGGAATAAGGAGCTCAAGTGAGCTCCTTATTAACTAAATACAAAGTAATTGAAGTTGCAGTGAGGCGACAAGTGAATGAGGCCCCATGAACATAGCTTGCCTATGCGATTGGGGTGAATGAACACCTCAACAAAGCTGCAAATTCAAGTACGCCGTGTATATAGGTTTATGGTACACCGTGGCCTTTCGATGCAATCCAAACTCGGAACCACTGCTCACGAGTCAGTTCAATATTCAGAGAATCAATCGCCGCTTGAACGCGTTCTATCTTACCAGAACCAATAATTGGTAAAGGCTTAGATGGTAAACGGCAAACCCATGCATAGATCACTTGGTCAATACTTTGTGCGCCAACTTCTTCACGAATCGCTTCCAGTTCATCACGAACACGAATATGCTGCTCTTTTAAGCCATTGAAGATATCACCACCCGCAAGACAAGACCAAGCCATTGGCTTAACACGTAATTGCTGAAGCAAATCTAGGGTACCATCATCAACTACATCAAAGTGTAATGGGTTAATTTCAACCTGGTTAGTCACCAATGGCGCATCTAAACGAGATTGCAGCAACTCAAATTGACGAGGTGTAAAGTTAGACACACCAAAGTGTTTAACTTTACCGGCTTGTTTTAACTCAGAAAACGTCTCAGCTACTTCATCCGCATCCATTAAAGCATCCGGGCGATGAATCAATAGCACATCAATATCTTCAACTTGTAAGCGCGCTAGTGAGTTATTAACTGATTCAACAATGTGATTCTTACTGGTGTTGTAATGATTCACTTTCCAATCAGGGTTTTTATCGCCACACAGTTTGATATCGCACTTAGTGACGATCTCAATTTGTTCGCGCATGCTTTTATCTAGTGCTAATCCTTCACCAAATAATTGCTCACACTCGTAATAACCATAAATATCCGCATGATCAACCGTCGTCACACCGAGTTCAACGTGCTTCTTTAAAAACGTTAAACGTTCTTGTGGTGTCATACCCCAATCACCCAAGCGCCAATAACCTTGCACTAACTCTGAAAATTCAGGCCCTTGAGGTGCAATTTTTTGTTTGTTTACTGCAACCATTTGATTGACTCTCTGTTTTTTTAACCTCAGATGAAGTTATTTAGAATGCGGTGAAAGCCTATGAGTACTCTCGATTTTTATCAATCCTAGGGCGTTTTTCATCTAGGTACAATGCCTAATTTAAAAAGCTAAAATCACGATAATGCATATTGAACTATCTTTGATAGTAATAACATTTTTCGATAGTCATTGAATCATTTGTAAATGAAGCCACTGAACCCGCTCTGTAGAGCGTTTAATTGTTACCAAATCATTGCCGATGCTCCTAGGGCCTGTTGAACTTTGGTGGTTAAATTTCGTTCGAGATAAAAGCGTTTTAGCCGAACCCTTTGGGCGGCATTTGTTGTTTTTTTCTACTGCGTTATCGGCTTCTCGTGTAGGCTAGCTACACCACGAATCCTCTACCTTGTAGAAAAAACTGACAATTCAAACAAGACTTATTTAACAGTTTAACTATTTAACAACTAATTTATTCGCATGACTTCGTCTAAACTGATAGGATTTAAGCAAAATCATGCGTTTAAATTGTATATTTAACACCGCCCATTAGTTAAGAAATATATAATTAGTTGTAAACACCTTGTAAGATCGTGTAAATCTAAATTTTGTCCGTTTTCGGCTTTACGTAACCCTTTCCTTAGCGCTTAATTGTTTAGCATTAAGAGGATGATGATGATAAAAAACCCAAATATACATAAGCTAGCCGTTTTCCTTGGTTGCCAATTAATCGCACTACCAACCTATGCGCAATCTCTTGAGCAAGCAATTGCTACTGCATTAGCAACTAACCCTAATATTCAATCAACTTATAATGAATTTATCAGCCAAAAAGAAACCAGCCGCTCATCTACAGGTAAATACTTACCTTCGGTTGATCTTGAAGCGGGTGTGGGTTATGAGGATTATGACAACAGTGCAGGTTCGCAAGGCGAATATAATCCTAGATACGCACAAATTAGTATTCGCCAGCTAATCTGGGATGGCTCAAGCACTTATAATGATATCCAAAGAACCAAAGCGGAAGCGGAATCAGAGCGCTACCAACTGTTAGCTGATGCCCAAGATATGGCATTATCGACTGTCGAAGCTTATATTGATGTCATTCAAGCTCAAGAAGTGGTGACTCTATCTCAAGCTAGCCATGATGTGCACATGCGTATTTATCGAGATATCAAAAAACGTACGGATTCAGGTTTAAGCTCAACGGCCGATCTCATTCAGGTTGAGGGCCGCGTCGCACAAGCCAATACCAACCTACTCTCAGCTCAAAGTAACCTAAACGATAAAATTACTGCATTTGTAAAGGTGGTTGGCTCTTACCCTCAAGATCTAAGAAAGCCTAAAATCGATGATACTTATGTGGCAAAGTCATTAAATGATGCGCTTGAGAAAGCAAAAGCCAACAACCCAACCATGTATTTGGCTTACCATGATGTACAAGCTGCTCAGTATCAATACGAACAAACCAAAGGTACTATGCTACCAACGTTTACTGTTGAAGGTTCGCAAAAGTATGGTGATGAACTTGATGCATCAGACGGCGATACTGACGAATTAAAAGTTATGCTTAAAATGAACTACAACCTATACAGCGGTGGTAGTGATGCTGCCAAAAGCCGTTCAGCTGCCAGCCAAATAAGCAAAGCAAAAAATATCCGTGACAATGCCTACCGTCTATTAGAAGAAAGTACTCGTTTATCTTGGAGTGCCAAAGAGCTTGCGGTGTCGCAAGAAAAATTCCTTCAACGACACGTTGACTCTGCGGCCAAAACTATCATTGCTTATGAGAAACAGTACAAAATTGGTAAACGTACCTTATTGGATCTACTGAACACCGAAAATGAATTATTTGAATCTCGTAAGGCTTATTTAGCTGCGCATTATTCTGGCATTGTTGCTGATTATCGCTTATTGAACTCTACTGGTCTTCTGTTGAATGAATTACGCGTTGCCATTCCTGATGAATGGGCTCGTTCGTCTAAATAAGGAAATACTATGAAAGCATTAACTCTTTCTTTATTAGCTTTATTGCTGGGTGCATGTTCGAACCTAGAATCTGAACCACCACCTATCGCCTACCATTCGAAAGATTTAAGCGATTCTGATAATGATGGTGTCATTAACGCACGTGACTTATGCGCCAATACCCGCCACAATGCCGTGATTGATAATGATGGTTGCCCTACGGTTATCCATTCAGAAGAAGAAAATAAACTGCACATTTTATTTGCCAATGATTCCACAGTGATTCCAGCGGCTTATGATAAACACATTGAGAATATGAGCCACTTCTTGGACAAATATCCACAAACTCATATTGTGTTAAACGGTTATGCTAGCCCAGTAGGACCAGCAGAACACAACAAGTACCTTTCTATTCAACGTTCAGCTAATGTTTATAAAGCGCTAGTTGCGGCAGGTATTAACCCAAAACGAATTGAAACGGTTGGTTACGGTGATAGTGACCCAGTGAACGCTACCTCGAGAGACGAAACCATGACATTAAGCCGTCGTGTTACCGCTTCTGTAGTCGGGATGGATAACAGTGTAGTAGAAAGTTGGACTATCTATGATCAACGAAAAGATTAAAACTCATTTAACCCAATCTTTTCGTTTACTGGTTTTGTTTTTATTCTATATGCAAGTAGTTTCAATATACGAAGTTTCAAAAGAGTCTTTATAGCTAATGGATAAAATAAAATCCCCTGATAGAAATATCAGGGGATTGTTAAGTCTAGATTATACCCAATACTCAGAATTCAGTGCTATTAATCATCAACCTCTAGCACAACATCATCAATAAACACTTCTGTTTGAGAGGCCACGTCGCCATTAACGTCGATATTTTCAGTACTGCTTAGATGAGTCAAAGCATAGACTTCCAAAGTTGTATTACTACCTGAATTAAAGGCTAATTCCACTTTACGGAAACCATGCGTATCATCACCATCGAAATCGATATCATCATTGGTGAATGTCTTCGTTCTTACGCTGTTACCCGTAAGAGAACCGACCCCCATATCTTTAACACCCAATTCAAGTAAATTTGGCGACTCATCGCCTTTCTCATCACGGTAGTAAACCGTCAAAAGGTAGTCGGTATCTGGTTCAATATTTGGAATAATTTGGCTTACACCAAGTCCTTCTTGTAGCGTTGAGCTTTCATTGATTGAAGGGTAAAACAAACGTAGAGAGCCAGGGTCACCAGAAGCAGTAATATTCGTTGCTTCAACAGCGCCTAACCCAAGGTCTGGTGTAGCATGAACTAACCAAGCACCACTGCTATTACCATTTAAAGCAAACCGAGTAAAAGCACCGTCAGCCACTTTGCCCATAGCCGGTACCGGCGTAGTATTCACTGGCGCTTTATCCGAATTCGAAGCACAACCGGCAAGCCCCCCAGCAATGGCTAACGCTAAATAAATTTTTCTCATATTATATTCCCTTTCACACGCGATGAAATTGTTAACAAACCAGTCGTTTAAGCCAAATTATAGTTAACTAAAATACATTGGTCATGATTATTGTTATCTTAACGAAATTCGCTGTAAATATCTTCCATTACTAGGGATTTATTACACTTTAAAATAAAGACTATGAGCTAAAATATACCCGTCAATATCCCTTAGCGAACAACCTCACCAATATACTATTGGTTTACCTGCATTCTTTGGGGTGAATCACCATTTAATGAAATAGTATTTCATTTTATTTCAAATCACGCGTTACCATGTTAATCTAATTGGTATAATAACTTTTTCACATCACACATACTATCATTCGGCTTTAGACTCCAACTCCTAATGCCATTTTTGCTTTCTTCGTTTAAGGCTATTACATGGAATTTTTAATTAATCTTTCTTTTGCTCAATGGCTTGGCTTTCTCAGCTTCGCTTTAGGGATTTCTACGTTTTATCAAAAGGATGACCGTAAGCTTAAAATTTTAATGGTGATATTCCAGCTGAATAACGTTTTACACTTCTACCTTCTCGGGTCAAATATTTCAGCAATCAGTACACTTTTATCTTTCTTACGAACAGCAACAGCCATTAAAACCTCAAACAAAGTTGTGGCCGCCTTTTTTGTGATCGTTAGTATTGCGCTTGGTTTATGGATAGCTGAAGGGCCACTTGATTTACTGCCCATTGCGGGCTCTGTCTTAGGCACCATTGCGGTATTTCTCTTAAAGGGAATTCAAATGCGAATTGCCTTTATCATCGGTGCGGTATGCTGGCTGGCCAATAATATTATTGTCGGCTCGATCGGAGGCTCGCTATTAGAAGCAACACTATTAACGGTAAACTTATTTACTATCATGCGTTTATATCGCAATAAGAAAAAGTTGGAGTCTAGCGAAGCAGTAGAATCTCCTCTGTTAGATGAAAAGAAATAGTCCCAACAAACAATAAAGGCGAAGTACTGTAAACCTCAGTACTTCGCCTCTTCATCGCTCACTTCAATCGAAGATCATTTACGACTTATGGTTTAACGTATCCCACAAACCGTTTATGTACATAATGCCAAGTGCACGATCATATAGACCGTACCCTGGTCTCGCCCACTTCTCTTCGCCCCAAATATGACGTCCATGATCAGGTCGAACATAACCTTGGTAATCATATTTATGCAGCGTTTTTACTACTTCGACAATATCAACCGAACCATCGCACGCGCGGTGTGAACTTTCGATGAAATCCCCATTTTCAAAACGCTTTACGTTACGAATATGCATAAAGTGTATACGGTCATGGTAGCTTTCAATAATTGCAGGAATATCATTATCAATCGAGCCTAATGAGCCGGTACATACTGTTAAACCATTATGAGGTCTATCGACCAGTTTTAAGAAGCGCCCGATATTTTCCTTATTAATGATGATGCGTGGTAACCCAAAAATAGGGAAAGCGGGATCGTCAGGATGAATCGCCATTTTGATATTACATTCTTCAGCAACAGGAATAATTTGTTCTAAGAAGTATTGAAGGTTTTTCCATAGATCTTCCGCAGTAAAACCCTCGTATTGTTTAAAGGTGTTCTTTAGGTTAGCTAAACGCTCAGGTTCCCAGCCGGGCATGGTCACATCAGTGTTTTTAGAAATCGTCTCAATTAGCTCAATAGGATCAATTTCATTAATCTTACTTTTTTCAAAAAACAAAGCATTCGAACCATCTGGCATTTTTTTATATAGATTAGTGCGAGTCCAATCAAATACCGGCATAAAGTTATAACAAACGACTTTGACACCAAATTTAGCCAGCACTCGTAGCGTTTGCTTGTAGTTTTCAATGTATTGATCTCGAGTATCAAGACCCAGTTTAATATCTTCATGTACATTAACGCTTTCTACTACGTCAATATGAAAGCCATATTCTTGCGCTTGTTTTTCGACTTCCGCCACGCGCTCTGGTGACCAAAGTGCGCCTGCCGGCATGTCGTGCAATGACCAAACCACGCCTTCAACACCCGGAATTTGTTTAATTTGGTCTAAGGTGATTTTATCATTTCCTTCACCATACCAACGAAATGTCATTTTCATAATACTTACCCTTGCCTGCGCTTACACAGTTTGAATAAATTGTTGAACACTTTGCTTGGATCCGTGCTCAATCAGTTGATTTAAAGCATCAATTAACTGAGCTTTAAATGTAGAATTACTCGCTAACTCAGCTGAAAATACCGAATCTAATGATAAAAATGCGCTAACTACATCCGAAGTAGAATCACCATGTGTTAACCATATATCACTGAACGTTGCTTTCAACGGATCTCTTACATCAATCGTGGATCCCTGTTCGTCTACGCCACTAACATATTTCATCCACGCAGCCACCGCTAAGATCAAGCCTGAGACATTGATGTCATGGCTTAAGCCAAAATCAATAGTCTGTAGAAAACGTTGCGGTAGCTTTTGAGAACCATCCATCGCAATCTGCCAAGTTCGATGCTGTAGCGCGGTGTTTTGATACCTTGCAATCAACTGGTCTTTATAGGCTTCAAGATCAATCCCTTTTACATCGACTGAAGGGCTAATCTCTTTATCCATTAAATAACGGATAAAAGCACTAAAACTTGGATCTGACATGGTTTCCGAGACGGTTTGATAGCCCGCTAAATAACCCAAATACGCAATTGAAGAATGAGTACCGTTGAGTAACCTTAGCTTCATATTTTCGAACGGAACAACATCATCGGTCAGCATAATATTAGCGATAGATGTTTTTTCCCAAGCCGGTCGCTCATTATTAAACTTATCTTCAATCACCCACTGTAAAAACGGTTCTGTGCTCACGCAGCAATCATCTTCAGCCTCTAGCTGCTGGGATATTTTATTGATATCAGCTTGAGTGGTTTGAGGCACAATTCGGTCGACCATGCTGCAAGGAAAATCAATATTCTCTTTAATCCATACCGCTAGCTCAGGATCAAGTTGCTGTGCAAAATCTAACACCACACGTTTTAATACATGACCATTTTCAGGCAAGTTGTCACAAGTTAATGGCGTGAATGGCGCTATACCTTTCTCTTTACGAGTTTTAATGGCTGAAACCAAAAAACCAATTGCACTGTGTGGCTGTTCAATATGCTGCAAATCATGTTGAATTAACGGATGATAGATATCTAAATGGCCAGTTGATGGCAAATGGCAATAGCCTTTTTCTGTAATCGTCAGAGAAACAATTTTCACTGCTTCGCTGGTCATATAACCAAGAATTTTCTCAACTTGATTACTAAAAAGCACCTCTTCAACTGCACCAATCACTTCAAGGTTAACCTGTTCGTCTTGACCGACTGCAACTGTGTATAGATTATCTTGACTTGAAAACTCTTGCTCAACCCCTGTTTCCGATTCAGGTTTACCGGCTGCTCGCCAATTATTGACGCCGACAATTTTCCAGTCGCCACCAAATTCTTTCAGCGCGACATCGGTAATTAACGCCTGATGTGCGCGATGAAATGCACCAAAACCTAAATGTACAATACCAACTTTTGCGTTGAGATTATTTTGATTAGGGAGTGAGCTTGCTGTGACATGCTCTAGGTTAACTCGATTCAACTTCATAATACGTTCGCCATTTCATATTGTTTTTTAAATTGACTGTTAAAACATTCTTCTACCGATCTAAACCAACTTAAAAAACAATAAGTCACTTGATTGGGTTCTCTTTGGCTGGAAGGTAAATAATAAGGCTCAGGCTAACCTAGTGCGTCGACCTGAACCTTATCTACTACTGCTATAGTTAGAGCCATTGATTACTTAGTGTTTTGAATATCACTAAGCATATCGACAAGGTCTGGGTTCTCTTTCTTAAACTTCTCGTAAACTGGTTTTACCGCTTCTTGGAACGATGCCGTATCACTATCTACGAATGTGATACCTTTGGTTTTCAGATCTGCCGTTGCATGGTCAACATACTTCTTCCAGTTAACTTCTTGCTGCTTCGCCGTTTCTTTTGCCACTTTACGGATAGTTTCTTGCTGCTCAGGTGTCAGTTCATCCCAAACGCTGGTTGAGACAACGAGCACGTCAGGCACCATTGTGTGTTTGTCGTAAGAGAAGGTTTTCTTCACTTCAAAATGACGAGAAGAGTAATAAGATGGAATGTTGTTTTCTGCCCCATCGACTACCCCTTGCTGTAGTGCTGAATACAATTCGCCGTATGGTAGTGGAACAGGTGTAGCCCCTAGAGATTTGATGATATCAATCGCCAATGGTGAGTTTTGAACACGAATCTTCATGCCTTTCAAATCAGCAGGTGTTTTGATTGCTTTATCGGTATAGAAACTACGCGCCCCCGCATCCAAGAATGCCAAGCCAACAAAACCATCTTCACGAGAAGAGGCTAAAATTTTGTCACCAATAGGCCCATTAAGTACATCACGATACTGCTGCTCACTGCTGTATAAATAAGGAAGAGATAAGATTTTATAATCTTTCGAAAATGACTCTAGTGGAGCAGCACTCACTTTAGTAAAGGCAACGGTACCGTTTTGTACCATTTGCAATAAGCTGGTTTCATTACCCAACGTTCCATTGGCGTACACTTTTACTCTGATTTTCGTTTCATCTTTAACGTGGTCAGCAAACCAACTTAACGATTGATGCACAGGGTGTTCAGTGGGTAGTGCATGAGCTAATTTCAATGTTTGAGCATAAACACTAGAGGTAAATGTTGCTCCAGCTAAAATTCCCGCAAGCATTAACTTATTCAGTTTCATATTATTATTCCCTTATTTGTTTCTACGTTATTGAACTTATTAAGATACATATCCCGCCAAATGAGGTAGCCACATCGTTAGTGATGGCACCATAATGATCAGCCCCAAAGTTAAAACCATAATTAAGAATAAAGGTATTAACTTAGGCACTACATCGCCGAGCTTATTACCAGAGACACTACAGCCTACAAATAAAGCCGTACCAACTGGTGGAGTACAAATACCGATACAAAGGTTAAACACCATGATGATGCCAAATTGAATCGGGTCGACCCCAAGCTCAACGGCAATAGGTAAAAATATCGGTGTAAAAATCAGAACCGCTGGAGACATATCCATGAATGTCCCCACCACTAACAAAATCAAATTCATTAGCAGCATAATAACCAGCGGGTTGGTTGAATAATTAAGAACGAAGTCTGCAATCGCCCCCGGAATATCAGCATTTGCCATAGACCATGACATTGCCGAAGACGTTGCAATCATGAGTAATACGATAGAAGTCGTAATCACACTATCAAGTAAGATAGGCGCTAGATCTTTAAACTTTAACTCACGATAAGCAAAACCTAGAATTAAGCTATAGACCACCGCAATAGCTGAGGCTTCGGTTGCAGTAAACGCCCCACCTAAAATACCGCCCATAATAATTAACACTAAAAATAAGCTTGGAATAGCATCCCAAATCACTTTCATTGTTTTTTCTTTTTGAACGATTTTCTCTTGTGGGATTTTATATTTTTTGCCCAATAACAGAATACCAATCATAATTCCCAAGCCCATTAAAAGACCCGGAATATAACCAGCAATAAAGAGGTACTGCACTGAAGTACTACTGACTAAAGCATATAAGATCAGGATATTAGAAGGCGGAATTAACAACCCCGTTGGACAAGAGGCAACATTCACTGCGGTCGAGAAATCTTTCGGGTACTTATGCTTCTCCTGCAGTGGTTTCATTATCCCACCAACAGCCGCGGCAGCCGCGGCAGCAGAGCCCGATAAAGAGCCAAACATCATATTGGCAATAACATTCACATGAGACAGTGAGCCAGGAAGCTTACCGCCGAGCAACATAGCGAAATTAATCAGCCGATTCGCCAAACCGCCGCGATTCATTAAATTCCCAGCCACAATAAAAAATGGCAAGGCTAATAAACCAAAGCTATTTAACCCGTTTGTTAATTGTTGTGAAACTAAGATCGACGCTTTATCAATTGGGAAGTCTATAAATATAGTCAGTAAAGCAGCGCCACCAATTGCAAAAGCAATGGGAATTCCTATTAATAAAAATATCGCTAGCGAGCCAAATAGAACCACAATTGGCAATAAATCATAAACCATATCAGGCATTGAATTGATGTAGTCTTGGGTAAATATTAAATCAACCAGTGTCATGATATTTCCCTCAGTGAACTATTTGATATATTGATTTGAGAATATCAATACATGCGTAGTAGCAGATAATGACACCCGACAACGGTGCAACCGTGTAGACATAACCAATTAAAAGTTGATGCTCACCGATAAATAACCCAGGAGAAACTTGATTATGATGTAGTGTCGTCATCATGAAGTTCCAGCCGCCGTACACCAAGGCAACAGAAGAAAACAACAAGACAAAACAACTAATAACAATATTAAGAACATGTTGATTTCTAGACTTGAGTCGAGTGACCAACAACTCTAAGGCTAAGTGGCGTTTAATTGAAAACGTATAGGCCCCACCTAAAATACCAATCCAAATTAGCAAATAACGGGAGAGTTCATCGGTAAAGACCGAAGGGTCATTTAAAATAAAACGTGTAAATACCTGCCATACAACCGAAAACACCATCATTGCCATAAAAAATATGAGGGTATATTCTAATATTCGGTTTAATAATTTATTAAATACTTCTAAATTCATTAGCACACTCTTCCACAGCAATAATTATTATATTTTTTAATAAGCAATCGTTTCTTTTGTAAATAAAACACCTTATTGAGTATCTTAATGTGACTATAATCACGACATACTAATTTTTGAACCGTGGTTTTATAATTTCGATTCAAAAATGCTAGCAGACCTAAACTTTTAAGATGTTATACCAATTTTATCGCAATTTTGTGAACTAAATTTGTGCAATATGAGGAAAAATGTTCTAGAGGAGCGCCATTGAGGATAAGAATTTATTGCAAGGAATGTAGAAATAGGTTAGCAAAAAACGACTAACCTATTAATATTTAATTATTTTTATATATCTAACGGTCTAGTTTCGAATAGATACTTATCATAAGGGGTATCTTCGGCTGAAGAGGCATCATATAAAAACTTCTTGGTGCTTTCTAAATGCTGCCACATCTCTGCTTTTGCTTGCTTCGAGTTTTTAACCTGTAAGGCTTTTACAATCGCACCGTGCTCATCTGCCCAGGTATTAATATTTGATGAATCGATATGCTCGTGCAATTGATTCCATAATGGGTTCTGTTTACGGGTAAACCAAATTAGCTCAATGATGAGAGAAAGTACCGAGTTTTTAGTGATCTTACCGAGTTGAATATGAAATTCCTCATCCCATGCTGAATCAGTATCGTCGGCATTTAGGTAACTCTCTTTTTGTATTTTATCTAATAAATCAATATCTTGCTTTGTAACTTGGCTAGCGGCAAAAGAAGCAATGGTACATTCAACCACTTGTCTTGCTTGTAAAAGTTCAAACGGGCCGGCTTTCTTCATTTCTTCAACAAGATAACGAGCGAATTCTTCCTCGCTTTCACTTAGCCCAGAAGATTGCTGCGAAATCGTCGAGACCACATGAATCCCCGATCCTTTTCTCACTTCCACCAACCCTTCCAGTTCGAGCATGATCATCGCTTCACGTACAACCGTTCGACTAATGCCAAGCTCTTCAGCAATAATTCTTTCCGGTGGCATTTTCGTCCCTACCGGATATTGGCCAGATAGTATTTTTTCTTTTAATCTTTCGCCAATAACTTGATACAAACGCTTGTTTTCAAAAGACATCATTCACCTAACTATTAAATTAAACCCAAGAAAACTATCACAAAGGAAACCATATTATGCTGATCAATATCGAATATAGATAAACTTCAATTGTTTAATTTTGTGATCTGTAAACTTGTTATACCAATTCAATCTCATATTATACCAGAAATATCTATTTTATTTAGGTGGAAGATCATGTCAAAATTTTTAACGGAAGATTTCTTACTTACAACTAATATCGCAAAAGAGCTTTATCATAATGTGGCAGCTCACCAACCGATTATCGACTACCACTGCCACCTTCCCCCAACACAAGTTTCTGAAGATTATCGCTTCAAAAACTTAACCGATATCTGGCTAAAAGGTGATCACTACAAATGGCGGGGCATGCGTACTAACGGCATTGAAGAGCGTTTTTGTACAGGTAATGCTTCAGATAAAGAAAAGTTCTTTGCCTGGGCCAAGACAGTTCCTCAAACCATTGGTAACCCGCTCTTCCACTGGACTCATTTAGAATTGCGCCGTCCCTTTGGAATTACCGATACCATTTTAAATGAATCTACCGCTGAAAGTGTGTGGAATCAGTGCAATGAGATGCTAGCTTCACCTGAATTTTCCGCGCGCAACATTATGAAAAAAATGGATGTTCGCATGGTCGGTACCACTGACGACCCGGTTGATGATTTGGTTCCTCATAAAATCGTAATGGATGATAAAGATTTTGACGTTCAAATGCGTCCTAGCTGGCGACCAGATAAAGCTTTTAATGCTAACGCAGAAGACTACTCAGAATACTTAAGCAAACTTGGAAAGCTCACCAACATTGAAATTCAACGCTTCTATCACCTATGCGATGCACTCACTATCCGTTTGGACTATTTTGAAGCTCATGGCTGCTGCATTTCAGATCACGCCCTTGATACTGTCGTCTTTGAAAACGCCAGCGAGCAAGACTTAGACGCAATTTTATCCAAACGCTTATCAGGTGAATTATTAAGTGATAAAGAAGCCGCACAACTGAAAACGGCCATTCTGATTTTCTTAGGCAAACAATACGCACAACGTGGTTGGGTTCAGCAATACCATATTGGCGCATTACGAAATAACAACCAGCGCATGTTCAACCTTATTGGTGCGGATGTCGGTTTTGATTCGATTAATGATGGCCTAGTTGCTGCCCCGCTATCTAAATTACTCAATGCACTCGATATTGAAGACGCATTACCGAAAACCATTTTGTATTGTTTGAATCCACGTGATAACGAAGTCATCGCGACCATGTGTGGCAACTTCCAAGGTGGTGGTATCGCTGGAAAAATTCAGTTTGGTTCGGGATGGTGGTTTAACGATCAAAAAGACGGCATGCTGCGTCAAATGGAACAACTGTCACAACTTGGCCTACTCAGTCGTTTTGTCGGTATGTTGACGGATAGCCGCAGTTTTCTTTCTTACACCCGTCATGAATATTTCCGCCGTTTATTGTGCCGCTTAATTGGCCAATGGGTTGAAGATGGTGAAGTTCCTCAGGATATGCCACTACTATCAAAAATGGTGGAAGATATTTGCTTCAACAACGCTAATCAATATTTCAACTTAGGCATTAAGAAGTAATTGCCTTCAACTAAGGCTATTCGTTTTTCGGATAGCCTTCCCCTATTGCCATGATGCCACCAAGTATTCTCCGGCATCTATTGGAGAGCCAGATGAAAAAATGGATTCGTATTCACCCCAAAGACAATGTTGTGATAGCGCTCGTTGATCTAAATAAAGGGTCGAAGATTAAGATCACCAACAACCTTTTTATTACTCTTCAAGAAGACATTACTAAAGGTCATAAAATTGCGTTAGACGATATGACGGCAGGTGATTTGCTATGGAAATACGGGGAATCTTTTGGTCATGCGACGGCAGATATTCCGAAAGGAAGCTGGATTCATAGCCATAACAGTAAAACTAACTTATCCGATAAGTTAACCTACCAATACCAGCCTAAAACCTTTAAACCTGACGAGATTGCGAACCTTGAGCAAACTGAGGTGAGTATTTATCGCCGCCACAATGGCGAGGTCGGAATTCGCAATGAACTGTGGGTGATCCCAACGGTTGGCTGTGTTAATGGCATCGCACAGACTATGGTGAACCAATTTTTAGCCAGCAACCCTCAACTAGAGATTGATGGTGTCTACGTATTCCCACACCAATTTGGTTGCTCTCAATTGGGTGATGATCACATTACGACTCGTAATTTATTACAAAGTATCGCCAAACATCCTAATGCCGGCGGTGTACTTATTTTAGGTTTGGGCTGTGAAAACAACCAAGTCCCTACCTTTATGCAAGGTTTGGGAGATTACGATCCAAATAGAATTAAATGCCTGATCTCACAATCTGTCGATGATGAAATTCTCGCAGGAAAAAGCTTATTAGAAGATCTCTATGAAACAATACGACACGATAAACGAGAACCGGGTACGTTATCCGAAATTCATTTTGGCCTTGAGTGCGGCGGGAGTGATGGATTATCAGGAATCACCGCCAACCCACTGCTCGGTAAGTTTTCAGATTATGTCATCGCCCAAGGCGGAACGACAGTACTCACCGAAGTGCCCGAAATGTTCGGCGCTGAAACCTTGTTAATGCAACGAGCAACCACGCATGATGTGTTTGATAAAATCGTTAACATGATTAATAACTTTAAAGATTATTACACCAAACACGATTTACCGATTTACGAAAATCCCTCTCCCGGCAATAAAGCTGGCGGCATTACTACTTTAGAAGATAAGTCTCTAGGTTGTACTCAAAAGTCAGGCACGAGTCCGGTCGTTGATGTACTCGATTACACGCAAAAAATCACTATTCCCGGTTTAAACTTATTGAACGCTCCCGGAAATGATGCCATCGCCACCAGCGCACTTGCCGCTTCAGGCTGTCACATGGTGTTATTTTCAACCGGTAGAGGGACACCTTATGGTGGGTTTGTTCCAACAATGAAGATCGCGACCAACTCAGAGCTCGCTGATAAGAAAAAACACTGGATAGATTTTAATGCTGGTAAACTAGTCTCTGAGGATATTTCGATGGATCAATTACTAAAAGAATTCATCAAAACCACTGTTGCTATCGTCAATGGTGAAAAGAGTAAAAATGAAATCAATCAAATCAGAGAAATCGCCATCTGGAAAAGCGGAGTGACATTGTAACTATATAGAGTGGAGTTATATTGCTGCCATTATATTGAATTGGCATTAATATAAAAAAGTGTTTCAAAAAACTTGATCTCAGTCATATTTACTGGTTTAATTGTGACCAGTATCACATAAAACTGAGGTTACAATGAACACTATTACTGCAAATCAAAGCACTTTTAACAACTCAAAATTAAAAGATGCCGCTTCTACAGCATTGAGCCTATTCTTAATCTACGGTTCTGCTCTAGGCTTTATTGCTCTAACAGCACTAACTTGGGTTAAGTTCTAATTTAAAAGTTTATTTGCCAAAGCATTAAAAATTCAAAAAGGAGCCAATAATTGGCTCCTTTTGCTATTTTATTCCAAGTAAACCGCTTACATTTTAACGAGAAACATCTCTAAAATATCGGGCTAGCCATTTCTGATTCAATAATCGCAGAGTGAATAGCGTTCCGCGCACTATCCAATCGCTGAACATCCCTACCCATACCCCATACACACCGAAACCGAGTACCACACCCAATACATATCCGCAGCAAATTCTGAAACCCCACATGCTGAGAATGGCCGTCCACATCGTGAACTTCACATCTTTAGCACCTTTAAATGCAGCAGGAAGAACAAAGGAAGCCGCCCAAACTGGCATCATAATGGCGTTCATATAAAACAGATTCACTACTACATCAATCACCGATTCTTCGGTGGTATAGAGCAAGGCAATGTAATGAATAAATGGTAAAAGTAGTAAGGTGGAACAAACCAATAAAATGGTTGAAGTGATTAGAATCAGTACCAGCTCTTGCTGTGCCATTCTTGGTCTATTTTGTCCTAGGCGTTTACCCACAATAACCGTGGCTGCCATACCTAATGTATTGCCGGGAATATTGATCATCAATATGATAGAGAACGCGATAACATTACCCGCCATCGCTACGGTTCCCATTCCCGCTACCATTAAAATAGTGATCATTTTACCTATGTTAAACATCAATGACTCAACACTAGCAGGAATACCAATCCCTAAAATATCGGCAAGTACTTTGCGGCTAAACTTAGAAAAATACAGCTTAAACGGGATCACAAAACGAGAGTTTTTGGCTAAATACGCCAGAATAATAAAAGCCCCGACCCAACGAGCTAAAGACACACCTAAACCGGCTCCAAGCAAACCCAAACCTTGCCAATCACCGACACCGTAGATCAATGGATAGCTAAACGCGATATTCAGTAAATTGGTTAAGATATTGACTCGCATCGGTAAGCGACTATTACCAACTGCTCTTAATACCCCGCTGCCTGCAAGAGTGATCGCAAGCGCAGGATAACTCAACGCCATTGCGGTAAGGTAAATCTCAGCAAGGTGAATAACCTCAGGCTCTGCGCCATAAGCCACGATCTCAAGTAACGACTTTCCACCGAGTAATACCACAATACAAAAAAGCACACTAATCAGCGCATTTAGAGTAATGGTTTGCCGAGCTTGATCGAGCGCTTGCTCACTATTTCTTCGCCCGTATGATTGAGCAACAATCACTGTTCCGCCCAACTCAATAGCCGCGAGAACCGAATAAATGATGTAAGTGAAACTGTCGCTTATCCCTATCGCGGCGGTTTGAGATTGACCTAAGCGACTGACGAGAATCGTGCTAATGATCCCCATCAAGACCACGCATAATAGCTCAATAAAAATCGGCCACGCTAGAGGGAATACATCACGAATCAATAAGACCTTGTGGCGCTTACGTAGCGTTAATGGCCAATGTTTAAACAACGAAAAGGTCAGGTTCATTTCACTATTCTATGGTTACCCCATAAATGATATCGCGATCATATACAGTTTCAATTCGGTCACCTTGGCTCACTTCGCCATGCAAGTAACCACCGTTTGAAATGTGTGTAGGCATGTCGGCATATTGACCTTGATGCACCGCTTCTAATGCAATAAGTGCGAAAGAAGCTGGATCATCAAAACGAGCAAAACGATGTTGCTCTGATGGTACAAAATACCCACGATGAAATTTCTGCTCTATTATATTCTTACCAATTGAATCTGCTAGTAATAATAATTTTTCTTGCCCAGTAAATTCATAGAGATCGAGCAACGCAAATAATAAATATGGAGAGGCGATGGCGGTATCTATATTCACCTCTGTTAACCACATTGTATCAGGAGCAATTAAACCCAGTTCAAAGCGTGCGAACATCGTTGCGGTGAGTTCTCTGATCTCAACATCATCGCTAACAACACTGGCCCTTATTAGAGGCAATAAATACGCGGGGTCTACCGGCTGGCGTTTTAATTCCGTCCCCTTTTTGCCGTAATAACCATCTCGAGGGAAAACATAACCCGTCATATCGTGGCCATTATTCCACATAGGCACGATGGTATTTCCCATCATATCCCAAGCAAATTTAAAGTAAGCCTTAATACCACTGGTCGCCCAATCGAGCATTTCTTCATCGCCAGTTTGCTTAGCACATCCTAAAATCGCTAGTGGGTTATCTACCACTACCGGCCAACTATCACGAAATAGCACATTAGCTTCTTTTGCTATCTCACCGAATTCAGATCCAAATTGACGCTTGGCTCGGTCTCCGAACCACGAATAGGTCAAACTATCATCATCAGGAATCGGCTCTCTTTGTAGCGGTGATGAAAATTGATAGACCGGCATACCGGTTTCTGGATTACGAGCCAGCACAAATTGCTTATAGAGATGTTTGGCCCACATTTCGGCATGTACATCCGTTTGATAGTGAGAATAAAATGTTGCAGCGTAAATCAAGTCAGTAGAAGCATTAACAAAGGTTAAGCCAACCGTTTCAGGTAGCTGTGGCCAGAGGCTAGGGTCAACCACAGGTTTAGGTTGATGATAGCTGAAAACATTATCTATGGGTTTGACGCCATATTGACCATGGCGACTTAAATCTAACTTCTGCCAATCCAAAACATGAGCCGCCCAAAAGCCGTGTAAAAATTGGGTCGTCTTCTTTGCATCAACCTGATAAAGAAATTCATAAAAAGGGAAATGATGCTTCAATTCATGAACACGTTCTTTACTGGCTGGCCCTTCAATTTCACCGGTTTGTTGGTTAATAAAACGATGCCCTCCCCAATGAAATAGCCCACTTTCTGAATCGGTATAATTATCGAGAAACTGCTTGGCCATTTTCGTCGCGGTGTTTTTCCAATCAGCATTCTCCGTGACGACAGATAAACCAACCAAAGCGCGTAATACATTCTGTTGGCTAGCAAAATTACTCATCACAGATTTCGTACCATCAGGATAAGTCCAATAGACGGGTTTATCGGTGAGACTATCAGCACCATCGGCCAGCAAATACAAATCATGATTTAAGAATTGGTCGAAAATACGCTGGTAATAATCCGTCAATAAAGAAAGGTTAGATTGTCGTGACATAGACAACTCCTAAAATTGAAATGAGAAATGAAGCCAAGAAGATAGGCTATTTTGTACTTGTTGCAGCCGTTGTTGATATTGCTTAGTAGGCAATGAATAAGTCATCGCCCTTTTACGTACGATTTGTTGCTGTTGATTGATGATGAAATTATTGAACTCTTCAAAGCGTGAATCATGTGGATAGAACCACGTTTGATCGCCATTTTTATCTTTTCCCGACATTTTATCCCAGCCATAAACATGATCAGACATTAAGCAGTCAACAAAGGCACAATGACCAATAGCACTGGGATCAGCATAATGACCATCAGAGAATTCAGTCGTAGGGTGCCATGGACGACCTAGTGCATAACTCGATTCAGGTACCCCAGCTTCCTTTAATAATCGACATTGTAAAAACACAAAACCGAGCAATTGGTTGGCATTAGTACTAGGTGCGGTGATATAGCCATAAGGCTGCGCATGTTTTATATCTGGTCGGTTTCTTGCCACCACATCACATTGTGTAAATACCGCTTGTCCTGCGCCAAAAATGAAATCAATCGAACCTAAAATTTGGCATTGATGAAAGTAACTTTTACCGCCATTAATAAATAAGGTGTCATGATAGCTTTCAAGATGAAGGTGCTTACATTCAACACAATCGGCATTGTTACCAATTAATAAAGCGACGGATTGAGTATGTTGTATTCTCAAACGTTCTGGGATTGCTTGGTTTTCTAAAAAATTAAACTCATTCTTTATGGTTAAATGACTGAGTGAACAATGCTTAGCTTCAACCCCTACCGTTCTTGAACCATAAGTGCCAGGAATACTGCCATCCGGTTGAATTTGTTGGTTATAGCAGCTGGCGGTAATAATGGTTTCAGATTGTTCGCAGCCCGTTAAATGAACATTATCACGCGCTAATACAATTCGTTCCCGATAGACTCCAGGATGAATAATAATTTGATAGTGTTGAGCATTGTCCGGCAATGAATCTATCGCTTGCTGAATTGAAGTAAAGTCACCATTGTGTGGCTCTTGCGAAACAACGATTGGTTGATAACTATCCATAAGATGAACCCAAGCCTCCTTGCCATCCCCTTGCGCCATATCACTCACAGGTAGTAATACTTGTATATCAACTAAAAAGCCCTACCTCATGTAGAGGTAGGGAAAGTGGATAACTACTACAATGAAAATCGATTAACGTGTCAGTTTTTTCAGTAAACGGTTACCTTTCCTTAAGAAGCTTTTTGCTGCTTCTTCAGGTGTCGCTTTACCGTAATCAATGTGTTGCATTTCCTCGCTAAACATTTCCATTAACTGAGCATTATCGGTATATGGCGTTGCCACAATTTTCTTCGGTACATCAAGCGCTTGTTGATATCCGCGATATTGCAGGCTGTTTTTGTCCAATTGACCCGTTTCAGTCAATGTATTCAAACCACTTTTACTTAATGGAATACTACGACTAAGCCCTAGCGCTTTCACACCATCTGGATCATTTAATAAGAAGTTAACTAATTTAGCCGCTTCTTCTGGGTGTTCGGTGTTGCGGCCAATAGAGAACATCATTGATGGACGAGATAACAAGCCAGCATCTGTTGCACCATCAACCATCGGGTAGTCGGCTAATTCAAGTTGCATTGGTGGTTTTAGGTTATCTGAATATTTAGCAATGGCAGAATCCCACATGTACACGCCACCAAATTCGCCTTCAATCCAAGGTCTCATTTCATAAAGGTTTGAACGACCATATGAAGCGAATTCTTTACTTGATGGGAAAACATGGTTTTTCACTTGATCGGCATACAACTGGAAGAACTCAGTCATTTCTTTTTGATCAAATTGCAGCATGCCATCGGTACCAATGATGTCTTTATTATACTTTTGAATCATATACGAGCGGTTCATTGCAAAAACATCACGCGCTTCAATCACCAGTGGGTAATACTTCTCACCGAGTTTTTCTTTAAACACTGGCCCTGCATTCATCAACTCATCCCAGTTTTTAGGATAAGACAGGCCCGCTTTTTCCCAAGAGTCTTTATTAAAATAGAAAACACGCGAAGTCATACTCACAGGTAAACCATTAAGTTTGCCTGCATTGGTACTCATTTCTATCGACGCTTCTGGGAAGTTTGATACACCTAGCTCTTTTGACAGCGATGTCATGTCATAGAAACCACTGCCATCTTTAGAGAAAATTGGCATCCAGTTCCAGTTCGTTTGCATCACATCTGGCTCTGTATTACCGGCAATTTGCGTGGTTAAGCGAGAAAGGTGACCATCCCAACCGGTGTATTCACCTTTTACTGAAATATCAGGGTATTTTTCTTGGAATCGCTCTAACGCGGCATTGGTTGCTTGGTGACGTTCATTTCCCCCCCACCAAGACATACGTAACTCAACATCGGCAAAGGCATTAGCAGAAGCGACTGCAAGCGCAAGTGTCGTGACTGTCGTTATTAGATTTTTTTTCATAATAAGTCCCTTATATAGTTTTAGTTATCTAATGAAATGTTCTTTTCTGATACCGCATCGAAAATATGAGTTTTTTCCATTTGTACTTTAAAACGTACATTCTCTTCAGTGCCAAAGCCCACACGGTTTTTGACCACATCAACAGGAACACGAGCGGTTAGTGTTTTTGTTCCAACTTTGAAATAAACAAACATCTCATGCCCCATGTTCTCCATTCGGATGATGTCACCTAAGATCACATTAGAATCATCTTCATCCTCTCTCGCGACAGTGATGTCATCGGGACGAACCCCAAACACCGTTTTGCTATAGCCATTCAAGCGAATATTTCCAGCCTTACTTTTAGGCACTAATAAACGTTGCCCTTCTAGCTCTGCGTAAAGATCATCACCTTCTTCCTTTAAAACCACCTCATTCAAGTTCATCTCTGGTGCACCAATAAAGCCAGCGACAAACATATTTATTGGGTTGTTATAAAGCTCCTCTGGTGTATCCACTTGCATGATTTCACCCAATTTCATCACGCAAATTCTGTCACCCATGGTCATCGCTTCTGTTTGGTCATGGGTAACATAAACTGACGTTGCCGGGTTATTAGTCGCTTTTAAATGCTTATGAATATCAGAAATACGCACTCGCATTGATGCTCGAAGCTTGGCATCTAGATTTGATAGAGGCTCATCAAATAAGAACACTTCTGGCTTTTTGACAATCGCACGACCGACCGCAACACGCTGTGCCTGGCCACCAGAAAGCTGACGAGGCAAGCGATCAAGCAAGTCTTCAATTTCTAAAATACCCGCAGCCTCTTTAACTCGCTGTGCAATTTCTTCTTTTGGTAACTTTTGCAGCTTCAAACCAAATGCGAGGTTCTCTTCTACCGTCATGTGTGGATACAAAGCGTAGTTCTGGAATACCATTGCAATACCACGATCTTTCGGTGCCAAATTATTCACCACGCGTTCACCGATCTGGATCTCACCACCGCTGATATTTTCCAATCCGGCTAGCATTCTCAATGTGGTTGATTTAGCACAGCCTGATGGGCCAACTATCACTAAAAACTCACCATCTTGAATGGTTAGATTGATACTATGAACTGCTTTGAAGCCATTCGAATACACTTTTTCTAATTTTTTAAATTGAACTTGAGCCATAATTTATTACTCCACTTAACCTTTAATGCCGCTGTTTGAGACGCCTTCAACAAAGTATTTTTGAGACATGAAGAACACCACGATGGATGGAATGATTGCGATAGAAGCCATTGCTAAAATCTCATTCCAACGAGCCCCTTCTGTCACATCAATCGACATTTTTAGAGCAAGTGCAATTGGATACTTATCAACACTGGATACATAAATCAGTGGACCTAAGAAGTCATTCACCGACCACATAAACTGGAATAGTGCGACCGAAATAATTGCCGGACGAATAACCGGAACCACCACATGCCAAAGAACCTGGAATGAATTACAACCATCAATCATGGCGGCTTCTTCCATATCCGTTGGAATACCACGTAAGAATTGCACCAACATAAAAACAAAGAAGCCTTGTGTTGCAAACGCCAGTGGTAAGTACAGCGGTAAATAACTGTCTAACATCCCCATTTCACGGAACATTAAATATTGTGGAATAAGTAAAACGGTTTGAGGTAAAAGAATGGTTGCGATTAAAGTAGCAAACCAAAACTTTTTCCATGGAATGTCAAAACGTGCAAACCCATAAGCCACAATGGTAGAAGACACAACGGTAAAAAATACTTTTGGAAGAACATATAAAAAGGTATTAATAATATAATGACCGAAAGTAAATTCTGTTCCTGTTTTCCAACCATTAATAAAACCGTCTAAGCTCCATTCTTTTGGAATAAGGCTCATTGAGGTGAATATTTCGTGATTAGGTTTTAGCGCTGCGGTAAACATCCATAAAAGTGGGTACAACATCATTAACCCAACTAGAATTAATACAACATACCGAATTAACGCATTGATTTTTTCACGACGAATCGTTCTGTTATTTTCTGCGTTAGCATCTAATTCTGATACACTCATATTCTTTTCATTCGTTACTATTGTATTCATAATTATTTCCCACCTTTATCGCCAGAGTAGAAAACCCAATATTTAGATGAACGGAAAGTTATTGCCGTAAATATTGCTACTACAACAAATAGTGACCATGCCAATGCACTGCCATATCCCATATCAAAGAATTTGAATGCCGTTTCATAAATATAAAGCGAGATTAAATAGGTCGATTTCATTGGGCCGCCACCAGTCACAACATAAGGTGCTGTAAATTCTTGGAAGGCTTGGGTTGTTTGCATAATAAAGTTAAAGAAAATAACAGGAGTAATCAGTGGTACCGTCACTTTCATGAACATTTGCCACTTACTTGCACCGTCAATCATCGCTGCTTCATACTGTGATTGTGGAACGTTTTGTAATGCGGCTAAGAAGATAACCATGGCAGAGCCAAACTGCCATGCACGCAGTAAGGTAATTGAAAATAGAGCAAAAGAAGGTTCACCTAACCAGTTAATAGGATCTAAACCAATCACTCCTAACATGCCATTTAACACACCATCAATGGCAAACAAGGCACGCCATAAAACTGCAATAGCGATACTACTACCTAGAATAGATGGGATGTAATAAGCGGTCCTAAAAAAGCCAATACCTCGAAGTTTAAAATTCAAGATAAAGGCAATAAATAACGCAAACGCGAGCTTGACTGGAATGGTCAAGAAAACGTACATAAACGTAACGCTCATTGACTTCCAAAACGTGTCATCTTCAAAAAGCATGTACTGATAATTCTCAAGACCCACGTAGTTTGGTTGGGTCATCAAGTCATAGTCAGTAAAACTCATCAAAAATGACGATACAAAAGGAAAAGCCGTAAATAATATCAACCCTATTATATAAGGGGATAAATAGGCTAATCCTAATCTCCTGTTTTCATACATTTCCTTGTCCTCAGTTTATTATAGTTAAGCTACTAAGTTAGATTTCATCCTTATCAATGCGCCTTAATAGCCAAATTAAAATAGACGAGAAAAAATATAAGCTCCATAGATAAAAAACATAACTGTGATCATTTCGATCATTTACGGAACGATGTTTCACTTATTTGGTGATCTAGTTAAAAAAACCGTAAGGCACTGATTATGTTTTGATAAAAATGAAACAAGACAAAATTGATCTAGCACAATAAACATCAAAAATAAGACTAAAGTCTAATTGATAAACCCACATTTCACTTTTGTTAATATCATATACTTCCCGCCAAAAACAAAATAATTGATCCATTTCAAAATAATCAACCCATATTTTTAAAACATTGTTTTATAGATCACAAAAAATAATAACCAACGATCTAGGTTATGAATTTTGTGTTTATTATTTGACCTGAAATAAAAACAAATAAAGGACTAGAATAATATGAAAAAGGTATTAACCCTCTCTTTGCTTGCTATCGCGGTGACTTCAACGGCAGCTTCAGCAACTTCAATTAATATCCGTCACGAATGGAAACCGGAATATGGCGATAAAAACGATCAGGCACATGCCGACCGTATTGCAGTCAGCCACCGATTTAAAAGCGGCATTGGATTTGAAGTCGAAGCAAAATATAAAACTAATAATACGGATGCTTGGGGCGATCAAAGTGGTAATGGTAACCAAGCTAATATTAGCTACCGTTGGAAAATTAATGACACCTTTAGCCTAACCCCACAATTTAAGCTTGAAGCCAATTCAGACAAAGTTGGCTACCAAGGAAACTTAACCTTAGGCTATAAAGCAACTGACACCATTTCAACGTCTATTCGTTATCGTTACCACTATGAAAACTATAAGAGCTCTCTTGATAAAGCCAATAGCCACTATAACCGAATCACCCTTGCGGCTGGTTATAGCGGTATTGAAGATTGGAAATTTGGTTTAAGTACTGACTATACCATCAAGCAAGAAGGCGAAGAAGTTTGGAATGGAGAGAAGCAAGGCATTTCAGAAATCAACTCTAAAATCTCATATACCGGATTTGGCGGTGGTTGGGCACCGTTCTTTGAATTCGGAGTACAACCAGCGGATAAAAACATGGCAGGTGATGACGATAAAGATGATTGGCGTCCACGCTACCGTGTAGGTATTGTTTATAGCTACTAATAAGCTCGTTAATTTTTCGTTTTAACATTTTGTAAGGCTTATTAGCTTCGTGTTAATAAGCCTTTTAATTTAGGTATGAACATGAATAAATTAATTTCTACACCACTTGGCATTCTTTTCACTCTCACCCTTTCAGCTCCTACCCATGCTTCATTATATAACGCAGTTGTTGCTCAAGATGGATCTGGCGATTACAAGACCATTCAAGAGTCTCTCAAAAATGCGCCACAAAATGACAGCCTCTATACCATATACATTAAAAACGGCACTTATAATGAAAAGTTAGAAATCGAACGACCTAACTTATACCTTATTGGTGAAAGTCAAGCCGGTACCGTCATCACCGCAACGACTGCAAGCGGTACAGTCAAAGATGATGGTTCCACATGGGGGACAACCGGTAGCCGTACCGTTAACATTAATGCGGACAACTTTTCTGCGAGAAATTTGACGATCGCCAATGGTTTCAATTTCCCTGCCAACCAAGAAAAATCCGATGATGACCCAACCAAAATAAAGTCCACTCAGGCCGTTGCACTGCTCATCTCAAAATCAGGCAACCATGCACAATTTAAAAATGTCAGCTTAGAAGGTTATCAAGATACGTTATATATCAAATCGCCAATGAACTACTTTGATCAATCAAAAATAAGTGGTCACGTCGATTTCATTTTTGGTTATGGCGGCGCATTAATTGAAAACAGTCAGATCATTTCTCGTGATCGTAATGATGTATCTGAAGGGAATACTTATGGTTACATCACGGCACCAGCCACCAATATTGAACAACCATACGGCTTCGTATTCAAAAATTGTCAGCTGAATAAAGAATCCCCAGATATTCCTGAAAATTCTTTCGCTTTAGGAAGACCTTGGCACCCAACAACCACCTTTGAAGATGGTCGCTATGCCGATCCTAATGCCATTGGACATACGGCTTTTATTAACTGTCATATCGATAACCATATCTATGGTTGGGATAAGATGAGTGGTAAAGATATCAATCAAAATACCATTTGGTTCTATCCTGAAGATTCACGCTTTTGGGAATATCACAATAAAGGACAAGGCGCGCTCAATGACAACAATGCTTACCGTCCTCAATTAAGTGATCAGCAAACGAAACAATATTCGAATAGCAATATTTTAGATGGTTGGACACCTGATATTTCATTACCTGAAAACAGTAAACTACAAGGTGAAGTACTGAATACTGCCATGCAATTTCCAGCTACCGTTGAAGTGATTGACAGTGTTGGACAAAAAGTTATCTCTCTAACGGATAAAAAGGGACGTTATATCGCAGACATCAGCAAAATGACGTTACCGCTTGTGGCATCGGTAAATGATCACAGCGGTGTCTCTTGTTTGAAAAGTGATGAACGTCGTTCCTTGTGCATGAGCGCTATCATTACCGATGTAAAACCAGGGGAAATCTCCGTAGGAAACATCAACCCATTTACTGATGTTATGGTATCGGGTCTCGCTAACGCTGTGGGTATTGATGGCCCACAACAATTGGTAGCAAAGGGATATGTTCCTGCGCTTCCTTTAGCCGAATTTGAAAAAGCAAGAAGTCACTTTCAGCAAGCTTTTTCCGATCAATTCCAACGTGGCAATCTTGATGAGTTGGATAATTTGAGCCCTGAAAGCTACCCTGCGAAATTCAGTAAAACCATGAAAAACCTTACTGATAAAGTACTGCATAATCGAGGTTATACCACCAGCACCGGTTTGGCATCTTCCACTACCCTGACTGATCTAGCCTTTCATCCAATTCTTAATGTTGAAAGCAATCCGAAGTACCAATTTGAAACGGATCAATTAAAGCAAGTAGCACACCAAGTTAAAGCTGCAAGTACTCGAGTATTTCTTGTTGGTGATTCTACCGTGTCAAATTATGAGCAAGATGTTTACCCTAGAATGGGTTGGGGACAAGCATTCGATCTACAATATTCAAGCCGTCATTTAGCCATAGTCAACGCCGCACGCTCAGGCCGAAGTTCACGTGATTTTATCAATGGTCGCTGGCTGAGTAGCATTGAACCTTATGTCAAACCCGGCGACTACCTTTTCATCGAGTTTAGCCATAATGATGAAAAGTGTAATGGTGCCAATGGTGAGCGAGGCCCTATTGATGTCGCTAATTTATGTACCTACCCAAACTCTGCTGATGGCAAGCCTCAGTACCCAGAGATGAAGCCGCATTACTCTTTCCAGCACTCGCTAGAACGTTACTTAGCATTTGCTAAAAAGCATAAAATGCAGCCTGTCTTGTTGACCGGTACCGCACGAGCCAAAACAGTTGATGGCGAATATGGCGCACCAATTAATCCATTGCAACATATTACTAAACAGAACTCTGGCAATGGCTATGCTTTCTTTGGTAGTTACACACAAACTGTCATCGATACGGCCCAAAAACACAATGTACCTTTGATAGACATGCAAGCGGAATCAATACGATTAGGCGATACAGCAGGCAGTGCTTGGAGTGATATTTGGCTGGTCGTTGATCCAGAACAGTATCCATATTATGAAGGCCGAACCGGCAGTATTGATAAGCCCGATACAACCCACTTCCAAGAATATGGTGCAAACGCATTAACTCAAGTCGTTGTTGAGCATATTAAAACGGAGCCCAAATTAAGAAAATTGGCCAGAGAGCTTTAACGTTAAAGACTCTGAATATCTAAAAACAAAACCCGCTAATTTAAAATTAGCGGTTTTTTTATCCAACACATTTATCTTTGGTGGAGTTTCCCTGCCACTTTCAATAACTCATCGCGAGTCTTTTCAATGTCGGCAATATCATGGCTCACTGTTTTTGAGTTTAACGTCATATAAGGCACCGTAATAACCGCAACAATTTCATCTAGTACGCCAAAGATTGGTACTGAAATATTAGTGACACCGGATATTTGAGGACTCTCTCCAACGTAATAACCCTGCTGCTCTATCATCGCTATTTTGTTAGCAATAACATCCAAATTTTCCGATGTGAAGCCATCTTGCTGAGCTAAAATTTCAGACCTTTTATCTGGCTCCATAAAGCTCAGCAATACCAAACCAGAGCCTGAAGCACCGATATCTAATTCGGCACCAATCCGTAGACTAAAGCCCATTTTATAAGGACTCTCTTGGCCCGCAATGACAACCAAATTACCATTACTGTATCGACTAATATGGCATGACTGATTGACCGAATAACTTAGAGTTTCCATCAGAGGTCGTGCTTTTTTCAGTAATAGCGCGATTGGCGGAGCTTGGTTAGATAAAGCGAACATCTTTAATGTTAATACATAAGTCGCGGTATCAGCATCAAACTCAATATATTGCTTTTCTACCAACACACTCAGCATGCGAAAAATTTCATTCACACTGCGATTCAGTTGCGTAGAAATCTGCTTTTTGGTTAACGGCTCAGCTTGGCATGCAAGTAGTTCAAGTATTTCTAAGCCTTTTTCTAATGCTGGCGCTCTATATTCTGTTTTTTGTATCTGTTCCAAATTCTTATCACCTACTCACTCGTGCATATTCAATCTGATTATACTCATTTCACTTACTAAGAAACCAATTTTAAAGGGCACAAAAATAAAGCTCCACATGGCATGGAGCTTTATCGATTTTAAACCTAAGGCCTGTAGACAATTAACCTATCAGCCCCATCATTTCAGGAATCGCCATTGATATAGCTGGAACATAAGTTACTAACATCAAGACAAGGAATATCGCCAAGAAGAATGGCAATAATGTACGAACCACACTGTCAATACTGATCCCACTCACCTTACAGCCAGTAAAGAGAATCGGCCCTACTGGTGGAGTAATCGTCCCGAGTGATAAGTTAAACACTAGTAAGATACCAAACTGAACCGGATCCATTCCTAATGCCATACAGATTGGCAAGAAGATTGGAGTAAAGATAAGAACTGCTGGGGTCGGGTCCATAAAGGTTCCGACAAACAAAAGGATCACATTGATAATCAATAAAATGATAATTGGATTGTCGGTTACCGATAGCAGGTTATCCGCAATCATGGCTGGAATTTGAGTAAATGCCATTACCCAAGACATGATTGACGACGTTGCTAGCATGAAGATAACAATTGCCGACATTTTCGCCGTACTTAAAAATATCTCAGGCAGTTTTTTAATATCAAGTGAGCGATAGCCCAAACTTAAAATCAGTGAATAAACGACCGCAATGGCAGAAGCTTCTGTTGCAGTAAAAATCCCGCCCAGTATCCCGCCAATCACTACCACAATAAGCGATAAGCTTGGGATCGCATCAATCGTCACTTTACAACAGTCAGCTAATGTCATGCTATGTTTGGCAATATAACCACGGCGTTTGGCCATAAAGCCCGCCATGATCATAACACTTAGGCCCCACAACAGACCCGGCAAGTAGCCCCCCATGAACAATGCAGAAATAGATACACTACCGGCTACCGTTGCATAAACAATCAGTGTATTACTTGGTGGGATCAACATGCCTGTTGGCGCGGAGGCAATATTCACTGCGGTACTAAATGCAGGGTCATAACCCTCTTTTTTCTGAATTGGTGACATGATGCCACCGACTGCTGCCGCAGAAGCGACACCAGAACCACTGATTGAACCAAATAACATGTTTGATACAACGTTGGTTTGGGCTAAAGAGCCAGGGAAAAAGCCACTGATAATCTTAGAGAAATTAATTAACCTTATCGCGATCCCCCCATTATTCATTATGTTGCCAGCCAGTATGAAAAATGGAATTGCGAGTAAAGCAAATGAGTCTAACCCAACAAACATTCGCTGAGCAGAAGTCAGCATTGCACCTTTCATTGGTAGAATAACCAACATCGCCGCAAAAGATGAAATACCTACCGCGATACTAATAGGCGTACCTATTACAAGAAAAAAGACCACACCACCGAACATGATCAGTGCGGCAAGAAGTGCCATATCCATTGCTATTTCCTTCTATTTATTATTTTTGTTTTAATGCTTTAAGGCGAGAAATAAAACCGATCTCATGGCACAAGAAATAAAATAAAATGATTGCACCACTGATTGGGATAACCGAGTAAATCGTCCCCATTGGGATTTGCAATGCCGAATCTTGCTGCCACATTTGTCTTACTGCCGTGTTGTAGCCACCAAAAACCATAATAGAAAAGCCAAAGACTACGATGACAAGCTCAATAAACATATCGAGATAGATTTTGGTTTTTTCCGAAAATTTATCTTTAACAAAAGTAATGCTCATGTGTTCACGCAAACCAAAAACATAAGCGCTACCTAAAAAGATCAACCAAATAAATAAGTACCTAGACAACACCTCACTCACACCACTAGGACTATCAAATAAATACCGTGAAATAACTTGGTATGTCACCAATGCCGTCATAGCGCCAACAATCGCGATGCATGTCCAAGAAATCAGTTTATCAACGAGGAATTTAACCTTATTCATCGCCAATAATAATTTAGATTCATTACCACTTAACATGTCTCTTTACCTTAAAAAAGGCTGGATAAATTCTATCCAGCCATATTGGTTTTTATTTCAGCTCTGTAATTTGCTTAAAGAGTTCTTTTTGCGCTGGCGTTTCAATTAAGCTGTCCTGCAGGCTCTTACAGCTTTCTTGGAATGGTTTAATATCCACATCATTAAATTTCGCGCCTTTAGCTTGAGCAATCGCTTTCGCTTCTGAAATTTGCTTATTCCAAAGTTCAAACTCAATTTGGGTACTTTCTTTGACTAGGTTAACCAAAATATCGCGATCTGCTTTTGGCATCGAAGCAAGGAAATCCGTACTGATCACCACCAAATCTGGCACCATTAAGTGACGAGTTGAAGAGAAGTAAGGCGCGACTTCATATTGCTTCAAGTCTGCATAAGTAATTTCATTATTTTCTGCACCATCAAGAACCCCTTGTTGAATGGCGCTGTACACTTCACCTTGCCCCATTGCTACACCAGTGCCGCCCATGCAAGACAACATTTTGATCATAGTGTCAGACTGCATAACACGGATTTTTTCACCTTTCATGTCTTCGATGGTATTAATCGGACCTTTCTTGGTGTACATGCTACGAGCGCCTGCGGTATAAGCGGTTAATACTTCAAAACCAAACTTATTCGTTGAAGCAAAAAGCTCATCAAGCATGCCAGAGGTAAAAACTTTCTCTTGGTGATCAGGGCCGGTATAAATATATGGCATACCGATCACACGGAACGTTTTATCGTAGTTTTCAACCAATGGGTTTGCTACAACCGCCATTTGAACGGAGCCCATTTGTACTAGCTCTAGCGCTGCACGTTGGTCACCTAGTAGTTCGTTCGGAAAAATCGAAAGTTTGTAGCGACCCTCGGTTTTTCTTTCTAATTTTTCAGCTACACCTTGCAGTGCAACATATTGGGGATGTTGGTTTGACTGGTTAAATGCTGCTTTAATTTCTGTCGCCGCATTAACGAGTGAAGACATTCCCAGCGCGCTACCAATAACCGCTGCCAATGTTGCTTTTTTCAATGAGGTACGAGTAAACATGTCATTCTCTCCGTATAATTTTTATTATTTACTATTCATTATTTAATTGAATTCATATCGACAAAATCCATATCATCAAAGGTTTGGTTTTCTCCAACCATTCCCCAGACGAAGCTGTAATTTTGTGTTCCGCAACCAGAGTGAATCGACCAGCTTGGTGACAGCACTAGCTGCTTATCACGAACAATAATGTGGCGCGTTTCTTGTGGTTCACCCATAAAATGGAAGACCACTTGTGAAGGCTTCACATTGAAGTAAAGATACGCTTCCATTCGGCGCTCATGGGTGTGCGCTGGCATGGTATTCCAAACACTGCCCGGCTTAAGATGCGTTACACCCATGCATAATTGACACGTAGGTAATACGTCTGGGTGAAGGTATTGGGTAATAATGCGGTCGTTGGCATTGTCTTGTGAACCTAGCTCAACTCGTTTGGCATCTTCACGACGAATAATGCGAGATGGATAAGTATGATGCGCAGGTGCACTTAGGCAGTAGAATGACGTAGGTTCAGCTGAGTCACATGATTCAAATTCAATATTTTCTTCGCCTTTACCTAGGTATAAAACATCAAGGTATTCCAACGTGTAGGTTTCACCTTTACAGCGAACCGCACCTTTTGGCCCTAAGTTTAAGACCCCTAGTTCACGACGCTCTAAAAAGAAATCGGTGCCGAAGGCTTTCTTGTCCATTACATCATCAAGCTTTAACACTTGCTCAGTTGGACAAACCCCCATCGCAACGATTCGATCAATGTGGCTATACACAACCTTAACTTGGTTATCTTGAAATAAATCTTCCGTAAGAAACTCTTCTCTTAGTCGAGAAGTGTCATAACTTTTGGCATCCGTTGGGTTACTGTTGTAATTAATAAACATCGATTTCTCCTTAGTGATGACTAGAGATTAACGATCATTCATATATGATCAATAGCATTTATATATGAGAAATTACATTTGTGAACTAGAGCTACAATTTTATTGAAACAACGTTTCTTTAGTTGATATAGATCATATTCAGGATTTTCCGAAAACATTGACTTAGGTGAGAATGACAAATAGTTTTTGAAATAGTGGGAAGGTGTTTAGGTATAAAAAAGAAGTTAAGAACTAAAGTGCGCTGAACGTCAGCAGAGGAATAGGTACTTTATGCAAACCACTCTGAGCCGACGTGGTTTGCATAGTAATATTTTTGTATAAAAAGAGTGCTAGGTGTAAGTAGCTAAGTTAGTTAGAACAAGTCGCACGGTTACACATATCACCTAAGGTGGCCGTTTTTGCATTCTGACCAAAGATTTTACTCTTTTGCGCTAAGTATAACTCTGCAGTAGAAATCGCATCGACTAAGGCATTATGTGCATTGTATTTAGGTAAGCCATAGCGATTACGTACATCATTAAGTTGAAGCTCTAATGCGGTCGTTTTCTGATGAAACGTTAAGTGCTTTTCTACTTTCAATGTATCGAGCCAAATAACGGGAAAGGTTTCTAAGCCATATTTTTTTTGTAAGTAACTTTGGATAAACCCTCTTTCAATGACCGCACCATGCGCCATCACAACTTTACCGACCATTTTACTAAATAAGCGATTCATAGCTTCATCAAGCCTATCCCCTTCGATAAGCATTTGTGGCGTGATGTGATTGATGATGGCACTTTCTGCTTTTATCGCCTGATTATCATCCACATAACAATGTGCCGCGGTCCCCATATCAATTTGGTTTTGCTTCATTTGAATATTACCAATACTCAATAAGCTATCTTGCTGAAAGTTAAGCCCAGTAGTTTCAAAATCCAATACCAGGAACTCCACCTCTTTCAACAGCGTCTCGGGTGGCAATAATGGTGTCGTTAATAATTGCTTTAATTCGGGAGAAGCTGTCTCTGGAACCTGAATGTTTTGTCTTTGCTTTTCAATCTTAGTTAGAGGGTGAAAATGCGTTTTTATCGCTTTTAACATGACCTATCCTTTGGTAAAGCGAAGTTTTGCGCCATCTTGTAGCTCATTGATGATCTTGAAGGCATCTTTTAAATGCTTACGTTCAAAACTACTGAATGTTTGTGGATCAATATGGTTATCCGGCTTGTTACCCAATTTCAACGATTCATTTTGGTGAGTAAAACGAACTTGAGTGATAAAGCGATAAGCACCAATGATATTTTTATAGCTTTGCTCGGTCATCACGCCTTGTTGATATGCCCACTCAAAGCGCTCTTCCGTTCCAGTGAGCGTCCCCTTCGCCGAGAGACTATAAATACGTGCTAAATCAATAATCAGGTTTAAAGCGTATTTTTTAATATTTAGTGTACGGCTGTTATCTCCGGTTTTTTCGAGTACTAGATTATTGAAAATGCCAAGTGGTGGTTGGGTATCAATCGCATCACGTACCAATGACGGAATAAAACGGTGACTTTGTTCAATACAATCATGTAAATGCTGTTGTAATTCAGTGGCCAATTCAGCATTACCATACAAAGATCGCACTTCTAAAAACACGCTGATATTTAGCAGCTTGTTATATTCTGGTGTACCTACCCATTTACGATAATATTCTTTCCAGCGAGATAAAGGTTGGCACCATTTCGGCGTTGCAGCCATATACTTACCATCGCACAACGGATAACCACAGGCATCCAACCCATTACAGACGATCATGGCTAGATGGGTAAAATATGCCATATCAGCTGAGGTTGCGGAGTCATCCAGAATAAGAGCGCTATCTTGATCGGATAACAAATGCACTTCATTACGTGCATGTGAGCCAGCAACAATCCACGCATAATCGCACGGTGCAGGGCCTAATGTTTCCTCTGCTAGTTGAATAATACGTCGATTAAAGGCATCCATTATCATCGACATTACCGAAGAAACGATATGTGAACCTACCTGGCTTTCCACTAAAGAAGAGAAAATGGTTTGACGCTCTTCTTTTAGTGCTTTAAGTGATTCGATGGAATTGGAGTATTTAATTTTTTCAATGAGGAATAACGCTTGGGTTCTGTGGTTATGAACAAGATGAGTCGTGGTGATCAAGCCAATCACTTTTTGACCTTGAACCACCGGCAAGCAACGAATATTAAATTGCATCATTAATGAGATGGCTTCTAAAACCGTCGCATCGGAATGGATCAACTGCGGATTCGTCGTCATCACCATCGAAATAGGTTGCTCGGTGTCGATACCTTGTGACACGACTCTCGTGGTCATGTCTCTATCAGTAATCACACCAACAATATCATTGCCATCTTTCACCACAGCACAAGATGAACGCATTTCGCCACACATATAAGCAGCGACTTGTTTAATGCTGGTGTTTTTATCTACTATTGCGATGTTTTCACTCGCGATTTCGGAAACCTTACGGTAATAAGGCCCTTTATTATCAGGAGTAACCCGATAAAGCGCTGAGTTCAACCTTGCCCGAGCTCGAGTGTCAAAATATTCAGAAAACTGAGGGTTCTCTTTAAGAAGATTTTGTAAGGTCGAATGAGGGATAAGGTAGAGTAAACTATCTGTCAACGCGACGGCTGTGTAACCATCTTCACTGTCGGCCAGAGGTTCTAAGAAAGTAAACCCGAACTGATCATCTTCCCCTAGCCTTGCTCGTAACGAGCCATCTTTCATCCGCTGCTCAACGGCACCGGTACGAATAATGTAAAGAAAGCGCTCTTCACAATTCGAGCTAAAATGAATTTCTTCACCTTTTGATAAATAGGTGATCTTAACTTTACTAACGACTTCCTTAACCACTGATTCTGGTAACTTATCGAAAGGATCAATACGTACCACAAAATCATAAATGTTAGGTAATAAAGCATTACTCATCGAATGAACCCTCAAAAAACTTTTAAACACAATATCAAAACGTTATTTCAAATATAATAAAAAGAATGAAAACTTTGCTTTCGGGCACAAAAAAAGCAGCACAACGCTGCTTTTTTATCTCTTCTTTATTCTTATTACGATGCTTTAGACACTGGATATTCGTGATATCCCAAATGCTCTGAGATATTTTTGCAAGCCGTTTGGAGTAAATCGACATAATAAGACATTCTGTTTTCATCAAAACGAATCGTCGGGAAAGAAATCGATAACCCTGCGATCACATGACCAAAACGGTCATACACTGGTGCGCCAATACAACGCAAACCAGGCTCTTGTTCTTCATTATCTTCCGCATACCCTTGTTGTTTTACTATTTTTAATTCAGCCAATAGTTGATCAACATTTTCATGGGTTTTTTCGGTGTGCTTAATAAATTCAACATCTTTCAATGTTTCACGCACAAACTCCTCAGTGCGATCAGCCAACAGAACCTTACCAATTGCCGTACTATAAAGAGGATTACGACGACCAATACGAGATTGCATACGCAGATTATAGTTAGAGTCTATTTTATGCGTATAAATAATATGGTCCATGTCTAGGGCACCTAAGTGCAACGCTTCGTTTGTTTGATCAGAAATGTATCTCATCTCTTTGTCAGCAAGTGAAATAATATCCACATACTCTAAAGACTTAGCGCCTACTTCAAAAAGCTTCAAGGTTAATGAATACTTATCTGCTTCACCTTCTTGATCCACAAAACCCAACATTTTCATTGTCTGTAAAAAACGATATGTCGTACTTTTTGACATCATTAGACGCTGGGATAACTCAGTGATGCCGATATCTTTTTGCTCACCCAAGGCTTGCAAAATACCAAATACTTTCATCACTGATGAAACGGCATCGGGTTGCTTTCCTTTATCCATAGCTGTTTATACCTTCAAATTCATAAAATAAGATTTCAATTAACAGCCTCATTCTATACGTATGCCATTTTTTTTAAAACGACCAGTTCAAAAAAATGAAATAGAACTCAAGTATTTTGAATAAATTAGATTTCCGTCACTTTTAATGAAACGGCTTTTTAAAAATTATTGAAAACACGTTTCACTATTGCTACTGTGACAACACTGAAGCAAAACACTGTATTTATTAATTGCCAAGCTAGGCACTAAGGGAAATAACTATGATTCTGAATGCATTTAATCTTGAAGGTAAAGTAGCAATTGTTACTGGTTGTGATACTGGTCTTGGTCAAGGCATGGCTCTAGGGCTAGCACAAGCAGGCTGTAAAGTGGTTGGTGTTAACTACACCGCACCAGAAGAAACCATCGAGCTAATGAACGCAGGTGGTCACACTTTCCTTGATGTTCGTGCAAACCTTCTAAAGCAAGACGACATCCCAACAATTATTGAGAAAGCACTGGCTGAATTTGGCCAAATTGACATCTTAGTCAACAACGCCGGTATCATTCGCCGTGAAGATGCTATCGAGTTCTCTGAGCAGAACTGGGATGATGTCATGAACATCAACTCTAAAACCGTATTCTTCATGTCTCAAGCGGTTGCTAAGCAATTCATCGCTCAAGGCAATGGCGGTAAGATCATCAACATCGCATCAATGCTTTCTTTCCAAGGTGGTATCCGCGTACCTTCTTACACTGCATCTAAGAGTGCAGTAATGGGCATCACTCGCGCAATGGCTAATGAATGGGCGAAGCACAACATCAATGTAAACGCGATTGCCCCAGGTTACATGGCAACGAACAACACTGCCGCACTACGTGCAGATGAAGACCGTAATGCCGCTATTCTTGAGCGTATTCCTGCTGACCGTTGGGGTAAACCAGAAGACGTAGCTGGCCCTTGTGTATTCTTAGCATCTGATGCAGCAAGCTACATTAATGGCTACACTGTTGCTGTTGATGGCGGCTGGTTAGCACGTTAATAGAGGAAGAATTACTATGTTTGTACACGGTAAAGACGTTGAACTTGAAGATCTAGGTGATGGTGTTAAGCGTAAAATTTTAGCTTATAGCGATAACATCATGTCAGTGGAAGTTCATTTTGAAGATAACGCTGTTGGTTACCTTCATAATCATCCACATGAACAATTAACCTACGTATTATCAGGTGAATTTGAATTTACTATCGGTGATGAGACTAAAATTGTTAAAGCCGGTGACGCGCTTTATAAAGAACCTAACATTATGCATGGCTGTAAATGTTTAAAAGCTGGCGTATTGCTAGATAACTTTACCCCAATGCGTAAAGACTTCATCGAATAATCAATTATTGGCTTGCCTAGTTTCAATCTGACCTAGGCAAGCAAAACTAAAAATTTATCAGTTTCCTATTGGAGAATATCAATGAAAATCGCACTAATGATGGAAAACAGCCAAGCTGGCAAAAACGCAACGATTCTTAACGAACTAACAAGCGTTGTTGAGCCTATGGGTCACACGGTTGCTAACGTAGGTATGAGCGATGAAAACGATCATCATCTAACGTATATCCACCTTGGTATTCAAGCGAGCATCCTACTTAACTCTAAAGCGGTTGATTTTGTTATTGCTGGTTGTGGTACGGGCCAAGGTGCAATGATGTCACTTAACCTACACCCAGGTGTGGCTTGTGGTTACTGCCTAGATCCATCAGATGCATTCCTATTCAACCAAATCAACAACGGTAACGCACTTGCTCTAGCATTTGCGAAAGGCTTTGGTTGGGCTGCTGAGCTTAATGCTCGTTACATCTTCGAAAAAGCATTCACTGGCCCACGTGGCGAAGGTTACCCAGTTGAGCGTAAAGAACCTCAAGTTCGCAACGCAGGTATCCTAGGTGAAGTTAAAGCTGCTGTTTGCAAAGAAAACTACCTAGATACGCTACGTGCTATCGATACAGAACTAGTGAAAACAGCCGTAACCGGTGAACGTTTCCAACAATGTTTCTTCGACAACTGCCAAGATGATGAAATCAAAGCATTTGTAAAAGAAATTTTAGCTTAATCGCTAAAACCTAACTGTAAAACCGTAACACTTCATATGATGTACCTACTTTTTGCCGATCTCCCCAGATCGGCTTTTTTTTTGCCTAACATTTCTAAAAACACACACAAATCACAAAAAACGAAACAACGTTCCATTTTAATTGACCACAACAATTCAATTACAGATAATAGGTTCATTACGTTTTTAGGAGAAATATTATGCAAGTCAGTCGCGTTGCGGTTATCGGTGAATGTATGGTGGAACTACAAAAAGCCGGTGATGAACTCTATAAACAAAGTTTTGGTGGTGACACACTCAACACCGCCCTTTATCTTTCTCGTCTTACCCATAAAGAGATCACTACTTCTTATGTGACTGGCTTAGGCAAAGATCCATTTAGCCAAGCCATGCTAGAGGCGTGGAACAAAGAAGCCATCGACACTTCTCATGTGCATATCTCAGAGAAAAAATTACCCGGCCTTTACTCCATCTCAACCACAGATGATGGCGAGCGCAGCTTCCAATATTGGCGTAGTGATGCAGCCGCTCGTTACTGGCTACTTGAACAATCTGAAAGCGCCGTTATTGACACACTCAGCCAATATGACCTTATCTATTTAAGCGGCGTAAGCTTGGCAATTTTACCCAAAGAAGCACTAGATAAATTAGTGACGGTTCTGACTACCTGCAAAGCGCAAGGCTGTAAAATTGCTTTTGATAACAACTACCGCCCTGCTCTATGGGAAACCCCACAACAAGCTCAGCAAGCCTATCAAGCGATTTTAAAGCTAACCGATATTGCTTTCTTAACTTATGATGACGAAGAAATGCTATACGGTGATACGAGCGAACAACAAGCGATTGACCGTACTCAAGCGTTTGGCGTCAATGAGATTGTGATTAAACGTGGCGGAGAAGCGTGTTTTGTTATTACCCAAGATGAACGCATTGAAGTGGCGCCACAAAAAGTCGGCAACATTGTAGATACCACCGCAGCTGGCGATTCATTCAGTGCCGGTTACTTAGCCAAGCGCCTGACTGGGGGCAGCTTACTAGAATCTGCACAAATGGGACATAAACTTGCCGGCACTGTGATTTGTTTCCGTGGCGCGATTATACCAGCGCAAGAAATGCCTGAATTAAACTAATATCCGTATTATTAAGGACAAACCATGACAACTGTTAAACAACGTTTAAGTGAAATAAAAGTCGTTCCTGTTATTGCAATTAAAGACGCTGATAAAGCCGCAAAGCTTGCACAAGTTTTAGTCGAAAATGGCCTACCTTGCGCAGAAATTACGTTCCGTACTCCAGCAGCCGCACAAGCAATTAAAAACATGCGTGAAGCTTACCCTGATATGCTTATCGGCTCTGGAACAGTATTAACCACTAAGCAAGTGGATGAGTCTATTGAAGCGGGCGTCGATTTTGTAGTAAGCCCGGGCCTTAACCCAACGACCGTTAAATACTGTCAGCAACGCGGCGTACAAATCGTACCGGGTGTTAACAACCCAAGCCTAGTTGAGCAAGCCATGGAACTCGGCCTAGACACACTAAAATTCTTCCCTGCTGAACCTTCAGGCGGCGTAAACATGCTAAAAGCACTTACTGCGGTTTACCCAGTAAGCTTTATGCCAACCGGTGGTGTTAGCCCTAAAAACGTCAACGACTACCTCGCTATTCCGGCAGTATTTGCTTGTGGTGGTACTTGGATGATCCCAACCGATCTAATTGACGATGAAAAATGGGATGAGCTGGCTACCCTAGTAGCTGATGTAGCGAAAATTCTCGACTAAACTACGTTACCAGTCACCTATAAAACAAAACCGAGCTATCAAATTAGCTCGGTTTTTTTATTGGTTGGAATGTCGTAGCGTCTTTTAAAATCAGTAATAATTGCTCAACTAAAGAAAACCTTAGAGTTCTCTAAGTCTATTTCCACTTTCTTTTTTACCGTATCTTGAGTTAATTCCAACTGAATAACTTCATTTTTCCATTCGACACAATCAACAGTAATACTCTGTGAAAGTGTTAGGTCATAAATTGCTAAAGCTTTAAAAGACGTGTCTTTATTTCTAAGCAATAAATAGGATAGATCTTGGGTTGCTGGGTTATCTGGTGCTCGACCAGTTAAAACCGCCGAATGTTGTGGTGAATACAAATGAAAATGAAATTTAGGCTGGTCTTGAATATCAAAATGGTAACTATGTAAACCTTGAATAGAATGCTGACGACAGCTATGCATACGACTTAAAGGACCATTCAGAGGATTACTCAACTCTTGGTAAGATTGTTGCTCACATAACTCTCCACGCACATGCCAAATTAAATCTAGCTGTTTATTATGCGGATTGAGCACCTGATTAATATCAATCGCAATATCAGCTAACCATAAAATACTTCGTCGATAGCTAACATTTAAATATGCTTCATCATCCCACTGCTTAATAGTATGGCTATCAAGTTCTATCGCGGTTTCTGACCAATCCACCAGCGTATCAACAAAAGTGAAGGCGCTCGTTTGCTGATAATCCAAACATCTTGGAGTGGCAGGTGGCTGATTTTTTTGTTCCACTGCTAATGTGTTGTGAGTCGCTGTATTCTTGTAATAACCGTAATGAAGCTCTGCCCCATAACCTGTAGTTCCGATATCCGGCAGAATTTCTCGCCCATTACGACAAATAATTAAACCTAATCGATCATAGTGATCGTGTTCACCACCATAAGGAGTATGTTTTAGCAGCAGCATATTACCACTTTGCTCATCGTACATTTTCGTCAAGCCAGAGGTAGGTGCATGTTGTGGCTGACACAATAAAGGTGACAAGGTGGGTAAATCAGACACACCATATAACAACGCATCTAAATTATCACGCGATGAATATTGATAAATATTGATAAGCGCTTGTGCAAATAAAGGATCGTCAAACTGACGATAAGCAAACTCAAAAAGATGGCTATGTGAAAGTTTCTCTTGTCCAGCGATACAATCATTCAATCGCGGAAAATCCCCAGTGACACTAAGCAAAGAAAGAGGGAAAGCCAACATTTTGTAATAATTAGGATCGGCATGAACACTATATTGAGTACGGTGAGCTACCTTCTCAAAAGCCAGCAAAGCCTGTAAAGCATAATAATGGTAATGTATGGAGCCTTCGAACCACATACCGTCTGAATTTACCCCTTCTGCAAGCTGATACTTCAGCCCATATTTAGAGTTAAGAGCAAAATCAATATATTCTGGCTCGTCAATAATCAGCCCAATCAGGCCAATAGTCGCACTGGTTTTCATTTCATGATTATGTAATTGATCGGCTCTATGATCTATTAAAAACTCCGCACCTTCACGTAGTAGTCGCTTTTCGATGTAGGCTCTGTCTTTCACTGAGAGTTGGTCACGAATAAAATCGTATCCACGAGCAAAATCTAAATTGCAGTTGGCTTCACAAAGAGTTTGAGCATTCGCTTTACCTGGACCGTTATATGGGATACCACCATGAGGTTCGTAATCTGGGTAATGTTTTGCGTAACCAAGTAAAATCTCTCTTACTTTTTCAAAATAACTTATCTGTTGGGTGAGTTGCCATAATAAACCTAACTCATAACAGGCTTTGGAATTTAATCCATTAAGCCCACGCCACCAAGCACCATCGTAAGGCTCCCCATAAAAAGCTTTTCCATCGATAGGACAACAATGCTCGGTTGGTTTATCCCATTTCCAATCTAAACGGACTGCATGTTCAGGGCAGAAATAATACAAATTCCAAGTTGCTCGGTTATCGGGTGTAATTAATGTCTGGTTAGAAATAACCATTTTATTATCTTCAATTAACCTATTTAACATGCTACTCGTCACTTTGTTACGAATAGCAAGCATTTCTTCTTGAGTAAACTGCAACATCTTAACTTCACTCACCTATAATGGGTTAAAAATTAGAGGAATAACGACTCTATAAAGGAAAAATAATCATCTAAAATTAAATATAGATAATAAAAATCTGGCATCATTATGTACCACCGTTAACAATGCCAAATAAAATTAAAATAATAAGTTATCAATTAAGTTCTGATGATCTTTTTGTAGTGCTGATACAGCCTTATCAAAGTCACTATCTTTATACACATCTTTCGCAGTTAACATATTGATATAAGCCGTTTTCATGTCTTTTTTCTCTTGATCATTATAAGTCCATGATTCAGGATTAATAATGGCACTAGAAACGTACTTATAACCATTTTTCAGTGAATGCTTATCGACACTATAATTCCAAACATCCACATCAACTAGCTCACCATAATGTCCCAATAAGTTATAAGCTTCTAGATTAAAGTTAGAATAGTGCCAGGGTTTGGTTCTTTCTAATTCAGCGTGTTGCTTGCCTTCGATATCAAACTGATTACCAATTCGGCGCATTTGAGTAATTCTCAAACGCTGCTTGGCTTGATCCATTTGATTAGTGAAAATTGAAAAAGCAACCACTTGTGCATCGAACCAAGTACCATGGTTATTATGCCAATTATCTTCTTCAAACCCATTATCACTAGTCACTAACCAATGGGTAAAATCGGTGTACCACTTTACAATCGCCTTATACTCGTCTTCATTTAATTCCGGCTTAATCAATTCAACCGAGTCCATAACTCCAATTAAAAGTCGGCTATCGATAATCCCGATGCCACGGCCATCAACAATACCGGGTATCGCTTGGGCATATTGTAAGTTTGGATTCATACGAGTATCAGGATCGACAAACCACGCAACTAACTGTTCTCTTGCCTTCTCTGAGTAACTTTCATTACCGGTGAAGTAGTATGCTAAACCTAAGCTCTTCACGTCTTTAGCAAAAGTGATCATACGTTGCTTATCAGTTGCGGATGTTTTTGTATCCATGTTATAGACACCATCTTTCCTAATATAAGGGAGGCCATCTTTAGTGTCTGGATTCGGCCACCAATAAGGGCCAAAGCTGTAATAGTCATGCTTGTTACCGCTAGCCGGTAGCAATGTCTTATTGACTACAGGATCAATTTTTCGTTTCAACGCTTTATCTGCAGATGAAATAAGCGTATCCATTGCTAATGAGTATTTATCGAGTTGCTGCTTATTTTCAGCTAATTTTTCTCCATCATAGCTAATAAAGCGTACATCCGAATTAGCCGTAGCATTGAATGCTAAGCAAGGTATTAATAAAGATAACGGTAGCATTACTTTCTTCATGTGAACTCCATTTGAGTTTTGCCTGTGTTTTCCCTTTTTAATCGCTCTGATTTTTTTAATATTCTCATACAGATACAAACCGTGACCGTCATCACTCTCCTTGAAAAAACTTGTGATCTTTATCACTTCAAAAATAACAAGAAAATAATAAATCAATCATTTACAGGTAAATTAACCTTAATTACTCATCACCACCGTCTAAAAGGAGCGAATCTCTAAATAGCCCAAAATAAAGAGATATTGTGATCACAAAATGAAATTAGCAGCGTGATCTTTGTCACGCGTAATAAAAACCTAAGTACGTCAAATCTCCTAGTTCCATAAAGATTTCGATTGAAGGTAGGAATCAAAAAATAATAATTAGGAGAATATAATGAACATCGACATCTTAGTGGTCGCCGTATATTTCGTCTTTATGGTGATAATAGGTTTTTTATTTAAGCGATTAGCTGGTAGCTCAACCAGTGATTACTTTCGCGGGGGCGGTAAGATGCTCTGGTGGATGGTAGGCTCTACCGCCTTTATGACACAATTTAGCGCCTGGACTTTCACTGGGGCGGCGGGAAAAGCGTATACAGATGGTTTCCCTATCCTCGTCATTTTTATGGCGAATGCTTTTGGTTTCTTATTATCTTGGTGGTTCTTTTCATACCGCTTTCGCCAAATGCGCACCGTCACTCCTATTGAGGGGGTAAGACGTCGCTTTGGGGCAACCAATGAGCAAGTATTTACTTGGGCAACCATGCCAACAAGTATTGTTTACACTGGTATTTGGTTAAATGGATTAGCCCTTTTTGTCAGCGCAGTTTTTAAAATCGATATCTCCACAACCATTATCGCTACTGGCTTAATCGTTCTTTTCATATCCCTGATTGGTGGCTCATGGGGAGTCGTTGCTTCTGACTTTGTTCAAATGGTCGTGATCATGGCTGTTACCGTCGTGTGTGCAGTTGCCGCGATTGTCAAAGTAGGCGGTCCATCTAACTTAATTGAACAATTTCCTGCTGATACCATTATGGGCAATAGTATGAACTATCCCCTACTGTTTATTAGTTGGTTTATTTTCATGTTTGTTAAGCAGCTACAAAATATTAATAACATGAATGACTCTTATCGATTCTTAACGGCTAAAGATTCAACCAATGCTCGTAAAGCAGCGCTGCTTGCGTTTATTTTAATGCTAATTGGTCCCATCATTTGGTTCCTACCTCCTTGGGCAACGGCAGTATTATATCCTGATGCCGCTCTTGCTCACTCGGCAGAACTCGGTAAGAAAGCAGCAGATGCGGTTTATCTTGTTTTCGTAGAACGTGTAATGCCAGCAGGCATGGTTGGACTACTAATGGCAGCGGTATTTGCCGCGACCATGTCATCAATGGATTCAGGGCTAAACCGAAACGCTGGCGTATTCGTACGTAACTTCTATTCAATATTCATCGATAATAAAGCAACTGACCGAAAATTAATGCGTGTTAGCCAAATTGTGACCCTCGTGTTTGGTGTACTCATTATTATGGTTGCGTTATTCATCAACTCACTAAAAGGATTAAGCTTATTTGATGCCATGATGTATGTAAGTACCTTATTGCAAATGCCAATTTTAGTACCTTTATTCTTCGGTATTTTCATTCGAAAAACACCAGACTGGGCAGCATGGGCAACACTTATAGTCGGTATCGGGGTATCTTATGTCGTGAGTTTTGTGATAACTCCAGAAGTTATTGCGCAGTGGCTCAACCTAGAAAATGGTTTTACAGGCCGAGAAGCTTCGGATCTTAAAGTAATGAATGGTGTTATTGGTCACTTATTTATTACGGGTGGTTTCTTCTGCCTAACCACTAAATTCTACAAGGCACCAGAAGTTAAACGTCAAAAAGAAATCGAAGAATTCTGGCAAGATGTGGATACACCAGTGGTTGAAAGCGAAGGACAAGATATTGTTGACCGTCAGCAACGCAACATGCTGGGTAAATTGATTCTAATCTTTGGGGCATTGGTCACGGCAATGATATTAATTCCGAATCCATTTTGGGGAAGAATTGCTTTCCTATTCTGTGGAGCAGTAATATTCACCGTAGGTTGGTTACTACTAAAAAGTGCCAAAATTGGGTTAGAAACCCAAGCACCAAAAGTGACGAGTTCTTAAGCATTTAAAACGCTAAACCTAAGATAATAAGGGCGGCCATTGTAGGTCGCCCATTATTCGTTTTCTATCAGAGGTCTATATGTTGCAGTTTAATGATGAAGAAATCTTGAACATTCGAGCTCACGTCACTTCATCAATTATTAAGAAGCTAAAACAAGATAATGACATCATTCTAACCAGCGATACCTTGGTTCCGCCCGATGCTCGTTCTAGTTGGAATTTATACTATTACTGCCCACACCACGGCGTTAGACTTACATGGAATAGATACAACTCCACTCAACACGCTTGCCCGATAGATGGCGAAGTATTCACTGGCGAACCTTATAACAGTGCATGGTGGCGCTGGTTAAATGATCTCAATTCGAAGGCTTGCTATGAGTTGGGCTTATTATGGCAACTGACCCAAGAACCTATTTATTTAGAGAAAGTAAAATCCATCCTACTTGAATACGCCATTCGTTATCCCCACTATGAAGTTCATGGGGATATTCCTTATAACGGTCCAGGAAAAATCAACGCACAAACCTTGTGTGAAGCTAATTGCATGATTAATTTTGCCCGTGGTTATGATTTTATCTGTCAGGATATTTATGAGTTTGAACGTGAAAAAATTGAAACGAGCTTATTAAGAGAAGGGGCAGAATTTTTAATCCAAAACCGTACTCCTCAGCTACATAACCACGAGATCAAAATTAACGCCGCCGTTGGAATTATTGGCCTAATCTTAAATGATTCTCGCTATATCAGTTTTGCCTTAATTTCAGACTATGGTTTACATTATCAGCTTAACCATGGCTGTATTGGTGAAGGTATGTGGTTTGAAGGTTCTATTCATTATCACTATTACGCCCTACAATCACTGCTCGCCTACGAAAAAATCGCCTATAAAACACAGCACTCACTATCGATTAATCCTAACTTACTTAAAATGTTAAAGTTCCCGCTTAATTTAATTATGAGCAACGGAAATTTACCTCGACTTAATGACTGCATTGCGGGGCAAGAACAAGTCATCCATTCTGAAGTATTTGAGTTTGGGTTCAGAGAATACCCATTTGAAATCTTGCACAAAGCGTTGCAATACATTTATAGCCAAGAAGAGCGAAATAATTTAGAAGCACTACTTTATGGTGTAGAGACACTAAAGCAGATAAAGAACCTCTCATGCCAATCGTCTCATCATCCAGATTGTGGCTATACCACCGAATATTCTTCTCTGAGTCGACATTTCATGTTGGTAAAACATGCTCCTTTTGGTGGCGAGCATGATCATTATGATCGACTTAATTTGATTTTATGCCGCCACGGGTATGAAATTCTTCCTGATTTAGGCACAACAGGTTATGGGGCAAATTTGCATTATGCCTACTATAAAAATAGCGCAACCCACAATACACTAGTGGTCAATGAATCTAATCAGCCGCCCAATAACCCAAAGGTATTGAAATACGACAAAACTGAAGATTTTACTATTATTGATACCTTAGCTGACTGGACAACTAGCGCCGAGAACGTGGATAGTCATACCATTGTTCAATGGAATAATGACGCGTATCGCTCCATTTCATATCGACGCACCATTCTATGGATTCATGGGTGTGTTATTGATATTAGCTCGGTTCAAAATCACGAAAAAAATGACATTGCCTTACACTACTTAATAAGAGGTAAGCATACCCTAAATACAGATTGGCAAACGATCTCATCCCCTTTTAAGCATGCCCTACATCGCCTGACTGATTGTCACAAACTCGATCAGGTTATTGAGCGTGAGCTTAGTTACAAGATTCCACAGCAACCTAATTTTCATCAGCAAATTCACACTAATAGCCCTTGCCAACTAGTAACCGGTTACGGGCCTGACAATCCGGCCACCAGCGACATTGCCTATCTAACAATACGTAGTAAGCAAACTTTTTTCTCAAGTCTGGTATTGCATGATTTATCAGGCGACGCCAACATTTGCAATGTGAAGTGGCAAACGAATGAAGCGATTTACTTCACGTTACGAACTGACGATGATCAAAATAACTATTACTTCGATTTTACTACTTCAACCCTCCAAATTTTATAGACGACTTCCTTAAAACTCTCATCAGCTATCAGGGGTATCCTCAAGTGTATCTCTGATAGCAAGCTGTCAACTCCCTTAAAAATAACCTATTGCCATATCAGTTAAAACAATCTACACGCTAGAAAAAACTTCGTTACGTCCCAATCATGATCAGGAAAAAGTATTGCCCTCATCTCATAAATTGAGCAGAAAACGCTCTTAGTAGCTCATATAGAAATAAGCAACACAAAAAAATCAAAAGTGTTGCCCACCACCTATGTCAAAGCAAAATAGAGTGACTAACCTCACATTTGCAACCCAGATTATAAATAATGAACCCTTGTTTTGATTTTGCGCACAGTTTAATTTCCATTTCGCCATTATTATTTATAAAAATTAAAACAACGTTTCAGGATGATGACTATGAACTATGATTACCTCGTAATAGCCGGGTATTTCGCATTGATGATTCTTATCAGTGTGTTATTCAAAAAAATGGCAAGTAATAGTACCAGTGACTATTTTCGTGGGGGCGGTAAAATGCTCTGGTGGATGGTAGGTGCTACTGCCTTTATGACTCAATTCTCAGCATGGACCTTCACAGGTGCTGCGGGTAAAGCATTTACAGATGGCTTCGCTATCTTATTTGTTTTCTTCGGCAACATGTTGGCTTATGTCTTTGCTTACTTCTACTTTGCTCGCCGCTTCCGCCAAATGCGTGTCGATACTCCGACTGAAGGTGTTCGTCGCCGCTTTGGTTCTGTGAATGAGCAATTCTTCACTTGGGTAATCATCCCACTAAGCGTAATCAACGCAGGTGTATGGTTAAACGGCCTAGGTGTATTTGCTTCTGCAGTATTTAATGCAGACATCATCACTACTATCTACGTAACTGGTGCAGCCGTATTAGCTATCTCGTTAATCAGTGGTGCTTGGGGTGTGGTTGCCTCTGACTTTATTCAAACCTTAGTGGTTGCAGTTATCTCTATTGCTTGTGCGGTTGTTGCACTAGTGGTTGTTGGTGGCCCAGGTGAAATCGTTACTGAATTCCCTGGTGGCTTCTTCATTGGCCCTGACATGAACTACCCTATGCTACTTGTTGGTTCTTGCTTATTCTTCCTAGTTAAGCAATTACAAAGTATCAACAACATGCAAGAGTCTTACCGTTTCCTTAACGCGAAAGATTCAAAGAATGCTAGCAAAGCGGCACTAATGGCGCTTGGCATGATGTTCTTCGGTGCGATTGTTTGGTTTATCCCACCTTGGGCAACTGCAATTCTTTACCCAGATGCAGCAGCAGCCTACCCAGAATTAGGTGCAAAAGCTTCTGATGCGGTTTACCTAGTATTTGCTCGTGAAGTTATGCCTATTGGTACTGTTGGCCTATTGATGGCGGGTCTGTTCGCGGCAACCATGTCTTCTATGGATTCAGCACTTAACCGTAACTCTGGTATCTTTGTACGTAGCTTCTACGCAACTGTAGTTCGTAAAGGTCAAGCATCTGATAAAGAACTATTACGTGCTGGTCAATTAGCATGTCTTATTAACGGTATCTTAGTAATTCTAATGGCTCAGTTCTTCAACTCATTGAAGCACCTAAGCTTGTTCGACCTAATGATGCAAGTTGCGACACTACTACAATCGCCAATCCTAGTTCCACTGTTCTTGGGTATCATTATCCGTAAGACACCAAAATGGGCTCCTTGGGCAACAGTAGTAGTGGGTATGTTCGTTTCTTACCTAGTAGTAACAGTATTCACTCCAAGCTTCGTTGCAGGCTGGTTCGGTATTGATTCACTAACAGGTCGCGAAACTTCAGACTTTAAGACTATGATTACCATCGCCGCTCACTTGTTCATTACTGCTGGTTTCTTCTGTGCAACAACCTTGTTCTACAAAGAAGAAAAAGACCCATACGTACAACAAACGAAAGAATTCTTCGAAGATGTTGATACTGAGTGTGTTGCAGAAGAAGGCCAAGATGAAGTTGACCGTATGCAACGTCACAAACTAGGTACTCTTGTGAGCTACATGGGTTACGGTTTAACCGCTATGGTACTGATTCCAAACCCAATGTGGGGCCGCGCTCTGTTCCTTGGCTGTGCTATCGCCATCTTAGTATTCGGTTACTTACTGAAGAAAAGTGCCAAAACAGATGATTCAGATTTAGTACGCGCTTCTAACTAAACACAACAAAATAAATAACAGCCAGTAGCGATTACTGGCTGTCCTTTTAGGAGAATATTATGGCTAAAGGTCAAATTATCGATCTACAATTTGAAACTTTTGTAGATAGCGACACCAATAATAAAGTGACACGTTTAACGCCAACTAACGTCATTTGTCATCGTAACTACTTCTACCAAAAATGCTTTACCACTGATGGCAGCAAACTGCTTTTCGCTGGCGATTTTGATGTAGTAAACGGCGAAGCAAACCGCAACTACTACCTACTTGATTTAAAAACTCAAAAAGCGACTCAGTTAACTGAAGGTAAAGGTGACAATACTTTTGGCGGCTTTATTTCTACCGATGATAAGTCTTTCTTCTACGTGAAAAACGAGCTTAACTTAATGAAAGTTGACCTTGAAACATTAGAAGAAAAAGTGGTGTATACGGTTGATGAAGAATGGAAAGGCTACGGCACTTGGGTGGCAAATTCTGACTGTACTAAACTGGTCGGTATTGAAATCAAGAAAAGCTGCTGGAAACCTCTTACTTCTTGGGAGAAATTCGCAGAGTTCTACCACACCAACCCAACGTGTCGCTTAATTAAAGTCGACATCGAAACCGGTGCGCTTGATGTCGTCCACCAAGATGACGCATGGCTTGGCCACCCTATTTACCGTCCATTTGACGATAATACTATTGGTTTTTGTCACGAAGGCCCACACGATTTAGTCGATGCTCGTATGTGGCTCGTCAATGAAGATGGTTCTAACGTTCGTAAGATCAAAGAGCATGCAGAAGGCGAATCTTGTACTCACGAATTCTGGATCCCAGATGGCAGCGCAATGGCTTATGTGTCTTACTTCAAAGGTCAAACTGAGCGCGTGATCTACAAAGCGAACCCTGACACACTAGAAAATGAAGAAGTCATGGTCATGCCACAATGTTCTCACTTAATGAGTAACCATACCGGCTCTCTCATGGTTGGTGATGGAAGTGATGCACCTGTCGATGTTGCTGACAGTGAAGGTTATGACATTGAAAATGACCCATTCTTATACATTTTAAACACCCAGAAGAAGAGCTATGCGCGTCTTGCTAAGCACAGCACATCATGGGAAGTATTAGATGGTGATCGTCAAATTACCCATCCTCACCCATCCTTCACACCGGGTGATACTGGGGTATTATTTACCAGTGATTTTGAAGGCGTTCCTGCGGTTTATATTGCCGAAATCCCGCAAGAATTACAGGCCTAACCCTGACTTAATAACAACTATTTAACATTGCATTAAATCCCAGCTAACACACTGTTAGTTGGGATTTTTTTACCTCCAAGCACTCCTTATCTAAAATCCATTTCCAAGCCGAATTAACGTGAATTTGTTCACATATCCACCCATACAAAGTTAGCAAGATCACAAATCAAACTGATCTTTCTTTTAAATGGGAACGATGTTTCATTATAGTAATTACAGACAAAAAAAATAACAATATAAAGGACTTTGATTATGAAAAAATTACTACTCGTACCTATGGTTGCCATCGCTCTTACTTCCATAGGTGCTTCTGCTGCCAGCATCAACTTACGACATGAATTTATCCCTGAAGAAGGTGATATGGCCTCTCGACACCGTGATCGCATGACTTTAGCGCACACTTTTGAAAACGGTATCGGGATAAGTGGTGAAATGAAATGGGGCTACGCGGGCGACGATGTCAACTTTGGCGAAATCGAAAGCGTCGGTCATGAAGCAAAAGTTAGCTATACCTACAAAGCTACCGACTCTTTCACTTTACAACCAGCCTACGCTCTTGATTCAAACGATAGTGCCGTTACACACAAACTGGACTTAAAAGGCACACAAAAACTAACGGATGATTGGAATGTCGCGTTACGTTACCGCTATGGTTACAAAAACGTATCTGCGCCAAGTACTGATAACAGCCACTACAACCAGCTGAACTTAACCAGTGGCTACAACATTGGTGACTTCGGATTAGGCATCGATTTCGAATATAAGTTTGAGCAATCAGATAGCTCGGGTTACGACGGTGATAATAATTACTTAAACCTTGTTAACTTAACGGCTGAATACAAAGGCTTTGAAAGTGGTTGGAGACCATTCATTGAATTTGGCATGGTTTCTCAAAATACCGACCTTGCTGCTGACGGTAAAGATGAATATGTTCCTCGCTACCGTGCTGGCTTGAAATATAACTTCTAATAACCTCCCCCCCCCTAAAAGAGTTTCCTACAAATGGAAACTCTTTTTGCTATAAGGATATAACAATGAAACAGAAAACCCTCACTGCATTAATTGCCTTAACCTTAAGCCCTTTTGCTTCTGCTGCTCTACCTGATGTGAATTCCCTAGAATGGCATGCGGTTACTTTTGGCCAATCAACCGATCTGAACTTCGGATCCACTATTTTGCCGGATAAAGTCGGCACCAACCAAGTCACGGTAGATGGTAAAAAAATCACTTCTGGCGCGCTTGAAAAACACTTCACGATTGAAAGTCGTGGCGGCAAACTTGCCAACTCTCACGAAGGGGTGACTTACTACTACACCGCACTCCCGACTGATGTGAATTTTACTATTTCAGCTACGGTAACGCTCGATCAACTTGGCCCTGAAACTGACGCCACACCAAACCGTCAAGAAGGTGCGGGCATCATGGTAAGAGATGTCGTCGGTAAACCAAGAATGGACCCTCAACCACAAGGTATGGAAGAATTTCCAGCGGCTTCTAACATGGTTATGAACGTATTTCGTGCCAATAAAAAAGGCGAAGCAAACGGGCTAACCAATATCAATGGTAACTATCGTGAAGGGATTTACCACCCATGGGGAACCGGTGGCAATAAAATGTCACGAGATGAATACCTTAAAGGCGTAAAGTTTGGTGAATCTATCGCTTATAAAATGTCAGTCACTCGTACCGACGATACTTTTGAAGTGAGCTTTAATGATGGCAAGACAACTAAAACCGTTCCGCTTGAAGGCGCACCGGCTAACCTAGTTGAAATACAAGATCCAGACACCCAATATGTCGGTTTTTTTGCCTCACGTAATGCCAAAATATCAGTATCCGATGTGGATTTAAAACTATCGGAAGCGAACACTAAAGATGCAGAAAAATATCAAGCGCCACAAAACCCACTGGTGTTTGAAAATGCATCATCTGAGCACACCGCCGATTCTGATTACTACATTCAAGCTCGCGCCAACTACGCCGGTACTTTTGCCGTCACGCAAGATGGCAAGGAATTAGTATCAGGCAAAGAAATTAAAGCTGGCGAACTGTTTAGCTACGAAGCGGATATCGATAAAGCTTCAGCGAACTTTGAAATCACTTTTACGGCTACTGAAGGCCCAGATCTCAAGCCTCAAGTTCACAAACTCACTGTGACTAAATCTATCATTGATAACCCAATGAAGATCTACGTGAGCCCTAAAGCGACGGCTGCGGGTGATGGTAGTGAAGGCAAGCCGGTTAACCTAGAAACAGCATTGCAACTACTGGCTCCAGGCGGCACTATCTACCTAGAAGATGGTGATTACCCTGCCACAACCATTCCAGCTGAGGCGAGCGGTGTTGACGGTAAAGAAAAGTCGTTAGTCGCACTTGGCGAAAACGTACGCTTTAAAGGTGCAGTCAACCACGAAGCGCATTACTGGCATTATAAAAACATTGAAATAACCGAAGGCCAATTCACGGTTTACGGCAGCCACAATACTTTTGAAAAAATGGAGACGCATGGCGCGCCAGACACCGGCTTCCAAATTACCTCTCCAGAAGGGATTGGTCGTGCGTTATGGGCAAGCTATAACACCGTAATTGATAGTGAAAGCTACAACAACATGGATAAATCACGCATCAATGCCGATGGTTTTGCCGCTAAAATGCGTGTTGGTGATGGTAACACCTTTATCCGCTGTATCTCTCACCACAATGCCGATGACGGCTGGGATCTCTTCAACAAAGTAGAAGATGGCCCGAATGGTGTTGTCACTATTTTAGATTCTATTGCCTTTAAAAATGGTCAAACCCTCGATTATCCAAATGAAGGTGGCACTATTGGTAATGGCTTTAAGCTAGGTGGCGAAGGGCTTCCTGTTGCCCACGTAATCAAAAATAGCCTAGCTTTTGCCAATAACATGGATGGCTTTACAGATAACTTCAACCCTGGTTCGTTAACGGTAGAAAACAACGTATCGATTGATAACAAGCGCTTTAATTACCTATTTCGTTTAAGCCCATACTCGGATGAGATTAAGCAAGGTGCGTTTAGTGATAATACCTCGCTACGCTTCTACCAAACTAGCAAATACGATGATTCAGTTAGCTTTGATACCTCAGTAGATAACGCTTTCTACAAAGACGGTAAAACACAATTTACTGACGATAACAGCATCAAACCTGAACTGCTTGAAAAGATTAAACAAGCAGCCAAAATTGATGACTCAAAACCTATGCCTGGCCGTGATGAAGCATTGGCATTGAAGGCACTACTAAAACCTTAATAGAGCCTTAATCCATTTTAATGTTTCACTAACCCCCATAGCTAAATATAAGCTTTGGGGGTTACTCTTATCTTTTCAATAGTAAAGTCATTCTAGATCCATTTCCCCGCCATATTCATGCTCACTACCCTCGATACAAAGATAATGAGATCACTCCGCCTTTCGTTCTAAGCAGCTATCGACAAACTCAGCAGTATCAATACCCACCATCTGATTAAAATGAACATCACCAATAAGCACTCATATTCCCAACTAGATTTAGTCACATCGTACAACACGCTTATTCAAAACAGAAAACCACCATAGGAAGTGAAAGACTTCACCCACCTTATAAAAAAACAAGCCTGACTTGGAGAGTGTTCCAAATCAGGCCTGCTTGTATGTTGCCACTTATACTATGGCAACTTATTTAACCTTAGGTATTATTTAATAATGCCAAACAACTTAGGTAAATATAAACTCAGTTCAGGAATAAAGACGATAAAGAAAGCACCTATAATTTGTAGCGCAAATATCGGTAATATTGGTTTTATCACCTCAGAGATGCTGGTTTCGTTAATACTACAAGAAACAAACAATACTGGGCCAACAGGCGGTGTCACAAGGCCAATTGAAAGTGTATAAACAATAATGATACCGAAATGAATAGGGTCGATACCCATTGAATAAGCAATTGGATAAAATATCGGTGTAAAAATCAATATAGCGGGTGTCATATCCATAAACACCCCTACAATAATCAAAATCACCACCATCATTGCTAGCACAACATTAGTGTTATCACTAAAGCCAATCAAAAAGTCCGCAATGGTTTCAGGAATACTGGCAAACGTCATACTCCAACTCATCAAGCCTGAACAGGCAATCAAGAAGAAAATAATCGCGGCCGTCATTGATGTGTTAAATAGAATATCAAAGCACTTTTTAAGGGTTAAACTCTTATAAAAGAGAGCTAAAATAAAGCTGTATAGTACCGCAATACCAGAAGCTTCAACTGCAGTGAAAACACCGCCAATAATACCCACCATAATAATGATAACCAATGACAACGCAGGTAAAGCATCTGCTAATGTCTTCAAATATACCGATACCGCAACAGGCTCTTTATCTCCTTTATAGTTTAAGCGTTTGGCATAGACATAAGCCATGATCATTGCGCTACCGGCAAGCATTAACCCTGGTATATAACCGGCAACAAACAAGCCTGCAATCGAGGCACTGCCACCAATTAATAAAGAATAAAGGATAAAAATACCTGTTGGCGGGATCATCATGCCGGAGGTAGAAGACGTCGCATTTAGTGCTGCCGTTATACCTCGGTCATACTTTTGCTCTTTTGCCATTGGAGAAACAATACCACCAATCGCTGTTGATGCAGCAAGCGCTGAACCAGAAATCGAACCAAATAAAATATTACCGAGTATATTAGCTTGCCACAAAGTACCTGGAATACGTTTACCAAGTAGCATTGCTAAGTTAATTAACCGATGAGCAATGCCCCCTTGATTCATAATATTACCGGCAAGGATAAAAAATGGCAGAGCAAGAAAACCAAAGTTATCCAGTGAACCAAATACCTTTTCACCAACCGTAGCAACTAAATCTGGAGTTTCAATAAACAAAGATAATGTAATCATGCCAGAAAAAGCCAAACCTAAAGCGATGGGAGTTCCGACAATCAAGAAAAAGAAAAAACTCGTGAATAATACAATAGTTGAAAACAACTCTAAATAATCAAATGTCCAGTCTTCATAAGTCGACGTCGAACGAAACCACATCCAACAAGCAGAAACGATGACAATAAAAACTGTCGATTGGATAACGGCAATTAGAGTGTTTTTATTAATGCCTTGCTCATTTAAGAAATGCATTAGCGAGTTCACTACGATCAGAAAACCAGCAATACAAATGACAGACTGAAACAGGCCAATAGAAATCCCTAGCATCGGAGTTTCAAAGTTAACATTTTTGCTCACTGCAACCGTGCCACCTATCAACATAATCAAGCCATAAATGATGGTCACTATGGTATTAAATGCACTTAAAGCTCTTTGATTAGAGGCTGATAAATAATCATTAATTAAAGGCAGGTTTAAGTGACGTCCGTGTAAACAAGCCACTCCCGCCCCTAAAATACCCAACCAGATCAATGAATAACGAAGAATTTCCTCACTAATAGAACTAGGAGACCCCAGTACATACCTTGATAATACTTGGTAAACAATCATTACACTCATTAGCACCAGCAATAGTACTAATAAACTACTCGTGACTTTAAATAAGCCATTTACAACGTGATTTGCTGTTGAAAACCATTTAGGAACATCGTGTTCACTAGGTTGGACAACTGTAGATTCAACAGAGGATGTTTTATTAGATTTAGAATCAATAATGACAGACATGGGGAACTCTCTCTTAGCATAAGAGGAGCACTAAAGCCCCTCTTATTCCAACTCTATTATTTTAAGATGGCCATAATTTCGCTATAAGCTTCAGCAGTATCTGGGTTTTGTTCAAAAGTTTTATAGAAATCTGCAAATTTTTTCTTTAATTCATGTTTATCAACATCCAAAATTTTCACATCAAACTTTTCTTCCGCTAATTTGACCGATTTAGTCTGATCTTCTTTTACTAGATCGATCGACTTATCACTGATGTCTTTCATGATATTTCGAATGATTACTAGGTCTTCTGGTGAAACTTTTTTCTTCATGCGCTCACTCATCACAATTAAATCTGTTAAGCGTACATGTTCCGTGCGAATACCGTAGGTCGCAATTTCACCATAATTAGAATCCCAAAATGCTGATAGATTCATATCTGCGCCATCAACGATGCCTTGTTGCATCGCAGGATAAACATCACCAAAGTTCATAGGGATAGGGTTTACACCAATAATTTTTAAAGACTGAATAAAGGTTTTGCTATCCATTGAACGGATCTTCAACTTACCGATCTCATCCAAAGAGTTCACCGGCTTGGTGGAAATGATGCTACGAAAACCATTACTAATATAACCAAATGATTCAAAACCACTTTCTTCAGTAGAGCTATACAATTTATTTTGAACATAATCACTGTTCATGACTTTCCGATAATCTTCTACCGTTTCAAATAGGTATGGCATATTCAGAACACTATAAGCCGGTTCGATATTTTCTAATGTCGCACTACCCACCAAGCCAAAATCAATAATGCCGGTTTGGATCTGTTGCAAATACTCTTGCTGGCTACCTAGTGAACCACTCCAGAAAACACGAACGCGTACACGTTTATCTGTTTCTTTACCAACTCGGTCCGCAAACTCTTTAATTAACTGACCAGAGATAGTGCCATCTGGTGGGGTATTGGTAGCAAAACGCAAGGTTGCAGCACTCGCAAATGTCGATGTTGCCGTTAAAATAGATAATGTTGTTGTTAGTAATATTTTTTTAAACATGATTCTCATCCCTTATTATTGATCTAGTGTTTTTATTGGATTTTACTAATTCCAATACGAGTTCCATTCTTTATTTAGACGAGTTAATGCTTCCATGTAGAAATAATCTCCCCATGAAACACATTCATCAACGCCCTCTTCAGTACACGTATTAAATGGTGTTTTTTTAGAATAAGTGCCGTGCAGAACCAAACCATTCGATTGATTGATATCTTTAACGGCATAATTGGTATATACGCTATAAATAAGTTTTCGTGCTATTGAACGATATAACTGAGCTTGTTCTTTATCGACAAGAGATGCCATTTCCAATAAGCCACAAGCCGCAATCGATGCCGATGAGGTATCTCGTGGTTCATCAGTGCCTGAAGTGAAAGAAAGATCCCAATATGGAACAAGATCCTCAGGTAAATGCTGAAAGAAATACTGCGTAACCGTCTCAAACGCCTGTAAATATCGTTCATCTTTTTCATTTTTATAAGCTAAAGCAAAACCATATATTCCCCACGCTTGCCCCCTAGCCCAGGCGGATTCATCACTATACCCCTGGCAAGCAGAACCTCGAACTGGCCCACCCGTTACTGGATCCATAAAGAATGTATGATAGGTCGAGCCATCTTCACGAATGATATTCTCTAGCGTGGTTTTAGTATGGGTTGAGGCAATTTGGCGATACTTCTCTTGTTTAGTTTCCTCAGCGGCCCAATGAAGTAGTGGCACATTCATCAAACAATCGATAATAAAACGGTAATTATCCCTTTCATCCATTGCTCCCCAAGCCTGAATAAATCCGCCTTTGGGTTGATAACGGTCAATCAAGGCATCTGCTCCTAAAATAGCAGACTCACGCGCCAAATCGCTCCCTGTCAGCTTCCAGGCGGAAACACAAGCTGGTGTGAATAAAAAGCCTAAGTCATGGTGCTCAATTTCAACTTTATTGAGGATTCGTTGATTGAAGCTTTCAACTTGAACCAACCCCGATTCTTTAAACACTTCATCTTGAGTATTTTCATAAGCGAGCCAAATGGTTCCTGGCCAAAAACCAGAGGTCCAATGATCATTCTCACACGCTTGGTAAAAGTTATTAATGCTCGAATGCATTTGGCTTGAATGGGTAAAAGTAGATAGGTTGTGCTTGATTATTTCACAAGCATTGGATAAAGCTTCTGCTACACCTTGCTGATCAATTGTTGGATGTTGTTGGAAATCGATTGAAAACTGGATAGCCATTATCATTCTCTCTTAAATAGTACAGAGCTTTATTCTTTCGCCACTCTGTTTTGCATTTCATTTACCTACATTTTTATTAAAACCCCATTTTAATTCTGAGATGAAAGTCTCATTCGAGTTGCCAATTTCACTCAATGAAAAACTTACAATAAGAATAATTACCAACAAACAATAAAAAAGTCAGGATTAACCACATAACCTATTGTTTAATAGTTTCTTTTAATTTAATGACTTTTGTATAAAAACAAACGCTACGATGAAAAACATTTCATTTTGTGATTCCTTTATCAGATTAACTAATTGGTCATAAATTTAATTGAAATATTATGACTTGTGTTTATAAAGTAAGCACATCTGCATTTACTAGAGAATGTATTCATGGGAAAAAAAGTGACACTACAAGAGCTAGCCAAACAATCTGGAACCTCTATCGCAACAGTGTCTAGAGTGCTAAATAACTCAGAATTAGTGAGTGATGAAACCAGAAGCATTATTAATCAAGCTATTGAAAAAACAGGGTATAAAAAACAGAAACGGTTAGCTGTACTTTCTCAGCTAGGTAAAATAGCCATTATTGCTAACGATGATGTGGAAACACCATCAAGCTTTTATAACTCCATACTTTCTGGATTAAAATTCGAAGCTAATCGCCTATCCATTGAATTCGAGCTTTTACTCACGAGTCAAATAGCTAACTTTGATAAATACCATCAATACCTATCCTCTTTCGATGGTATCTTGCTCATTGGTCTAGAAAATCCTCTGACCTTAGAGTACTTAAGAAAGCATAACCTTCCTGTGCAAATCATTAATGGCGTCGATAGCCTCATGCAATTTTCGAGTATCTCTCCAGATTATGAACAAGGTGGTTACTTAGCCGGCCAGTACTTTTTAAACCGATCGCTCACTAAACCTAAGTTACTTACGGCGAACTTAAGGCAATCGATCTATCAAAGACAGCAAGGTTTCATGCGTGCTTATCATGAGGCTGGTAATGAATTAGATTTAACTCATCAAATTATTGATTTATTAGAAGTATCAAAAACCATTTCTCCTGAGCTCCATCATAAAATAATGAACAATAATGCTGGAGCGGATTTTGGTGCAGGCAAGCTACTGCCGACTCTCATTGAAAATGGTTATTTCGATGATTGTGACTCTGTTTTTTGCATCTGTGACATGATGGCAATCTCATTAATACAATCATTGAAAAGTCATGGCGTACGAGTCCCAGAAGATATTTCCGTTATAGGTTTTGATGATCTTGAAGTGTCTAAAATTATCACCCCCAATCTCACCACGATTCAAATTAACTACATCGATTTAGCGAAACAAGGGTTAGCCATGTTAATCCATAAAATTAATCATGGAACAGTCTGTTCTGTACGCTCAAACCTATCCGTTGAACTCATCGAACGTAACTCGGTAAAATAACTATAACTCGGTAAAAAGCTATGACTTACGCACAACCTCTCTCTTCACAACAGATACAAGCGCTACTAGATGAGCCAACCAAATCAAACCTTAGCTTGGTTCTTAATAGCCTGCTCTTGCCTGCAGCTCAATTTTCCACGCCAGATTCAAGCGGCTTAAAATTAGGTAGTACATCAGCGCTTTGTCCTGAACCCGTCGCTCAAATGGAAGGTTTAAGCCGTTTATTCTGGGGAATATTTCCAAGTCTTGCAGGTTCAAACAACAACATAGACCTCTCTGCCCTTATTCAAGCAGTAAAGCAGGGAACAAACCCTGATAACTCCGAGTATTGGGGAGATATCGGCGTGATAGATCAAAGAGCGGTAGAAGCTGCAGTCTATGGTTTCGGGTTCTGTCTTGCCCCAGACCAAATAAAATCCATGTTTGATCAGCAATCTTTAGACAACTTAGTCAATTGGTTAGCTCAAACCGCCGATTGTGAAGTTGCAGATAGTAATTGGCGATTCTTCCCAATTTTAATCCAAATCGGCTTTATGAGAATGGGGCTAGAGTACGATCAAGCCTGTATTGAACGACATTTTGCTGAAATTGAAAAAATGTACTTAGGAAACGGTTGGTATAGTGATGGCCCTGGCCGACCTAAAGACTATTACATTTCGATGGGCTTTCATTTTTATAGTTTATTGTATGTGAAATTCATGGCTGAACGTGATCCTGAACGCTGTAAAGTATTACTGCAACGCGCTGAAAAATTTTCACACGACTACATAACACTATTTTCCCCTCTAGGAGATAGTGTTCCATTTGGCCGTAGCTTAACTTACCGCTTTGCCCATGTTGCTTACTGGAGTGCGATGATTTATGTCGGCAGCACCGCGCAAACACTAGGAGTGATGAAAGGGATCATATTGCGCAATCTACGTTGGTGGTTCAATCAAGAGTTTCTTAATAACCAAGGTATTATGACTATCGGCTACTCCTACTCCAATCTTATTATGGCCGAAGATTATAACGGCCCAGGTTCACCTTACTGGTCATTGAAAACTTTCTTATTTCTGGCCTTCGATGATCAACACCCATTTTGGCAATGTGACGAAGAAACCCTGCCTTTCATCGATAAGCCTACAGTCATTCCCGAAGCAGGAAAAATTGTCTTTCAACAACCCCAACATAATCACAATTGGTTTTTAACTTCTGGGCAATTAGAGCTTAATAACTACGTCAATACAGAGAGTAAATACACCAAATTTGCTTATTCCAATAAATATGGTTTCTGTCTTGATCGTGGTCGATTCGGCCTGAGACACACCCCTATTGATTCCATGCTCTATTTATCAGAAAAAGACGAATATTTTCGAGGTCGACGAGATTGCCAGAAATTATCAATCACTAATGATTATATTTATAGCCGCTGGCTACCGTGGCATGACGTGACAATTGATACCTGGTTACTTGGAGAAGCCGACTTTCAAATTCGTGTACATAAGATCACCAGTAACCGAGAATTAGATGCAGTAGAAGGAGGATGGGCTATACCGGCCAGTCAGGTGATAAACCCTAAAACAACAGACAATCTTGCCTACTGCCAATATCAAGAATATGACCACTTTATTGAATCCATTGCCAGCAGCAATAGTTCTGGTTTTTTTCAACAAACGCCGCCAAATAGCCATTTACTTTTCTCTGAACAAGCGGCTATCCCTGCATTAAAATCTGCCATTCCGAAAGGCACAACCTGGCTAGTCTCTGTGATAGGCAGCGATTGTGAATACTCGAAACAACCAGACATTATCTTTAACCAAGATTCAAAAACCATTTCATGGCGAGACAAATTGATTACACTCATTTAAACGCATCGAACTCATTTCTACCTTCATCACGATTTAACCTATCGACCACCTTTGATTATTTTAAGGTGGTCGTTTTACATAGGAACTTGAAGCTAACCAATCTGCCTAGATTAATTTTGCACAGTCATCATTTACCTTCTATAGCATCGTCAATTTGTGATGCAGTTTAACCACCACTCTAAAAAACAGACAACATCCCTTTCCTCTTGTCTTTTTCGTTAAGTTTTTCTTAAGCCAAATATCCGAAGATATCAGCATCAAAGAAAGAAGGTGATTCTGATGTCTAAAAAAGTAATTGCTGTCGATTTAGGTGCGTCAAGTGGCCGTGTGATCTTAGGTTGCACAGACCAACACCAAATTGAATTATCTGAAATACATCGTTTTGAAAATAAGCTCGTTCAGCGTAATGGACACGACTGCTGGGACTTAAACTTTTTACTCGACAATATTAAACAAGGTATCGATAAAGTCTTAAAGCAAGGAATTAAACCCGATTCTATTGGCATCGATACTTGGGGTGTTGATTTTGTGTTACTCGACAAAGATGGCCAAGAACTGGGTGATTTTGTTGCCTATCGTGATGCTCGCACCCAAGGTGTAATGGAGAGTTTCCTGAGCAATACCGTGAGCAAGCAAGACGTTTACGTGGAAACTGGCATTCAATTTTTACCTTTTAATACTCTTTATCAATTGATTGCTTTAAAACAACAAAATCCAAATTGGCTGACACAAGTTAATCGCCTGCTATTTATTCCAGACTACCTCAATTATCGTTTAACCGGTGTGCAAAACTGCGAATACACCAATGCTTCCACCAGCCAGTTGCTTCATTGCCATAATAAAAGTTGGAGTGAACATCTACTGGAATGCATTGATATTCCTCGCTCGTGGTTACTTGAGCCGAAATTACCGAATCATGTGATTGGTCACTACTCGGTAAGCAATCAGAACATTCCGGTTGTTTCGGTTGCCAGTCACGATACAGCATCGGCGGTCGCAGGCGCACCGTTAGCCTCACCAAGCACTGCTTTTTTAAGCTCTGGCACTTGGTCATTAATGGGCATTGAACGCCCAGAGCCCATTATTAATGCGACCTCAACAGCACTCGAACTCACCCATGAAGGTGGTGCTGATGGTCGTTACCGTATTCTTAAAAACATCATGGGCTTATGGCTTGTTCAACGCTTACAAGCCGAGTTTTCAGAATTCACCTTTCCACAGTTAGTTGAAATGGCCAAACTCGTTCCTGCCTTTCGCTCTGTGATTAATCCAGATGAACAACGTTTTCTCAATCCAGGCTCAATGCGCGCTGAGATCCAAAACTACTGCCGTGAAACCAATCAACCTATTCCTGAAACGATAGCTGAGTTATCACGCTGTGTTTACGACAGCTTAGCCCTCAAGTATCGCAGTGTATTCTGTGACCTACAACGAGTGAGTCGTGTTGAGCTTGACTCCATTCATATTATTGGCGGTGGTGCTAATAATACGTTTTTAAACCAGTTGTGTGCAGATGTCTGCCAAGTACCCGTACAGGCGAACCCAACGGAAGCGTCATCGCTTGGCAATATTATCGGCCAATTAGTCGCGCTCGATGAAATTGCCAATATCGATGAAGGTCGCGAATTAATTCGTCAATCGTTCCCCATTGAACACTACACACCACACACCATTCCTGAATTAAATAAGGCTGTGACAATTTTCACACAGCTATTAACGCTTACTGCAAGTAAATAAGGCTTACTCACATGAATAGAACTGATATTGAAACAGCTTACCAAATTGCGAAAAAACAATTCGCTGAACTGGGCATTGATACCGATAAAGCTATTGAAAAAGTGAATGACATTCCAATTTCGATTCACTGCTGGCAAGGCGATGATGTGCGTGGCTTTGAAAGCCCAGAAAAAGAATTAAGTGGCGGCATTCAAGCAACCGGTAACTATGTTGGCCGTGCAACCAACGCCACTCAACTACGTCAAGATCTAGATAAAGCCTTTAGCTTAATTCCAGGCGCAAAACGCTTGAATTTACATGCGATTTATCTTGAATCCGATACGCCGGTTGACCGAGATAAGATCGAGCCTAAACACTTTGCAAATTGGGTAGAGTGGGCGAAGAAAGGCCAAATCGGTCTAGACTTTAACCCTTCTTGTTTCTCACATGCATTAAGTGAAAATGGCATGACGCTCTCTCACCCAGATGAAAAAGTACGCCAATTCTGGATTGATCACTGTAAAGCGAGCCGCCGCGTGTCTGAATACTTCGGTAAAGAACTCGGCACGCCATCTGTGATGAACATTTGGGTACCGGATGGCATGAAAGATATGCCAGCGGATCGCCTAGCGCCACGTCAACGTCTAATGGAATCTCTTGATGAAATCATCTCTGACAAGATTGACACCAAGTACCACAAAGATGCAGTAGAAAGTAAGTTATTCGGTATAGGCGCAGAAGCTTACACCGTTGGCAGCAACGAGTTCTACATGGGCTACGCCACTTCTCGTGACATTCTACTATGTCTCGATGCCGGTCACTTCCACCCAACAGAAGTGATTTCAGACAAGATCAGTGCATGCTCACTTTACGTCAATGAATTCATCCTACACGTGACTCGCCCAATGCGTTGGGACAGTGACCATATCGTGTCATTCGATACTGAAACTCAAGAAATCGCCAAAGAAATTGTACGCCATAACTTATTTGACCGCGTCAATGTTGGTTTGGATTTCTTTGATGCTTCCATCAACCGCATTGCAGCGTGGGTGATTGGTACTCGCAATATGCGCAAAGCCCTATTAAAAGCACTACTAGAGCCAAGCGATCACCTTAAACAACTTGAACTTGATGGTGATTACACTTCGCGCTTAGCGTTATTAGAAGAAGGTCATTCTATGCCTTGGGCTGCGGTATGGGACTACTACTGCATGCGTAATGAAGTGCCTGTCGGAACGCAATGGCTACAAGATGTAAAAGCCTACGAAGAAGAAACGCTGCTCAATCGTTAATAGCAATAATAAACACTATTGGGTTAGTCAGCGGCTAACCCAATCAGCATTTGTGAGGACACAATGTCAAAACCACTCATCCGTAAAGCGTTTGTCATGCAGGTCAACCCAGACAGTCATGCTGAATATAAAAAACGCCACGATGAAATTTGGCCAGAGTTGGTTGAAGTATTAAAGGCCCATGGTGGACATAATTATTCCATCTTTCTTGAGCCGAACACCCATCAACTTTTTGGCTATGTCGAAATTGAATCAGAACAAGCTTGGAATGAGGTTGCCAATACTGACACCTGCCAAAAATGGTGGGCTTATATGGCCGACATCATGAAAACCAATGATGACAAGTCTCCTTGCTCAACGGAGATTACAGAAGTCTTCCATTTAGATTAATCAACAAATAACCAAAGTGGTCTCTTATCAAGTGATCACTTTTCTCAATTTAAACCCTGTTTATAAAAGGTTTAGGATATGACAACCACACAAGTTTTTTTAAACGACGCCGTTAAGAATGAAATCGCCAAAGTATCAGAAACCGCACAATACCTATGGCAACGCGAATGGGCAGAACGGAACGGCGGGAATATTTCCGTCGACATTACTGACATTTTTGGCGAGCTTCCGGCTAGCCTAGATAGCTTCCCACACTGCACGCTTTCTATGGTTGGTGATGATTGCTTCCCAAGAGACAGTGCTGGACATATCTTCTTTGTAAAAGGCACTGGTGAGCGCATTCGTGAATTAGATCAGCCAGAGCTTGCTGGTTGTATTTTACGTATTGATGATGACGCTTACGGATACCACATTTTGTGGGGTGGCCGTGACCTACCGGATTATGCGCCAACCAGTGAGTTCATTTCTCACGTTGAAATCATCATGCAAAAACAACAAGCAGGTTTACCCGATCGTTGCGTGGTACACACTCATCCTATTGAACTGATTGCCCTATCACATCATCCTAAATACGCTCATGATGAAGAGCTATATACGCATGTATGCTGGCAAATGATCCCAGAAGTTCGCGCGTTTGTTCCTCGCGGTATCGGTATTGTTCCTTACTGCATGCCTGGCAGCAAAGTGATGGCAGATGGCACGAAAGAAAAGCTCGCCAAACATGATGTGGCAATTTGGGAAAAACATGGCGCAGTGGCAACCGGTGTTGACGCGCTTACCGCCTTTGATTTTATTGATGTAGCCAACAAAGGTGCAAAGTTATTCCTAATGTGTCTAGCAAGCGGCTATGAACCAGAAGGTGTCACTAAACAAGCCATGCAAGATTTAAAAGAAACATTTGGATTATAACCGCTACAAACGAAGTGAACTTATCAGGCAGTGTTTGATCCGCACTGCCTAACTTTATTGTTAAAACTCCTTACCTTGATCACAAAATAAAAAATTAATGAAAAGGCATTTCATTTAATAGAATCTCATCAAAGTAATTTCCTATTAGGTTCAATAGTCTTGTCCATCGCTTGATAGGAGGGGATCAATATGTATCAACTAACCAGTGACGAGTTTTTTACTAATTCAAACAAAGCCATTGCGACCGAAATCAGAACACCACAGGAAAACTTTCCTGAACACTCTCATGATTTTCAAGAGCTAATCATTGTGTCAAAAGGCACTGGTACACATGTAATAAATGATACGCCTAACAATATTTCCAAAAACCAGGTGTGTTTTGTCGATCCTCAAGACCGCCACCTATTTGAAAACGTCGATAGTCTTTATCTGTCCAATATCTTATTTCGTAAAGATTCCATCTATATGCCAGCAGGCCTCAAAGACTACATTCCAGGTAGTGATAGCGAACAAAAAAGCTGGCACATTAATACTAGTTCGATGGAAAAAATCGACCCATTAATCAAAATGCTAGACCGTGAACTTCACTCCCAGACCACTGGTTCTGAACTGATGGCTCAAGCTCTTTTTCAACAGCTCATTGTTGAACTACACAGAGGCAAACTCAACCCAATAGAAACCGCAGGCATGGATGATAAGGTCATGCAGGTAATGGAATGGTTAAAACATAATTACAGCGAAGAATTCAACATTGATGAAATTTCAGATAGGTTTCAGCTTTCAACTAGAACACTCAGCAGAAAAATAAAACAAATTACCAATTTGTCCTTCAATAACTACTTACACCAAGTACGCATTAACAATGCCATCCAAATGCTGCAGTATTCCGATTTATCCATCACTGATATCGCGTTTAAAGTGGGCTATTCCGACAGTAACTACTTCAGTACCAAATTCAAAAAAGTCACTCAAAAGTCACCATCTGATTATCGATAAGAATCGTGATTCATTCTAAAAATATCTTCACAAAAGAAGACAATATATCACCATTTTATTTTCTCTTCTTTTGTGAATCCAACCTGACAATCTCGCCAAAAAAGACAAAGCAAAGTTAAGGTTGGCATTTTTGCAAAGGTTGCTTCCCTCCCCCTATGACAAGATAACACTACTTTAGTAAAGGTTATGCCAAACCGTAAAGTGGCATAGTAGTCAGGTGTATCAATGTCGCCTGTATGCGATATAACTGAAAATATAACAATAATGTGGAGAACCTTATGTTTCCTAAAAACCTCATATATAAAGTATTAGTTGGTACTGCCGTATTAATGCCTTTAGCTTCAACCGCTTCAGCTGAGACCATCTTAAAACTCGCTTATGCCGAAAATAGCCAGCCGGTCAAAGATGCTTTGAAATACATAGGTGAAGCTGTTGAAAAGAAAACCGATGGTGAAGTTAAAATTCAATACTTCCCCGACGCACAACTCGGTGGTGAACGTGAACTGGTTGAAATGACCCAAGTTGGCGTCGTTGATATCACTAAAGTCTCTTCGGGACTACTTGAAAGCTTCTCTCCTGTTTATGGTGTCTTTTCTCTCCCTTACCTTTTTAATGATCAAGAAAGCTTTTATAAGGTGATGGAAGACCCAAGCATTATGGATCAAGTTTATCAGTCAACCGAATCAATGGGCTTTACTGGTGTGGGTTGGTATGACTCTGGTGCTCGAAGCTTTTATATGACTAAAGGGCCAATTGAGAAAGTCTCTGACCTTAAAGGTAAAAAAATTCGTGTCATGCAAAGTGAAACGTCAATTCGAACAATGGAATTACTTGGCGCATCTCCTATCGCAATGAGCCAAGCCGAAGTCTATACCTCATTGCAGCAAGGCATTTTAGATGGTGCGGAAAATAACGAATTTGTACTGACCATTGCTCGTCACGGTGAGGTTGCTAAATACTATAGCTATGATGAGCACACTCGTATACCAGATGTCATCTTAATGAGTAATACCACTAAGATGAAGTTGACTCCCGATCAACTCAAAGCACTTGAAGAGGCCATCCAAGAATCAATCGAAATTGAAAAACAAGCTTGGTCAATTGAGATGGCAAAAACGCGCAAATTAGCGGAATCGGAGTTTGGTGTAACCTTCAATAAAGTTGAGCATGCTCCTTTCCAAAAAGCAGTACAACCTATCTATAACGACTTAAAGAAAAAACCTGAGCTGTTCAAATTATATGAACAAATTCAATCAGCTCAACATAACTAAATAACAATACAGGGAGGGAAAAACCTTTTCCCTTCCACCTCCTATGCTGTTTGAGGCTGTTATGAACAAAATTAGATACATACTCGATAAAACCATCGAAATATTTGGTGGCTCGTTACTGTTTATTATGGTGTTAGTCGCTTGCTGGCAGGTGATCAGTCGCTATATTTTTAATTCCCCGAGTACTTTCTCGGAAGAATTTTTACGCTTTTCATTAGTGTGGTTATCGGTCATTGGTCTTGCTTATGTTTCAGGTAAACAAGAACACATTAGCCTAACTTTATTCTTGGATAAATGCCCTAAAACGCTAGTCCATATTTGGCAAATTATACTGCAGGTTATCTTTATTGCATTTGCAATTTATATTTTGATCATTGGCGGAATGAAAGTAGTAAATAATGCCATGATGCAGGTATCCCCTGTCCTACAAATCCCTATGGGTAAAGTTTATTACGCCTTACCAATCTCTGGCGTGCTTACCATTGTTTATAGCGTACTCAACATTATTGATTATGTTGCTCAACATAAAACTGAAACAAGCTATCCCTCTTCAGCAGCAGTAATGGGAGAGAAAAATGATTGATCCAATTTACGCAGCAACGCTTTTAGTGTCTGTATTTGTCGTCTTACTGATACTTGGCACCCCAATTGGTTTATGTATTGTCATCGCTTCTGGTGCAACCATTATGTTGGTATTGCCATTCGATGTCGCGATGTTCTCTACCGCGCAAAAAATGTTCTCCAGCTTAGATAGCTTTGCCTTATTAGCCGTGCCTTTCTTTATCCTCTCGGGGGTAATAATGAATAACGGTGGTATTGCGACCCGGCTAGTTAACTTTGCCAAGCTATTTACTGGCCGAGTACCTGGCTCATTGTCTTACACTAATATCGCAGGCAACATGATGTTCGGGGCAGTCTCGGGCTCGGCGATTGCCGCCTCTACCTCAATTGGCGGTGTAATGATCCCAATGAGTGCAAAAGAAGGTTATAACCGTAACTTTGCCTCTGCGGTAAACATTGCTTCTGCGCCAACTGGAATGCTTATTCCACCAACAACCGCATTCATTCTATATGCTCTTGCGAGTGGCGGAACATCGATTGCCGCACTATTTGCTGGCGGCTTAGTCGCTGGTAGCTTATGGGGTATTGGTTGTATGGCTGTTACCTACTTCGTGGCTAAAAAGAATAATTACACAGTCTTTTTTCCATTACAAAAAGGGATGGCATGGAAAGTAACCAAAGATGCTTTACCTAGCTTATTACTGGTCGTCATTGTTGTAGGTGGAATCGTTCAAGGTATTTTTACAGCAATAGAAGCGTCTGCTGTTGCGGTTATTTACACTGCATACCTAACATTGGTCTTATATAAAACATTAAGTATCAAACAGTTACCGGGGATATTAGTTCAAACCTTTGTCATGACGGGCATCATCATGTTCTTGCTTGCGACATCGTCTGCAATGTCATTCTCAATGTCCATAACAGGTATTCCAGGAGCATTAAGTGCAATGCTGCTTGGTATATCCGATAACCCACTAGTCATCTTAATGGTAGTCACCATATTCTTACTTGTGGTCGGTGCCTTCATGGATATTGGTCCCGCTATTTTAATATTTACGCCAATCCTACTACCAATTATGAAACAGATTGGTGTAGATCCTGTCCATTTCGGAATCCTCATGGTTTACAACCTTGCGATTGGAACGATAACTCCGCCAGTCGGCAGTGGCTTATACGTTGGGGCAAGCGTTGGTAAAGTAAAAGTCGAAGATGTTATCAAGCCTTTAATTCCGTTTTATATTGCGATCATTTTAGTGTTAATGATTATCACTTATTCACCAAACGTCACTTTATTCTTACCAAGATTACTTGGTGTTATGTAATTTTCAGAGGTCTCTCACATGCAAGTTTTTCCAGTAAAACACAGTAAGTTACTCGCTCGCGTTGAACGTCCGCATCCGCGTAGCCATGTTATTAAACAAATTGATAAACTGATCAATAACCTTATTAATATTAAAGATGAAACTGGTGAGTTCTTACTTCACCTTGATGACGGCAGAACCATTGATACCAAAGGTTGGGCTGGTTGGGAGTGGACCCACGGCATTGGCCTTTACGGTATGTATAAGTACTACCAACAAACCAATGACCAAGCAGTTGTGAAAATCATTGATGACTGGTTCAAAGACCGCTTTTCAGAAGAACAAGCCACCAAGAACGTCAATACGGTTTGCCCATTTTTAACCTTGGCTTACCGTTATGAAGAAACTGGCGATCAAAGCCTGCTGCCTTATTTAGAAACTTGGGCAGAGTACGTAATGCATGAGATGCCACGTACTGCTGGCGGTGGTATTCAGCACATTGTTTATAACAGTGAAAATACCCAACAAATGTGGGATGACACGCTGATGATGAGCGTGATGCCACTGACCAAAATTGGCCTTCTACTGAATAAACCTGAATATATTGAAGAAGCGAAATACCAATTCTTAACCCATATTCAATACTTGATGGATAACCAAACCGGCGCATGGTTCCACGGTTGGACGTTTGATGGACACCATAACTTTGCTAACGCTCGCTGGGCACGTGGCAACAGTTGGGTCACTATTGTTATTCCTGATTTCTTAGAGCTACTCGATTTACCAAAACACGACGCTTACCGTCGTCACCTAGAACACGTGCTATCACGTCAGGTAGAAATGTTAGCCGCTAGCCAAAATGAAAATGGTCTATGGACTACCCTACTTGATGATCCTGATTCTTACACTGAATCATCAGCGTCGGCAGGTTTTGCATACGGTATTTTGAAAGCGGCTCGCAAAGGCTACCTTGATGCTAAATACCTACCTATTGCTCACAAAGCAGTAGATAACTTAATCAGTGACTATATCAATGAAGATGGTGAGCTAATCAACACATCATTTGGTACTGCGATGGGCTCTGATTTGGATTACTACCGTAATATCCCATTAACCTCAATGCCTTACGGTCAAGCGATGGCGATATTGTGCTTATCTGAATACCTAAGAACCTACCTATAAATTAGAGCTTTAAGATTCAACACCGCCTTCTCATTGGGCGGTGTTTTTCATTCAACTGTAACCCATAACCATAGTCGCAATATTTTGATTTCATGGAGTTTAAAATGGAAAAGCACTTAGATCCGACAGCCGTATTTTGCTTATCTGATGGTAGTAATAATGTCTTACAAGGCCGCTATCCCGATAGAATCCATTCTCAAATTAACCGGTTAGAACTGCATAACTTTCAAGCGGATACACCAAAGGCACAAGCCTTGATTTATGCTGGCGGTGGCTATGTAGAACTTGTTCATGATAAAGAAGGATTGGAGATTGCTGAGTGGCTATCAAGTATCGGTATTGATGCCTATGTGGTAACACATCGCCTTCCTGGTACTAACAACGAATTAGGTGGCGTTTATCCAGCGGATATTGCGCTGCAAGATGGTTTAACCTGCCTAGAATTTCTTAAACAGCGTAACTCGTTACCTTTGCTTCATATTGGTTTATCTTCAGGCGGCCACCTAGCCGGCGTGATGGCGTGTCAAACTGATATAATTCAAGCTGCCGGAGCCTTGATCGCTTACGCCCCAATTAATGCCAATCATAAAGACTATAAATACCCACAAGGCAAACCAGACTACCCACCGGTTGAAAAACAAGACTTCTATAACTCATGGCCAATTGGAATCGAAACCGAGCCTCATGGCATTCCAGCAATTCCGGTATTTTTAGCCTACCCACTTCATGACCAAGCCGTACCAATTGACCACGCTTTAAACATGATAAAAACCGCTCACCGGACTGGCGGCGATGTTGAAGCTCATATTTATCCGCAAGCACCACACGGCTTTGCTTTACGGGATAAAAATGGCTCGCATGACCAATGGAGTCAAACAGCGGAAAGATGGATTGAGCGGGTATTGAAATAAATGAAAAGAGGTAAAACCTCAACCAATAGATGCACAAAATCACTCAATAAAGAGTGTCATTTATCAAATATTTATATTGGAATAATGTCGCTTGGAGAAATATAGCTAGAAGATTTGGAGCGTACGGCGGGAATCGAACCCGCATCATCAGCTTGGAAGGCTGAGGTAATAGCCATTATACGACGCACGCTTACTGGGTAAGCTGTCTTTGGAAGACGGGAGCTACTATGCCACAACCGAGAGAAAAAAAAAGCCCTTTTCTGCACATTTCTGTTTAAGTGCGCACAATATAATCAAATGGTTATAGATGAATCTCCTTCTCCATCGTTTATCTCATCCCTACAACTAAAAAGCCACTGATGCTAAATCGCTATCAGTGGCTATTCGTTTAGCGTCTTAAACTAAATGGAATTATTCAAGCTAATTTATACGTTCTCGCTCTCTGCTTTTTCTGTATTGAGCCACACCGTAAATACGCCCCACCATAGTGACAACACCACTGCACCTAGGAATAAACCAATAATACCGGCAAACATCATCCCGCCTAATGAACCAATCACAACGATAGGCATAGGTACTAGAGAGCCACGCCCCATCAGCAATGGTTTTAGCACGTTATCAGCCAAACCTGCCAATAAACCCCACACGGTGAAAATAATAAATGAGGTTAAATCTGCGGTGAAATACATATAACCAAACAGTGGCAATAACGGCAAAATCGCAGGTAGTTGAGCAATACACAGCACCAATACCAATAAGCTAATTAGCCCAGCGGCAGGAATATGGAAGGTAAACAAGGCGGCACTGATAATCGCACTTTGAATAAACGCTACCCCGATAACGCCAACCAACACACTACGAATAATATTCGCCAACATATTGGCCCAATGCTTGCCATGTTCACCAGCACTACGCTCGAATACCTGAGTCACTACGTTCGAAATTGGCTCACTGGCGGCCATAAATACACCGGCGATCACCAATGATAATAAGAACATGATCAAACTACCTAGCCCGCTACCAAAGGTCGATAGCATTTTCGTCAGCACCATTTTGATCTGTGGCAGAAACTGAACCACCAGCTCTTTAATGTGCAGCGTTAAGTAGGTTAGCCCGTCAAAAATGCGCTCTCCAACTAGAGGCCACTCTTTGATTGCAACATTTGGTGTCCATGCTTTTAATTCCCCCGATGTCACCATGTTGGTCAAATACATCAAACCATCATAAATAGAGGTAGAGATCAGCGCGAAAGGAACAATCAAAATCAAAATACTAACGGCAGTGACAATGGTTGCGGCAACGGTACGATTGGCACGGATACGGTCAGTCAATATGTTCACTAAAGGGTTTAATGCGACGGCAATGATCGCCCCCCAAAGTACCGGTAAAATCAAAGGCTGAACAATGTGGTACGTGCCCCACACCAAAATAAAGATCAAACCGATACGGATGGCTGACTCGACCATGTTATTCACAAACACGCGAGAAGCTTCATCAATAGGTTTCATAGGGATATGTTCCTTTAAAAAAGAAGTCGAGAAAAATAACTTATTAAAAATATAGGTTATTCTACCCTTGAAAGTACTTGATTGTGACTTTTTTCACCCAATGGTGGAAATACTACATTAAAACTCAGAACTTATTGACTCACTCCTTCGCTCTCTCAATTAAAAACTTTTTGAACTTGATCATTAAATTTGGTCATTTTCTCGTCAAAACCATGTTCAATAGCAAATAAATAAAACATCGTTTTTAATTTATGGAAAGTAGGTTCTATAAATAGAATTCCTAATAATATTAACCTTATGGATGAGAATTATGAAAAAAATCGTACTAAGTTTAGCTGTTGCAACGGCATTAACTGGTTGTAAATGGGATATATCATCACTAGGTGCCGATGGATGGGCTGCGGTAGATGGCCCTGTCACCGGTGGTGAAGGATCAGAACAATCTGAGATATTTGTCGTCACAAATCGCCAAGAATTAATTACTGCTTTATACGGTTCAGAAGACGCAAGTTTAAGCAACGAACCTAGTCATGAATCAAAATTAATTTATATCAAAGGTACCATTGACCTTGCTGAAAACACCGCGGGCATTTCGGTGTCTGGTGATCAATTTATGCAAAGCTGTCCACAATCAGGCTATCAAGATTATGATGATTTTTATGCTGATTACCGCGACACCTACAATCCATTAGAGTGGAATAAACAAGATCTAGCGAGTAATGGCAGACCCATTCCCGTTCATGGTTTTTTAGAAGAGATGCGATCTTGCTTTCAAAAAGCTCAGCAAAACCACACTGTCTTTAAAGTCGGATCGAATACATCCATATTAGGTGTCGGTGAGAATCCAATTATTCAACACGGTAGTCTCGTTCTCGGAAATAGTTCAGCAGGTGCTGAGCCAGTAAAAAATATTGTAATTAGAAACATTACGTTTATTGATGCTTTCGACTATTTCCCCGCTTGGAGCCCTACCGATTCTTTCAAAATTGATAAAAACGAATTTGGCATTGGAAATTGCAGCGAAACTTACGTTAACGATGACGTTAACCCTGCTGGTTGTGAATCGATCTCTGGCGGCCGCTGGAACTCTGAGTATGATCTTATTACCGTTAATAACGCTCAAAATGTCTGGATAGATCATAATACCTTTAGTGATGGAACTCGTACGGATGATCAATTCCCACCGGTATTTGAAGCTCCATACAACCAAAAAGAACAAAAAGTTCAACATCATGATGGGTTAGTCGATATTACCAATGGCTCAACCAAGGTCACCGTTTCTTATAACATTTTTAAAGACCATGATAAGACCAACCTTTTAGGGGGAAGTGACTCTGCTAAACCTGAACTCAATTATGGCCCAGGCGCGATTGATGTCACCTTCCACCATAACTATTGGGAAAATACTGGTCAGCGCATGCCAAGAGTTCGTTTTGGTCGTGTTCATGTTTATAACAATTACTACAACCTAAATGCGAATGCTGAAGAAACAGTCTATAAGATGGGCGATGCGGTGATTTTAGGCACTGCATCTAAGATTTACTCTGAAAATAATGTCTTTAACATCAAAGGAACAGATAACTGGTCAAAAATCATCGGCTTCAGTTCTAAAACATCGAACCGAGATAAATGTACAGCAGCTGGGTATTCTGAAGCAGAATGTGGGACTTATTTCTATTCTTCTGGAAACTTTGTTAACGATGAAATCGTCGATTTAATGCCATTCGCGGTAGCTAAATCAGAAAGCTCCAGTGCAAATATGCCTGTGATAGCACTAAACCCTGAAGATCCTCAAGCATTTTGGATTCCATCATTTACTTATGATTATAAATTGAAGAAAGCGAAAAACTTGAAGAAATATGTCCTTAAGAATGCCGGTGCCGGTAATATTAAAGACTAGTATTCAGCTAAATGGAGGGCATCGTTCCCTCCATTTTTTATCGCTCGATTTAACGCAAAACCGGATACTTACGTAATAAGCCAACAAGCACTAACATAGAAACAAGACCGATAGCAGAGGCGACATAACCCACATTAGGTAAGCCTAGGTTAAGAATGACCTTACCGCCTAGTAGTGCGCCCGCACCAATGCCCAAGTTAATAATGCCTGAATACATCGACATGATGACTTCAAAAGCATCGTTATCAATGTTGAAGACTTTCACTTGCATGGTCACTGGTACAAGCATCATCACAACGCCCCAGACGAAGATCAAGCCACTAATGCCCCACGTAGACTGAGCCACAAGACTAAGTAGAAGCATACAAATAACCAGTAAAACACCGCTTCCAAGCAGCATCGGAGTATTGTGCTTTTCACCCCAGATGCCGAACATCACACTACCAACAATACCTGCCCCACCAAACAATAGCAGTAAGAAGGTCGTAAAGTAGCTATTGGCTTGGCCTACTTGATGCATAAACGGTTCGATATAACTGTAACTCGTGTAATGAGCGGTAAAGACTAAGAAAGTAAATAAGTAAGCGCCGATCAGAACTGGCTTTTTAAATACCGCGGCTAAACTTTTTAAGTTACCCGTCGAAACACTTGGCAGCTTAGGCAACAACTTCGCGAGTAGCAGCATCATGACAAACGCAACAACGCCAATCACGGCAAAGGTGGTTCTCCAACCAAACCATTGGCCAATCAAACGTCCAAGCGGCACACCCAGTACCATCGCCAAAGAAGTACCGGTCGCGAGTACACTCAAGGCAAAAGTCTTTTTACCTGCAGGAGCAACTCGAATCGCAATCGCGGCAGCAATCGACCAGAAAATCGCATGAGAGAATGCGATGCCAATCCGGCTAATCACCAAGACCGGAAAACTCCATGCAAATACGGATAAAATATGGCTAACCGAAAACACCCCAAATAAGCACAGTAGTAATGTCTTGCGCTCAACCTTGCGAGTAAGCAGCATTAAAGGCAGTGAAAACAGCGCCACAACCCAAGCATAAATGGTCAGCATCCAACCGACTTTCGCCGTAGTGACATCAAAGCTTTGAGCGATATCGGTTAAAATACCCACAGGTACAAACTCAGTGGTATTAAAGATAAAAGCACTAAAACCCATCGCCAATACTCGTAAATATTGTTGATGGCGAGGCACTCTTTCGGTCATGTTTAGGATCCTGAAGATAAAGGGGTAACGTGATTCAAGTCACACATTTTAACACTGTATTTTTTAAATAGCTTGAGGGTATGAAAAATATTTTGCCATTTATTTGCACTATATATTGGGGCCTGTTTTTTACAAAAAATCAGCTTTATTTCCACTCAACCTCATTTGGTCATAATGATGACTATTTTAAGATGTTTTTGGAATTTGGGCTTCTCAGCCTAACGGAGTAATATACCTAAGTAACTTCAAGATGTGGGTTTCAGCAAGAATAATACAAGCTTTAGGCAAGGAAAATTGAATAGGATTATAGTCATCCTATCTCTGTTCAATTTCACGCGACATAAAGTTTTTTAACTTGCCCTTAGGGAGTGTCATCGAAACAGTTAGATTTTATTGACAATACTTTGCTGCCCTTTGGCTAAACTAGATGCCAACTGGTCATCGTGAAAGAGGAAAGTCAATGCAATCCAAAAACATCAAAAATGTCGTATTTGATATCGGTAATGTCATCGTTCGCTGGTCGCCATTAGAAATTGCTCGCCTTACTTTTGGCGAGGTTAATGATCTTCAACCACGCTGCAATTCAATTTTTCAAAGTGAAATTTGGCTAGATTTAAATAAAGGCAAAATAACGGAGCAAGAGGCTAAATCACTCTACCAACAGTCTATTGCGCTTTCCGAGTTAGAGTGTGAGCGACTCTTCTATTACGTAAAACAAACTCAAATCTTATTGTATGGCTCAATAGATTTACTCAAGCGAGTTAAAGCTGCCGGTTATAACGTTTACGCACTGACGGATAACGTAATCGACATTGTCGAACACTTAAAATCTACCTACTCTTTCTGGTCTGAATTTGATGGCACCATAGTCTCAGCCGATCTCGGTGTATTAAAACCACAAGCTGAAATCTACCATGCCCTATTAAATCAATATTCTTTACAAGCAAAAGAAACGGTATTTCTTGATGATATGCCAAACAATGTGAAGGGAGCAGAAAGTGTTGGTATGTATGCGATTCAATTTCTAACTGCAGAACAGTGCGAAAAAGACTTAAAAGAGCTTGGGGTTCAGTTTTAGTACATAAAAAATCCGAGCCATTTGACTCGGATTTTTATTATTCAGAACTTAGTCTTATTAAATTCTAAACTTAGCAATTAAGCATCTGCACCTTTTGGCGGTAAGAAGGCTTGTGTTTCAAGCGCATCGCCTACCCACTTCTCAATTTTTACTAGCGCTGAGTTTGCTGCACAGCCATTAGCAAGACGAGAAGTTGGAATATCCAACGTCAATACGTTTGGACCACCGTTACGACAAATACCTAATTTAGGATCAAAGTCTGGCCATGCACCTTCGTGGATACATACCGAACCTTGCTTAATGCCATCAGTCACATCAGCACCCGCTAGAACTTGACCACGTTGGTTAAACACACGAACGATGTCGCCTGTTTTAATACCACGTTTTGCCGCATCATCTTTGTTGATCAAGATAGGCTCTTTGCCTGCAATCGCATACTCTTTGCGGATATCAGCATAGTTGAACTGACTGTGTAAACGATACGCTGAGTGCGCGGTCATTAACTGCAGCTCTCCTTCTTTAGCAGAACCGGTGTATTCAGTAGGCTCTAACCATGTTGGGTGTGCTGGGCAATCTGGCAAGTTATAGCTCGCAAGGGTCTTCGAATAGATTTCAATCTTACCACTTGGCGTGCCAAGAGGATTCATAGTTGGATCTTCTCTAAACTCTGCGTAACGAATAAACTTAGCATTTTTCTCGTTCCACTTCATTTCAATGTACTGGTTTTCTTTCCAGAAATGCGTGAAGTTAGGCATAGGAACACGAGAGTTACGACCACCTTTTTGCGCAATCTTGTAGAAATGGTTTAACCATTCCATTTCATCACGACCTTCGGTGTAAACATCACGTCCACCTTTGAATAGATGCTCAGATAGATCACCAAACACTTCAAAGTCACTCTTAGATTCGTATTGAGACTCTACTGCTTTTTTCATCGGTGATAAGAATTGGCTACTGTAATCACCAACCATAACCACATCATTACGCTCAAAGCTCGTATTGATAGGAAGAACAATATCGGCGTGCTTAGCAGCAGCAGTCCAGTAGATTTCAGAGATAACGGTTAATTCTAACTTCTGCCATGCTTTTGCAAGACGGTTAGTATCTTGATGATGAGTAAAGTTACCACCGCCACACCACCAAATCATCTTGATATCAGGGTAAGTGAGTGTGTGACCATTATGTTGGTACTGCATTCCTGGATTTTCTAAAGCCTCAGTAATACGAGCAACAGGTAAAGCGTTAACAACGCCCTCACCAGTATTCAACCAAGAACTTGTATCACCACCAGCATTAGCACCCGCATTAATACTAGATGAGATAGAAGGTAGAATACCCGCATCACGCGCTGGGTTACCACCATTTGAATAATGGTAAGAGAAACCAAAACCACCACCGGGTAGACCAATTTGACCAAGCATTGCTGCAAGGGTCACGATCATCCAGTGACGTTGCTCACCAAATTGTTGACGCTGCATACCCCAACCGGCCATTAACATGGTGCGATTTTTAGAGAAAATATCCGCTAACAGTTCGATTTGTTTCGTCGGTACACCCGTAATTTTTTCTGCCCATGCAGAATCTTTTACTACGCCATCTGTTTTACCCAACAAGTAATCATTAAACTTATCAAAGCCGTGAGTATATTTTTCGATAAACTCAACATCATGCTTACCGTTTTTCACTAAGGTATGTGCAATACCCATCGCTAATGCCACATCGGTCATTGGATGCGGAGCAATCCACTGCGCATTATCACCAAAGAACTCAATCGTTTCCGAACGAATAGGATCAATTGCAATGACCGTCTTACCAGATTTTTTCAATTGATGGAAAAACTCTAAACCTTGGCCATCTGCTGCCGTCCAAGCAATCTCAAGTGTGTTAATTGGGTTCATCCCCCAAAGCACAACCACATCAGAATGTTCTAATACGACAGGATAAGTAGTTTGTTGCTCGTATACTTCAATAGAACCTACTACGTAAGGCATGATCACCTGAGCAGCACCGGTTGAGTAATCACCTAATGAGCCTACATAACCACCCGCTAATCCCATGTAACGTTGCAACAAGGTTCGCGCATCATGCAATGCACCACTAGAGTGCCAACCGTAAGAACCTGCAAAAATACCTTCTGCACCGTAAGTCTTACGAATCCGGCCATGTTGTTCATTGATTAGCTTGTATGCTTCTTCCCAAGACACTCGGACATATTCGTCTTGTCCACGAACACCTTCGGGGTTTTCTGGGTTTACTAAATAGCCCTTACGCACCATCGGGTACTTAACACGAGCCTTAGTATGAACTTGAGATGGGCCGGTTTGTTGAAGATGGTTAACCACGGTTTGAGGCAGTGCATTAGTGGTTTTCACTAATTTTCCATCTTGTACTTCAGCTAGCAAAATACCCATACGCCCTGCTGTTAGGACTTTGCCATCAGTACGGCCAATTTTCGGTTCAGCAGCAAAAGCTGGCATTGGTTGAATTGATGCGATCGCCAATGCACCCGCTGTAGCACCAGAGCCTTTTAAAAATCTACGACGTGAAATTCCAGACATGACAGCTCCTTAGTGTTGTTCTTTAACAACGTCTTTCGCGTTGTTTTGTAAAAACTTAGTTAGGATTTCTAGGTTAAGATCCGAGATATCCGTACGACTTCCCATGCTTTTCGCAACCGGGCCCCATGCATTCACCGTAAAGTGATTTGGTGGGATCTTCGCATGACAAGTAGAGCAATATGTACTATCTAGTTTTTCGCCGTATTCCCATAAAGCTTTATTTGAATCAATAACAGGAGCACTAATTTCACCCGTTAAGCTAGCAGTACGCCATTCATTTCCATATTCATCAGTAGAAGGCTCACCAAGCTCTAACGCTTTTTGACCTTCTTCTGTTAGCGAAGCAAGAATTGAACGCTTACCATTGCCTAGGTAAATTACCGACTCTGCACCTTTCATTTGGTAACCAGAAACCGTTACAGTGCGCTTATCTCCATCTGTTTTCGCTACTTTTAGCTCAACAGTTGGATTGATGGTTGCAAGCTCACCCATTTTAATGAAATCAAGAGGGTAAACTGTTTGAGCATCATTTGGCGTAGATTTCGCAAGATCGTATAAGTGATCAAATGCTGAAGTATCTAACTTAGCTTGTGGGGCCATGTGAGCCACACCTTTGTGACAATCAATACAAGTTTGACCATCTTTCTGAGCGGCAATGTGCATTTCGCGTGCACCTTTAGGCTGGTCGTAAAGTTCCATTGCATTGAAACTATGGCAACTACGACAAGTCGCAGAGTCATTCGCTTTTAACTGATCCCAGACCGTTTGCGCCATTTCTAAGCGGTGTTCTTCGTATTTTTCGTCGGTATCAATTTTGCCAGTGACAAACTCGTGATAGATATCTTTAGATGCACGAATTTTCGTCCAAAGGTAATCAACAGTATTGTGGGTAGGAATATGACAATCGGCACATTCAGCTCTCACACCTTTACTATTACTGAAATGCACCGAGCCTTGGTACTCATGAAGAGGTTTTTCCATAGTGTGGCATGAGACACAAAATTCAGTGGTTGAGGTGGCATGGAGCACAGCTTGGGTTCCTCCAAAAGTGATCCAGCCAATTACCACACCGATGATCACGATGATGGCAATAGATGTTTTTTTCATAATTATTTTCCTTATTTGCCCACAAGTTGGTTTCGCAGCGGTGCGAATCTACCACTAAAGGATAGGTTACGAAAGTAAAATGTAACAAATTGAATATTAAATTTTTTTGATAACACTTCCTGTTAAGCAACTGGTTATTATGAAGATTAGTTCAATACCCATGAAATGGTTAAGTATTTAAAAATCAAACCGTAAACCTTCACTTTTTCCTCTCAAAAATAAACATTCAAAAAAACATCTAACGATAACTTTTAACATCAATAGCTGGGCAGTTTTTACTCAGGTAATTTCAAGTAAGTTGTACATTGCCTCTTAGTCTCATTATTGATACTTTCAGCCCTCACACATAATCGCTAACGAAGTATTACCATGCCTTTTCTAACCAAACATAAATACACGCTGTGCGGCGTACTCGCTATCCTACTGTGGAGCTCTCTCACCGCATTAATTCGTGATATCTCCGAGTTATTTAGTCCAACCGCGGGCGCGGCGATGATTTATTCCGTGAGTACTGTATTTCTGTTTGTGGTAATGGGTGTGCCTCGTCTTAAACAATTTCCTAAGCAGTACTTAATTGTAGGCGGGATTTTGTTTGTCACTTATGAAATTTGCTTAGCCCTATCACTCGGTTTAGCCAATAGTCGTCGCCAATCAATGGAAATGGCGATCATCAATTACCTATGGCCCGCATTGACCATTCTACTTAGCGTGATTGTCAGTAATAAGAAGGTGAACCTTTTGATCTACCCAAGCATTGCGCTGGCATTTATTGGAGTGGCGTGGTGTATATCGGGCGATCAAACATTATCCATTAAACTAATCAGCCAGAATGTTGCAGGTAATCCTATCCCATACCTGCTCGCTTTTTCTGGCGCGTTTATTTGGGCGATCTATTGCACGATCACCAAAAAAATGAGTAATGGTCAAAACCCTATCCCACTATTCTTTATGGCAACCGCTATCTCCTTATGGATAAAATACACCATCAGCGCAGAGCCTAGTTTATCCTTTACTTGGGGTAGCAGTATTACGGTGTTAATTGCTGGGATCACCATAGGTTCAGGTTATGCTCTATGGAATCACGCCATTGTCGGTGGCAACATCATTTTGCTAGGAACGCTGTCTTATTTTATTCCTATCTTCGCGACGCTATTTTCTGCCGTGTACTTAGAAGTCAGCCTCAGCCACTCCTTTTGGCAAGGTGTTGCATTAGTTACTTTTGCTTCGCTAATGTGCTTTTTCATTACTCGAGAAAAGTGTGCAAAACCTTTACCGACACAAAATGCTTAACGGTAAGGTCGCTAACCAACTCACGATAATTCGATGGATTTTATTCATCCAACCAAACTTGTAAGGAATCACTATGTCTATTCTCGCCGATGTGCCATTTTCACTCTTAGAATTAGCACCTATGCGCCAAGACTCAACGGTTGGGGAAACGCTGCAAAAAAGCCTTAAATACGCACAACTGGCCGATGAGCTAGGCTATAACCGCTTTTGGCTTGCCGAACACCACAACATGGCAGGCATTGTTTGCGCAGCAACTTCTGTTCTAATTGGTTACATTGCCGGTGGCACCAAAAACATCCGAGTGGGCTCTGGCGGCATTATGCTACCTAACCACCCACCACTGGTCGTTGCCGAGCAATTTGGCACATTGGAAAGTTTATACCCCGGCCGAATTGATCTTGGTTTAGGGCGAGCACCCGGTAGTGACCAAATCACCAGCCGTGCACTGAATCGCGATGAAAAGCGTGCCGATGAGTTCCCTATCGAAGTCGAAGAACTGCAAACCTTACTTGGCCCTTACAACGGCTTTAGCCAAGTTCGCGCTATGCCCGGTGAAAATACCAACGTGCCAATTTGGCTGCTTGGATCAAGCTTGTTCAGCGCACGTTTAGCCGCAGAAAAAGGACTACCTTATGCCTTTGCTGGTCACTTTGCGCCACGCTTTATGCATGATGCAATAGAGCTATATCGAGAAGAATTTCAACCATCAGACGTTCTCGATAAACCTTACGTGATGCTCGGTTTACCGCTGGTCGCCGCCGAAACAGATGACGAAGCACAGTACCTTTCTACCACCACCAAACAACGAGCGTTAGCGCTTATTCGTGGTAAAGAATTATGGTTGCAGCCACCAGTAGAAAGCATGGATGGCTTATGGAATGAGCAAGAAGAAGCTTATGTCGATAACTTCTTAGCCTTATCGATTACCGGAGGCCCAGCAACCGTCAAGCACCGTTTAGAAATGATGGTGAAGCAATTAGGAATTGATGAGTTTATCTTCACTAATGATTTGTATGATCATGATAAGCGCTGTAAGGCGATAGATATATTAGCGGATATTAAGAAAGCGTAACTTTTCTCATTCATTCCCCATAACGTCAAACGTCAACTTTACAAATAAAGAGCTCTACTTTCCGAATATTGAGCTCTTTATCATCTAATATTCATTCTCGTTTTGATCGCCTTAAGCAGATAAACCCACCTCGCGTAACCCTGTAAAACTCAAACTTAATTTGCATTTTTAGACGGTGCGCAAACTAAATGTTAACAGTATTGTTAATGCGAGATTACATTTTGTTACACATTGGAGGTAAATATGAAAGTTCTTATTGAATATAACGAGACGGGCCTATATAGAGATAACTCTTGGGCAACGCCATCGATTAGAACTAAAGGGCAACTGCAAGCGGTAGAACCTGCTTTAGCGGCGACTCTTATTAAGACGCATAAGGCGAGTCTGCATAAAAATGAAAATGGAGAGATCATCATTCAAAGGTAAGTAAAGTGGTAAACTAAGTTATATCGACCACCAATATGCTGAACTTTAGATAGGTCACGGGCTTGAAAAAAGAGAAACAAAATGCGCTACCATTCTTTAAATATGCTTACTAAAAACTAGATAAGTATTAAATAATGAATGACAGCGCTTTTGATTATTTAGATTAGGTTTCTCACGACTATCTTGATGACAAATAGAGGTGACTGAACAAACTATGATTTAATAAGTCGAGAAATATAAAGCAATAATACCGCTCCTACCGTCGCCGTCACAATTGAACCAATGAAGCCCCCAGACGATAACCCCAGTAGACTAAACGTAAAACCACCCACGAAAGAACCTACGATACCAATAACAATATTACCTACCGCACCAAACCCTGAGCCTTTCATGATCTGACCGGCAAGCCAACCTGCTATCGCACCAATAATCAAAAATGTAATTATCGACATCAAATTCTCCTTTAAAATGATCGTTTTTAATCTTCCTATTTTAGCCTAGTCAACTTTATGAAAACTCGCTGGATTTCATGGGATTATTTTAATTTTTAAAAGGAGTCATGCATTTATACTCAAACTAATTGGAGTGACAGTGAGGCGACAGGTGAATGAGGCCCCATGTGCATAGATCGCCTATTCGATTAGGGTGAATGAACGCCTTCAACAAAGCTGCTGCTTCAAGTACGAAGGGGATATACTAAGGTTTTATTAAATAACTCTAAAGTTCTATCCCAAGCCAATTCTGCTTCTTTTTCAGAATAGCGTCCTGTCGAGTCATTATGGAAACCGTGCTGAGTATTCGGATAAATGTAAGCTTTGTAATCCACTTTTGCGGCTTTTAAGTCTTCCTCATATTCCGGCCAGGTGGCATTTACGCGCTTATCTTCACTGGCAAATTGAATAACGAGGGGCGCGGTAATATTCGGACGAATTGATTTTTCCGCTGGCGTGCCATAAAACGGAACCCCCGCCCCCAGATCATCACCTAGGGTCGCGGCAAGCATATTGACGATATAGCCACCAAAGCAGAAACCCACTGCACCTAATTTGCCATTGCTTCGCTCACTCGATCTTAAAAACTGAGCGGCAGCAATAAAATCTTCTTCGATTTTGGCTTTGTCTAAAGAGCTTTGCATTGAGCGACCTTCATCGTCATTGCCCGGGTAGCCACCTAAACTGTAAAGCGCGTCTGGGGCAAATGCGATAAATCCAGCTTTGGCTAAACGACGTGCCACATCTTCTATATAAGGATTCAAGCCACGGTTCTCATGAATCACCAAAACAACCGGAAGTTTCCCTTCTTTATTTTTGGGTTCAACATAATAGCCTCGCCCTTCCCCATAACCTTTAGGAGATGGAAAGGTACGATAACTGCCCACAATATCAGGATCGTTAAACGAAACCTGTTCAGCTAAAGCGTAGTTGGGGAGCAATGCAGAAGTGAGCGTTGTCATAGTAAAACCAAGTGCGACTAGGCCACCTAAACGAGAAAAGAACTCACGTCGGTCAATTAGCCCGTGGGCATATTCGTCATACCAATCAAATGCTTCTTGTGGAATGGGTCTTGAATCCGTCATCACGCTCTATCCTTTTTACGTTATTAATATCTATTGAGAATAGATGGCGTTTGATGGCTTATCCAATTTATTACAGATATAAAAAAGGCACCCGAGGGAGGTGCCGAATAAGTACAACAACGGAATAAAATAGGTTCATGACCAAAGTAATTGAAGAGGTTGTGAGGCAAACAATACCATCAAGCTACCGCTTCAATGACTAAGGTTTTAGCGGTTAGATCTTCGCGCCATCGCTCACCCAATCGACCACTAACGCTCGCTCTTCATCTGTCATCTTGGTTAAGTTACCAAGTGGCATCACGCGAGTCTGAACTTGTGATTGAATGCGTGGAGCATTGGTTTGAATCTCTTCCGGTGTATCAAGTACTACTCCCGCAGGTGCCGTGGCAAACATGTTGCTAGTTGGCGTTGCTGAGTGACATTCCACACAACGATCATTCATGATTTTTTGCACTTGAGTAAATACTGAAGCTTCCGCAACTTCGGTACCCGCTTCATTTGCACTGGCGGTTTCCGTTGCGCTATCAGTCGTAGTTGCAGCTTCTTGTTGAGCAACAGGCGCACTTGGTTCAGATAAGCTAGGCATCTTGTTTGACGTCACAAACGCAAGGCTGATCATACCTAGTACTGCAACCGGTACTGCCCACGCAAACTTCTGACCACCATGACGAGTGTTAAAGTAGTGACGAACTAAAATACTGAACACCGCTAAACACGCCAAAATTAACCAGTTGTATTCCGAGCCATACGTGCTTGGGAAGTGGTTACTGATCATAATGAACAGCACTGGCAATGTTAGGTAGTTATTGTGACGAGAGCGTAATAGACCTTTGGCTGGCAGTGCTGGATCTGGCTCTGTACCGTCTTCAATTGCTTTTACTAGGTTACGTTGGGCCGGCATGATAACGAAGAATACGTTACCCACCATGATAGTACCGATAATCGCACCAACATGAATGTAAGCACCGCGGCCACTAAACACTTGGCTTAAACCATAAGCCGCACCAACAAGGCAGGCAAACAGCACCACACCTAATAGCAGTGGCTTTTTACCTAATGGTGAGTCACACAATAAGGTGTAGATGATCCAACCACCCACTAGCGAAGCGATACCAATACCAATTGCCGCGCCGACACTTAAACCAGAGCCCGGAGCAATCAGATAAATATTGGCATTAAGGTAGTAGACTACGCCTAGTAGCAACACACCAGTGATCCAAGTGAAGTAAGCTTCCCACTTAAACCAGTGTAGGTTTTCTGGCATTTGAGGGGGTGCTAATTTGTATTTCTCTAGGTGATAAATACCACCGCCATGAATCGCCCATAAATCACCAGACAATCCCGTTTTTGGATTAACACGGTTTAAGTTATTTTCTAACCATACAAAGTAAAATGATGCCCCAATCCACGCGATACCAACGATCATGTGAACCCAGCGAATTGCGAGGTTGAGCCATTCCGTAATATGCGGATCCATAATTTTCTCCTTAAACTGTTCCTTGTCTAGAGCATACGTAACCGGGATATGGTGAACCGGTATGCTCTTCAATAGACGGCTAAATAATCAACTTTTGCTTGTTCGTAATTCGGTTAATTCACACTCGGTAAATTATCCAATGACAAGATGATTTCGGTTGATTGTTCAAAGTACACTTCATCACAGTTATTGCCTTCGCCAGCACGATCAACAATTAAGAATTGATCATCCGGTTGCAGTGCAAGCACTGGATGGTGCCAAACCCCTTTGTGATAATTGACACCTTGACGTCCATTGCTTAAAAACGCTCTCAATGCCTGTGGCTGCAAATCTTCGCCCTTCTCTGCCACCACAATTAAATATGGATGACCAAGAAGTGGAATAAATGCTTGAGAGCCCAAAGGATGACGTTCCATCATTTGGATGTTCAATGGGTACGTTAAAGGGGTTGCCTGAAAAATACTGATGATGGGTTCACCACCGTTATCTGCCACATCCACATCCGCCATACGGTGATAGCGTCTTGTTGAACCGTTGTTGATCATAAAGTAATCGCTGACTTCTTTATCAATCACATCGCCAAAAGGTTTAAATGCCTCTTTGGTTAATGGTTCAACTTTCAGTGAAATTGCGGTGTCTACAGTCATGATATCCCTTCCGTTATTTTATGCTCTATTGAGCCCTATTTAATTAACCTCAATGCTATTCAATACCGCTAAATAACGTTGAGTATGGGCACAGACAGTCCTCATTCCCTTTTATGATTTACATGTCTTCCGCGTTATATATTGGTTTGTTACATGTCTTGAAGTCGAAACGAAGCGATCTTATTGATCTGTGCAATCGCGGTTGCAAATTCCGTTTCTTTATCGTTGTCAATTCTCTCAGCAAACGACGCCAAGATTTGGTGACGGTTGGCCCCTTTTACCGCCATGATAAAAGGGAACTCAAAACGAGCTTTGTATCGCTCATTAAAATCGGTAAATTGTTCAAACTCTTCTGGAGTACATTGACTAATTCCAGCCCCTGCTTGCTCTGAAGTTGATGCAGCGGTTAGCTCACCATTAACCGCAGCTTTTCCGGCTAAATCTGGGTGAGCGTTAATCAAATCTAATTGCTCTTGTGGGTCGGCATCTAGCATGGTTTTTGACATTGCCGTATGCAGCTTTTCAATCTGATCAAAAGAAGAATCCAGACCTTTATCAAAAGTACGCTCTGCAACCCAAGGACTGTGTTCATAAATATCAGCAAAGGTTTCAACAAATTCTGCTTTGGTCATTTGGCTTGGTTGGCAAGTTTTAAATTGAGTCACGGTTCCTTCCTTCTTTACTTAATATTTGAAACTGGCTTGCAATGTTCACTTAAATAAAATCAATTACTTAACAAGATCAGGATGCGGATGACATTCATGCCAATGTTTAGCGATATCTAAACGACGGCACACCCAAACTTTGTCATGCTGCTGCACATATTCCATAAATCGTTTTAAACCTTGAATACGGCCTGGGCGACCAATCAAACGACAGTGCAAACCGACAGACATCATTTTTGGTGTTTCTGCGCCTTCCTCATACAAAGTATCAAACGCATCTTTTAAGTATTGGAAGAATTGCTCACCCGTATGGAAACCTTGGTTGGTCGCAAAACGCATGTCATTCACATCAAGCGTATAAGGAATCACCAGTTGAGGTTTCGGGCCTTCGGTATGCCAATAAGGAAGATCGTCATCATAAGCATCGGAGTCATATAAGAAGCCACCTTCTTCGGCCACCAGCTTGCGAGTATTCACACCATTACGGCCAGTGTACCAACCATACGGACGCTCACCTGTGATCTCCTTAATAACATTGATCGCTTTCTGCATATGTTCGCGTTCAGTATCAATGTCAATTTTGTGGTAATCCAACCAGCGGTAACCGTGGCTGCAAATTTCATGACCAGCATTCGCCATTTCTTGAATGACTTCAGGATGACGCTCAGCTGCCATGCCTACAACAAACGCGGTCAGTGGGTAGTTAAATTGCTCAAATAACTTCAGAATACGCCAAACACCTGCGCGGCTACCGTATTCATAGATAGATTCCATACTAATATGACGAGCATTAGGGAAAGGCTGCGCACCAATGATTTCAGAAAGAAACGCTTCTGACTCATCATCACCATGCAAAGTACAGCGCTCGCCGCCTTCCTCATAGTTCAGCACAAATGAAACCGCTACTCGAGCCTCGTTCGGCCACTGAGCATCAGGCAGATCTTTTCCATACCCGATTAAATTGCGTGGATACTCACTACCCATGAACCTCTCCTTTGTCGTGTCATCCTGAATATTGAATACTGAATTCATCTGAATTAGATTCGTACACATTAAAAGTATACAACCTAAACCAGTAAATAGCCCTGAACCTTTGTTTTAATAATTGTATACAATTATTAAAACATGGCAAATATTTTTATTCACAACTTGTTAACCTGCGCACTATTTTAAGTGCCAAACAAAATTAAGCTGACTTTTAAGTCAAGAATATTAAAAATTTTTTGCTGAATGATGAAAGCTGCCAAATCTAAAGTTTTATATTTAAAATCATTGAATTATAAATAACCTACCAAATTATCATCCACTTCAACACATGATCCAGTGCCAATTTTTTGAGCTCTCACCTTTACGGAACACAATGTTGTGTACATAATCAATTTCAAGTGATCACATTTTTATAACAAAACTTTTTTTGATTCACTCAACATTTACTAACCATTTATTTTAACAATTAACAAGCAGAGCTAATTATGGGAAAACTGACTACACATGTTTTAGATACGGCGAATGGATTGCCGGGCTGCGATATACAGGTCGAACTCTTTCGCATCACCGAGCAAGGCGCACAAAAAATCAAAACCGTCGCCACTAACTTTGATGGACGAACCGATTCGCCTCTATTAGAAGGTGCCGATTTTGAAGTGGGTAAATACGAACTTATTTTCCACACCGCAAGCTACTTTAAGCAAAAAGGCGTAACGCTAGACGAAGTGCCGTTTCTAGATGACATCTCGATCCGCTTTGGTATTAACGATCAAGACAGCCACTATCATGTGCCGCTACTTTGCTCGCCTTACAGCTTCTCAACCTATCGCGGCAGCTAGTTTTCGTCGCCAACATAAATTCAGCGTAGTGCCAGCCGGCTGTCGGCACTTCACTTAACTCTAAACTTAACTATCAATGCATGGAGATCAGGATGTCCTCCAGGCCTAAGGTCTGTTGACCTTTGTTACGCCTAAAAAACGTATCGAGCTTTCTATCTAAGTCGCAAATTAACAAATCGTTGTGACAAGTAGATGCAAACCACAAGGACCACCCTACAAGGAAACGTACCGTGGAAAATTCAAACAGCGAAACCTTAACCACAAACCAAGCCGAGCAATCCAACCAAAATTCAGGGCTACTAGAACGTTGGTTTAAACTCAAACAACATGGCACTACCGTCAAATCTGAAATCATTGGCGGCTTAACCACCTTTGCCACGATGGCTTACATCATCTTCGTCAATCCATCGATTATGGCGACGTCTGGTATGGATGCAGGCGCCCTCTTTGTGGCAACTTGTATCGGGGCAGCCATCGGTACCCTACTGATGGCGTTTTATGCCAACTGGCCCGTTGGGCTGGCACCGGGTATGGGGCTAAATGCCTTCTTCGCCTTTACCGTTGTCGGAGAAATGGGGTATAGCTGGCAAGTCGCACTAGGTGCCGTCTTCATTTCAAGTGTGCTATTTGTTGCCATGAGTTACAGCAGTTTGCGTGAATGGATTATTGATAGTATTCCACATAGTCTGCGCTACTCAATGACCGCAGGTGTCGGTTTATTCCTTGGTCTAATTGGCTTAAAAACCGCAGGCATTGTAGTCGAAAGCCCAGCGACCCTCGTCTCCCTAGGTGACTTCACACAACCTAGTGCAGTATTAGCCGCACTATGCTTTTTGATCATTAGCGTGCTGAGCGAGCGTAAGATATTCGGTGCAGTATTAATTGGTATTTTCAGTGTCACCATGATCGGCTTTTTCATGGGTATCGTTGAATACAACGGCATTTTTGATACCCCGCCTAGCCTAGCTCCAACCTTTATGGCGATGGATATTTCAGGCGCGTTAGAAATTTCGATGATCAGCGTGATATTAGCTTTCTTGTTCGTCAATATGTTCGATACCGCAGGCACCCTAATGGGCGTGGCTCAACGTGCTAACTTGATGGATAAAGACACCGGCAAAATTAAAGATCTGCGTAAAGCATTGAAAGCCGACAGTGTGGCGAGTGTTGCGGGTTCTTGCGTAGGCTGTCCACCCGTGACCAGCTATGTAGAAAGTGCCGCTGGCGTTGAAGCCGGTGCTCGAACTGGCTTATCTTCTGTCGTGGTTGGTTTGCTATTTATTGCGGCAATCTTTGTGTCACCACTGGCTGGCATGATCCCAGGATACGCCACCGCAGGTGCACTGATTTATGTGGCGTTTGTAATGATGAGCAGCATGCAACACATTAAATGGAACGACTTCACCGACGCCGCTCCTGCAGCCATCACCGCATTAATGATGCCGCTGACCTTCTCGATTGCCAATGGCATTGCACTAGGCTTTATTACTTACACGGTTTTAAAAGTCGCAACGGGTAAACAAAAAGACGTCTCAATTTGCATGTACGTATTAACAGCAGTCTTTGTGGCTAAACTAGTCTTTATGTAAAAGGCAGTTATTCATTTAAAGTAAATTCAAACCAGTAGTATGGAAACATGCTGCTGGTTTTTTGTTGTTCTTTGTTTGTTTAACTTGCCGTACTACAAAAATGTATTGTGTGCTTATCGCACCTTAATGAAGCGTTAGTTGTCGCACAACGACTTAATACTTAATCTATAGGAAACTTTTGCTTCTGATGCAGAACTCGCATAATGCGAATGATTGAACCCTCAACCCAATAGGAAACAATCATCGATACTTCGGGAATAATCAGCAACCTTCCTCGAATTCCATCACGTTGCGCTCCCATTAGTGGTTGTTCGAGTAAATTTTCAACCTTAGCTTCAATAATGTTATCGGTTCTTTCAGCGACATCTGGGTTAAAGTCGTATAGAAATTCAAAGATCTTCTCTCGGTCATTAAGGGACTCTTCTTCCCATAAAATCATTGCTGACCTCGGTTGCGAATTCTTTCTTTTCGGACTTCCATACGAGACTTGGCTGATTCATTATCAACAAACACGGCTTTCCCAGAATCATACTTATCAAAAGCAAGGTTTACCTGCTCCGTTAACCAAGCATCATGGGATAATGTCTTTCTTTGTTGTTCCGCCATTTGCTCTGTAAGTTCACGGCAAGCATCACTAAGGGTACGGCCTTGGGTCTCTGCCATTTGTTGAGCTAAGCGTTTTGTTTCTTCATTAACACGAAATTGAATTCTAGTGTCCATGAGTCGTTCCTTAATAAGTAATGTACACACAAATGTTAGCACCGGTAAGCTAGAGGGGCAACGAACAAATATTTAAGGCTCACTATTTTTTTAACCACAAAACTAAAGATGCTAGAAATTGAAGCACACTCTCCAACGCCCCTCTCAAACCTTTAATGTAAACGTTGCCTCAATGCGAAAATGTTTTAAACTAGCTTTCTAATGAGTGGGTTAATGTAAATAAAGGTCAGTATGGCAACCATTAAAGATGTCGCAAAAGAAGCGAACGTTTCCATCGCTACCGTTTCAAGAGTGATCAACAAATCACCGAAAGCCAGTAAGGCATCGATTGAATCGGTCACGCTTGCGATGAAAAAGTTAGGGTACCGCCCAAATGCGGCGGCGCGCGCTTTGGTTAATCAATCAACTCAAACCATGGGCGTATTAGTGGGTGATGTGTCTGATCCGTTTTTTGGATCTATGGTAAAAGCGATTGATACGATTGCCACTCAACAAGGCAAACATTTATTGATTGGTAATGGTTACCACTCGGCGCAAAAAGAACGTGAAGCAATTGAGTTATTGATCAACCATCGATGTGAAGCCTTGGTGATCCACAGTAAAAGCCTAAGTAGTGAAGAACTGATTGCCTTTGCTCAAGAAATTCCCGGCATGGTGCTAATTAATCGCTTTATACCGGAAATAGCCGACCGTTGCATCGCATTAGATAATCATAAAGGCTCTTATCTCGCCACTGAGTTCTTGATTAAAAATGGCCATAAGAATATTGGTTATATCTGTTCGAATCACGATATTGAAGATACTTACCATCGTAAAGATGGGTATTTACAAGCCTTAAAAGATAACGGCCTAACTTACTCTGAAAGCCATATTGAATACGGCTCACCAGATGAAGAAGGCGGCGAGCATGCCATGACTAATCTATTAGCAAAAGGCTTACCGCTAACCGCTATTGCAACCTATAACGATTACATGGCGGCTGGCACGCTATCAGTGCTAGAAGAGAATGACATTGAAGCACCAAAAGATATGTCGATTATCGGGTTTGATAACGGCTTAATTGCTAAGTACCTACACCCTAAACTGACTACCGTGCGCTACCCTATTCAAATGATGGCAGAAAAAGCTGCTGATTTAGCGCTGAAACTTGCCAACAATGAACCCGCCAAAGCAGAAACCACTATGTTTGTACCGACGTTAGTTAGGCGTTTATCGGTGCAGCAAGCGTAGAGCTTACTCTATTTATTACACACATGAATTTAAACTAGGCGTACACAAAGCGCCTAGTATTGATCTCAGATGAACCACACGCCTTAGTCTCGCTCTCACCCTCTCATTCGATTACCTTTAGCTAACAACCCACCAGGTAACAAAATATTTTTGGTTGTAACTATTTGTGATTTCTATCACTTTCAATTTAAGGGTAAACGTTTACACTTCGCCATGAAAAATAACCATGCCCACCAAAATGATTGAGGTTACGGTCTGTAAACCTAGCTTCTTATCATTAACAGGGTATATAACAAATTTAACAGTAGGTTAGATACTATGTCTCATGTTGAAAATGGATTAGGTACCATCGACATTATTGTGTTTGCTATTTATGTAGCAATCATTATTGGTGTTGGTCTTTGGGTTTCCAGAGACAAAAAAGGTACTCAAAAAAGTACTGAAGATTATTTCTTGGCGGGTAAATCATTACCTTGGTGGGCAGTTGGTGCGTCACTTATTGCCGCCAACATTTCCGCGGAACAGTTCATCGGTATGTCTGGCTCAGGCTTCTCGATAGGTCTAGCGATTGCCTCATATGAATGGATGGCCGCAATTACGCTTATTATCGTGGGTAAATACTTCTTACCGGTGTTTATTGATAAAGGTATTTACACCATTCCTGAGTTCGTTGAAAAACGCTTCAATAAGAATTTGAAAACCATTCTTGCAGTATTCTGGATTGCCCTTTATGTGTTTGTAAACTTAACCTCTGTGCTTTACTTAGGTGGCCTTGCTCTACAAACCATCCTAGGCATTCCTCTTATGTATTCTGTTATTGGTTTGGCAATCTTTGCTTTGGTTTATTCTATTTACGGCGGCCTTTCTGCTGTGGTTTGGACCGATGTGATTCAAGTATTCTTCCTTGTACTTGGTGGACTGCTGACTACTTACATGGCGGTTGATTTTATTGGTGGTGCAGATGGCTGGTTAAGTGGTTTGTCTAAAATGGCAGAGGCAGCCCCTGAGCACTTCGAAATGATCCTAGATCAAAGCAACCCACAATACATGAACTTACCGGGTATTGCGGTTCTCATCGGTGGTTTGTGGGTCGCCAACTTGTATTACTGGGGGTTCAACCAATACATCATTCAACGTACTCTGGCGGCAAAGTCGATTGCTGAAGCGCAAAAAGGTATCGTGTTTGCAGCGTTCCTGAAATTAATCGTGCCTTTCCTTGTCGTTATTCCGGGTATCGCAGCGTATGTTATCACTTCGTCACCGGAGCTAATGGCGCAATTAGGTGATGTCGCAACAAACAACATTCCATCATTAGCGCACGCGGATAAAGCGTACCCTTGGTTAACTCAGTTCTTACCTGTTGGCTTTAAAGGTATTGTATTTGCAGCCCTTGCCGCAGCGATTGTGTCTTCGTTAGCATCGATGCTGAACTCAACGGCAACCATCTTCACAATGGATATCTATAAAGAATTCATTGCACCGAAAAGTGGTGATCACAAGCTGGTGAACGTCGGCCGTATTACTGCCATCGTAGCGTTAATCATTGCTTGCTTTATCGCTCCATTACTTAGCAATCTTGGTCAGGCTTTCCAATATATTCAAGAGTATACCGGCTTAGTTAGCCCTGGTATTCTAGCGGTATTCTTACTTGGTTTATTCTGGAAGAAAACGACCAGCAAAGGCGCGGTAACTGGTGTTATCCTATCGATTCCATTCGCCCTGTTCTTGAAGTTTATGCCTCTAAACATGCCGTTTATGGATCAGATGCTTTATACCCTGCTATTCACAATGGCGGTTATTGCATTCACAAGCTTAAGTTCTTCTGAAAACGATGATGATCCAAAAGGTATAGCTCTGGACTCATCTATGTTTAAAACAGAGTCTAGCTTTAATATTGCAGCCTATGCGATTGTTATTATCCTTGCGGTACTGTACTCAGTATTCTGGTAATAAAGACAGCCTAGCCTCATCTTCGGATGGGGCTATGGTTAATGAGATAACTTATCATTTCATTAACCATAGCCTTGATTTTATATCCTCATTTAGCCGACAGGGAGAAGGAAACTCACGATGAACAATGGACTTCTTCCCAATATCGTCTCGTTTCTACAAACAATTTACCCATTCAGCCAGCTGCCAAAAACGGTTCTAAACAATATCGCTCAAACTGTAGATATTTTATTTCTTAGCCCTGAGCAACAGTTAAAACAAAATGGTGAAGCAACCTATTTATACATTCTTCGTTCAGGTGTGATTCAGCAAAGCTACCCCGATGACAGCCTACGTTCTATGTTAGGTGAAGAAGATATTTTTGGCTTTAACCTTCATAATAAAGATTCTGAAAACAAAGACTCTGAGAACTATGTCATCACAGCAATCGAAAACACCTTGCTTTACCGTTTTGATTACCCAGCGCTGATCACACAACTACAAGACTACCCTGACATAACCTCGCAACTGGCGCTAAGTTTACAGACTCGCCTACAAGCAATCCAAACTCAACATCATCGCTTACAATCAACACAGCACTGTTACATGCGCCCAAGTATCGATATTGCTAGCGATAAAATTTTGACGGTATCGGCCTCTGAAAGCATTCAAGAAGTAGCGCATCAAATGAGGGATATTGTCGGAGTTTCTTGCGCGTTTATTGTCGATGATAATCAATGCTTAATTGGTATGGTGACAGATAAAGACATGACCAAAAGAGTAGTGGCACAGGCAATCAATGTCCGTGAGCCAATTAGTCATGTGATGACTCAAAACGTCCATACGGTAGATGAAGATGAGCTGGTCATCTCAGCCGTTCACTTAATGATGAAGCATCAAATACAAAACATTCCCGTAGTAAACCATCAAAAACAAGTTACTGGGCTGATCACGCCGCAGCATTTAATTCAGAATAACGGCGTTCAATCGATATTTCTAATTGACCGAATCCACCGAGCTGATTCCATTTCGGCTTTAATCAAGCTCTCAGAAGAACGTAACCTTGCTTTTGAAGGCATTATTGAAAGTAGCTCTACCCCTAATATTGTCGGGCAAGTATTAAGCATGATTTATGATGCCTTTACCTACCGCTTAATTGAGCTTGCCATCGAAAGTTTTGGCCAGCCACCTTGTGCATTTTCTTGGATGGTCGCCGGGTCTCACGCTCGAAATGAAGTACATCTCGGATCTGACCAAGATAACGCCTTAATTCTTGCGGATAATGCCACCGAAGCTGACCGAACCTACTTCCAGCATTTTGCTATGTACGTTTGCAAAGGCTTATCACAAGTCGGCTACACCTTATGTAAAGGTCGCTTCATGGCTGCCACGCCTCAATGGTGTCAAAAGCAATCAATATGGCAAGCCTACTATCGAAAATGGGCTACCAATCCTGAATATGACCTACTGCTCAACCTTAATGTGTTTCTCGAAATTCGTCACATTTATGGTGATGAACCTTTATTTGAATCGGTGGATCAATACCGACATCAACAAGTCTCTAATAATGCGCGTTTAACGTCGGCCTTGGTACGCAATGCATTACGCACTCGACCACCGTTGGGCATATTTAAAAATTTAGTGTTAGAAAAAGATGGCAACGACAATCAGGTGTTAAACATCAAAAAAGCTGCGATTGGATGTATTGTCGACTTGGTAAGAATTTACAGCTTAATGAACGATAGCCCTGAACTAAATACAACAGAGCGGATTGAATGGTTACATGATCACGACATTCTCAATAATTCAACTTATCAAGACTTAATTGAAACCTACCATTACGTAACGGAATTGAGATACCACGGTCAACGAGTTGCGATTCAAAATAAATCGAGTATTGATAGCATCTTACAGCCTGATAAATTCGGTAGCTTCGAACGCCAACACTTAAAAGACGCCTTTCGGATCATCTCTAGCTTCCAAGACTTAATAAAAATGAAGTTTGGAGGCTAGTATGTTTTCGATATTCTCTAGCCGTCATCCTTTGCTGCAATTAGAAAAACAGCGACAAGACTTAGTCCAGACGATAAATTTACAAAACACGAGTGAGTTACCGGTGTATCTCACTAGATTGCTACGCTCTACTTATCCAATCCCTAAGCATGATACGACGGATTTACCGATTACAGTCATCGACTTTGAAACCTCTGGGCTCGATCCCACAACCGATCATATCGTTAGCATGGGTTGGGTTCATATCATCCAAGGCGTGATCAAATTAAGCACCGCGCAACATTGGGTGATTCAAGAACCGATAGAGAAAAAGAATAACAACCTAGAAGAGCCAACCGCCCGCTCGTTACACCACATTCTGCCCGAAGATCAACAGCACGGCATACCGCTTCAGCAAGCAATGCAGTATTTCTTTGAGTCGCTGCCAAGCCCTGTTGTCCTCGCACACGGCGCCACGATTGAAAAACGATTTATCGAACAATTTTGCTTAGACCAAGGCTTACCGCGTTTACCTCTAATTTGGCTTGATACCTTAAAAATTGAACAAAATACCAGTAATAAAAGCGGCTACCAGAAAGACTTTCGCCTATTCGCTTTACGCCAACACTATCAACTGCCGGAGTACCCCGCCCACCACGCATTAATGGATGCTACTGCCACGGCTGAACTCTTTCTCGCTCAGAAACAGCGCCTATTTAATCAAGATATCGCGCCAATTGGCGTGCTGTATCAGAAATCGTTATAACCACTTCCCAATCCAAAACCCAACCTACTTCAAACAATTCAACCCTAGATTCTCTCACTCACAGTAAAATTGATCTAAATCAAGTTTGGCAGGCAAAAGCAGGCGTAAGTTAATAATATGTTAATCACTTCATACGAGGGAAGTATATGAAGCTAAAGCAATGTGAAAAGTGCTACACCGACGTGTGCCTAGATGGAAAATGGTTTCACCACGATCACTTAACCACCAAAGCCTACATGCTAAAAGGTGGATTAAACCACGAAGTTGAGTTGGCCAAAATGCCGACAACAGAAGATGAATTAATCGAACTCATCAATGATTCTACTCGATTGAACTAAAACTTACTCGCCCTGATGTTAGTTAGAAATGCACAACTAAGCCAAGTGGATGATTCCTGCTTGGCTTTTTTGTTTGCTTTGGCTCTTGCAGGTTTCTCTACCACCACATAATTGATAACTCACTCACCAATTTGAAGTTCTGTGCGAGACGACTCATTCATAATAATATACATTAACTTCCCATTAACACATTCAGGCAAGAAATCAGTCGCGTGCTATTGGTTAGATATTAATCAGATAATTGTTCTCATTGAGTGATTTAATATACATTTTTCTTGCATAAAACCACACAATCATTAGTATATTTATCTAGTGACAATAAATGCAGATTGGAAGCATGACTATTCAAATTAACGCTATTGATAAGTTTTACGGCTCAAACCAGGTTTTACACAATGTAAGCTTTGAGTGTGAAGCCGGTGACACCTTAGTTTTACTGGGCCCAAGCGGTGCAGGTAAAAGCTCATTACTACGTGTTTTAAACCTATTAGAAATGCCTGATAGCGGTACGCTTTCTATTGCCAATGAGTCGTTTGATTTTTCTACTCAAATTTCAGAAAAACAAGGCATGGCGCTGCGTAAGAAGGTCGGCATGGTTTTTCAACAATACAATCTATGGCCTCACATGAGCGTTTTAGATAATTTGATTGAAGCCCCTGTCAAAGTTGCCGGTATGAATAAAGCTGAGGCAAAGAAAGAAGCAATCGAGATCTTAACCAAGCTTCAACTCGCCGATAAAGCCGATGCTTGGCCACTGCAGTTATCTGGCGGTCAGCAGCAACGTGTGGCAATTGCTCGCGCATTAATGATGAAACCTGACGTGTTGCTTTTTGATGAGCCGACTGCGGCGCTTGATCCAGAGATCACTTCTCAAGTTGTCGATATTATTAAAGAATTAAGCAAAACTGGCATCACGCAAATTATCGTAACTCATGAAGTCGATTTTGCGAAAAAAGTCGCCAGTCATTTGTTGTATTTAGAAAAAGGCTATGTGGTTGAGCATGGTGATAAGAGCCACTTTACCAACCCACAATCTCAAGCGTTTGCTGAATACTTAAAACATTAATCATGCAAAACCTAACAATAAAAACAGTTAAAAAAATCACAGATATAAATGGAGTTATACAATGAAAAAAATTCTACTTGCTAGCTTAATTGGCCTTGCTTCAACTCACGCGATGGCGCAAGACGAAATCAAATTTGCCACTGAAGCCACCTATGCCCCGTTTGAATACATGGATGACAACAACCAAATTCAAGGCTTTGATATCGACCTTGCTAAAGCATTATGTGCAGAGATTGAAGCTAAATGTACCTTCCAAAACCAAGCCTTTGATAGCTTGATCCCAGCACTTAAATTCAAGCGTTACGATGCAGCTATTTCAGCAATGGATATTACTGAAGCACGTCTAAAACAAGTGAACTTCACCAATGCTTACTACGATAACGCCGCCGCTTTTGTTTCTGTTAAAGGTAAAATCGCAGACCAAGCAGGACTAGAAGGTAAGCGTGTGGGTGTTCAAAATGGTTCCACTCACCAAAGCTACCTAGTCGATCAAATGCCAGGTGTAACGGCTGTTCCTTACGCAAGCTACCAAGATGCGTTTATTGATATGCAAAATGGCCGTATTGATAGCGTATTTGGTGATACCGCAGTAGTCGCAGAATGGTTCAAAAAAGAAGATGACCTAGCCTACGTTGGCGAACCAGTGACCAACAAACAATACTTTGGTAATGGTTTTGGTATTGCGGTAAACAAAGATAATCAAGAGTTGGTAGATCAACTGAATGCGGCACTAGAAAAAGTGAAGCAAAATGGTGAATACAAAGCGATTTTTGATAAATACTTTGCTAGCAAATAAAATACCAACTCCAACAAATAACTGATCATCCTAGCTTGTTAAAAAACTTGCTAACTACGTTATAAAATTTGTATGTAGAACCACTACGAACAGAAACTTTATGCCTTGTTATCAAGCTTTTTCTCTGCGCTAATTTAGACCACTTATTTATTGGAATTAGTATAGGCAATCTTGAAAACTAAAGAATAGTGAATAAGTGATGTTCTCAGGTTACTCTCTAGCGTTAATTGACGCGAGCTGGCTGACAATTCAGCTAGCCTTTACCAGCCTTGCTGTGGGCTTGGTCCTTTCTATGATCTTTGCAGGTGGCGAAATGTCGCGCTTGAAATTGATCTCTTGGCCAACCACGGCTTTGGTGACGGTAATTCGAGGGTTACCTGAGCTGCTTGTTGTCTTGTTCATTTTCTTTGGTTCAGGACAAATCTTATTCTACATTACTGGTGAATATATCGAGATCAGCCCCTTTCTTTCTGGGGTGATTGCGTTATCACTTATCTTTGCCTCCTATGCAGCCCAAACCTTACGTGGTGCGCTTAAAGCCGTACCGAAAGGTCAAGCCGAAGCGGCGACTGCTTTAGGTTTATCTAAGCCTCGTGCTTTTATTCGCATTGTGCTGCCACAAGCAGTGCGCCATGCCCTACCCGGTTTAACTAACCAATGGTTAGTACTATTGAAAGATACCGCCTTGGTTTCTCTGATTGGTGTGACCGATTTACTCAAACAAGCACAATTAACTTCCGCTGCCACTCACCAAAGCTTTACTTGGTATGCAACGGCGGCCGCAGTTTATCTCGTGATTACTCTAATCACTCAACGTGTTATTGCCATTCTCAATAAAAAATATCAATTACAAGATGCCAATATGGTTTCAAGTAAACCTAAGAAGAAACAGCCACTAGGAGCACAATCATGAACGAACAACATGTTTGGCAACTACTTGATGGTCTGCAAACCAGTATCGAATTAACAGCCGTTGCGTTATTGGTCGGTTGTACTTTGTCACTGCTGATGACCATGACATTAATCGTACGTTTGCCTGTCGTTCATTGGTTCAGCCGTGCTTTGATTACCCTATTCACTGGCACACCACTACTAGTGCAAATCTTCCTTATTTACTACGGCCCCGGTCAGTTTGAGTGGATTCGTGATAGCTTTATGTGGAACTGGTTAAGCCAACCTTGGTTCTGCGCGATGTTAGCGTTAGCACTGAACACTGCTGCTTATAGTACTCAACTATTTAAAGGCGCATTTGATGCTATTCCATCAGGGCAATGGCAAGCCTGTCGCGCACTAGGTATGAACACCAAAACCACACTAGGTGTACTACTACCCTATGCGATTCGTCGTGCTATTCCGGCTTATTCCAATGAAGTCATTTTGGTATTTAAAGGCACATCCCTAGCCAGTACTATCACTATTATGGATTTGATGGGCTACGCACAACGCATTAATGCTCAAACCTATGACACCTTGACAGTATTTGGTATTGCTGGTGCATTCTACTTAATCGTCAATGGCATCTTGTCACTAGTATTCCGCAAAGTAGAACAGAAAGTATTGGCGTTTGAGTCGCAGAGTCATTAAAAGATTTCAATAGAAAGAATAAGAAAAGCGAGCTCAAAATAAGCTCGCTTTTTGCTATTTAATCAAAAGTATTTATACCCAAGTAACTCGGTTATAGACTAATTAGATATCAAACATTAAGTTACCCGGTGCAAGGAATGGCCAACGCAATATCGCAGGTTCGCCTTTTGCATCATCAGCAAAAAAGTAGCCGACTTGTGGGGTAGCATAAACTTCATCTCCACGACTAAATGATTGCTCATTCAATGCTTGATGTGTCAATTTCGCTTCCCATAACTCATTTGAGCCCCAACCAACTGGTGATAACTCTACACGAACTTCTGCCCCTACTGGGTTAATCGCAACAACTTTGCATGGCAATGATGCCTGACTATTAGGTTTAGCCGAGATGCTGACTTCATGGCTTCGAATATAAAGCGCACCATCTTTTTGCGTTTTTTCCTCCATAGGGGGAAGGATAAAAGCATTTCCATCTTGCCAATGTTTGTTATTCCATTTGGCTTCAAATTGGTTAACGTTGCCAAAGAAATCAAACACAAAACGGCTGTTTGGATGAGCATAAAGCTCTACCGGTGAATCCACTTGCTCTATTTTACCGTTACTCATTACCACAACACGGTCAGAAAGCTCCAAAGCTTCATCTTGATCGTGAGTAACAAATACACTGGTAAAGCCTAATTCATCATGAAGATTACGCAACCAACGGCGCAAGTCTTTACGCACTTTTGCATCCAATGCGCCAAAAGGCTCGTCAAGTAATAACACTTCAGGTTTGGTCGCTAAAGCTCGTGCCAAAGCGATACGTTGCTTCTGCCCACCCGAAAGTTGTTCAGGATAGCGACCGGCTAAGTGGCCAAGTTGCACAATGTCTAATAATTGCTTAACTCGTTTACTGATTTCAGCAGCGTTAGGTCGAACAGAACGCTCCATGACTTGCAAACCGAAAGCAACATTATCAGCCACTGTCATATGACGAAATAGCGCATAGTTTTGGAACACGAATCCTACGCGGCGATCACGCACATGAACGTTGGTAACATCTTTATCACCAAAATGAATCGAACCTGTGTTGGCATTTTCTAATCCAGCAATAATACGCAGTAACGTGGTTTTACCCGAACCTGAAGGCCCCAGCAGCCCTATCATTTCACCATTTTCAATATCTAACGAGAGCGGTGAAAGTGCCTCAAATTTACCAAATTGCTTGGAAATATTATTTAAACGAATACTCATAATTCACCTTGTTGCTGCTGTTGAGACTGCTGACTATTGATATGGTTACGTTCTTGTCGCCACTCAACGATGGCTTTAAAAATCAGAGTTAATAATGCGATAAATGCTAATAACGATGCACTGGCAAAAGCCGCTTCTGATTGGTAATCCTCATACAGCAATTGAACATGTAATGGTAAGGTGTTGGTTTCACCACGGATATTGCCCGATACCACGGCTACCGCGCCAAATTCACCAACCGCACGTGCATTGGTCAAAATCACACCGTAAATCAAGGCCCATTTGATATTAGGTAGTGTTACGCGACGGAATAATTGCCACCAAGAAGCCCCTAAAATCACGGCTGCTTCTTCATCTGACTGGCCTTGTTGCTGCATCAATGGAATCAACTCTCGCGCCACAAATGGGCAAGTAACAAATACTGTTACCAATAAGATTCCCGGCCAAGCAAACATAATTTGTAAATCATGCTCATATAACCACTCACCCAGCCAACCACTGCTTCCGTATAGCAACAAATATAAAAGACCTGCGACAACTGGCGATACCGCAAACGGTATATCAATTAAGGTGATTAAAAACTTACGACCAATAAAATCAAATCGAGTCACCGACCAAGCCAACATTACACCGAACACCAAATTAATTGGCACAGTCAGTAATGCCACAATCAAAGTTAAGCCAATAGCATGAAGCGTATCAGGCTCACTCAAGTTATTAAAATAGGTAGAAATTCCACTTGCAAAAGCTTGTTGAAAAATACTTATCAGTGGAATAACCAAAAGAATGACAACGAAAAAAAGCGCAAGAGAAATTAAACTCCATTTAACTAAAGGCTTCTCACCAATACGTGAAGATTTGGACATCATATCCCCCTTACTTACCGTGAATACGGCGTAAATAAGCGCCTTGCCATAGGTTTATCAGCAATAACAATGACAATGAAGTGAGAAGTACAACCGAAGCAATCGCACTGGCCGCTGGAAAGTCAAACTCCTGCAAGCGAACAAATATCATTAATGATGTGATTTCACTAACATATGGCATATTGCCGGCAATAAAGATCACCGCCCCAAATTCACCTAAGCTACGTGTAAATGACAAAGCAACGCCAACAATCAGGGCTGGACGAATGGAAGGCATAATAACTTTCCAGAATACGGCCCAGTCAGAAGCACCAAGTGTCACTCCTGCTTCTTCTTCCTCTTGAGAGATTTCTTCTAAGACGGGCTGAACCGTACGCACAACAAACGGAATACTCGTAAAAGCCATCGCGACGATAATACCTAAAGGGGTATACGCGACTTTAATACCGACGTCTTCTAAAAGGCTGCCAATCCACCCATTGCTGGAGTACAAGGTCGCTAAAGTTATCCCCGCTACTGCGGTTGGTAGTGCAAAGGGTAAATCGACTAAAGCATCTAAAATACGCTTTCCAGGAAACTGATAGCGAACTAAAACCCAGGCGAGTAATAAACCTAAGGCACCATTAAACAACGAAGCAACAAATGCGGCTCCAACCGTGACTTTATAACTGGCTACCACGCGAGGATCGGCAATAACATACCAGTATTCACTGAGTGACATGCCTTTTGTTTGCATCACCAATCCAGTTGCAGGGAGTAAAAGAATCAAACTCACAAAGAGAAGTGATATGCCCAAACTAATGGCAAAACCGGGTAGTACTCGTTGCTGTTTTGGGCGAGAAAGTGCGTGAGATCCGCTCATAAACCCTCAAAATAATCTATCAAAATGAATGGCTACCCCAGCGAGAGGTAACCATATACTAAGAAATGCAGATTAACGACGTTGCAATTGATCGAGTTTTGCACCATTTCCAAACTGTGTTTTCATTGCATTTTCCCAACCACCTGCAATATCTTCTACCGTAAGTAGTTCAACTTCAGGGAATCGGTCAGCAAATTCAGCTTTGACTTTCTCATCATGAACACGGTAGTTAAAGCCAGCAAGCATACGCTGTGCTTCTTCACTGTATAAGTAAGAAAGGTACTCAGTCGCGACTTCTGTTGTGCCATTACGTTTTGCATTTCGCTCAACAACGGCAACAGGGAATTCCGCTAGAATCGATGTTTTTGGTACCACGACTTCGTAATTGTCTTCACCATATTGTTTACGAATATTGTTCACTTCTGATTCAAACGTGATAAGTACATCACCGATTTGACGCTCAACAAATGATGTTGTTGCCCCGCGGCCACCAGTATCAAATACCGCAACGTTAGCTAGCATTTTCTTTAGAAATTCATCTTGCTTAGTTTCATTTTCTTTACCAAATGATTTCTGTGCATAACCAAGTGCTGCTAAATAAGTATAACGAGCATTACCTGAAGTCTTAGGGTTCGGAAATACAGAAGACACACCTTCACGCGCTAAATCGCCCCAGTCTTGAATATTTTTAGGGTTACCTTTGCGAACTAAAAATGCAGTGGTTGAATAATATGGAGAGCTAGCGTTAGGCAATTTACTTTGCCAGTCGGCAGGAATCAATTTCCCTTTATCATGTAATACCTGAACATCGGTAACCTGATTAAAGGTCACAACATCGGCCGATAAACCTTGCAGAATAGAACGTGCTTGAGCAGAAGAACCACCATGTGATTGTTTGATCTCAATGGTATTCCCTGTTTTTTCTTGCCAATGTTTAGCAAAAATTGGGTTATAGGTTGCAAACAATTCACGAGCGATATCGTAAGAAGAGTTCAAAATAGTTTGGTCTTGTGCTGACGCATTAAACGAGCTTGCGATTAACAGGGCAGCAAATACTGACTTTATCTTTTTCATTATATTCATACTCCTAATTCACTTTCCAAGGTGACATCCTTTGTGACTAGAGTATGTTTATACATTATTAATAACAAAGATTATAAATAGAACTTTTTGGAATATTATCAAACCATAAATTGTTTACCTTATTTCTATTTACCATTGTATTAATAGCGATGGTAGATACACAATAGCAACTGGCAATATATCAGCATAGAGGAATACCAGTGTCTGAATTTCTAACGATTGAATCTTATGTCGGTAACACACCTTTAGTCAGGCTGCAGCGGCTTGTAGTAGGTAATCAAAGTACTGTGCTCGTTAAACTTGAAGGCAATAACCCTGCTGGTTCAGTTAAAGATCGCCCTGCGCTTAATATGATTACCCAAGCTGAAAAACGCGGAACAATTACACCTGGTGATACCATTATCGAGGCGACTAGTGGTAACACAGGTATCGCATTAGCCATGGCGGCAGCGATTAAAGGCTACAAGATGATCTTAATCATGCCTGATAACTCGACTCAAGAACGCAAAGACTCAATGAAAGCCTATGGTGCAGAACTTATCTTGGTCACTAAAGAGCAAGGAATGGAAGGCGCTCGAGATTTAGCACTTCAAATGCAAAATGAAGGCAAAGGTATTGTACTCGATCAGTTCAATAATACAGATAATCCCGATGCCCACTTTGGTTCAACGGGGCCAGAAATCTGGCAACAAAGCCATGGGAAAATCACTCACTTTGTTTCTAGCATGGGAACAACAGGTACCATTGTTGGCGTTTCTCGCTATCTTAAATCGCAAAATCCAGACGTTTGTATTGTTGGATTACAGCCTTCGGAAGGGAGTGCCATTCCGGGTATTCGTCGCTGGCCTATTGAATATTTACCGGGTATTTATGACGATTCAACGATCGATATAGTTATCGACATTGACCAAAAATCCGCAGAAACAACAGCGCGAGCCTTAGCTCAAAAAGAAGGGATTAGTGCCGGGGTTAGCTCTGGCGGTGCCGTGTATGCGGCAATTGAAATCGCTAAAAATAACCCGGGTTCAGTAGTAGTTGCCATCGTCTGTGATAGAGGGGATCGCTACCTGTCTTCAGGGTTATTTTCTTAATCACGAAATTCTAAGTATTCATTTCTAATACTTTAACTGATCGCACTTAGATTATAGATCTAAGTGCCTCGCTCAGAATGAAGAAATGAGTACACTCATAACAAAGTGAGTACTGGCCGCTTTCTTTCATTCACTCTCACTGAACGATGCGCTAAATGTCGCAACCCAGATTCTAATCCCATTTTATAACCGCTTTCTAAGATCGGCTTTTTCATTGTTAGGCGTTTCACTGCAAAGTTTTCTGGTGGCGCAATCACCCTGATAACCGCATCTTCTGGAAAGTTATGAATAAAATCGAGCGTTTTATTGTAGTTTCTTGCCCGCAGTAGCATCGAGCGAACAATATGAGGATGGCGTGCGAATAACTTCTTAGTCAACCAAGTCACTTTAGGCTGTTGCATTTGATAACTAAGCGGATGGGATAAGATCACGGTGATATCCCGCGCACCACGACGATATGCTTCAATTACGGGAATCGAATCCGCCACGCCGCCATCGGTATAACATTCACCGAAAAAACATGGCGTTTGTTTATAGGCTATTGGGAGTGCTGCTGTCGCTTCTAGAGCTTTCGCTTGATTATTTTCAGTAACTTGATAATAACTGGCGCGCCCAGTCTCAACATTGGTTGCAACGGCATAAAAAGGAATTCGATTAAACGTTTTTTGACTATCTACTGGAAATTGTCGATTAGACTCTTCAACCAACCATTTTACATCCACGAGATTGCCTCCCTTTACAAAGCGAAGAGGATTATAAAATTTTCGGCTAGTCGCAAGCTCCGTAATAACACGATAGCTACGCTCTGGTTGCTCGGCCAAATAACCAACCAAATTTGATGCCCCCGCTGAAACACCGATAACAAAATCAAAAGGGCTATAGTCGTGCTCTAAAAAGCTATCAAGCACCCCACTGGCAAAAACGCCTCTCATTGCGCCGCCTTCAACCACCAATGCTTTTTTCATCATGACATCCTCATAAAATCATCCAGAGGAGCTGTCCTCCTATCTGCGCAAAATTTTACGTCAATGCTAATAATGTAACAGTGAGTTTTACAGATTCTATTAATAGGTAAAAACGATAAGAATAATAAATAGAATTTTGTGTATTTTCACCATAGGTGGATAAACGTTTTTCATCAGAGCTTGAACTCCACTCCAGTAATCGCACCAAAACCCATCACCTTAGTTTCAAAATTGTGCAAAAGAGTTTAGCCATAGATACTCCATACCACTGAAAAACAAAAAAACCACTTTAAAACAATTAGTTATAAACATGGCACGCATTCTACTTAATAATAAATGAATACATGGCAGTATTCGTGAGGCCAATCTAGTCCCTTGATTGGTTCATGTTATTTTCCTTTGAGGTACCTTTCCCACCCTATGTGGGAAAGGTTTTTTTTGTTGGTCAACTAATCATTCCTATCAACAGTATTTTTTATCGTAAAAACAAAAACTTTTCACAAGACTCACAAAAAAAATATTGATAAATTCGCGCCCAACATCACCCTTCACATTAATCATTTGTTATAGTCTATAGACACAATTTTTATATGCTTATTAAATAGCATTGGTTTTCAGGCGCTCTTTCTCATGAGTGCATTTATTTATCCAACCTTAGCGATATACATATGACTAAAAAAATCATTGTAGGATGGCGGGAAATGTTGGCTTTACCAGAGCTTGGCATTGAACAAATCAAAGCAAAAATTGATACTGGTGCGCGCAGTTCTTGCCTGCATACTTTTAAGATTGAACCTTTTGAACAAGATGGTGAGCTTTGGGTTCGCTTTTGGATTCATCCTCAACAGAAAAACGATGAATTCGTTAAAGAGTGCGTGGCTAAAGTGATCGACCAACGAACGGTGAAAGACTCCGGCGGCCATGAAGAAAAACGCTATGTTATCGAAACCATGCTAGCTTTTAGTGGTGAGCAGTGGCCAATTGAGGTCACGCTAACCAATAGAGAAAATATGTTATTTAGAATGTTGCTAGGCCGCACGGCAATGCACCATCGTATTATTGTCGACCCTACGGCATCATTTTTAATTGCTTCACCTACCACTCATTCAACAGATTCTAAGGATCACGATTTATGAAAATCGGAATTTTATCTCGCAACCGCTCTTTGTACTCAACTAAGCGCTTAATTGAAGCTTGTCAGAGCCGTGGCCATGAAGTCAAAGTGATCGACGCGTTACGCTGCTATATGAACATTAACTCAGAGCAACCAGAGATCCACTTTAAAGGTGAAGAGCTGAAAGACTTCGATGCTATCGTGCCGCGTATTGGTGCCTCGGTCACTTTTTATGGCACAGCAGTATTGCGTCAGTTTGAAATGATGGGTGTCTACCCTGTTAACGAATCGGTAGCGATTACCCGTTCTCGCGACAAATTACGTTCTATGCAATTGCTATCGCGCAAAGGCATTGGTATGCCAATTACAGGTTTTGCGAGTAAGCCCGATGACATTAAAGACCTACTTGAAATGGTAGGCGGGGCTCCAGTTGTGATCAAGTTGCTGGAAGGTACTCAAGGTATTGGTGTGGTTCTAGCGGAAACTCGTAAAGCGGCCGAAAGTGTTGTCGAAGCCTTTATGGGACTAAAAGCCAACATCATGGTGCAGGAATATATTAAAGAAGCTGGTGGCGCAGATATTCGTTGTTTTGTTATTGGCGATAAAGTTATTGCGGCCATGAAACGACAAGCAGGCGAAGGCGAATTCCGCTCTAACTTGCACCGTGGCGGCACGGCTTCTCTAGTTCGCATTACGCCAGAAGAGCGCAAAACAGCGGTCGCAGCAGCGAAAATCATGGGATTAAACGTGGCTGGTGTTGACCTGCTTCGCTCTTCTCGTGGGCCTTTAGTGATGGAAGTGAACTCATCCCCAGGCCTTGAAGGAATTGAAGCGGCAACAGGCAAAGATGTCGCGGGTATGATCGTTGAATTTATTGAAAAAAATGCGTCAGCAAAAGGAGTGAAAACTCGTGGGCGTGGTTAATTCAGGACGTGGTGAAAAAAAAAGAGTGAGAAAAAACTCACCTTTTAAATTCATGGATCACACCGTGCGAGCCGGTGAAAGAAAGGTTTTAGAAATAGAAGCAGCAAAGCTTTACACCCACTCACCGTTGTCGATTCCGGTTGAGATCATTCATGGTAAGCAAGCTGGTCCAGTATTAATGGTCAACGCAGCCATTCATGGTGATGAGCTAAACGGTGTAGAAATTGTTCGCCAACTCATTGAAAAAGTGGATGCGAGTAAGCTTAAAGGTACGCTAATTGCGGTACCTATCGTTAACGTCTTTGGTTTTATTCATAAATCTCGCTATTTACCCGATCGCCGCGATCTTAATCGTTGCTTTCCGGGTACAGAAAAAGGTTCTTTGGCATCGCGTATTGCCCATACTTTTTTCACAGAGGTCGCCGAAAAAGCCAACTACATTATTGACTTACACACTGGTGCGATACATAGAACGAACTTGCCGCAAATTCGTGCTTGTTTAGATAATGAAGATACGCTTCGAATGGCAAAAGCGTTTGGTACTCCAGTGATTATCGACTCTGCAATACGCGATGGTTCACTTCGTTCTGAAGCAGAAAAACGCGGTATTCCAGTACTGACCTATGAAGCAGGTGAAGCACTACGCTTTGAACCCATTGCAATAAACGCTGGGGTTCTTGGGGTATTACGTGTTATGCAAGAACTTGGCATGCATCGCCCAAGCCGTAAGAAGGTGCCAGAGTCTGTCACTGCTAAATCCACCAGCTGGATCCGTGCAGATAGTGATGGCATTTTACGCACCATGGTAACCTTGGGTGATCGAGTGAATAAAGGCCAAGTATTGGCTTACATTAGCTCACCTCTTGGGCATGAAGAGATCACCATGCTAGCGCCAAAAGATGGCATTGTAATTGGTCAACAAACACTGCCATTGGTGAATGAAGGCGATGCGGTCTTTCATTTAGCTTACTTTACCGAAGATAACGATACGGTAGGAGATACGGTGGAAACCTATATTGGCCAAGTGATTGAGCATGTTGAAGCCAAAGATGAGCACATCACAACAGGCTTGATTGCGGTACCCGGCAAGTCTGATAACGTCTAGTTATTGCTAGCACATCTAAAACAAAAGGGCCGAATAATCCACTATTCGGCCTCTTTTTGTTTTTCTTATACCAATCAAATTAATTAGATGTTCAGAAATTGCGAAGGAAAAAGCCTTGAGAACAAGGCATAAATTTTCGATAAGTAGTTATTCTACAATTAACTTCTTTATAAACGAAAAGTATAACGCAGTTATCGAGGCTTTTCACAAGCAAGAATGATCAGATAATTAGTGCGATTGGTATTAATCTTATTATGCGTTCAGTAAATCAAGCACATCTTGTGTTGAGCCTGTTTCCGCTAAACGAGGGAAGATTAAATTCACGCTGTTATTGTGCGTATCTAGGTTTAAATCTGTCATGGCGTCAGTGGCTAGCGTTACGTTATAACCTAGTTCCCATGCTTGGCGAGCGGTTGATTCCACACCGATGCTGGTTGCAACACCAACGACAACCACTTGAGTCACCGCGTTCGCTTTCAAATATTCATCTAAATCCGTGTTGGTGAATGCGCCCCACGTTTTCTTGGTTACTAAGTGATCACTGGGCTTAACATTTAAACGTGCATCAAGATCTGCCCAATCAGCAGGAAGCTCACCATGTGAAGCCGCTTGCTCGTTACGACCTGGTGCGCCACCCGCAACATTGACTAAAACAACTGGCAGCTGATTATCACGAAACGCATTAATTAACTGACAAGATTTTTCTACAACAGGATCGGTGTCATGGCAAGTTGGCAGCGCTAAAATGCCCTTTTGTAAATCAATAACAATCAATGCTGTTTTAGGATCAAGCACAGTAATAGACATAAACACTCCAAGAAGTAAGCTTAACTAAGATAAAATTACATTTTACCTTATAAATAATATTGTCTCTATTTTTACCCTAGTTTAGTTGAGCTATCACTGTCTGCTTGGTTTTCCCCCTCTTCATTAGGCAAATCAAACACGCTGCTATCCAATTCATGCTCAGCGATGGCTTCTTCTATAATCGCTACCAGTTCTTGAGTATGTTGTGGTGCGGATTGTTCTACCGTTGAGAGTAAATCAGCAACTGCATGATTCATATCTGCCGCTTCTCTATCGGCAGCACGCATACTTTCTGTACTTTCAACCACATTATCCACCAGCTGTTGCGTGAACTCTGATAATTTCTCAGGGTGAGATTCAACTAAGGTTTCAATCATACCAATAGATTCGTTGTCATTTGCGGTGGTCATGGCAGCTAACGATGCATAAGCCCCTTCTGGCTCTTTATCAAATAACCAAGCGGCCAGTTTTTCTGCTTGTTGGTAATCTAACTCACTCACCACCGATACGTACTCATCTAAGCGCTCTGATGCGGTTAACGACAGCACTCTGTATAGGGCGATTAAATCTAATTGACTTAGATCTGGCACTCTTCTGATAAGCGGGATCACCCACTCAGGCTGGACTTGAGAAAGGGTTTTTAAGTATCGGATAGCATCGCCACTTCCCTTTGTTAAGTGCAGCTGAAATTGCTCAAAGGCTCGCTCGAACGGCGCTGAATACTCATGATATTCGGTCCTAGGATCCAACTCTTCCGAAATAGATGATGGAGTGTGCATAACAAACTGCTCTTGATCCTCTACTGGGCGAGCTTGCCTAACAGACATGCGATACAAGATGAAAATCACTAAGCCAAATTCCAACAAGCTAAGTAAAGAAAACAATGCATCATTACCCCAAGTTTTAATCACCATAGAGCCTGAATATGGTCCAACGATACAACCTATGGCGTAGACACATAATAAACCTGATAACACCGGCACTAATTGTGTTTTCAGTGCTCTGTCGAAGGTTTCCGAAATACTCAATGGGTATAAACAAGCAATGATCCCCATCATTATTGCCACCAGCATGAGCGACAAAGTAAACGTCGATTGACTTAAACTAAATGCTAAAAAGAGAGTAGAAAGTAACAGAACACAACAAACCGATAAGATCACTTTACGGCGTTCAAAACGATCGGATAAATAGCCAATTGGCAGTTGTAAAATAATCCCGCCAGCGGTTGCCGCCCCCATAAACATCGAGATTTGCAGCTTATCCATACCGACATCATTGGCATATAACGGCAAAATGTTCATTACGATGGAATACAGTACGCCACACAAAAAACAGGCCACAAAACCTAAAGGGGAAAGCGAGAAAAGTTCACGGTAAGAAATCGGGGTGAAGGTTTCAATCTTCGGCTCAAAATGAGAAATAAACACCACTGGACTAATCGAAATACTGAACAATAAACCACAGATAATAAATAAAGTAGCTTGACTTGGTGGTGCGAGAACCAAGCCAAACTGCCCCAAAGTTATCGCAGCAAGTATGACGACTTGGTTCACTGCCAAAACTTTACCGCGGTTGGACTCTGTTGAAACGCTATTATACCAAGTGTCAAGTGTTCCCATTGCACAAGCAATACAAAAGCCCATCACCGCGCGCATTATCGACCAGACATAGGTATTAAAATCGAGCCCCATGATCAAAATCGCAGTCGCGGCCAAGCTGCCACACATCGCAAAAGTACGGACTAAGCCAATTCGGCGTAAGATCTTTTTCGCCCAAATCGCACCAAACAAAAAGCCAACAGAATATAACGATAAAATCACACCTATCGATTGGACATCAACACTCTCATCGGCCAATCGCACAGGAAGTAATAAACCACTTAAACCGTGGCTAATCATTAAAAAGAAAGAACTGATACAGAGCAGTATCAGAGGGCGAATCGCCGCTATTGCACTCATGCTATTCCTTTATACATATCGAGCTTGTGTTGGCATCATGCCGCTCTAAAACTTTCAGGGAGAAGCTTAATCATCCCATTGATATAAAGTGATTACAAATTGTAGGGGATCTTTTAACAAAATAGGAGTGGTTGAGGTTAACGCGAGGAGGTATTCAGTAACGAAAATAAAAAAACATGGGCAGTAAATCACCCCATGTTTTTAATACAGTTACATAATCAGACTAAGCCTGCTTACAAGTACTCACACAAATAAGCAGTATCGACGGGTACTTGTAGATCAAACGATGAATCACCAATCACATTAAACGATTCACCCGCTTGGTAGGTGATCCATTCTTGAGTATTCGGTAGTTTCACCGTCAGTGCACCTTTAATCACAGTCATTCGCTCTGGTGCAGCGGTACCGAAAGTATATTCCCCTGCCACCATAACACCGACGCTGCTATCACCGTCTTGCTGAGTAAAGCCAAGTGATTTTACATTGCCATCAAAGTAGGCATTTTCTTTTATCATCTTCATATCCTTATGAAAGTATACTTAATTAACTTGCCTATGTTGTATACAAACCTAGGCGAGAGCTCAAGCTTTATTTTTTCGATAGCGAATCAAAACTATCCATGACTTCTTGAGATTTCATGATGCGGCTATGCCCATAACTGGCTGCAGCAACTAATTCTACCCACGAGCTTTGCTTTGCCATTTCTGCACTAATGGAAAAGTTCGCGATTTTATCATCCGGATCGTGAACAATCAGCGTAGTTACTTGACGTTCAAGTAGATGTTGCTGTGGATTAATACGTTGCAGTGGGTATTGGTATTCTTGCTCGACTTCCGCAATCACGGCGTTGAATAGTTTCATAGAAAAGCCCGAACGACTCACCGCTTGCATCAGGTTCTCTAAATAATTTAACACTGGAGCCACCAGCAAAAGAGGTACTGATTGAAACTTTTGATGCTTAGATTCAAGTACTGCGGCGCTTCCCATACTGTGAGCCACAACACCGACAATGTCGTCACAAGAATCAGCAATGACTTCAAGCGCATCAACAAAAGCCGGCAAGTGGCCAAACTGCCCTTCACTTTCACCATGGCCAGCATAATCAAAGGCTAGTACAGTAAAGCCTTGTTGAGCAATATGTTCCATTAATGGATAAAACTGAGAAGTAGAGCCCGACCAACCATGGGTAATTAGCCATATTGGCCCACTACCTAATGTGTAGGTCGTTAATTGACCTTGTGGACTCGTCACTTTGCCGCGGATTAAACCTTTAGGCTCTGAATTTTTGACCTTTAAACGTGCAGGCGTAAGCAATAACTTCTTCGCCGTTTTGATCGCATGTTTACGCGCAAGTGTGTGATGTAAGCGAGTAGACACATTCACCAAACTGCGTTTTAAACTAAAACGACTTGGAGTATTGAAATATATTTTATTGCTCATCACCTATCCTATTTAAAGCGGCCAATCACGCACAAAGCCAAGCATGGTTACAATCATGAAAGGCAAAGGCAAGATTTTATATTTTATATTTTATATTTTATATTTTATATTTTATATTTTATATCGTTTTTAAATGATGAATTTATCATCAAGTCCATTTTTTATTGAATCTAAATGTGATAAAAATGTCTATCCTTTCGCCACTGATATTTAATGGATTAATCATGTCAGGCATCATTGAGCAGTTTCTCTTTTCCGCCACTATTACTGGCCCCATTTGTTTGATGTTACTACTGGGGATCCTGCTCAGACGTTTTCAAATCATTGATGAACCGTTTATCGATACCGCTTCCAAGTTAGTATTTAAAGTCACACTACCCGCCCTACTGTTTTTAAGTATTATTAAATCCGATTCAATTAGCGACAGCAGCTTCCCCTTAGTCACCTATGGCCTCATTGCCAATATTGCCTTTTTCTTACTGGCTACTTTTACGGTCAAATGGCTATTAACAGACAACCATCAACACGGGGTGATCATTCAGGGTGCGTTTCGGTCTAATACTGGCATTATCGGTTTAGCTTATGTGGCCAATGCGTATGGAGAACAAGGTGTGGCTCTTGCTGCGATTTACGTCGCCGCGATTACCGTTTTGTATAATATTTTAGCGGTGATTACCTTATCGCCGCGAAGTCAGCAATCAAACTTGAGTACCTACCGCAATATGCTGATTTCGATCGTCAAGAACCCTTTAATCATTGCGATTGTGTTCGCCTTTGCGATTCATGAGTTATCGATTCCCGTCCCTGATATGATGATTCACACTGGGCAGTACTTTGCTAACATGACACTCCCACTCGCCCTGCTCTGCACCGGCGGTTCTCTCAATATTAGCGAACTGCGTCACGATAAAGCGTCCAATATTATCTCAAGTAGCTACAAACTTATTCTCTGCCCTCTACTCATCACATTAGGGGGATTTTGGTATGGATTCCGTGGCTTAGAACTTGGCATTATCTTCTTTATGACCGCTTCTCCTGCCGCCGCGGCAAGTTATGTTATGGCAAGAGCAATGGGCGGTAATGCCACCTTAGCCGCCAATATCATCGCCCTAACGACCGTTGGTTCGATGATAACGACAACCTTAGGAATTGTGGTACTTTCAAGCTTTGGGCTAATGTAAAGCCGATTATTCACTGCTATGCCTATCTACCTTTAAGCGAGCGACAATGAGCCAAGAATTAAAAAAAGAAATCACCTTATTAGGTGGCGTTGGACAACTTTCAACTACATTATTAGGCACTGGGTTATTTATGATCCCAGCCATTGCCGCAAACTTGGCTGGCGAATGGTCATTATGGGCTTGGTTAATTCTGTTATTAGCGATTTGTCCTATCGCGCTCACTTTTGCCCTTCTTGGCCGACAATTCCCCAATGCGGGTGGCACCGCCTATTTTGTTCGCAAGGCTTTCAATAGCAAAGTTGAACGCAGTGTCGCTTGGTTATTTTTAAGTGTATTACCTGTTGGACTACCTGCTGCGATTACCCTTGCGGGCGGTTTTGGTAAAGAACTACTACCGACTTTTATGGCACATCAATATATGGCTGAGGTCATCAGTTTATTGCTGATCTTAAGTTTAACGTTACTTGGGAGTAAATCTTCATCTCAATTTCAGGCATTAATTGCTTTGAGTATTTTAGCCTTAGTGGCGGTGTTCTTTTGGAAGGGCGATATCGGGCTAGCTGACATACCAATGCCAAGCTTAAATGCCTCTGCCGCTTTACCACTAGGTAGCGCGCTGGCGGTGATGTTTTGGTGCTTTGTTGGCATAGAAGCTTTTTCGCATATGGGGGAAGAATTTAAAAATCCACAACGAGACTTCCCTATCGCGATAATTCTTGGTTGTTTTCTAGCAGGCTTTATTTACTGGGCTTGCTCGGTAGTGATTTTAAAATTTCATGCTTTTGAACCCAATATTGCTGCGCATAGTTCGATTCCTTGGCTGAGCGAACAGTTATTAGGTAATGGTTTAAGTATGGTGATCACCGTTATCGGCTACTTTGCCTGCTTTGCAAGCATCAACTTATATACTCAAAGTATGATTCGCCTAGTCTGGGCTCAAGCCAGAGAATATCGTCCAACCAACCGTCTGGCGGTCCTTTCTAAACGTGGCGTTCCAACGTGGGCAACTTATGCGGTAGCGGCGATACTTTTTTTATCGATTAGCCTAGGTCATATTGTTCAATTAGATCTCGAAGTATTGGTGAAACTGGCTAACAGCGTATTCGTTCTGTTGTATTTATTGGCGATGCTTTCTGCTTACCGCTTATTAAAAGGTTGGGCAAAATATCTGGCTGGGATTTCGACTCTACTGTGTGTGATTGTATTTGCCTGTTTAGGCTGGAGTATGCTCTACGCTTTGGTTATTTTTGCTCTGCTTATGCTGCCTTGGAAACGATTTATAACAAGCTCTATCATCTCACCAAATTCTTGACGGATTAAATCGCTTAAATAAAGTAACCGGCAAGGTAGCAGGTTACTTTATTAATAACACATTCTTTATTTTTCAATAAAATACATGTCTTTTGCGTAGATATTCCCTTTCGAATTATTGGCCGGAAAACCTTTTAGTGTTTCGCGCACTATTCGGGTATGCATATAGTGATGTAAAGGAATAAAAGGTTCAGCTTGATTCAGTCGTTTTTCTGCTTCTTGGTATAACTGATATCGTTTCCCTTTTTCTGGCTCATTCCCTGCCTTTATCATTAACTCATCAAATTTCGGATCGCAGTAACCGCTTTCGTTTGATATATGGTCACAAGTAAACGCATCTAATAAACCAGATGGCTCTGGATAATCTGCGAACGCCCAAGAACGCGCAACTTGGTAATCCCCCGTCCCCTTACTTGCTACATATGACTGCCATTCCATATTCTGTAACTCAACCTTTACTCCTAGCGGTTTCCACATAGACGCCAAAGCCAATGCAATCTTTTTATGATTTTCACTCGTGTTATAAGTCAAAGTAAACTGTAACGGATTTTGTTTATCAAAGCCTGCTTGTGCCAACAATTGCATGGCATCTTCCATACGTGCTTTTTGACTTAAACTTGAAAATTCGGGAAGACTAGACTCGTAATTTGGGATGGTTGACGGTACTAACGAATATGCAGCAGGTTCACCTTGAGCAGTCACTTTTTCAACCAAAATATCTCGGTTTACAGCCATACTTAGCGCCTTTCTAACACGAACATCGTTAAATGGCTTTTGCTTCGTATTAAAAGAATATAAATAAGTACCTAATAAAGGCTGCGCTTTTATCAATTCAGGGTTTTCTTTCATTAACTTTTGATAATATTCCAATTGAACTCTATTAGTCATATCAATTTCACCTGATTGAAAGCGTGTGAGCTCTGCCGATTGCGATGATAATCCTAAGTAGGTGACTTTGTTAATGATCGTTTTATTATCATTCCAATATTTGTCATTACGAACAACTTCGACATATTCATTTGGAACCCACTTCGTCAAAATATAAGCACCATTCGTCACTATATTTTCTGGTCGGGTCCATTTATCTCCATATTTTTCAACAACTTTCTGAGGTAATGGGAAAAACGTTTTAATACTCATTAAACTTAAAAAGTATGGTGTTGGTTTTTCTAAATTAATTTGAATAACTTTATCATTTAATGCTTTGATACCAAGCTCTGAGCTAGGTTTTTCTCCACTCAATATTTCTTTAGCATTCAAAACATTAGCAGTTATAAAATAATGACTCGTATTGTTTCCAGTTTTAGGATCCACCGCTCGCTGCCACCCAAATACAAAATCAGAAGCTAATATTGGTTCACCATTCGACCATTGCAAATCATTACGTAAAGTAAACGTTATCTCTTTCCCATCATCAGAAGTTTGCCATTTAATTGCTTGACCAGGAATAACCTCTCCTTGTGAGTTTTCAACCAATAACCCCTCAAACATATCGTTTACAATAATATCACCAGGCATTCCCGAGTTAACGAATGATGGATCAAGCGTACTTGGTTCAGCACCATTTCCCCGAACTAAATGTTGTTCTTGAGCAAGAACATCACCATCTTCAACAACTGCAGCGGTTACTGCACATGAAGTTAAAGCAAGCACAACAGCACACGATATTAGAGATTTCTGCATTTGATTCCCTTTCTTAATTTATATATTCCATTATTGCGAGTAAAGAGGAACTCTCAAATCAAAAAGTAATGATTTATCTTGATGAATGCAAAGTAATCTCTCCAATATGATAAATAGAACAGGATGGGTTAAGATCTCGCTCTTTTAAATCGTAAGCTTAATTCCGTTGATAACAAAAGACAATGATACCCCATTTGCTATACACTCTGGCTGAGTATTTGTTTGCAAGGAAGCAAGCCTGATGTTTACAGAATGGGAACCAAACCGAATTTGGTACATTGATAAACCTTATCGTAAGTTTGGTTTAACGCATATACAACGTATGGTGATCATTAAATTGGCCAATGATGAACTGATGCTTATCACGCCAATTGAATTAACCACCCAATGCCAGCTCGCCTTGACCGAACTCGGCGCAGTAAAATACATCGTGTCTTCGACACCAAGTTACCACCAGCACTTATCCGATTGGTGGCTCGCTTATTCCAAAGCCTACTTTTTTGCCACTCATGCTTTAATTGAAAAAAGAACCGACCTCAATTTTGATGGTGTACTATCCAAGCAAACACCACCGCAATGGCAAGGACAGCTTTTTCAAACCGCGATTGGTAACGATGATACACCCAATAAAATGTTGTTTTGTGATCCGGTTAGTCGCACGCTTTTTGTCAGTGACAACCTTGTCGCAATCCAGCCTCACTTGCCCACCGGACAAAAATTAGCGTCTTTGCTGCAAGGTGGAAAACATCAACTTCGCCTGCCTTATCACGAACGCCGTAAATTCAAAAATAAAGCAATGTTGCGCGTGTCGATTCAAGAAGTAATGACTTGGCCATTTGACCGCTTAATCACCTCCAATGGATTAATGATCGAAAAAGAAGCTAAAGCCGCCTTTTACCAAGCTTTTTGGTGGGCATTTCAGTAAATAAACGTTCATTAGAACAAGTAGAACTTTTCATTTTCCATAAACCATGACAACCTACGCGCTCAAATTTATCTATGGTTAACATGGACATGGTTATTCATTTTAATGGTATGGGTTTATGAATTATCTTTGGACTTATCTTAAAGGCATTGCAATGGGTGCGGCCGACGTTGTACCTGGTGTTTCTGGTGGCACAATTGCCTTTATTACGGGCATTTATGACACGCTTCTAGGTAGTATTCGTAAAGTAAACCCAAGCTTATTTGGCTTGTGGAAACGTGAAGGTTTTAAAGCGGTATTGACGCATGTTAACGCCGGTTTTCTTATCGCGTTATTCGGCGGTATCTTGACCAGTATTTTAACTCTAGCGAAGCTGATTTCTTGGCTACTCGTCACCCACCCGATTCCGTTGTGGTCGTTTTTCTTCGGTTTGATTCTGATCTCTGTGGTTCACATTCTTAAGCAAGTGGAAGATCGCCGCTTGCACCATGTTATCTTTCTATTAGTTGGTGTTGCGTTCGCTTACACCATTACGGTGCTGCAACCTTTAGATCTACAACCGACTACCCTGAATTTAATCTTCGCCGGTGCGATTGCGATTTGCGCGATGATCCTTCCTGGGATTTCGGGAAGCTTTATACTGTTACTACTTGGTATTTACCCAACCATCTTAACTGCTGTTAAAGAGCTTAATATTGGCATACTTGGTTTATTCGCCATTGGTGCGGTTGTGGGTTTGTTGAGTTTTTCACATTTGCTTTCGTGGTTACTCAATAAACATCGCTCAGCAACCTTGATTTTTTTAACCGGCTTGATGATAGGTACACTACCAAAAATCTGGCCTTGGAAAGAAACCATCAGCTGGCGTATTAATTCTCACGGCGAGCAAGTGCCTCTAGTTCAGCACAACTTATTACCTCACCAGTTTGAGCAGATTGTCGGTCAACCATCACAAGTTATGCTGGCGGTTGTTTGCATGATTGGTGGAATAGCGATTGTTTGGTTGCTAGAAAAAGTCGCTCAAAAGAAAGATTAGAACCGACTAGCGCCATATTTATTTCAGCCCAAATCGAACCTGGCTTTCGGTTTGGGCTTTTTCATATACAAATGCCATTCACTTCAAGAATCTCCCGCTAGGTGCTTTATCTGTCATGGCTATGTGGTAGCATCTTCCAACATTTTCATGAAGACAGTAAATTATGACTTTGCGCTTTCATCTATCAAAATATCGCACTACTTGGGTTTTGTTTCTCCTGGTACCTATTACTTTACTTGCCGGCTTCTATGCACCCAAGATAATCAATATTATTAATGCTTCAAACCAAGTCAATTTACCAACAGAAGCATCGCAATATTGCGCTCTGTCTACCCAACAATGCGAACAACAAGACGTTACCATCACACTCGATACCGACATAGCAAAACCATTGAAAGCGACACATATTGAGGTTAATTGGCCCGATAACCAAAGTGATAAATTAATGCTGACTCTTAGAGGGTTGGAAATGGATTTAGGCGTCGTGAAATTCCCGGTACAAAAACAAAAAAATGGTCAGTTTCAGGGTACGATTGTTCTACCGATTTGCACCTATAGTAAAATGACTTGGATTGGTACTTTAACTGACCAACAAGGGAATAAAGTTTATACCTCAATCAGGATGGAAAAATGAAGAAATCATGGATTTTAATACTGGTGTTCGCTTTTGCTCTCGGCGTAACGCTAAACTTATATCTACAAAAAGACAGCGCTCAGACCGAACCAACGGCTTCTTTCACTCTTGAGACCGAAGGCGATACTCAAGTCGATATTTTTTCTACCGATGACCCACGCATTCGTATTATCTACTTCGGTTTCACTCGTTGTCCGGATGTTTGCCCAACGTCACTGGCTATGCTTGCCGCTGCTTTAAAGCAAATTGACCCTCAATATTTAAAAGACGTTCGCCCGATGTTTATCACGCTTGATCCTGAACGTGATTCTGGCACTGATGCTCAAAAATATGCAGATTATTTTCATCCTCAAATAGAAGGTTATTCAGGCTCATTACAAACTATCAGCACACTTACTCACCAATATGGGGTGATCTTTCAAAAAACAGAATTAGCTGATTCAGCATTGACCTATACTATTGATCACAGTTCATATTTTTACTTTGTAAAACCTGACGGCTCATTACTCAAAAAAGTGCCTCACACTTTAAACCCGCAACCTCTTATTCTCGCTATTCAACAAATTGAAAAGGAAAACGCGCAATGAAAAAAGCTACTTTAATCTTATCTAGCCTACTCATTAGTGGCTCTGCATTAGCTCATGACGGATTAAAATATGATGAACCTTATGCACGCGCTACCCCACCGAATGCGGTAAACAGCGCGGTATTCATGACGATTGAAAACCACATGAATAAAGATCGCGAATTGGTGTCAGCCTCGACCGATGTAGCTGAAAAAACAGAATTACACACGGTTGAGAAAGAGGGTGATCTGATGAAAATGCGTCAAGTGGATCGCATTGTATTGCCAGCAGAAGGTGAAGTGGTCTTAAAGCCGGGTAGTTATCACATTATGCTGTTAGGCGTGAAGCAACCGCTCGTTGAAGGTGAGACCATTTCGGTCAATTTATCTTATGCCAATGGTGAAACTGAAACGCTAGATGTACCAGTTAAAAAAGTCATGTCAGGCATGAAACATGAGCATGAACATAATGACGATCACTCACACCATTAATTCAACGTACAAGATATGCTTTAAATAAACATATCTATAAAGGGCAAAAAGCTGTGAACTCTAGTTTGAACAAAGCAACGCAATATTCATTCGTCACTTTGACATTCATGCTCTTTGCCTTAATCGCTTTTGCTGCCAATTCAGTACTCGCGCGCCTTGCGTTAATCGACAACAATATCGACCCTCTCAGCTTTACAAGTTTGCGGTTATTATCAGGCGCGATCATGTTGGCTATTTTAGTCATCACAACGTCTGCATCAAAAAATAAAGCAGTCAGAGTCCCGACACTTGAAGGCAGCGCCATATCGTCAATATTTCTGTTTATCTATGCTCTGTGCTTTTCGATTGCCTACCTTTCCATTAGTACCGGAACTGGCGCATTGATCTTATTTGGTGCAGTACAAATCACCATGATTATTTACCAATTATTGAAAGGTAATAAGCTTAAATTGGTCGAGTGGGTTGGGATATGTTTAGCGTTCAGCGGGTTTGTTTGCTTAGTGCTACCAAGTTTATCGACGCCATCATTTAGTGGTTTTTTATTAATGGTAATCGCAGGCGTTGCTTGGGCAGGTTATACCATTAGAGGCAAAGACAGTCGCGACCCTTTAAGTGATACCGCAGGAAACTTTATTCGTAGCCTACCGCTCTGTTTACTGGTGGTTTGTTATATTTTAGCGACTCAGCATACCTTAACCCAAACAGGGGTAACGCTTGCCATTATTTCAGGTGCAATCACCTCTGGTGTGGGATATGCCATTTGGTATATTGCGCTGAAGGGATTATCTGCGACTCAGGCTGGTATTGTTCAACTACTGGTGCCCGTCATTGCGGCATTAGGTGGGATGATTTTTGTACAAGAGCCGATCACGATGTCTTTTGTGCTAGCATCAAGCATGATTTTATCGGGCATATTGCTAGTAACGTTAAAAAAGACGTAAGGCAGCAACATTATATCCCCAAGTAACTGCAAAGTGCAGAATTCACTTGGATATAAATGCTCGTAATAACAGATACTACGAGCATAATAAGTAACGTTAGCGACTAGCTCGCCACTTTTACTTTGATTTTACTCTTATCAATCTCTTTACCATTCAATGCAAACATTGCTGTTTTTGCTTGATCAAGATCAGGCATATATACAAAGCCAAAGCCTTTTGACTGGCCAGTTTCTTGGTCCAGAACAAGGGTACATTCACCCACTTCACCAAATTCTTCAAATAATTTGCGCATTTCAATTTCTGTGGTTTGGCGAGCAAGATTGCGGACTAAAAGCTTCATAGCATTTCTCTTTAATGTTGTGTACTGAATTTGATTTTGTATACCAAAAAAACTGATATATCTATCTCTAATAATGACACATAAAACAAGGTAGGTATGTTTTAATCTTCCTATTCGAGACAATTCATTGTAAAAGGAAGTGAAAGGTAAACTAATATACCCCTGTGACCTCTGGGTATATTTATTCAAGGAATGATAAATGAACATTGGTATCTATATTTATGATAATGCTGAAGTGCTGGATTTTTCCGGGCCATATGAAGTTTTTACGACCGCAAATCGCGTATGCAGCCCTTCTCCATTTAATGTATTTTTGGTTGCAGAAAACTTGCAGCCAGTAAAAGCTCGCTCAGGATTTAACGTTCTGCCGCATTATGACATTTCAAATCACCCTAAATTAGATGTCTTAATCGTTGTAGGTGGCGATCACACTCAAGAAATCAATAATCAATTGGCTATTGATTGGATTTCTCAGCAAGGCCAAACCGTCCCTTTAATCACTTCCGTTTGCACTGGCGCTTTTTTACTGGCTAAAGCTGACATTCTGCAAGATCATAAAGCCACCACACACTGGGAAGATATAGCAGATTTACGCCAACAATTTCCTCACCTAAAAGTATTAGAGAATGTTCGTTGGATACAGGATGGTAATCGAATTAGCTCAGGTGGGATCTCTGCTGGCATTGATATGAGTTTATTTATTGTCAGCGAATTAACTAGTATTGAAACGGCAGAAGCGACAGCCAAGCAAATGGAGTTTCGCTGGCAGCGCAATTAGCCACATGAGTATCCTGTACGCATATTAACTTCTAGCACCAATAAAAAGCCCCTGCGACTAGTGTCAACAGGGGCTGATTCTATTTAGCTATACTGTCTACTTAGCTATACTGAATGCAACTTATATTGAATGTAATCAATCTTAAGCGGCTTTTTCTTTCTCAGTCTTTTTATCTGATTTTACGCCATCGATAAATTCTTCATGCAAAGTACAAATTGCCGACTCATAATTCTCATCATCAACCACAAATTGTACATCAACATTACGCATCGATGAGTGCGCCGCTCGAGGAGTAATATCTTGATTCATCAATGAAATCATACCGTGGCTTAACGCCTTATTGGTATCAATTGATGCACCAATGACTGAAATCAAGGCGACCATTTTGCCGGTAATTTTAGCATTCGGGAACGCTTTTTCGGCACGAGACAACACTTTATTTTTACTCTTCGAGTTACCGCTTAAGTAATAAGTAATTGAGTTCGCATTCATTTCTTTACCAACCAGTTGGACACGCTCATCATTAATGATTTCCATTAATTCATAACCAACGTTATCGGCTTGTCCTACCATTGCTTGGTCAAAGATATGTAATGCAAAGACCTTGTTACGGCCTGCAATAATCTCAACTTTATCCGTATTGCCAGCATAGCTGTGCGGGTTGAAAGCATGAGAAATCAAAGTACCTTTATGCTCTGGCTCAAAGGTATTTTTAATCACAAGCTCAATGCCACTGCGACGTAAACCTGATGCGGCATTTGGGTGAATCGCTTCCATACCTAGGTTGGCGAGTTGGTCAGCAACATCATAGTTAGTTTGTCCCATTGGGCGTACTTTTTCAGGCCCAACAATACGCGGGTCAGCAGTACTCAAGTGGTACTCTTTATGAATGACCGCTTGTTGAGCTTTTGATAATACCGCTAAACGACTGAATGTCATTTCACTATAACCACGGTCATAGGTTTTCATTAAGCCTTCTGAGCAGTACACATAGCCAGTAACAATCGGCAATTCTTTGTTCATATCGATATCTTGAAGGGCATTTTCAATGACCGTATCAAGATTACCCGAAACATCTTTACCTTCGCTTTGCTGTTCGTCTAAATCCCAACCGGATAAATCAATAAACTTAGCATTGATATCAAGAGTTTTTAGCTTCAAGCAAGTATTGTAGGCACTATGTGCTTCACCGATGGAAGATAAAAACTCTCGGATTTGCGGCAAATAATGCTGCATTGAAAACTGTCCATATTGGCAAGTTTCCATAATATTATTAATACAGTTGGTCGCTTTAGCGATACGGTCTTTGATAAAGTTATCGGCACGACGGCGGCTGATTGGATCAGCAAACATGTTTTCGTTGATCAGCAACATACGCTGTTCAAGCTCTTCCATTGCATCAACCCAAGCATCATCACGATCAGCAACTAAACGATAAATACCCGGTTTACCCGTACGCTTACATTCTAATAATGCATCGGTAATACCACCGTAGGCAGAGACCACAAACATGCGGTTATATGGATTTTCTGGGCGCAGTAGAATGTTATCAAGAACAGCATCAAAGGCTGACATGGAAGTACCGCCAATTTTTTCAACGGTATGATTTGCAGTTTTATTATTGGCAGTGTGGCTTCTATTTGAAGAAGTCAAAATAAGCTCCTATGAAGATCAATGAATTTAATTATTTCAATTTATATTTAGGTTTCTAGGTGCTAGTCCCTAGTAACTAGGCTTTGTCGCTGACTCTACATCAATAAAACGGAAGTATTATCAGTGTTGTTCGTTCAACTACCCGCGATAACCTCTAGAAACTAGGGACTCGTAACCTATTCTTCTATTAATGGATAAACACCATTTTCATCATGGGTTTCCGCACCAGTAATTGGCGGATTAAACACACAAGCCATGACCATATCAGCATCTTTGTAGGCACGTAATTGGTGTTCATCGTGCTTGTCTAAGATATATAATGTACCTGGTTTAATTGGATACGTTTCGCCACCAACCACTTCAATCTCGCCTTCGCCAGAAATACAGTAAACCGACTCTAGGTGGTTTTTGTAATGAATGTGTGTATCCGTGCCAGCATAGATGTTTGTAATGTGGAACGAGAAGCCCATTTTGTCGTCACGCAATAACATACGTACACTTTCCCACGTATCTGCGACTACTCGACGTTCACTGTTTCGGCATTCTTCTAATGTTCTTACAATCATGTTTTATCCTTTTATTAATGCATCTAGGTATCATTGGGCTCGTATATAGGGCCTCTGTTTTTGAAGCCCCACTTTTGAAATTGCGACAATTAAGACGCTTTACGAGTCACCTTAGCGGAAATTTTCTCAACCGCTTTTTCGAAAATATGAATACCTTGTTCGAGTTCTGATTCGCTTACTGTCAATGGACAGAAGAACTTCACAACTTCATCGTTTGGACCTGCAGTCTCAATCACCATGCCGTTCTCAAAACATTCACTAGTGATCATGTCTGAGATATCGCCATCTTTACATTCGATACCCTGCATCAAACCACGGCCTTTAATACCTTCAAATAGGTTTGAATATTGCTTCAAGGCTTTCTGTAATGATTTATTTAACTGCTCAGCACGCTCTTTAATGTGCGTTTCAAACTCATCATTGTGCCAGTAAGTATCAATCGCTTCTGCTGCCGTTACGAACGCATGGTTATTGCCACGGAACGTACCGTTATGCTCACCCGGGGCCCATTGGTCTAACTCAGGCTTCATCAACATAATAGCCATCGGTAAACCGTAACCACCGATTGATTTAGACAATGTCACCATATCTGGCTTAATACCTGATGGCTCAAAGCTAAAGAAAGTACCCGTACGACCACAACCAGCTTGAATGTCATCAACAATCAGCAAGATATCGTTGGTTTTACAGATTTTCTCTAAACGCTGTAACCATTGATCAGATGCAGCATTTAAGCCACCCTCACCTTGCACAACCTCAACAAGTACTGCTGCAGGCTTATCCAAACCACCTGAATTATCATCAAGCATCGTTTCAAATAACGCCAAACCATCAATGTCCGCATAACCTTCATAAGGAATACGAGTCACCCCCGAAAGCGGCATTGCTGCGCCACCACGGTGATGCTGGTTACCTGTTGCCGCTAATGCGCCGTAAGACACACCGTGGAAACCATTGGTAAAGGCGACAATATTAGTGCGACCTTTCACCTTACGAGCCAACTTCATGGCAGCTTCAACGGCATTAGTACCTGTTGGGCCGGTGAACTGAATCTTATATTCCAGATCACGTGGTTTTAAAATTTTGTCATTAAAACTTTCTAAGAAATGACCTTTCGCTTGTGAATGCATATCTAAACCATGGGTTAAACCATCTTGGTCGATATAGTCGAGCAATGCTTTTTTTAGAACAGGGTTGTTGTGGCCATAGTTCAACGAGCCTGCACCGGCAAGAAAATCTAAGTAGCGATCTCCGTCTTCGGTATGAAGCCAGCAACCTTTCGCCGATGAAAATACTACCGGGAAGTTGTTGGCATAACATTGAACGTTTGATTCGTGCTTTTTAAAGATATTCATGTCTGATCCTGTCTATCATCCTATGTATGTATCTCGATTGAGCGAATTCCCAATCAAGAATTTTTAAATTTTGTGTTAATTGGTATTAGCTCATAGCAAGCGGTATATGGAATAAATACTCACTATCATGCTCACCATCGAAATGATTTTGTTTGTCTAAGAAAACACTGACGCGTCCTTCTTCACCATCTTCTCGCTCAAGTTTTCGGAATAAATTCCAAGAACCATGATTGTCTTTGGTAATCGTCGTCTCAATTGCAGCGACGCCAGCAACACACTCACGCGCTAATAACGATTTAATCATTCGATACGCTAATCCACAGCCACGGCTATTTTCCGCAACCGCTACCTGCCAGATAAAAAGAACAGGTCGATTAGGGTGACTTGATGGCTTGAGATAAGCGGAAACAAAACCTGCAATTTCACCACCTTTTTCAGCTAATACGCATGTATCGCTAAAATGTGATGCCTGCAAAAAGTTGCAGTAAGCAGAATTCGTATCCAAAGGAGGACACGACTCAATCAAAGCATTGACTTGATTGCCGTCGGTTATTTCGGGTTTTCTAAATGTTAACTCATCCTGAGTTTTGGTCACTTTTTCGGGGTGTGCTACCCACGGTGCCGTAATCATCTTAGCCCTATTTTTTATTTGTACACTGCTTCTTTATTTGAACAATCCAACTGCCAATAAAGAAGCTCAGTGGCGATTAATTTTTATTAGTGCTCGTTGCTAAAATCAACAACAATTGTTTAGTGCCCTAATCAATTTCGTTTTAAATAATAACGTACTCGATTATTTTATCAACCCTTTATTCCTTAAGCGAATATACAATCACTAAGTAACTAATTGATTTAAAACTAAATTATAAGTTTATAAAAATATTTTACCCCCTCCAAACACCTTTAGAGGTGTAAGTAAAAATCCAGTAAAAAATCATATAAATGTCATATCGGTTAGTTACGCTGCATCACACGAAAATTGGTAATTGAAGTTTTACTCCAAGAGGAGTTAGATCTGTAATTGAAGAGTTTCGATGCTCAATGTGGTAGGCAATAAAGGTGAAGAGTACAGCGTGATCAAGCTCTCAAATTAAGATCTAGGAACTGGATAATCCTGCTATTTTTTTAGCTGTAATTAAATTATGCTGTTGTTAGCATTTCATTTATTTTTATTGAACATTTAGGATGTTAACAATGAAGAAAACCATTCGCACAATGCCTGCGCACAAGAATATCGCCCTGGTTGCTCACGATCACTACAAACCAGAGCTACTTCGCTGGGTTGTCGAGAATAAAGAGAAGCTACAAAGCCATTTTCTTTATGCCACAGGTACAACAGGGAACATGTTAAGCCGTGAAACTGGGCTTGCGATCAAGAGTTTAATCAGTGGCCCTATGGGGGGAGATCAACAGCTTGGTGCTCTTATCTCTGAGGGGAAAATAGACATGATGATTTTCTTCTGGGATCCACTAAACGCAGTTCCTCACGATCCTGATGTTAAGGCACTACTACGCATAGCATCGGTATGGAATATTCCAGTAGCAACCAACCGTGCAACCGCAAAATTCTTATTCAACTCCGTATTGCTAGAGCAAGAAGTTGATATTGAGATCCCTGACTATCAAGCTTATTTGAATGAGCGCCTTTGATTTTCAATATATATCATCGCCAAACAAAACGTCTTGTTTGGCGATGAATTTTTATTTAGATCATCTATATCCAAGTGGCTTCAAGATGCGAGTTTCAGCAAGAATAAAACAAGCTTTAGGCAAGACAAATTGAATATGATCATAGTTATTCTATCTCTGTTCAATTTAACGCAGCATAAAGCTTGTTTTAACTTGCCCTTCGGGAGCTTCATCCAAACCTTTATGCCGCGTCAGATTGATTTGAAAGGTGGCCTACATTCCTTCGCCAATCTTTCTTGCCTAAAGATTTGGATGATAGCTCTGAATTCTGCATTTTGAAATCACTTGGGTATACAACTAGCTCTTCAAGTTGATCGACCTTCCAGATAAGGGCGTTTAAACGTTGTTGTAAAATAGCCAATTCTTTTGCCGCTTTTTCATTGTCACCAGTTTTAAGCAATTGCTCAATATAACCAACACGAGCATAAATTGGCGATAAGCTTTTACCTACTTTAGTCACCGAATTCATCTCACTTTTTAAGCTATTTAAGTGGGTTTTCTGAATACCTAAATTGACATTTGAAAGTTGGGTTCGTACTGAATCAAATTTATTCACCATCTCATTAACTGCTTCAATACTCTCCTTTCTCTCTACCAACCACTGCTGCCTTAATAGAGCAATCCGTTCCTCATCACCAAGCAAAAATTCAAGCTTTTTTATGTTTTCATTTTGTCGGTTAGGCGTTTCACCTAGCCAAGCTAATGAATTATTAGCCATATTGGAAATATAATGATTTAACGCTTCTCTTTGCTGTTGATCTAATGGCTTCTCTGGTAAGGCATTTGACTGAATATAGAGAGTCGGATTCAGTCGGTTAGGTGGCGATAAAAACTGATAGGCAACAAAGGAAGTAAGCAATAAGGCTAAAACATAATAATGCCATTTAACTGCTACTTTTTGCTCACTAGGTGGCGAAATTTCAGCGACCTTTTGTTTGCTTTTATATTGAATTTCTAATCGATCAATATGTTCAAAAATCACATAAGCAATTCCATCCATATTGGCCACGAATTCAGGTTGCTTTTCTGTAAAAATTTGGTCTATTTGCTCACAGTGACGCTCACATCGATACAAATCTCGAAGCATTTCGTAGTTAGGCTTAAGCAGTTTGATTTCTTTAATAATGCAACTATTAACCCAATCAATAAGCTCTTTTCGTTTGTGGGCATTTTTTAGATCTTTTGTAGAGACAATCAGTGAAGATAACAACAACTCTAAACCGTTAGCCAACCCAACAATACCATTAAGTTTCGTCGTAGCTACCGTATAGTAACAACATAGCAATAAATCTATTCCTGATTTTTCAGAAAGCAAAGTGCACTTTTTTTTAACCGCCTCCCAATCTGTCCCACCCGAAAATGGAGAGTTTTGCTTATTTATTTCCGCTTTTACATCATCATAAATATGATTTTTTCTAAGAGCACTCGAGTCGCTAACAAGGTTAAAAACACGGTGTTCAATATATACGCAGCTCGACATAATCCACATCCAAAGAAATCAGAGTGAGGCTTCCCTCACTCTCTTTTAAATTTATTAATTCGCTAATATAAATGCTCTGTTAGCTTGAATGTCCTAAATAAATTATTCGTAAATGGATTGCTATCGTTATTCGAATTCAACCGATATACCATGCTTCCATTATCGACTGAAAACTTATAGTCCACTGACTTCGAACTAGCAGAAACCACTCTTGCTTGATCCAATAAGCGGAAGAAAGACCAAGAACCTTGACTCGTAATGCTTCTAGGCGAATATCCGTTCTGTGTCGGTACTAGTGTCACTTTTGACGATGCCGTTTCTCTTAATGAATTAGGCCAAATCAACTCAACCACATCCCTCTGACCGTGGCTGTAGGTTAAGTACTGACCATCAACATCAATCGCACTACGTCGCTTATTCCCACTGAGAACTATCGGCTGTAATGAGAACTCAATATCAAGAACGCCTTTTCGGTTAAAAAATGCTTCCTGTATTTTCTTGGCTTTAGCCAACTCATCGATAACTTGCTGATTAACAATAGAGTTATCGCCACTCTCAGCATCGTCGGTAAACACGTTTTCATTAAGAAATAAATCTAGCTGATCATTATAAAAAGTATTTAATATTCCATCTGGCGCAAAAAAGGCTTCAAAATCAGACAGCGATACCTCTTTTTTAGCCGTTAAGGATAATGGATATTTTCCAGCTAATTTTTCTTGATAAGGCTTATATACATCTTCTTTCCAGCGAACCTCTAAGTAACGAATCGCCTCTTTCTTCACCACATACCAACTTTGGTCAGATAACGTTTTCATCATCTGATTCAGCGGGCTTGGCAAGCCGCTAGACACTCGGCGTAATGTATAAATAGGATCGATACTCTGCAATGTCACCCGCTCTTTTGTGGCACTTAAGGCTGACATTCCGACATTCGGTGAGTCTTGCATCGCTTTAAGATAATCACGTAACTGCCCTACAACATCTAACACTTCTGTTATATACGCTGGATTATCACCATTAGGGTAACTCAGTGCATTTAGCTCAGAAAAAGGCTCATCAATCTTAGAGGCTACTTTAAATTTAGGGCTTTTCAATAAAGCTTCTTTTACTGCCTTATCACCTTCTGACGTAGAAGAATTAAACAAATAAGTATTAGTATCAACCGTTCTTAGAAGCCTCTGGATAGGTTCTAAATTACCCATAATGTTATCAACAACCGTTACCGCCTCATTGATATCATTAAACTTTTTAATATTAATGTTATTTAAAGCATGACGCCAAGTACTGGTGTAGTCTGCAATATATAAATTACGGATTTTTTCCCTTAATACTCGCTTATCTTCTTCACTAAACTCTGCGGTTGAAGATTGACCTAGTACCCAACTATCAATTAAAGCCAACTTAGAAACAGACTCAGATTGAGGCATAAAGTAATCATCAAAGCCTTCTTTAGTGAGTAATTTAGGAATATAAAGCGACTGATCACTTCTTTTTCCTTTTTGATAAACAATATCAAAAACAGGTCCAATTAGATTACGCAGGCTGACTGCCGGACCTAATAAACTTTGCGCGCTTAATTTTAAATTTCGGTACACCCTTTCTTCGTTTGGCATACGACCAAGTTCATTTTGAACTCGACTGATCAGCAAATCATAAGGACGCATCAATTGATCGGCTAATTCATTACCATTGTTTCGATCATTGGCGAGATCAGTATGCTCCATTGCATAATCCAGGTGTGCCAGTAATTGCTTTTGAATTTTCTGCTGACCTGAAAATTGACGCTGCCAATATTTTGAAAAATAATCTAAAACGAACTCTGAGTGCCGGCCACTCGCATCTACCATCATTCGGTAAACTCTTAATACCGCTAATTTTTGCTCATCTGATTGGGCCTGATTTAAGTCATGAATAGTATCAGCCATGAGTAGTGGCAAAAACTTATACTCGAGTAAATTTAAGTAGGTTTCTTCTACCTTAGGACCAATCGTATGACCTTGGTATAGCCCTAGATCCGATACATATTTCAGCTTATTGCGAAAAAAACCAAACTCTAATGTCGCTTCACGAATCTTGTTTAATGGCTCTAAAATATCTTTCTGCGACAACATTCCATTATTACCTGAAATGAGCACCTGATATTCATTAACCTTCTGTAACACCTTATCCGCTTGAGTAACATTGATTGAATAGTACTTCTGCCAAGCCGTAATCAATAATAGACTCGCAACACTACAAGCAATCACTGAGGTATATATAATTCTCTTCTTCTTTTTCGCAACTTTAAAATTATCAGAGGCAAGTCCTGCTTCTGGATAAATAATTTTATTAAATAACTTTTGAGTAAAGTATATTGTCGAATTTTTTGCATGTTGTGCGCTATTGATGGCATGCCTTAGCCCATATCGACGAGAGGTTGCATTATCAAAGGCATTAATAGCAACCCCCTGCTGAAATACTGAATTAAAATAGACACCACGAACTAATGCCGAGGTTGAGAATTGATCGCTTCCCAATGTTTCTTCTAATAATCGGTAAATCGTATCTTGTAATCCAGCTAGTTGGCGAGAGAAGCTATAAACCGCATTGCGGTCTTCGCTATCAGTCAGGTTCACCATAATATGAGGTATTGCTTCATTAATTCGTGTAATAAACTCTTTATAGCTAGCGGTGTACTCGGTTAGCCAATGATCTAAGTCATCCACTGAATCTAATGAAAAAGTGAAACCAAGGACTTCTTCACGCTTTTCTTTGGTGTAATTACGAAAAAAAGGTTCAAAGCCGTGTAACAGATCAAACTTCGTAAAAGAAACGTACACAGGAAGCCGAGTCGATAATGTCTCCATTAATTCACGTAAGCGAGTACGTAATAAATTAGCGTAGGCTTTACGCTCCGATTCTGTTGATTTGGCTAAATGCGCAATATCGATCGCTAAAACAATACCATTTAATGGCCTACGACTACGTGTTTTTTCTAACCAGCGAATAAAGTGAACCCACAAACGTCGTGATAACTCAGGATCCACATCATTTCCTAAGCCGCCCTGAGTTAATAGTTCACCATCCGGATCAATTAACACTGATTCATCACCAATCCACCAATCAAAACTATATGGGTTTTCACTTTTAAGATGAGAAGCTCGCATTACCGACGAAAAAACGAAATTTTGTCCCGATCGATTGATTAAACTGGTTTTTCCAGCATTCTCTAAACCAAGCACTAAATACCAAGGAAGCGAGTAAAGATAATTACTCTTGCTTAAATTTGCCTTCATCGTCTGCATGACTTGGTTTAATTCTAGCTCTTGACGTTCTTCAAACTGAAGCAGAGGATCGGTTTTCAATTCAAGTGCTCGTTTCTCTTCATCTCTTATCCGTACTAATTTTCTCCATTGCCACAGTCCCCATAAGGAGAAGCAAACTAGCGAAAATAATACACAAGCAACGGTTCGAGCAGTGAAAGACGATAATGGCTGACTCTTATCTATCGTTAACCAAGGCCCCATCCACCAAATCGCAACATTAATGAGGACAAAAAGGCTAAATAATAAGATTGGCATTGCCGCGGTTAGCGCTGGCTTAAGCTTTTGACCAATCCCTGTTATCATTTTCCACATATAATCACTACCTTAATTATTTAATATTATTAATATGCTTAAGCTTTTCTACGAGTGATGGCTCCCAATCACTCAAACTCATAGACATGAATTGCTCATACAAACCGCGATATTGTTCACTTGCCACCGCCGTCAACCGACTATCTTCCAACAGATCGGCTAACAAACATTGCCAGTAAAACTTGTCTCTTGGATCTACGGCACTTTCCAAGCCATCATTAACACTCGATATGGCAACAGTGACGCCCGCTTCTTTTGCCAGCTGTTTAATTTGCTCATACTTTTCCTGCCAGTTACTTACGCCACCTTGAGATTGAGATTTCGCTGAAGATTCAATCCATTGCTGAGTTTCATCGGAAATAAAAGGGGCACCATCTTTAAATTTCAATTCCAGCAACTTAGGTAATCGAGAGATGAATTGTTTCGTCTCATCATGTATCGCTTTTGCCCATTCAGGTTGGTCAATAGATTCAGCAATTTTGGCACTTAAATACTGCCCATCAATCCAATAAGGAGCCAAAGTTAAGCTCTTTTCAACTTTGCGCCATAACGCAAGATCAGGATGAGACATTCCATCTGTGTACTCTTTTAGACGCTCGCTTTGTATCCCGCGTAACTGGGTTTCACCTACGTTGTTATGCTCTGGGGGCGAATCAATGCCTGCCCATACGGCATAACGTCGAGTCCTGATAGAAAGCGGAGTACCGTAGTCTTGCTCAGATAAAAAATCCGATACTTTTAAAAGTGTCTGCTTGACTGACTGGTCACTTGAAGTATCAAACGTTAGAGGATTATTCGCTTGAAGATTCACAACCGTGGAATGACCGACATCTGAGGTGCCAGCAGCAGAGCTTTTCGGTTGTTCATAAAGTGAAGATCTTTCTTCATAATCTTTAAGTTTGGTTTTTATTCTTTGCACAAAATACTGTACAGAATCAGAATCTAATTCATTCTTTATCGCCGCTGCGTGCCAATCAGTCAGCGCTTGCAATAGTAAATCTCTTCCTTTGGCATCAAAAAGAGAGAAGTCATACTTATCAGCAAGTAAATCAAACCTCTGCAGAAGTAAGCTAAAAAATTTACGGCGAGGTAACTTTCCTCTCTCTCCTGGAGAAGGATAACTATCACTCCAAAATTCACGCATGAAATCACCAAAAACAAACAAAGAAAGAGTTAGCCTTTCCGGAGTTGTTTGGTGATGTAAACACTGTATAAGGTGAATTAGCAGCTTAATATCTTTCGTTTTTTCTTTAAAAATCTGAAGGATACTTTTTTCAACTTCACTCCATTGCACGGAAGCATGCGATAGAGAACCAACTTTCATCATTTGATCATCTATAAACTCGTATAAGGGATCATCGTATAAGCGTTCACCTACATGAGATTCTTTAGATATTGGCGTTATGATGGTTTGGCGATATTCTGTGATATTCATAGAATCCCTTACCAACCACAGCTTTTACGTAACGAAATTAATACGTTTGATAAGTGTTCAGTATTAAATTTAAAACCATTAACAGCATCTATATCTGAGCGTAATTGTAAATTCGAAGATGACGATATTTTCTTCATCAGTTCAATAGCAAAAATCCCCCTAGAACTGCTGACGACAAAGCCAGAATCATCGGTTCTCCATAAGCTAGATTTGAATGTATTGGCTGATATATTAACTCTGGCCTGCTCAATATTTTTATGAAGTAATAGATCCAAGTGGCTAATATTATTGATACAACTCATCATTAGGACAGCACCCTGTCCATCATTACTATGACTTGCCGCGGGTAAAGTTACCCAGATATCAGAATCAGCACTTCCATTTCCGCTTGAAATTAAAGGAAGTAAATCGCCTTTTACTCGCTGTTGTTCTACAGCCATGCCCCGAGACCAGATTTCTGGTTTGACTTCTTTTAATAAGGCTATTTCTGGTAAAGTTGTTTTGAAAATACGATCAAAACAATCTAAACGCTCCAGCCGAGCCGTGATACTAGTGCATGCTTTAGCTTCATTTAAAAGTGAACTTTGTTCAGCACGAACATCACTAATAAAAAACAACTGAAACAAAATCACAGTAAAAATAACGGTGTTAAATTGATAATTCATCAAGAAATCTCCAGTTTCTGGCATTTATAAGTCAGAGTTCTAAGAGGTATCCCTAAACTTTTTGCAGCTTTCGTTTTATTCCCTGAGTGTTTATTTAATCGCTCTTGGATAACATTAAATTCAAACTCACCAAGGAGCTCTGTTAAATTACCAATATGATTAACACCTTCGTTAAAATCGAATAACGACAATGCATTTGAGTTGTCTGAAATATAAGATAACGAAATTGGCTGTCCGTCCTCGACTTGAGAGCAAGATAATTCAATCATGCTTTTTAACTCTCTAACATTACCTGGAAAATCTAATTTTTTTAGATACTCCAAAGACTGCTTCGTCAAGAACCCAACATCCCTTTGATAGCTTTCATTATATTGCTCAATAAAATACTCACTCAATAACTCGAGATCTTCTTTTCTATCCTTTAACGCTGGAAGTAATACCGGACACTGCATTAATCGATAATATAAATCTGGACGAAATTCCTTTGATTTAACTTTCTCTTTTAAATTTATATGGGTTGCAGAAATCAACCTAAAATTTGATATTAGTTCTTTCTTTCCCCCAAGGGGACGAAAGCTTTTTGTCTCAAGTACACGTAACAATTTAGATTGGAGATGCGTTGGCATATCACCAATTTCATCAAGAAATAATGAACCACCATCTGCCTGCTCAATCAAGCCTGCATGGTAAGAATTAGCACCAGAAAATGCCCCTTTTTCATAACCAAATAACTCACTTTCCAATAAATTTTCAGGTATGGCGGAACAATTAATCGCGACAAATTGCCCTTTGTTATAATCGGATATCTGGTGGATTGCTTTTGCAGCAACTTCCTTTCCCGTCCCCGTTTCACCATGGATCATAACCGACAGAGGTGATTCAGCTGCTACTACGATTTTCTTTTTTGCATCTAACATTGCCGAAGAATTACCAATCAACGTCTTAGACAAACTCATTAATTTTTGCCCCCGCTGATTCACCTTCCTTTCTGTCGTCAATGTTTCAGATAAACTTTCTTTTTCTAAGCCTACTTTTTTTAGATCTTTCAATAGCTCCCATTGCGTTGCATATGCTTCAATATACAATTTGAATTCAGGCGCTACTGCTACTTGCTCTAGCTTATTTTCATCACCAAATATTACTAATAAAGAAGGACTTGATTCTTTGGCGCATGGTAAAGGGTAAATTAAACATGCCTCTCCATTACCTAATGATGATGTCAATATTTTAAAGTATTGATTGTCTTGCCAGTAAACAAGATCTGATTGAGGTATAAGCTTATACTTACCTTCTTGCAACACATGAGAAAAAGGGACATCAAAATCCACAGCCGACCAGCTAAAAATATCATTATCCTCACTTTGATAAATCAACTCTCTACTACTGTCGCTTAATTCAACCGTTAAACACTTGGCTATATTCAACGTTTTTGTTAATGAATTAATAAAAGTATTCGATAGCGTCTTAGCATCTCTCAACTTCATTAATTCTGTTATAGAGATTAACCATGAGTTCATCTTATTCAACCTCACCAATAAACTCGCCATCTTGTACTGACATCGAAACATGAGAGATAGATTCTTTGTCGACTAATTTATTTAACAACGCTAATGAGATGGGTGGTAATAACTGACCATCAATGATTGCCTCTAACATACGCGCACCATTTTCTGAACGGTTAGCACGATTTAATATCTCATCAAACAACTCATCCGCAATCGTGACTTTCGCCCCATAACGTTGCTTAAATAAGTTTTCTAAACGAGATAATTTACCTTTAATGATTTCAGACAAAACCGTTCGAGATAAAGGCAGGTATGGAATAGTCTCCATTCTTGCCAATAGTGCAGGTTTAAAGAATGCAGCAAGCTCAGGGTATAGCTTCTGCTCTAACTCTTCTGGATGCTCGGCATAGTCGACAATCATTTGATAACCTAAGTTTGAGGTTAGAAAAAACACCACATTCTGACAGTCAATTAAGCGCCCTTCGCCATCGGCTAGTTCACCTTTATCAAAAGCTTGATAGAAGATATTTAGCACCTCTGGATGCGCTTTTTCGACTTCATCGAGTAGCACAACTGAATACGGCATCTTACGAATTGATTCGGTTAAAATCCCGCCTTCACCGTAGCCTACATAACCTGGGGGAGAACCAATTAAGCGTGATACGGTATGTTTCTCTTGGTATTCAGACATGTTAATGGTGGTTAAAAATTGCTTTCCACCATAAAGTTGCTCCGCAAGTTGAACCACGGTTTCTGTTTTACCTACACCACTAGGGCCAATAAGTAAGAAAGCGCCTTTCGGACGTCCTGCTCGTCTTAAATCTGCTCGAGCAGTGAGTAAATGCTTATGTATCTGCTTAATCGCGGTATCTTGGCCTTTAATGGTTTCTCCCAAAATATCGACAAGGTGAGTAATTTTATACAGCTCATCTGAATCCATTTGGTTAACAGGAACACCCGTCCAGTCAGCGACTACTTCTGCAACTTGTTGAGCCGTAACATGTGGATGAACTAAACGGTCATCATGCTCAATAAGATCTAACTGCTGGTATTTTTGATTAAGGCTTGCTTTTAACTCGAGCAATTCTTCAGCAGGTAACTCTTCTGAAGAAATAAGCTGTGAGCGTAATGATAAAATGTCATTAACTAATTCCTGCTGAGTCTGCCATTTATCCTCTAATTCGCTTTTCTCAGCATTTTCAAATTCTTGTTGCGTTAGAAGCTCATCAAGGCGATCTTGATTTGGCTCTTGGCCTAAATAAATGGAACGCTCAATCATTTCAATTTCAAGCTGTCTTTGATGAGCAAGCGTGGCAAGAGCAGAAATGCGTTTCGGTGGAACCGCTAAGTTAATCGCAATTCGAGCACATGCGGTATCTAACACATCAATTGCTTTATCTGGCAGCTGACGACCCGAAATATACCGAGCAGATAACTCAGCTGCCGCTTTTAATGCGTCATCAGTAATTAATACTTGATGCGACTTTTCGTAAACCGAGTTTAATCCGCGTAAAATATCAACCGCTTGCTCAATGGTAGGCTCATCCAACTTAACCAATTGAAAACGTCGAGTTAAGGCAGGATCTTTTTCAAAGTACTTTTTATATTCTTTCCATGTCGTCGCAGCAATAGCACTGAGCTCACCACGAGCAAGCGCGGGTTTTAGTAGGTTAGCCGCGTCACTTCCCCCTTCTTGATTACCCGAACCAATCAAAGTGTGTGCTTCATCAATAAAAATGATAATAGGCTTACTCGACGTTTTCACATCTTCAATCACGCCTTGAAGACGCTTTTCAAACTCACCTTTAACCGAAGCGCCTGCTTGCAATAAGCCTAAATCCAAAGACCAGAGATCGACATTTTTTAACTGTTCGGGGACTTGACCACTAACAATTCGCAATGCCATCCCTTCAATAATGGCACTTTTACCTACCCCAGCATCGCCAACCACGATAGGGTTGTTTTTGCGACGTCGGCATAGAATATCAATCATCAAATTAAGCTCTTCATCGCGGCATAGCACCGGATCCAACTCACCATTACGAGCGGATTCAGAGACATTTTTACAATATCGAGATAAATAATCCGAAGTGGATGAAGTGACCGATGATGCATTACCTGATTGCGGTGAAACAACGTCCGTCTCACCCGAATTAACTAAAAGTACATCGAAATCTTTTTTTAAGGTCTCTCGATTAATCGCTTCAAACACAGGAATAATATTCAGTGCTAGGTATCGGTCTTTACGTAAAAGCGCGGCTAAAAATATCGCACCAGAGCGTAATTGATGCTGATTTAACTCAGTAGTAGAAAGTAGCCAAGCTTCTTGTAGTAATTCTACTAAAAGAGGTGAAAAGGCAGGGTAAGTATCTAGTCCACTTTCCGTGTGATAGCTTACACTGAGCTTTTCTTTTAAAGATAAAGTATCAATATTGGCTTGCTTTAAAATCACTCGTAAATCAGAAATAGGGTTATCAAGTAAAACATTAAAAAGGTGCTCGATCGTAATTTCAGAGCTTTGCTTTTCAATACATAAAGAAGCAGCCTGTTCTAAAGCAAATTTAGTTTGTTCATTTAACTTAGAAATGAGCGTTGATAATTCAATTCGGAGCATAATCATACCTTTAAAGTAACTGATTCAATTGGGTTAACACATCGGCAGACTTATTATTTAGTACGTATAAATACCCAGAAAAAACAACGCACAAGCCTAGAAGAAACATTGCAAAAACAGACCAAACTGGAATCTGTCGGCCTAATTTATATTTAGAGTGAACAACATGCTCTGTTGCTTTAGAAAGAGAGCTCGGCTCTGAATCGTTGAGCGATTTTAATAACTCATGTAGCTTAATAATCACCCTTTCTCGCTCAGCAAAGCCATTTGAAATGACCTTGTACTTGCCTTCAAAACCCAAGTTCAAGCAGTGGAAAATAAATTCCAAAAGATCTTTGTATCTCACAGGATCATTTTCTAAACGAGTCAGAATAGAAAAAACCTTCTCCCCACCCCATGTTTCATCATGAAAACGAGAAAGCAGTGAATGTTGCGCCCAAATACTTTTTGCTCCCCATGATGTGCCCATCACCGACTCATCAAGAAAAGCGCACAATACATATCGGTAAGCCATAATGACCGAATGCTCATAACCGTTTTCAGATAACTCCATTTCAATCGCCGTCACTTCTTTAACCACTTGGTGGTAAATGTTGGCAATAGACGCGCATTCCGAGAGCTGCTTTACTCTGAGAGCTAAACCAAATAATGGTGTGGCAACATCAATCAATAAATTTGGATTATCACCACGTAAAGGAAACCAAAAGTCTTGATCCCGGTCTATATTCTCACTTCCCTCATACAGCAATTCATCCACTGCAACATTGGTGGTATTGGTTTTCATCATTAGCTCCTAATTGCCCAAAATTGCAGGTCAAGATCTTCAAATGCCCCTGCTACATGAAATGCAAATCCTGTTGAATGCTGTAAGCTTTCCCATGTAAGACTGGTCTTATCAAGCTGATAGTAGGTATAACCGGCGTGATACGGTAATTGACGCGGAGCAACCGGTAATGGGTTAAGAGGAACACCAGGTAATTGAAGAGAAATCAGCTCTCGTATTTTTTCAACTGAGGACACTTTCGTTTGCTGAATAAATAAACGGCGTAACTCATCAACCGGCATCTTCGCCTTCACCGCAATAATAAATTCGGCCTCTTCAATTAATTGAGGATCTTGTACTGGCGCAACCATCAAACCGTATTGTCGCTTATGCAATTGTATTGAAACTGCTCTTGGCTCAAGCACAATGCTTAAACTCTGACGCAAATGGTGCACAACAGGCCAAAACGATTCTGCTGGATTATCGTGGTTATAAGCTGATATTGAAGGTGGTAATCGGCTTTCGTTGGTAAACGTTGCTAATTCCCCGGCAATTGAGCTTAAACATTCAAATAATCGTTCAGGATGCAAACCTCTTAATTTAGATAAATGCTGTAACTGTGGCTGAATTTTATTTAACGCCTGCAATAGCATGAAATCAGACACATCTGCCACACCACCCTGTGTCGGCGATGAGATTTGCTGAGCAATATTTTTAGCCCTTTCACGTATAAGCCCTGCAATTTCACCTACCACACGATGTAAACCTGCATGACAGAGCACGTTGGTATGACAAGGAATAAAACTTTCATCGAGCATAATGCTGCCATCTGGTCTTTTTTCTCGAATTCTAGCGATCGCCATTGATGCATAAGAGGTTCTGTCTTCCTTTTCTAGCATCAATTGAATTTTAAGCGGTGCAACACTAACGGGCGTTGAGCTCCCCTGTATTGAATGAATATCGCGCTGCTCTTGAATTCTCTGTTGATAACGTCCTGTGCCTTTTTCTTCTGGCCAATCAACTTCTAACAAAGAGTCACTGCGTAAAGGGATCGCTAAATAAATGATTTGGTTCGCTAAGCTGGCATCTTCAATATCAAGAGGATCAGGTAACAAGTCTTCCTGTGGAATACAAAATATTGAGCCATCCGGCATAATGCCAACCGCTCTCTCTATTGCGATTCGACCAAATGCTAAATACTCAGGATTAAGAGATAACTCTGTTACCCCGTATAAGTATGGGCTCACAGCCTTTGAGCGTTCATCCGCATAATACTCAAGATTACGTTGCTGTTGCTGAAAGTGTTGAGGCTTCATAAAAAGCCCTTCACTCCAAATAACACGGTTACGTGTAAACATGAATTACTCTACCTTTTCTAAGATGACTTCGTAGTCGCGGAAATAAACCAGTAAATGATATAAGTGATCTTTATTTAAGATTTTTACTGTTTTTTTCCATTCACTATTATCGGGGTCTGAAAAATGGACAACCACGCCGATATAATTAGTCTCATCACTAATTTCAAAATTACTTATAAATTTAAATTGGCCAGGCGTTAAAGCGTAGTCATAGCTTTTGACAAAATTACTTCTAAGCGCTTTTTTAAAGTCGTCTCGTATTTGATGATAATCCGTTGATAACAACATTGAATCATCAACAAGCTCGAAGACTTGTATCTCAACAGGAGATGCAACCCCTTCTACATTTGGGTTTACGCCATGATCTGCAAACATGCTAATGGTGATTTTTGTCGGCTCTGGCTCTGGTTTTGGATCAGAGCTACATCCTGATAAAAAGACCAACATGATTAGCGCGGAAAGAATAAACTTCATGCTTATTTCTCCAATTGCATCTCTCGGATCCGGCGATCATAAGATTGTTCAAATATTTCCCAGAATAACTTATCAAAGCCTCGTTGGCGGTTTGAGGTTAGCTCTGAAAAATAATTCTGATACATATTCCATGCCCAAGATTCGGGATCATTGTTATCGGTATCACTTGTGCGTTTATAACTATTAAAACGTTTAAGTAATATTTCTGGAGAAAAGGCCATTAAAATATGCTGCAGCGCTTCTGAAGTTGCTTCTTGCATGGCTTGATTATGATTGCGAATATTGTGAAGACTTTCTTCAATCGCGGCAGGAGGAGATAAATGCACCATGCTTTTCTTATTATCGAACAGGGTTCTCATCGTTTCTGTATAATTGAGACCAAGCCTTAACGGGTTATCCTCAATAGGCTGCAAGTTACGGTTAATCACACCAAAACGCCCATTTTCTACTTGGCTATGAATATTCAAGATGCCCTGAATACATGCCTTTAGGCTTTCACCAAGCTCTTCTCCCAATTTATGGACATCTTCAATTCCATAGCTATTACCCACTTGAACTTCTAACCCACTTAGCAATGGTCCCATCACTAAATGACTATTCACTTCAACGCTTTTATCCTGCAGCGAAGTTTGAGCTAACTCTTGCTCTAAAATTTCCAGGTTATTCTCATCCATATTAAAGCTCTCAATATTTTTCGGGTTGTCTAAAATAGGGTCACTCTTTCCATCAATATAATTTTCTGAATTCAAATCCGTTTTTTTCCTTCGACCAAAACCCAATATTTTTTTCAATCTCATTGAAGACGTCAGTTCAAACTCACTATCCGATTGAGGTGTAAATACGTATTCGTTTTTGGTTTCATTTTTATTAATTAAAGCTTCCAAGTCATTACCAGCATGATCATCAGATTCGTTACTAGTATTCTTTTCTCTATCTAGCTCTTTAATAGGATCAAGTGTTTTCTTATCATCACGTTTTACTTGTTCACTATTGGGACTAACATCCATGAACACTTCATCTTCTAATAATATATTTCTACTTTTATTAATAAACTCTTCCAATGAATGACTATCCGACAATTCATCATCTTCCGTTAATTTGACTCGAATATAATAATCTCCAACCCTTAACGCGTCTTTATGCTGTAATCTAGCTTCATTATCTGAACCTAATGGCATATCGGAATCATTAATATAGGTATGCCCGCATAAGTCTCTTACGCAATAAGCGTTATCGATGTTGAAAATTTCAAAATGATTTTCATAAATATTATTTTCATCATCATATAGAGTCCAAACAGAGCTATTACTCGAGCCAACAATGCCACCGTCAGCATCAAAGGTATGGCTAGGATTCAAACCTGGTTGTAATATTTTCACATTAGAAACGGTTAAAAATAATTTGTTACTTCCTAAAGTCATACTATTGCCTTCCTTGAATTAACACGCTGCCATTTCTATTACTTTCACCTAAGAAAGAGGTCCACCCCAAAGACATACCTGATGAGCTATTAATCTTTTTTAATGCCTCGTCATCCATGACCAGTTCGATATCATAAGCAAGCTGATCTCGAACGATGAATTCAATTAGCTTTCTTAAAGGTTCAAAATTCTCTCCTGATGGTAAAAAATCAGAAAATCTCTCTTTGGTTAAATGAGAAATACAAATCGTGAATTTCCCACTAGCATCTTCAATAAAGCTACCTAATACGGTGTCTACCCCCAAGGTCATATTTTTCTTTCCTAAAAATCCCCTTTGCTCTTTCGAAATTCTGACATTACGTATATCCCACTCTTTAATTTCAACTTTCGATAAATCAAAGCAATGTGCAATAATTCCTTCAACAACTTGAGGTGACCGGCTTCGGCTTGCTAATAATCCAGAATAAGAAAGCATCTTGCTCCAGTTAATCGGTGTATCTCCTCGCAAAGACACATCAAACAAGCCTACTAAAGCAAAAACTTGAGATGAAAACTCATCTTCTGCACCTGGTCTAAAACGTACGTGATATCGATATTTTCGCCAAAGCCGATAAGATAAACTTACAAGTCTATTATTAAAAAAATCAAAAAATGGTCTACGAAGTCCGCCAGGTTCCTCATTCACAAGTTGTTCCAATATATAACCGGGAAGTGGTGATGCTCCGCCAGACAAACCAAGAAAGTTAGTCTCTAAACTCAACTTTCCATCGGAAAAATAGGTTAATTTAGTAATATCTGAAGGAGAAAAACCCAAACTAGGATTACCAGAAAAAGAGAGTCGACATTCCCTTTCCCAATCACTCTCTTCGGGTATATTCCCTTCAAATAAATGAACCAGCTCAATTAATTGATAAAAATTAAAGTCATGCACAGATTCTGATAATCGATGCACCTCTAATTTAGCTAAATCAGTGGTTGCATCCCTATCTGTAAATTCCATGTATATTTCTCATTATTGTTCGTATTAATTACTGTTAATTGATGAAAAGAATTAATACTTGCATATAAAGCAAAAAATCGACTGAGTACTGTTCCAAATAAGTACAGTTCACCTTCAGAAGAAAATGCATTTTGATTAAGATACAGCACCGACTCTAAACCTCGAACTGATCGACCTCGTATAATTTTATCAATAGGATTTGATTCAATTTTTTCAATTCCATCTAAACGTCTCTGACTTATCTTTTCTGCTTGTCTATCAACTAAAGCTTTAAAGTCATAGGCTCGAAAAATACTGCATAGCGCATCTTTAGATAATAAAGACAGATAATTAAGTGATAAATTTGAAATCAATGTCCAAAGTAAGCTCCCATCAAGCACAGGTCTTAATGTCTGTGTGGGGATTGTGATATTCTCAAAAGACGCAAATATTGGTGATGTATCCGTCGGTTGATCAATATCCCCGATGCTTAACTCAATAGGTAATAATCTATTGGTGCAAGTCAGCTTTATTGATACTGTTTCATTATATTGAGTGGCTTGCTGCTCATCGCTACGAACAAAAGACAACCAATTATCAAAGCCATCATTACGAAGACTCTCCCTAACTCTTACTCGATAGTAATTTGCAGAACGATGATTCGTTCGTTCAATTTCATGCTGAAAGCTTTCAAAAGCTGAATATTTTCTTCGCTGCCCACAGGTTCTTCCTTGCGCTTCCTCTTTCGTTTCCAACCAGCCATAAACCTCATTGACACTAAACACTTCATAATGAGAAGTAAGCCGACTAGATGGCGTGATTTTGTACTCTGTGGATTTCCCGGTTAAATCAATAGGGTATGCATCGTGTTCGAACAGATTAATAACTGGTGAGCAATACAATTGAAAATGATCATTTGTTACTCGAACATCAGCAGGTAAGGTTTTTGAAAAAGCAATTTTCAGCTTGAAGCCATCGAAAATATTTTTAGGTAATGCTTTGTCTAAGTCATTTAAATCAAAGAAATAAAATGCATCTTGAAAAGTTAGATATTCTTGCAATATCCGGTAACCAGAATAAGCATTCTTTGGATATGGAAGTAACCCATCATCATCAGAAAAACCCACTGAACTCAACGATTCTAACGGTATATTAAAGTCTACACCTTTCGCTTCAACTATAATGGAATCAATATAATGGTTAAGCCATAAGTAAATCATCTGAGAACTATATTGATCCGAGCCTAGAAAAAACCGAATACTAGATAAGTTAATGTCACCTAAACTCATCGTTCCCTGAAGTTGGAAATCAAGCTCGATCGTCGTCGCTTTACGAGTGTGATGAGGAACCACTTTTTCTATTGTCATTGGATAAATAGTGAAATCACGACAAGTCTTAAATTGGCATTGCGTACCATTCACCTCTCGGCTATTAATACTCGTACCTGAAGAGATAACTTGGCCATCAGTTAAGTTCTTTTTAGGACAAAATTTAACGATAGACATACTAGGGATAGGCCTTAAGTAATTAGGCCAAAGCATGTTAATAATAGAATGCGTAAATTCAGGAAAGTCATCTTCAACTTTTTCACGTAAGCGCGCCGTTAGAAAAGCAAATCCTTCTAATAATCGCTCAACATCTGGATCAGTATTTTGACCATGTAGGAAACGTGATAATTGAGGATATATATCGGTAAAATTTTTGCCTTGCTCTTTTAAAAAAGTAAGCTCTTCCCTAAAATATTTATCATGTGCCATTATTAAAACACTCTGTATTTTTTATTCTGATCTAGCATTAAATCAAGTTTGACTTTCTTATGAATTGCTTGGTGGTCAAGCTCAGCTAAGATCTGAAAACGTAAAGAAAAAGCATCAAAGTTATCAAGTGATGTGTACACTGAAATATTCTTTAATCTTGGTTCATATATGTCTAAACACCTCTTTATGGCTAATCTGATTGTCATCGAAAGATCACTAACTTCTAACGTCGCATCATTAAAATCGATTAACCCCAGCTGTGGGCTACTCTGAGAATCTCCCACTCTAGTATTTAGAATATTTGAAATATTATTCCTGACAGAATTAAGGACCTCACTTAAATTTGGTGCCTGAATAATATTTAAAGGCTTAGCATCAGCTTCCAAACGCTCAAGGAAGCTGATACCAAACGCACTGTCTTCTGGTGCTATATAAGCCATTACTACGCTTGGTCCAGACGACCTACGAGAGATAACTCAAAGCTTGCTCCCATATACTTGAAGTGAGGTCGAACAGACATAGAAACCTGATACCATCCAGGGTTCCCTTCAACATCTGACACTTCAATTTTGGCCGCACGTAATGGGCGACGGCTACGAACGTCTGCTGGCGGATTTTCTTGGTCAGCTATGTACTGCTTGATCCAACCATTCAATTCACGCTCTAAATCTTGGCGCTCTTTCCAAGAACCGATCTGCTCACGCTGTAATACTTTAATGTAGTGAGCTAAACGGTTAATAATCATCATATAAGGTAACTGCGTACCTAGTTTATAATTAGTCTCCGCTTCTTTGCCTTCTTTAGTATTTGGGAAAATCTTAGGTTTTTGGATTGAATTAGCAGAGAAAAATGTCGCATTATCGCTACCTTTTCTCATCGTTAAAGATATGAATCCTTCTTCAGCTAGTTCAAACTCTTTGCGGTCTGTCACTAACACTTCTGTTGGAATCTTAGCTTGTAGCGCACCCATTGATTCAAAGACGTGAACAGGTAAATCTTCAACTGCACCACCACTTTGAGGCCCAATAACATTTGGACACCAGCGGTATTTCGCAAAGCTATCAGTTAAGCGACTAGCAAAAGCAAAAGCGGTGTTACCCCATAAATAATGACTATGAGATGCCGTTACGCTCTCTTTATAATTGAAAGATTTGATCGGGTTCTCTGTTGGATCATAAGGTACTCGCAGTAGGAATCTTGGCGCGGTTAGACCAATATAACGAGAATCTTCTGAATCGCGTAATGAGCGCCACTTTGTATATTTAGGGCTTTCAAAAATTGATTTTAAGTCTTTCAAGTTTGGCAGTTCTTCAAAAGAATCAATGCCAAAAAACTCAGGGCCGACACTCGAAATAAATGGGGCATGAGACATTGCACCGATGGAAGCCATATATTGTAATAAGCGCATATCTGGCGTTGATGGTGTAAAGGCAAAATTACCAATTATCGCACCTGTTGGCTCTCCGCCAAACTGGCCATAACCTGAAGAGTAAACATGTTTGTACAATCCAGACTGAGTAGTTTCCGGCGAAAATTCAAAATCTTCTAGCAGCTCTTCTTTCATCGCATGCAAAAGATCTATTTTATTGTTCTCGCTGAAGTCAGTACGGTCGACAAGAAGCTTTAAACCTTTCCATGATGATTCCATCTGCTGGAATGTCTCATTATGAAGAATCTCATCCATTTGAGAGCTGATTTTCTTATCAAGTTCAACCAACATCTGATCCACTAATGATTTATTAACTGGCTCTTCTGTACGGTTCGCACTCACAAGATTTTCAATGAAAGCCGCAATACCTTTTTTGGCAATATCATAGCCTTCTTCATTTGGAGTAATACGAGTTTGCGCCATCACTTCATCTAATAAACTACTACGCTCTAACGTTGTATTTTCAAGAACCTTTTCAACTGTAGACATAATCTTTCCCTAATTAATTGATTAAACGTCTTTATTAGAACTGTCAACAAGCTCTAATTCAGAAAGTAATCGATTACGATCTTCTTCAGAACCTAGCAACTCTTGCATGCGTTCACGGAATGCCGGAATATTTCCTAAAGGACCTTTTAATGCAACAAGAGCTTCACGTAATTCAATTAGCTTATTGACTTCAGGAACCTGAGAAGCAACAGAATCTGGAGAAAAATCTTCAAGTGATTTAAACTGTAAATTAATTGATAGGTCATCACCTTTATCAGGTGATAATTTATTATCTACAGAAGTGTTAATACTGAGACTACTTTCTCTCATTACTGATTGAAAATTATCTTTATTAATTGAAATAGCTTTTCTTTCTTCAATTGAAGTTTCTTCTGCATGTCCTTTAAAATCACCAACCACCAAAGTTTTAAATGGTAATTCAATTTCAGACTGGGCATCACCAGTAGCTGGAATATACTTAATGTTAACTCTTTCTTTAGGAGCAACGCTTCCTTCCTTTGACATAATAACCTCTAGCATGGTTTTAAATTAAAACTGACAATTGCAACGCAGCAAATAATGGCGATCATTATGTATTATTTAAATAGGTATAAAGGTTAAAATAAAATATTTGAGATGAATATCAAAAATTGAATGGCAATAAATGAAATATTTATATTAATTAAGAACATACAAACAAATTACATAGCTGGCAGAAATAAACTTACAAAGTAAAAGGAATTAATTTTATATCAATATAATTAACAAGGTAATTATAGGTGATAATTTAAAATATGTGTTTAAAAAACTATAAATAAATGAGCTAGCATAAAGGACGATAAAGAGAAAGGTAAGTTCGAATAGAATAGGTCATGAAAAACTAGATGGAACTGATTTTTCAGAATGGAAACTGAACAGAGTGTTTTTAATTTTAGTCGTATGGTTACGAATAGAGGTGAATACCAAAGTGACTTAAAGTGAAGAATCAGACGAGTAAAGCCGTGAAAATTGAGTATAAATAGCTCACCGGTAGCCTTAAAAAATCAGACATAAAAAAAGAGAGCCTAGGCTCTCTTTTTCTTAATCTTAAAGACTGGTTCTAATTAAAGAGCAGCTTTTGCTTTTTCAACTAGTACTGCGAAAGCAGCTTTGTCGAATACAGCGATATCAGCAAGGATCTTACGATCGATCTCGATAGATGCTTTCTTAAGACCGTTGATGAAACGGCTGTAAGATAGACCATTTTGACGAGCAGCAGCGTTAATACGAGCGATCCATAATTGACGGAACGTACGCTTTTTATTGCGACGGTCACGGTATGCGTATTGACCAGCTTTTGTAACTGCTTGGAAAGCTACGCGGTAAACACGTGAACGTGCTCCGTAGTAACCTTTAGCTTGCTTTAGAACTTTCTTATGACGTGCACGAGCTTGTACACCACGTTTTACGCGAGGCATTATGCTTCTCCTAAACTATTTGATTAAACTAAAAAATTAAGCGTATGGAAGCATACGAACAACACCAGCTACTTCACATTTTGGAAGGATGGCATTTGGACGAAGCTGACGCTTGTTTTTAGTAGTACGTTTAGTCAGGATGTGACGTTTAGTTGCGTGCTTGAATTTAAAGCCGCCACCAGTTTTTTTGAAACGCTTCGCAGCGCCTCGGTTTGTTTTCATCTTAGGCATGATGAATAACTCCGCATTGTATGTATTAATCGTTCTACGTGCTAAGTAAATAGCTTTAAAGACGCAGTGTTAATAAACATATCGGTTAATATTATGTAATTAGGGCGAATAAAACCCCATCAATCACTGCATAACAGCGAATGACGAGGCTGTATTACTTGTAAGGCCGTTAATTACTTCTTTTTAGGGGCTAGCATCATGATCATTTGACGACCTTCTATACGCGTTGGGAAAGATTCAACCACTGCTAACTCTTCAGTGTCGGCTTTCAAACGGTTTAGAACGTCAACGCCAATTTCTTGATGCGCCATTTCACGGCCACGGAAGCGAATAGTTACTTTCACTTTGTTGCCGTCTTCAAGGAAACCAGTCAGGTTGCGTAGTTTTACCTGATAGTCTCCGATATCAGTCCCAGGACGGAATTTAATTTCCTTAATCTGGATCTGCTTTTGCTTCTTCTTCTGCTCTTTAGCAGCTTTGCTCTTCTCAAAGAGGAATTTACCATAGTCCATCACACGACAGACAGGTGGTTCAGCGTTTGGACTGATTTCTACCAGATCCATACCAGCTTCAACAGCCGCTTCTAGAGCTTCATTGATTGCAACAACACCTACGGCTTCGCCGTCTGCACCTGTTAAGCGTACTTCTTTAACGCCTCGAATTTCATCGTTTAAACGATGCTGGTTTTGCTTGGCCGGTTGTTGGCCTTTTCTTCCGCCTTTAATAGGTTATTCCTCCAGATTGAGCTTACGGCTTGAAACATCGGCTTGAAGATAAGAAATAAAATCTTCAACTTTAAATTTACCGAGATCTTTGCCTTTTCGTGTACGTACTGCAATTTCACCAGCTTCCATTTCTTGGTCGCCACAAACAAGCATATAAGGTACACGCTTTAAAGTATGTTCGCGGATTTTAAAGCCAATCTTCTCATTTCTCAAGTCCGCTTTTACTTTAAAGCCAGATTTTTGCATTTTTTGTGCAACTTGTTGCACATAATCCGCTTGTTTATCAGTGATTCCGGTAATAATCGCTTGTTCAGGCGCTAACCAAGTTGGGAAGAAACCTGCATATTCTTCGATTAAAATACCGATAAAGCGCTCTAGTGAACCTAGAATTGCACGGTGAATCATAACTGGAACTAAACGTTCGTTGTTTTCACCAACATAAGTTGCACCTAAACGGCCTGGTAAGTTGAAATCAAGCTGAACCGTACCACATTGCCATGCACGATCTAGACAGTCGTATAATGTGAATTCAATCTTAGGTCCATAGAACGCGCCCTCACCTTCTTGGATTTCATATGGAATATCCATCGATTCCAATGCCAGTTTTAGATCGCTTTCTGATTTATCCCAAATTTCATCACTACCTACACGCTGTTCAGGACGAGTTGACAGTTTCACAACGATATTTTCAAAACCGAACGTGTTGTATACATCGTAAACCATCTTGATGCATTGCTTCACTTCGTCTTGAATTTGATCTTCTGTACAGAAAATATGCGCATCATCTTGAGTAAAGCCACGAACACGCATAATGCCGTGTAGCGCACCAGATGGTTCGTTACGGTGACATGAACCAAACTCAGCCATACGTAATGGAAGATCACGGTATGATTTCAAACCTTGGTTAAAGATTTGAACGTGACCTGGGCAGTTCATTGGTTTAATTGCATATTCACGGTTTTCAGAAGAAGTTGTGAACATCGCATCAGCGTACTTATCCCAGTGGCCAGAACGTTCCCAAAGCACACGGTCCATCATTAATGGGCCTTTTACTTCTTGGTAGTCGTACTCTGTTAATTTCTCACGTACGAACACTTCCAACTCACGGAAAATAGACCAACCATTGTGATGCCAGAACACCATACCCGGCGCTTCTTGCTGCATGTGGAATAAATCTAAGTGCTTACCGATTTTACGGTGGTCACGTTTCTCTGCTTCTTCTAAACGAACAAGGTGCTCTTTTAGTAATTTCTTATCTGAAAATGCTGTGCCGTAGATACGTTGCAGCATTTTATTGTCGCTATTACCACGCCAGTATGCGCCCGCGACATTCAATAAAGTGAAATGCTGGCAGAAGCTCATATTTGGTACGTGTGGACCACGACACATATCAATATATTCTTCATGATGATAAAGACCCGGACGATCGTCACGTGCCACATTCTCATCTAAAATTTCGATTTTGTAACTTTCACCACGTGATTCAAACGTATCACGCGCTTCTTGCCAACTAACGTTCTTCTTGATGACTTGATATTTGGTTTTCGCAAGTTCTTTCATACGCTTTTCAATCGCGTCTAAATCTTCTTGCGTTAAAGAATGCTCAAGATCGATGTCATAGTAGAAGCCTTTATCGATCGTTGGACCAATCGCCATTTTAGCTTCAGGGAAAAGTTGCTTAATCGCATGACCAAGCAAGTGAGCACATGAGTGACGAATGATTTCTAAGCCATCTTCATCTTTAGCAGTGATGATTTCTAAGCTCGCATCATTTTCAATAAGGTCACACGCGTCAACACGGTTACCATCAACACGGCCAGCGATGGTTGCTTTCGCAAGACCAGGACCGATTGATAAAGCAACATCCATAGTTGAAACAGCGTTGTCGAATTGGCGAGTACTGCCATCAGGAAGAGTAATTACAGGCATGATATATCCTATTTCCAGTGGTGCCACATACCAAGTAGCACATGAGTTTAAATTTAACCTACATAATCAGTAAGTTATAAAGAAGATAGTAAATCGTTTTCGAATATTTGGTACAAGTTTTAGTACTTAATAAAGCTTTTCCAAATATGAAAGCGAGTATTCTAAAGAAATTCACTGGAATTGAAAGATTTCAACGCAAAATAATATCCATTGGCTAAAGTTAAGAGGTAGGTCTGTTATTTGAAATTGCCTTCACAAACTTGCGATCTATCTGCAACGATACACATTTGCTGGGGAGTCTATATTCAAGGGAAGCTGTGAGGAATTACACTATGGTCAGCGCTAAAGATTTTGCCTCGTGGTTAAAGGATAAATTTATCCATGAGACACAAGGAGTCACGTTAACTCGGCGTGATATTAACCAACTGACAGGGCGTCAGGGCTTTAGCCTTGGGTTTGTACACGATACTCATTATGAGTTGATGCGATATGGTATTGCCTTCGTCACGGATACGGCACGTGAAAACTTTTATCTCATCCCTGTCAATGACTGCAAACACTGGCGCTCAGCACTTGAAAGTCAATTTGAGAAAGAGCTTTACTGCAATATCTACCCTATTGAGCGTTCTTCTGGTTAAGATTTAATCTTCTAACCTTATAACATGTAAAAGAAAATCAATTTATTTTCACTGGACTGACCAATTATGTTCGATTGTCATATATAATCTCGGCTGTTTTTTCTATTAGTAGTGAATTATGTTTCTAACACCTTATTTCTCAACTCAAGATAGCGCTTTCCAATTTACTCGTCAGCAAGCAAGTCATTTTGCTAAAAAAGTGGCGGGTGACTTCAACCCTATTCATGATGAAGACAGCAAACGTTTCTGTGTTCCTGGTGACCTTTTATTTGCCGTTTTATTGCAACAAGAAGGCATTAGCCAAAAAATGAGCTTCCGCTTTTCTGGCATGGTCTCTGATGGTGTTGCTTTACATATAGAAGAGAAAGGGCCTCAAGACAGTGCTTTAGTTGATGAAAATGGTAAAGAATACCTACTGATGCATCACGAAGGTGAAAAAAGCCAAGATCAAAACTTTATTGAACATGTCGTCACAAACTACGTTCAGTTTTCTGGTATGAATTTCCCACACATCATGGTTCCTCTAATGGAAGAAGAGCAGATGATGATTAACACTCAACGCCCTCTCGTGATCTACGAAAGTATGGATGTTGAGTTCTGCCGCTTAGATCTCTCTCATCCTGAAGTTGAGTTTACTGGTGCGACGTTTGATGTAACCGGTAAACGCGGTGTAGTAACATTAAACTTTGCTTTTAAAGAAGATGGTGAAGTGGTCGGCAAAGGCGTGAAAAAAATGATCGCGAGTGGGCTGAAGCCTTACCAACAAGAAGATATTGATGAATTCGTAAATCGCTTTAATGCATGTAAAGCCGCTTTTACTGCCGAATATAATTCATAATTTTTTTCAGCTCAGCAGCTACCTCTTGCTACAGCCTATACATAAAAAAGTGAAGCCCTCAGAGCTTCACTTTTTTATGTTTGAAAAACTACTGCAATCTATATCAACTCAACGCTTTAATGGTTTCACTAGGCTATCTAACCCTTCCACTTTTAACGCTAAGCATAATTTCAACAAATCCCCTAGCTCACCTTTAGGGAACTCCGCTTTATTTTGAAACCACAGCAGATACTCTTCAGGCAGATCAATCAACATTCGCCCAGCATACTTACCAAATGGCATTGGCATACGAGCCAGTTTTATCAGGTTCTCTTTTTCTAACACTGTGTATTCCGTCTGAGGTTATTCCAATGCTTAAAAACAAACGCCTGCGGATAAAAGGCAGGCGTTTATTCAATCGTTCAACTCAAAGCAGATTAATGCACTGGACGCGCGTCATCATCATTAAACTTACCAAAGTGCTCTTCAAGAACTTCAGGAGTTAGCTTACCTTCAGCTTCTAATTGCTTAAGTTTTGCAACAATTGCTTTTTGCTCTTCAATACTTGGTAATGGGGTTTCTGGAGCTTCCGTCATCTCTGCCGACATTTGCTCTAGCTCTTTTTCAATATCATTACTCATGATCTAATTCCCAAGGTTACAATTTATAAAATCAATTGCATTAATTCTAACGGCTTTGGCTCACAACTGCCAGAAAACCAGTTTGAAATGACTATAGCAAACCTTACTTTTAACAATGGCTCTGATATTATGACCAAAAATCAAACAGCTCAATTAAATCTCTTATTTTTAGTTTGTCACTAGAGAGAACTTTTTCACTCTCTAGCGGTCATAGAACTCAAGTTACAAATTGTCACATTCATAATTCAACGACATTTCATAAACGTATTTATCAGACATATCAGGAGATATTTTGACCATGCATTCGGACACTTTTGCCCAGCTCCAGCAATATTTGAATTCTCAAGTGATTGGCCAAAATGAACTAGTTAAACAATTATTAGTGGCACTACTCGCCGACGGACACATTCTAGTGGAAGGTCCTCCAGGACTGGCTAAAACCCGTGCAGTTAAAGTATTAGCCGATTGTATTGAAGGCGATTTTCACCGCGTGCAATTTACTCCTGATCTTTTGCCAGCCGATTTAACGGGTACGGATATCTTCCGCCCTGAAACCGGAGAATTTACCTTCCAAGCTGGCCCAATATTTAACTCATTAATATTGGCCGATGAAATTAACCGTGCTCCTGCTAAGGTTCAAGCGGCAATGCTAGAAGCGATGGCAGAAAAGCAAATTACCGTTGGACGAGAATCTTATAAATTACCCGACTTGTTCTTAGTGATGGCAACCCAAAACCCGATTGAACAAGAAGGCACTTACCCTCTTCCAGAAGCACAGTTAGACCGTTTCTTACTTCACCTTGAAGTAGACTACCCAAATGCGGAAAGTGAGTTAGATATCTTGCGTCTTAACCGCGGTGAAGCTCAAGGGCAACTTGCCAGTCAACCGGTGAAGCTATCTCAACAAACCATTTTCGATGCTCGACAAGCAGCACTTTCGATCCACATGGCAGAAAATGTTGAGCAATACATTATTCGTTTGATCATGGCCACGCGTCAGCCATCGCAATACAACCCACTGTTAGCTGAATGGCTACAAATGGGAGTGAGCCCTCGCGCCACTATTGCACTTGATCGTTGTGCTCGCGCGCATGCTTGGTTGGCAGGTCGTGATTTTGTTAGCCCTGAAGATGTTCAAGCCATGGCCTTCCCTGTTCTACGTCATCGTTTATTGCTCAGCTATCAAGCACAAGCTGAAGGTGTAACGTCTAACCGCGTGATCGCAGAATTACTGGCACAGGTTGGCAGTGCATGATGGAGCAAAAGTTACCCCCTTTTGCCACGGGCGTAGAATTAAGCTTAAAAGAATTGCTGTACTACAAAAGCCATACAGTGCATTGGCAGCCGCCAAGTAAAAGCCTATGGTCACAACTGAACGGCAGTCATACTAGTAGCCAAAAAGGTCGTGGTATGAATTTCTCAGAGGTTCGTCAATATCAAGCGGGCGATGATATTCGCTCTATTGATTGGCGAGTCACTGCTCGTACCGGAAAAGCCCATACCAAACTGTTTACCGAAGAGCGTGAACAGCCCGTGATCTTATATTTAGATCTCAGCGCAAGCATGCGTTTTGGCTCTCAACTGTTATTTAAAACCGTTCAATGTGCGCATCTCGCCAGTTTATTAAGCTGGCTCGCAGTAGAGCAAAAAGATCGCATTGGCGCCGTGATTGATATGGGAGACCGTTTGATTGAGTTAAAACCGACCGCTCGTCAGCAAGGTGCATTACATATTAGTCATCAATTGGTTGAGCTAAATAATGAGGCGATTAAACAGCTACAAGCCCAGCAGCAAACCAATACAAAACCAGCGAAAGAATTACCATTCCAGCAAGTACTTCAAACCCTGCATCGTATGTGTCCGAAAGGCAGCGATATCATTTTCATTAGTGATTTTAAACGCTTAAATCTAGACGGAAAACCGCTGCTGAACCAACTAAGACAACATAACCGCTTGCAGTTTATTCATATATTCGATCCTTTAGAAATGGGTAATACCGATTTTCGTGGCAGTGAATATGTCAGCAATGGCGAACAAACTCGCTGGTTGAACTTTGGGCAAAAAAATACCCGAACACAACTAAAAAACCGCTATATTGAACACCTCAATCAAATTGAGAAAATCTGTAAAAGTCTCGCTATTCCGATGCGTTCTTTATCATGCTCAGAACCTTTATTATCTCAACTAGGTGCACCTTCATCATCCGCACCAACTTCAGGAAATATCAATGAATAACGCCCCATTATCTGCGGTATCACAAGCGCAACCGGCTTTATCTGAGTCCGGTTCTCAAACGCTTCCTTTAGCACCGCTACATTTGCCGACAGAACCCGGCTTGTGGCCTATTGCTTGGGGATGGTGGGCTTGCGCAGCCATCATTATCTTGGCGGTAATCATTGCGCTGATTATTATCTCTCGTTATAAAAAACGCCGTTTAGCGAAAAAGGCTGCACTGCGTTTACTGGCGCAAAATAGCAATAAACAACAAGGCCAGAAAAAAGTCGCCACCGCCAATGATCTACTTCGCCAAGTCTGCTTGTCTTATTATCCAAGACCTATGCTTGCCAGCTTACATGGCGAACGTTGGTACACGTTTTTAGATGAACAGCATCCATCATCGAATAAAAACAATTTCCAAGCCAACCAGCAAGATTGGCAGACGGCTTTATATAAAAAACAAGACGTCTCATCAGAGCTTGCAGATCAGCTTTACCAACAAGTAGAAGAATGGATCACCCAATCACTACCGCCAAGTAAAAAGAAAATCAAAGCCGCTCAACAGGCATTTAAGCAATCAGCCAGCAATCTGAATGATGGTGTCGTTTCAGCTGCTCGTCCTGCCAGTCAATCACCAAAAACACCAAAATCATTAATAGAAAAAGAACGTGTTCTCAACGAACTTGAGTCCAAAGTTCAAAACCCAACAGATAAAGGTTCCAAAGACGATGTTTGAGTTTCATTGGGTGTGGGTGTTTCTCGCCTTACCACTGCCCTTGATTGTTTATTGGTTTGCTCCAGCTCATCAACCTAGGGCTGCCATAGTTTTACCTAACCTGCCAACAGAAGGTAATGTTCAGCAAAAACAACATATTGGGCTTAAAGCTCTCGCGATTATTATCTGGCTATTATTAGTCACCGCGGCGGCAAGACCAATATGGTATGGCAAACCTGTCGAATTCCAGCCGAAACATCGCGATATGATGTTAGTCGTCGACTTATCCGGTTCAATGGCGCAAGAAGACATGAATTCGCCTTCAGGCTATATCGACCGTTTAAGCGCAGTAAAACAAGTATTAACCGACTTCATCGCCAAGCGAAAAGGCGATCGTTTAGGGTTAGTATTATTTGCTGATCACGCCTATTTGCAAACCCCACTGACGCTTGATCGCACCACCGTATTGCAGCAGTTAAACCGTGCCCAATTAAATATGATAGGGACTCAAACTGCGATTGGTGAAGGCTTAGGTATTGCCACTAAAACCTTTATAAAAAGTGAAGCTGAGCAGCGCGTTATCGTACTACTCAGTGATGGTAGTAACACCGCAGGCGTCATTGACCCAATTGAAGCGGCTAATATCGCCAAAGAAAATCACGCCATTATTTATACCGTTGGCGTGGGTGCAGGTGAATTACAGGTAGATAGCTTCTTTGGTAGCCGTACCGTGAATACCGCTCAAGACTTGGATGAGAAAACACTTACTCAAATTGCACAAATGACTGGCGGCAAATATTTCCGCGCTCGTGATCAAAAAGAATTGAACGAAATTTACAACACCATTAATCAGTTACAACCGGTCAGTAATGCGACACAAACGTGGCGACCACAAACTGAATGGTTTACTTACCCGCTCGCTTTAGCGCTGATTTTGTCATTCATCCTTGCCGCATTAAGGAGACGACATGTCTGATTTCCAACTTCTTAATCCTACTTGGTTATACGCGATCATTCCTGCCGTATTACTCAGCGTATGGTTGTATCGAAAACCAAAAACCACCAGCTTAATTGCTAATCATTTAAGTCAGCAATTGGGACTAGACCAAACCAAAACACACAGCTCAGTCGTTGGAGTATTACTCACTGCTTGGCTGATTGCCATCATCGCTCTAGCAGGGCCAAGCTTTCAGAAACAGCAGGTTCCGAGCTTTGGCGTGAATAATGCACGAGTGATTGTGATGGACATGACTTTATCCATGTATGCCACCGATCTTACGCCAAACCGCTTAACCCAAGCTCGCTACAAAGTGATGGATTTACTGCCAGCATTGAAAGAAGGCACCACCGGGCTAGTCGCCTACTCGGCCGATGGTTATATGATCAGCCCACTCACCCATGACGCCAACACGCTGAAAAATTTAATTCCAAACTTATCTCCCGATATCATGCCAACCCATGGCAGTAACGCGGGCGCTGGTGTTAAAAAAGCCATTGATATGTTGACTCAAGCAGGCCACCAGCAAGGTGACATTATTTTAGTCGCCGATGGGTTAAGTTCTGCGGAATCAGACAACGTCGCGACCCAACTGAAAGGCACTAATTGGAATTTATCTGTAATGTCAGTTGGCAGCGCACAAGGCGCACCAATTCGCCTACCTAGTGGCGATATGTTTACTCATAATGGTATCACCGTGGTTGCGAAAGCCGATCTCAATGCACTGCAATCATTAGCTCAAACGGGACACGGCGTTTATACCGCGCTTCGCACCGATGATGTCGATATTCAAACGCTTGCCCAAGCCCTCAATCATGTGGAATTAAAAACCGACAAACAAAATAAAGGATCGCCAGAATTGGAAGTACATATTAATAATGGTTTTTGGCTATTACCTATCTTGCTTATTTTTGCTCTTGGCGCGTTTCGCCGTGGTGGAATTTTCAGCCTAGCACTTTTAGTCAGCCTACCCTTGCTGCAACCTCAAGATGCTTTCGCGGCGCAAGAAGCCCAACCAAAGACGATGCCTGAACCTGGTTTTGACATTACATCGGCATTTAAAACGCCCGACCAGCAAGGCTACCAATCTTATCAAGCCAAAGATTACGCAAAAGCCGCCACGCAATTTGAAAACAGTGCATGGCAAGGTGCGGCTCAATATCAGGCAGGTAATTACCAAGCGGCGATTCAATCTCTGCAAGGCTTAAAAGATGAAGACTCTCGCTACAACTTAGCCAATGCACTTGCTCAAGCAGGTCAGTTAAAGGAAGCAGAACAGCTCTATGACGATATATTGAAAACTAATCCGAATCATGCTGATGCGAAAAAGAATTTAGAGATCGTCAATAAAGCTTTGCAGCAACAAAAGCAACAGCAGAAAAACCAAGACGATAAAAATAACAAACAAGACGATCAGCAAAAGAACGACAAAGACTCGCAAGACCAGCAGTCTAAAGATCAACAGTCACAAGACAAACAACATCAAGACTCTAAGGGAAATAACGCTCAAGATAAGTCATCTCAAAGTGACCAATCTCAAAAGAATCAGTCACAAAGCGATCAGCCACAAGATTCACAATCGCAAAACAACCAAGACAAGTCTGCTCAAAACCAGAAAAAAGATTCTCAACAAAATCAGAATCAATCTGAGCAAAGTGAGCAAAGTGAGCAAGACCAACATAATAAAGATCAACAAAATAGCTCGCAGCAGAACAGCCAAGAAAAATCTAAACAGCAACAAGCTCAAGCCCAACAACAAGCAGAACAATCAAAGCAAGAAGAACAGCAAAAACAGCAAGCGATGGCTGCGAGTAAACAAGATAAAAACAACCCAGCGGGTAACACGGTCGCGGTTGATCCAAAACTTAATAAGCTAGAACAGATCCCTGATGATGCAAGGCGCTTACTACAAGCTCAAATGGCGCTTGAAGCCCAGCAAAACCCGCAACCAGAATCTAACGGTCAGCAATGGTAATTCGACGAATGGAAAACACAATGTATTCAATCTTTTCTCAACTATTGTCTCTGCTAAGCGCCTCAAAACTAAAACGTGCTTACCATAAACAATTCGCTCTATTCAGCGCTGTTTTAATGTCACTTGCGATAAGCCAAAGTGCATTTGCCAATGATATACAGGCGACCGCTTCCGTCTCACAAACCCGTTTAAGCACCAATGAAGTATTTAATCTACAAGTCGCTTATATGGGCGCGGCGCACCGAGAAGATTTCGACCCAAGCGCACTAGATAAAGACTTCACTCAAGGCTCGCTACAATTTGGTTCATCGCGTTACAGCGTCAATGGCAAAGTCACGCTGAGAAGTGAATGGAACATCAGCCTGGCGACCAATAAATCCGGTAACGTTATCATTCCGAGTTTTGAGATTAATGGCGTTAAAACCGATCCCATTACCTTGCATGTCAGCAACGATCCAAGCACGCCAAAACAAAGCGACCTAATTAGCTTTGATGACAGCATTTCAAAAACCACTTTATACCCAAAAGAGATGGCGACTTTTACCTCTCGTTTATTGGTTAAGACCGATCCTCGTGGTTTGCAAAACACTAAGCTCACGCCACCTTCAGGTGATGGCTTAAGCATCGAACCTATCGGCCAACCTAACCAATATCAAAAAATCATTAATGGCATTGAAACGACGGTTGTAGAACAAGACTATCGTGTAACCGCCGAACAATCTGGAACGCATCAGCTTATCCCTACTCGCCTACAAGCTTCTGTGATTAGCATCAGCCGCACAACCGGTACCCGTCGTATTGTGCCAGTCGATGTGCAATCAGACCCTATCACCTTAACCGTGAAAGAAAAGCCCGCTTCGTATCAAGCCGCATGGCTACCTACCCAATCACTAACCTTGCAACAAGGCTGGCAAGACAGTGAAGGGAACATGCTAGATTCATCGACCGCTATAGATGCCACGGTTGGCCAACCTATCACCCGAATTCTCGCCCTAGTCGTGCAAGATGTGAGCGCAGAAAGCTTGCCTGATATTAAAATTGACTACCCAAATTCAGTACGTGTTTACAGCGAAAAACCTAAATTTGGACAAGATAAATCCGGCAATACCGTTATGACTCTAAAACAAGTCATCATGCCGAAAAAATCCGGTGACATTGCACTACCGTCCGTAAGCGTGCCTTGGTGGAACTCAAAAGCCAATCAAGCAGAAACCGCCAATGTAAATGGCGTCACTCTAAAAGCGAAAGTAGATGAGAATGCACCGCAGCCATCACAAGCGTTAAACGTGCAGCCTGAAAGTACCACTAACACTACCGAAAATGATAACGCCGCTGAACCTAAAATCGTTTCTACAGCTAATAGTACTAACGCAAGTTTTTGGCCATACACGACTGCCCTATTTGCCGCTTTATGGTTAATAACACTAGTATTATTCGTGCAGAAAAAGCGTAAACAGCCTCAAACACCAACAGAGGAAATCACGCCAAGCAAAGCACAGCCAAATAGCTTTATTGATGCTGTTAAATCCAAAGACGGTGCAAAAATTCACAGTGCTTTTGCTCAATGGCAAGCACGACATTCAAATGTAGCCGCCGATCTCAAACACAGTATTCAATCACAGATCAACGCATTAATGGCGAGCTTATACGGCCCCCAACAGCAAGATTACGACACTCAGACCTTGCTAAAATTAATCAAGCAAGCAGAAAAGCAAAGCAAGAAAAAGCCAAATAACAAACAAGATGAGATCGCTAAGCTGTAGGTAAGAAATAAATACCCAAAAGCCAGAAACAAAACACCCCGTTGATATTTGATCAATGGGGTGTTTTTTGTCGACAGAATTGAGTTATCTGTTAAAACACCTCAATCTGAAAAAGTATCTCAGTACTACCAAATCAAGAAGAGAGGTTTCAGGAGCGGAATTACAAACTCGATCTCCCGAATTAAGCTAAGAAAATTAAAACTATCTCTATGAATAACACAAATTTAAAAAACAAATACACACACCCTACTCCTCCGTCAAATAATCCTCGAAAATAAATGTTACTTTCATCACATTATGAACTTAACATTAAAATAAAAACACCATCAAATTTTATTCAAACCAAAAAATAAAAATAAGAAATAAAAAACAACGACTTAAAAAATAAGCCACCTCCCATAAATATGATAATGATCACAAAAATAGCTGTTGATTCTTATATTAAAAAAGGAATTGATACTTAACCAGTCTAATTTTGTGATTTGATTCAAAAAAATATTCCTAACAAAAGCCAAAATTAACACATCAACGCTTAGGAGGAATTATGAAAATAGCAATCGCGATCAGTGGAGGAGATGCCGTTGGTATAAATAACTTCCTACTACAAATAGCTAAACTTACCAATTCAGAAATGTTCCTTTATGACGGAGGAATAACAGGGTTATTAAAAAACAAGGTTAAAGAGGTTAGCTATTGCGATCTAATTGATTATGCTTCTTCTGCTATGCCTATATTAAATTCAGGAAGAACAGAGAAGCTACTCATTGAAGAGGAATATATTAAAATCGTAAAAAATCTCTGCAAAACTAAAATCGATGTATTAATTTTAGCTGGTGGTGATGGGTCCTTACAATTTCTAAATAAATTATCTCTTTATGGCGTTAATTGTTTTGGTGTCGGTATGACTATCGACAACGACGTTAGTGGTAGCGAATATACCATTGGGTTTGCAACCGCTTGTGAGCAAATAAGGATAGAGGTTCAAAAGCTTCGAATGACGGGACGTGCACTTCCTAGCCGAGTTTTTATGGTTGAATTACTCGGGGCATATTCTGGAGAACTCGCATTGCAGTCATCTATAAAAGCAAATGCCGATATCGCTTTAATTCCTGAATACCCAATCAGTGATGAAGCATTAGCTAATAAGATAAATCAATTACTTAAAGTTCAAAACTCCGTCATCATCTTGTGCTCTGAGGGCTATACAAAAGAGTACTATCCAGGCTTTCAAGGGGCTATTGACACTGTTATTAAAAATTTAGAACCACTTGTATACACTCGAATTCGCAAGGCAATTATGGGCTTCAGCCTGCGTTCAGGAGAACCTTGTTGTGAAGAAATATATCAAGGAACCTTAATGGCAAAAGAAGTCCTTCGTTGCCTAGAATCGGGGCTCACAAATAAAGCAATAATTATAAACTCTAGCAATAAAGCAATCCCCATTGATTTATCAAGTATACAAAGGAGAAAAACAGAAAAGGAAGACCACTATGTAAAATTAGCTAAAGAACTAAATATAATCTAATAAAAGGATATAACATGATTAAAGTACTCTGTGTGTGTGGATGTGGATTAGGCTCAAGCTTTGCAATTGAAATGAGTGCAAAAACCGTTTTAAAGAAATTAGGGGTAGATTTCACAATCGATCATACCGATGTGTCCGGCGCAAGTGCATTTGATTACGATGTAATATTAACTCAAAAAACATTTGCCGATGTTTTAAGTTCTGATGCGACAGAAACCCAAACATCAAAAATAATATCCCTCAACAAATTAACCGACAAAAAAGAAATAGAAGAAAAACTCACTCCTTTTTTAAATATTTAATTAAAAAAGATCTACAAAAAAATAATACATAGAGGTTATCTATGAACACTTTTTTTAACTTTATAATCCATGACCTATTAGGCCAAGCATCTATATTAATTTCATTTATAGCTATGCTAGGTTTAATTCTACAAAAAAAATCCATCGGCAAAACTGTCGAAGGAACATTTAAAACCCTACTTGGCTTTTTAGTCATGATGGCGGGTATCAATATTATTGTTGAAACCCTTACGTTCCTAAACCAAATATTCACGCAAGGCTTTGGCATGACAGGTTACATCACAGATGTGGCTGCCATAGCGGGTTTAGCAAACAGAGAGCTTGGCTCAGAAGTCGCTCTAACCTTACTCGTCATTTTCATTACCAATATTATCATTGCTCGATTCACACCTTGGAAATACATATTCCTAACAGGTCAGGCTCTTTTATGGATGGCGACGATTGGTGCAGTTATTGGCTATAAAGCAGGTCTAACCGGTCTACCTCTTATTCTGACTGGAGGGATCTTTGGTGGGATCATGGCCGTCGTAATGCCAGCAATCGCCCAGCCTATCGTTAGAAAAATCACAGAATCCGATGATGTTGCTTTAGGACACTTTTGTACCATCGGCTATTTAGTTCAAGCGGCTGTCGCCAAAGTAGTAGGGAAGAATTCAAAGTCAATTGAAGACATTGAATTACCTGATGGCTTTAAATTCTTAAATGATACTTACCTATCGATGGCGGTTGTGATGGTACCAATGTACCTAATTCCAGCTATTTTCGCAGGCCCAGAATTTATTGCACCGCTAGCAAACGGTATTAACTACCTCATGTATGCCTTTATGCAATCAATCACGTTCGTTGCTGGTGTGTTTGTTTTATATGCAGGTGTTCGTCTATTACTGAATGAGCTAGTACCGGCATTCCGTGGCATTGCAATGAAGTTAGTGCCTGATGCAAAGCCTGCTCTAGATTGCCCAGTATTATTTCCATATTCGCCAAACGCCGTCATTGTTGGGTTCTTATCCACAACCGTTGGCTCAATCATTGGGATGCTCGTTTTCCCTATGTTTGGCTTAGCCATGATTCTACCTGGCTTATTAACAAACTTCTTTGCCGGTGGTACCGCAGGTATTTTCGGAAACGCAATGGGTGGCCGAAAAGGAGCGGTTATTGGCGGAGTGGTTCATGGATTATTTATTACGTTCTTACCCGCAATACTTATCCCACTGCTTGAAAGCTATGGCTTTGTCGGCGTGACCTTTAGTGACTCTGATGTCATATCTACAGGGCTATTACTGGGTAATGCTTTCAACGGTAACTGGACATTTGTCGCCATATTTACCGCCTTCATCATCGCCGTTACCTATTTTGTTCACCGCAGCATTAACAATGAAAACAAACAAAAGGAATTAACAAATGAAACTGTATAACTTCACTGAATTAAGAGCGATTGCAAAGGAAAGAGGATTCCAAGCGATTGGGTCATTTAATCTTCATTGCCTAGAGATGTTACCGGCATTTTTTAAAGCAGCGAAAGAAACAAATTCACCATTGATGATCCAAATTTCAACGGGAACCGCCCAGTTCCTAGGCTATGAACTGATTGTGGATTCAATTAAATCACTATCGAGAACTTTAGATGTTCCTGCTTGTTTACATTTAGATCACTGTTCAAATCTTGACGATATTAAGACTGCAATAGACACAGGATTTAGTTCCGTTATGTATGACGGCTCTCATCTACCTTTAGAAGAGAACATCGCCAATACCAAGCTGATTATTGAGTACGCTCACCCACGAAATGTAACGGTGGAAGGTGAATTAGGCGCAATTGGTGGAAGTGAGGATGGAAAAGCAGTCGCGGAAAGTGACATTGCCTTTACAACCCCAGAAGAAGTACAAGCTTTTGTTGATGGCACAAATGTCGACATGCTAGCGATTTCAATTGGGACGGTACATGGGTCCTATACCGCCAAGACAAATATTCAACATGAACTACTAAATCGAATTACACAGCTAACTAAAACACCATTAGTACTGCATGGTGGAACAGGAGTAAGTGATGAAGACATGCGTTTGGTCGTTGCAAGTGGAATAGAAAAAGTTAACGTAGGGACTGAAATGAATGTTCAGTGGGTCGGTAATGTTCAAAAGACATGTGCTGAAGGAAAGGTGGATGACAGCGTTCGTAAGTTCTTAATACCTGCGAATAATGCCGTACAAGAAGTACTGAAACAGAAAATTCAACTGTTCCAATAATTATCATTAGACACAGAGTCATCGCTGCCAGTACCCCTGGCAGCTGATAAGGAATATTTATGTTTAAAATGATCCAATCCATGTTTCAGACAAAACCTAATCAGGCTCATTCCTCACCTAAGTCATCACAAAACGATGCGTTTACAGCCCAAGAAATAGAGCAAAACATTCGAGATTTGGAAGTAAAGCTAAAGCAAGATGAGGCTAGTTTTGATACTCAAAAAAAACTCATGATTGAGTACAACAAAGCCCTCAAAGTCTTTGCGAAAACGCCAAATTACCAGCATAAAGTCGACGATCTGTTTATCAAAATGGATGAGCTTAGAAACACTACTCGAAAAAACTTTTAGGCCAGATATGAATATAAAAGAATTATTAATCGAATCAGATGCGATTCAAATTGGCATCAATGAATCCAATTGGGAAAAGGTTATTCAGCTAGCAGCTCAGCCATTGATAAAAAATGGCTACCTGACGGAAGAGTATGCTAAGTCTGTCATAGAAAGCACTCAAAGCAACGGGGCTTATTATGTCTTTGAAGAAGGTATCGCCATCCCTCACGCTAGACCCGAGTGTGGGGTCATCCAAAATTGTTTCAGCTTAGTTTTGCTTGCAGAACCAATCTCATTTAATGGAAGCATACCTGCCGATATCATCATCATGTTCGGTGCGACAGATAGTAATGGTCACATAGAACAAGGCATTGGTTCTATTGTCTCTATGCTCGACGATGAGGAAAAGATACAAGCCATACGTCGAGTCACTTCCCAGCAACAGCTATTGGAGTTGATATGAGCGAAAAGACACACCAAACAGGCAAAACGGTTATTTTGGTTAATGGTGTACCGGCCTCTGGGAAAAGTTCTGTCGCGCACAAGATCGCTAATCATTTTAACTTAACGTACCTATCAATTGACACGATCAAAGAGCCATTTATGGCGACGGTCAAAGACTACAATAGAGAGATAAATCGAGAACTTGGCAAAGCCGCCTATAACGTCATATGGGATATTATTAAACAGGCCCCAAACAATCATACCTTTGTTATAGATGCATGGTTTGGATTCCAACCCAGAGAAATGCTAATCAATTACCTAAACGACTCAGGTGTGGAAACGGTTATCGAACTCTGGAATAACATATCTGGCTTAACAGCCGCGCAAAGGTATGAAGATAGAATTCCATATCGATCAGATAAGCACCCTAAACATGAATACTTACCAGAACTGGCCTCTTTAGCAGAGAGAGCAAAGCCAATGAGCATTGGAGATGTCATCATTGTCGATCAAAACAAACCAATCGAAATGAAAACATTATTCGCCAATGTTTCCAGCCTATTAGCGAACCCGCACAAAAAAAGAGCTTAAGTTCATAACAGCCTCGAGCCAACTGAGGCTGTTTAACTAAGATTGGTATTTATGGTTACGTTTCAAAACATTCGTAAGACACCAAAATTGCACCAACACAAAACAAACTTACTATAGCCTTTATGGCAACACTCTTATCTTTTATGTCTATGTTTACCCATGCCGATAAGATCGAAAATATCAAAAAGCGTGCTTACCTACTCGATCACTAACATTACAGCAAGGTTGGTAAGACAGTGAAGGGAACATGCTAGACTCATCAACGGCTATAGAAGCCACGGTTGGTCAACCTATTACCCGAACTCTCACCCCAGTCGTGCAAGATGTGAGCGCAGAAAGCTTGCCTGATATTAAAATTGACTACCCAAATTCAGTGCGTGTTTACAGCGAAAAACCTAAATTTGGACAAGATAAATCCGGCAATACCGTTATGATTCTAAAACAAGTCATCATGCCGAAAAAATCCGGTGACATTGCACTACCGTCCGTAAGCGTGCCTTGGTGGAACTCAAAAGCCAATCAAGCAGAAACCGCCAAGGTAAATGGAATCACTCTAAAAGCGAAAGTAGATGAGAATGCGCCGCAACCATCGCAAGCGTTAAACGTGCAGCCTGAAAGTACAACTAACACTACCGAAAGTCATAACACCGCTGAACCTAAAGTCGTTTCTACAGCTAATAATACTAACGCAAGTTTTTGGCCATACACGACTGCCCTATTTGCCGCTTTATGGCTAATTACACTAGTATTATTGGTGCAGCAAAAGCGTAAACAACCTCAAACACCAACAGAGGAAATAACGCCAAGCAAAGCACAGCCAAATAGCTTTATTGATGCTGTTAAATCCAAAGACGGTGCAAAAATTCACAGTGCTTTTGCTCAATGGCAAGCACGACATTCAAATGTAGCCGCCGATCTCAAACACAGTATCCAGTCAGAAATCAACGCATTAATGGCAAGTTTATACAGCCCTCAACAGCAAGATTACGATACTCAAACCTTGCTGAAATTAATCAAGCAAGCAGAAAAGCAAAGCAAGAAAAAACCAAATAACAAACAAGATGAGATCGCGAAGCTGTAGGTAAGAAATAAATAGCCAAAGCCAGAAACAAAACACCCCATTGATATTTGATCAATGGGGTGTTTTTTGAAGAAATAGATTGGGGTTACTAGAGTTTGGACAATTTTGAGTTACCGATTTACTAATTTAGTAAATAATCAATTAGTTCAGGAATGGTAAGCTTCTTATTAGGGGCCGAAGTCACAGAGCCACAGCAAATAAAGTTTAGTATAACTAATCAAACATGAGACAAAAAGTTTATCTGCGACTATTAACCACTAAATTGCAATCAGCCAAAAAGTTTAGTGAATCGACAAGAAATTTCTGATATCTAACTTTTTTGTGACTCAAAGTTAGATCTACATTAAGCAAAATTCTAGTTTGTTGAGGGTTGTTTAATACCTCCTCTCTCCCTAGTCCTTCTAAAAGATTAATTCTGTCATGCAGGTTCTTAAACTCTCTTTTTGTTCCAAACTTGTTGTATACATCTTCAAGCTCAAACAATCTTGAGTTTGCATGTAATTTGGGTGATAAATTATTTACAGTTACTCTTATTTCCTCTTCGATGAAGTCACGTCCTAACGGGTATTCAAAGTCAAAAAGAGCTACGTTAGGAAGTTCGTCTAGTGCTGGGTTGAAGTAACCAATCATCTCGTTATTTTTTTTGAATCGACTGTTACATCTATCACCTGATGGCACAAAGTTATGTAACGATAGCGCTAGGAAAGGAAATTTTGACTTAGGGAAATAGTGATCGATAGCGGGCCTGTAACGATGGAAAGGCTCAATACCTTCTTCGGCACAATAGGGGCAATAATGTAAATCAATCAGATTAACTATCTGCGCACCAAACCTAGCTATAACGTAATCATAATTGAATGCGCTGGATAAACATTCTAACCAAGCTGGAAACTTTGCTTTGAAATTATCGTTAGCCTGAATTGTCCCATTGACCATACTAGTGATCTTTCCTAGTTGGGCTTTGATCTCACTTGCTTTAGTTGCTTGGTCCATGCTCTCAACAACCTCGTCGAGCAAAATCGATGGTTTTGCGGTAAGGAAGGTCTCGATCTCGGCTTGCACATTTTCCTTAATTCTTAGTAGAGCTAGCTTACCTTCATTCGTTCTCAGATTTAGATGATCACATTTTGTGTCGACATTAAGAGAACTGAAAAAAAACTTAGGATTAAAACGCTCTGCCAGAATAGGGACACTCTCAAAAATCTCTTCGAAAGCGACCTCCAAAACGAAAGCATCTGAAGATAGAAGAAATCTGAGGGCAGTATTACTAAAATATAACTCGAGCCTCTCTCGCAATTCGCCTTCAAGCTCCTCGAACGCTGTATCTAATCTTGGGCGTATGTAGTTGAGACAAAAAGCCGAGTACTCTTCAATAAAGTCTGGAGAGTATAAGGTCTTCAACTGAATCATTCATCACCTCCTAGCATACGTCTAATATTTGAATTCTTTATTTTTCTGACTAACTCTTTATCAAACGCCGTTTGACAGTTATTAATTTTGTTATTCAGAATCCTATCAATATGAGATTTAGAGTGGCTACCAAACGTGGAACTCAAGTGCATACCATCCATATAAAGTTGCAAAATCTGAGTACCAAAACCAAAAGAGTCCCCTACTCGAGGAGATTGTCTTGGTTCCCGGTATAAAGAAACAATATCTTCAGGCAGAAAGTCGCCAATGATTATAGGAGAGTGAGATGTAAGAACTAGTTGTACACTATCTCGTGGATACTCAGCTTTCAAAAAACTCAGCGTATCAGCCAAAAACTCTCTTTGCCAATCGGGATGCAAGTACAAATCGACTTCATCCATGACAATCAAGTGACTTTCCGAACTTGAACGCTTTTCATCATTGATATAATAGAAAAGCTCGGCAAATAAGTTTAACTTTGCAAATTCTCCTGTACTAAAGCCTTTCCAACCATAATGGAAGTTAGAAACCACATTGCTTGGAAGTTTGGATATTGACATCATCAGGTCTATAATTAACGCTGTCTGCGAAGAGGTAAATCTATCTTTATCTTTTACCTCAATATCCATTCGGTGCTCACTGATGACTTCCGATATTCTTCTAATTGCTCCCACCACGTCGTGAAACCGCTTGCAAATTATAAATGCATCAGCTTCTGATATCGCTTTCACTTCGGAGTACTCGTACATCTTGCTACTAAGTATGAGATCTAGAACAGTATCTGGTTCTGATAGGTCAACTAGGCCTGTAAAAGAACCATATAGTAACTTTACAAGCATGAAATCTTGCAGCTTAGCTCGAAATCCTGAGTACTTGGTAACATGTCTAAGAATCGATATAAGATTTACACGCATCAATTCTGAAAACAAAGATACACGCGGATCATCTATTGAATCCGATATGAAAGCTGGTCTCGTTTGAAGCATATGCTCTAAATACTTTAGATCTTTAGAAGAAAGCTCAAACTCTTTTCTAGCATCGTCCCTAGCTAAAAGGTTCTTAAGGTAAATCGTAGAAGATGGCTTGAAGAAAAACTCAAACTCCACCTTAATATTTTGTTCATTCGCCATCCAAGAACTGTTCGCGAAGAAGCTAATCAGACGAGATATTCTCTGGGCTAACTTCGTTGGGCTACTTGTTTTGTATTGAGCCAAAGATAAGTCATGTGAAAAAACATTTTTTCTCGTTCTTCTAGAAATTGTACTTGATTCACCACCAGATAAATTATTTGCTTTTATCAACCTAACCTTATGATAATTAAGAAACCTTCTATAGTTATTGTTCACTTTTACCGTGTGCGTAGATTCAACTTTAATTGAGTCAACGTCAAAATTTATCGGGCAAAGATGATAGATTTTTTCCTTTTCATTGAACCAAATAAAGAATCCAGTAGAATCTGTCGCTTCATAAGAAGACTCGATAAAGTCCAGTAATGTACTTTTCCCCGTGCCGTTTTTGCCAACTATCGCAGTACTTTGAATTCCATGGTAATAATCAAGGTTACTCTCAACAGTATCGAGAAAAAGTTGTTGACGCTCAAAGGTTACTTTATGAGCATTTGATAGTCTGACACCAATGTCCTCAAGGACATTGTGCTGCTCAACATAAACGTAAATTAGTTTCATATACTTTCTGTTCGCATTTGATTCGCTAAATAACTCTATGATCTTCTAGAGAACTTTTAATTTAAGACGAAAAGGGGCAGCAACTTTTGCATTAGCAAACCATTAATTAACTCAGGCATGGAAAGTCGCTTAACTCTCACCTCTAAGGCGATAAGCTAACCTCCCGTATTTCATGTGGGCAAATGAAGCAGCAACGAATAGAGTTATCTGCAACACGCCGACCCATTTACTAGGTTGCATTAAAGCAACTACATAAATCGTAACGCTAATTGCTGACATCACACTGGTAACCGTCATAAACCAATCAAGACCAACTTCATTTAGTTGGCCATGATACTTTCTAGTAGCACTTCGAACATTGATAATTGAACTTGAATAAATCATCGCACTAGCAATAGACCAATCACCTGTAAGCAACAAATCATCATACTTCCCCGTCAAGACCTTAACCAAGACAAGCAAGATGAATGGAGTGATAATGAACAGATAAGATGTAGCTACCGCCTTAAACTCATTCTGATGTTGGTATTTCATTCTGAGTTCCACGATAAGTAATAACTTCTTTGATCTCTTTTATCTTTGCATTCTTGATACGTTCTTCACCTTTCTCAACGACAACGTCATACTCTGCGTGAACTCTCAGATAGTCACTCCCCCCCAGACGAACCTCAGAGTTAAGATATTCATCCAACCACTCTTTGTGTGTAATTTCTGCGCTATATCTCTTATGAGTCCTAGTGCTAATTACTTCCCACTTAGAAGTAGCCTTTTTACAAGGCTTAAAAACTTCAACGACTTCTTCACCGTCAAAGTGACCTTGGTCACTAGAGAACATCTTTTTGACATTACCAGTGAATCTAAAGTTAGGGTCAAAAGGGATTACCTCAGCTAACTTAGCGCCTTCATTGCAAACTTTAAGATACTCATCAGGTAACAGATTTTTATTGCCCTCAGACCACTTCTCAGCAACTAAAGCAACATCTAAATCACTAATGTAAGGATCAAGGTGACTTGAACGACCTCTTTTAGCCATCTCATTCTTCAGTCTATCTCTTTCAATATTAGTGATGTGTTGAACCTGCTCTTTTTGAGACATCTCACCAGTCAACTCCCTGAAAAGGGAGTCAGGTCTTGTCCACTCCTCAACCTTTAATAACAACTTAGCGAGAATGCAACCATGAGTAACTTCTTGCAACTCAACATCAAAGATCATCTCTGAATCAACAGCCTGAGCAATAATTTGCCCCATTTCCTGATACGCTGAAATGAAATCCCCCATAGCGTGAAATACTTCCGCAGGGTTCTTCCTGTTAGAGTTGTATTCAAGGTGAAACTCTAAAACCGTTGCTTCCATTGCCTAGTCCGTTCATCATTATTGTTCATGAGGTTATGAATCTTACATCATATTTAAGTGCCAACAAATGTTTGACCGCACCATTAGCCAAACTAAACATATTGCCTTCTTAACTCGCCGACTAGAATCGACCTCGATTTTTAAAGTCATACGTGATCAAACTTCATTATAATCCGACTTATCTCACGCTTATTGGATAACATTGAGTAGGGCAAATTAGCACTAGCAGGACATAAAAGAGCGATATGACTAAAACGGTTCGGGGGCATAAATAAGTCATTCACATCAACCCTCCCCCGCCCTCCCTTAGCTGTAAAATCTTGATGCCAAGTATTTTTCATTGGTAAAGGGAGGGAGTTATTTGTGATCGCTTGTTGCTTAACGGTATCTACATAAAAAACACTGTAAATATTCAGCGCGTGATAAGTAGATTCCTGCTCTCGCTTAGGCTCGGCTGGAATGACGCTCTAATAATGTGCGGGAATCTTGGGTAGATATTGCAACTGCAAGCGACAAAGACTAGCTCTTCCCCTTGATAGATGATGTCACTTGGCAGCAGAAGTCGATATAAGGGGAAGCGGGGATGGGGTTGGTTACTTCAAACTACTTTAGCGCATAAATAGATCACTCACATCAACCCCCGCCCTCCCTTGGCTATAAATTTTGATCCCAAGCCTTTTTCATTGGTAAAGGGAGGGAGTTATTTGTGATCGCTTGTTGTTTAATGGTATCTGCCTAAAGAAATACACTTGAAATATTCAGCGCGTGATAAGTAGATTCCTGCTCTCGCTTAGGCTCGGCTGGAATGACGATCTAATAATGAGCGGTAAATCTTAAGTAGGCATTATAGCTACAAGCGACAAAGACCAGCTCTTCCCCTTGATAGACGAAGCTACTTGGTAGTAGGTGTCAATATAAGGGGAAGCGGGGATGGGGTTGGTTACTTCAAACTACTTTGGGGCATAAATGGTCTCCCCCATGATCCTAGGTGAAGAAGATACAGGGCTTCGCTTTCACGTAAGTATTTTTAGTGTAATAGATTCCGGATAACTCGTTCCTCGTTTCCGGAATGACGAGATGGGGGCGTTAAATCTTTAGATCATTAAATGGTTAGCCAAGTCAGATCTTCCACTCTAACAAAAGAAGATCTGACTCAGTTTTATTCGTTTTTAGCCGAACAACTTGCTCCAAATACTTGGATTACGCTTGTCATGGTATTCAACACGAAGATCATCTACTTGGCGTAACTCTTCTTTAGCTTGCTCAAATTCACCAGCGTCAAGATGCGTTTCGACGCTATTTAATGTTGTGGTCAATTTATTAAAGCCTTCTAAGTACAATTGTTGTTTTTCTGGTGAGTAAGTACCTTGCTTAGCTTGATTGACTAACACCGTCAGCTTTTCAACGGGCGCTTTCATTTCATCAATATTCTGCGCTTTTGCGGCGTGATTGAATTCAATTTTCATTTCTTTCATTGTCGCTTTCAGGTCAACCCCAGAAGCATACACATTAGCAGTCAGTAATAAGGCGATAAACGGAATTAACTTTTTCATTTACAGTTTTCCTAGTATTTAAATGCGGCCCGCAGTGTAACGAAAGCCGTCTGTTAGGCACAAGTATAAGTTATAGTTAAAGGAAGTAAGTCGCTACTTCGCATAGCTACTTAACTTAAATCGTCCCCACCCCTTCTCAATAACAACAACACTCAGCACACTAATTATTACGGCAAGACAAGTTGAGGCTAAAACATCTTGTGGCCAGTGCATGCCTAATAACATACGGCTCGTTCCCATGCTTAAACCCCATAGAAACACTATGACATTCAAAGTAGTAGCACCAGAGAGAAGCAAATAATAGCTGGCGATTAACGTTAAAGTAATCGCAAAGATAGTGTGGCCCGATGGAAAAGCGAAGCCTACTTCATGTACCCAGTGATGTTGCAAACTGTTGGAAACATTAAGTGGTGGATTGGTATTTAATTGTTGAGGATCGGATTCACTACGGTATTGCTGCAATGCCATTTCAACATCCGCACTACGTTGCTTATCTTCTTGTTGATAGAAAGTACTTAAATCAATGGGAGAATTAGCTTGCTGACTTAACCACGTGAAGTTCGGTCTTGGCTCTTCAAAGTGTGATTTAAGGCCATGATTAAGCGTAAAGCTAATCGATAGTCCAAACAAAGTGGCAAGTACCATTTTCTGCCAGTAAAGTTTGTTCATAAACTTAAAGCTAAACGCCCAAAATACCACTACCGTTAAGATTGCGTATGGAGCCGTGCCTGTTGATGTAAGTGCATAAAGTAAACCGGCAAACCAACTCGACAAATCTAACCAAGGAAACACTTGCTGGCCAGTTAACAGCAACCCACTAGGAACTACCGCTAAGCCTAGCCATATTAACGCTAAACGAACATACACTGGATATTGAGATACCACATACACCTCTTAATTAAAAAACGGCTACACCGATAAACTGAAACACTACCAAACTAGTAGAGTGAAAAAAACAAACAACTGTTAATAAAAAATTTTCCCATATTATTGACTAGATTTAGGTCGGGATGTTTAATTTTCACTCGTAGAATTACCGCTTATATGTTACAAGATATGTCTTTGATTCCTTTCCGGTTTGCCTTTTAAAATGAATACCTCAACTCAAGATGGCCTAGCTAACCCACAGCGATTAGGCGCTATTATTACCATCGCGCTTGGTATCACAATGGCAGTACTTGATGGTGCCATTGCCAATGTTGCTCTACCAACCATTGCCGCCGATCTTAATGCCAGCCCTGCCGAATCTATCTGGGTAGTCAACGCATACCAAATTGCCATTATCATCTCGTTATTATCTATGTCCTTTATTGGTGACATGGTTGGTTTTCGTCGTGTTTATCAAGTGGGTTTAGGGGTATTTTGTTGCACCTCTTTGTTTTGTGCTCTTTCGACGTCACTTGAAATGCTAACCTTCGCTCGTGTATTACAAGGGTTTGGTGGGGCAGCCATTATGAGTGTGAATATTGCCTTGATCCGGCTGATTTATCCCAAGCGATTTTTGGGGCGGGGAATGGGTATTAACTCATTTATTGTCGCAGTATCGGCAGCCGCCGGACCAACAGTGGCCGCAGCCATCCTTTCTATCGCGTCGTGGAAATGGCTCTTTTTAGTCAATGTGCCTATTGGTATTGTGGCACTGATCTTTGCGATTAAATTCCTACCCCCTAACCAAGAAAAATCCGCAGGGCAACGTTTTGATATTCCAAGTGCCATTATGAATGCGCTGACCTTTGGTTTATTAATTTCAGCCATTAGTGGCTTTTCACAAGGTCAATCTGCCACGTTAATTACTGCGGAACTACTTGCGGTTGCAGTTATTGGGTTCTTCTTTATTCGCCGACAATTAACCCTTACCGTTCCATTGTTGCCAATTGATTTATTGAGAATTCCTATTTTCTCACTTTCAATGTGCACCTCAATTTGTTCCTTCTGTGCCCAAATGCTCGCAATGGTTTCACTGCCTTTCTTTTTGCAATCCGTATTAGGTAGAACCGAAGTTGAGACGGGATTATTGCTGACGCCTTGGCCGCTCGCCACTATGGTGATGGCACCATTATCTGGCTATTTAATTGAACGTGTTCACGCAGGTTTATTAGGTGGGATTGGTATGGCAATTATGGCGCTTGGTTTATTCATATTAGTGATGTTGCCGGCAAGTCCAAGTGACTTAAATATTATTGTGCCGATGATATTATGTGGTGCTGGTTTTGGCTTATTTCAGTCTCCCAATAACCACACGATTATTTCATCTGCACCACGTAACCGCAGCGGTGGTGCCAGTGGCATGTTGGGTACGGCGCGCTTGTTTGGTCAAAGCACAGGCGCAGCGTTAGTGGCTTTAATGTTTAATATGTTCCACGATAACGGCACCCATGCTTCGTTAATTTTAGCGGCAAGTTTTGCCACAGTTGCAGCCATTGTCAGTAGTTTAAGAATGACGCAGCCTAGAGCGAGTAGCGATTAATCTATCGTTGCTCGGGCGCTGCGCTTCTCGTTATTCGAATGCTCGATATCCGATAGTTTGAATAACGAGAGTGAAACGCCCTAAACTATATAGCCAAAGTAATTGGAGTTGCAGTGAGGCGACAAGTGAGTGAAGCCCCATGAGCATAGCTTGTCTATGTGATTGGGGTGAATGAACGCCGTCAACAAAGCTGCATCTCCAAATACGAAGGCTATATTAACGACTAATCCAAACCGCCTCTTGTTCTACCTTCACTTGCCAGGTTTTCACTTGAATTTCCGGCTGTTCAACACATTGACCATTCTGTAAATCAAAATGCTGTTTATACAAAGGCGATGCCACACATGGCGTACCTTTAACATCACCAACGATACCTCGGCTCAGCACAAAAGCTTTACCAATCGGATCCCAATTATCAATCGCAAATACTTGTTCTGACGTTTGTTTTTTCTCTGATGGTAAATAAAACAAGGCAACTTGCTGATCATCCACCATAGCGCCTGTACCTAGGTAAGCATTCAATTGATTTAATTCACATACTTTATGCCACATAATTAAGCTCCTACTTTTTCAGGTTGTTGCTCATCCATGCTAACGTTTGATTCCGCTTGCGCAGCCGTCGCATCAATAAAGGTGGTTGGAATACGTTGTTCGCGAATGCGTTGATAAGTCATCGGCACGCCATACTCTCCTTCTTCTTTATTGATAAATGGACGGAATTTGGCACGCTTAAGTGGGTTCTCAACCGCGGTTTTCCATTCACATTGGTAGGTATCGACCACTAATTGCATTTGGTCTTCTAAAGCATCGCCTAAACCTAAAGAATCCTCGATAACCACTTGTTGTAGATATTCGAGACCACCTTCTAGGTTTTCTAGCCATACTGAAGTACGTTGCAATCGGTCAGCGGTTTTAACGTAGAACATTAATACTCGGTCGATATATTGGATCAGTTGTTCTTTAGTCAAATCGACAGCAAATAAATCCGCGTGACGTGGACGCATGCCGCCATTGCCGCACACATATAAGTTCCAGCCATTTTCAGTGGCAATTACACCAATATCTTTACTTTGAGCTTCAGCGCATTCACGGGTACAACCGGATACTGCCATTTTAATTTTATGAGGTGAACGTAAGCCTTTGTAGCGGTTCTCAAGTTCAATCGCCAAGCCTATCGAATCATCAACCCCATAACGACACCATGTAGAACCAACACAAGATTTCACGGTACGTAATGATTTACCGTAGGCATGGCCCGTCTCAAAACCGGCTTTGATCAGTTCTTCCCAAATGTCGGGTAATTGGCCCATTTGCGCGCCGAATAAATCCACACGTTGACCACCAGTGATCTTGGTATAAAGGTCGTATTTCTTAGCCACTTCCCCTAGAGCGATCAGTTTATCTGGGGTAATTTCACCACCAGCAATACGCGGTACTATTGAGTAAGAACCATCTTTTTGTAGGTTGGCCATAAAGGCATCATTAGAATCTTGCAAGCTATGATGGATAGGATCCAAAATATGCTCATTCCAAAGTGAAGCAAAAATCGAAGCTGCGGTTGGTTTACATAAATCACAACCGAGCCCGTGACCATGCTCAGAAAGTAAAGTATTGAAATCTTTAATTTCTTCCACTTGGCATAAATGGAAAAGCTCTTGGCGAGAGTACTCAAAGTGCTCACAAACGTGGTTATTCACTTCCATCCCCATGTTCGCTAATTCATTATCCAGCACGGTTTTCACCATGTTGCTACAACCGCCACAACCACTACCTGCTTTGGTGCAAGATTTCAGTGACGCTAAGTCGTGACTACCCGCATGGATCGCTTCTACCAAGTCGCCTTTCGTGACGTTATGACAAGAACAAATAAGCGCGTTATCTGAAACTTCACCGGATAGCATGGAGGTATCAAATAATAGATGAGCAGCATGATCGGGCAGTGGTGTGTCATTCAGGTAGCATTGCAACAAGGCATCATAATCAGTGTTGTCACCAACTAAAATAGCGCCTAATAGCTTGTCGCCTTCCGCGTTGACCACCAGCTTTTTATAACTGCCGGCAACCGTATCTTGTAGCACCATTTCTTGCGCGCCTTGAGTCATCATTTGCACGTCACCAATCGAGGCTACATCGACACCAAGCAGCTTTAATTTAGTGCTCATATCCGCACCTTTAAAGCTTGTTGTTGGGATTGCAAATTCTTGTAATAAGCTGCCACAAGCCACGCGCGCCATTTGATAACCTGGTGCCACTAGACCAAAGATTTTTTGCTCCCACAACGCACATTCACCAATTGCGTAAATGTTAGAATCATTGGTTTGGCAATCATCATTGATCACAATGCCGCCACGCTCACCAATCGCCAATCCTGCCTGACGTGCTAAGGCATCTTGTGGACGAATACCCGCAGAGAATACCAAGACATCGACTTCAATAAATTCGCCATTTTTGAAATTCAAACGGTGCTTAGCAGTTTCACCATCAGTAATCGAAGTCGTTGCGGTATCAAGGTGCACATGCAGACCAAGTGATTTGATTTTGTCTTCCAATACCCCACTGGCACCGGCATCTAACTGTACTGGCATCAGTCTTGGCGCAAACTCAATGACATGAGTATCTACCCCTAACAAACGCAATGCATTGGCCGCTTCAAGCCCCAGTAAGCCACCACCAATTACCGCGCCAGAACTCGATTTTTCACAAGCTTGACGAATTTCAGTTAAATCATCCAGCGTTCGGTACACAAAGCATTGCTCACGATCATTGCCTTCAATCGGTGGCACAAAAGGATAAGATCCCGTTGATAGCACCAATTTGTCATAAGCTAAAACGTCTTCATCATCCATCACTAAACGTTGGTTATCGGTATCTAGTGTGGTGACTTTACTTCCTAAGATCAGGCGAATGCCATTTTGTTGATACCAATCTTCGCTGCTTAGCAATAAATCTTGATGGCTTTGACCGGAAAATACTGATGATAAATGGACTCGATCATAAGCAACAAAACGTTCTTCACCAATAACAGTAATGGAGTAATGCTCGGTAGCATTGGCTTCCACTAAACGCTCAACAAGGTGATGCCCAACCATACCGTTACCCACAATAACCAAGTTTTGTTTACTGCTTGGTGAGCTACTCATTACATTATTCATGGCATACTCCTTATGCGCGTTTAATATCAGAAGCGAAGGTCACTTTCGCACTGGTTGATTTGGAAGATGTTGATTTAGAAGAGATTGAAGCAGATGGCTCAGATTGAGGCGTTGGGTGCAATTGCTTCTCATATAAGAATTTCAATACCGACTGACGATAGCCTTGGTATTGCGGATCGTTGGCGAGCTCCACGCGATTTCTTGGGCGCTCTAACTGAATATCCAACACTTCTCCGATAGTGGCAGATGGGCCATTGGTCATCATGACAATCTTGTCAGACAGCAATACTGCTTCATCTACATCGTGAGTGATCATAATGATGGTGTTACCTAGGTCGGCTTGAATTTTCATTAATGAATCTTGCAGGTGAGCGCGAGTTAATGCATCTAACGCGCCAAAAGGTTCATCCATCAATAACACCTTAGGTTGCAACGCTAGTGCACGGGCGATCCCGACACGTTGCTTCATACCACCAGAAATCTCATCTGGCTTTTTATCTGCCGCATGGTGCATTTGAATCAATGACAAATAATGATCGGTTTGCTCTTTGATCCACGCTTTTCCTTTCTGCTGTTTTTGCGCAATTTGCTTAACCGCCAATTCCACATTTTGATAAACAGTAAGCCAAGGCAATAGTGAGTGGTTTTGAAACACCACTGCGCGTTCTGGCCCCGGACCATCGACTTCGCGGCTATCCACAATTACGCCACCATCGGTTGGCAGAGTCAGACCTGCCACTAAATTAAGCACGGTCGATTTACCGCAGCCTGAGTGCCCAATTAGTGACACGAACTCGCCTTTTTTAATCATTAAATCTACCCCTTTTAGTGCGATAAACTCGCCTTTGGGTGTTGGGAATCGCATGCCTAGTCGCGTCAGCTCTACCATTGGACGATAGTGTTTATTTTCTGGCGCAACTTGATCCTTATCCGTGACTTGCTCTTGTGATTGTGGTTGTTGTTGTGATTGCGCTTTTAGGGCTTCCATAACTGTCATAATCTTTCTCCATCCTGAGATTTTTTCGAAATCGCTATTGGTTGAACTTGTCTTATCGAAGTTCTTGTTTCTTATCCCATGAGATTTTTTTCTGTAGTAACAACATGCCTTTATCGAACAGTAGGCCGATAAAACCAATCACAATCACTGCCACCATGATGCGGCCTAATGAATCCGAACTACCATTTTGAAATTCATCCCACACAAACTTTCCTAAGCCTGGGTTTTGCGCCAACATTTCCGCCGCAATCAATACCATCCAAGCGATACCAATCGACAAACGTAAACCTGTGAAAATCATTGGTACGGCCGAAGGTAGAACGATGGTTTTCACATGTTGCCACCAAGACAAACGCAGCACTTTGCTCACATTCAGCAAGTCTTTATCTACACTGTTTACGCCAACCGTGGTGTTAATTAGTGTTGGCCAAATACAACACAGGCATACGGTCAATAATGAGTTGATGAAAGCCTTATCAAACATAGGTTCGTCACTTACATAAGTGGCACTCACCACCATAGTGATAATGGGCAGCCAAGCTAATGGTGAAACGGGCTTAAGCAATTGGATAACCGGATTAAACGCTTGATATAAAGATTGGTTCAGACCCAGCACAATCCCGACTGGAATCGCGATTACCGTTGCTAGTAAGAAGCCCGCGGCAACTGTCAGTAAACTGGTGGCGATTTGATCAAAGAACGTCGCTTTGCCGGTATAAGGTCGAATGCGCACTTCAGCACTCGGATCTTTGGCAAGCTTGGCTTCATTACGCGCTTCTTGGCGATCGTAAAAAGCCTGCTCTTTCTCACGGCTGGCAAAGTGCTCATCCACTAAACCGGAAAACTGTTGCGCGGTTTCATAAGGTCCCGGCAAGGTTCCTAGCGAGGTTTGTACTTGTTTCGCCGCTAAGCTCCACATTAAAAGGAACACCACAATTCCCACGATAGGCAGTAAACATTTTTTCGCTTGAGAAATCGAAGCCTGGCTTGAGTTGTATGGCAATAATGAAAAAACATTGTTCTTCTTTTTGGGTGATATCACTGCTGAATTCGACATAACTTTTCTTCCTTGAATTTGTTTTTAATCGTCTAGGGCCTGCTGACCTTTGATGATTAGATCGTATCTTTATCTTTCAGACCGATTGGGAACTTTTCTAAATACGCATTTGGCTGCTTACCATCGAAGATAATGTTGTCGATAAAGTGTTTTTGCGGCGCTTTAAAGCCATCACTAGAGTTAAGCTCTGGGAAATCAGAAGCTTTAAACGTGCCATCATCAATCAATGATTGAGCCGCTTGCTTATAGATATCTGGGCGGTAGACTTTTTTGGCGATGTCCATGTACCAAGAGTCCGGTTTGTATTCAGAGATTTGTCCCCAACGGCGCATTTGTGTCAGCGTCCATACGGCATCACTGTAATAGGGGTAAGTCGCGTTATGACGGAAGAAGACGTTGAAATCAGGGATGTCACGCTTGTCGCCTTTTTCGTATTCAAAGGTGCCAGTCATTGAATTCGCAATCACCGCTTTATCGGCTCCGACGTATTCACTACGCGCCAGAATACCAACTGCTTCTTGGCGGTTTTTGTTGTTTTCTTCGTCTAACCAATAGGCGGCGCGGATCATGGCGCGAACCACACGTAAGTGAGTATTTGGATATTTTTCTGCCCATTGTTTTGAAACGCCGAACACTTTCTCTGGGTTGTTCTGCCAGATCTCATAATCTGTCACAACAGGAACGCCAATGCCTTTAAATACCGCTTGTTGGTTCCAAGGTTCGCCAACGCTGTAACCATGAATCGTACCGGCTTCCATAGTGGCTGGCATTTGTGGTGGCGGCGTTACGCTAAGCAAAGCATCCGCTTGTAATGTTCCACTGTTATCACCTTTATCCGGTGCGTAGAAACCTGGGTTAATCCCACCCGCTGCTAACCAATAACGCAGTTCATAGTTGTGGGTTGAGACAGGGAAAACCATACCCATTTTGAAAGGCTTACCTTCACTGTTGTATTGCTGAATCACTGGCTTTAATGAATCGGCTTTAATCGGGTGAGCGATTTTTCCATCAGCATCTTTTGCTAAGCTTGGTTTCATTTGCTCCCAAACATCATTTGAAACTGTGATGGCATTACCGTTTAAATCCATGCTAAAAGCGGTGATGATGTCCGCTTTGGTGCCGATACCAATGGTTGCACCAATCGGTTGACCGGCAAGCATGTGTGCGCCATCAAGCTCACCATCAATCACACGATCCAGTAACACTTTCCAGTTCGCTTGAGATTGCAATGAAACATACAAGCCTTCATCTTCGAAATAGTGCTTTTCATACGCGACAGCGAGCGGCGCCATATCGGTTAACTTAATAAAACCAAAGGTAAGATCTTCTTTTTCTGGCTCTCCAATGGTCACTTTAGCTTGTGTGATTGGGCTAAAAGCCAGTGAAATTCCAACGGCAAGCAATGAAAGTGTTTTCTTCATGAGCGACTCCCTGTCTACATTTTTCCAATAAAAAAGGCGCTACCGATCCTAAGATCGCTAGCGCCTTTGCTATGTATTCGTTGATGATTGACCTACCGCCATTGATAGCTCACTTCATCGATAATTTAATTTTGCTTCTACTTATGACTAATCCAATTTCCATGCCAACTTTAAGTATCTCTATTTTTCAGTGAGTTAGCTAAACCTATAACGACGAGCAATCATTTGTGATTTTTTATGGTGCAAGTTTGCACTAGTTATATCCATACAAAAGGTAGATCTACTATTAAAGGCTAATGCTTTTCCTTAGAGACTAATGTTTTCTAAGGTGGCAATCAGATTTTTAGCCACTTGGCCTAAGGTTTGGCTATTCTTCATCGCTGAGGTTCGTAGTGCTTGATAGGCTTGCTGTTCATCTAAATGATGCAGTTTCATTAATAATCCTTTCGCTTGATCGACATATTTTCGGTCTTCTAGTTTTTGATTTAATTTTTGAATTTCTTGGGTTTGTTTGATCGCATTTAAGCGCACATTTTTGGCGTATTGAACCCATCCCAACAGACTCCCTTCCGTCGAAGTAGATAATAATGCATAGCTATTTGACCCAACAAGGTAGTGAGCATCATCGTGATTAAGTTGTTGAGTTAACAGTAAAAGAGGGATGGATTTTTTATCGGCAAATTCAATAACACATACAAGCTCAGCACAAGGCTTTTGCCAAGCCATGATCAGACAAGCATTAGGTTGGTTTAGCACTCGTTCAGGAAGCTGCTTTAAAGAGCATACCGTAATATCTTCAAAATCTTGTGCCAATTGAGCGCACAATTTCACCTGCTGCTCAGTATGATCACAGCAGATAATCAATGGTGTGTGTTTGGTGATTAATAAAGATTCGGAATCAAATAAAGATTGAGCCATGACGTTGCATCCTTGCAATAGTCTAAATATCAATCTTTAATACAAAGCAACATACATGCCCATCATATAAAAAAATGCTTATAAAACAACAAAATAACCCTAAAGTGGTAGATGCGCATTTTCTGTTAATTCAGCCATTAACTCATCACGTAAGGCGACTACTTCCCCCACAACAATCAGCGCCGGTGTTAGCCCTTTCAAACTGATAGCCTGCATAGGGAGTTCATCTAACGTTGTGATATAAGTTGTTTCTTGGGCACTGCATCCATTACCGATAATCGCGACCGGCGTGTTTGAGGCTAAACCCGAAGACAGCAAACCTTGTTGAATCGAGTTTGCTTGTTCAAGCCCCATATAAAAAACCACAGTTTGTCCTGAACTCACCAAACCTGACCATGAGTTAAATGCCCCTTCCATAATGCGCCCTGTCACTAAGGTCACACTACGAGAGACACCACGGTGAGTCAGCGGGATTTTCGCAGAAGCGGCGCAACCAATTGCGGCAGTAATACCGGGGATCACATCATATTGAATGCCTTGCGCTATTAAAGCTAAAGCCTCCTCACCGCCACGACCAAAGATAAACGGATCGCCGCCTTTCAAGCGAACCACTTGTTTACCTTGCTCGGCTTGTTCAATCAAAATCTGGTTGATTTCCTCTTGCTTCAAACTCGGCTGACCACAACGTTTACCGACATAAACTTGCTCACAATGCTCTGGGATCAAATCTAAAATTTCATGTCCAACTAAACGGTCAAACACCACCACATCTGCTTTTTGAATGGCTTGATAGGCTTTGATAGTCAACAACTCAGGATCGTTCGGCCCTGCGCCTACCAATAGTACTTTGCCCTTTTTGCTTGAAGTAGAGGCTTTCATTTTGTCGCTATTCAATTGATGTCCAGATTGACCCATATTGATGGTGCCAAGCAAATGATTTGTCTGACGAAAATTTGTCGTAATTTGATTTTTCATAACACACTTCCTTGTGTGGGAATCGTTTTAACTAGGTTATTTAATCGATACAACATCTATCGATTGAGATAAGTAGCCTTTGACTTCTGGAAGACAAGAGCCGCAGTTTTTGCCACAACTTAATATGTTTTGCAGCTCTCTTAGCCCCATATTCGGTGCTTGTTCTAACTGATCGAGAATGTCTTGCTCAGTTACTCGAAAACAGCTACACACCAACTTACTCACCTTCCCACCTTTGGCGCTGAGTACAGATAACAAGCCACCTAGGTTAAATTTTTCGCGAATAAAAGGTTGCAGTGATTCGGCTTGCAGTTCGATTGGCTGGCTTGAAATCATCACCATGCCAATCACCGTTTTAGACACTAAAATCACGACTAGCCATGAATCTTGTTGGTCTAACACCAAGTACTGACTATTGGGATATTGTTGTTGAACTAGGCGCTGAATGTCCGACTTGGTGATCGCGTGAGTATCGGCAAATCGCCATACCCCTTGCTGATACAAAGCATTAGAGCGTGTTTGGTTAAAGTCTACATGTTGCAAACTTTTATAAGGCCAAAGGGTTTGTGATAGCTCACCATCACTCAAATCTAGCCCGATTGATAAGCCATAATGACTGACTGGCAAAGCAGTAATACTCACCCGTTGCGATTTAAACGCTGGCTGTCCTGAATGCGGATCGGCTAGGCTCGCTAAACTTGCATTGACCTGGCTTTGTCCACCAAACTTTCCTGCCCAATGCATCGACATAAAGGCTTGATCTTGGGTTAACCCTGCATCAACCGCTAAACGAGCGATTAAGCTGTTTGTATTAAAATCCGTTTCATTGCTATTCGTTGCATTGTTAGCAGAACGGTTGGGATTTTGGATCTGAACCAATGTGCCCGTTTGCAATTGAGCTTGCTCTGCGGCAATCGGATTAAGGTACACCGTCGGCTCCACTTCACTGGCAGCTAAATGACTGATGTGCCCGGTACGAGTCATGGTATGCCATTGGTCTCGTTGGCGACCACTATTCATCCACCAAGTATTTTCACTGTGATGAGCGATGTTGACTTCATCGGCAAGCACCAAATTCGCTTTGCCATTGGCCGTTGGGAAAGACAATGCTTGAGTCTGATTGGCTGGGCTCTGCTTATCTTGCAATACAGGCTGCCCATTTAAAGGCCAAGCTTGTGGCTGCCAATTGGCGTATTCTTCATCACTCAGTTGGCTCAAGCTGGATAAATCGAATTTAAAAGGGCTGTCTCGGTTGATACCAGATAATGCTGCGTACTCCCTAAACACATCCGCCGCGGATTCAAACTCAAAGCCCGATGTCACTCTATGCTTTTCGAAAACACCAAGCTTTTGGCATAAAGCTTTACCCACTTCGGCTAGCATCCACCAATCGGGTTTTGCCTCTCCCGGTGGCGCAGAAAATTGTCGTTGTCTGGTCAGGCAACGCTCTGAGTTGGTCACCATGCCCTGTTTTTCTCCCCAACCGGCCGCAGGCAAAAGGACATCGGCAAATGTAGCGGTGTCGGTATGAGAGGTAATATCGGATACCACGACATAGTCACATACTTCTAAAGCGCGTCTGACTTGCTCTGAGTTCGGCATAGAAACGGCTGGATTGGTTGCAATGATCCATAAGAATTTGATCTCGCCTTGCTCAACCGCATTAAACAAATCGATGGCTTTTAGGCCGGGAGCAGTCGCAATATTCGGCGCTTGCCAAAATTGTTCAACTTGCTGAATAGATTCCTGATCAAAACCACGGTGTACAGCCAATTGATTGGCCAATCCACCAACCTCACGACCGCCCATCGCATTAGGTTGCCCCGTAATTGAAAATGGCCCACTTCCTTGCGTACCAATTTTCCCCGTCACTAAATGCGCATTAATGATGCAATTGGCTTTGTCAGTACCTGATTCTGATTGATTGACCCCTTGGCAAAAGAGCGTCATGGCAGTTGGTGATTGGGCAAACCATTGATAGAAGGTTTTAACGAATACCGGGTCTAGTTTAAGTTGCTGGCTAATCGCATCAATAGAATGACTTCTCTCGGATAAAGAGGCTTTAAGAGCGTTAAATCCATTCACATATTGTTCGATAAATGACTCTTGAGTAGCCCCATTCTGAACAAGGTAATGCAAGAGCCCATTAAATAACGGCACATCTCCGTCATTTTCAATTTGTAAGTGTAAGTCGGCTTGCTCTGCGGTAATGGTTTTTCGTGGATCGATCACCACTAGTTTCACATTTGGATTGGCTTCTCTGGCTTGTTGGATCCGACGAAATAAAATCGGATGCGTCCACGCAGTATTGGCTCCAACAATCACAATGAGATCAGTATGATCAAGATCTTCATAACTGACAGGCACGATATCTTCCCCAAAAGCGCGAACGTGAGCGGCCACCGCTGAAGACATGCATAAACGTGAGTTGGTATCGATATTGGCGCTTCCAACAAAGCCTTTCATCAGCTTATTGGCAACATAGTAATCTTCGGTTAATAACTGACCGGAGACATACATACCGACAGCTTGAGGGCAGTATTGTTCGATGGTGCGATGCAATTTGTCGGCAATGTTCTCAATCGCATTCGACCATTCGATCTGCTCATCGTTTATTCTTGGGTAGAGTAAGCGAGATGGCATGTCCAAACTTTCTGCCAATGCAGAGCCTTTAACACACAAAGCGCCTTTATTAGCAGGGTGTGCTTGGTCGCCTACAATCTGGTTTTTATTATTAATTTCTACTCCACAACCCACGCCACAATACGGACAAGCTGATTTAATGCATTCCTTTGCCATACTTTTCTTTACCATAATAGGCCCTCTCATCCAGAACCCCTGAAATAACTCGGATACAAAACGAAAAACGCCTCTTAGATCGTCATCACCAAAGTGAGTCCAAATCTAAGAGGCGTCTTTGCCTGTTGCGAATCAGGTTTTCTGAATATTAACTGTACATACTCATTGCTATAAATAATGCGAAAGTCATGCCAATTCACATCTAACATTTAACAGCTTGTTTTTAATGAAGAACTTATTATCACTCGCTGAAATAATTTTTGCAGTGCACTGCTATGGTTCATTACAGATAAAAAAATACCCCAAAGAAGGCAACTTCAATGGGGTATCGATCATTCTCTCAACTATTAACTATTAACTATTATGTTCACTCATAAAGGCATTATGTTGAGCATACAAACTTGACACTATGTCACTTGAGCTCGCACCACTATCAAGTCCCAGACTGTGTGTGCTGATATTATCTAGCACTATCACTTGCTCACCACCTTGGTCGGTATTGACGGTTAAGTTGATTTTGCCATCATCTTCGGATGCGGTAATGTGAGAAAGTATCTCCTCCATTTGAGCTTTTGAAGTATCTCTATCAGAGAACAAATCGCGAATATCAATCTTATCAAGGCTCAATTCAAAATCTTTGATGACATCAATCGCCGGTGAAGCTTGAGTGCCAATATCTTGCTCTCGCCACACAAAAGTATCTGCCGCGCCATCACCGGTACCATTACGCTCACCACCCCATAACTCATCGTTACCCGCGCCACCGATAAGAATATCGGAACCACCCGCACCAATTAGAATGTCGTTACCTAAGCCGCCAATTAATGTGTCATGACCTTCGGTACCGATAAGCGTTTCATCACTATCATCACCGACCACCACCGAGTGTTCCGCAGCATTGTTAGCTTGCAGTACATCTTGCCCGTCTGGCTCAATGGTGACATTCACAGCTACTGACTGAGACTCTGAAATGAACTCATCATTTTCAGAGTTTTGAGAAACCGCTTCTACGGTTAAGTTATGTTGCCCTTCGTATAAGTCCGATAGATAAGCATTACTTAAGTCTTGCGAAGCTATAACCCAAGAGCCATCATCTTGCTGGCTACCAAGTGTTTGGCCTGATGCATCAACGACTTTACCTGAGTCTAGGTTATCAATTTTTATGAATTCCGCTTCAAAGGCTTGAACATGTTCACTTAACAAACCTAGTAGTGGAATCAAAGCTAATTGAGCAGCGGTTGAGGACACATTTGGCATCATCATTCGTGAACTAGCAAAACTTGCCATCATGGCCGCGGCAGGAGCCACTGATACGCTAATATCATCGCTATCGGTTAATTCTCCACCAGTGCCGGTATTACCATTATCGCTAGTGGTCATGGTGATTGTTGTATCACCATCGGTTTCAGGTACATATTCAATACCACCACTTAATAAGTCATTAATTGCGTCTAATTCACCCGTTAAAATTAACTGCCCAGAATCATCACCTTCAATAGTCACACTGCCAGAGTACTCATCAGGAACCGATAATGAACCGTTACCTGTCTCCAAGGTTACCGTAAGCTGACCACCTTCTGGTGCATCCACATCGGAAATAGCAAGGCCATTAATCGTCGTCGAGACACCTTCAACCGCATCTATTACTTCTGTCGGTACGGTATTTTCAGGCGTATCATTAACTGGCGTAACATCAACAGTAATAGTTGCTTGTTCACTTAATGGATCTTCAGCTACGACACCATTATCGACCGCGCGAATATCCAGTTCGAGAGAGCCATCCCAGTTGTTATTGTTAGCATCACCAGGATTAAAAATAAGACTATCTAAAGTCCCTGAATCACTAAGAATCGTCCAAGTCCCATCCCCATTATCCGTAATAGTGCCCGTTACGCCATCAGAGAAGCTAAAACTTGCCCCCATATCAATGGGTGCATTACTAATGGTGATTTGGATATTTTCTGGATCGTTTTCTACGATACTATCTAACGTAGATGTATTAGTACTTTTATTATCCACCGTAGATATATCTAATTCGAGAAGGATATCACCATTTTCAGAGCCTGAAGCGGCAGTCACTACACCGGTATCAATTTCATCAGCGACAGGTAATATCTCAACCGTAATACTCTTATTAATAGCAGCAACATCATCAAGAGAGTCTTCTTTGGTATAAACCACTACACCAACCTCAATAGTACCGCTGAAATTTTTAGGTGATACGAGTGATAATCCAGAAAAACTATATTCTTGTAAGCCCGTCGCGTTGGTAATTGTCCATGTACCATCACCATTATTGGCCGCACCATTAACCACAAACCCTTCAGGGATACCGGTTAAAATAATTGAAACAATGCTTTCTGAACCATCAATGTCTTGTAAGGTCACCGTACCTGCCGCAAGAGAAACACCTCCCGGGGTATCCTCATAACCTTGAATATTGCCACCAGTCGTGGACTCCACTAATACGTCATCATTAACTGCAATAACATCAATACTAACCGTAGTTTCAGGAACCTCTCTAGAATCGGTTTCCGTTCTGTTTCCATCTAAATCAAAAATCGCAGTATCAGTAATGACACCACTGACCGTGAAATCAACCTGACCACTAAAATCTTCATTTGGAATAAATTTAACATCCGATAAATCATCTGGCCCTAACGTCAATTCACTGACCAAATTATCTTCACCATCGAGGAAAAAACCCATCGATGGATCAACCTGAATAGTGAGTGATTCAACGGCTTCAATACCACCTTCAGTTCCACCTTCTTCCATATTATAGGAATCACCAAAAGTAATATTTGAGAAATCTAATATGATGGTAGCATCTTCATAAGCAATACCTTCATAAGGAACCTCAGCTTCATTTGATTCAGTTATAGGTTGTTTATTACTGTCTAAACCTTGACTCTCAATTTCAAGGTTTACATTAGGCCCAGCATCTGCAACAGGTGAAACGTTTACGGTAACAGTTTGAGTAGCTTGTTTAACATCACCACTTTCGGTATCGGTGCTAACGTATTTAATATCAAACTGGAAGTCACCCGAATAATCAGCTGGTGGAGTTAAGCCAAGCCCACTTAGATTAACCGTTCCATCAGCATTCAATGTTGCTTCGTAGACATATTGGCCCGTTTCAAAGTCATATTCTGCCCCAGTAATGGTTGCACCTTCAGGTAAATCCGCAGAGTCAATAACCACTGTCATGACATCATTCGGAATTTCACTTTCTTCGTCGCCATTTTGATCATCGGTTGATACTGAAACCGCATTATTAATCACAATCTGAGAACCTAAGTTAATACCTTGATCTTCAGTACCGATTACTACCGTATCTTCCACTATAATTTCAGCGGCTAGATCTAATAAATCATTAGTATTGTTTGAAAAATCTAACGAGATTTCACCAGTAATCGAAACCTCTTGGCTAACATCACCTTCACTGTTATCCCCTTGATCAACCACTTTGGCGACAACCTTAATGTCTACAATATCGGTAAACCCCGCAGGAGCCTGAATTTGAATATTGCTAAGGTTTCCGTCTTTAACCGTCCAACTCCCATCCCCATTGTTTACGGCACCTGTCACGACAAACCCTTGACCTTCGGGTAAACTGATCCCCGAAAAATCAATAACTAACTCGGTAATGACTTCATTACTGGATAAATCATTTTCCGCAAACATGATAGTACCCACACCACCTGAACTTAAATCAACCACACCATTGGCATCACAAGACACGGTGCCAAGGTCATCGATAATCTCATCACCATCGTCGTCAAGCCCAGAACTGATAACAATTTTTCCAGCTCCGGTTTCTGATGTGTATGGATCGCCAGGAGATTCAACTTTTGCATCAACATTAACGACTAAAGTGCCTTCAATATTTTCTTTAATGGCTGGAGCTTCAGGATCGGTCGCATCAGCATCATCTTGCTGAACAGTAATATTAGTGGCCAACTCAAAGTCTTTATCTGAATTGGGTGGCATGGATATTTTTAATTCAGCACCATTATCTAGTTGCTCCAAATAAGCATCTAAATTCAGTGAACCTTCCGAATCAAAGAATAATTGAGTTTGAGCACCACCTGCTTCAACGATATAAATCGAGTAGCCATCAGCATCAGTATCTGCGTCATCGGGTAAAATAAGTGTGAAGGACGTTACATATTCTTGGGGATCCGAAAAAGTAGGTTTCCAATTCAAAGTAACTAAGTCATCTTCCACACCGTTTGAAGTCGAAGTGTAGGTATCGCCTAAATCAATAACCGGGGCGACGTGAATGATAATATCTTTTTCAAATGTGGCACTGTCACCATCAGATTCAGTTACTACAACCGTTGCCTTTAACGTAATATCTTCGGTACTGTTTAATGGCGGCTCAACTTGAATATTATTAATGCTATCAAGTTCGACCTGGTAAATAGGTTGACCATTTTCATCCTGTCCTACATAAGTAAGCTCCAAAGCTTCACCATTACTTTTAATGATCAAACCTTCAGGAATACCCGAAAGCACGACTGATAACGTTTCTGAATCATCGCCATCTAAAGCATCGTTTTCACCTGAGGTGATATCAAAGTCAAAGGTTGCTACTCCATCTTCTGGAATGGTGATTTCAACCCCATCACTGGTTTGGTCATCAGGGTTTGGATTGATTGGCGTCCAACCACTATCATAATCAATCGTAATAATAGGCTCGTCCGCCACACCTTTAACTGAAATTTTAATCTCTTTGCTAACCGTTATATATTCATCATTATCAGTTGCAGTGGTGGGGCCCTCAAAAGTAGTGTTATCTTTTACAATACCTTCAACGGTGAGTGTGAAGTCACCACTACTTTCAGGTGCAGGCAAGAACTCTAATTGAGCTAAATCACTATATGGAATTTCGTAACTACCATCAGCTTCCAATGAAACTGGTTCACCATTAAGTAGTAGTTGAGAGCTGGTAGGAAGATTACTAAAACGTACGTATAATGTTTCAGAGCCATCGGCAGCATCAGAAGGATGGTTTAGAGTAATATGACTAGCTAAGTTAATCGCCACATCTTCATCTGATTCAATTCGAGAGACTTTAAGTGTTAAGTCTTCATCTGCGTCTGGCTGAACGCGCACTACGATATCGATTGGGTCAGAGTTCGCGGTTTCTTTACCTACAACAGCGGTTCCTTTTTCTTCACTTTGCGCAATAGCTTGTAATTTGATATCACCACTAAAGTCTTTATTTGGTGTCACTTTCAAGCTAGCAATATCATCTTTTGAAATTCGATATTGCCCATTTCCAAGATCCTCTAATCCGGTTCCGGATAAGCTACCATTGATATTGCCATTCTCATCAGGCTGTATGCTGACAATGTAGAACAAATCTTCAGATCCATCCTCATCGTTTAAATCGGCCAATAAACCATCAATAGCAATCGCATTATCTTCCGTTCCAATATATTCAGTGACTGTGGCTTCATTCCAGACAGGGATATCTGCAATACCATCAACACTAATTTCTAATTCTCCGGTGACAGACTGGAGATCGGAGGTATCTGTGGTTGATACTTGAGCATCAACCGTAAATGAAATGCCATCACTAGAATAATCTTCATCCGGTACAAATGTGATGCCTGAAATAGTCACTAAACCATCGCCATCGGGGTCACTAATAGCCTCAGTTGGAATTGTCACTACACCAGCGTTAGGCGAGAGTACACCACCATTATAATAAAATTGCCCATGAGGCTCGGCAGGTATTGTAATTGTAATAGAAGTTACCGACTCGCCACGATCGACATCCCCAACATCAATCGCCATAGAGACTGGGATACCGTTTTCTAAATAGTTTGTTCCATCGGTATTATCAAAAGCATCCAAGCCATCAACCAGTCCTTGACCATCTTCTTCTTGACCATGAGACAACTCAGGAAAGACAAAAATAGGGTCTTTATCATGGATATCTAGAGTTATCCTTCCTGAATCTTGGTCGCCATCTTTATCGGTGATCGTGATATCCATATCAAGCGTAATCGATTCTTGAATATCGGCGAGATCTGGGTTACTCACAAAAGTGACCACGCCTTCGCTATCAACGCTCATTTGGCCTAATAACTGATCACCGCTATACACAGGAACTGATGTGAAAGGTGATGGATGTGGTTCGATTGCACCATTAGGCTCATCAGCAAAGAAAAGGTTGATTGTAGCAATATCATCAGCCCCTTCACTTGCTGGAAGTAATGAGCCAATGATCGTTTCACCTTCATTTACATCAAAGGTATTGCCCGCAACACTTGGCACATCATCGTTTACCGTAACGGTAATAGTATTGGATGCATTGTAATCATTAACGTCAGTTGTATTTGGTACTCTATCGCCATCTTTATCGACAGCATAGATAGGTAACTGAATATCTAACTGTGTTCCAACGGTAGGGTCTGATTCATCAGGCGTCTCATGATCGAGCGCACCAGTAATAGTAAAGGTATATTTACCATCGGCGGAGAAAGTCACAATAAAGACTTCTCTATCATTTTCACCTGCGACACCGCTAAATGTGCCGTCGGAGTTTTCTCTTAAGGTAACGTCTTGACCTAATGAGGTTAAGCCTGGGTTCAATTCATTAAATAAACTTGGGTCGATACCAAAACTAGCAATTTCATCACTACCGAGTGCGATATCAATCTGTCCTGATGCTGTTTCTGAATCACTATCTGGATTAGAGCCTTGATGATTTTCCCCACCAGCATCAATGGCTGATTCATCAACAGACACACCTGAATCGGTAGTAAATGACGCGTCAATACCATCGGTAATACTCAAATCGACATTGACGGCATTATCAAGATAATCACCATCGGTATCTTGCACTTGTACTGGTAAGTTAATATGAATTTCGGTGTCATTGACGGTTACCCAACCAGATGCATTTTCAACAGATGAGTCTTGGTTGTGATCAAGTGGTAAGTGTTGAGTCATTGTGACACTAATCTTAACGCCATTATTTCCATCATCCTCTGCACTCAATTCAATCGTGAGGGCATCAACCCCGTTCACCTTCCCAACCAATGTGGCGGTATTTGGGTCAAAGGTGAAGACGATGGGCTGACCACCAGAGGTTAAATCCGCCTGTAACTCGGTAATAAGTTGGTCAAGATCTGAAGGTTTTATCTGGACAGTGGCAGGATCTAGCTTCTCAACACCAGCAGGGACATTAATTCCAGTAACTTCTCCGCTTACAGGATACCCATCAGTGTTTGGCACACTAGGATCCATTGGTGATAAATCACCTTCTGTAATCGCAATTGCCCCGGTTTGACCACCTTGCGCATTAGCGCCATCTTCAACGGAGAACACCAGCGAACCATCCGCAGTATCACCATCGGTATCAGTGGCGATTAAGCCCAATTCAATTTGAGTTAATTCGCTATCCGATTGGTCAATTGGGCCGGAAACGGTAACGCTGTATGCTCCCGTATCATCAATAATGACTTCAATAAGCACTGTATCATCTTCAGATTCAGAATCTTCTGCATATAATATTGCTGTACTTCCGTCTATCACCCAGTAAGTAGCGCCACCATTTGAAGTTAAAGTTAAATCACTTAGATTACCGTTACCATCCAACAGGTCGTCTGCAAATCGAATAGTTTCCACATCATCAGATCCAGCAGTAACATTCACTTGGCCTTTTGAGTTGGTCACAGCACTATCTGATGACTCAATCAAGACGATATCTGATGTGTCTTCTACAAATTGAGGATCGGTACCGTCAGCAACATTAATCGTAATTGTGGCATTGTTACTTGAGTCACCATCATTATCGGTAGCAAATACATCCAGCGTGATGCTGGTAATATCATTATCGTCATTGCTTTGCTCTAACGGTTCATATTGTTCGACTTGATATGAACCATCATACACACCATCAACTTCAACTAAGGTGATCACTAGCACTTCGATTTCGTCAGTGCCTGACTCACCACCAAGATAATAATAACGAACAACACCAGATTCCGTATTATCGACCAGAACGGATTGATCGTTAGAAAGTAAACCTGTAGCAGACCCTTTTTGTCCATCTGAAACAAACTGCATTGACGCGATAGTATCACTACCAATGTCGGTCGGAACTTGGCCAGTATAAATTTGAGGATCAGCTATACCGACATCCGCTTCGGTAATATCTATGCTGGTATCGGTTAATATTGGAGCTTCACCATCGGTAAATGAAACACTAATATCAATTGGCGTCTCGGTTGAACCATCACTACCAACTAACTTATCACCATCGGTATCAGTGATTTGAATTGGCACTTCAAAGATGATTGAATCTGCATCAAGATGATCGAGTGGTTGCTTTTGATCTAGCGACATCACAACCGTCACACTACCATCGGCATTTAGTGTTGGAGTGAAGGTCAAAATAAAGATCACATCACCATCTTCTGTAGTTCCGGTAACGGTAATGACCCCTTCATCACTCACAACTAAGGTATCATCAACCCTCACGACACGACCATCTGAAGTTAGATTCAAACCATCTATGCTTGATTTAAAAGAGGCATAATCATCAATGGTGAGTGATGTTGGATCGAGATCATCATTACTTGCTGCAATGGTGAAGGTTCCCATCCCTTTTGGATTACCCGGGTATATCAGGCTTTGACCGTTATCGTTCAAATCACCTTCACTAACGGTAATACTTCCATCACCCGTCACATCAGAGGCATTAGGATTGCCACCATCATTAATGGTAAGTGTAATCTGAGACCCAGTGGTATCACCATCCATATCGGTGGCAATAACATCCAGTTCAAAAATGGAAGAATTGGTATCTTCTGGTTGATCGATAGGCTCGAATTGCTGAATGGTATAACTGCCATCTTTGGCGTTATTATCAAAAATAATTTCTAAGACTGGCACATCTTCTCCGCCAAACTCAGCAGGCACAAAGACTAAAATCCTTCCATCTACGGATTGATCAACTCGAGTACCTTTACCGTTAGAGGTAATATCAAACAAGGCCTGTGCTTGAGCGTCGGTAAGATTAAATGTGATGGCATCAATTTGGTCACTGTTTGTATCAAGATCTAAACTTTCAGAAATAACGCCCGTACTTCCAGCTTCACCTTCCGTGAGTTCTGTTGCTTGAGATGTAATATTAAATACCGGATCTTGACCGTCATTAATCGTCACCACGACATCAACAGGCTCAGGGTCACCATTTTCATCTACTAAGACATCACCATCCGCATCTTCAATTTGCACGGGAATGGTAATGTTTAAAACATCATCAACAATACTGACATAATCGCCAGAGGTATCGACGTGATCCAATGGATGATTTTGAGTAACTGAAATATCAACATCAACATTCCCGTTAGCATTTTCTGTTGGCGTCAAAACAATCGACAATACTTCCTCGGTCGTATCAACCGAAGTGGCACTAATGGTAATTTCACCAGTAGTGTCATCTTTTGAAATCGTGATTGTTAGCTCACTACCATTAGCGGTTAATGCTTCAAGTTCTATTTGCAGCGTATCAAGTACCGTTTCTTCAATCACAAAAGTCGATGCAATTAATTTATCGGTTACTTGGTTGAGCGTGAAAGTATCTGAACCTTCCGCTGGATAACCCGCGATAGGTGACAAATCTCCTTCAGTAATATCAACTGTCGTACCGGTGCCTGTTGGATCTTGTCCATCAATGATGTCAATTAACGCTTGGGCCGATTCACTTAGGTCGCCATCTTTATCAATCGCAATCACATCTAAAGCTAGGTGAATGGTATCGTCAGGATCATTGGCTTGCTCTAGAGGTGCTGTCTGCACTACATCAAACGAACCATCATTATCCATGGTGATGGTAAGTACAGGGTTAGTTGTCGTCCCTTCAATGTATAAATAGATAACATTGCCAGCGACTTCAGCGTAAGTTGCTTGGCCATTACTGGTAATGCCTTCTAACGTTTCTTGTGTGGCATTCCATTCAAAACGGTCGATTGCATCCGAGCCAACGTCTAGTGTTACATTACCAGAAGCGGTACCACCCGTTGCAGTTTCATTAATTACCGCTAAATCCCCCGCACTGATAACAGGTATATCACCATCATTAATGGTGACAGTAACATTAGCAGGTGCGGTTAAGTCATCTCCATCCGCATCGAGAATTTGTACTGGAATATCAATGGTTAGTGACTCACCATTCACATTGACGTAAGTTCCAGTACTAGCAATATGATCAAGAGGGAGGCTTTGAATCGCAGAAATGGAGACATCGACATTACCTTCACCATCTTCGGTTGGGGTAAGAGTAATTGAGAGCGCTTCTGTTTCAGTACCGGTTAACTTACCAGTAATTGTTATAACACCCGTAGCTGAGTCTACCTCTATCGTAATATCAAGCGCAGTGCCACCAGATGTTAATCCGGTAAGTTCATTTTTTAATGGTCCTTCAAGTGACCCAAAAACATAGCCCAAAGCACTCGAATCAATCGACAATGTTGAAGCAACTAATTTATCGGTCGCTTGATTTAGTGTGAAACTGGTTGCTGGAGAACTGACTGGGTAACCATTCGGAGAAAGATCAGCTTCATCAATCGTAACTGTGGTATCAACGCCGGTAGGATCAACACCATCGAGAATGTTAACTACTAATGTACCGGAGTTACTCGGGTCCCCATCTTTATCAATAGCATTTAATTCTAAATTGAGATTAATTTGATCACTTTCAGCATTATCTTGCTCTAATGGCGCGGTTTGAACAATCTCATAACTACCATTAGGATTAACAGTAATGGTTAAAATCGGATCACTTTCTGCAGTACCACTCGCGAGATAAACAATGATCTGATTACCATCAATCACATAATCCGTCGCCTGATCATTCGATGTTAACGTTTCAAGTGTGCCAGCATCAGTTCCCGCGACAAAGTCAAATCGGTCGATATAATCTGAGCCTAAATCAATCGCAATATTACCCGTTGTACCCCCACCAGATGCAGTTTCGGTATATTCAGCGGCATCACCAACAGTGATTACAGGCGCAACATTATCTTCAACGGTAACCGTGACTTCTACCGGGCTGGTTAAATAGTCACCATCGGTATCTTGAAGTTGCACGGGTGCTTTAATAACAATATCGTCAGCTGTGACGGTTACGTAGCCGTTAGAGCTTGTTGCGGCAAGATGATCTAACGGAATCGTTTGTTCCCATGTCAATGTCACGGTCGCATCATTACCATCAGCCCCACTATTGACCGCAGACAAAGAGAGAGTAACAACCACGTCACCATTTAATGTCCCTTCAATCGCGCCTGTCTCAGCATTCACTGCAAAAACAATATCATCTACGCCATTATTAGAGGTGATCACTTCATTTAAATCAGCGATTAATTCTGCTAGATAAGACGAATCTTGAGGGTCAAATGCTACAGAACTTGGATCTAAGCGGTCATCCCCCGCGGCCACATCAAAACTCGTCGCTCCTGAATTAGTACCAGCAGGATCTAAATCTGGTTCTAAGAAAGTTAGAGAAGCCGTTCCGCCTCCAATAGCATCATCACCATCTAGGATAGTGATAACCGCAGTACCATCCGCAGTATCATTATCAAAATCGGTAGCGCGAACCAATGCATCAATCGTAATGGAAGCAGAGTTATCGGTGCCGTCTGAGGTGACTTGATCAAGCGGGCCAGATAAAGTCACGGTATATTGGCCATCAAGCTCAATCACAATCGAGAGAACTTGATTACCTCCACTGTCGGTGAGCGTTAAAGTATTACCATTCACTGTAACCGTTGTGTCTAAACCATTACTGGTAATACCGTCAAAGCTTGCTTGTTGATCAGCAGGTAAGAACACTAATGTTTCAATATTATCGGAACCAACGGTAAGCGGAACCTCACCAGTCTGGGTATCGGTATTTTCTTGCAACTCAGTCCCGGCATCTTGAGCAAAGACAGGGTTAGCTCCATCAATAATATCAATATTGGCTTGGCCTAAATTACTTTGGTCACCATCTTTATCGAACGCAGTCACATCTAATTGCAGATGAATGGTGTCGTCTGGATTATTCGCTTGCTCTAATGCCGCGGTTTGCGTCACTTCAAAACTGCCATCATTTTGAATGGTGATGGTTAGGATAGGATTGGCTTGATTACCTGGAGTGTAAACAATGATTTCATTACCAGTCACAAGATATTCAGTTGCGACGCCGTTGGTCATCAAACCTTCTAACGTAGGCTGATCAGCGTTAAATTCAAATCGGTCAATGGCATCAGAACCCGCATCTAAAGTGACCGTTCCTTCGGCATACCCACCCGCTGAGGTTTCAGTAAATTCAGCTAAATCACCAACACTTAATTGCGGAGCATCGCCATCCGAAATAGTCACTTCAACATTAACGGCTGAGCCCAATAAAGTGCCATCTGATTCTTCTATTTGAATCGCAGTATTAATTTTTATCTGATCGCCATCCATCCACACTAAACCTGAACTATTACCAGTTTCAAGGTGATCGAGTGGCTGATATTGAGTTACCGTCACCACTACTAGAGTACCTTCAAATAAAACAGTACCGTTGATATCAATGGACAGCACTAAATTACCTGCTGCGTCTCTTCCTTCAATGACCGTGTCATCACCACTTTTAAATCCAAAAGTGATCGGTTCACCATTTGCTGTTGTCAACTCAGCATTCAATTCATTAATTAACGTATTAACTTGCGTAGAATCAAACTGGACGGACTCAGCAATCAATCGATCAGTACCAGGAGCAACACCAATCGTGGTTCTGCCGACCACCGGATACTCATTTGGTTGGGTATCAGCTTCAATAATCGACACCACGCCAGTTTCACCACCAGTAGGTACATCACCATCATCAACAGTGATAATTACCGTTCCTGGTGCGGTATCTCCATCACTGTCCATCGCCGTAATCGCAATACCAACGGCTGATTGATTCGTTGACCCTTGATCAAAGGGTCTAACTAGTGTGGCGCTATACGTACCATCATTGTTGACTTCTAAAGTAAACACCACTTGGCCTAACACGTTATAAACCGTTAGCGTTTGGCCATCGACCTCATAAGTTGTAGGGAAACTTTGGCTAGTCGCACCATCTAACAATGGCTGATTAGCATTAATTTTAATTGAGTGAATTTCATCAGAGCCGACATCTAAAGGTACTTGCCCATTTTTAGTTATACCTAAGTCGCTGTCTTCATCGATAAATATGCCAGGATCTGTAGCGAACTTTATATCAACCCCATCATTAATATTGACATCGACTAAAATTGGCGAATTCAGTTCATTACCACCAATATCTTGACCTTGGATTTCTAAGTTAATCGAAATTTGATCATCCACATTAGTCACCAAACCCGTTGAGTTAGCACTTGGCAGATGATCTAAAGGCTTGGCTAAATTGACTTCAATATCAATTTGAACATCACGCCCACCCGGTGACGATGCTGTTAATTGAATCGTAAGATAGGTCTCACCATCTAATTGACCAATAATCGAATTGGTCTCTTCATCAAACACAAAAGTAAGTGGTTGGCCACCAGAAGTAAGTTCAGCGTTTAATTCTTGTAATAAGGTCGCTAGGGATTGAGGTTGAAAAGTAAACGTATCCGGCTGCAGCGCGAGAGTACGTGATTCGACTAAAATCGATTGCTGTGTAATAACAGGATAACCAAGATTACTGCTGTACCCTAAAGGTTGTAAATCCGCCTCGGTTAAAGAAATCGAAGCATTGATGCCGCCGGGCGCTTTCACGATAGGGATACCATCATCGGCATCATCTTGTGACAATTCCTCATCAAGGAAGCCAACCGTATCGTAACCCGCTTTAGTTAATACCGCATCACCGTCATAATCGACTTCAACAAAACCATCAGAGGCAGTTTGAACGAGAGATGAAGCCTGATCTTGAGCGTCATTTTCAGGCTCAGTATTTTCATCTTCCGGTTCTTCATCGTCTTCTGAGTCATTAATAACGTCTTCAGTTTGTGGAGGTGGCATATGTGCACGAATAATTGCAATGTCTTCAGGAGTTAATTGAGAATTTTTTAAGTCATCAATATTGACCCCTTGAGCGGAGCTTATCTGAGCAATCGTCATCCCCCCTTCATCATTGGTGATCACGCAAGAAACACAACCAACTTCAACCACTTGAGAGCCCGAATCCGTATTCACGATATATCTCGCATTTGGATTCGCCCAAATAACATCAGAATTAGAGAGGTGATATTCGCTATTTATCTGATTTAATGGTTTAGCGTGGTTTCCGACAAAGACTTCCCCACTGACTACCTCAATTTTTGCTTTATTTGAGCTCATCATATCCATACTACCGTTCCCATTTTCAGATTAACTAACGAAGACATTACAAAACTTTGAGACATCATATTGATATATCGAATAATAAATACGCTATCCTTAATCGATATATGTACACTGCATTTACATATTAAGCCATCAAAAAACCAACCCATTCACCATAAAAATAAATTACCCGCAATCAATAGATAATAATTACAAGTAATTGATAAACTTATATGAAATGACTTTACCTGCACACCAATGAAACATAATATATACATAAAAGTACAACACAACTCACAACCTCACATTTTTCCTATTCTTTTATTCAGACAGTATAGGAAAACAAGGCAGGTTCAGTGACATTTATTGTAAGTAAAATCTAAAGAACCAGCTTTCTTACAAGAAATCAACATAGAGAATATCAAGAATAAGGTTAGTATTGCCCCTTACTTTCTAGACAAGAAAAATGGACTTTCTATGAAACAAAAATCGACATCAGTATCAAAAGAGCATATGGACTTTGTCGATGATAAATCCACCGCATTGCTACTCAATACGCCAAAAAGTGCTCGTATCATTCTGTGGATCATTGCAACTTTCTTTATCCTCGCAATCGTCTGGGTATCAATTGCCAAAATAGATAAAGTCACGACCGGTTCAGGAAAAGTCATTTCTTCTTCACAAATGCAAGTGGTACAAAACTTAGAAGGTGGCATCGTCAAAGAAATGCTGGTTAAAGAGGGGCAATCGGTAGAAAAAGGTCAAAAGCTGCTACTTATCGACGATACACTTTTCCAATCAAACTACCGTGAAAAAAGCCAAGATCTGGCGAGCTTAAAAGCCGATAGCATCCGCCTACGTCAAATTATCAAAAGCATCATCATCAGTAATGACGCAGCCAGTTGGCAGGAAAAAGTACAACTGCAAATCGGTCCTCTCACTTTCGATAAAGAGTTTTCAGAAAAGCATCCAAATTTAATTGCTCAACAACAAAATGAATATCGCGATGTGATGGCCAACTTACAAAACCAACTCAATGTGACAGGCCAGCAAATCAAGCAAAAGCAGCAGGAACGAAATGAAACCAGAACTCGTATCAGTATTCTTGCTAGCAACTATCAAATTATTCAGCGTGAATACGGAATGACAAAGCCGTTAGCCGATGAAGGGGTTGTGCCAGAAATTGAAATTTTGCAACTACAACGCTCGATGAATGACAGCCGAAGAGAGCTCACCTCGGCACGCATGAAATTACCGGTTATCGAATCAGGAATTCAAGAGATTACCTACAAATACACCAATATCGCCTCAGACTTTGTGGCGAAAAACCAGCAAGAGCTTAGCGACGTTAGCAATAAGCTATCGAGTATGGCGGAATCACAAATCGGCTTAGAAGATAAAGTGAGCCGCACGATTGTCACTTCACCAGTGAAAGGCACCATTCAGAAAATTCATATCAATACCGTTGGTGGTGTCATTCAGCCGGGGATGGATCTGATTGAAATTGTCCCAACAGAAGATACCTTATTAATTGAAACCAAAATCGCGCCGCAAGATATCGGTTTTTTATATCCCGGCCTTAAAGCGATTGTTAAATTTACCGCTTATGACTTTACCAGCTATGGTGGACTGACTGGCACATTAGAAACGATCAGTGCAGACACCATACAAGATGAAGAAGGCAATAGTTTTTACCAAGTCAGGATCCGAACCGAACAAAGCCAGCTTAAAGATGCCAATGGTGAAGATTTACCGATTATTCCCGGCATGACGGCTTCAACCGATATCATTACCGGAAAACGCACTATTTTAGATTACTTATTAAAACCGCTCCTCAAAGCACAACAAACGGCACTGAGAGAATAATCATGAAAGATCCTCTATTATCATCATTGATTTACATCAGCCACTACTATGGGCAACCTCATTCAGCGCCTTCTATTGTCAGCGATCTGCCGTTAACCGATGGCAAGTTGACTCCATCGCTGTTTATCCGTGCCGCTGAAAAAGCAGGTTTAGTCGCTAAAGCTTCGCAGCTTCCTCTATTAGACATTTCTCCAATGCTGCTACCTGTCATTGCACTACTAAAAGATGGCAGCAATTGTGTCATTCTGAGCATGGATCGCGAAACCAACGAAGCCGAAATTGTGCTTCCTCAATCAGAAGGCATTGCTCATTCCATCAGCCTTGAAGAATTACAGCAGCAGTACACTGGGCAACTTTTTCTGGTCAAAAAGCGCTTTCGTTATGATGAACGTTCTCCCGAAGTACTTAAAACCCGTGAAGGCCATTGGTTTTGGAGCACATTGTGGGAATCTAAAAATATCTATCGTGATGTATTACTTGCCTCCATTTTGATCAATATTTTTGCTATCGCCACCCCACTGTTTACTCGTTTGGTGTATGACAAAATAGTGCCGAATCTTGCTTTTGAGTCCTTATGGGTATTATCCAGCGGTGTCTTTCTGATCTTTATATTTGATCTCGCTTTAAAGCTAGTTCGTTCTTATTTCATTGATATTGCGGGTAAAAAGTCTGATCTACTGATCTCATCAAAACTGTTCAATCGCGTAGTCGGTGTGCGCATGGAAGCGAAACCTGCATCAGTCGGTGCATTTGCCCGTCACTTGCAAGAGTTTGAATCGATTCGTGAGTTTTTAACCTCTGCAACCGTCGGCGCGCTCATCGATCTGCCGTTTGCCCTACTGTTTTTATTCGTGATTTACCTAATTGCGGGGCCACTTGCCTTAGTTCCTTTAGTGGCGGTCATCATTTTGGCGATATACAGTTTCTTAATCCAAGCGCCACTGAGACGTTCCATTGAAGAAGGCTCCAAATTGTCTTCGCAAAAGCACGCTAATTTAATTGAAAGCCTCCACAAATTAGAAACACTTAAAACGTTCAACGCACAAAGCCAATTTCAATACCGCTGGGAAGAATCTGTCGCCCACATGTCTAACTGGGGTATCAAGACACGCCGCATTACTGATTCAGTTCAAAGCACCGCAGGTTTTTTGCAGCAATTTGTGTCTGTTTCGATGATTATTGCGGGGGTTTATTTAATTGCCGATGGTCAACTCACCATGGGGGGCTTAATCGCCGCAACCATGTTAAGTGGCCGAGCGGTTGGCCCGCTAGTACAACTTTCCATGTTATCGACTCGTTATAACCAAGCAAAATCAGCAATGACGATTATCGAGCAAGTGATGGATATGCCAATGGAGCAAGAACAAGGCAAGCGCTATATCCATCGTCCACAACTGCAAGGCAAAGTACAATTTGATAACGTCAGTTTTCACTACCCAAACAGCAAAACCTACGCGCTAAAAGATATTAATTTCACCATTGAACCGGGTGAGAAAGTCGCGATTATTGGCCGAATTGGCTCTGGCAAATCCAGCATTCAACGCTTGATTATGGGGCTGTATAAAGCAACCGAAGGCTCGGTAAAGCTGGATAACTTAGATATCAACCAATTGCACTACACGGATGTCCGAACCAATATTGGCTGTGTGCCACAAGACTGCGCTCTGTTCTTCGGTTCTATTCGTGAAAATATTACCCTAGGCCGCAGCCACATTACCGATGAGCAAGTGTTAACGGCAGCAGAACGTGCCGGAGTCACTGACTTTACTCAGCATGATGAATCTGGGTTAGATAAGCAGGTAGGAGAAGGTGGCGCAGCGCTGTCTGGCGGACAAAAACAAGCGATTACGATTGCTAGGGCGTGGTTAACTCAGCCGCCAGTATTACTAATGGATGAACCCACCAGCCAAATGGATAACCGCTCTGAAAGCTTGATTAAGCAACAAATCAAAAAACTTTCACCCTCAGAGACATTAATCTTGATTACACACAAAGCTGAGATGCTTGATTTGGTTGATCGATTGATCGTGCTTGATAGAGGCCACCTTGTCGCCGATGGCCCGAAAGATGAAGTATTAAAACGAATCACTGGCGCAAAAACAGCCTAGTGTTTGAAACGTTTATTGAACCACTTCTAATGAATCAGCATCAATCGACGTATTATTCCAATCTTTTTCCACTTCACCGCGAAGGATGATGGTGTTATCTGGTGTCACAGTGCGGCCAAACCAAAGGTCATCATCTATCTCAACTGAAATTTCACCAGTAGCATCTTGGAACATATAATCTTCATCGCCTAAAGACATGGTTAAGTTACCAGTTAGCTCCACTTTAGTATCATCGCTGGCATTAAGAGAGCTAATGACATCACGAATAATACGTTTTGATTGGGTTGGGCCTTGAAAGCCACCTTTGCTTTGCTGGGCCACAGGTGTTCCATCCGCCGTCACAAGATGATTGTCCGCCAGCACTGGTGTGGCGGCAAAACTCAATGCACACACTAATAATAATTTTTTCATTCAATACCCTTACTACAACTGGTTTAAGTGCTTTCGCTCTTTCAATGACACTATCTTGCATCAACAAGCGTGAAGGGAATGTGAAAATTCTTACAAGAAATAGATATTATTCAAAATAAGCGACTACTCAACAACATGCTGAATGTGCTCCATACGGTACTCTTTTGGCGTCTTCTCAAAGGTTTTCTTAAACACAGAGTACATATATTGCAATGAGGGGTAACCGCATAACTCTGCAATTTCAGCAATTGGTAGTTCTGTTGACTGAAGCAGGCTCCCTGCTCGATCTAGCTTAGAATTGTGAATCTCCTGGTGCAGTGAATGACCTCGTTCGTCTTTAAAACGAGTTTCCATATTAGAACGAGATATTCCAACATGATCTAGCACTTGTTCAACCTTAATCCCTTTGCAAGCATGCTGGCGAATAAAGTGCATAGCTTGAATGACAAAAGGATCTTTCAAAGCCTGGTAGTCGGTACTTTGCCTTTGGTAAACCTTAGTTGGCGGCACAAGCACCCGCGCATGCTTAATCACATGGCTTTTCGATGAGTCACTACTTTCTGTCTCTTGCTTTTCTAATAATCTATGCAGCATTCTTGCCGCTTTGTGTCCCATGGATTTACAGCCTTGCCCGACCGAACTTAACGATACGCGGGTTAAATAGCGCGCCAACTCTTCATTATCGATACCAATCACAGAAATACGGTCCGGCACCATGATATTTAAATGATCACAAGCTTGTAATAAATGTCTGGCTCTGGCATCGGTTACCGCAATAATTCCGGTACCAGCAGGCAGCATTTGTAGCCAGTCAGACAAACGGTTCATATCGTATTGCCAGGTCTGCGGTAACGTTTCATTGCCTAAGTAGATGGACGATGGATAACCTTCATTGGCAACGATTTTGTTAAACGCTTTACGCCGCTCATGCGCCCATCCATGAGGAGAAGTATTTGGTAAACCATAGAAAGCAAAACTTTCAATTCCTTTGCTTTTTAAATGCTGGAACGCCATATCAACGATCGCATGATTATCGGTGGCCACATAAGGCACAGCAGGATAATCTTCATCCGATTGATAGGATCCCCCGACCCCCACAACCGGAATATTAGTGTTCGATAATTGAGAAATAACCTCTAAATTATCAAAATCTGCAATAACTCCATCACCCTGCCAATTGTGAAAATTATTCATATTGGTGGTGAAATCTTCCTCAAGAAAAATATCCCAATCACATTGGCTTGCTTGAATATATTCACCAATGCCTTCAATAACCTGCCTGTCGTACACCTTGTTAGCATTAAACAAAAGTGCAATTCGATATTTCTTATCCATAAGGCTCTTTCTTAATTGATCAGTGCACTGAATTATAAATACTTAAAGGGCAGGTTCTGTGATTTAGCTTACGTTCGTGAAATCTATAAAAGAAAGAACCAAAAAACATAATTGTACAAATTTAGATAACCGTTAATGATTAAAATAACATGTTAATCAGAAGGTAAAATTATGTTTATCGGTATCGATTTAGGAACATCTGGCGTTAAAGTTATCTTACTTAACGTTGAAGGGCATATTCTCAACACTCAGCAAGAGTCACTAACCATTTCTCGCCCACAGCCACTTTGGTCGGAGCAAAACCCTGAACACTGGTGGCTAGCGACTCAAACTGCCCTAGATAAAATGAGCCAACAGCAAGACTTATCTGGCGTTAAAGCAATAGGCTTATCTGGCCAAATGCATGGGGCAACTTTGTTAGATCGTAATGGTGACATCATCCGTCCGGCTATTTTATGGAATGATGGCCGTTGTGAAAAACAATGTAAAATACTCGAAGAGATTGTGCCGAATAGCCGTCAGATCACGGGTAATATCATGATGCCCGGCTTTACTGCCCCTAAAATAAAATGGGTACAGGAGCATGAGCCAGAGAACTTTGCTCGTATTGATAAAGTGCTGCTACCAAAAGACTATCTTCGCTACAAACTATGCGGCCAATTTGCTTCTGATATGTCTGATTCGGCAGGAACCATGTGGCTTGATGTTGAAAAGCGCGATTGGGATGACAGCATCCTGGCAGCAACAGGCTTAGATCGTCAGCATATGCCAGATTTATATGAAGGTAATGAGATCACTGGAAAGCTGTACGCTGAACTTGCTAGCCAGTGGGGCATGCCAGCGGTACCGATTGTCGCAGGTGCCGGTGATAACGCCGCTGGAGCGGTGGGTGTCGGTATTACTAAGCCCGGCCAAGCCATGCTTTCTTTAGGTACTTCAGGCGTATACTTTGCCGCAAGTGATGGCTTTATCTCCAATCCAGAATCTGCACTTCATAGTTTTTGTCATGCCCTTCCGAATACTTGGCATACTATGTCGGTCATTCTCAGCGCCGCCTCTTGCCTTGATTGGGTCGCTAAACTGACCAATACCACCGATGTTCCGACTCTACTAAAAAATATTGAGCAACACCCTAACCCAGACTCCGAGGTGATCTTTTTACCTTACTTGTCCGGTGAACGTACCCCGCATAACAACCCGAATGCCAAAGGCGTATTCTTTGGTATGACTCACGAAACAACCAGTGCCGATCTAGGCTTGGCCGTTTTAGAGGGCGTAGGCTTTGCGTTTGCCGATGGCTTTGATGCGCTGCACGTAACGGAGTTCGTACCAGAGGAAGTATGCCTAATTGGTGGTGGTGCTCGCAGTGCTTACTGGCGCCAAATGCTTTCAGATATTACGGGTATGACACTAGTGTTCAGAGAAGGTGGTGATGTTGGCCCAGCTCTTGGTGCTGCTCGTTTAGCCCAGCTTGCTGTCACACCAAATGCTGATATTGACGCTATTTGCCCTGTTCCTGCATTAGTGGAAACCCACCATTCTGATTCTAAGAAGTACCAAACCTACCAAGCCAAGCGTGAGCAATTCCAGCAACTTTATTCTCAACTCAAAGGCTTATTTTAATCAACAATGATTTTAATTCGCAAAAACTTTAACTCACTAAAACATAGGGCTAAGCACAAGGATAAGCTTAGCCCTAACTATTCAGCCCATCGTTAACCTTGATTGTAGTAAGAATGACACAGCAGGCAAACATATAGCGCCAACCGACGGTATATAACCAATCATCATTACCCAATAAAGCAATGCCATAATTGCCAAAATAAACAATTAGCATACCGAAAATAATCGCAAACTGATTGCAAGAAACCAGACTACCTCGCTTGCTAGGTGGCGTAATTTCAACGATATACATTGGAGAAATTATGAAACATAGCAATATAAGTCCAACATTGAGATATAAAGCACAATAAACAAATAGGTGAATTTGATTATTAAATTTCATAATTGAGCAAATATCGATATGCAGCAATGATTAATTCACACCAACACAAACATGGAATGAAAATCATGACTGAATATTTTAAAAATGTAGCGCCAGTTAAGTTTGAAGGTAGTGAAACCACTAATCCTCTCGCTTTCCGTCATTACGACGCAGACAAAATGATTTTAGGCAAATCGATGAAAGAGCATTTACGATTTGCTGCTTGTTACTGGCATAACTTCTGCTGGCAAGGTCACGATATTTTCGGTAATCCAGCCTTTGACCGCCCTTGGCACCAAGCTGGTGATGCAATGGAAATGGCAAAAATGAAAGCTGACGCTGCTTTTGAATTCTTCAGCAAGTTAAACGTGCCTTATTACTGTTTCCACGACGTTGACGTTGCGCCAGAAGGCAACTCTCTAAAAGAATATGTGAACAACTTTGCAGAAATGGTGGATGTTCTAGAGCAAAAACAATCTGAAACGGGCCTTAAACTACTTTGGGGTACGGCTAATGCCTTCTCAAACCCTCGTTATATTGCAGGTGCAGGCACTAACCCTGATCCTAAAGTTTTCGCTTATGCGGCGACTCAAGTATTTAATGCGATGGGCGCAACGAAACGCTTGGGTGGTGAAAACTACGTACTGTGGGGTGGTCGTGAAGGTTACGAAACGCTACTCAATACTGATCTTCGTCAAGAGCGTGATCAACTAGGTCGCTTGATGCAAATGGTGGTTGAGCACAAACACAAGATTGGCTTTAAAGGCACCATTTTAATTGAGCCTAAGCCACAAGAGCCAACTAAGCACCAGTATGACTACGACACAGCGACAGTCTATGGTTTCTTAAAAGACTTCGGCCTTGAAAACGAAATTAAAGTAAACATTGAAGCAAACCACGCAACCCTTGCGGGCCATAGCTTCCAACATGAAGTTGCAACCGCCGCTTCCTTAGGTTTACTTGGTTCCATCGACGCAAACCGTGGTGACCCACAATTAGGTTGGGATACAGACCAATTCCCGAATAGCGTTGAAGAAAATACCCTCGTTATGTATGAAATCCTAAAAGCCGGTGGTTTTACCACTGGTGGCTTTAACTTCGACTCACGCGTACGTCGTCCTTCTATTGATGGTGAAGACCTATTCTACGGTCACATTGGTGGTATGGACACTATGGCGCTATCACTAGAGCGTGCTGCTACGATGATTGAAAACGACCAATTGTCTCAAAACATTGCACAGCGTTACGCGGGTTGGAATGAAGACCTAGGTAAGAAGATCTTGACTGGCGCAATGTCACTTGAAGATGTCGCTAAATATGCAACCGACAACAATATTCAACCTGTTAAACAATCAGGCAAACAAGAATATTTAGAAAACATTGTAAACAGCTACATCTTTAAATAAGCAAACGTAATATATATGGAGTTGTAGAGTCAATCTGCAGCTCTAATTGTTAAGTGTATGTTTAATATACCCAAGCCACCTCAAAATGCAGAATTATAAGCTAGAACGTAAGCCTTTAAGCAGTGAAGATTGTCGAAGGAATATGAACCTTTCAAACCAATATAACTCAGTGTAATAGCATAAGAATATTTGATTTTTTTGAAATAAGGACTACGTATGAAAATTAGTGACGGCAACTGGTTAATCCAAGAAAACTTAAATATTATTTCTCCAGTTTGCACCTTTGAATACCAACAAACCCAAGATGATGAGATTGTTGTTTATGTTTCTCCTATTGATGGCAAGGTAAGAGAAAACCAAATAGGTTCTCCGCTATTTACAATAACCATCAGTGCTCCTATCGAAAATGTTATCGGTGTCCGCTATGAGCATTTCAGAGGTAGAGTGGACAAGTATCCTCGCTTTGCACTTACCAATACTCATACCCGCTTTAATATAACTGATACAGAAGAAGAGTTTATTGCTAAAAATGGCAACTTAGAAATTCGAATTAAGAAAGATTTTTGGGGGATCAGCTTTTACCGAAATGGGATAGAAATAACTAAATCGACCACAAAATCATCAGGTTATGCGACTGATAAACAAGCAAATAAAAATTACTTTTTTGAGCGTCTAGATCTTGGTGTTGGCGAACTTGTATATGGCCTAGGCGAACGGTTTACTGCACTTGTTAAAAATGGCCAACAAGTTGAAACATGGAATAAAGATGGCGGGACTAGTACTGAACAAGCCTATAAAAGCATTCCTTTTTACATGACAAATAAAGGATATGGCGTTTTTGTCGACCATCCTGAAAATGTGTCTTTTGAAGTCGCATCTGAAAAAGTCTCCAAAGTGCAATTCAGTGTTGAGGGGGAGTACCTTAGTTACTACGTGATTGATGGTCCAACAGGTAAAGACGTCCTCAACAATTACACTAAGCTCACTGGCCGCCCAGGCCTCCCTCCAGCTTGGACCTTTGGTTTATGGCTTACAACGTCATTTACCACCAATTATGATGAGGAAACTGTCAATTCGTTTATTGACGGTATGACTGAAAGAGACCTACCTCTTCACGTGTTTCATTTTGATTGTTTTTGGATGAAACCTTATCAATGGTGTGATTTTGAATGGGATGATAAAACATTTCCAGATCCAGAAGGTATGCTTTCTCGATTAAAAGCGAAAGGCTTAAAAATCTGCGTTTGGATTAATTCTTATCTAGGCCAAAAATCGCCACTCTTTACCGAAGCTGCAAATAAAGGCTACTTACTTAAAAACTTAGAAGGTAATGTCTGGCAATGGGATCACTGGCAAGCGGGCATGGGCATTGTTGACTTTACAAACCCTGAAGCATGCAAATGGTATGAATCGCACCTTGAACGCCTGATTGATATGGGTGTTGATAGCTTTAAGACTGACTTTGGTGAGCGAATTCCTACAGACGTAAAATGGTTCAATGGTGCATGCCCTCAAAAAATGCATAACTACTATACATTTTTGTATAACGAACTGGTTTATCGGGTGTTAGAGCGTAAATTAGGTAAAAAGCAAGCCGCTTTATTTGCTCGCTCTGCAACGGTTGGAGGACAGCAATTCCCTGTTCATTGGGGTGGCGACTGTTACGCGACTTATGAATCTATGGCTGAGAGTTTGCGTGGTGGCCTTTCTCTTGGTTTATCCGGTTTTGGTTTCTGGAGCCATGATATCGGTGGTTTTGAAAACACGGCTCCATCCCACCTATACAAGCGTTGGTGTGCATTTGGATTACTTTCAAGTCATAGCCGGTTACATGGTAGTAAATCCTACCGTGTGCCATGGGCTTATGATGATGAGTCGTGTGATGTAGTAAGAAGTTTTACAAAGTTAAAAGCAAACTTAATGCCTTATTTATATTCAATGGCGTATGAAGCCCAAGAAACAGGTACGCCAATGATGCGTGCAATGTGGTTAGAGTTTGAAAATGACTTAACGACTCACACCTTAGACCTTCAATATATGCTTGGTGATAGCTTACTTGTCGCTCCAGTTTTCAGTGAGCAAGGTGATGTTAGTTTTTATGTGCCTAAAGGTAAATGGACACACTTATTAACCGGTGATGTGATTGAAGGTGGCCAGTGGCTACATGAAAAACATGACTTTATGAGTTTGCCTCTGTTAGTTCGCCCAAATTCATTATTGGCACGCAGTGTCGACCAAACTGATGTTGATTATGACTACATCGAATCATCTGAATTTCACTTATATCAGTTATCTAATGAAACGACTACTCAAGCTCGAGTCATTAACCCTGATAATCATACAGAAATAACAGTGACTATTACGCGTAGAGATATGGAACTTGATATTACTGTTGATGGGGAATTATCAGAGTTAACTTTGCATTTACATGGCCTGAAGCCATTTTCTGCCAGTGTTACACATGAAATTTTTGATGACACCGTAAGAATATCATCACTCTCTGGGGCCGATACTCATCGCTTCCTGATCCAAGTCGACGTATAAGGAGATAATACGATGACTACAGTAACCTCACATAAGCAGATTACGGAAAAAATACGTCCAGCAGAGAAGATAGGCTACGGTATGGGTGATGCCGCTAGCCATATCGTATTTGATTCATGTGTTGCAATCTTAGCCTATTTCTATACGGATATTTATGGCCTATCGCCAGCTGTAATGGGGACGATGTTCTTAGCAGTTCGTTTATTGGATGCATTCACCGATCCAATTATGGGAGCTATTGCCGATAATACTATCACTAAGTGGGGGCGCTTCCGCCCTTACCTATTAATAATCAGTATTCCATTTGCGGTTAGTACCATACTTGTCTATACCGTTCCTGATTATGGTGATACTGGTAAAATTATTTTTGCTGTCGCTACCTACATTTTCATGACTTTAATGTATACCGCGATAAATATTCCATATTGCTCATTAGGTGCCGCGATTACGGCCGATCCAAAAGAAAACATGTCATTGCAATCGTACCGCTTTGCTATTGCACCGATTGGTGGCGCTCTAGGTACTGCGGCTATTTTACCTTTAGCAGACTTTTTATCACCCGGAGACCGGGCTGCGGGTATTCAACTTGCGATGACTATATTTGGTGCGATTGGATGCTTAATGTTCTTATTTTGCTTTTTATTCACAAAAGAACGGGTTCAACCATTAAAAGAAGAAAATATTGACATCCTTCGCGATTTGAAAATATTAGTCAAAAATGACCAATGGAGAATCTTAGCCGTCTACAACTTTACTATGCTCGTATCGCTTGTTGTTCGTGCAGGTATGATCTTGTATTACGTTACTTATATCTTAAATAAAGGGGCAGATACCGCTTCTTACTTTTTATTAGGAACAACAATCTTCTCCATGTTAGGTAGCTTAATTGCAAAACCATTCACCGACAGGTTTTGTAAAATACAGTTATCCATATGGAATAATGTCTTACTAGGTTTGTCTGGGCTACTGTTCTTTATTATCCCTGGAGATTACTGGATTGTAGCTCTGGTTTTATACCTATTTTTACAAATGCTACAAGGTGCAAATGGTCCATTACAATGGTCGATGATCACCGATGCTAACAACTACGGCGAATGGAAAACCGGTCGCAGAATAACGGGAATGAACGTTGCTGCTAACATATTTACGATCAAGTTAGGCGTTGCCGTTGGTGGGGCATTAATCGGCTGGGGGCTTGCTTTATTTGGCTTCCAAAGCACTGTCGATGGCCAGCCAGTACAGCAAACTCAAGAAACGCTTGATGGTATATTGATTATATTTACAGTACTACCTGCGATTTTGTACTGTATTACTGGTTTGTATCTAAAGATAAAACATTACGATCTTACTGATGGGAAAGTTAAGAGTATTATTCATGACCTTGAGCATGGACGCTTTTCAAGTGATTCTATGAACCCTCAACCCTTAAAGATTGATCCCGAGGTAGCATTGAAATAGTAATCAAATTTAAGATTACAAACAAACCTAGGGCCAACCCTAGACATCCAACTTAACCCATTGAGTTAATTTATTTAATTGACTCAATGGGTTACTGTTGTTAAATCGCCCTTCACATTCTTTTAAATACAGATAAAAATGCTCTTTTGGAACGCTATCAAACATCTTCAATGAACACGGGTATAAACATATTTGCTAAAGGCATGTACAAAATAGCTAACTCTTAATTTCCATGAGAGCTCTAACATCACTCGGTCCTTCTCATCAGTAGTATTGCTGACAATTGAAAAATAACTGGATGAGAAAACTATGTATAAATATAAATTACCAGTGTTAGAGAAAGTTGGCTTCGGTGCCGGGGACATGGCCGTGAATGTGGTTATTTCCTCTATGATGCTGATCATCACCTTTTTCTACACCGACATCTTTGGTATCAAGCCTTCAGATTTAGCCATGCTGTTTATCGTAGTGCGATTAATTGACGCTGTGACTGATCCATTAATGGGTATGATCACCGATAAATTTACCTCTCGCTGGGGTCGATACCGTCAATACATGCTGTTTTTAGCCATTCCATTTGGCATTTCAGTTTACTTAGCATTCAGCACACCAGATGGCGATTACAACACCAAACTGGTTTACGCTTATGCAACCTATATTTTTGTGACAGTGATGTTTACCGCGGTGACCATCCCTTATATTTCACTTATCAGTGTATTAACGGATGACCCGAAAGAACGTTTGTCGGCTAACGGTTACCGTTTATTCTTCGCCAAAATTGCAGCGTTTTTAGTGACGATTATCGTACCGCAACTTTCTACCGCTTGGGGTCAAGATAACCTACAACTCGGTTACCAATATTCAATGGGTCTAATGGGCTTAATGGGTACGCTGTTATTCCTATTCTGTTTTGCAACAACCAAAGAGCGTATTGAACACGTAGTAGATAAAAAGTCATTCAAAGAACAAGTGAAAATCTTAATGAAGAATGACCAATGGCTGATTTTATGTGCAGTCTGTGTCACCGGCACCATTGGTTATGTTATCCGTGGTTCAGTAGCGGCTTACTACGCAAAATACTACCTAGGTGGTGATGCAACGACCATTTCTGCTTTCTTGGCAACTGGCGTAACTGCGGCGATTCTTGCAATGGTGGCATCAACTTGGATCACTAAGAAGTACTGTAAAATCAAACTATTCCGTTACAGCCAAGTAGCCGTATTCGCATTAAGCGCAATGTTGTACTTATTCGTTGGACAAGGTGACTTTGCTCTCGCTTTCATTTTGTATTTCTTAGTATCCTTTGTGGTTGATTTACATGCTCCAGTCTTCTGGTCGGCGATTGCTGAAGCGGTTGACTACGGCGCATACAAAACCGGTAAACGAGTTTCAGGTCTAGCATTTGGTGGTATATCATTTAGCCAAAAACTAGGTATGGGTATTGCGGGTGCAATTGTTGGTTCGTTATTAACTTTCTTCAACTACGTACCAAATGAAGCTCAATCAGACTTTACTTTAACAGGAATTGCCTTGATGCTGACTATCATTCCTGGCTTCTTCCACTTCCTAATGGGTGCCTTGATGTTCAAATACAAAGTAACAGACAAGTTCTACAACAAGATCACTGCAACCAACATTCTTGAAGTAGAAGAAAACCTAAGCACCGTTAAACCAGACAAAAAACCAGTAACTAATTTCGCGAACTAAGGTAGCAGTATGACTGATTTCGTAAACCCAATTATCGAACAACGCGCGGATCCACATATTTATAAGCACACCGATGGCTATTATTACTTCACCGCATCGGTACCAGAATATGATCGCATTGAGATCCGCCGTGCTAAAACGATTAAAGAATTGAACACCACCAGCGAGTTAATTAACGCTTGGTATAAACCGGATGTTGGCCCATACAGCGATTTAATTTGGGCACCAGAGCTGCACTTTATTGATAACGCTTGGTATGTGTATTTTGCTGCCGCTCCTTCACGTGACATCGTGGATGGTTTGTTCCAGCACCGTATGTATGCAATTTCAAACCGTAACGCTAACCCAATCACCGATGAATGGGTGTTTGAAGGACAAGTTGAAACCGGAATGGATACGTTCTGCTTAGATGCCACCTCATTTAGCCACAAAGGCGTGAATTACTATGTGTGGGCACAAAAGCAAAATGATATTCAAGGTAACTCAAACCTGTACATTGCAGAACTTGAAACGCCAACAACGCTAAAAACGCCACCACAATTACTCACCATCCCTGAGTTTGAGTGGGAACAAATTGGTTTTTGGGTCAACGAAGGACCATCGGTCATTCACCGTCATGGCAAGTTCTGGATGACTTATTCCGCCAGTGCAACCGATGAAAACTACTGCATGGGTCTGCTCTACGCAGATGAAGATAGCAACCTACTCGACCCTGCAAGCTGGCATAAAACTGAGCAGCCAGTATTTAGAACCAACTGGGATAAGAAAATCTACGGCCCCGGACATAACAGCTTTACCGTTGATGAAGAAGGCCACGATTTATTGGTGTATCACGCGCGTGATTATACCGAGATTGAAGGTGACCCATTATGGGATCCAAACCGTCATACTCGGATTAAACGCCTAGAGTGGGATAATGGCTTCCCTATCTTTGGTGATGCTATTTAACTTTCATAAGGTACTTGAGCGATCACACACTCAAGTACCTTTTCTCATTTAAAAAGGAGCCGTTATGCTCGCAACCCTTTCTTCTCCAGAAACATTGTTCTCTCCAGACGCATTACAAGAGTCACTAGAAGCGGGTCTCTTTTCCGATGGTCAACCCGCTCGCGTTCACACCTTAAAAAACAAACAAGGCATGACGGTTAGCTTTATGGATATTGGTGCCACTTGGGTAAGTTGCCAAGTGCCAACATCAGAAGGCAAACGTGAAGTACTGCTCGGTATGAAAAAGCTCGAAGACTACCAGTCTCATTCTGCTTTCTTAGGCGCGACGATTGGCCGTTTTGCTAACCGTATCGCGAAAGGGAAATTCAGCCTTAACGGGCAAGATTACCACATCACAATCAATAACAACGACAACAGCCTACACGGTGGTATCGATGGCTTTGATAAACGACGTTGGTCAGTTAAAGAACACAGTGAATCCCACATTACCTACAACCTGACTTCACCTGATGGCGACCAAGGTTTTCCAGGTAGTCTAACCGTTGAAGTGGCCTACACACTAACTGAAAATAATCAGCTCTGCATTGAATATTCAGCATTGTGCGATCAAGATTGCCCTATCAACTTGACCAATCATGCTTACTTTAATTTAGACGGTGCAGAATCAGGTAAAACCATTCTTGACCATGAACTCATGCTATTGACTAACGAGTATCTACCTACTGATGAGCAGCTTATTCCAACCGGCGAACTGCGCCCAGTTGATGGTACCAGCTTTGACTTTAAAACCGCTCGACCAATTCGCGATCGCCTACTAGAAGATGACGACCAAAAACTCGCTAAAGGTTATGATCACGCTTTAACTTTACCGAGTGAACTGACCGATGGCATCAGCCCCATCGCGCAACTGACGAGTTCAGATAAGTTGGTTACTATGTCAGTATTTACCGATAAGCCTGCGATCCAATTCTATAGTGGTAACTTCTTAGGTGGCACCCCCTCTCGTCAAGGTGAGTATAACGACTACCAAGGCATCGCACTTGAAACTCAGTTCTTACCCGATTGCCCAAACCACCCAGAATGGCCGGAAGAAAACAAAAGGTTTATTGCGAAAAAAACCTTCTACCAATACCAAACCAGCTACCAATTTGAGGCGCAATAATGACAACAGCCTTAGAGAAAATGCGGGCCGGCGAGCGCTATGATATTAATGACGCTGATTTAATTGAAATACGCGATACCACCCGCGATTTGACTGCAATCTACAATCAAACGCCTCGCCGTGAACGGGGTAAGCAACGTGAATTAATTGAGAAGATTTTTGCTAAAGTCGGCGACAATGTACACATTGAAAAAGCGATGAACATTGATTACGGCATCAATACTTATATGGGTAGCAATGTCTTTATCAACTTTAACTTCACGATTCTCGATTGCGCTCCGCTCACCATTGGAAGCAATGTGTTTATCGGGCCAAATGTGCAGCTGTATACCGCTCATCACCCGCTTGAAATTGAAGCGCGTAATCAGCACATTGGTTTTGCAGAGCCAATAACCATCGGCAATGACGTGTGGATTGGTGGCGGCTGTATCGTGATGCCCGGTGTAACCATCGGCGATGGCGCAGTGATTGGCGCAGGCAGTGTAGTGACCAAAGATATTCCTGCCAATTCAGTAGCCTTTGGTAATCCTTGCAAACCACATAAAAAAGCTTAGTTATATCCCCCTAAAAACCAAAGGTTGAATGATATTGTCGTTCAGCCTTTGCTTCCTTCACAAAATCAAACGCTTTTGACTCTAAGCACAACTTGCTTATCTATCACTATTACTATTACTCGATAGTAGTCTGATCAACAAGTAGAGAGTTCTCGCTCACAATTTTCTAGTAAATAAAAAATTTCAACATAAATAAACCTGCCCATGGAAGTATTCATTATTTATATGGACAAAACCGCTATAAAGATAACTTTGTGTACAATATATAAAACCATAAATTTCATAGCACATACACTGAAGATTCATTCGGAATATTAATAATTAAAGGACTTGAGTTATGAATAATACAAAAAAGATCATACTAGCGACACTAACTTGTATTCCACTCCTTGGCACCTCGGTTATGGCACAAGAGTTAGATATTGTAAATATCCCTAAAATTGGGGGGATGCCTTGGTTTAACAGGATGGGAGATGGAGTAAAAGAAGCAGGAAAAGAATATAACTTAAATGCATATCAAGTCGGCCCTTCTAGCACTGATGCTACTGCGCAAGTAAAAATTATCGAAGACTTAATTGCAAAAAAAGTAGATGCAATCACTATCGTGCCAAATGATGCTGAAGTACTTGAGCCTGTATTCCAGAAAGCTCGTAAGGCCGGCATTGCAATTGTGACCAATGAATCTCCTGGTCAACCAAGTGCGAATTGGGAAGTATCGATTATCGATGACAAGCAGTTTGCACAAGATTATTTAGATAAAGTCGCGGAGTTTATGGATGGTAAAGGCGGTTATGTCATCTATGTTGGAAGTTTAACTGTCCCTCAACATAATCTATGGGCTGATTACTTTGTTCAATACCAAAAAGAACAATATCCCGATATGTATGAAGTCACGACTCGTATGCCTGTAGCGGAGAACATTGATGATTCTCGACGCACAACTCTAGATCTAATGCGTGCTAATAAAGATCTTAAAGCTGTGATCTCATTTGGCTCACAAGGTCCTATTGGTGCTGGGCGAGCAGTTCAAGATCGCCGAGCTAAAAAAAGTGTAGGGGTATTTGGAATGATGATTCCTTCACAAGCAGCATCACTTATTCGTAATGGAAACATCACCATGGGTATTACCTATGATCCTGCATCTGGAGGATATGCAACGACTAAAGTAGCAGCCGATGTCATTAATGGTGTCGATATAGAACAAGGATACACTCTTAAAGGTTTCGGGGAAGCTGAAGTAAAAAAAGAAGAAAAGTTAATTAAATTCCATAAAGTATTATTTGTCACCAAAGACAATATTGACCAACTTTATTAAAAGTACTACATAAAAATAGCCTCGGGAGGCTCTCGAGGCTAAGTTTAAAATAATAAAGGACGTAATATGGAACCTTACTTGACACTTACAAGTATAAATAAAAACTTTAATGGGTTTTACGCCCTAAAGGATATTAACTTCGACATAAAACCTGGAGAAGTTCATTGTATTGCTGGACAAAATGGTTGTGGGAAGTCAACTCTAATAAAAATAATATCAGGGGTACATCAGCCTGACTCTGGAGGCGTGATTGAAATTGAAAATACTAAATTCAGCTCACTTACTCCGATAAAGTCTGTTCAAAAAGGTATTCAAGTTATTTATCAAGATCTTTCTCTATTTCCCAACCTAACCGTTGCAGAAAATATCATGATTAATATCTATCACAATACTAAGCTACGTAATTCAAAAGATATGGAGATACGAGCAAAAAAAGTTCTTGATAGTATGGATTCAGAAATCTCAGTCAATACATTAGTCAGCGAGTTAACCGTCTCTAAATGTCAACTAATAGCGATCGCTCGTGCTATTGCAGAAAATGCCAAGCTAATAATTATGGATGAACCAACCGCATCCTTAACTCACAATGAAGTTAAGCACCTTTTATCTAATGTGAAAAAGTTAAAACAAAAAGGAATAGCTATAATTTTTGTCAGCCATAAACTCGATGAAGTAATGGAAATATCAGATCGATTTACGATCCTAAAGGATGGTGAATATATAGGAACATATAATTCAGAAGATATGACAACACAGCGCTTAGGCGAATTAATGACAGGGCAAAACATTTCATTTACACCCATTGCGACTCCTTTTACTGATGAGATTGTTTTAGAATGTAAAAACCTTTCTAAGTTGAATCAATTTGAAAATATAAACCTGACTCTACATCGAGGAGAAGTTTTAGCTGTTACAGGATTATTAGGTTCAGGTCGAACCGAACTATGCCTATCTATTTTTGGCTTAAATCCTGCTGATTCAGGGGATATTTATCTTGAAGGAAAACAAGTCAAATTTAAAAGTAATAGAGATGCAATTGAAGCAGGTATCGGCTATGTATCAGAAGATAGAATGGGGACAGGTTTAGTAATGGAACAACCTATTTCTGACAATATACTTAGCAGTCAATTTAAGAAGTTCCAACCTGCACTAGGTTTGTTCCAACAATCAAAAGCTTTAAAATTAGTTGATCAACTAATAAAGCAATTAAAAATCAAAGTAGGTAGTCCATACCATGCGGTAAGTACCTTATCAGGAGGAAATGCTCAACGTGTATCCATTGCAAAGTGGTTAGCTATCAAACCAAAAGTTCTTATTCTTGATTCTCCAACTGTAGGCGTTGACATAGCTAATAAATCAGGAATTTATAATGTTATTAAAGAGTTATCATCCATGGGGGTATCTCTAATAGTTGTTACAGACGAAATAGAAGAAGCTTATAATAATAGCCACTCCATTACCGTAATATCCAATGGAAAGATTAAACAAAAAATTCAGACTAAAGATACATCACCAGAGTACTTATCGGAGGTGGTTAATGCCTAACATTCGGATACAAAAGTTAATAAAAAAGAATGAGTTCATTTTATTTTCAACTATTATTATTATTTGCATTTTAATTTCATCAATGACTCAAGAGTTCCTTACTATTGGCAATATTTATGATTTGTTAAATAATTACTCAATGTTAACTATTTTAGCTTGCGGTTTGTTTATTGTTTTAATCTCGGGGGGCATTGATATTTCTTTTCCCGCGACAACCATAATCAGCCAATACATCATGGTACTGGCAATTAATGAAATAACAAGTAATTTCTTTATTGCATTTTTTATCTCAGGTTCAATCGGACTATGCTTAGGTGTAATTAATGCTCTATTAGTTAATCGATTAAAAGTTCCATCTATAATTATTACAATTTCAACTCTTAATGTTTTCTATGGGTTATTACTTTTTTTATCCAAAGGTGAATGGTTATATAAATATCCGATGTGGTTTGAAGAAGGAGTAACCTTATTCTCCTTTACCGCGGCTGATGACTATGATTATGGCTTAACTCTACCAATGATAATAATGATTTTAGTTGTATCTCTAACTTCATTCATAATGAACAAAACCAGTATTGGTCGACAAACATTTGCCGTAGGTGGAAACTCTGAAGCGGCATCTAGAGTTGGTTTCAGTATCTTAAAAGTGCAGATTTTTGCTTATGGTTACCTAGGACTATTAGCTGGATTAGCTGGAGTAGTTCAGTCTTATACCATTTTGACTGTTGCGCCTGACTCCTTACTTGGATATGAGCTAACCGTTCTCGCTGCAGTTGTATTAGGTGGTACAAGTATCATTGGAGGAAAAGGGACCTTGCTCGGAACCATTCTTGGCGTCGTGCTTATAGCTCTCATTCAAAATGGTTTAAATTTACTCGGTGTATCTTCTTACTGGCACACCCTAATTACAGGTAGTGTTATTTTAGTGAGTATCAGTATGACCGCTTGGAGACAGAAAAAGACAGGAGACACCCATGGCTTCACAACAGTCTAAAACAAATTTAGAAAAATACTTATTCGTACTCTTAGTGCCTATGTGTATATTTTTTACACTATCCATCCCAAACCTTTTTTGGTCATTGAATAATTTTTTATCTATATCTTCCCAAATACCTTTACTGGGCTTTCTAACTTTCGCGATGGCTATAACAATGCTAACTGGTGGCATAAACCTTTCTATAATACCCATAACTAATGCTTCAGCTTTAGTTATGGGCCTCATCGCAGTAAATCTTCCTGATTCTATTATATATTTACCAATCGTATTGCTAGGCGGTTTATCTGTCGGTTTACTCACAGGGGCTTTAAATGGTTCCTTAATTGCTAAGGTAAGAGTATCTCCTATTCTTGCAACACTAGGGACTATGACATTTATTAATGGGCTTAATGTACTAATATCTGGTGGAAAGGCTGTTTCTAACTTTCCAGATTATATCCTCAACATTGAAAAAATTAGTATATTAGGCATACCATTTCCAATGGTTCTATTTTTAATCGTTGCTATCTTTTTAGGGCTTATTCTAGAAAAAACATCTTTTGGAAAATCTATATATATGGTTGGTTCCAATGAGAAAGCAGCTTATTATTCAGGTATTAATACGAATAGAATCCTCATTTTAACTTATATTTTATCTTCATTTTTATGTGTATTAGCCGCATTGATTATGATGTCAAAGTTCAATTCTGCAAAATCCTCATATGGTGAATCATTTTTACTTGTTACTATCCTAGCTTCTGTATTAGGAGGCTTAAATCCTGATGGTGGATTTGGAAAAATAATTGGAGTAGTCATAGCTTTACTGCTACTTCAAGCTATGGAAAGTGGTTTCAATATGATTGGCATAAATAGCTTTTTAACTATGGCCTTTTGGGGAGGTACACTTATTACTTTTATTTATCTAAGAAACCAGGATGAAAAGATATCACGATATTTAAAAAAGTTAATTCCTGAAAAACCTCAAAATAAGCAGCTTCATAAATAACTAAAAAATTAGCCATCAACCCCAAATGTTTGGTGGCTTTATCAGCTTTCAGGTATATTGCTGCCTTGCACCCCCCTATTCTGAAAGGACATAGAATGGATCCAATATCCCAAGGCGTACTAGGTGCGGCTGCCGCGCTACTGGTATCAAACAAACAATATCGGAGACATGCAGCGAAAGTCGGCTGTGTGGCGGGTTTAGCACCAGATTTAGATGTGCTTATCAAATCGAGCAGTGATCCATTGTTGGCACTAGAGTTTCATCGCCAATTTACCCATTCACTGTTCTTCATTCCATTTGGTGGTTTGATTATTGCGCTACTGCTTTGGGCTATCGTCTACCGCCAAATTCCCTTTAAACAAACCCTTTTGTTTGCCACCATTGGTTATGCGACTCATGGATTACTCGACGCCTTAACCACCTACGGTACTCAACTACTTTGGCCGTTTTCGAACCAACGTATTGCATGGGATGTAATTGGTATTATCGACCCACTAGTGACCATTCCCTTGCTTATCGCAATCATCGTCACCTGTATCACCAAATCAAAAAAATGGATGATCGTAGGCGCAAGTTTCTTTGCTTTCTATATCAGTTTTGGCGCACTACAACATCATAGAGCACTAGCAGCAACAAAGCAGATTACCCATCAGAATATGCACTCCGCCACTCGTATCAAAGCGATGCCTACCATAGGAAACTTATTAGTCTGGCGCACAATTTACCAAGCTAACGACCGCTATTACGTGAATGCCATTCGAGTTTCACTACTAGGTAAAACAACCGTCTACCCCGGTCAATCCATTGCAACACTCGACATTGGCAAAAGCTATTCCGCTATCGATAGTCATTCCATTCAATTTCAAGACATTGCTCGATTTAGTTGGTTTAGTGATGGCTGGCTCGTAGTCGATAAAGATAATCCATTGATGATCGGGGATATTCGCTATGCGACGCAAGTTAATGGAATCGAGCCTCTATGGGGAATAAAGCTCAACCTACAGCAACCAAACCAACATATTCAGTATCAAAGCAACACAGGAAACGGTAAGAGAGAGTTACTGCCTCTCGATATGATGTTTGATTGAATATTCTATCTGTTGATAGCTAGATGATTTTTACAGTGTAAATTACGATTATCTACCCTAACGCCTTACGCTTGGCTTTGGTTAAACCTTCAAATACCAAACGGTAGGATTCTGATAGGTAATATTTTAAATCCTCATCGAGCGCACCCGTAGTTTCAACTTGCTGGATCCATTTCATACCACGGCTGGCAAAATAAGGGGCCGGAATATAGCCCGATTCTTGGCGTAGAAACTCAAAATTAATTGGTGAGGTTTTGAATGTAAACGCTGGTTGTCCGGTTTTAGAGGTACTACCGATGGCAAACACTTTCCCTCCAACTTTCCAAACATGGGAGTGGTTCCACTGCATTACATACGTCGAAGCAGTCAGGCTGCCACAAAATTGGTTAAATTCATCATGTGTCATTGTGTTTGATACCTGCTATGCCATGTAACTCAGTTTTCAAGACACCTATCAACGTCTTTTAGTCACTGGAAACCTAAAAAATCGCTATCATTATCTGTGTTCGCAAGATGGTTGTGGTCTTAAATTCGATGCTAAGAGATGGCGTTATGTGGAATGAAAATAGAGCTAAAATTTAATTATTAACGCCATACTCGCTTTGTAGGTAAGTTTTTCACGCGCCCAAAAGAGGCAAGTTCTTACGCTGCTGATAGGTCAAAGCGAACTCTAAACAGGACCTGATTACTGTTTCTGGTAGCGGCTTCGATAAAGACAAAACTATCGCTCTGTTTCCTTGAAACACCAATTCTTCACCATACAATTCGCGGAATGTATCGACTAGTTTAGTTTGACAATTAAAGAACAGATAATAATTATTAGGAGATTTGATCTTCCAGTCCATTCTTAGCGGACTGCCTGCTTTTACACTGTAGCTTGGCTCTCCCCATTTAAGAGTTTCATCAACTTCACCCAACTCTAGCTCTGATACGATTTGAAAAACTAGACTACGCAGTTCCTCTAACCTAATACGAGCATTTCCCGGATATTCATTGAAACGTTCTTTGACGACCTTGTTCATTAGAATCTCCTATTCACACAACGGCGCAATCACGCACATGTCGTGTGTATTATTGCCTTGTTAGGTTTGATTTCCATCGGTTGGTAGATCAAGCCTGCCGACTCTCTTGTTTTACCCTTACACTCAAACCCATACTTTTCATAAGCGGAAACTGAAGATAAAGAGGCGCTGACGGTGACAGTATCAACCTTCGCATGTTTCAGGGCTAATGAAATCAACGTCTTCCCAATACCTTTTTTCTGGTGTTCCGGACTAATAAAGAGCATTGCAACATGGCGACCTTCCTTTAGCTCAATCACACCTTCTATTTTTCCATTTTTTTCAGCAACTAGCATCAAGTTGTCGCCCTTCATTCTGTCAAGAAAAGCATTACTTGCCGCAATTTTTGAGAAGGTTGAAATCCCTTCATCCGATAATGTGTCGGCAACGGACTGCCAAAACGAAGCCATGCAAATTGCGCTTACAGCTTCAATATCTTTCTCTTCCATTTTTCTGACAGTCACCTAAACCTCCCAAAAAACTTAACGCCTAGCTTTGCTGAGTTCCGGAACACAATGTAGGTATGGACAACACAATACCGAAGTTTCTGCATAACACCTTAATCACTATGTGCAACGCATAGTAAAAATGCCATGCGGGCCGAGTCACTCTCGAACAATTGTTAGCTTTGTGTCACTAGTTCCCACGAATGACACCTTTGATTTTTCACCAAACTTTACCTCCTAACTATTCTTGCCCCACTTTGCAGACTTAGCCATGCAGGGAAAACAAAAGTAGCACCAAAAATACTAACCATTTAATAGACGGAAAAATCCATCTATCATTCCACTCATGTTTCTCTACAGCAAGCTAAACATCTAAATACATTAACAAATGTCAGACTTACCCCATATCTAGCAAGTGTGGAATACGAAAACAATCCGCCCCCGTTCGCGATTAGAATTCATTTATTACTGTGCTTTGTAGCCTTTAACTACATGGTAGAGGCCTATTAGCACAAGAGCTATGACTAAGATGGTGAGGACGATATTAGAAGTGATGATGGCAGAGTGCATACCCGTCAATTCATTGGAAAGATTACTTGAGGGTTACCAGCTGGAGGAATGGTTAAGCCGCCAAACAATGACGGCGGCACCAAGATAAAAGCAGGCGTAATAAGCATGTTTTATTTGCTGTTTCAGCCGACTTTTCATCGTAATCACATGACCTTTTCACGGTACAGTTTCGGACTAAGTCCTGCTTTGTTTTTAAATACTCGTGAAAAATACAGCGGATCAGAGTAGCCAATTAAGCGTGAGATTTGGTTTATCGAGTAGTTTGATGTGACCAATAACTGCTTGGCTCGGCTAATACGTTGATCATCGCGCCATTGGGTGATGGTCATGCCAATTTCATCGCGGAATAAGTGGCCTAAACGAGACGGTGAAAGACATATTAAATCTGCCAATTGCTCATTACTGAAATCTTCACTTAAATGTTTTGCCATGTAATTAACGACTTCAGTGATACGTGGATCAATGCGCTTTTTAATTAAATTAGGCTGGTTCATTTTGCAGCGAATCAAGATCTGCTCAAGTAAGTTTAAGCTCAACTCATCAATGTAAGGTTCTTCAACTTTACTCATCTCTTCAATTTGCTGAAACAGTTGATTCAGTTTTTCTTGATCTGAGATTTGAACACCTTTGGTGATAAACACACCATTGGTGCATTCTTCCCATTTTAAGCGATTGTTCCAGTAAGCACGTGGGCGGAAATAGATCCAGCGGTGGTGCCATTCTTCTGCGCCTTCAGAACGATGATAAAAATGAGGCACTCCAGTTGGAAAAAGTAGCAAGTCCCCTTCTTGCACTTCAAACGCGTCATCACCATGAAAGACGGTACCTTGACCTTTGACCGTCAAGTTGATGATAAAACCTTTCATGCCATTTGGACGATCGATGGTGAAATCCAGATCGCCCCCCTTTTCAATCGGTGTTAAACCCGCCACTAGGTGAGCGTTAAAATCATAACCCGGCTTAAGTGGATCGGTTTGCATTGTTGAATTCATAGCAGCAATTACCCTATATATGGGTTTTAATTCTTAATCGGAAAATATTGTTTTAATAATTGTGTTAATCCGTCACCCTGATTATCAGTGGTACAGATAATTTTAGCATGTTTCTGTACATCTCTATGGGCATGCTGCATGGCAATCGAACCACCCGCGACACTCAGCATAGAAATATCATTATAATTATCCCCCGCAGCAACCGTTTGCGATGCGTCAATGTTTTGTGTTGCTAGGTAATCGAGCAAGGCTTGGCCTTTACTGTGCCCTTTCATCGCCAAATCAATTTTATTCTCACCCGACAATGAACCGGAAAAATACTCTTCAATGAGAGGTTGTTTTAAGAATGCCTGAAAATTCTCTGGCGAACCTTGAGCGACAAACTTCCACACTTTGTTGGTCTTACCGAGTTCCGCTTCAAAACTCTCAACTTGATAAATATTCGGCTGCTGATTTTCAGGGTAGCTTTGCGCCCACTGCTTTAAAGGCAACATATAAGGAATAGGATCGTGCTGTGAGAACGCCATACCCTCTTCGGTGTACATCACCAATTGCAGTTGATATTGGTACGCTAAAACTAGGAAGGATTGCGCTAAATCATGAGGGATGGCGATACCGGTTTCTACCGATTGATTCGCATAATCATAGCGATAGACGCCGTTACAGCAGATAATTGGGGTAGTTAATTCAAGCTCATCATAATAAGGTTTCGCCGCAGTATGATGACGGCCAGTGACAATCATAACTGGGTAGTGGTGTTTGATTTTCTGCACATACGCTTTTACCGTAGGGTTTAGCGTATGGTCATTTTGCAGCGTAGTGCCATCAAGATCTAATGCCAAAAATTGGTACGTCATAGACTTCCTTTTATACAACAAAGCCAGCAACTCTGTACTGGCTTAATAACGTTTTATACCCAAGTGACTTCAAGATGCAGAATTTATAGCTTATCTGCAATCATGGCTTCGAGTTTACCTTGATCGACAGCAAAATTGCGAATGCCTTCTGCCAGTTTCTCGACCGCCATTGGATCTTGGTTGTGCTCCCATAGGAATTCCGCTTCAGTCAGTGGCTGTGGCGCTGGCTTGGTTTCAGGTCCTGCTACCAATTTAGCGCTGATTTCACCTTCCGCTTGCTCAAGCTCTTGCAGTAGTTGTGGGCTAATGGTTAAGCGATCACAGCCAGCTAGCTCTAGAATCTCCCCTACGTTGCGGAAACTTGCGCCCATGACAACCGTTGGGTAAGCATGAGTTTTATAGTATTGGTAAATTTTCTGTACTGATAATACGCCCGGATCTTCATCGGCAGAGAACTCTTTGCCTTCTTTGGCTTTATACCAATCCATGATTCGACCCACGAATGGCGAAATCAAGTAAACGCCCGCTTCCGCACAAGCACGCGCTTGAGCAAAGGAAAACAACAGCGTCAGGTTACATTGAATGCCTTCTTTTTCCAGTTGCTCCGCGGCGCGAATGCCTTGCCACGTAGAAGCTAACTTAATCAAAATACGATCATTGCTCACGCCTGCATCGTTATACAGTTTGATCAGTTTACGTGCTTTTTTAATGCTGCCTTCGGTATCATAAGAAAGACACGCATCCACTTCTGTTGAAATACGGCCCGGCACCACTTTTAAGATTTCTTTACCAATATTGACTGCCAGCATATCGCACGTATCTTCGATCTGCGTTTTCTTATCTTGACTCTGACTTTTCGCATATTCAATGGCTTGTTCTATCAATGGTTGGTAGTCGGAAAGTTGTGCCGCTTTTAAAATTAGCGATGGATTGGTTGTCGCATCTTGTGGTTGATATTGCGTTATCGCCTGAATATCACCGGTATCGGCCACCACAGTGGTGAATTGGCGTAGTTGTTGTAATTGATTCATCTCGATCCCTAAAATATAAACAATATAAAAATAAAAAAGCGCCCACTTTTGAGGTGGGCGCTGAAGTTAATTAGATGCCGTTGCTTAGACGGTAGAACATGCTGTTGTGTTTAAGCGTTGTTTTAAAGTCGCGAATCGTTGTGTTGCTATCAATCACAACAAGCTCGATACCAGCAAATTCAGCAAAATCTTCTAGCATATCTAGCGTTACGTTTTGTGTGTAAACGCTGTGGTGTGCGCCACCCGCATGGATCCAAGCGGCCGCAGATACTTCAAGATTCGGTTTTGGCTCCCAAAGTGCGTGTGCAACTGGAAGGTGCGGTAGATCCGATGGCGGGTTAACCGTGTCGATTTCGTTAACAAGCATGCGGTAACGGTTACCTAGGTCAATCAGTGTTACTACTAATGCAGGACCCGCTTTAGCACTAAAGATTGCGCGTGCAACATCATCAGTTTTACCAATGGTGTGACGGTGGATTTGTACTGATGGCTTTTCAGCTGCGATGGTTGGACATACTTCTAGCATGTGCGCACCCAATACTTGGCCTTCACCGGTTAGGTTGTAAGTGTAGTCTTCCATGAAAGACGTACCGCCCGGTAGACCTTGGCCCATTGCTTTGATGATTCGAGTCATCGCGGCCGTTTTCCAGTCACCCTCACCGCCGTAGCCGTAACCTTTTTCCATCAAGCGTTGAGTCGCTAGACCAGGAAGGTTAGTTAGGCCAGTTAGGTTTTCAAAGGTATTTACAAACGCCATGCAACCGCGATCTTGTAGGAATTTTTCCATACCAAGCTCTAAACGCGCTTCGTTTTTCAATACTTCAAGTTGTTCTGCATTTTCAAAAATTTCTGATGCGATGCTGTAAGTCGAACGATATTCTTCAAGCAATGCGGTGATCGCGCTGTCTTCTACTGCGTTAACCACTTCTGTTAGCTCACCCAAGCCATAAGCGTGAACTTCAAAACCAAACTCAATTTGTGAGCTTACTTTGTTGCCTTCGGTTACCGCAACTTGACGCATGTTGTCACCGAAGCGAGCAACACGTAGTGTGTTACTTTCGTTCCAACCGATTGCGGCACGACACCAGTGATCAAGCTGCTTACGTACCGATTCTTTCTGCCAGTGACCCACGATAACGCGGCGATCTAGACCTAGACGAGTACCGATGAAACCAAATTCACGGTCACCGTGAGCACTTTGGTTTAAGTTCATGTACGCCATATCAATGCTTTCCCACGGTAGGGCTTCGCTAAATTGAGTATGTAGGTGAACGAATGGTTTATTCAGTTGTTTTAGGCCTGCAATCCACATTTTTGCAGGCGAGAAAGTGTGCATCCATAACACCACACCAAGACAGTTTTCGTCGTTGTTGGCTTCTTGGCACACTTTCAAAATTTCTTCTGGTGACTTAACCGTATCTTTGCACTCGATAGAAACACAAATATCATCACCTTGATTAAAGCCAGCAACGATTTCTTGGCTGTTGGCTGCGACTTGCTCAAGTACTTTTGGTCCATATAAATGCTGTGAACCAGTGATAAACCATACTGCCTTTTTTACTAATGAAGAGCTTGTGTTTGAAGTTGTCATAATTGCCTCTATGTTTGTCCTGTTTCGCTCCATTCAATGACTTTTCGTTAAGTACTACTCTTGAATGAAACGATAAATATTAAGTAAATGGGTATACTATTTTTGTCCGTAGTAAGCGTCTTTACCGTGCTTACGTAGATAATGCTTGTCCAATAGCGTCTGGGGAATTGGCAACGTACTTGGGTTAATCGTAATCGTGCGATAAGCCATTTTTGCCACTTCTTCTACTACCACGGCATTGTGGACAGCGTTGCTAGGATCTTTGCCCCAAGTAAATGGTGCGTGTTCGCGAACTAAAATGCCGGGAATCGCCATCGGATCAGTGTCACCGATCGTTTCTATAATCACGTTGCCAGTATTCAGTTCGTAATCGTGTTTAATTTCTTGTTCAGTCAGAGCACGAGCGCAAGGAATATTGCCGTAAAAATAATCGGCATGCGTGGTGCCAAAAGCCGGAATTGCCGCCCCTGCTTGCGCCCATGATGTTGCGTAAGAAGAATGAGTATGCACGATGCCGCCCATGTCTTTAAATGCTCGGTATAAAGCTAAGTGAGTCGCCGTATCCGAAGATGGTTTTAAGTCGCCCTGTACAATGTTGCCATCTAAATCCACCAGCACCATATTTTCAGGACTTAAATCTTCATAAGCGACACCGCTTGGTTTAATTGCCACTAAACCCGTTTCGCGATCGATGCCTGATACATTGCCCCATGTGAATGTCACTAGGTTGTGTACCTGCAAATCCATGTTGGCACGCCATACTTGCTCTCTTAATTCAGGAAGAAGTTGCTGTGACATGATTAGGCTCCTTTTTGTTCATCAGTAAAGGCTTCAACATGCTGGCCTAAATCACGATAAGATTGATGACGATTTTGGTAGAAAGCCACCGCGCCTTTTTCTGGGGTATAAACATGACGAATTGGGCTCGCCATTGCCGCTTGAGCTTCACTAACACTGGTGTGAGCATCCGCTGCCACCGCTGCAAAAATCGCCGCACCCAATGCGCAACATTGGTCAGATTCAACCACCGCAATATCACGGCCCATCACATCGGCGCAGGTTTGCATGACCAAAGATGATTTTTGTGCAATACCGCCAATCGCGAGCACACGTTTCACATCAACGCCTTGTGTGACCATGCAATCCATAATCGCTTTTGCACCATGCGCGGTTGATTCCACTAAGCTGTAGAACACATCTGGAGAGGTACTGCCTAAATTCAATCCACTGATCACACCTTTTAAGCGTTGGTTGGCCATTGGTGTTCTACGGCCATTGTGCCAATCCATACTCAGTGGAGAATGCTCCGCTTGAGGTTGATCGCTCGCGGCATCAGCCAGCATTGGGATAAGAATGTCATCAATACCATCAAGCAGGTGTTGATCTTCTGGGTGCGTTTTCACCCATTGTTGAATCGGCCACATCAGTAGACGTTTGTACCATGCGTAAATATCACCAAAAGCAGACTGGCCCGCTTCTAACGCCACCAAACTTGGCAATGCGCTACCTTTTACTTGACCACAAATGCCTTCAATGGTTTTGCCTGCCACATCTTCTGGTTTCACCATTAAAATGTCACAGGTTGAAGTGCCAATTACTTTCACTAGGTCATGCTCACCAGCACCAGCACCTACTGCGCCCATGTGACAATCAAACTCACCAATCGCAACCGCAATACCTCCTGGTAAACCAAAACGTTCCGCCCATTCCGCGCTTAATAAGCCCGCTTGTTGATCTGAGGTATACACTTCAGTGAACATACGCTCACGAATACCATCCAGAGTTGGAGAAATAGCAGAAAGAAAATCTTGAGCCGGTAGGCCGTTCCAATCATCATGCCAAAGCGCTTTATGACCAGCAGCACAGATACCACGGCGTAATTGAGTCGGCGCTTGATTGCCAGAGATTAACGCTGGGATCCAGTCACATAACTCAACCCAGGTATGAGCTTGTTGCGCCACTTTGGCATCTTGCTCACTTACCCAAGCCGCTTTTGCCCAGAACCATTCAGAAGAATAAATGCCACCGACATAGCGTGTGTAATCAGGGAAGTCACCGCTGTGAGCCAGTTGGTTAATCAGCTCAGCTTTTTGAATTGATGTGTGGTCTTTCCACAAAATGAACATTGCATTTGGATTGTGTTCAAACTCAGGTAGTAAAGCTAAAACGTTGCCATCTTTATCGACAGGCGCAGGCGTTGAGCCCGTGGTGTCAACACCAATGCCGACGACACTTTGTTTAATCTCATCAGACACTTGTTCTAGAGTTTGTTGTACCGCTGCGGTCATGGCATCTATGTAGTCTTGAGGATGATGACGGAATTGAGAAACCGCTGGTTGGCAGTATTGGCCTTCCATCCAACGAGGATAATATTGAACGCCACAAGCCACTTCTTGACCGGTTTTGGTATTGACTAATAAAGCACGAACAGAGTCGGAACCGAAATCCAAACCAATTGTAAATTTTTCAACACTCATAATGAGTCCACCAAAGTAAAATGAATCGAATCATCCAGCGTATAGTTCTAAGTTCTAGCGCTGGATATAAGCTATGTATTCATTTAATAGGATGGATCCCATTCCCGCCATTAAGATAGCCGCTAAAAATATAGACAAAACCGCTACCCCAGAATTAGTGATAGCTAGATCATGTTTATGAGATAGGCAAGAATGAAGAAAATTGCTGGAAGTATGGACAATATTGATGACGGTAAACCGCAAGATAAGTCAAAATAAATCAACAAGCACACGCCGAGAAAACAAACCCGCTCTGCCTTATTCAGTTTTTTCGAACAAGTTAATGCATTTCTCATACTCAACAACTGGTCACAGGTTCACTAAGATTAAGTCATTCCTTATTCATAAGCCCTGAGGTCACTATGTCTCAAACCCAATTTCGTGAAGTTCGCTTAATTATGCAATCTCAACCAACATCCGATGGTGATGGGGTAAAAATACAGCGTGTTGCTGGCTTTAATAACAAGCATTTTTCGCCATTTCTAATGATGGATGAATTAAAAGCCGATGATAAAAAAGACTATGTAGGCGGTTTTCCTCCTCACCCGCACCGTGGTATTGAAACGCTAACTTATATGATGAATGGTCATTTCCAGCACAAAGATCATATGGGCAATGTCGGTGAATTGCGTAGCGGTGGCGCTCAATGGATGGCGGCAGGACAAGGTGTGATCCACAGTGAAATGCCAATTATGGAAGATGGTCAATTACATGGTTTTCAGATCTGGATAAACCAACCGGCTCGCGACAAAATGCAGCCAGCGAAATACTTTGATTTTCAGCCTGAGACGATCAATGAAACGCTATTTTCTGAAGGCAACTTACTGCGCTTATTGGCAGGTGATTTAACGGTAAACAATGAAGCACTCAAAGGTCCACTCACTGATACCGGTGTACCGGCAAGCGTGGCTGACTGGAAAGCACAAAAAAACAGTGAAATATCGCTGACCATTCCAAGCCAACATAACGCTATGATCTATGTATATAAAGGCGCGGTAACGGTTTCGGGTAAAGCGCTGAAGCAATCCGATTTTGCGATGCTTCCCGCTTCTAGTGCGCAAGGTGAAGACCTAGATGAAATAAGATTGCACGCCAATAGCGATAGCGGTGTGCTGATTTTTGTCGGTCAGCCAATCAACGAACCGGTTGTGCACTACGGGCCATTTGTGATGAATACAATGGATGAAATCAACCAAGCGATTAATGACTATCAATCTGGTAAGTTTCATCAATATTAAGGTTCATTTCACATAAATTTCACGGTCATAAACCGTGATCTAGGTCTATAATTTATTCATTGTGCTTCTGATTCGCATCAGCCCGTAAGGGACATAATAAGCCACTCCCTGCTTTTCCCTAATTGCAGGGATTTTTTTGTCTTGAATATATTGATAAAAAACCAGATTTTCGCACTAAATATTATGTTACTAAATTACACACAGGTGAGGCATTCATGGGGGGAATTATTTCACACATTGAATTAATTAAATGAATGTGACACAAGTCACTCATATAATTAACTACAAGTAAGATAAGTTTAATTTAGTGATGGGCGTCACAATAAATATCACCACCACACCACTACAAAACGTGACATATATCACATTTAATTTTAATAAAAATATCTAATTTGCGTTTTGTAGGAAAATTACAACTAAATTTTGCAATATAGATCGCATAGAAATTAAAAAAACGACAGACAATAGAGATACTGATCACAAAAAACCCGTTATCAGTTCATTAATTAATTTGTGTGGTAAATTGATTGGGTACTAAGCAATCAATGCGGTTTTCGCGAACCGTTTACAACAACAAAATAATTAAGAACATCAAACGGGAGTCGTTATGATATCACCTGATGCTAAGATCAAGATACAAAATTTTGGTCGTTTCCTCTCTAACATGGTTATGCCCAACATAGGTGCGTTTATCGCATGGGGCTTTATTACTGCCTTATTCATTCCAACTGGCTGGTTTCCAAACGAAACTTTAGCCTCTATGGTTGGCCCGATGATTACTTACCTGCTTCCCTTATTGATAGGTTATACCGGTGGTAAACTTATCGGTGGTGAGCGTGGTGCAGTTGTCGGTGCAATCACAACAATGGGTGTGATCGTTGGAACCGATATTCCAATGTTCATGGGGGCAATGATTGTTGGTCCTATGGGCGGTTGGGCAATTAAAGCCTTTGATAAGCGCGTAGAAGGTAAAATTAAAAGTGGCTTTGAAATGTTGGTTAACAACTTCTCAGCCGGCATTATCGGGATGATTTGTGCAATTATTGCCTTCATGCTGATTGGTCCATTTGTTAAAGTACTTTCCAACACTTTAGCTGCAGGCGTTCATTTCTTAGTGGATGCTCACTTACTTGCATTAACTTCTATTTTTGTTGAGCCAGCAAAAATCTTATTCTTAAATAATGCAATCAACCACGGTATTTTCTCACCGCTCGGTATTCAGCAAGCAGCTGAAACGGGTCAGTCTATTTTCTTCTTAATTGAATCTAACCCAGGCCCTGGTTTAGGTATTCTTTTAGCTTATATGTTTTTTGGAAAAGGTACGGCAAAACAAACTGCCGGTGGTGCCTCGATTATCCACTTCTTCGGTGGTATCCATGAAATCTATTTCCCATATATCTTAATGAATCCACGTTTAATCCTAGCCGCGATTGCGGGGGGTATGACGGGTGTATTCGTTCTCACTCTCTTTGATGCAGGTATCGTTTCCCCTGCTTCTCCAGGCTCTATCTTCGCTATTTTATTAATGGCACCGAAAAGCTCAATGCTAGGAGTTCTGTGTTCTATCTTTGCCGCCACGGCCGTGTCATTTACCATCGCAGCATTGCTAATGAAATCACAACGTACAACGGAAGAAGATGGCGATGAAACTGCCTTAGATAAAGCCACTGCTGATATGCAAAACATGAAAGCATCAGCGAAAGGTGAAAGTGCTGCAACCAACCAAAGTAACAAAATAGATATGGCAAATGTTCGTAGCATTATTGTCGCTTGTGATGCCGGTATGGGATCAAGTGCCATGGGTGCCAGCCTGCTACGCAAGAAAATTCAACAAGCGGGTCTAGATATTCAAGTAACCAACCTTGCCATTAATAGCTTACAAGAAGGAGTTGATATCGTGATCACTCATAAAGATTTAACAGAACGTGCTCGTAAACATGTCCCTAATGCATTCCATATTTCATTGGTTAACTTCTTAGATAGCGAAATGTACAACCAACTAGTAACCAAGCTATTAGCTGAGCAACGTCCAGAAGCGGCTAACGATAATCAAGCAATGAAAGTCTCTATACTTGCGGCAAATGATGAAAGCTTTGAAGAACAAGCGCCTTCTGTATTTAATATTGAACGTAAAAATATTCATTTAAGTTTATCTGCCAGTAATAAAGAAGAAGCTATCCGTTTCGCAGGTAACCAATTAGTCGAACTTGGCTATGCTGAACCAGAATATGTCGATGCCATGTTTGAGCGTGAAAAACTGGTACCTACTTATCTTGGTGAATCAATTGCCGTCCCTCATGGAACCGTTGAAGCAAAAGACCGAGTCATCAAAACAGGCATCGTGATTTGCCAATACCCTCGTGGTGTGCAGTTTGGTGAAGACGACGATGAAGTCGCCAAACTTGTTATCGGTATAGCGGCTAAAAATGACGAACACATTCAAGTAATCACTACGATAACCAATGCGTTAGATGACCCTGATGCCATTGAAAGATTAACAACGACAACCGATGTCGAAGAAGTATTGGAAATCTTACAAGGTAATCAAGCGGCATAACTCTGTATGATTCGAGGTCAGCGTGCCCCTATACACCTGGCCTCACCCTAACAAGCTTTATTTTTATCGTAGGAATTTATTATGAAAAATGCAGTTCACTTTGGTGCAGGTAATATTGGTCGAGGATTCATAGGAAAGCTTCTAGCAGATGCAGATGTTCAAGTAACTTTTGCTGATGTTAATGCACCGCTTGTCGATCAAATCAGCCATAAACAAGAATATAAAGTTAAAGTCGTCGGCTTGAAATGCCAAATCGATACGGTGAATCATGTTACTGCCGTTAATTCAGCCAGTGATGATGTGATTGAACGTATCATCCACACAGACCTTGTTACAACAGCTGTTGGCCCTAATGTACTTGATATCATTGCTAAAACTATCGCAACGGGCATCACTAAGCGCTTTGAAGCAGGTAATCTGAAACCTTTAAATATCATCGCTTGTGAAAATATGGTTAGAGGCACAACTCATCTAAAAGGTGAAGTTTATAAATACTTATCCCCTAACCTACATACTCAAGCAGATACTTTAATTGGGTTTGTCGACTCTGCCGTTGATCGAATTGTTCCTCCAGCAGAAGCGGCGAATGATGATCCACTTGAAGTTACCGTAGAAAGCTTTAGCGAGTGGATTGTCGATGAAAGCCAATTTAAAGGCGAAATTCCTGATATCGCAGGAATGGAAAAAACCAATAACTTAATGGCTTTTGTAGAACGCAAACTATTCACTCTCAACACTGGTCATTGTATTACCGCGTATTTAGGTTGTTTAAAAGGCCACCGTACGATTCGCGAAGCCATTGAAGATCCTGAGATTTACTTTGATGTAAAACAAGCTATGCATGAAAGTGGCGAGGTGTTAATTCAGCGCTACCAGTTTGACCGTGAAATGCACGGGGCTTATATCCAAAAAATATTAGATCGTTTTGCTAACCCTTACCTTGTTGATGAAGTGGATCGCGTAGGACGACAACCTATTCGTAAATTAAGCGCTAATGATCGCTTAATAAAGCCACTACTTGGCACCATCGAATACGGGACAGAAAACACAACTTTATTGAAAGGGATTGCAGCGGCTTGTAAATATCGTAATGATAACGACCCTCAAGCAATTGAATTACAGAAATCAATTCAAGATCAAGGAATTAAAAAAACATTAGCGCATTATACCGGGCTTAATGAAAACAGTGCCGAAGTGCAAAAAATCGAAAGTCTTTACTTACAACTTTAATTCTAATAATCACGGGGGCTTTTTCCGCCCCCTCTTAATTTAGATGGTCTAATGAGCGAAAAATTAAACGAAACAGAGATATTGGAACGATTAAACCAAGCACCGACGGTGAGAGGTTTCTTTATCCAAACCGTGGAGATATTTGATGAGTCTATTGATGCTCTCATCAAGCGTATTTTCCGTAAGGATAATTTTGCCGTGCAATCCGTTGTCGGACCTTTATTGCAAGATTCTGGTCCTCTCGGCGATCTAGCGGTTCGTTTAAAACTATTGTTTGGTTTAGGCGTATTGCCCGATGCTATTTATCACGATATTGAAGATCTCATTATTCTGCGTAACAAACTCAATAATGACGGCTCCGAATATGAATTTACCGACCCATTAATCATCAGTAGCATTAAGTCACTTAACCTCATAGAAAAAATGGCAATGGTGCCTTTAAATATTACCGAACCAGATGATGATATCGACCTAAGCTTTTACCGCATGCAACTACAACGTCAGCAGCAAGTGATCAAGTCTGGTCTATCTCTGGCCATTGTTGATATTTGTAGTGAACTCCAAAAAGATAGCCCATTTTAATAGTACTACACTTGACTATATAGTTCGTCCAGCTTTAGAAAGGATTCTAATGTGACTGGTTCATCAAGTAGCTTTTTCGCTTGCTCTAGTAAGTCCATGCTTTTCCCTAATAGATGCCGTATTTTTAGCTTAACAGGCTAATTTCACAATGTGGAAATCTTTGCCCAAAATCCTCCCTTCTAATCCGGACTTGATCGTTTTATTCCCTAGTCTAAATAGAAATATCGTGACATTCTCTAAGTTATATCTTGGTCTCTAACAGCTAAGATGGCAGCATTAAATTGCTTGGATTTATCGATATCATTCAAGCCAACCATAACGTGACTAAACATTTATACTTCCTTTTTAGAGTGTTGTTGAACTAACCTACTTTGCTATATCAACTTTCTTATGTCTATTGATGCATTGTTAAGGTGTGAAGCACGTAATATAGTATTTTATATTTTACTAATGAAACAAAATTCAAAGGGTGAATACGGAGAAACCACAGAATCTGCTTCCTCCGATTGAGAGTCGAGTTAACCACCGATATGGCAGGCAAATCCCATCGATTCTACTTTATGTTTTAGTTGTCGGATCTTTTCGTCTGGGTTTGATGCAGTATCTTGCATAGGATAAATACGTCCCAGTAATGCGTACTTATTCTCACCATAATTGTGGTATGGAAGAAGATGGATGGTATCCACGTTGGACATCAACTGAGCAAATTCACCAATCGCTTGGATCTCTTCTTCGTTATCGTTAAACCCAGGAATAACTGGGACACGCACGGTCACTTTGGTAATAAATGAAATACGCAGGATATTTTCCAGAATGGTACGGTTATCAACCCCTGTTCCCGCTTTATGAACGGCAGGATTAATGGCTTTAATATCGACTAATGCTAAATCAATCCAAGGGAAAACATCTTCAATGGCTTGTTTTGAACCCAGTCCAGTAGTTTCTATCGCAGTATGCCAACCTTTCTCTTTGCACCCTTTAAGTAACTCTCGGGCAAATTCAGGCTGCGCTAATGGCTCGCCACCAGATAAGGTGATTCCGCCACCGGCTCTGCGGAATAAGTTCTCGTCTTTTTTAAGCTCAAGCAGAACTTGCTCTACCGTCATTCGCTTGCCTTTTATCTCAAGCGCACCGGTTGGGCAAACATCAACACAAGCACCACATTCGACGCATTTTTCACGATCAATAAAATGAGGATTTGAATGGGAAATCGCCCCCACTTTGCAAACATCGATGCACTTGCCACAATTCACACAATCGCTGGCTTTGAAGATCAACTGAGGTTTAGCCTGCTGCGATTCAGGGTTGCTGCACCATTTACAAGAGAGTGGACAGCCTTTGAAAAAAGGAATAGTTCGAATTCCGGGACCATCATGTAACGAATATCGCTGGATGTTAAAAAGAACACCTTCTTTGTTGTAATCAACTTCATTCATACAGTTTCTCGTTATTTTGATAAAAATAGGCCGCTTACTTACATCACGGCCTATTTATTATTTTTAGAAATTATAATTGCTGTTCTGTACGGCTAATGATGTCGTCCTGAACCTCTTTCGCTAATACAACAAACTGAGCACTGTAACCCGCAACACGAACCACTAAGTCCTGGTATAGGTGTGGATTCTTCTGAGCATCAAGTAGACGTTCACGGTCGATAACGTTGAACTGTACGTGCATACCTTTACGGTCAAAATAGTTTCTTACCAAGCCGCTAAAGTTGCGTAGTCCTTTCTCTCCAGCCAGTGAAGAAGGTAGGAATTTTTGGTTGTACAGTGTCCCGTTCGAAGCAATGAAATGGTCAAGTTTCGCCACAGAGTTCGCAGCAGCAGTTGGGCCAGAAACGTCTTTACCTTGACGAGGTGACACACCATCAGACAAAGGCTTACCAGCTAAACGGCCATCTGGTAATGCAGAGACACCTTTACCGAACAGAACGTTAGCTGATACTGGGTAGATACCCGCTTGGAACTGACCACCACGCGTATTGGTGTACTTCTCGACTTCTTCGCAGTAGATGGATGCACAACGGCGAGCCACGTAGTCCACGTCATCAATATCGTTACCAAAGCTTGGTGAGCTTTCCAGGATAAGACGGATTTCTTCATGTCGAGAAATGCTGCCTACCGCTGGCGTCGCTTGTGTTTGTGCGCTTGAGAGCTGACGGAACACTTCTTCTTTAATGGCTTCTGGGCTTAGAGATCCGTTTTCCGCAATCAGACGTTGAACCACGTTGTAGACATCTTTTTCATCTAAAGAGATGCGGCTAGCAGCAGGAGCTGCAGCGTAGCCAAAGTTCGCATCTAGCGCGCCTTTTAGCTCAGTCATTGTCAGTTTACGATCTTCGAACACTTGTTTTTGCATTGCATAAACAGAGTCGCCCGTATCAGCGATACCAAATGCTTGCGGGCCTGTGTAGTTGTAAATCGCACCGCCGTCTTGCAAAGACTTACCACGACCAATACAGTCATCAACCAATGCAGACAGGAATGGCAGCGGACAGCGCTCAGCATGTGCGATATCAACACTATTACACGCTTCAACCAATTGGCGAACGAAATGGGCAATTTGCGCTGTGAATGCATCAAAGAAGTCTTCAGTATCAGTAAATTGAGTCATATCTTTGGTCATAGGGCCAATTTGTTTGTTATTAGCACGACCACTGTTTAGTGTGATTTCCAATACTTTTGCGACGTTGAAGAATGCAGCATCGTGCCAACCTTCAGTACGGTGTGGTGCTTGTGGTTCTACACAACCAATGATGCAGTAGTCACGAGCATCCGCCAATGAAACGCCTCGGTTTTGTAGTGATGGAATGATAACTTCATCGTTGTACATTGCCGGAACACCAAGACCTAGGCGAACCACTTCACAGGCACGGAACAAGAACTCATCTGGCGTACCTTGCCACACACGAATAGAAAACGAAGGCGCTGGTAATTGAACGTGTGCCGTCGCTTCCATACACATGTAGCTTAATGGGTTGGTTGCGTCTTTACCGTCTGGCGTCTGACCACCAACACATAGGTTTTGGAACACAGCGTAGCCGGCAAACGCCTGAGCGGATATTTCATCACGCGTTTTATTGATGTCGTTTAGTTTGATCCAACAGCAGTCAACCAACTCTTGAGCGAATACAGGGTCGATGGATTTATCTGCTGCCAAGAATGGGTACATGTATTGGTCAAAACGTCCTGGTGAGATCGAGTGACCACTTGACTCAATTTGCAGCATGCTTTGTAGGAACCAGAATGTCTGACATGCTTCCCAGAAAGTGGTTGCACCGTTCTCAGGAACACGGCGACAATTCTGACTGATTTGTTCAAGTTCACGTTTACGTTGAGGGTCCGTTTCAGTTTGCGCTAGACGATCCGCTTCATCAGAGTAACGGTGCGCATAGACAATCGCCGCTTCATAGCTGATGATAATTGCATTGTAGAACTGCTCTTTTTTAACGAAATCTGGTTCTGCACGGTCAAGTTTTGCCAACGCGGCTTTGACTTGCTCAATCACGCCACGGAAACCAATCCGCAATACTTTTCCGTAATCAACACAGACGTGGCCAACGCCACCGTAGAAGTAGTTACCTACACTGAATACACCCGCATTCATAGAATCGTGGGTCTCTTGAGACATATATGACGCCGCTAATTCACTGGTGGTTTTACCTGGCCAGTATTTAAATGCTTCGTGCAATTCTTGTGCAGTTTTTTTCTCAATAATGAATGGGTCCGCTACGCGGTGCTCCATTGTTTCAAATTCTTTTTCTACCCAGTCGAAAGAGAACTCTGGACAAATTTCAGTTGAACGTGGGTTAATCGTCACCGCACCGACAATCAATTCATCTTTACGAATCGTCACTGGTAGCTCGGTATAAATCTTTTCAACAACTCTTGCTCTGCGCATGACCGCTGGTAGATGCTCGTTTTGTTTATAAGCTTCCGTGGCTAAAACAGCACGCTCAGACTCGACGTAAGGTTTAGCGTCAATGATCATTTTTTTTAGTCGTAAAACGCGGTCAGTTGGATTAGAAAAACCTTTCTCTAACATAGTGATGTTACTCCGTAATTATTAATCAGTATGATCGCAAGATCAGACCTTAGTTATTTTGTTCCACGGCAGTTGCTGTATTTCGATAAATAATGCGAATGCCTAGTCAATGAGTAAAATTGCGCAATATTGAAGGATGTGCACTTCATGCAGGTACGCCACATGCGTTCTCTATCGCTAATTAATTAAAAACCGTTTAAGTCATCTTCAATAGTGCGCATCGCTTCATTCACAGCCGAGACTTCCCCAAAGATGGCGAGCGCTGTGACATGCTGTGGACAAGAGCCAGTAATCTCTGTTACCGCCACATCTGCACACTTGCTTGCTAAATCGGCACAGAAGTAAAGGTCAGGGATGGGCAACATTGCTATTCCAATCGCATCTATGCGGATCAAACCCAAGCGCTGACGAAATTCCGAGGGTACACGGCGTTTAAACATCGTAAGAGTGTCTGGACTTGGTGCGTTAATTATGCGTTTTTTCATAGTTCTATGCCTATCCCTTAACTACATTAATATTCAAACAGTTATCGAATATTTAATGCTTCGACCATGACACATCGACGGTGACGAGCAAAAGAGCGTGCAGAGGTAATGCCTTCGCCCGTTGGCCCAGCGATAGTGAATGTTGTATGACCTTCACCACCCACACCAATTCCTGAGTACGATGGGCCGTTTTTCACAAAAATTGTGGTTTGAATTAAACGGGCCATTTTGGTCAGTTTTTCAACATTGGTTGAGTGCATGATTGCAGTATGACGGTTGCCATGTTCAACCTTAATTGCCAAGTCTATCGCTTCATCCACGTTTTCAACGCGGACAACCGGTAGGAGCGGCATCATCAGTTCATGAATAACAAATGGGTGATTTCTTTCTGTTTCAAGCAAAATGACTTTAACGTCATCGCCAACCTGGATATCTAATTTTTCAAGGATGTAACGAGCGCCTTTACCAACAAAAGCGATATTCGGGCCAGTACCCTTTTCATTTAGAACCAGTGATTGAAGTTGTTGAATCTTCTGTCTGTCACACAATAAATACGCGCCACTTTTCTTCATGCAATGAATCAAGTAATCCGCGACTTCATTGACAACAATGACTTCTTTCTCAGCGATACACGGCAAGTTATTGTCGAACGCACAACCATTGATGATGTCTTTTGCAGCTTTCTCAATATTTGCTGTTTCATCAACCACAGCAGGAGGGTTACCAGCACCAGCACCAATCGCTTTTTTGCCAGTTGACATCACTGTTTTCACAATCGATGGACCACCCGTTGCGACGAGCATATTCACTCGAGGGTCCTTCATCATTGCATTGGTGTTATCAATCGAAGGCTCCAATACCGTCACGACCAAGTTTGCAGGCGCGCCCAGTTCAGCCAGTTTTCTGTTGATCAAATCAACCGCAACCAGTGAGACATTGCGCGAACGCGGGTGTGGGCTATACACCACCGTATTCCCTGCCGCCAGCATACCAATACTGTTGTTAATAATGGTTTCCGTTGGGTTAGTCGTCGGTGTGATTGAGCCAATCACACCGTACGCAGAAAACTCTGTCAGAGATAAGCCTGAATCGCCACTAAGTGCTGACGTCACGAGGTCTTCTGTACCTGGCGTTTTCGTTGCTGCGATGCGGTTTTTGGTCAACTTGTCTTCAAAGTTACCCATGCCCGTTTCTTCAACCGACATACGAGAAATTTTTTCAAGCACATCGTCTTGCGTGAAAACATCTCGAATACCTTTTACAAACGCAGCGCGGTCGCCCATGGTACAGTGACGGTATTGGACTTGAGCCTGTGAAGCAGCACTGATCGCCTCTTCCATCGACGTAAAACAACCTAAGTATTCTGCCGAGCCACGCACAGTGTCTTGGCTAGGCACGCTTTGAGGTTGCGCCTGTGTCTCCTTTAATATTTGAGAAACAATGCTCTCTAAGTTTGTATCTGCATTTGATGCGACAGGTTGTGCGTTCGATGCTGTCGCATTGGTGTATTTGCTCAAGACTTTTTCGACTGCTTGAGCAATGTCTTGTTCATTCATTCTTGATACTCCTTACAGCATCCCATTAAATTTCAATCACATTGCGAAATTTAGATGTATGAGGTTGTGCTTGACTTAAGAGGAGCTGAATCCATCGTTCCCAAGAGTTGAAGCCCAACATCACGCGCAGTTAGTACAGCCTGGCGAACCGCGCCAGAATCACCAGCAAAGGTAAAGATCACTTCATTACTGAAGCATGTACCTTTTGCTGGCGTTGAATAACCAACCGGATCAATCACAGCAGATTTTGCCGCAGCATCAGCAATAACCACACCGATGGCCGCTGGAGACGCACAAGTCATACCAAATGATTTACCAATTGGTGCACCAAATGCTTTGTTTAGGGCAGAGCTTGCGCGAGCCGTGTATTGGAACTCTAAATGACCCGCTACGTTGCCGTACACGTCACCAAACGTACGATTGATTTCAGATAGCGTCACTTCCACTGCGCGACGTACATCAGAGACATCATCCGCACCAAAGATGATTAGACAGCCATGACCACCGCCACCTTCTGTATCACGAGCAAGCTCAACCGCAACCACTTCACTGTTGGTGGCTTTTACTGCTTCATCGGCAGCAAAGATGTGTGGACCTGCACCGTTACGAGCACCCACAATGCCAATTGAGCGGTACTTTTTGTCGATGTTCATCACTTCATGCAACTGGCTATCAACACTCGCTACAACAAGGCCAATAGTGCGACCAAGGTCAGTCGTACCAACAAACTCAGTCAGACCACAGCTAGAAAAGTCCACAGTAGGCGTCGCAGGAGCAGCTTGTTGTTGTGCTGGCTGTTGTTTATTCATGACCTCAGAAATAATCTGTTCAACAAAATTATCTTTCATCGTCAATTTCCTTCTGTTCTATTACTGAACTGTTTTTGGCAAGATTTTTTCGACTTCAGTGTGAGGGCGAGGAATAACGTGTACAGAAACAAGTTCACCAACTTTGCTAGCAGCAGAAGAGCCCGCATCCGTTGCCGCTTTTACAGCACCAACATCACCACGAACCATTACTGTGATTAGGCCAGAGCCGATTTTTTCGTAGCCAACAAGTGTTACGTTTGCAGATTTAACCATGGTGTCCGCTGCTTCAATTGCAGAAACCAAACCTTTTGTTTCAACCATACCTAGAGCTTCTTGTTGCATAAATACCTCGATAATTTAAATGATTACTTTTCTGGCAAAATAGCCCTACGAGAGGTTGTAGGCTCTGCCTTATTCATTAAGCCATTTCATAATAAAAGCCTGGGGACAAAATGTTTTGCCCCGAGTGAGGATTCTTTTGCTGACAAAATTTGTGGCAAACAAGAATTTACAGCGATCTAAATCACACTAAATTTCAAGTAGGTAGAAAGCGCTCCAGGGCACCTTGGTGTACCGAGGGCTTAAAAGGAAGATAAGAGAGAAAATATAGGGTTAAGCCAGTCCTCGCGGCTTATTGAGGCAAGAATGAATGGATTAGATATAAAGTTATCACGAAGGACAAATTTGTCCTGTCGAGCGTTCATCATTTATGAGAACGGAAAATATCAGCGGGATTTCAATGGCATAATTGCTATGTCATTGAAGGTACAGAATACGTAAAAATCGCCTGATTTCAGGTTAAATAAGATGCTGCCACATATCAGGATGCGGCTTTGCTACCACCATACTATGAACCAGCAGACCTTTTTCGCCCGCACTTTTACAGCCGACGTTGACCGCGTTGTTGACGTCACCAATATCGCCATTGACGACAAAATAACACTTACCACCGATACCAAATGCCATGTGGACACGAACTAAAGTCACGTTTGCGGCTTTCATTGCTGCGTCAACCGCCTCGATGCAGGCCGCTACACTAAAGGTTTCAACCACTCCAACCGAACCTCTGGTTTCTACAGGCGTAACACCAGAGATCGCAGGTAGGATACTGGAATCAATCTTAGGCAAAATAATGCTATCGACCTTTAAGTGCCCGGCTATCATTTCACCGTGTTCTACGGCTTGTTTTACTGCTGCGACATCACCAGTAATCATGACAATATATTTACCTGGGCAAATCGTTTTTGAACTCAGCACTTCCACGCTGGCGCTTTTCAACATGCTATCGGTGACTTCGACGCCTTTTGCAATACTGCTTAATTCAAGCAAGCCAATGGTATCTTTCATTATCTACCTCTGTGAATAGTAATATATTGAGAGTCAACGGAACTCACCGTGCCGCTACAACTTGCGTGCACACCTAAACTCAACGCATTTGCTTTTGCTTCGACTAACTTTTGCCCTACTTCTACTTTATCGCCGACTTGCACTATCGGCTCACCCGGCGCACCAATGTGCTGACTTATGGCAACTTTGACTTGCTGATATGGTAAATCAAACGGTTGCATTGGCGCTTCTTGATAGTACGGCGTTAAATTAAGACGAGAAACCAAACGTGACGTTGGGACCAAGCGGTATTCTGCCATTGGGTCAGCATCTCTCAGGTCACCACTATATTGTGCGCCTTGTGTTCGTAGTTGCTTCTTCAATATTTTGTTCACACGCATGGGAGAAATATTGACAGGACAAGCATAGCTCTCACATAAGCTGCACTCTGAACACGTTAATGCGGATAAGAAAGTTGATGGCTTAGCTAAATTTTTGTAGTTAGTGGCCCGGATCACCTGGTTTGGTGCGAGCTGATGACCAATTAAATGACGCGGGCACAATTCAGTACACAGTGAGCACTGCTCACAAACTGTTTTCGCCATGTTAAGAATCTGCTGATCAGTTTTCAGACGGCGCTGAATTAAAATGTGCTCGCGTGGTAACACCAATAATGCGCCTGTCGTTTTGGTCACACACTGATTCAAATCTTCAACTAATGCGCCCATCATTGGTCCACCGTTAATCACGGCAAATTCATCCACGGTAACGCCACCAGTATAATCAAGTAGTTCCTGGAATGTAACACCGAGAGGAACCGTGATGGTCATTGGCGTATTGACGCAACCATTGATGGTTAAGGTACGCTCAAAAACCCCCTGCTCAAGCTCAACGGCATGACACACATTAATCAGGGTTTGAACGTTATTCACAATCACGCCAACGGTTATTGGTAATTGTGCCGGCGCCACACGACGGCCCGTTGCCATCCAAATGGTGATGACTTCATCGCCTGCTGGATACACATCTCGCAATATATGAATGCGCATGTTGGAAGCCAGTAACGGCGTTAAGGCATCAATCGCTTTTTGATATTTGGCTTTTAGTGCGATAACCCCTTCTTTCGCTCCAGTAGCTTTCATCGCATACGTTAGACCACGGATGAGTTCCGCTGCCTTCTCCGCCATCAGTTGCTGATCGACTTTAAGCATCGGTTCGCATTCCGCTGCGTTAACCAAAAAGGTTTCAGCCTCAGATTGAAGCTTTACGTAAGTCGGGAAACCAGCGCCACCAGCACCAACCACAGCAGCATGTTTAACTCTTTCAACAATGGTATTCTTATCCAATTGAGTAAGATGCGAATCAATAATACTTTGTTGATTTTTCATAATATTGCCTCTAGGGCCTGTTGTTCTAGAAAATGTCTAACCCGGAATGCCTAATCGTTTGTAGATTTGGCAATTATTGGGCTAGTTCGGCTGCATCTTGTGCAATCATCTTTTCTTCATTAGTTGGTAACACCACAATCGCCGGCGAGTTTACTGTGGAAACAACGCCCCATTCACCTCTCGTCGTCGCGGCATTTTTCTCTTTATCGAGTTTGAAACCAAACACCGCCAATTTTTGTACGGTGAGCTCTCGAATTAACACCGAGTTTTCACCAATGCCACCGGTAAATACCAATGCATCGATACGATCTAACGAAGCGAGATGGCCGCCAATATGACGTGCTAAACGGTGCACTAACACCTCTATGGCAAGTGCCGCACGTTGATTACCTTGAGCCCGCGCCTGCTCTAGTTCGCGGCAATCGCTTGAAAGTCCAGACACACCAAGTAAACCTGACTGGCTGTTACTCATCCTGTAAACAGAATCCAGCGATTGTTGCGTACTATTGGCGATATACACCGCGGCGCCGAAGTCCAAATCACCACAACGCGTCCCCATCACCAGACCTTCAAGCGGAGTCATCCCCATCGATGTATCCACACTTATTCCGTCTTTCACTGCGCAAACAGACGAACCATTACCAAGGTGTGCCACGATGATGCCGTGGTTATTCTTATCCAGGCTTAAGCGTTTCACCGTTTCTAACGCGATAAATCGATGTGACGTGCCGTGAAAGCCATAACGTCGTACTTTATGTTCATCACGTAACTCTAGAGGGATGGCATAGGTATAGGCTTCTTCCGACATGGTTTGATGGAACGCAGTATCAAATACCGCGACATTCGGAATATTTGGCAACAGTGTCATCGCGGTTTTAATGCCGATAAGGTTTGCAGGATTGTGCAGAGGAGCGAGTTCAGACAACTGTTCTATTTTCTCAATGATTTCGTCAGTCACCAGCACCGAATCACTGAACTCACTGCCGCCGTGGGCAACGCGATGACCTATCGCACATAAAGAGTCCATCAATTGTAAACTAGACATGGTTGCGAACAGTTTTTCTAATGCCGCTGAATGTGTGCCTTGTGTTAGTTCGAAAACAGATTTGTTTCCTTGCGAATCTTTTAGTGAAATAAAAGCGTCTGATAGTCCTAACTTCTCTGCCACACCCGATAAAACTGGCTCATCTTTCCCGGTTGGTAAAACAGAAAACTTCATAGAAGATGAACCACAGTTAATAACTAAAACACGAGTTTCTGATGACATGATGACCTCAAAAGAGAATGAATATTGAATAAAATGGGGAGTTAAAAATAATGTTGTTTTCTGGGCATTAGCGGGTGAACAGTGAAATCGCCGCCTGTGCGATGGCACAATCTTGTTCTACCGTTCCACCACTGATACCAACGGCACCCAATAACTGACCGTTTGTCCATATTGGTAGACCTCCACCAATACAACACACGTTTGGCGTATTTTGTAACCCATAGAGACTTTGGCCAGGCAGTACCTTATCGGCCAAATCTAATGTTGGCATTTTCAGCGCGACCGCCGTCCATGCCTTCTGTCTAGCCAGTTGATGGCTAACCAGTAGTGCGTTATCCATGACAAAGAAATAACGCTCTGCCCCGATGTGATCGACAAAGCTAAAAACAATATCAATACCCACCTTTTCCGCTGCTTGTCGGGCGAAATCACCAAGTTGGGTAATCGCCTGTAAACTCACAGTGGTAGCCGGACTATCCTTTACGTTCATGTTCAGCGCCTTATGTGAGGGTTTACGATTCTAACGAGTCAACAATGCCGACGATTGCAGCATCCGTAACAGAGTCGGAGTGGGAACTGCTTTTGCGAGCGGAACTTCCGGTTGTCACAACAACGATGTCACTATTGCCTGCGCCAACACAATCAATCGCAATTTCAGTTTCACTGGTTGGGCGGTGTTGTTGATCTAAACGCGTAACCACCAGTAACTTATTACCATTAAGCGATTCATGCTTGGTGGTGGATACAATCGCTCCGGTTACTTGGGCTAAATACATATAAATTCCCCTTAATTGATTCTTTCAACAAAGATACGTCGACGGGCAATTTCCTCTTTAGCTGACGGCGTAATGATTGTATTTTTTTCGATTAGCAACGGCTGCGCTTCAGGCTGTAATTTAACGTCAGCCAGCGTAATCAGTGATTTCAGAGCAACACGTAATACCTTGGGTCTACCGATAAAGCTGACTCCATAGTCTTCAACCTTATTAACATATGTCGAAATTTGTTCGGTTAATGGGCCGGGCGCGTTGTCTAACACAGTTTGATATTCATGATTGAGTGTCGCTGTGATCGGTTTTCGATTGAGCAACGCGTGAAAAGCCCAACTGGTGGCTAAATTGTCACGAATACACAACGCCAACTTGCTTAAGCTATTGGTTGATATTGCAGGAAAAAAGACAGCGTAATAATCGTCATACAATTCATCAGGAAGGCAATAATCCATCGAAAATTCAATATCGCCCTCTTGCTGCCAGCGCAGAAACACCGATTTGATCACCGAGTTCTCGGCGGAATGAGAAAGCGTCACTGCAATACCATAGCCGGACCAATATAACGCCTTAATGCAGCTCAGTGTATCGAGTAATGACTCCTGCTCGTTACCAGTTAAAATGACTCGAATCACTTTTGAACGTTGCGGTTTGCGAGCTAAGATTTCGTCAACGATCTGACTGATCATGACGATTAAGTCTTTTGTCTCCATAACAAGGTTACTCACTTGCTTTCATTGCGATGCCTAACGGAGTAACAAGCAATGGATCAGGTACAGAAAGCGATTCAACACCAGTCACTTTGGTAAAGACTTCGGCAAACTGGCTGAAGCTTGTTGCACCACCCACCAACCATAACTGTTCCGCTGAATTGGTTTTTAACCAGAGCGAAACTAAACTGGCCATTTTTTCCACGACTGGACGCACAACGGAGAAAACTTGTTTTTCATGTTGTGAGTCTTTTTTCATCGTCTCCGCTTGGTCGTATTCGAGATTCATTGCGCCAGCTAACACCAATGTCATATGCGATCCGCCAGTGGGTTCATCGGCACTAAAAGTGACATCACCTTTATCCAAGATACTCATACCAGTCGTACCACCACCGACATCGACGACCGCTCCACTTTGTAAATTTAATGCGCAAGCAGCAGCAACTGGTTCATCAATCACATCAGTGACAATAAACCCAGCAGATTCAACTACATTAACAATGACTTTTACGCTGCCTTCTGAAACACCTGGAGGGATGGCCGTTGCGGCTTTCTCTAATGTGCAGCCAAGCCCTTCTTCAACTTTTTTCTTCAACATGGAAACAACTTGAGTCGCGGTGATGTAATCCACCACAATACCATCTTTGACCACTTTCGAAGGGTAACTTGCACCTGCTACAGGGTTGTTGTTTTTATCTACAACCACAATGGCAATATTCGCCGTACCAAGATCCACACCAACTTTAAAAGGCCCTTTCTTTTTCAGGCACTTTTCATCTTGTACTAGTTTGGCAAGTTTTTTTAGTCGCTTGTATGAAGTTGAATCTGACATGGCTTACCTCACTTGATAACGAGTGACGCTGTCGTTATTTTTAAGGCCAAATGCATTCGCCTCTTCAACGTCGATGTGCATTTCCATCACCGCGTCGTTACTCACTCGCACCACAACATTGCGTAGAATCCCTGCTCGGTCGCCTTGAGTTTCAACATCGATTTCCATACCGTCTTTAAGACCAAAGGATTCAGCATCTTGATGTGAGATATGAATATGACGCCAAGCCACGATCACACCATGGTCTTTAATCACCTTTCCTCGAGGGCCAATAAGTTCGATACTCGGAGAGCTTTCTAAGTCACCTGACATTCTGACTGGTGCTCTCACGCCCAATGCAAACCCGTCAGCAATCGAAATCTCAACTTGTGTTTCACTGCGCAGTGGCCCCAAAACACGAACTTTTTGCAGTTCACCTTTAGGACCTTTTAACGTAATCACTTCTTCAGCGGCGTACTGGCCTGGCTGTTTTACGGCTTTAAAGCGCGTCAATTCAGATCCAACACCAAACAATGCGTCCATATCTTCACGGCTTAAGTGCACATGTCGATTGGAGATACCAATAGGTACGACTAATTTATTATTTGATTCAGCAACAACATAGTTGCTCGTAGATGCAGTATTGGAGTGGCCAAATAACTCTTTCATTATCTGTTGCGTAATGAGTTCTGCCTTTTCCTTAATTGTGTCCATAATAGCTTTACCATTCTTAGAAGAATCTTTCTGATTATTACGATAATTTGTAATAAGTCTTAATGTTTGCCTTTGACTAGGACTTTTTTGACGACAAAATATAGCCGTGACAAAACGATCCAGATTAGCCAATGATTTTTGTAAGCAGCATATCAATATCACTGGCCGTCGGTTTTCTTGGGTTGGTTATGGTGCACCCATCCGCCAGCGTGGCTTCAATAATTGTCTGTCTAGCAGCTTCAACGTCTTCACGCTTCTTTCCAAATTCAGTCAGGGATGCAGGGATCTGCTGTTGCTTGTTTAAATTACGGATAGCCGTCGATAGCTCTCGCACCGCCTGTGAAGGAGAGTCAACATCAATCTTCATTAAACGGGCACATTTTTGATACTTCTTCAGTATGTCCAAGCTGCCGCTTTCGCCATTAAAATCAATAATTAGCGGTAGAAGCATGGCGTTAATTTTGCCATGGGATATGTGCAATATGCCGCCCAACGCATGCGCCATTCCGTGAACCAAACCTAATCCAGATGAATTAAATGCCATGCCCGCCATACACGATGCGTTATGCATATGCTCGCGAGGCTCAATCGCAGATTCGTTTTCCACTACCTGCGGCAAATAGGTGGCGACTAAATGAATGGCTTTTTCTGCAAGCGCATCACTAAAATCATTAGAATTTATGGAAGCCACCGCTTCAATGGCATGCGTTAACACGTCCATACCGGTATCGACAGCAACCGTTCGAGGAACGCTTAATACCAACTCGGGGTCTAACAGTGCAGCGTCAGGTAATAAATCAGCAGAGACGAGTGGGTACTTTTTGCCGTTCGAGGCGTCCGAAATAACCGCATACGACGTCACTTCAGAGCCAGAACCACTAGTGGTAGGAATGGCGATCAATTCAATTTTTTGACCTTGGTAAAGATCCTCTAACGTAATTTTGATGCCCTTAGCGGCATCCAACGAAGAACCGCCACCTAAAGCAATAATCACATCCGGCTGAAATGATTTAAATTGCTGTACACCCGCAACAATAACCGCCGTGTTCGGGTCTGGCTTCACATCACCAAAAACTGAAACGGTCGCATAAGGCATTGCTTTAATTAACGATTGAGTCTTACCAGAAGACACCATAAAAGCATCTGTCACGATAGCGACTTTTTTCGAATTTAAGCGCTCTAAAGAGCTGATAGCATTTGTACCGAAGTACACATCCGGCACAGAAAAAAATCGACTAGCCATTAAATTCTCACTTCCTTTTGGATAAAATTAAAAATACTAATTTGAATTTAACACTAATCGATATAACGAAACTTATAAGAACTTGCCTATAGTTAGTAAAATTTTGTTGTTCTACGTAAATAATGGACAAAACATCCCCCTACTTGAATTTTTTACACTCGATAAAAATAGAGAACAATTTTTTCATAGCATAAATAAAAATCAGACAATATTTTTCCTTACCGCTAGATATACTGAACAAGTGGAAATATAAAACACAACTTTCGATAAATTCCCTACTATTTTTAATTAACAATAAATAAGGTTTTATTATGGATAAAAAACTAGCAGGCCAGTGCATTGCTGAGTTCTTTGGAACTGGTCTATTTATATTCTTTGGAGCCAGTTGCTTATGCGCGAACATATTGGCTGGTGCTAACTTTGGGCTATGGGATATCGCCATTGTTTGGGGTTTAGGTATTGCTCTGGCTGTTTACCTAACCGCTGGGGTGTCTGGTGCCCATTTGAACCCAGCCGTTACGATAGGTTTATGCTTATTCGCAAACTTCGAAAAAAGAAAAGTGCTACCCTATGCGCTATCACAAATCGCTGGCGCATTTTTTGGTGCGACTATCAGTTACGTCCTTTACCAAAGCTTATTCACAGATTACGAAGCCGCACATAATATGGTGAGAGGTTCACAGGAAAGCTTGGCACTGGCTGGCATATTTACCACTTTCCCTCACCCTTCAATCACCGTTTTTCATGCTGTTATTGTAGAAATTGTTCTTACAGCAACACTGATGTCTTTGATTTTATCGCTCACCGACGATGGCAATGGCGTACCTAAAGGTGGCCTAGCTCCGCTACTAATTGGTATTCTCGTTGCCGTTATTGGCGCAGCAGCCGCCCCGTTAACCGGTTTCGCGATGAACCCTGCGCGTGACTTTGGCCCACGATTATTCACTTTTTTCGCTGGCTGGGGTGAAATGACGTTAACGGGTGCAAGAGACATTCCTTACATGATCGTACCAATTATTGCCCCCGTGATCGGAGCATGTATCGGTGGTGCTGGTTATCGTTTATTGATTGATAAATACGTGAGTAAACCAGAAATAGAGACCTCGAACGAAATTCAAGAAGTAAAATAATCGTTATTTTCACACGCTCTAGTGAGAAAATATTTTCTCATTATCACTAGGGCGTCATTCTCTTCAATAAATAAAACATACCTCATATTTATTTTTATATGGTCGACCAAATACTAACCCTACCCTGAAATTCGTACTCTGTATTCTTGAAATCATAAAGAATAACGATAAACAACTATTTGAAGAATCACACTAATATAGTGTTTATATCCAAATCACCTTAAACTACTTGGCCTATAAAAAAACCCCAATCACACAGAAGTTCCATGTGTTTGAGGTGTATTCAGAAAGGTCAGCAGAGAGTGTGAACGCAATCCTAGTTTGACGCTGAACGACGATTTGATTTCGATCGACTATTGGTTGTGGCTGCCGCCGAGCTCGTCGCTGCTTTAGCCGCCGTTGATTTTGTCGTTGTTGTATTACTTGTTGCTGGCTTGGCTGCTGCCTTTTTGGCTGGCGCTGATTTTGCCGATGCATTGCCAGGCTGCACTTTTGGAGAGGCATCAGCTGTCGCTTTTGCTTTTGCTTTTGCTTCTTCAACTGCGGCTGTTGGTGTTTCTTTTACAGCGTCTTGTAGTAAGACGTCAGCTTGTTTAGCATCTTGTTGCTTAGTTTCATGTTGCTTAGTCTCTTGATGTTTCGATTCTTGTGCTGCATTCTGTCCAGCAATAATAACCGCCTCCAAACCTTCAGCTGTTCGTGCTAGAACCTTGTAAGCATAGACTTCACCAATGCGAGAAGCTGCTGCAACGCCTGCATCAACAGCTGCATTTACCGCACCAACATCCCCCACAAGTTTAACCGTGTGTAGACCATTACCTTTCGCAGACTCATAACCCAGCAATTCAACATTTGCCGATTTAATTGCCGCATCCGCAGCCTCTATTGCGGCCGCTAAGCCCACCGTTTCTATTAAGCCTAAACTTTGACCAGACATAGACATACCTTTCTCCTTAATATTGAATTAGATGTATACCCAAATAACCTCAAGGTGCTAGGTTCAGCGAGAATGACTTGATTCACAGTCGCGGCAACGACTTGAAGATCTAGTAGTTTTAAATCAAAAATCGTTAGCAAAGGCTGTGGGCCAAGGCAACTCGCTCTAGCCACTTATGCTTCACTTCGTAATCGTTCTGATATTGTCGTATCTTCCCAAGGGAAAATATCCCGACCAAAATGGCCATAACAGGCAGTTTGACGATAACGAGGAACCAACAAATTTAATTGTTGGATCATTTCATATACTCGAATATTGAAATGTTCATCAACGAGTTGATACAGACGAGATACTGGTACTTTTTCTGTACCATATGTATTTATTTTCATCGAAACTGGTTCAGAAATACCGATCGCCCATGCAAGTTGGATTTCGCATTTTCTAACCAACCCCGCTGCAACCAAGTTCTTAGCGATATACCTCGCCATATAAGCAGCAGAACGATCGACTTTTGAAGGGTCTTTACCCGAGAACGCACCGCCACCATGACAAGCCGCACCGCCATAGGTATCAACGATGATTTTTCGGCCCGTTAACCCGCAATCTGCAGTAGGTCCGCCAATATGGAACTCCCCAGCCGGATTGACGAGAAATTGCGTTTTTGAGGTCATCCAGGATGCGGGAATAACGGGTTTAATAATGTCTTCAATCACTGCCTCACGCAGATCTTTCAAAGAGACGCTTGGTAGGTGTTGAGTTGACACTAAAATCGTGCGGGCTTGCCGGATAGTATTTTGGTGATATTCAAGCGTAATTTGCGCTTTCGCGTCAGGGAGTAAAAAAGGCAACGCACTTTCTTTACGCAATAATGCTTGCCGTTTCATTAACTTGTGTGAATAACTGATAGGAGCAGGCATTAATTCTGTCGTTTCATCACAGGCATAACCAAAGGTGATACCTTGATCACCAGCGCCCAATAGAGAAAAATCAGAGCTTCGGATGCCTTCAGATATATTGCTCGATTGAAGCCCGAGTAAGTTGATAATCCCGCAGCTGTTGCCATCGAACCCAGCGGTAGAACTGTTGTACCCGCAGCTCTTTATCGTAGCTCGAACAATCGCTTCAATATCTACCTTAGCGAATGAATTTATCTCACCTGCAACGATAACAACACCTGACTTGATCAAGCATTCACAAGCAACTTTGGCAAAAGGATCTTGGAGTAGAAAAGCGTCTAGAATCGCATCAGATACCTGATCGGCTAGTTTATCTGGATGCCCTTCTGAAACGGATTCTGAACTAAATAAGTAGCTTTCCATTATCTATACTTTCATACTTTAACCATATCTTATGGTAAATAGACATATAGTTCATGGAAAGACACTTTATTGCCAGTATAGTGGACTATTTTGTTATCCCTTTCTTTTCAGAAACAAGATAGTACAACACGATTTAGTTCTTAGTTTTGATCACATTTCTCTGTAATCAGATGGAGATACACCAATTTCCTTTTTAAAGATTCGACAAAAGTAGTTTGAATCTTTCCATGCAAGTTCTAGAGATATCGTATTGATTTTCAAATCACTGAACTTTAGCAAAGCGCAAGCTACAATGAGTTTTCTCTGAGTTATATAGTTTGAAAACCCAACATTTTCACTCTTTTTAAACGCCCGACTTAAATAGCATGAACTGACAAATGTTTTCTCGGCGATATCGTCTAATGTAATATTATTTAATCTTTTTTTTTCAATGTGGAACTTGGCTCTTGCGATAAAATCTACACTAGATGACTGCTTTTTAAATAACGGAGTGAATATAACATTACCAACGTCAAACAACGAAAATATAAGGCGTGAATAGAGATCTTCTTTTAAACCTGAACGTCCAACATCTTCAGATAGTGCATGTAGTTTTGAGCAAATAGAGGAATAATCTTCGCTCAATGAATCAAGAAAGAAACCTAGCGTATCAAGGAAGTTTTTTACCCTACCTCTTGCATCTTCACCAGCTTTCGTTTGTACGTAACATTCATTAATTGTCTCTAAAACAAAATCATTCCAAAGTACATAGTTTTTCTCTAGAAAAAGGTTGTTTATTGTTTCCTTTAACTGTTTGGATTCTTTGCTCTTCTCCTCATCAAACTCAAGCGTCTTTTTAATAGTCTCGCTCAAAACTTTTTGTCTGACTGGCTTTAATAAGTAATCTTGAATCTGCAAGTTGAACATATTGCGTAACATGTCAAAATCGTCATTAGCGGTGGTGACAACCACTTTCGCTTCATTATTTTTGGATCTTAGATAATCGATGACTTCTTTCCCATTAGGCAAAGGGATATTAATATCAACCAACATCAAATCAATATTTTTAATATCATCTATTAATTGGATTGCTTTTCTTCCTGTTGATGCTTTATGAATAAGAGCATTATCGACGCACGTTAAAACAATTCGTTCGATAGACTCCATTTCAATTAATTCATCTTCCACAATCACTATATTGTACATACAATATCTCTTTAATTATTATTCATAGGGATTTTTAGCATTATTGTTGTTCCATGCATTGGCCTGTTAGGGCTGGATATTTCCAGTTTGTACTCATCTCCGTACAAAAGCTGTGTTCTATTGATTATATTGTATATGCCAATGCATCCACTTTTAGAGTTTTGCTCACCAGCAATTATTTCTTTGATTTTACTTGCGGCGATACCATCGCCGTTGTCTTGTAACTCAATGAATAAATCTTCCCCATCATCATAGGCTTCTATAGATAGAGTGCTCATGATGTCTCTTGGTTCCACAACATAATTGAAAAAGTTTTCTACCAATGGTTGAAGAATCAAAAAGGGACAAGGAATATTAAAATATTTTTCAGGAACATTGCACGTATACGAAAATCGGTCCCCCATCCTTACCTCTTGGATAGACATATAATTTTTGACATACGTTATTTCGTGCCCAAGAGTAATAACGCCACGAGTGCTTTTCCTCAATAAATAACGCATCATATCAGAAAAGTTATGCAGCATATTTTCGGTTCTATCTGCTTCTTCTAAATAAGCCAGACGACCAATCGTATTCAGAACATTAAATAAAAAGTGGGGATTAACTTGATAAGAAAGCGCTTTAAACTCAGCTTCATTTAAAGCCTTCTCCATTGCCATACTTTTTTGTAATTCATTTTTTAGTTCTAATTCTTTTTTATGCAGTTCGCTTTGAATAAGCCGTGAGTGAGCTTGCTCAACCAGATAAGACGCAACATCGAACAAGGTGTCTGCTGTCGATACAAAGCGTTCATAATCCATTTTTTTAGTTTTATCGTATAAAGCAATGAGTTCAGAACTATCTTCCCAAATTCTATTCTCTTCAAGAATGTACGGGATTTTACTTTTTGCACTATCCTCGACTTTGACTTGACCTGATATCATTGCACCTAAATACTGACCATTAACCATAATCGGTACCGCACATTCAACAAAACCACAGTAACAACGATATACCACTGGCTTACCGGTTTTCATAGCAATACGACCACCAGCATCATCACTTTCAAAACATTGCGCTTTTCTTTGTGGATCTTTTCTCGATTGAGCACAATATTCACAAAATCCACTTAGCTTGGTGACAGGCTCACCGTGAGAATCAACCACAACCAAAGCAATCTCCATTGACTGGCTGAAGTTGTTCTGCAATATTTGCAAGCGATTGATATCTAGATATTCTTCAAGTGTATACTGCATAATTCTCAGCTATTGTGACTTACGGCATTGTGGAATTATAAATTTACGACTGACTCGTAACCTGACACAGATCAATCAAGTTAAGTATCATTAGTGTTGGGTAGCTGTTTTGAGATATTCGTTATAGTTTTCTATGGCGTTGTTGCCTAAATCAGTTGAACCTTTTCCAAGTCCTGTGATCTGATCCTTTGTGATGGTTAGAACGGAGGTGACTGGGTAAAGCGAAAAAGCAGATAACTAACTGGGCGGAGTACAATAAGGCTTTGTGCAAACGTGGCTCGGTTACGTTCTGGATAGATGATTCAACCGTAGATGCATGGCGATGTAAAACCCATCACGGCAAGCGTGGTAGAGGCTTTCAGTACTCTGATACCGCTATTGAAACTGCTTTGATGATTAAGGGCATCTTCTCTCTACCATTACGTGCTCTCCAAGGCTTTATCGACTCTATCTTTGACTTATTGGATGTTCCGGTGACTTCCCCTGATTACACCTGTATCAGTAAACGATCGAAGACAATATCGCAATAAATCTAGAGGGGCGATTCGCCATATAGCCATTGATTCAACTGGCCTCAAAGTCTTTGGCGAGGGTGAGTGAAAAGTGTATTTGCGGGAATCGTTCAAGGCTTAGTATTAACTGGGAGTATTGGCACAATGGTGACCGGGTTGAAACCTGAAGAGCGGGCAAACGTCTTCTCTGTTATTTATGCGACCTCTTATGTTGGTGCCGATATTAACTTACATAAAAGAAATTTCACCACGTCCTACTCTGTTTATTCATGGTGAAAAAGCACACTCACTTTATATGGCTAAGACCGCCTATGAAAATGCAGCTGAGCCAAAAGAGTTAATGATTATTCCCGGTGCTAGCCATATTGATTTATATGATCAAATGGATGTCATTCCATTTGATAAACTCACGAGCTTCTTCAAACAACATCTCGCTTAATCAATCGTTAGTATTTTATCGCTATATAGTGAACTGGGCATAAGATCATTCTTTTGCCCTTATTAACTCATTAACTGAATTCGACTTTTAAGTCATGTGTGCAGTTTTAAGCACATAGGCCCTTCTATAAAACCAAGGTAAAATAAACGAACTTATGAAATCAACGACGACCTATGATGGCTCATCTTCTGAGCTGACTGATAATACAGCTCATTGGAGTGGCGTATTTGCTATGTCTTTATGTGTATTGGCACTTATTGCATCCGAGTTTATGCCGGTTAGTTTGCTGACATTAATTGCAAACGCCTTACAAATAACCGAAGACATGGCAGGTCAAGGCATTGCAATCTCTGTTACTTTGCCGTATTGACCAGCTTATTACTACCTACTTTTATCGGCACCATTGACCGTAAAAAATTACTATTAGCACTCACTTTTTTGATGGGTATATCTGGAGCCATTATAGCTGTAGCGCCTAACTATATGGCTTATATGCTGGGTCGTGGACTCATCGGCGTAGTCATTGGTGGATTCTGATCTATGCCTGCGGCAATGGCCATTCGATTAGTGCTACCTGAAAAAGTCCCCAAAGCACTCGCCATCTTTAATGGTGGTAATGCGATAGCGACCGTCATTGCTGCACCATTAGGTTGTTATTTAGATTCTATTGTTGGGTGGCGCGGTGCTTTCCTAGCAATAATCCCTACCGCACTGATCACCTTGATATGGCAATGGTTAGCCTTACCAGTGATGAAAACAGAGGCAACTACACCGGGACCTAGTAATATTCTTAATACATTAAAAAACCGTATTGTTGCCCTTGGTATGGCTGGCTGTGGCGCTTTTTTTATGGGACAGTTTGCACTCTTTACTTACTTGAGACCTTTCCTTAAAACGGTGACACAAACCAGCGTCTCTACATTGTCTCTACTATTATTGGCTGTTGGGCTTTCAGGGCTTATTGGCACACTTATCATCAGCTCATTTCTCAAAAGAATGTTATTGTAGTGGTCAACTAAAAAGGCAAGGTGAATTCACCTTGCCTTTGTGTTTTTTCTACAAATAATTTAAGCCGCATACCAACCATCAACTAACACTTCTGTTTGCTCTAACACAAGCTTAATGGCTTCTTCAGCGACATCTCATGGGTATTTCTATTTGCGTAATAATCAGCGTTCAAGGTTACGTATACGATCTCGAACGCTTTTCCGTTTCTGCCAATCTACCGTCGCAGATTTACGTAATTGTTGAGTCAATTCAATGGCGAGTTGACGTAAATTTTCATTACCTAATTCACGAACGGATGACTCGTTTTCTAACAAGGCGCGATAAAAAGCGATTTCATCATCATGCTTATCCCTCCAACGAAAGCCAAGCAGCACCTCGAATACCGCTACTATCACCAAATTGTGCCCTGACAAACTTGAGATCAGCGAAATCAGTGAATACATACTTTGACGTTGCTAATGGCAGATCTCGATATATAGACTCAACTTTAGATAAACCACCACCAAGAACAATAATATCCGGGTCAAGTAAATTTACGACACTAGAAAAACATCTCGCCATTTGATCAATCAACTTGCCATAGGCGTTTGCAGCGTTATCATCTCTTTCATTTAGCAAAGCAACAATTTCATTAGCGGGTAAATATTTGCCAGTAATGAGCTTGTAAGTCAGCTCAAAACCAGTTCCAGAAATAAACTGTTCTATGCAATTTTTTCGCCCACAATAACATGGGCGAGATACCCCATCCATTTCTGGACTATATCCCGGCAACGGATTATGCCCCCATTCACCGGCAATAGCATTAGGCCCACTCCATACTGCTTTATTAAAGACGATACCTCCACCGCAACCTGTTCCCAAAATTGCACCAAAAACAACGCTTCCATCTTTACCAGCACCATCTACAGCTTCGGATAGGGCGAAGCAATTCGCGTCATTAGCAATGTTTATTGGACGAGATAGAAGCTTGCTTAAATCAAACTGCAAATTTTGACTATTCAAGAATGTACAATTAGCATTTTTAATCAAGCCAGTAACGGGGCTAATCGCTCCAGGTAAGCCGATACCAACTTTGCACGAGGAACCGATTTCTTGTTCGATCGATAAAATAAAATCAGTCACTGTCGTTAAAAAATCTACGTAACTTTTTGGAGTAGGCGTTCGTTTTTTTAAGCTCACCAATCCTTTCTCATCCAAAACACATATTTCTATTTTGGTTCCACCAATGTCTAAACCAATATACATCTCACAGTCCACCTTAAATCCAGTATTCAATAAACTATTTAGTTAGTTGATATCGAAAATCCAAATGATGCTTTAGTGAGATCATCCGCAACGAAATGCAATTTATAGATAACACTACCCCAGACTTCTTTATGCTTAATGTCTGTTAACTCTATTTTCTCTATCCCCTGATAGACTAGATTATTCGCTTCAATGACGAGTGTTTTATTAGCTATCTTCAACAACACGGTGTTATTAGATTTTTGAATCACATCGCGAACCGTAATGTACAGAGGGAATTCAACAGAACTTAGAGGTTCGGACAATACTATCGACTCTTCCACTGTAACCTGAGGCTTTTCATGATCGAAAGTGATATGTTTTTGAATGTTGTCACTATCGCTTTTATAGCCATAAACAGCACTAGTATCGAAACTTAAAGTGCTTTGTGTTTCATTATTTGCAAACTGAACATCCGTCGCATCGGCTCCCACTCCATGTAATTGAACTCGTCCATTAATCACTGGGACATTATGACCAACAGAGCTAATATGCCACATGTCATAACGAGTATCGCTAAACGTTTCACGCGAATATTCACCTTGACCTAAATCGAGAATAATAGGCTCGCCATCACAATAAACACTAAAGTGCCCAACATCATTATGTGAATGGTGGTTAATTAACTCGTCATTGCTTCCTGCGATTGCGCTCATGCATAACCCAACTCCCGGAGCGACATTGTCACGAGCCACCATTACTTGCATATCGTCAAGCCATACAGATTTCTCGCTAATTAAAGTACTTGAACTAGCAACTTGTGGAGTCCAAAATAGTTGGCGAGTAAGGTGAACTAATGACTGTCTCATATAATCACGACCATCACGCTCAGTAGACTGCTGAAGGCATTTAGCAGCCGCTCGTTGTGAGTCTTTAATCACTAAGTTTGCAAGCTGTTCAGACTTAATCAATTGCGAATATTTACTCAATAACCCATGGTCAAGACCCACCTTCAACGCACCATCGGCAAAGTTAACATAGCTATTACCACCAATATGTAACTTAAGAATATGCTCTCCGAAATTACGCAACTTAAGGTTCTTTTCTACTTCCAGATCTACCTGAAAACGTTCTTCCAGTAACGCGATGAAAGCTGCTAAACGACCAGCGCTCACATTCCAATAGGTGGGCCCCTCAATACAACTGCCACTTTCTTTGAGATTATCAACAAATCGAGATACCAGTACGCACAATTTATCCGCAATACTGACCAGACGATGTTTATCTTCAACCAAATAACAAGCGGTTAACAGCAAGTTATGCGCACACCATACTGTCCAGTTATTTTTACCATTATACCAGCCATAAAGCTTTGAGCTTTCAAGTTTGCTTAATACTCGAGTTTCTATTTGTTTATGAATTAAGTGATATAACGCGGGGTATTGTTTTAACAATACAGGTTTGAGCAAGTAACTCAGTTCCGCCAATAAACCAGCCGTTTCACAATTGAATAAGTCCAAATATTCATCATCAGGAACGGGAAATGGGTCATTTTCATTCCAAGGATTAACATCTTTATATAGAATCATTTCATGATGGTGTGCAAAATTATGTGCTGGCACACACCAATAAATTTCACCCATTATTTCCCAAATATAATCTATGATCCTTGGTAAGTATTTTCGCTCATTCGTTAAACATTCAGCGATAACCAGATACGATAACTCAACTCTGCGGCGGAAATAGTTTTCTTCATATTCAGAACGATCACCATTCACCATAAAATTGGTGTACATTGTTCCTGATAACGGGTCGATTTCTTTTAATAAAACTTTATCAGCAAATCGCGTAATCGCTTTCGGCCAATTATCCAAACCGGACGGTAGAGCTATATTTTCCCATTCATCACGTTTATCAATAGTCGGAAATGGTTGCCAATGATCGCTATCGAGACAACCACTGACAAACTCATTCAGCAAGTTAGTGAACATATTAAATACCAAATTTATAAAGATAATAAGATTAAGCAGTACCCCGATATAATTACGAAGTACTTATCAATCCTAAGCTCGAATTCGATTACCTGTTTTTTCGTCAAAAACAAGAACAGTAGAAAGCTCCGGAACTAATGATATTTCCTGGCCGACAGAAAGACTTTTCTGTTCCTTAAATGCAGATGTCATATTAAATGAAGGTAAACTGCACATTACGACCATATCAGAACCAGTGTTTTCGATAGTATTAATCACTGCGTTTAATCCATCTTTGTGCCCACTGTCTTCTACTGTCAGATGCTCAGGACGAATACCGACTACAACTTTAGCACCATCATCAATCGCTAAATTTTGATCCAATTTAATCACATCACCGCTCGGTAGTTTTGCGAATAAGCCGCTACTGTCTTTCATTACAACGCAATCAATTAAGTTAATTGACGGACTTCCTAAAAAACCAGCAACAAAAGTGTTATCCGGCTCCTGGTATAACTGTAATGGCGAACCACACTGGTAAATCATCCCATCTTTTAGAACGACAATTTTCTGGCCAAGAGTCATCGCTTCAATTTGGTCGTGAGTTACATAAATAGAAGTTGTACCCAATGATTTATGTAAATCAGCAATTTCACCACGTACTTGAGTTCTCAGCTTTGCGTCTAGATTCGATAAAGGCTCATCAAATAAAAAAACCGCAGGGTTTCTAACAATAGCGCGCCCCATTGAAACACGCTGCCTCTGACCCCCCGATAAATCTTTTGGCAAACGGTCTAAAAGGTGCTCAAGCTCTAACATGTTTGCAGTTTTCTCTACTTTCTCTGCAATTTCACTCTTGGGCATTTTTGCCAGTTTCAAAGCAAAACCCATATTTTCTCTAACAGTCATCTGAGGGTATAAAGCGTAGGTTTGAAAAACCATTGCAATATCACGCTCCTTAGGTTGTTCTTCAGTTACCACTCTATTTGCAATAGAAATTTCACCAGAAGACACTTCTTCTAACCCTGCGATTATGCGCAACAAAGTAGATTTACCAGAACCACTTGGGCCGATAAGAACACAAAACTCACCTTCTTCAATGTCTAATGACACATTACGAATAACGTCAACAGAACCAAAGGACTTAGATACATTTCTCAGAGATACAGATCCCATAATCGTTCACCTTTTAAAATTTAGCCTTTGACCGCGCCGGCCATTAGACCGCGGTTAAATTGTTTTTGTAGTAACAGATACACAATAACTGACGGTACTGTCGCAATCACTGTTACAGCGATAAATATATTTTGCTGCATAATTTCATCCACACGGAGTGACCGAAGAATCACTGGAATGGTATATAAACTGCGATCGTCTACAGCAATCAATGGCAATAAGTATTGATCCCAAATCATCAAGAAGCCGAAGATTGTCGTTGTACCCAATGCAGGTTTAATAAGTGGCAAAATAACGTTTTTAAATATTTGTAGTTCACTGGCCCCGTCCACACGAGCTGCATCTTCTAAGTCTCGTGGAATTGCCTTCATGAACTCTGTCAGCAGGAATATAGAAAATGCCCAGCCTACAACAGGTAGAATTAGACCTGCGTAAGAGTTGTATAACGATGTATCTATAATTGGGATTTCTTTTTGAAGCGTTAAATACAGTGGAATAGAAATAACTTCATCCGGTAGCATCATCGTAGATAAAATAGCCAAGCTAATAATAGCTCCACCTCTGAACTTCTTACGAGCTAAAGCATAAGCAGCCAGAGCGCTAATTGTTGTCTGAAGGATAGTACCTAGCACAACCACAATTAGCGAATTTAACAAGTAAAGCCACGATTTAATCTCAACCCACGCGTATCGAAAATGATCAAATGTTGGTTCTTGAGGCCAAAGTACAAGTTGACCCGGCTGAACAGTATTCTTACTGAATGCAGTCGCAACGATTCCCCAAAATGGCCCACAAAAGACGACGATAATGAGGGTATAGGCAACGAACCTTGCAATTTTTTCATAAATAGTTTTGCTCATGATTCCTCCTATTAGTTTCGTTCGAAACGACTTTTAATAAAGATATGGGCGATAGTCAGGCATACTGTGAATACAAATAACAGGAACGACACAGCTGCTGCATATCCGTAGTCCATTCTGTCAAAGCCCGTCTTGAAGATATGGGTCATTATCATTTCTGTTGACCCGGCAGGCCCACCACCTGTTGTTGTATATACTTCTGTAAATACTCGGAACCCACGAATAAAAGACAACATCAAGACAACAGAAATCGCCGGGATTAGGCCAGGTAGAGTCACATGCCAAATTTTTCGCCAGGGAGAAGCCCCATCAACGTTCGCGGCGTCATAAAGCTCTTTATTAACTCCGGCTAAACCTGCGATAAGTATCACCATGTTATAAGGAATGGTTTTCCATACTTGAAGCAAAATAACCGTAAACAAAGCCATATTAGGATCAGACATCCACCCCTGAGGGGCGATATCAATAAAGCCTAAAATGTAGTTCACAACACCTGTGGATGCCGGATAAAACAGAATGCGCCACACTTCAGCCAAAATAGCCACAGAAGTTACTGCAGGTATAAATATTGCGGTACGGATAATACGAATATGTCGCGCTTGTCCTTGAAGTAACAATGCAACAGCAAATGCTAGGATCACACCACAAACAGTCGATGAACCTACGTAAATGAATGTATTGATAACAGCATCATGCAACTGAGTATCCGAGAGTGTTCTTTGAAAGTTTGCCAGCCCCACGAACTCATCATCACCAAAGAACTTTATTTTATAGAAGCTCATGATCAGTCCCTTGACAATAGGAACAAACTTGAACCAGGTGAACACGATCAATGCAGGTGCCAGAAACAGCCAAGGAACCAGCCAACGCCGCTTAGTCATAACTTAATCCTTTATTTAAAACATCATATAATGGAAGGAAATATCAGCCCTTAGATAGAATTACCTAGGAGCCAATATAAATACCTATTTCAAACTTACTTGGCTAGAACACCTTGACGACTTAACTCACTGTTTACAGCAGTATCAATATCTTTCAAACTATCCGTGATGTCAGTTGAACATGAAGATAAAATTCTATTGAAACCATCTGAAGTAATTTGACGAATTGGTTTCCAGTTTGGCACTGCTGGGAAATAAACTCCTCCTTCCGCATACTGTTGCGAGAACGTATTCCAGTTTGAATCGTTATAGATTTTTTCAGTGTTAATGTTCTTATTTACTGACAAACGTACAACAGGCAACGAGTCACCTTCAACACCAACGCCCATCCCCATTCTCTGACCTTGCTCTGAGATTAAGAACTCAAGAAACTTATCCGAACTCTCCCGGGTCCCTTCATTACCAGCAAGAATGAATGCGGCAGTACCTTCAGCAAGTGAGGCACTACTCATTTTGCCTGTTGGAGGTATAATAACTTCAATCTTATCTTTGCCTGGTTCGTTATAAAATGAGCTTAAGTGATATGGACCAGAACGATAAATCCCCGCCTGACCTGAGTTAAATACCGGTGTCGCATCGCCAGTAGTTGATGTTATTGCTGCTGGTTGTGCATAACCTTCACAGACCATTTTTTGTGCAAATAACATCGCAGACTCGACTTCAGGAGTCGCTAAACTAGCCTTAAAGCCATTTTCATTTGATGAAAGGAAAGTACCGCCAGCCTGCCAAATTAAGTCACTCATAAACCAGCTAGCATAGCCACGCGTCGAAGAAAGAGGCATTACATAACCATATGTATCGGCTTTACCTGAGCTGTTTGGATCCATCTCGGTAAACGCTTTTGCCAACTTGTACAAATCATCCCATGTTTTTGGTTTGTCAAAACCTAGCTTCTCACGCCAGTCTTTACGCACGAATACCGCAAAAGCTTGAGCAGAAAAAGGGACACCATAATGTTTACCATCATAGGCACGCATGCCTTTCCAAGCGACATCATAAAGTGCCTTCCCACCTTTCACAGAATCTTTATCAATCTCTTCTAAAATCCCCATTTCGTTCATTTGCCCCATGGATGTTGCATCTGTTAACACCACATCAGGTAATTTACGACTAGCGGCAGAACGAGCTAGACGAGTTTCAAAGTCAGAGTTAGCCAGGAACAATTCCACTTTAACGCCAGTCTGGTTTGTAAACTCTTGAACTATTGCTTCTATAGTGCCTCTCTCATTGTTTCCATATCGGGCCCAAACATTCAGTGTATCGGCAGAAAATGCAGGCGATGCCACAATAGAACTTAGGGAAAGTGAGAGGCACACGGCCAATTTCGTTCTCATAATATGTTCCTTCATTATTGTTTTCTTTATCAGAAATATTGAACACAGGTTCATGTAGGGTACTGCGTCCTCCAGCACCACATGACATAGTGCTAACTCAACGGATAATGACACTAACGTATAATTTTTAGTCATTCAATCTCAAAATCTAATTTTGAGTTAACCGGTTACCCAATATGTTAAACACATCACGAAAACACAATCAAAGGGGTGTGAGGTAGTTAGGAGAGATATTTATGAGTGATATTATGAATATATGGTTAACCGGTTACCTTAAAGTACAGATCTTAGTTCATTTAATATAAAAAACTGTTCTACTATGACTTAGGATTTACAAGGGAGTATTTATAGTCTATCGACAGAGAGGGCTTAAGTTTATAGAAGCCAACGTTATATCCGTTTGGTCGACTCACGTATCACTAACTCAGGATCAAGATCTTCTCTTGAAATCACGGTCTTGCCTTCAATGAGATCAAGAACTTTCTTAATCGCCATTTCACCAAGATCTTGCCCACGGGTATCAATCGTCGTAAGGGAAGGGTTAACGTGTTTACTAATCGGATTATTATCAATACCAGCAATCGCTATATCTTGTGGAATACGGACCCCAAACTGCCTAGCTTGACCCATTAAGCCAATAGCAACTTGATCATTACAAGCAATAATTGCATCAGCACGGTGATTTGAGAGAAGGACTTTTGAGGCTATACGCTCCGCCGCTTCGACTGTTGGTTCTTCAACGTTGTATTCAATAAACTTGATATCATGGTCAGCAAATATAGATTTAAGTTCAGCGATCCGAACAGAATTCCAGTTTGCGCCTGAGTATCCCACATAAGCAATACTCTTTAACTGCTGTTGAATTAAATAATTCGCTAAAATATCGATGGTCAGCTTTACATCCATACCAACGGAAATGACACCAGTTCGAAATGGATGGCCAATAAAAACGACAGGGATACGTAATTCAGTCAACCAATCAATAACTTCGTCAGATAAGCGTCCTGAGATAAGGAGACCGTCAACTCGTGTGATAAGCGTTTGTAACCTCTGCTTTATCTGACGCTGATTTTCATCTAAATCAACAACGAGCAAACTATAATTCCGCTCTAACGCTATTCGGTTCGCTCCCTTAACCACATTAGTGTAATGAGGGTTGCAAATATCCAGCACTCCTAACCCAATTGCACCGGTTTTACCCGTTGCAACTGCTCGAGCCATAAAATTTTGCTGATAGCCTAATTGATCTATTGCTTCACGAATTTTAGACTCGACAGGTTCAGAGAATGATTGCTGAGCATTCATGAATTTCGAAACCGTTGCAGTCGAGACTCCAGCGACTTTCGCAACATCACGAATAGTTGGTTTTCTCATTTTGGTCATAGATCACTTCTTATCAGGTAGTTGTAGGAGATGAAGTATGCAACCGAGCTTGCTTGTTTTCAATAGAAACCAGATAACACATTGATAAATTTAAATGTTTACATAGTGACAGATAGGATTAATTCAAACCTGATCTGCTTCAACAAGACTAGAGACTTCATTGAGCGATATTTTGTTACAAGAATATACTCTTGATGCCTTACTATAAGAAACGTGGCTTCGGCTCCACTTGTAGACAGATAAATTCGAATAGCCCTGTTCTCTTCCTCTCATAGAATATTGACCATAGATAGCACGTAATAGAGTCTCTTTGTAGCCACGTACCTGCAAGATGCGAGTTAAGAGTTTTATCTAAACCTTTAGATAAAGAAAGTTGATGACGGAATAGTCCCCTGAAGTGACTTAGATATGCTGATATTGCATTACTGCTATTTCTTCATGATTTTTAGTCATACTCATTATTTTGCATAGTCATTAGAATATTCAAACCTCTGCCTCATATACTCATGCGACTTTACTATTATTAAGGAAGAACATGTCTACATTATTCCAACCTTTACCGCTTAAAAGCCTAGAGCTCAAAAACCGCCTTGCTGTCGCACCTATGTGCCAATACACAGCGGTAGATGGCATCGCAAATGATTGGCACCACATCCATTACGCTGGGTTAGCTCGTGGCGGCGCAGGCTTGGTGGTGGTTGAAGCAACAGCGGTTTCTCCTGAAGGACGCATTACGCCAAAATGCTTAGGTATTTGGAATGATGAGCAAGCGCAGCAACTGGCTAAGGTCGCTCACTCTATCAAACAAAATGGCAGTGTTGCGGGTATTCAAATTGCTCATGCTGGCCGTAAAGCTAGCGCCAATATTCCATGGGAAGGCGATGACCATATTGATTCATCAAACCCTGAAGGCTGGGATACTATCGCCCCATCAGCGGTGGCCTTTGGTGCTAACTTACCAAAAGTACCGGCTGAAATGACCAAAGATGATATTAAGCGTGTAAAGCAAGATTTCGTCGCGGGTGCTAAGCGTGCATTAGAAGCAGGTTTCGAGTGGTTAGAACTTCACTTTGCTCATGGTTACCTTGCCCAGAGCTTCTTCTCTATTCATGCTAATCAGCGTACTGATGAATATGGCGGCAGCGCTGATGGCCGTGCGCGATTTTTATTAGAAACTTTCAATGCGGTACGTGAAGTATGGCCTGAACATCTACCACTAACTATCCGTCTAGGGGCTGTTGAGTTTGATGGCAATGATGAAGCGATGCTGCAAGAATCGGTTGATATGCTCAACAAAATGAAAGCCAATGGTTTGGATATGGTCAGCGTCAGCGTTGGTTTTAATACCCCAACCGCACAAGTCCCTTGGGGGCCAGCATTCCTAGCCCCGATTTCTGAGCGTATTCGTCAACAAACGGGGTTACCGGTGGCGTCTGCTTGGGGTATTGATAAGCCTGAAGATGCAGAGCGCGTGGTGGCAGAAAATCAAATGGACCAAGTGATGATCGGTAAAGCTTATTTAGCGGATCCTCACTACACTTATCGCCTCGCCAAAGCATTGAATGTTGAAAAGCCATCTTGGTGCCTACCGCCTTCTTATGCCCATTGGCTAGAGCGTTATAGCTTCGCTGATAAATAATAAATGGGCAGCGAAAAAGTACAAGGCTACTACTTCGGCCGACTACTTAAATTCGCTGAATGGCACCCAAGTAATGGTGTGTTTAAATTAAAGTTAGAAGCTTAATCACACTTTAACTTCACAATAAAAAGCGATGCTTGATCATTCAGGCATCGCTTTTTTGTTGGGTGGATTTTTAGTATCAACCTTTACGATTAATCACCATAAATATCAAAGCTAAAATATTGATCCGCAATCCTATCGTAAGTCCCATTCGCACGAATCTCTGCAATCGCTTTATTAAATGCTTCTGCTAATTGCTTATCTTGCTTGCGTAGTGCTAAAGCAGTGCCCTCGCCTACATACGCTTTGTCCGTTACTGGCTCACCAGCTAATTCAAAGCCTTTGCCAAGTGGCTTATCAAGAAAAGCTAATTGCAGCTGGTCAGCATTACTAAAGGCTACATCTAGGCGACCACTATCCAAATCAAGGTACACTTCATCTTGCCCTTTATAACGCTTGATATTCGCCACATCTCCAAACTTCTCGGTGACGTAGTTATCATGAATGGTACCTAATTGAACGCCGATATTTTTACCGGTTAAGCCCGCTTTATCCATGTTGTAGCCCGCATCGGTCTTAGCCACAAAACGGGCTGGCGTTTGGTAGTACTTGTTGGTGAACAAAACACGTTTCTTACGCTCTTCGGTAATACGCATTGACGCCATAATAACATCGGCTTTTCTAGCAAGTAACGCAGGAATTAAGCCATCCCAATCTTGAGAGATCCAAACACATTTAAAATTGGCTTCTTTACACAGAGCCTCAGCAATTTCAATATCAAAGCCAGTAGGCTCACCATCTTCATTTTTATAGTTAAAAGGTGGGTAGGTAAAATCCGAAGCAAGACGTACGACTTTTTTGTCCGCAGCATGAACCGTTCCGACTATCATTGCGCAGCATACCGCCGCAAGCGTGATTAATTTTTTCATCATAAATCCTTTTATTATTTATATTCTTTTAGCACTTGTAGTGTTTTATTCATACTGCTGACAGAGCCAATTGAAATTCTAACGCATCCTTTCACCGTCGACTCATTAGCAGGGCTACGAGCCACAATACCCTTATTAAGCAGGTATTCGTAAAAGTTATTGCTGCCTTTAAAGCGAATGAGAACAAAATTGGTACACGATGGATAGACTTTATCCACGATTGGAAGTTGATTCACTTCATGGCTAAACCAATCTCGTACCTCTGTTAAATGTTCGGTTTGTGCCTGCATCTGCATTAAACCAGCAGAATCTAGCGCTTTTAATGCAATCTCGGCACTTGGGTCGGCAATCGGATATGGCGCAATTAAGCGAGCGACATAACTCATCACACTTTGATCAGCGATTAAGAAACCCACGCGAATTGCCGCCAAACCAAATGCTTTTGATAAAGTACGAACCACAATTAAATGTGGATATTGCGCCATTAAATTCAACACACTAGTTTGCGGGGCAAATTCAATATAAGCCTCATCGACCACAACTAGCGACTGATCTTTAGTGCGCTCAAGTAAAGCGACTAAGTCTTGCTGATGTAGCGCATTGCCGGTTGGGTTATTCGGGGAACATAAAAATACAATGCTGGTATTTTCAAGCTCAGCTTCAATTTGAGCTAGGTTGAGTTGAAACTCCGACGTCAATGGCACGACTGCCGTCTTCACACCCATTGAGTCGGCGCAAAACTCATACATACCATAAGTTGGCGGACAAACTAGAATTTGATCATTACCCGGCTGACAAAAAGTACGCACTAATAAATCAATCGCTTCATCTGCGCCGCGCACCGCCATGATCTCAATATTATCATTGAGTCTATTGTCTTGGTTCTCACCATCTAGATGAAATTGTTCACAGTAACCACGGTAAGCCGCTGCAATATCAAACGGTAAGAAATCTGGATAGCGATTATAATGGCTATTTACCCCCTGCTTCTCATCACCATACTGACAACATGTTTCTAATTCATTGGCATTCAGCCACAGATGATCTTGTTTATTGGTCATACCACGCGCAATGCGTCTGGCCGATTGATAAGGTATGAGTTTTTTTACCGCCTCAGGAACCAACTTATCTGCTAATGATGTCATACGCCTCTCTCGCCATGCATAATAAAAATAAAAATCACACTAAAATTAATTTTAAATTCTAATTTAAAGCATAAATAATCACTTTGAGTTGAGTCTTGATTTTATACAAACAAGCCTTGCAATAAGAAACGAAAAGTAAGCATACTAGCCATGAGGAAAAATCATATCTAATCTCACGACTTGAGAGTGTTTGATTTTATTACGATTGATGAACAAGGAACGCTCATGCCGACTCGACTGCCTTCGACTAAAGCACTATACGCATTTGTAGTAACCGCTGAAGAACTCAACTTCACCGCAGCAGCAAATCGGCTCAATCTCACACAAGGTGCGGTTAGTCGACAAATCTTATCGTTAGAGCAGCAATTAGATGTCGCCTTGTTTCATCGACACGCGCGAGGGTTATCACTCACATCTAAAGGTGCAGAATTTCTGCCGTTGGTTGAACATGCACTGAATCACTTGCAACGTTCCATCGAACACATCGCCCATGACAAACGCAAAATCAAACTCAAAGTTCCAAGCTGCATTACTTCATGGCTACTACCCAAACTAATGAACTTTCAGCAGAAGAATCCCGAGATCGATGTTGAGCTCACCTCAACTATTAAACACAGTGTCAACTTTGCCAGTGAACCTTTCGATGCAGCTATTGGCTATGGCGATCTCGATACCTTTAGCCAGCAAGATCAGCCATTGCACTACCATTTATTATTTGAAGAGATCTTAACGCCTGTTTGTGCCCCGACCTTGTTAGATAAACACCAACCACTACAAGCAAACATACTAGAACAACAAACATGGCTGCACGCCACACCTGAAAAGTCGGATTGGAAGTTATGGTTAAAAGCTTGGGCAACCGAACAAAACCACCCCGAGTGGGCAACATTGAAAGGTAAAAAGAATCAGCATTTTGCCACATTAGATCTGTCGGTTAATGCCGCAATGCAAGGTTTTGGTATGGCGATTGGTGATACGATACTTGCCCAAGCCGACATAGATCTAGGTAGGCTTATCGCCCCTTGTCAGCTCAAGGCTCGCTCAGGAAAAGGCTATTACTTTATACGCCCGAAATCGCAAATAAATAACAATATCGAGCGTTTAATGGGTGAGTTATTAAAATAGATTAGCGTCTAAAAAATAAAGTCGGGATCACCAAAATCACCCACCAGCCCATCGAGAGCAAAGCGGTCGCTAAGATAAAGCCTGAAACATTAACCGAAAAGTTGAAAGCGGCGAGCATCCATTGCTGATGAAATAGGTTGAAGTAGAAAGATACCGTCCACAACACTGCGACAACAACCAAAACAATCACCAAACCTTTCAATGCATTGTTAAAATCTCCACGGCTAGGAATGCAGTGGAAGCAAATTAAGCAAGCAAGAAGTAGAGTTAATGCATGTTGGCGAGAAGATAACGCGCTATCAATAAAGGTTTCTATGACGTAGCCACAGTAGTGTAAAGCGGCTGCGGAAACGGTATACACATTTGCCACATCCACGTTCAAAACAAAAGGCCGAATGGTTGGCATTGCTAAAAAATGCTGCAATAACACGATCACTGAAAAGCCTGCCAATAATGGGGCGATTGCAATAAAAAACACACCTATTGATTGATAAAGTGAACGTTGATTCCAATTGTGATCGACATAACCAAGTCGGCCATCTTTTCCCATTTGAAACCAACTTATTTTATGAATTTTATGGCCAAAGATTAATGCGATTATTGCATGTGAAGCTTCATGAATGGGCGTTCCCACCATGGCAGATAGGTAGAATAACCCTTTAGATAATGGGTTTTCGATCACTCTTGACCCTAATGCTTTCATCATGATTTGTTGTAAACCAATAACGAATGCCACCACGGCCAAAAATACTGCTAGACCAATCATAACCTTTCACTTTCTAAATACTAAAGCGCCATTCTAACGTAGAACGATAACCAAGTAACCTTAGCTAATATAACTTATTGAGGAAAATCATGTCCCTGTATAGGTAACTTGGCTAGGTAACTGGAAAAGCTAAATAAGTCATTTTTTCTATACCCATAAAAATTAAAGGTATATAATCCGCCCGCCTTAATTACTTGGATTTTTCATGGACATCAAAAAATGGTTTACGAATGTAGAGTTCATCTCTCTTTCTATTATTGTTTTATGTACCAGTCCATTCATTATCCCGACTGTTCATGCAGCCAATCATCTTGTAAATCCACCTATTTCCTCTGTGATGAAAAGTGGTTCGGAAGAAGTGCAATCAGGCTTATATCAAGAGCTTGAAATCTCAGAAAACCAAAGCGCTTCAAATGGCTTAACTCCGCCAGTATTACAAGATGAGCGCTACCCTGTGTTGGATGAATTGTAATCCATAAAATCCACAGTGGTCCTTCAAAATAACGGTAATCTACCGAATCGAGCATAAAAAATGGTGTGCTGCTTATGCCAACACACCATTGTTACTTTTCAATTCTAAATGACTTAATCACTCGTCATCATCAACAAACACATGCCCTTCTAAAGAATACGGTTCACTTTGATGCTCTTTCATTTGCATCGAATGACCGCGAACTTTTTTCAACGCTTTCTCTAATTGGCTGGCTTGTTGGTAATCACCTTCAGCATAAGCAAGGTAGATTTGATGTTCGAGATCTTCAATACGGTCTTGGTCTGTCACAACATCCTCCTGCTAACTATTGATCTTATACCCAAGTGACTTCAAGATGCAGAATTCAGAGCTATCATCCAAGCCTTTAGGCAAGGAAGATTGGCGTAGGAATGTAGGTACCTTTCAAACCAATCTGACGCGGCATAAAGGTTTGGATGAAGCTCCCGAAGGGCAAGTTAAAACAAGCTTTATCCTGCGTTAAATTGAACAGAGATAGAATCTATGATCGTATTCAATTTGCCTTGCCTAAAGCTTGTTTTATTCTTGCTGAAACTTGCACCTTGAAGTTACTTGGGTATATCCACAGAAAAATCAGCTCTAATTAGCTTTCCACAACAGTGTAGACCAAAGTTAAAAACGTGTTAAATACAATTAAAATAAGCTTAAATATTAAGGTTTAATAAAGTAATAGCCATAAACTATGTTAATATTTTTTCATATCATATTTAGAGGTATTACCTTTCCTCCTAAAACATGAAATGATTCAATAATTAAAATAACTTCCCAACCAAATTGGTTGCTACTAGGGTGATGATAATCAATGCCACATACCATTCTCAGCCCCAAGGCATTTAAAAGTCTAGCGACAACTTTTCTCGTCCCATTCCCTATAATTGGGCTAATTTTCTTTTTGGTTGGAGAAAATCACCTAAAGCAAGAACTACACAGAATTTCTCATTCGTACGTCAATCAAATAGAAGCGATTGCCGATGAGCTTCGAGATGAAAATTTACAAGCGCTTTATGATGCAACCAATTGCCAACAAATCCAGAAAGATCTGTTATTTAAAGCATTTTTAAGAGAAATGTTGATTGTAGAAGACTTAAAAATCACCTGTTCTTCTAAAAGATCAGAAGCAGATTTGGCAAAAATTAAGCATCAACTGCCAGCCGAAATGCTGGAGACCGGTGAATACTTATTTGATGTTCCTTATAAGGATGGGCCTGTCCGTAGTTTATTAGTCGTCGATAAAGATAAAAATGCCCCATCGCGTTCAGCCATATCAATTATCGATCAAAGTTATATCGATGTGAGGCTAGGCTTAGGCAACGATGATCGTATTATGCATTCAATCATGACGGTTTCAGGCAAAACCTACCCTGCAAATAGCCACATTGAGGATAACCGCTTCCTGACTACCGCTAACTCGGATCATTTGAATATTCAAATCTCGATTCAGCCAAGTAATAAACTCAAAAATGAACTTTATATAAACTGCGTATTATTCACCATTCCAGTCTCGTTATTCTTCTCGATGCTTTGGTACTTGCTCAGATACTGGTACCAAACCAAGGGTTCATTAGCAGAAAAAATGAAAAAAGCACTGAAAGCAAACGAGTTTTACTTGGTATATCAACCCCTAGTGGACAGCTCTACCGCCAAAGTTCAAGGTATGGAAGCATTGATCCGTTGGAACAGCCCAAGAACTGGCTTTATCGGCCCGGATATTTTTATTCCAGTCGCCGAGCAGCATGGTCTTATCAATAAAATTACTGACTTTGTATTCGAGCGTGCATTAGCCGATTGGCAACAAAACACGGTCAGTGACTTACATATTGGTATAAATGTTCCCCCTAGCTATTTATCGCAAAATTCATGCTTAGAAAAATTAAAGGCATACGCCAAGCGCTATCAAGCTCAAGGCCTTCAACTCGGGATTGAAATTACGGAACGACAGCTGCTTGATAAATCTGACAGAGCGGTACTTACCGATATTCAAAAACTCGGTATTGATGTCTCTATCGATGATTTTGGTACTGGTTATACTTCTTTATCCGTATTAGAAGATACCGAGTTTAATTACCTAAAAATTGACCGCTGTTTTATTAATACCATTGGTATCAAGTCGGTTAACTCTCCGGTATTAAATAGCATCATTAATCTCGCCGATAGTATGAATGTGTTAATGGTTGCCGAAGGGGTAGAAACCAAAGAACAAGCCGATTACCTCAAATCCCATGGCGTTCAATTATTGCAGGGCTATTTCTTCTATAAACCTATGTCCTTGGAAGATATGTCGGCACTGCTAAAAAATAACCAATGAATTATAGGAATAGGTGAGTTTCCTTCCTTTTACTAATCGGCTCCAAAGTTCAATGATATAGTCACGACACTCATTTGAGCAGCATTAGATAAAAGGAAGGTAAATGGAACTGTCATTCGAAATCATGGCGTTACTCGTCGGTGTGGCGGCATTAGCTGGCTTTATTGACGCAATGGCAGGTGGTGGCGGTTTACTGACCTTACCGGCTTTACTGGCAGCAGGTATTCCTCCCGCTCAAGCTTTAGCGACCAATAAACTTCAAAGCTCGTTTGGTAGTTTTTCCGCCAGCCTATATTTTATCCGTAGCGGTACGGTGAAACTGCAAACCATGTGGCTGCCAATTGCTTGTACATTTGTAGGCTCAGCACTTGGCGCAGAAGCGGTACAAGTCATTAAACCTGACCTATTAATGAGCATTATTCCTATCGTGCTGATTGCTATCTCAGGTTACTTTCTGTTTTCTAAATCCGTCACCCTACATCCAGATGATAAACCTAAACTCTCTGAAGCCGCATTTGCCCTCATCATCGGAACTAGTGTCGGTTTCTATGATGGATTTTTAGGCCCAGGTACTGGTTCTATCTTTGCGGTATGTTTCGTGGCAATTGGTCGCTATAGCCTAGTCGCTGCCACTGCTCGCACTAAAATTCTCAACTTCACTTCGAATATTGCAGCTTTGTCATTTTTTATTATGGCCGGATTACCTATTTGGGAATTAGGCTTAACCATGGCGGTGGGCAACTTTCTTGGGGCACGCTTAGGTGCCAAAGTGGTACTAGGCAACGGACAAAAAATTGTTCGCCCATTGGTGATCATTATGTCGATGACAATGGCGCTTAAGCTTCTGTGGGAACAGCATCAGCAATGGCTGCTATCAATGCTTTAACTCGCTCATTACGATAAGTATTGGGGCGGCAACATAAATGTACTGGGCGAAATAGCGGTTTTAACTCATCAAAACTAAAGCAATATTTCGCCTCAATCTTTAATGTTTTGACTATCGATAAAGGAACCAAAGCTGGCGCGACACCACCTAATGCCAGTTGCGCAGCCGCGGTATAGGAATCCATCTCCATCAATGCCGAAATGCCGAGTTGAGATAGCACATCAAATTGGTAACGGTTCGCAGGGTTTGATAAATCATTAGTGATAATGTGTTGCGGCAAAGCTTGCAAAGGTTGCAGGCTGACCAACACAAAAGGTTCATCGCACAAGCGCACTACTTTCAGCCCATGCTTGGTGGGAATTTCACCGGCACAAAAGCCTATGGTCGCTTTCCCTGATTGCACCCGCTCAACAATTCGAGGGGTATGGTGGGTACTGATATGTATCGCCGAATCTTGCTCAAAATACCCCCCCATCATGCTAGATAGGTACCCCGCCACCAAAGTTTCTGAACAATCTAAATGAATGACCGTCTCATCATTTAAAGTATGCTGCTCATAGATACGGCCTTGCAACTCATGAAACGTCGGCTCGACACTGGCAATCAACTCTTTAGCTGCCGGCGTTAAGCGCACATGTCGTCCATCCGGTACAATCAGCTTCTTACCTAACTTCTTTTCCAGTAAAGAAATACGCTTACTGACTGCCGATTGGCTGATATACAGTTGGCTTCCTACTCGACTCATGGTTTTCTCATGACTCAAGACCAGCAGAGTTTCAATACCTTCAAGCAACATAAAATTCATTCTTTTTGGGAATAGATGAGATGATAATAACTCAGTCGATGATGTTCTGCGATCTCAATCTAGGCATTCATTAACAGCTCGTTCAAATCCATCAGTAAACTACCTTTAATCACTCCTTAGATAAAATCATACTTTTTTAATTACCGTAACAAAAAAGTATGATCTTTCTTCTCACTTTAAATAATAAACCGAACAAACGACACTTAAACCAGAACTAAAGTTTAATGGAATAATTTCAACTAGCACTTTAGTTTCAAATCGGACTATCAATGAAAGACTAAAGTTTATTTAAAAATAATAAACTTTCAACACAATAAAACACATGTCAAACGACTCATTGATAGTTACTACATTTCATCTATAAATAATGAATCGTTAATTATCACAAAGGGGAAATGATGAAAAACATGGATGTCATGTTACTCTCCACTAGCTGTATTCAGAGTCAATTAATGAAAGAATTACTATCCGAATCTTTAGGGCCATCAGTCAGCCTAGTCAATCAACATACCTTTACTTATCATGACTGGGATCGACCGGCATTAGTTTTAGTCGATCTAGCCAACTTGCCCTCTTCAAACCGACCGTGGGAGGAGTACCTACATGGCTTTAAGGAAAATGTCAGCACAGTTCTACTCAATACCCAAGAAAGCATTTCAGCCCAAAAATTATTACAGTGGCCGAATGTATATGGCTACTTTTCTCACTACGAAGATCAAGAAACTCTCATTAAAGGTTTAACAAAAGTATTAGAAGGTGAGCACTGGATCCCGCGTTCAATGTTAATAGAAATGTTACTCTACCTTCAGTCAATAAAACCAATTTCGACGACTTCCATTGAGTTAACTAGTCGAGAGATTGACGTGCTCAACTTATTATCTAATGATAAAAGTAACACCGAAATAGCCAGTGAGTTATTTGTTAGCGAGCACACAATAAAATCTCACTTATATAAAGCATTTAAAAAGATTAATGTAAAAAATAGAATGCAAGCCAAAAGATGGGCACGCTGCAACCTACCTTTATATGAAAGCTAATTTAAAATACGTTAATAGAATTAGCTTAATCTAGCAGTTCAAAAAAGGTAGAAAGACAAAAAGATAAATGAAAAATGGGTGGGAGAGGAATAAAGGCCGTTTAGCGAAACTCTACCGCGAGTGGTTCCAACTGAACAAACATCCCATCAACGGAATTTTTATCATCAATGTAAACCATTTGCGATTTGTATTGGTCACTGTAAAAATTGAGTTCATATTGCCCTTTAGGGATCATGTCGACTTCAAATTCGCCTTCCTCACCAGTATAAAATGGAAAACTGCGGCTGCCATCTTCAGAGACAAATTCTCCGATAACATCAACAAGTGGCTCGCCTTGAGCTTTTAATTGGCCGGTAACCAGCAGGCCTTTAATCATCGCTAAGTTCACACTTGAGCCTCTACGCAAGCCCCCTTGTACTACGAACTCAGAAAACTCTAACTCTTGGTCGAAAGCTAACTCACGGGTATTTACTTCGATTAAGCGCTCTCGACGATTACTCACTTCAGTGACTAAAGATGTCACACCGCCCTGTTCTTTCGGCACAACGGCAACACGACCATAATCGTTTTTTAGTAAGCGGTAGTCATCACTCTCATCTTCTAGGCTCACAATGGTAAAGCCAGAGCTAACTGGTGATGTCCAAGCAACGTCAGTACCAGAAAAGGCAACGCCAGTTTCTAACCCGACACTACCTACTCTAGTCCTATTCTCTGCATCAATTTCATTGGTAGAACTAAGACGAATATTGCCATTTAGGTAGTCACCATATTTTTTATAATAGAGATCCGCACCATCATATTCATGGTCGCGAAAATTAGCGGTACCACGCCAACTTTGATCAATACCGTAACTATAAAAAGACAAAGCATTTTCACTGTGTTCTTTACTTGAATCATAACGAGAAGACACACTAAAGCGTTGGTTAAATAAGCTGATCGGTATATTGGCAGAAATGGTAAAACTCTCTTCGCTATCACCATAAATCTCTTTCCAGCGTAGATTTACCCCGAGAGTCAAATAGTCCCATAAGCGATAACTGGTATTGAGCGCTAACGAGTTTTCGACGTTATCATTATCATCAAAGCGAGAATAACCATTAAAAGACATGTAACCATTGGTGATCGGGAGGTTTAACCCGGTACTAAAGCGAATATATTGCTGGGTTTGATAACCAATGAGCGGCTCTTGATAGCTATATTCATAACTGATGTTGGTGTTATTTAACGCGCCCCAGGCCGTTTCAGGCAAATAGTAGCTCGCTTTTCCTTTATAAAAATCACTTTGCTCGGTTTGCTTTAGCCCTGTTTCTAAAGTCAAAAAGTCATCCCACACTGCGAAGTTATGCAACAAGTTGTAGTCTTGCACATCTTGTTGCCATTCCACTTTAGGAGAAATTGTCCACCAATCGGTCAAGCCATACGACAGCACCATCTGCGCGGCTGGGACTTCATCGTTAAGCTCTTTAACCCCTTCGGCGTTGTAACTCTGAACATACCCTGCTGTCCATTGGGTTTCCAGCGTTCCTCCTAGTAAGATTTCGGGAACATTAACCAAATTATAAAACTGTACGACCTCCGAGCCACCTTGATCGATATAACTCACTTCAACTTCATTCACCCCATTATCAATAGGTAGATCACGCAAATTATATTGTCCCGGTGCGAGACGAATTCGGCGGAAGTCTTCACCGTTAATTCTAATGGTGACGATGGAGGTGGATTCTAAAACAATCGGAACTGAGTTAGGTCGATAATAGTCGCGTAAATATTGCGGCTGGTAAGAATAGGAAAGCCCGAAGATATCCCCCGGATTGAGTTGCTGAATTTGGGTGTCGGTGTAATAGTCCCCAACTTGAATAAAACCATAGTTATTCGGTAAGTCATACATTAACCGAGAGGCATCACGCTGAACTTTGACTTCCTCGGTAATACTGTTGCGAGAAAACGTGTGGCCATCTTCAAAAGTTAATGGGCCGATAGCAATACCCGTTCGTAATGCTAGGCTGTCGGAAAACAGAGACGTCTCATCAAGATTATGGGTATGAGAATAGTAAAGATTAAACACCCCGCTAATAGGGCTGGGTTCAATCATACGAACGTGTTTCGCGTACTCTTTTTTAGACGAATAACCTCCAAATGGAATATCGATTTCTTCAAGTTGCTCTGCGGGAATATCAATCGTGATGATCAACATATCCTCATCAAAATTGGCACTCCATCCTAGCTTTTGCATGTCACTAGCGACAATACGTGCATCCATAAACTCTTTCACAAGTTTGGTTTTAATGCTGTCTAGTACAATAGGAGACAGTTTATCGACAAACTCACCGCTATCGAGCTGCCAATCGGAAATGTTCTCATTAGATAAATAAGCGGTGATTTGTACTCGTTTGGTAGGTAGGTCAACATCAATCGGCATGGGAATTCGCTCGTCAGCCCACGTGGTTAGAGGACCTCCAAATGCAAATAGCAGCGTAATAACTGACCAGAGTTTCATTATTCAAATTCAAGAATATCAATTGAGTTCACTTGGCTTGGGGCAATACCCGGCTTGATCGGCAACACCAGGTTAGATTTGGCTAACATATTAATCGTCGGCAGTGCATCTTTGTAAGTCACTTCTCCGCTTGACCCTTGATTAAATACCAAGCCCCAGTTACTTAGTACCGTATGCTTATTACCTAGGTTTTGAATAGATACTTTGCCTGCATCCATCTTGGCGACAATGTTATGCTCGGCTTTTTCTGGCGTAACATAAACGGAAGTAACAAATTTGTAGTTAAATTTCACCCCTTCTTGTTCGCCCACGGTGATTGGCTCAAAAATAACTCGATAAGATCGTTCGTCTTGCAATGCTTTTTTCCCTAAATACATCACCTTAATTCTTTTTGATTGCTGTGGGTTTAATATAATTTTACTTGGAAAAATACGCAGTTCTTTGGTGTCTTCATTCACTTCATTACCAGTTGAATCCATAGTTCGGTAATACGTTTTAACTAAATAAGTTTGCTGCTCACCAGATTTATTTTCAATAGTATAACTAGATACTGGTTTTTTTATATCTATATCCATCGAAAGTGGTGTGATCATGACATTAGCTAAAGCTGATATGGAAAATAGCGAAGTAATAATAAAAGGTATTATTTTAAACATAGTGCAACCTTAAATAATAAAGAGGAGGAAGCCCCCTCTTTTTATTTTATAAAACTATAGAGCGACAAGAGAAAAGGTAATAGTTTCTGTGTAGTGGCCACTACCTGCATTATCAAACGCACCTGCATCAGTTTCTAAAGTAAGCTTGAATTGTTGCTCCCCAGGCTCATAGTCTGAAGTAAACACTCCATTCATATTCGCACCACCGGCATAAGTAAATGATGCATTGCTAACTTGAAGTTTCGGTCCATTCTTAACCGATGGAGTTAGTGTATAAGGGATCGTATCACCGCCATCACTATTAAATAAACCACCTTGAGCTAAGCTAACATCGATGTTATAACCATCATTGGAGTTACACTTTACCGCCCCACTGATACTTTGAGGGTTTTTATCAGTAATATTATTCAGCTCTAGTATTTTATTATGCCCAGCACTTAATTCTGCAATTTCACCAAGAGATGTGTCCGCATCACCGGTTGCCAGTAAACCAATATTACAAACTAATGGCACTGCATGAGTAAGGGTCACTGACGCGGTTTCATTACCGTCAGCCAATGCATTCGATGACGCTGCAGCTAAGCCGAGCATCGCAAGTGTTATTGCTGTTTGTTTCATAATAATTCCTTTTACCGTTCAACGGATATTTTCATTAAAATTGACGTGACCTTGACAATCACCCGTTTAATTTAGTCGAATAAAAACAAACGCAGGAATGAAATAAATGGGAATTAACGATGAGCTATTAATTAAAATCTAGTATCGCTTTTTATTGGTAAATAACACAACAAAAAATAGACAAAAACAATCTATAAGAATTAATTATTGATGAATTCAGGTATGAGCTTTTTATTAATTACCATCGTGGAATAAGAAATGAAAAAGGCCAAGAACATTTATGCTCTTGACCTTAAATTTGAAATGATAGTGGACTATTAGATCTATACCCGAAGTAGTTGGGGTTGCAGTGAGGCGACAAGCGAATGAGGCCCCATGAGCATAACTAGCCTATGTGATTGGGCCGAATGAACGCCGTCAGCTTCAAGTACAATGGATCTAAAGTTTATTTACATTCTGCCTTGATTACCGCTACTAAGCGATCGACCGCCACCACTAATTCTTCCGTCGTCGCATTAGTAAAGTTCAAGCGAAGAGCTGGCGTCACCTTCTCACCTTGCTTGTAAAACACCGAGCTTGGTACTACCGCTACTTTGTTTTTCAATGCCGCTTTGGCCAAAGCAAAATCATCACATTCTGGCAAGGTTAACCAAATAAACATGCCGCCTTCTACCGGATTAAAGTGGCAGCCTTGTGGTAACTTGGCAATCAGTTGCTCTGCTAAACACAAGTAACGTTCTTGATAAATTGCACGCAAGGTTTCTAAGTGAGCAGGAAAATCTTGATGGTTTAACAAATCAAGCAACACCGCCTGCATTGGAATACTTGAATGCAAATCGGCACATTGCTTCACTTTTACCAGCGGTGCAATCCATTCAGCTTTCCCCGTCACGACGCCCATTCGCATACCTGGCGCAGCAATTTTAGAATAAGAACGCAGAACTAATGCTCTTTCAGGGCAGAAGCTCGACACCAAAGGCAGCATCTCTCCAATAAAGCGAAGCTCACGATATGGCACATCTTCTACCAGCGTCACGTCATATTGTTGACACAATTGCGCCACTTTTTGACGGACTTCTAGGCTCCACGATACGCCGGTCGGGTTATGAAAATCTGGTACTGCATAAAATAGTTTTGGTGATTGCTCAGCAAAACACGCTTCCAGTTCAACAAGGTTTGGTCCATCCGCTTGTTGTGAAATACTGATCACATTCGCTTGTGCGAGACCAAATACTTGCAACGCACCTAGGTAGCTTGGCGCTTCCATCACCACTTTGTCATTTGGGTTAACAAACGCACGGGCAATTAAATCCAACGCTTGTTGAGAGCCTGTGCAAACTAACGATTCATGATGCTCAGGAAGTTGAAACTGACTGCGGAAATAATCAAGCAATGGGCCATAACCGGCGGTTTGACCATATTGGAACAACGCAGGTTTTTGCGGTAATGAGGTTAACGATTCATCCATTAAGGCAATCGGGAAAGTATTTCCGTCAGGTAATCCACCAGCCAAAGAAATGACGCCTTCCGCTTGAGCGTCCATTAAAATTTCACGAATATAAGAAGGTTGGATTTGTTGTAATGCTTGAGTAAGTTCCATTTTCCAGCTCAGACTATGATTAGATTGAGCCATTGTACGCCTTCTTCGATTATCGACAATATTGTAAACATAAAAAATGCCCAGTTATTACACTGAGCATTCTTCTTTATGTGATAAGTCACCACATATTATTCTGTCATTACTGGCCTTTGAACTTGTCAGCAAGTAATTTATCGACACCGAAACAACCTGAGCCCGATACCGCGAGAGATACTGCCATTGCTAATAATGCTAGACCAAACTCGTAGCCACCATTTGCCAAGAACAAGCCATTCGGTAAGTGTACACTCACTATCGCAACCACCATAGTAAAGGCAACCACAACAGCTGCTGGGCGAGTTAGCAAACCAAGCAATAAGAATAGACCACCGAAAAACTCACCAGAGCCAGCTAAGAATGCCATTAGCTCACCTGGATTTAAGCCTAGTGACGCCATAAATTGACCAGTACCAGCAAGGCCGCCACCACCAAACCAACCAAATAATTTTTGCGCACCATGCGCCATTAAAATCACACCAACAGGTACACGCAACATTAATGGGGCTAAGCTTGCTTGAGAGTGTAAAATTCGTTGTAAAGCTGACATGAAAAACTCCTTAAAAATAAAATGTGTTAAATAAAACTTACTGCCACAAATAGGATTCCATTGATAAAGCGTGATGCTGGATCCCGCCTTTGATCACTGAAAACTCATCACTACTGTTACTCGCGCCTAGCGCTACTAACAATGGTAAATAATGCTCATGGGTTGGATGGGCTCGAAAAAAGTTCGATTGCAGATTTGGCGCATCAAGCAAGGCTTGCGCACTGCGCCCTGTCATTTGCAATCGAACCCATTGTTCAAACTCCACCACATAATCCGCCGCTTGCTTTGAACCAATCACCACATCACCTAAGTTGTGAGTAATCGAACCCGACCCAATCACTGCGATATCTTGCTCACGTAAACAACCTAACTGCTTGCCCAAGTGATATATATCGTCACCTGATGCATGCGAATTAATAGAGACTTGAATCACTGGAATATTCGCGTTTGGCACCAAATGCATCAACGGCACCCAAGCACCATGATCGAGGCCGCGTTGAGCTTGCTGCTGAACCTGAAAGCCCTCACCTTCAAGTAAGCCCTGAATCGCATTAGCTAACTCAGGAGAACCTTGCGCAGGGTATTCCAGCTGATATAACTCCGTTGGAAAGCCGCCAAAATCATGAATGGTTTGCGGCGCTTTATCTGAAGTTACACTAGTAAAACCATTGGTGACCCAGTGTGCTGAAACCACAACTATCGCTTTCACTTCATCAAATACAGATTGATGTTGTTCAAGTAAATCACGTGCATGGCTTTGCTCAATTGCAAACATCGGAGAGCCGTGGCCAACAAACATCACAGGTGCTAATTTCACTTTCTCTCCTCCATTGCCAATTCAGTAAGCTGATGGAATGAAGTTTGCGCCCCTTGAATTTAATTGACAATACCGCTAATAATGAACACATTGTTCAATAATTTTTTACAGTAAGAGTCACAAGGATCTAGCAACATGGATAAACTTAACTTAATGAATAGCTTCGTTCATGTGGCAGAAAAAGGCTCCTACACCGCTGCCGCACAGCATTTAGGCAAGACCAAAGCCTTAATGAGCACTCATATCACTCAGCTTGAAACGCTCTTAGAGGTTCGATTGATTCATCGCTCAACTCGTGGATTACAGTTGACTGATGCAGGTAGAGCCTATTACGAACAAGCCAAACGGATACTCGATGATATTTCGATGGTAGAAGTAGGCTTGAGAACTGAACAACAGCAGATCGGCGGACGACTACGCATTAGCGCACCAGCAACTTTTGGCGAATGTGTCCTCATGCCGTTTATTGCGCAATTTATTCAAACCCATCCGGATATTAAGATTGATGTAGTGCTCAATGATCGCTTTGTTGATCTAGTATCAGAAGGCTACGACTTAGCGATTCGAATCGGTCATTTACCTGACTCTGACCTGATTGCGCTTCCGGTTGGCCATATGTCACTTAAAGTCTGTGCATCCAAGGCATTCATTGAACATTTTGGCGAGCCCAAAACACCGCTAGATCTTTCCAGCCTTCCAGCGGTGTATGACAGTAATAATAAAGGCTCCAAACTGAGACAATGCTACAAAGACGGTGAAACCATTAGCTTTCCAATCCAACATTCCGTCTCGGTGAACAATGCACTTGCCTCAGCTTATCTAGCGGTTCATGCCAATGTTTTTACCATCAGCCCAGACTTTGCGGTCGGTCCTTTTCTTGAATCAGGACGACTACAAACCTTACTGCCTGATTATGATTTTGGTGCCTATCCGATAAATGCGGTTTATAGCCATCGCAAATACTTACAGCAAAAGATCAATGTGTTTAATCAAGCTTTAAAAACCTACATGACTAAAGCATGCGTTTAAATAAACCTTAAGTTAAACTGAGGTTTAAGATAGGAAAAGTTAGTGGAAATGAATATGGATATGAGCGTGGGTCAGGTAGCTAAAAGAGCTGGGATAAGCGTCGCGACCTTGCATTTTTATGAACAGAAAGGGCTGATTTACAGTAGTCGAAATGCAGGAAACCAACGCCGCTACCCAAGGCAGATCCTACGTAGAATTGCAGTCATTAAAGCGGCACAAAATGTCGGTTTAACACTGCAAGAAATCTCAGAACAGCTCGCTTATCTACCGAAACATAGAGCGCCAAAAAAAGAAGAATGGGAAACCCTAGCTCAACATTGGCAGCAACAATTAACGCAAAAGATCCAAAACCTACAAGCACTACAAAACCAGCTCGGCAGTTGTATTAATTGTGGTTGCTTATCGTTAGACAGCTGTGCGTTATATAATCCTCAAGACAGCAAGCCTATCCAGCAAGCTGGTGCCAAACTCAGTATAATACAAACACAATAAGCGAACCCGATGGCGAACAAGAAAACTAAGTCCGAACTTCCCTGTATTACCCTACCTTCGTTGATACATCGCATTGGCGGAGAAAATTGCAAATACGCAAAAGCCATCGCCGCACAACATCAATGTGAGTTAAAACGCATTCGTCGCTCGCGTAATTGGCAAATCACAGGAAACTCAGAGGACTTAACGAATCTTTTCACCACACTACAAGCAGAACAGAGCCAAGGATTTGATTATTTAATCAATAAGTTAAATACAGGTTTACTCGCTCTCAACGATAAGCCGGAATCAAAAGCAGAGCAATTAGCCTCACTGATCGCTCAACAACCGGATATCACGTTAAATGAACTCATGGCAGCCACCAACTGCACCATGGCTGAGGCTAGAGTGGCAAGGTTTAACTTTCAGGATTTCGAATGATTACAATACGTCCCTATCAACCCGAAGACGCAGCAACACTCTGGCAATTGTTTTTCAATACCGTCAGACAAATCAACGTGCGAGATTACACCCAAGCGCAAGTTGAGGCATGGGCTGAAGATAAGTCAGACCTTACGGATTGGATAGAAAAAATGAAGAGCAACCAACCTTTTGTTGCCAAGATCAATCAACATATTGTCGGTTACTCTGACTTACAAAGTGATGGTTATATCAACCACTTCTTTTGCCATCATCAATACCAAGGCTGTGGCGTAGGAAAGGCTTTAATGCTGCACATTAATCAGCAAGCCAAGCAGCGGAATTTAACTCGATTACATGCTGATGTGAGTATGACTGCTAAGCCATTTTTTGAACATGCTGGCTTCATCGTTAAGGAAAAACAAAACGTCTCATTGCGAGGTCAGTTGTTCACTAACTATAAAATGGAAAAGTCAATTTAACCGCAACTCGGAGAGCAGCGTTCTCGTATCACGCAACAAGAAATCGTTTCGTGTGACGTGATGCGAGTTGCGTGCAAAAACAAACGCGATGAATAGGCTTCTACTATTCTTGCTTATCACGCTTATGCTTAGGTACATAATTTAAAATAGAAATCGGTACTTCTTTATTTGGCGTAAAACCTTCTACCGTTTGGCGTTTGATCAAATGACCAAGACGGCTTTCAATCATACATAGATTTTTAAAGTCATCACGTGAGACTAATGATACCGCCTCACCTTTTGAACCTGCACGGCCAGTACGACCAATTCGGTGGACATATTCATCGGCAGGGAATGGCATATCATAGTTAATCACACACGGTAGATCATCGATATCAATACCACGCGCCGCGACGCCAGTTGCCACTAAATACTTCACTTTACCTTGCTTAAACTCATCTAACACACGAGCACGAGAGGCTTGATTGCGACCACTGTGGATCGCCTCTGCTGCAATGCCGCGTTTTTCTAGTTGAGAAACCAATTTCGCCGCGCCATGTTTTGTGCCAATAAAGATCAACACTTGCGACCAGTCTCGCTCGGTTAATAAGTGGCTCAATAAGGCTGATTTCTTATCTTTATCAACCGTAATTAAGTACTGGTTGATTGAATCTTTTGAGGCTTGATGTTTGGCGATCACGATTTCTTCAGGATCGCTAATTGCCGTGCGAGCTAACTCTCGAACTGGGTTAGACAAAGTTGCCGAGAATAATAGGTTTTGAATGTTTTCCGGTAGGCGCGCTAAGATCTTATTAATGTCTTCAATAAACCCCATGTCTAACATGCGGTCGGCTTCATCTAGTACCAACATTTCAACTTCATCAAAATGTACAGAATGCTGGCCGTATAAATCAATCAAACGACCTGGGGTAGCGACCAGAATATCGACCCCATCAATTAACGCTTGTTTCTGCGGTGCGTAGTCAACACCACCGTACATGGCTAACGAGGTTAAATTAAGGTGTTTGCCATAAGCTTGAATATTTTCATTCACCTGAATAGCAAGTTCACGAGTAGGCACTAGAATTAAAGCTCGGATACGCTTTTTACGCTGAGTTTGACCACCGCTTAAGCGCTGTAATATTGGCAATACAAAACTGGCTGTTTTACCGGTACCGGTTTGCGCCGCGGCGATTAAGTTTTTTCCATCAAGAATGATAGGAATTGCTTTGCGTTGAATTTCTGTTGGTTTTTCATAACCTTGTTCAGCAACCGCTTGCAGGATGGAAGGGCTTAATTCCAGTGTAGAAAATGGCATCGAATATCTCAAAACGTTAAATAGATATCTTATTGTAACCAATTTATGCCTAAGCTGTTTGAGGTTTTAGAGTATTTTTTCTAGATAGGAAAAGTGCATTGTCGCTCACATTACTCATAAGCTTATGTAATGTAATATTAAGAACCATAAGCCCTTAACTTTATTGCGGAATTATCTATGGATACAATCGGTAATTCCGATTGGTAACGAATCACAAACAAGCGTAACTTGAATTCAACAAAACCATAATTCAAATCGACAGGGAGACACCTTATGTCCAGTGAATCAAAATGCCCTTTCCACAATAGCAGCAACGTAAATAATAGCGGCAACACAGCTGCAACCGGTACTCAAAACAAAGATTGGTGGCCAAACCAACTTGACCTCTCCGTCCTTCATCAACAAGGACAAAAATCTGACCCAATGGACCCAGATTTTGACTACGAAAAAGAATTCCTAAGCCTTGACCTTAAAGCGGTTAAGAAAGATCTGCATGATTTAATGACCGATTCTCAAGATTGGTGGCCAGCAGATTTCGGCCACTACGGTCCTCTATTCATTCGTATGGCATGGCACAGTGCGGGTACTTACCGCGTACAAGATGGTCGCGGTGGCGGCGGTACGGGCCAACAACGTTTCGCACCTCTAAACAGCTGGCCAGATAACGTTAACCTAGATAAAGCACGTCGCTTAATTTGGCCTATCAAACAAAAATACGGCAAAAAAATCTCGTGGGCTGACTTGTTTATCCTAACCGGTAACGTGGCTCTAGAATCTATGGGCTTCAAAACTTACGGTTTTGCTGGCGGTCGTAAAGATGTTTGGGAACCAGAGCAAGATGTTTACTGGGGTAAAGAAACCGAATGGCTAACCGATGACCAACGTTACTCTGGCGACCGTGAGTTAGATGATCCACTAGCGGCAGTACAAATGGGCTTAATTTACGTAAACCCAGAAGGTCCAGGTGGCAAACCCGATCCAGTACTTGCAGCAAAAGATATTCGCGATACTTTTGCTCGTATGGCAATGGATGATGAAGAAACGGTAGCGTTAATTGCCGGTGGTCACACATTCGGTAAAACTCATGGTGCAGGTGATGCGGCTAATGTAGGCGCCGATCCAGAAGCGGCTGACATTGAACAACAAGGTTTAGGTTGGCATAACAAATTTGGCAGCGGCAAAGCCGGTGATGCGATTGGTTCTGGGCTTGAAGTGACTTGGACGCAAACCCCTACCAAGTGGAGCTACTACTTCCTAGAAAACCTGTTCAATTACGAATGGGATCTCGTGAAGAGCCCAGCAGGTGCATGGCAGTGGGTTGCAAAAACTGACGATGAAAATGTGCCTGATGCATTTGAAGCCGGTAAGAAGCATAAACCGACCATGCTAACCACTGATCTATCGCTACGTTTTGATCCTGAGTATGAAAAAATCTCACGTCGCTTCCTGAAAAATCCTCTTGAGTTCCAAGAAGCATTTGCTCGTGCTTGGTTCAAGTTGACTCACCGTGATATGGGTCCAAAAGCTCGCTACCTAGGCCAAGAAGTGCCTGCTGAAGATTTGATTTGGCAAGATCCAATCCCAGAAGTGAAACATCCTCTGATTGATAAAGCTGACCAAGCTGAACTGAAGAAGAACATTCTTGATTCTGGCCTATCAGTATCAGAACTTGCTTCAACCGCATGGGCGGCAGCTTCAACCTTCCGCGGCTCAGACATGCGTGGTGGTGTGAATGGTGCACGTATCCGTCTTGCTCCGCAGAAAGATTGGGAAGCAAACCAACCTGAGCAACTTGCTAAAGTGCTAGCTAAACTTGAAGAAGTTCAAGCTCAATTCAACCAAGCGCAATCTAGCGATAAACAAGTGTCTATTGCAGACCTTATCGTACTTGCTGGTAACGCAGCGGTAGAACAAGCCGCGAAGAATGCAGGCTTCGATATTGAAGTTCCATTTACTGCTGGCCGTGCTGATGCAACCCAAGAGCAAACGGAAGTGGATTCTTTTGAATACCTCAATCCAATTGCTGATGGTTTCCGCAACTACAACAGCGGTAAGACAAAAGCACCAGCTGAATTCTTATTAGTAGATAAAGCACAGCTACTAACGCTAACCGCACCAGAGATGACAGTACTTGTTGGTGGTCTACGTATGCTAGGCACTAACCACGACCAAACTGACTACGGTGTGTTCACAGATAAGAAAGAAACATTAAGCAATGACTTCTTTGTTAACCTGCTAGATATGAGCACTGAATGGAAAGCCGTTGGCGATGATAAGAAAGTCTACCAGGGCACAGACCGTAAGACTGGCGAAGCGAAATGGCAAGCCACTCGCGCAGACCTTGTGTTCGGTTCAAACTCTCAACTTCGCGCCGTTGCTGAAGTGTACGCCTCAAGCGATGCCAAAGAGAAGTTTGTTAGGGACTTTGTGAAAACGTGGACTAAAGTGATGGAACTGGATCGCTTTGATCTAAAATAGTCTGCTTATCATTCATGAGTAACCTAATACAAACGGTTAATTCATAACTTCAAGCCCCTATCGACAAATGTTGATAGGGGCTTTCATTTAATCTCAACTCAGGTTATTGAATCAAAACGCGCCAAAACAAATTCAACAAATAATCGAACTCGCATCGGTAAATGCTGCCTATCTCGATACAACAAAAATAAAGTCCTTACTTTACTGCGCCACTCCGGCAAGACATGTTGTAATTCACCTTGCTCTATCATCGGCAACGCATAGTAATCGGGAATATAACCTATCCCAAGCCCAGCCTTCACACCATGAGTAAGCATTTGAATCTCATCAACCTCTAGCCGAATGCCGTGGGTCGCTTGATAATCATATTCTTGCCCATTATTCATGCTCACTAATTGCCACACCGACATTGGATGACAAATAATCACAGGCTTACCACATAGATCCGTCGGCTGTTTAAGTCCACTAATATCGTGCTCAGGGCTAGCACATAAAATAAAGTGGATATCCTTTAGTGGTCTGGCAATCCAGTTATCAACGACAGGATTCCCAACCCGAAAGACCACATCCATCGCCTCACCTTCAATATCAATTAAGGCATTGGAGAAATGTAAATCTAGCTGAATATCTGGATACTGAAGGAGGAAATCATAAAAGATATTACGTAAAAATTGAGTGCCTGCATTAATTGGAGCACTGACTCGTATTTTACCTTTTGCTTGATGCTTTTCATTATGTAGCGCTTCACCAATATCACTAAGTTCATCAAATAGTCCATGAGAACGCTGATAATAAAGCTCACCAATACTGGTTAAAGAGACTCGATGTGCATCCCTGTTGAGTAACCTCAATTGTAAGTCTTGCTCTAATTGCTGAATTCTACGGCTTAATGTTGACAGAGGCATGGATAAATCATCAGCCGCCGCTTTAAAGCTATTTAAACGTGCTACAGTGCAAAAATAACGCAAATCATCAAGTGAATAGTTAGATTTCATATATGGGATTTCCTGTCTTATTTTTACGTCTTTATCTACTTATTGAAACTAATAGACTTGAGTCAAAATGACAAGCAATAGGAATAATGAATGACTCTTTCCAACACCACAAAAGCAGTACTTCTACTGATTCTCTGTACCTTTTTTTGGGGAAGCACTTTCCCTATTGGCAAAAATGCGCTCGATGAAGTACATGCTTTGACCTTAGTATTTTGGCGATTTTCTATTGCAGCAAGTTGCTTAGCTATTTATATGAAGCTGATTCGCAGCCCTAAAGTCATACTCACCATGAAACAGTGGTTGTGGGTATTTGCAGTCAGTGCCGTTGGTGTGGGTGGATTAAATCTTGGACTGTTTACTGGGCTTGCTTACACCAGTGCTACCAATGGTTCGTTAATTATGGCGCTGAGCCCATTGATGACCTCTCTCATCGCCAGTGTCGCACATCGAGCATTACCATCGAAAGCTCAATGCTTTAGCTTACTGGTCAGTTTATCTGGTGTCTTATTGGTAATCACCAATGGCAATCTAGATACCTTGATTCACCTACAAATCAATCATGGTGATAAGCTGGTTTTCTCGGGAATGTTAGCCTGGAGTTTATATACTTATTTCAGCCAAGGGATCAGTAAATGGTTAGCCGTCGTGCCTTATACTTTGATCGGTATGATTAGCGGTGCTGTAGTCATTGGAACTATGTGTTTACTCACACCAGAAGTAAGACCTTTTGCAGAATTATGGAGTAGTTCAATCATCGGTATTACCGAAGTGGTTTACATTGGTCTATTCGGCACCGTAGCTGGCTATTTATTATGGCTCAATGGCATACGTCAACTAGGCTCTGCCAGTGCCTCGCTCTTTTTTAACTTTGTGCCAATCTTTGCCATGTTAACTTCATTTATGTTGGGACAGAGTGTGACAAATCTTCAATTAATTGGAGTCGCTATTGTTATTGCTGGGTTGGTGTTGCCTAGGTTAGTTACTTTCAATAAGTCGGTAGAAGTAAGATCGTAAGTCTTTGTATTATTAAAATTAAAGTCCTCAAAGTAGAATGGCATAAACTTTGAGGATTTTAATTACACAGCATCGATTTTCGTTTTATTTACCTCAATAACTCTTCAATCACCTGCAACACCCCTGCATCTTTATTACTTGGGGCACTAAAACGAGCATGTTTCTTTACGCCTTCATGGGCATTTTCAACCGCATATGAGTGATAGCTTTGTTGCAGCATTTCAACATCGTTGAAGTAGTCTCCAAAACTCATGGTTTGTTCATAACTAAAGCCAAGCGTGTTTTGCAGGTGTTGAATTGCTGCGCCTTTTGATGCTTTGGAGTTCATCACATCTAGCCAAATTTTACCGCTAACCACCACTTGATGGGTTTCACCAAAATGCTGATTAATGGTTGGGAATACTAATTCTTCCGTGCCATCAAAATGACAAATCGCGACTTTGATAAAATCATCGTCCACGGTTAATACATCTTCTACTGATTCACGACGGTGGTAATATTTAGCGAACTCTTTTAAGGCTTGTGGATCTTGCGTTTCAGTATAAGCGGAACGCTTACCACATAACACTAGGTGCGCACCGTCAATGCTTCGCGCTGCTTGCACGATGGCTTCAATTTCAGAGCGCTCGATAGTACAGCTATAAAGCTCTTGCCCTTTGTGCATCACTAAGGTGCCATTTTCAGCAATAAAAAACATGCGATCTTTTAATGGTGCAAAGGTTTCCGCTAGGCTGTAGTACTGACGTCCAGAAGCAGCGGCAAACATGATGCCATTGGCTTCTAATTTTTCATATATTTCATAAAACTTAGGGTCTAGCTGGCTATTTTCATCCAGCAAGGTGCCATCCATATCGGAGGCAATAAACTTAATATCGGGTTGGACCATAAAACCACTCACTTTCATATAAAACGGTAGGGAACGAACAATTAGCTCACTAATTCAACATCGGATTTCGGTACACAGCAGCATGCTAATACTTTGCCTTCGTCAATTTCACCGGGAAATAATGCTGGCATGTCAGGTTGATCGACCTTGCCAGATTCCAATGTCATTTTGCAACTACCACAAAAGCCCGAACGACAGCTATTGGCAACCGGAACTCCGGCTTTTTCAGCTTGCTCAAGTAAGGTCGATTGGTTATCCCCTTCAAATAAGTTGCCATCAATACTAATGGTCACTTTTTTCACTGGTTCTACTTCAACCGCATCTTGGCTGGTATCGGCATAGAATTCTTTTTGTTTGGTTTCCAACACCTCAACCACATCACCGGCACGGATCATGCCTTCATTTTTCGCCACTACATTCTGGCCAAAGAAAATGCCACCAGTTTCATCAGCACGGAATTTAGATAAGGTATTAAGTGGCTCGTTCTTTTCGCTGCGCATGGCTGTTTTTGGGTTCACGGTAGTCAACACGCAACGCATGCAAGGTTTGACGATTTCAAACTCGACTTCGCCAATTCGAATGCGTTTCCAGCCATCTTCAGCAAATGCTTCAGTATCAGAAACCACAATGTTAGAACGAAATTGCGCCATCGAATGTTGCACAGGGCCACGTTCATTTAATTCATCAAGGGAAGCCTGGCTGATCAGCAATAACGGATACCCATCGGCAAAGCTAACATTGGTTTGAATTTTTTCACGTTGGCGGTTTGATTGCTCACCAGTAAATAGCAGCTGAACCGGTTTACCAATAATAAAGCTAAACCACTGATTGGCTTTTTCATGAGTACTATAAGAAGGAAAAGTATCTGACCAAACAGTGCATTCTACTTCTGCCATATCGAATTCATCAAAACGCAGCACTAGTGGCTCTTTCGCTTCTGGGTAAGTAAGTACCAACCCATGTGGGTGCAAGGCTGCTTTTACTCGCACCATTTGATGATGTTCGCGTGCTGTCACCATGCGGCCAGTCGAATCGGCTACCATAAACCGACGATCAAAACTTAGACCTTGTTTTTCAACCCACGCGGATGACAACTCAACACCGGTAATAGACTTAACTGGGTAAACATTAATGGCAGCTAATCTCGCATCTTGCATTGGCTCTAATCCTAATGTGGCTTCTATTTTTGCGAGTTTTTTCTCTAATTCAGACTTCCCGCGCTCCGACTGACTCATCACTCTTCCTTTTTTAAATCTTTTACTTAAATCTACTTGGCTAAAGAGTATCAGAATTGCTTACCTTGAGATAAGTAATAAACCAGAAAATTTAGGTGAAAAAACCCAATCTTTACTCTATCATTGCGCCCCACACGAAAGCGTTTGCTTTTTTAAATTGCAATTGATTGATGAGGTGGGAAACCATGACAACTTTGACCATTACACGCCCGGATGATTGGCACGTTCACTTACGCGATGGTGATGCGCTAGCCAATACCGTTAAGGACATTAGCCGCTACAATGGTCGTGCGTTAATCATGCCAAACACCGTTCCACCTGTAACCAACCTACAAATGGCGCTGGATTACCGCCAACGCATTATGGCGCATAACCATAGCGACACATTTGAGCCGTTAATGGCACTCTACCTCACTGACAACACCACTGCTGAAGATATCCGTGAAGCCCATGCCTCTGGCAAAGTTGTCGCTTGTAAGCTCTACCCTGCTGGCGCGACCACGAACTCAGATTCTGGCGTAACCGATGCCAAGAAAATCTACCCAGTATTAGAAGCGATGGCGGAAGTTGGCATGCTACTGTTGATTCACGGTGAAGTGACGACTCACGATGTTGATATTTTTGACCGTGAAAAGACCTTTTTAGACACGGTGCTGGCACCCATCGTGAATGACTTCCCACATCTTAAAATCGTGTTAGAGCACATCACTACACGTGAAGCGGTGGAGTTTGTTAAACAAGCCGATGATAACGTAGCAGCAACCATCACCTCTCATCACTTATTATTTAACCGTAACCACATGTTAGTTGGAGGAATTCGTCCTCACTTCTATTGCTTACCAATCTTAAAGCGTGGCAGCCATCAGCAAGCTTTAATTGAAGCGGCAACTTCGGGCTCGAAAAAGTTCTTCTTAGGTACAGACTCTGCGCCACACGCACAAGGTAAGAAAGAAAACGCTTGTGGTTGTGCTGGCTCTTACACGGCTCACGCTGCGGTAGAACTGTATGCTGAAGTATTTGATAAAGAAGGCAAGCTAGATAACTTAGAAGCATTTGCCAGCCACAATGGCCCCGATTTTTACGGCATTGCTCGTAATAGCGATAGCATCACGCTTGAAAAATCAGCTTGGGATGTTCCGGCAACCATGCCGTTTGGCGCAGATGTTGTCGTGCCAATTCGCGCGAATGAGCAGATCGAATGGCAAGTTAAGTAATCCCCAACTGACTCCAAGAGGAAGCTCCCAGAAGACAAGTTAAAACAAAAATGCCAGTCAGAGAATCAACTCTGACTGGCATTTTTAATATCGAAAGATTAAACCGACTTAGACTAGAAGCCCTGCTCTTTCGCCATCTTCATCGCAATTTTTGGCGCGTTCCAAAGAGACGGCAGTAAAATAAACGATACTGGTACTGCGGTGATCACTATGAAAGATTGCAACGCAGAAATCCCGCCAGAACCTAGAGAAATCAGAATCAATGCAGTCACGCCCATCATTACGCCCCAGAAAGTACGGATAAAGGCATTTGGTTCCGTTTCACCACTCACCACTACGCTAATGGTATAAGTCATTGAATCGCCAGTCGTGATGATAAACACGGTAGTCAAAACGATGAACAAAATAGAAACCAAGGTTGGCATTGGGAATTGTTGAGTGATTGCAAATAGTGCACCTGGAAGATTAAAACCTTCAAATGCCCCACTGATACTACCTGGATTAGCAATTTCAAACGCCAAGCCACTACCACCGATGATAGTAAACCAGAAACAGGTAGCTAAAGGCGCGATCACGCTAATGGTGCCAATCAGTTCTCGGATAGAGCGGCCACGAGAAATACGTGCGATAAAGATCGCCATCATCGGGCCATAACCTAAGAACCAACCCCAGAAGAAAATGGTCCAGCCACTCAGCCAAGCTTCATCACCACGATAGGTCGCCATTGGGATGAAGTTATCAATCATGGTACCTACACCTTGAATATAACTATTAAAGATGAAGTTAGTTGGTCCTACGATCAAAATATAAAACATCAATGCCGCGGCTAAAATCACGTTATAGCGACTCAACATTTGCATGCCTTTATCCAAGCCACTTAGAGCCGATAAGGTGTAAAGTACAATCGCAAATAAAACGATGATCATTTGAGTGGTAAAGCCATCTGGCACAGCAAATAACAAGTTCAGTGCATAGCTAATTTGCAGGCCCAGAAAGCCAATCGGCCCAATCGTACCCGCAGCGACTGCGATAATACAGCATGCGTCAATCAAAGCACCTAGGTGGCCTTTTAGGGCCCGTTCACCCAGTACAGGGTAAAGCAAGGTTCTTGGTTTAAGCGGTAGGCCTTTATCGTAGTGTAAGTGCATGACCACTATCGTCGTTAAACTACCGACAATCGCCCAAGCTAAAAAGCCCCAATGCAAAAAGGATTGAGAAAGCGCATTGATAGCACGTTGCTGGACATTATCAGTGGTACCATAAATCGGAGGCGCACTCACAAAGTGAGCAATCGGTTCAGCCGCCGCCCAAAAGACACCGCCACCAGCCAGCAAAGTACAAAACAAGATCGCCATCCAACGAAAGTTTGGTAACTCTGGGGTATCAATACCGCCCAGAACGACTCGACCAGTACGTCCAATCGCGAGCGCTAAACCAATAAGAAAAGTAAGAAGCAGTATAATTTGCCAAAATGGACCAAACACTTTTACCGACCAAGCGAAACCGACATTCACTAGGTGAGACAATACTTCACCATCGAACAGCGCTAATACAACGAAAAGCGCAATAAAGCCACCGCTATACCAAAGTACAGGGTTATTCAGACCTAATTTGTCTGAGGTGGGTACAGGTTCTTGAGTTGCAGGATCATAAGTTGCGGAGGGAGATTCTATCGAGTTGGTTAAATCAGACATTCTGACTCCAATTTTCTTTGCCAACATACCTAAGCTAAAAAACAGAGGCTTTGCATTGCAAAGATGTATTTACACCCGATGTCATCCTTTCCAACAGGCAGCGTATCTTTAACTGCTGGCGGATTAACTCTAATAAATAGAATAAAGCCTAAGCGCAGTGAAATTTAGCCGCCCAAGGGTATAGATTTATGCCATAAGTGCAACCGAAGTGATTTATTTATTAAAGCTATAAATTTTCATCAGTTACATATTCACAACCGATGCTTCCCCCCACTGTAATAATGGTAAAACTCACGACAAGATATTGATCTTAATAATATAAAATATCGTATATCATCCATAAAGACAAAGACTAACCCATCACGATGGCCACCAGATGAATACAAAATAAAAAATCAACACTTAACGAAATTAGCCTATTATAACAACACGTTAATAGAGACTCATCAAGATATGGTTACATTTCACTCAAACAGTAAAAACAAAACTCAACCGTTCGAAAAACAAACAACCCTATCCATCATTTTATCTTCAACATCCTAAAAAGCTTTGAATTAACATATTTCAATATAGAAATTAACCACCAGTATTCGCAGATATTTTCAATTCTCGAGCGTTAATCTTAACTATTGATTTATATATAAAATAAAAAACACTCCCCGACCACCCCATTTACTCTATCAAGACTTATTGCCAGACTTTCGATAACCCTAACTTTAACACATTGATTAAATAGTAATTTATTACAAAAAATAGAAATGTCAGGATAAGTCAAAACTTGTCATCAAATGCAATTTTCAATGTCTTGTTACATACAACTTGGAGAATTTTTCGAGTCGTCATCGAATTCTCACAAAATTTAAGTGTGTGTTACGCCATTTAACCTACAGTTATTTCGCAGGAGAATAAAAGCTCCCACCTTTAGTAAAGTTGAAAATTTAATTTAATAACAATAAGTTAAGGATAATTAATTATGGCTATAAATCGAAATAGCTTAGGGAAGAATGCCTTTAGGCTAAGCGCTTTAACTGCTTCATGCTTAATGGCGTTTAACAGCTACGCCGCTGTCGATTGCGGATCATTAGACTCTTGGGATGCCGGTACGGTTTATAATGGCGGCGACCAAGTACAACAAGATAATAATGCCTATAATGCAAAATATTGGACACAAGGTAATAGCCCGAAAGATTCTGGCGAATGGGGAGCTTGGACACTGGTAGATGCTTGTAGCTCTGATGTTGTGACCAATGAAGCTCCAACGGTTGATCTCACTTCGCCCGCTTCTGATGCACAAATCATCGAAGGCGATGTGGTAACACTAACCGCAAACGCTGCCGACTCTGATGGAAGCGTGGCACGAGTTGACTTTCTCGTCGATGGAACTGTAGTGACTCAATCTACTAGCGCACCTTATTCAGCAACTTGGACTGCAACTCCAGGTTCACATACTTTTAGTTCTATTGCTTATGATAATGAAGGCACAAATAGCTCAACAAGCTCAGTATCTCTCGAAGTACAAGCTTCACAAACTGACGCTAACCAAGAACCAAGTGTTTCTGTTGCACTTTCTAGCAGCAGCGTAACCTTAGGTGAAGTGGTCACATTAACCGCTACTGCCGCAGACTCAGATGGCACCGTTGATAAAGTCGACTTTTATGTTGGTGGCAGCCTAGTTGGAACCGTCGCCTCTTCTCCATACACTCTTAACTACACGACGACTCAAACTGGCTCTGTTTCTGTTTTTGCTAAAGCCACCGATAATGAAGGCGCAACCACAGACTCGGCTGCGGCAAGCTTACAAGTCACAAGCGATCAACCGGTTGCTGCAACTTGTCACCCAGATGGTCTATATCAAACCGAAGGCGTGAATGTGCCTTACTGTAATGCTTACGATGAAGAAGGCCGCGAATTAATGGGGGCCGATCACCCTCGTCGTGTTATCGGTTACTTCACTAGCTGGCGCTCGGGCGATAACGATCAAGCGGCTTACCTAGTCAAAGATATTCCTTGGGAACAATTAACTCACATTAACTACGCGTTTGTCAGCATTGGCTCTGACGGTAACGTTAATATTGGTGACGTTAACGATCCTGAAAATGCCGCGGTAGGTAAAACTTGGCCGGATGTCGATGTTGATCCTGAGCTAGGGTTTAAAGGTCACTTTGGTGCGCTTGCGACTTATAAAGAACGTTATGGCGTGAAAACCTTAATCTCGATTGGTGGTTGGGCGGAAACGGGTGGTCACTTTGCGACTGACGGTTCACGTGTTGCTGACGGTGGTTTCTACACCATGACCACCAATGCCGATGGCTCTATCAACCATGCTGCGATTGAAAAATTTGCCGATTCTGCTGTTGAATTAATGCGTAAATACAAATTTGATGGTTTAGATATTGATTACGAATATCCAACCTCAATGGCTGGTGCCGGTAACCCATACGATAAAGACTTTATGGAACCACGCCGCGAGCACTTATGGGCATCATACCAAGAGCTGATGAAAGTTTTACGTGAGAAAGTCGACCGCGCATCAGAAGCAGACGATAACTACTACATGTTAACCATTGCAGCGCCATCATCTGGCTACCTACTACGTGGTATGGAAACCTTTGATGTCACTAAATACCTCGATTACGTCAACATCATGACTTACGACTTACATGGTGCTTGGAATGATCACGTTGGTCACAATGCTGCGCTATACGACACAGGTAAAGATTCTGAGCTTGCACAATGGAATGTTTACGGAACTGCCGCTTACGGTGGTATCGGCTACCTAAATACTGACTGGGCTTACCATTACTTCCGTGGTTCTATGCCTGCTGGTCGAATCAATATTGGTGTTCCTTATTACACCCGTGGTTGGCAAGGCGTCACTGGTGGCGATAACGGCCTATGGGGTCGTGCTGCACTACCGAACCAATCTGAATGTTCAGAAGGTACCGGTGAAGGTGAGAAAAACAACTGTGGTCATGGCGCAATTGGTATCGACAACATGTGGCACGATACTGATCCGAAAGGCAACGAAATGGGCGCAGGCTCAAACCCAATGTGGCATGCGAAAAACCTAGAGAAAGGCATTTGGGGCTCTTACGCTGATGCTTATGGTTTAGATCCACAAAACGATCCAACCGATGCACTAACCGGTACTTATACTCGTCATTACGATGAAGTGGCGGTTGCTCCTTGGTTATGGAACGCAGAGAAACAAGTCTTCCTATCAACTGAAGATAAAGAATCCATCACCACCAAAGCGCAATACGTTATCGACCAAGGTATTGGCGGTATCATGTTCTGGGAACTAGCGGGTGACTACAGCTGTTATGTCCTTGATGAGAATAGCAACCGTACAAGTGTTGATCCAACGGAGCAAGCGTGTGCATCTGGCAACGGTGAATACCACATGGGTAACACCATGACCAAGACCATCTATGATGAGTTTAAGTCAGCAGCGCCTTACGGCAACAAAGTGGCAACTGGAGCAATGCCTGACCAAGTAGTGGATATTTCAGTCAGCATTGGTGGATTTAAAGTGGGTGACCAAAACTTCCCTGTAAATCCGAAAATCACCTTTACCAACAACACGGGTCAAGATCTGCCAGGTGGAACCGAATTCCAATTCGATATTCCAACTTCTGCACCAGATAATGCCAAAGACCAATCTGGTGGCGGTTTAGCGGTGATTAGCTCAGGTCATAGCCGTGCGGATAACATTGGAGGCTTAGATGGCGACATGCATCGCGTTGCCTTCACACTTCCTTCTTGGAAAGTCCTACCAGCTGGCGAGTCTTATGAATTGGATATGGTGTACTACTTACCAATTTCGGGCCCAGCCAACTACACCGTAAATATTAATGGTGTGGACTACGGCTTTAAGTTTGAGAATCCAGAACTGCCTTTAGGTGATATTTCATCAAGCACAGGTGGCGGAGATAATGGCAACGGTGACGGAACTTGTGATAGCGCAGGACTGGTTACCTACCCTGACTTCCCTCAAACCGACTGGCAAGGCACCCCAAGCCACGCTAACCAAGGTGATAAAGTCATCAACGACAGTGTGGTATACCAAGCTAACTGGTGGACATCATCAGAGCCGGGTAACAACGCTGACTGGACAAAAGTCTGTACTCTATAAGCTTAAACGCGAATAGATAAAACCAAAGTAAAACGCACACCGATATCAAAATCGACGTGCGTTTTTATTTTTATAACCTAGTTAGTTAAAAAGGAGAGGTTTAATCTTTCTTTAATGCCGCAGTGACTATCAATTCCACTTTTAATTCTGGACGCGCCAATTTCGCTTCGCCACACGCACGCACTGGTGCGAAACCTTCTTCAAAAAATTCATCCCAAACGGCATTCATTTCTTGAAAATCAGCCATATCTGCAAGCCAAACGATGGTTTGTAGTACATGTTGTTTATCGGATCCAGCTTCTGACAGCAAGGTTTCAACACGACGTAATGCTTCCGCGGTTTGCTCCGCCACACTCGTTCCAGCAACACCTACTTGACCACATAAATAAACCGTCTCGTTATGCACAACAATTTTACTCATTCGTTGATTGGTTTGCTGGCGCTGAATTGTGCCCATGACTATTGCTCCTAGTGAATAATTTAAAGAAAAACAAAACATTTAAAACCCAAAGAAATATTCATTAGGCCAAAAGAATTTGATGGAAGAATAACGGATTGATAAAAGTATTAGTATACCCACCTTCCAATATCTGAATCATATTTCTCATAAATAATCCCAACCTAACCATTTCAAGGGCAAATATCTTGTTCGTATCGAATTCTAAACTCAAACATAACCTTTACACTTCAAATATTTACCCTTATCAACCTCACCTTCAAACCAATACAAAAAAGCCCATAGAAATAATAATTTTGTTAATTACAGCAACTTGTGCGCACTGTCTAACTTTTGCAATTTCATGACAAATTGTTTAGGGTACTAAACAGTTTACAAGACATTAGATGTTTTGGTTTTGTAAAAAACTAGCCAAGGATGCTAAAGAATGACAACGAAATTAGAAGTAAAAAACCTCTATAAAGTGTTTGGCGAAACACCCGATGAAGCCTTTACTCTCATCGATAAAGGTTTAGATAAAGATGAAATTTTTGAAAAAACTGGCCTCACTGTTGGGGTAAAAGATGTTTCACTTTCGATTAATGAAGGAGAAATATTCGTCATCATGGGCCTTTCTGGCTCAGGTAAATCCACCTTAGTTCGACTATTAAACCGTTTAATTGAGCCGACTCGCGGCCATGTTTATTTAAACGGTAAAGACATTGCGGTTATTTCTGATGAAGAATTACGTAATGTTCGACGCAACAATATCAGTATGGTTTTCCAAAACTTCGCCCTAATGCCTCACATGAGCGTGATAGAAAACGCGGCCTTTGGCTTAGAACTTGCCGGCGTTGATTTGGATAAACGTAATGATGCCGCACGTAACGCACTGGCACGAGTAGGTTTAGAAAGCCAATGTGAATCCTACCCTGATGAATTATCTGGTGGTATGAAGCAACGTGTTGGCCTTGCTCGCGCATTAGCAACCGATCCAGATATTCTATTAATGGATGAAGCCTTCTCAGCGCTCGATCCCCTGATCCGTACTGAAATGCAAGATGAGCTTATTCGTCTACAAAATGATGACCGACGCACTATTGTCTTTATCTCGCATGATTTAGATGAAGCAATGCGCATTGGTGATCGTATTGCCATTATGCAAAACGGCGTGGTGGTACAAGTCGGTACGCCCGATGAAATACTGCAAAATCCAGCCAATGACTACGTAGAATCTTTCTTTAGTGGTGTAAACGTTGCTGATGTTTATTCCGCCAAAGATATTGCACGTAAAAAACCTGCCGCGGTATTTAAAAAAGGTGAGACCGATGGCCCTGCAGCCGCAATGCAAATTCTATCGGATCATGACCGCGATTATGGTGTGGTGGTTGATAAAGCCAATAAATACTCAGGAATAGTGTCACAAGACTCTCTAAAAGCAGCCTACAAAGAAAAACGTCCTCTCAGCTCTGCGCTATTAGAAGGCACCCTTTCTTTACATGCTGATACCCCAGTTAGCGAACTGATCAGCCAAGTTGCTGAAGTACCTTATGCGGTGCCTGTAATCGATGACGACGGGACATATCACGGGGTTATTACCAAAACCCGTCTGCTTCAAACTTTAGATAGAGAGTAATTATTATGACAACTGAAACAACCGTAAGTGCAGCGCAAGCCGCTGATCCATGGGCTTCAGCTGCCTCAACCACATCAAGTGATCCTTGGTCAACCGCCAGCTCTGCTGAAAGTACCAGCTCATGGCTGAGTAATGCGCCAACTCAACCAATAGATCAACCTATTGATTGGGCTCACCCGTTTAAAGATGCGGTGATCCCATTCGATCACTGGGTTGAAAGTGGTCTTAACTGGCTAGTTATGCATGGTCGCCCTGTCTTCCAGGCAATTCGAGTTCCTATTGATTTTATTTTGACCTCATTTCAAACCGCCTTGGTATCAACACCATCGCTAATCATGATCGCGTTACTCGTGCTAATCGCTTGGCAACTTGCCGGCAAAAAAATGGGCTTTGCAACGTTAGTATCGCTGGCCATTATTGGCTTTATTGGTGCTTGGTCAGAGGCGATGGTGACATTGGCTCTGGTTCTCACCTCGGTCTTTTTCTGCTTATTAATCGGCCTCCCCATGGGAATATGGTTGGCCCGTAGTCAATCTGCAGCCAAAGTCATTAGGCCAATACTTGATGCGATGCAAACCACACCAGCCTTTGTGTACCTAGTGCCAATCGTAATGCTGTTTGGTATCGGTAACGTCCCGGGCGTAGTGGTGACGATTATCTTCGCCCTGCCACCAATCGTGCGTTTAACTATTTTAGGTATTCAACAAGTACCCGAAGAGCTCATCGAAGCCGGTCACTCATTCGGTGCCAGCCCGAAACAAATGCTGTACCGAATTCAACTACCACTGGCGACGCCAACCATTATGGCGGGTGTGAACCAAACCTTAATGCTATCGCTTTCAATGGTAGTAATCGCATCAATGATTGCCGTTGGTGGTTTAGGTCAAATGGTATTACGTGGTATCGGTCGATTAGACATGGGTCTTGCCGCAGTTGGTGGTTTAGGGATTGTGATCCTTGCCATCTTGTTAGACCGCCTAACCCAAACCATTGGCATCGCATCACGCGATAAAAAAACCCGCTGGTATGAAACTGGCCCAGCATTACTGGTGTATCGATTAACCAAAGGGAAACCAAGCAAGTCTGATGATATTAAGGCTTCTTAATCCCGACTCAAGTTCAGCTCCACCGCTGGAGCAATGAATGTTCCAGCGTTCACAAATAAGCGTAAAAAAGAAAAAACAGGTGATATGATGAAAACAACACGGATGAAAACCTTACTTGCTACAACTTTATTGGCGTCGACTGCTTCATTAACCGTAAATGCTGAGTCTTTACCAGGCGAAGGAGTAACCGTACAACCTGTCCAGTCCACCATTGCAGAAGAAACCTTTCAAACTCTGTTAGTGAATAAAGCCTTAGAAGAACTCGGCTATGACGTTAAGCCAATACAAAATGTTGATTACAACGTTGCGTATACTTCAGTTGCAAATGGCGATGCCACTTTCCTTGCTTCAAACTGGGAACCATTACATACCGATAAATACAAGCAAGCAGGCGGGGATGAAAAGTTCTTCCGTCAAGGAACCTACTCTACCGGTGCTGCACAAGGTTATTTAATCGACAAAAAAACCGCCGAAAAATATAACATCACCAATATTGCCCAATTAAAAGATCCAGAACTGGCTAAGCTTTTTGATAGCAACGATAACGGTAAGGCAGATTTGACCGGTTGTAACCCTGGCTGGGGCTGTGAAACAGTAATTAATCACCAAATGAAAGACTTTGGCCTCGAAGACGCTATCGATAATAATCAAGGCAGCTATGCGGCTATCATTGCCGATACCATTGCTCGCTACCAAAGTGGTAAGCCAATTTTATATTTCACATGGACACCATATTGGGTGAGTGGCGTATTGGTTCCAGGTAAAGACGTTGTGTGGCTAGAAGTTCCTCATTCATCACTACCCGGTGAACGTAGTGGCATAGATACCACATTACCAAATGGTAAAAATTATGGCTTCCAAATGAATAGCATTCATATTGTTGCTAACAAACAGTTCGCAAAAGAAAACCCACCTGCGGCAAAACTTTTTTCTATCATAAAGTTAAACATTAATGACATCAGTGCTGAGAATTTAATGATGCGTAATGGTCAAAATAAATATGAAGATATCGAAGCACATACCAATGGCTGGATCAAAGCACACCAGAAGCAATTTGATGCTTGGGTAGCCGAAGCAAAAGCCGCCGCTAAGTAATCATGACTCAACAGTAATCTATCAAGCTGCCACCTTTGGCAGCTTTCTTATATCAGTAGAAATAAAAAATAGAGATATCACGGATGAAAAACAGAGCGAAAACCCTTTCAATTACCTTGCTGGCGGCGAGTAGTATTTCATTGTCAGCGAATGCAAGCGATCTACCCGGCAAGGGGATCACCGTACAACCGGTACAATCAACCATTGCCGAAGAAACCTTTCAAACATTGCTCGTTAATAAAGCAATGGAAAAACTAGGTTATACCGTAAAGCCAACCAAAGAAGTCGATTACAATGTTGCTTTTACGTCCATTTCCAGTGGAGATGCCACCTACCTTGCGGTTAACTGGGATCCACAACAAAAAGACAAATATGAAATGGGTGGTGGCGATGACAAATTTTATCGCCAAGGTGTCTATGTCAATAATGCAGCTCAAGGTTACTTAATCGACAAGAAAACCGCCGATAAATATAACATCAACAACTTAGCGCAATTAAAAGATCCTAAACTCGCCAAACTGTTTGATTCAGATGGTGATGGCAAAGCCGATCTAACCGGTGGCGAACCTGGTTGGACGACGGAATCGATCATCAACCACCAAATTGCTGCCTATGGCTTACAAGATACCGTGACTCAGCGCCAAGGAAGCTACTCAGCCCTAATTGCCGACACCATTTCACGCTATAAAAATGATGAGCCCGTGTTGTACTACACTTGGACACCATACTGGGTCAGCAGCGTATTAGTTCCAGGCAAAGATGTAATATGGCTACAAGTGCCATTCTCTGCCATGCCAGAAGGTCTACAACAAGATACCGCACTGCCGAATGGCCACAACTACGGTTTTCAGGTCAACACCATGCGTATCGTCGCCAATAAAGAATTTGCGAAAGCGAACCCAGCGGCAGCTAAACTGTTCTCTATCATGAAACTCGATATTGGCGATATTAGCCAACAAAATATGATGATGAGAAAAGGTCAAAACAAACCAGCAGATATAGAAGCGCACGCTAATGGGTGGATTAAAGCCCATCAGAAACAATTTGATGCTTGGGTTGCACAAGCTAAAGCTTCGGCTAAATAATTCGTCGTACACTATTTAGCTTTATTAAAATTTGTAGTTACTTGGGTATAGGTTACTGCTATTCATTAGCAGTAACCTATTTTTATTACACAAACTAATGTTGAAGCGACATTAATACCGATGGGTATCCCCAACCATCGACTCCAACTTTAACCGGTTTACCTGTCAAATATTCAAATAAAGTCGGAGCCAACGATCCATTATCTACCGCTCCAAGACGAGCTTTAGGTTGCATGCCATCTTTCCAAAACCCAATAAACGCATCTTTTTCTAAATATGTTTCACCGGCATGACGACCTGGAACTAACGTATTATAACCAAACCCATCTTTAGGAAATAAATTGACCGTCCCCGCCCGATCATCTTCATATAAATGAATTAATTGCATCACCGAATCCGGTCTAGCACTCATGGCAGTTAATTCACGCCATTGCGAACCAATACAACCTTTTTCTGTCATACAACTTTTCATCAACACTTGTTTACGTTTCACTTGTTGATGGCTTAATGTGGCTTTATAAGGATTAGATTGAGCAACTGATAATAATTCCGGTTCACTTTTACCATCCACCGCTTGATAAGAAATATGATCGCCCACACGAGTGATCACTTCATTTCTAAGTTTACCGTGACGATACCCCACCACACGTACTGCGCAACGTTCAGGTAAGCAATCTGATTCACGAACCACTAAATAATCTAACGATTCACGCAATCGATAGACAATTTCATCAATAATATTAATCGTTTTGCTACCAGAAATGGGCATAAACTTGGACAATTCATCATAAAGCGGCTGAGCTTTCCATCCTCGTTTCGAGTTAAAAAAATCCATCATATAGTTACCACCAGCGGTTGATGCAATCACAACATCGACCCCTTTATTACTCGGATAATGCAAAGCGTTCGTCATTTTGGGCCCTTCGCCTTCATCTGAGGAAATTTTTAACACTTTCAGTTCAATTCCTTGTTTCTTCAAACCATCAAACACCACCGATTCTGGGCTCAAGGTATAATGCACCGCAGACAAGCCATGATCTCCCGCCATGCCCCAAAGCGTGTGTGGATGTATGCCCGCTTGTTTGTAGGCTTCATCCACCTGACCTAACCAAAAATCTAATCGATTCAACTCCCCTGTTGGGTTAATGATCTCATCACCAAATGGGCCTTTAAAGTGGGCAAAGTGATCCGGCCATGGGTTATACATCAATAAATAATCAGGCATCGCTTGCTCATTCAATGTGGCTAACTCGGCAATTTGATCGCTCAACACTCCCTTTTGGCTCATTTTTGTTAGCAGTCGCCAATCACTTAAACGTTGATAAGCCTGAATTTCATTAATTAAGGCTTGCCGCCTTTTCGACGCGATACGTTCCATTTCTGCTCGGTGGTGTAATTCAAGTAAGCAACGTTGCTCACCAAAATCACGAATCGATTCACCCAAACCTAAGTTCACTAACGCATCAAAACTCAGTTGTGCATTCCAATCATATTGCGCATTACAATTCATAGTTTTCAAATACTTTAAACGATCAAACATGGTCTTCATGCCACGCTGTTCCGTTAAAGGCTCTAATTGCAAAGCATCATTACCAAAAAAGTAATAAGCACGGTCGTGTTGTCTATTCACAAAATGAAAATTAGGGATCCCCGTTCCTCCTTTACCTGAAACCGCGGCCCCCGTTTTCACAATCGGTAAATTACGCACACTAATCGTCGGTGTGGATGAAATGCCATCACTCGCAATCCCATTTTTATGTTGCTGATATAAGTGCTTAAAAAATGGTAAATAACTCGGATCATTTTCCCCTTTATTTACCAACTGATTCAAAAATTTATGCTGAGGTTGATGTTCTGGAGAACCCGTTTCACCCTTTAGTTTAAACGCTTTAAATACTTGCTCTTGTTTGAGTGCTTGGTGTAAATATGGGCTGTCTTTAGATTGCGCTAACCCTTCCATTAAACCTTGACTTAAACCATCCACCACAATTTGAACCGCTCTCGGTCGGTTCTGGCGTGATTGTAAATAGGCAATTAATTCATCCGGGTTATCTTCTAATTTATCTTGCATCCATGCCGTAAAAACTTCCGCTCGTTGAGTCGGCTGCACATATTGACGGTAGGCTTTCAATACATTCATGCGAACAAAATCGATTAAAGTAATCGTCAATGCTTGTGCTTTATTGTTGGTTTTACCTTGGTTGGCTGGTTTCGCATCATCCAAGATGGCGTTCATTGCGGATCTCATTTCACCTTGCGGCATAGTTTGAACATATTTGGACAACGCTTCCATAAGCAAAGTTTGAACATGCTCAGTGGTTGCTCGATCTTTTGCAGAGGTGGTTAAATATTGGTAATGATCGGGCAAAGATTTCGCCAACTCCCAATCATCATTATTAAATAGTTCATCATAAATACTCACTAACATAGCGAAAAACTGGCGATTCATCGTCAGCCCTTCACGGCGCTCAACATCATCACTTAATTCTTCTTCTGTTATTTTAGATTTATCCAGACGAAAAAGAGAATGTTGCCAAGCTTCTAATTGAGTAGAAGAATAATGATCAATTGAATATTTTCGAAACTGGTCTTGGTTTTCTGCACGGCTGTATTGATCATAAAAAACGTAGAGAAAGCGCCCTAAAGAGATACTATAAAAAGGGTTAGAAAGGCGTTTAATCACTCTACTTTTGGTTTCAACATCAAGAGGAAGTGTCAGAATATAAGCATCTAATGTCATGCCTGCAATCGTGAATACGGTAACATCTCTTCCTGTTGAAATAGTGGTATCGAACTGATTTAAAATATTATTTTTTATTAAAGTACCACTGTAATAAATAGGGGCAACAACGGGAATATTCGAAACACTCTCCGCATGAACTATCGACATCTTAAAACAGGTCAAAGTGGCCACGACCCACAAACTGACAAGCTTTATTTTTCTCCTTGGCTTCATTTCCATATACCTTTAATTCTTGTACAATATCGTCAATATTTAAGTGATTAATTTAACCACAAATACATAAGCAATAGTGATGATTTGAGTGAAATTTCACCTGTTATCTACACTTAACGTAAAATACCCACATCTTTATACCTCAATGTACTTTTCCCTTTGCGAAAGACAGATAGGTTACTTTCACGTCTTCATTATGGGAGCAATAACATGGATAAACACGAAGAAGTTCTGATCGCCATTCGACAAATTATTCGCGCGATCGATCTACACTCACGACAACTCAATAAAGAGCTTGGTTTAACCGGACCACAATTACTCCTTATGCGTTCAATTCGTGACTCAGGTGAAGTCACCATTCGTCAGTTATCCATAAATACCAATATGAGCCAAGCGACAGCAACCACAATTATCGACCGGATCGAAAAACGTGGCTTAGTTCAGCGCCACCGCAGCCAACTTGATAAGCGTAAAGTGCATGCTTACTTAACTGAAGAAGGGGCAGATCTGCTAGAAAAAGCGCCGCTACCATTGCAAGATCACTTTATCCAACGTTTCCAAAATCTCGACTCATGGGAACAATCGCTATTGCTTTCATCGGTACAACGTATTTCAAAAATGATGAATGCCGCCGATCTTGATGTAGCTCCGCTCTTGGAAGTAGGTAATATCGCTCACCATCAAGGTACACCGAGTCGTTAATCTAAAATATCTATAAAAATGGCAGTGACGTTAATACCGTCACTGCCATTTTTTCATCTCATTGAATCTAGAGCATATTCCGTAACTTAAAGTACTTTAAGATTAAATACTTTGTGAATCATCCTGTGATTTTTTAATAACTCAGTCAATTGTTTTTGATTTATTGGCTTACCCCCAAAAAGAAAAATCGCTACACTAGCGCTCACAAACTAAGGAGTAACCATGAAGTACGACTGGATTTTCTTTGACGCCGACGAAACCCTTTTCCATTTTGATGCATTCAAAGGCATGCAGCTGATGTTTTCTCGCAAAGGCGTCGACTTCACAGAGCAGGACTTTGCCACTTATCAAGAAGTGAATAAGCCGCTTTGGGTTGACTATCAAAATGGCGATATCACTGCCGAACAACTCAAGCACACTCGTTTTGACTCATGGGCGCAGCGACTAAACACCACGCCAGCGGAGCTGAACTCAGCATTTTTAGAGGCAATGGCCGATATTTGTTCTGTTCTACCAGGTGCCAAAGAGTTAATGGAAGCGATTACGGGCAAAGCCAAAGTTGGCATCATTACTAATGGCTTTACCGATTTACAAGCGATTCGATTGGCTCGCACGGGAATGGATAGCTACATTGATCACGTGATCATTTCAGAAGAAGTGGGCATGGCAAAACCTGATAGCATCATCTTTGAACATGCTTTGCAACGCGCGGGTAATCCATGTAAATCTAAAGTGCTGATGGTAGGTGATAACTTGCATTCGGATATTCTTGGCGGCATCAATTTCGGCATTGAGACTTGTTGGTTAAATCCACACGGCGTAATGGCAACCGATGGTATTACCCCACATTACACTGTAAATTCGTTAACCGAATTACAAGCGATTTTAGAAGCATAATAACGCCTTCAAATAGCACTGAACACAAACTACTGAGCCACCGATTCTCTATTCATATCAAAATAGAAAACCGGTGGCTCAATGTTTAATTCTCAATAACGTCAAACAACCTATTGCTTAACCGACACACCTTCCACTTGCATGACAGATTTAGCATCTGCGCGATCAATAATTTTAATTAAGGTTGATTGAATCACTTCATGCTCTCGAACATCGGTTTCACTCGAAAAACGCTCTTCTTGAACTTCCGCGCCTTCTTCTAAAGTAAAACTGACTACTACCTCGGTGGCACAATCTAGGTTCGGACCAAAATATTGCAGGGTAATTTGCGAGTATCCTTTAAAGCCTCTTTTAACCAGCTTTGCGATGCGTTTTTTTGCTTTATCCACGTTCATCTTTATCTACTCCAACCAACGGTAACTTGTCGTCACGTCTAGTATGCGGTGTTTAGTAAAACGAACAGGCATAATTAAACGAATATAAATCAGAGTACCATGCGGCCGTCAGATCGGATACGGAATGTTGCAGTGATTACTTTTTCTTGCTCAGTTGCACTAAGGTTTCATGCCAGGCCGCACTGCCATCTTTCTTTGATACATCATACTCAGAGCAGAATTGCGATATCGTCATATTGCTGTCACCGGTGGCTAATTTTAACGCCAATTGAACTTGCTGAAGTTTACTTTGCAGACGCAGAACTTGCCCAGCATTGGGGTTCTTTTCTTTGGCATATTTTAGCGCGGCATGTTTACGCTCAGCCGCCCCCGCTCGACGGTCAGCTTCTGACAATAAGTACTTCAGTTGTGCAACGCTCTTTCCTTTTTTAAAGGCAGGCTCGATCAACTCAACACATTCATCAAATGATGGGTTGACTACGTACGGATCAATTTTACGAGCTTGTTGGCGCATCCACTCGAGCGCCAGTTTTTCATCAGACATAACGGGATCTTTTCAAAAAGGGATCAACATGGTATCGCTCAATAGCAAGGCGTTGCAATAAAAAAGTAAGTACCGAGGAGGTAAGTAAGAGAAATTCGTTATTTGATGGAATGGATGGCGACATTAAGCTTGTTCATTATGTGTTTTACGTGGTGCTTTTTTAGGAATAAAGAAGTCACAAGCGATGCGTGTTGCAACTGTCGGTTGCTCCCATGCACCGCATAAGTCTTTTTGATTCTCCGGAGTGCGGGTAAATTGTCGGCATTGTCCACATTTTCTCATTGTGCTTTCTCCATAAAGTCTTAACTATATCACTGTAAACAGAGTACAAAACTAACACGACAAAGCCAATACTCATAAAGAGCCAGCGCGAGGATTAAATTAATAACTCAATTGTAGTATTTCAGCATCACTCAAATATCGCCATTGTTTTACTTCAACGTCTAAACAAACGCCACCAATGGCTTCACGATGCAAAGAAACCACTCGATTGCCTACCGCTGCAAACATTCTTTTAACTTGATGAAACTTACCTTGAGTAATGGTAAGCAACACTTCCTTCGGATGAAGAACCACTAATTCGGCTGGATGAGTTAATTGAGATTCACCTTGAAGCTGGACTCCTTGTTTAAATTGCTCTGCTGCGTTGTCGTTAATCGGGCGAGAGAGTCCCACTCGATAAACTTTGGTACATAACGTCGTTGGCCTTGTGATGTGATAAGACCAACGGCCATCATCAGTGATCAACACCATCCCCGTAGTATCTGCATCTAAACGCCCTGCAATATGCAGCTCTGATGAGTTATCAATATCAAGGTATTTAAATAATGACGGGTAGACTTCATCAATATTTGAACAAATAGTATCGGCTGGTTTGTGCAACATGATATAACGAAATGGACGAGCCACTAATATAGAACTATTTAAGGTAATGCAGTTGTTTTCATGTACCTGTTTCGCTTCATCTTGAATCGGGGTGCCATTGACACTCACCACGCCACTTTGGATTTTTTCAACCGCTTCCGTGCGAGTTAAATCGGTGCTTTTACAAACAAATTTATCAAGGCGCATGATTTACCGCTTTAAGGTTTAAGAATTTTTGATCTCAAGGTCGTCTTGACCCCAAATACAACGAGCCAGTTTATGCCCAACAGCAAAGCACACCACCAGCACAGTGACCACAACCATACCCGACACAATATAAGCGATACTCGTTGATGCATGAAAGCCTAGTACTATCGAAAAAACTAAACTTTGGAAGGCTTCGTAGGGCCATTGTGTTAATGGAAAATTAGCGCCAGACACTAAAAAATAGATAAGCCCCAATAAACCGATTACAGCTACTAATACACCTGAAACTCTTGCTTTTGTCATTTCGACTTTACCTTACACATTATTTTACGTGATCATCTTTGTCACTAGCAGCTACGTCAAATTCACTCTTATCAAACCATTGATATTAAGGATACCTGTTGATGTATAGTTAGGTAAACGATAGCCCCATCAAGCCTTCTTCACATACTTACCCGACACCAACATCTCACCAATGCCTTGTAGCTTACAATCTAGCTCGTGATCTTTGCCTTCAATGATGCGGCGCACGACACCTTTAGTACCAATCTTTAATACTTGTGAAGTACCGGTGACTTTTAAGTCTTTTACTAAGGTAATTTTATCGCCTTCTTCTAATAACGTTCCGTTAGCATCTTTTACCGTAAAGGCATTTTCTAACTCTTCTTGTGGGTTCCATTCATAAGCACATTCTGGGCAAATAAGATGGTTTTGATCTTGATAAACATATTCAGACTGACAATTTGGACAAGCAGGTAATGACATTATGATTTTCTCAATAAATGGTTGGGTATAAATAAACGAAAGGAACGCACTTAATTCAAGCGAATACCATCAGAAGACAGGTGCGACAAAATAAACTCAACTCTTGATTGAACCGGCAGTTTAGACACTTCTACTAATTGATATCCGAGCTCTAGGTAAACAGATTGCATCACATTATAAGTCCGAACCGCTTCGGCAAAATCTTGCTTACGCTCCGCATCATTGGTGTAAATATCTTCCCACGGTGGAAAAATAAAAACCTTTTGTGCGTATTGAGAATCTCGGCAAGAGTCTAGTAGTGCTTCTGAGACCGGTAAGCTTTCAAGTATTGAATATCCATAACTATCAATAATGCCACGGTCAAAAAACACTGGTTTATTGGAACTCGAATACATCACATATAGCTGTCTATCTTCGGCTACCATTGCATCACGAAAGGCCGATTTATTCGCCCAAGGCAATGCGTCACCGCCCTGTTCCACTTGCTGTTGAATCACGGCACGACCAGATTCTGGCGCACAGGTATAACCTAACGCTTTTAATTCAGTAATCACTGATGATTTCCCTGAACCAGGGCCACCGGTAAAAACATAACATGGATTTTGTTTCATAGAATACACTCTAACGAATAAAAGAAAACTGCTGCTGAAAGTGCTTTAGCAACGCTTGTAACCGCTTAGGTTGATAGCGGTCTTTATGGTAAATCACAGAAAGGCTGACGTCGGGGATTCTCCACTCTGGCATCACTTCCACCAGCTTTTTTTGTTCGATCTCGGCTTGGCAATACAGCTTAGGAACACGGATCAAACCACAATCTGCCAGAGCCGCATTAATCAACGAGCGGCCATTTTTGCATTCAAATTGGCCTGAAACTGTCACATCGATATCTTGAATCGGTTTGCTTAACGATTGGTAATGCCACTTCTTCACACTACCCGTGAGGCAATTATGCGCAAGTAGATCTTTCGGGTGGTTTAAAGCCGCTGCTTGTTGGTTTAAATAATGCGGGCTAGCAAGTGTCACCATTTCTAAGCTCAATAATTGCCTACCAACAAAACCGGCGTCTTCTAGCGAACCCATACGAATAGCTAAATCAAAATCATCTTTAATCAGATCCACTCGATGACTACTAAAATCCATACTAATAGTCACATCTGGGTACTGACGCATAAAGCTTGCCACCATTGGCGCAATAATATCCTCGCCTAAATGACCACCCACACAGTTAAGGTTAATGTGCCCGCGCATTTGCTCAACATCATCTACCGCGGCATTGATCGCTTGTTCTATACCAGAAAGATGATTTTTGCATTGGTTAAAGAACAGCTCCCCTGCATCGGTCAGCTTTAAGGTTCGAGTGGTGCGGATCAGCAAAGTCACGCCCATTTGCTTTTCAAGCTGAGTGATTTGTTTTGATACATGTGAGCGCGACACTTCAAGCGCTTCTGCCGCTTTGGTAAAGCTCCCCAGTTCAGCTATTAATACGAACGAGCGAACATCACTCAAGTTGATTTGATTTAGCATCATCACGCTCTTTTATTGTTTCTATATGGAAACAGTATTTCAACTTAAGCCATATATATCAACAGTAAACTTAATCCTATAATTCTCGCCATCAAATGAATATTCACTAAAACAAATTCAATCAGGATTAAAACATGAAAAAACTTATTGTCATTACAGGTGCAAGTTCAGGTATTGGTGAAGCGATTGCACGTCAATTCAGCGCCTTAGGCTACCCACTACTCTTATTGGCTCGTCGTATTGAACGTTTAGAAGCACTCGATTTACCAAATACCTTATGCGCAAAAGTCGATGTGAGTGATGAACAAAGCTTTATTGATGCGATTGCCAAAGCCGAAGCGCAATATGGCCCAGTCGATGGCTTAATCAACAACGCCGGCAGCATGCTACTAGGGCAATTAGATACTCAAGATTCCAGCGAGTGGAAGACCATGTTTGACGTTAACGTGATTGGTTTAATGAATGGTATGAAAGCCGTTTTAGCGCCCATGAAATCACGCCAAACCGGTACTATTATCAACATTAGCTCAATTGCAGGTCGTAAAACTTTCGGCAATCACGCCGCTTATTGCGGAACCAAGTTCGCCGTTCATGCAATTTCGGAAAATGTGCGCGAAGAAGTGTCTGATTCTAATGTTCGAGTCACCACTATCGCACCTGGAGCGGTCGATACCGAGCTACTTTCTCACACTTCATCTGATGAAATTAAGCAAGACTATAAAGAATGGACCGCCAGCATGGGTGGCGCTTTAGTGGCAGATGATATAGCTCGAACCGTCGTGTTTGCTTATCAACAACCACAAAATGTTTGTATTCGCGAGATTGTCGTTGCGGCGACTAAGCAGACGATGTAAGAAATCATCATCATGTAAATAACAATGAGGCTGGCTAATATAAAATCAGTCAGCCTCATATTGACTCTTTGAGAGTTCTATTATTTATTATCTATACGTACAAAGATGACTGTTAAAGCAAAAGATAAAACAAAAACTCCGCAAATACCAAATATAGCCTGTATAAAGTTTTGAGTTCCCCCAGCTAAATAAGCTGGCAAACTAAATACCGAAGACAGGATATAACTAGTCAGGTGAGTATCAATGGTGACTGAAATAGCACCAAAAATCCCCGCAGCAAGACTCGCCATAAATAGCGCTTTTGTATACTTAGTCAAAACACCAAACAGCGCCGGCTCTGTTATACCTAAAATAGCGGTAATGCCTGAGCCCATCGTAATGGAAGATTGTTCTTTAGAGGCTGTTTTACGTTGTTTATACCACATCGCCATCGTTGCACCGGCAATCGCAATATTGCCTAAACACATAATCGGCATCAGTAGATCTTTACCATAAAGTGCAAAGTTATTGAGACTAATTGGCGTCATACTATGATGAATACCAAATACAATCGTAATTGGTCGAGTTAAGCCAAACACAAAACCAGTTAACGTTGGTGAGATTTCTAATAAAGAGCTCACAACCCACCCTGCGCCATTACTTAACCACATACCAGCCGGAGCAACTAGAGATAGCACAATCGTTGAGGTGACAGTAAAGGCAATTAATGGTGTGAATACTGGCTTAGCAGAAGCTGGTACAAATTTATCGACCATAGGCGTGATCTTAGATAATACCCACACAGCTAAGATAGCTGGAACAATTGCCCCACCATAATTTAGTAATTCGATTGGAACGACGCCAAAAACAGAAAGCTCTGGGCTATTACCTGCCGCTGAAAGCAGTGTCGCTTTTTCAAGTAACTTCGGAGACATCATTGCAGCCGCAACAGCTAAAGCAATGTATTCATTCACTCTAAAAACTTTTGCCGCCGAAAATGAAACTAACATCGGCAAAAAGAAAAACACGGCAACCGAAATAGATCTAAAAAAGAACACCGTATCCGAAGTTTCTGAGATTACATTGGTCGCAATTAAACCGGAAAGAAGGCCCATTAACATCCCAGCCCCAGCAATAGCCGGAACTACAGGCCCAAAGATCCCAGCGACGACTCGCATAGCATTTTGAAATAGCTTACCTTTCTCATGGGCAATATCTGTCGAATTATCTGATACATTATTTACACCAGAAAGCGCGTTATACCACTGCTCAACTTCCACACCAATGACAACTTGAGTTTGTCCTTGAGCTAATACCACTCCCTTAACACCTTTAATGCTTTCAATTTTTTCTTTATCAACAAGTAATTCATTGATTAATTTGAAACGAAGGCGAGTCATACAGTGGGTAATATTAACGATATTTTCATTACCCCCTACCGCTGAAATAAGTATCTGTAAATTTGATTCAAACGTATTAGGCTGTTCTAAAGAAGAATCTGGGGCAGCTACATTTTTATCAGTCAATTCCATTCTTGCGTCCTATATTTTTATAGTTATCTATGCCGATCATCTTATCCGGTAGCACAACTTTTCCAATCCAAAAAAAGGTGACTAGAATCACATTAAACATGCCGAAATAAATAAATTTGATTATTTTATCCAATTGGTTCGTTTTTATTAGCAAATTATTATTTAGAACGAACCAGTTAATTTTAAGAACAATTAAATGCTTGAAATTGAATTTTTTTAGCGGTTATAGTAAGAAAAATTCAGCTATCCAGAGAAATAAAAGTGAATAAAAATATAATTTCAAATATTGAGTGCATTATTACTAAACCAGATAGACACAACCTCATCACAGTCATTGTTGAAGTAGAGTCTGGAACGATTGGATATGGCTGTGCCACTTTTCAACAACGACCATTAGCAGTTAAAACGATAGTCGATGAATATTTAAAACCTCTCTTAATTGGTAAAGATGCAAATAATATTGAAGATCTTTGGCAAATGATGATGGTTAATGCATATTGGCGTAATGGCCCAGTCATTAACAATGCGATCTCAGGCGTTGATATGGCTCTTTGGGATATCAAATCGAAACAAGCGAAAATGCCACTGCATCAACTGTTTGGTGGCAAATCGAGAGACGCAATCCAAGTCTACACACACGCTACTAGCGATACGATGGATGGTTTGTTTGATCAAGTCGATCGCTATCTTGATCAAGGGTATAAACATATTCGTTGCCAGTTAGGTTTTTATGGTGGAGTACCAGAAAATATCCATACCCCTGAAAATCCAACGGAGGGTTCTTTTTACGATCAAGACCAATACATCGATAACACTCTAGAAATGTTCAAACAGTTGCGAGCTAAATATGGTAACGCTTTCCATATACTCCATGATGTTCATGAAAGACTATTCCCAAATCAAGCTACTCAATTTGCTAAAGCCGTTGAACAATATACCCCATACTTTATTGAAGATATCTTGCCACCAAATCAAACTGAATGGCTAGATAACATTCGTAGTCAATCCTCGGTATCTCTCGCGTTAGGTGAATTATTCAACAACCCAGAAGAGTGGAAAACTTTAATTATTAACCGACGCATAGACTTTATTCGCTGTCATGTTTCTCAAATTGGAGGGATCACTCCCGCACTAAAACTTGGGCATCTATGTGCGACTTTTGGCGTCAGAGTTGCGTGGCATTGTCCACCTGATATGACACCTATCGGTGCCGCAGTAAATACTCATCTCAATGTACATTTACATAACGCCGCCATTCAAGAGCATGTGGAGTATAAACCAAACACCATGCGAGTATTTCCAAACTCGGCTGAGCCGAAAAATGGCTTTTTATATGCTTCTGAGAATGATGGTATTGGAGTGGAAATGGACATTGACGCTGCGAAAAATTTCCCTGTCGAATACCGACCTCATGAATGGACACAAAGCCGTCTACCCGATGGCAGTATCCATACCCCATAAACGAAAAAGGCCGCTATTTTAGCGGCCTTTTTCATCTCTATAAGTCAAACTTTCAGGGTTAAACTGGGTATGGTAGGTACATTGATAATCAATATCGATAATGTCGCTGACGACAAAAACTTCTCCCGTTTTTAAAAAACCCCGATTGGTGATATTCATTGCAGAGCTTGAGCGTTTACACCCCAATAAATCCGCATCTTCTTTTGCCAAACTGATCGCTTTATAAGTCGTTAAATAACTATCGATTTCTAACCCTAAAGAAATCACATGCTTTTGCAATGAACTTTCTATAATTTTTTCATCAATTTTTTTAAAAATTCGAACCGGTAGCCTTGTCTCTTCTATTTGCGTCACTTTACCTTGAATTAAACGGAGGCGCTTAGCATGCCAAAGATACTCATCCTCACCAATCGAAAAAACTTGCATTTCATGGGGTGTTGGTAAACGCCTATTTAATTTTATTTTTTTATAGGTAATTTCGCCAAATTTATTTTCAGTTACCGTATTATAAATTAATGAAGATCCAATCACTGACGTATTAATAAAATAACCAGAGCCCACTTTTGATTTAACAATACCAATCGCTTCTAGCTTTGATAGCGCTTTTCTTACTGAAAACCTTGATAGTTCATATTTTTCAGCCAGTTCTCTTTCTGAAGGCAGCTTAACTCTAATCACTCCTTGGCAGACCTTACTGACAATATCTTGTACTAGCTCTTCGTACTTTTTCATTAATCGTATTCTTAATAATCAGTCGTTAAAATCTAACATCATGCATAACATAAGCTTATGTTTTAGTCACAACAAGCTATCTTAACGCCTTATGTCCCTCTAGCAAGCAATTTGGTTACTCTGCTAATAAGCGCTTCTATCGCACCACAGCAGATTTCACAATAGTCACACCAATAATCCCTAATAAAGCGCCTGTAACTTTATCAATATAATACGCCATTTTGGTGAAGCGCTTTCTTACTCGCGGAGTCGACAGAAGATAGATCACCGCGGCATCCCACGCAAAAACGACTACAGTCATCCAAATACCTAAACCGAGTTTAAAGCCAAAACTCACATCATTAGTTAAAACAACCGTAAACAAACTCAGGTAAAACAATAGATTTTTAGGATTTAAAACACCCGACATAAACCCAGTGAAGAATTCAAACCAGAATGAGCTACCTTTTGGTTCTATCTCGGAGTCATCCACAATTTCTAAATTTTGATACGCACTTTTTCTTGCTCTCAACGCTTTATAAGCGAGATAAATAAGAAAACAGCCGCCAATCACTTTAAGTGTAATCATGATGGGAACAGAAGTAGCCAAGATCGAGCCAACCCCAATAAGGCATAATCCAATATAAACCGCATTGGCAATCGCAATTCCGAAAGCGACACCAATAGCGTTACGACCTTTATTACGAATGGCACTTTTTACCACTAAAACAAAATCGGGGCCGGGGCTTAATAACGCCAAAAAGTGCGCGATCGCCACGGTGATAAAAATACTGGTTAATGTGACATCCATGTTCAGTGATTCCTTTTACAAGCTTTTACGATCTGAAAATATAAAATTCATACTGCGCTTAGCACAAATTTTAGTCAACCACCTAAAAACCAAACCATCACCAGAAACAATCTCACACAAAAGTTCATTCCCCTGAAAAATAGCTACACTCATTGTTTAGTATTAATTTTATACAAATTGAAGATAAACTCATCATTAACCTCACTTTTTAAATGGCTTTAGTCAATATTGATTGACCATACATGTATAAATGGCTTTAAATAATTGTTAATACCCAACGTTTTTTATAAAGATTGTTATTTGTAATATTCATAATTTTTAATGGAGAGAAAAATGGATAAAGAAAAGGATATGGCCACCGATAATGGTGGTGTTCCTCTACCCAGTGGTGATGCTAGTCCGATAAATACCGACTACACCGTAGGTCAAGATAATGTGATCGTGAAACTAGGGCCATTCGGCTTAGACATACATAACCGAGTATTTGCCGTCTCTGGTTTAGCGATTGTCATGTTTGTATTAGTCACTCTGATTTTTAGAGAGCAGGTTGAACCTTTATTCGTAAACTTAAGAGACTGGCTAACGTCTTCTCTTGATTGGTTCTTTATCTTATCCGGCAACATTTTTGTTATCGCGTGTATTGGCATTGCGATTTCTCCTCTCGGTAAGGTAAGAATCGGCGGTACGGATGCAACACCTGATTACACCTACTCAGGTTGGCTCGCAATGTTATTTGCTGCTGGCATGGGTATTGGCTTGGTGTTCTTTGGCGTATCAGAGCCAATGTCTCACTTTAGCTCTTCCCTTGGTGGCACAACCGTGGTTGATGGTCTTCGTACCGATTGGGCTCCATTAGGTGGCGCAGAAGGCGATGTTGAAGGCGCGATGTCTCTAGGTATGGCGGCAACCATTTATCACTGGGCATTACACCCTTGGGCGATTTACGCATTGCTGGCGCTAGGTTTGGCAATCTTCTCGTTTAACAAGGGCTTACCGCTGACGATGCGTTCGATCTTCTATCCTCTATTTGGCGATCGCGTGTGGGGCTGGACGGGTCATGTCATCGATATTTTAGCGATCATCGCAACGGTATTTGGTCTGGCAACATCACTAGGCTATGGTGCTTCGCAGGCAGCCACCGGGCTTAACTTCTTATTTGATATTCCACTCACGGATACAACTCAAGTCGTATTGATCGTGGTGATCACTTGTTTCGCTTTGGTTTCTGTTGTGGCAGGCCTCGATGGCGGGGTGAAGCGTCTTTCAGAAGCGAACATGATCTTAGCGGCACTACTACTTCTGTTTGTGGTATTTATTGGCCCGACACTGGCTATCTTTACTGGCTTCTTTGATAATATTTTATCCTATGTAGAACACTTACCAGCGCTATCTATGCCATTTGAGCGTGAAGATACAAACTACTCTCAAGGTTGGACGGCATTCTACTGGGCTTGGTGGATTTCTTGGTCACCATTTGTGGGTATGTTTATCGCTCGTATTTCACGCGGTAGAAGTGTTCGCGAGTTTCTTTTCTGCGTACTTATCGTTCCTTCGGTTGTCTGCGTGTTCTGGATGACAGCCTTTGGTGGCACGGCGATTCATCAGTTTGTCACAGACGGCTATGAAGCAGTTAAAAATGCCGCACTACCGCTGAAACTGTTTGAAATGCTGAATGCAATGCCATTGGCAGAAATTACTTCTTTCATCGGGATTGTATTGGTAGTGGTGTTCTTTGTAACATCGTCTGACTCAGGTTCACTGGTTATCGATACAATTGCTGCTGGCGGTAAAGTGGATGCACCAACCCCACAACGTATCTTCTGGTGTACTTTTGAAGGCTTAGTTGCTATCGCACTATTACTCGGTGGTGGTCTGGCGGCGGCACAAGCAATGGCGGTCACAACCGGCTTCCCATTTACTATCGTACTGCTGGTTGCAACAGTTTCATTGATTGTCGGTTTGATGGATGAACCTAGAATACAAAAAGTAAAAAAGTAAAACGTTAACCAATTCCCTAGCCTGTCTCGCAGGCTAGGGATTTTTCTTTTCTCTCAATCATTTCACAAGCGTTAACTCAAAAATTATAATTTGATGGGGTTACCCCAAAAATGGTTTTAAATAAAGCAATGAAGGCACTTACACTGTCATACCCTAAATCAAGTGCAATATTAGTGACAGCTTCGCCAGACGCTAACATTTCAAGCGATCTCATTAAGCGCGCTCGTTGACGCCATGCGGTATAGGTATAACCGGTTTCAATCACAAACTTACGACTTAATGTTCTTACCGAAATTCCAGCCCATTGCGCCCACTGCTCAACGCTTTTCCGATCTCCAGGATTATCAATTAACGCACGAGCAATTCGAATTAAAGTAGCAGTACTAGGCATAGGAAGGTCGAATGCATTAATCTCTGCCGCTTTTAGTTCATCTAAAATAACTTGGGTGATGCGTAATTGGCTTTCATCAAGATCAGTCCCCGTCCATTGCGATGCTCTAATCACCGCTTCACGCAATAAACCAGAGGCTTTCACCATACAAGGGTATTGCGGTAAGTATTGGCAGTATGCTTCTGAAATATAACAACTCCACACATCTGATGCACCTTGGCTATAACCATAATGCGCCTGCTTAGGTGGGATCCAGATAGCATGCTCACTTGAGACTACCCATGTTTCCTTGTCTGTCCCGGTGGTCAACAAACCTTTACTTAACCCCGACAATTGGCCACGCGGATGACTATGCATGCCAAAACTACGCTTCTCTATAGGCGCATCATCATATCGAGCCATAATTATCGGCTCTGTTTTTTTAAGGTTTGGGTTATCTTTCAAAATGGCATCAAATCACTATTAAATGGCCGTAATAGCTTAGCACGGCAATATTGAGCTTGCTATTCTACTTGCCACAATACCAAGCCTTCAAGGACACTATCATGCCGAAGTCATACTCTTCCCTTAACAATACTGATCTTGATGAATTATATGAACCACCATCAGAACCAATCCAAAAAGCCGTCACCCATGAGCTTATGTCTTTTCATATTGAGTACCTCGCTCAAGCGACATTTTTTTGTCTAGCGTCAGGACGAAAACAAGGCCTAGATGCGTCGCCTCGTGGTGGGTCTCCCGGTTTTGTTCATGTATTAGATAGCCATACCATTGCGTTTGCGGATTGGCCGGGTAATAACCGTATCGAGTCAATGCGTAACCTAGTCGATGATAATCGGATTGGTATGTTATTTTTATTTCCCGGATTAAGCGTTTTTATGCGCATTAATGGCACAGCCAAAGTCAGTAACGATGAAGCACTTTTAACCACGCTTGCGGAGGGAAACAAAGTACCTAAAACGGCGATAGTGATTACTATAAATGAAGTACTGTTTCATTGTGGAAAAGCATTAAATCGCGCCAAATTATGGGAAGCCGAAGCTCGTATTGATAAATCCTCATTACCCACTCCAGGTAAGATCTTCGCAGCGTTAAATAGCTTAGATTCAAAATCCTCAAATCTCATTGATCAAAAATATGATCATTCAGTAAAAAACGAGTTGTATGGCTAAACTGAGCAACAATGTTTGGATATAGGATATATTTATCGATCTTCTTATACCTGTTATCCTACGCACATAACGTGTTAATAGAGTAAGAATGATGATTGACGATAACCTAGTAATTGAAACCCTAGACGATCTAGAAACGTTTCTGCGCTTAGTGGAAAACGGTGGCCTTGGGCTGGAAAATGTCACTGGTGTAGCGCTGGCAACCAATAACAGCAATGGTCGCCCATTTGTTGCGGTTTTAGATGATAAGCACCAATTATTGCTTGGTCGCTGGGTCACTCAAGAGGTGTTTGATAACGGTAAAGATATCGTACGTAACGGGCCGAAAAAAGCGCACTAGGCTTTTAATTTTCGATTATTAATATTTTCCAATGTTAACTAAGGGCTGACTAATTCAGCCCTATTTTTTTGCTCTCAATTTTAGTCGTAAGGCTTTACACAACCTTCACATCTTTCTCGGTTTCCAATCTCTGCTTTAAATATTCCACAAATAATTGAGTACGGGTATGTTCATAATCCAGCTTCGGATAATAAGCATAAACTCGCGTATGATCCGACGTGACATTCGGTAGTACTCGAACCAATTCACCACGCTCTATTTCTTCTTGCAGCATCACTTGGTTGGATAAAATAATCCCCATGCCGCGTTTAGCACTGTGAAATAACGCTTCAGGATTAGTCGTCGAGAAGTTACCGGTTAAGCGCACTTTCTTGCTGCGTTCACCTAGGGTCGTTAGCCTGACTTCTCGTTCGACTTTTTCACCCCAAATCAGCATGTTGTGGTGAGTTAAATCATCGATCGTCTGTGGCTCACCATATTGCTTTAAGTAACTTGGCGCAGCATAGAAGCCAGATTGATAGTCAATTAAAGGGGCCGCGCGAAAACTTAAAGTATCGAGGTTTTCAATTTCACGACCAATGTAAATATCAAAGCTCAGCTCCGGCAATTGACCGGGGAGTGTAGTGATCAACTGCACTTTAATTTGTGGGTATTGATGGAGAAAGTCATCAACATAGCGCATGAAAAACTTAGAGCCTAATGCGAGCGTAGCACCAACTCGTAGCATTCCAGTTGGGGTTTGATTGATTGAACGTGTTTCATCCACCAGCGATTGCCATTGTTCGACCTGTGCTTTACCACGCTGATAAAACATCGCGCCAGCTTCAGTTTGGCTTAATGAGCGCGTGGTGCGTTTGAGTAGTTGTACCCCAATTCGTTCTTCTAAAAAATGTATGCGCTTACTTACCGCTGAGCTAGTGGTATTCAAACGGCGTGCTGCTTGATTAAAGCTGCCTTCTTCGACTACTCGAATATAGGTTTTTACCGATTCAATCCAATCCATCGACCACTCCATTATTTCCCAAATAGACTCAATCTCTTTCCTGTTGAGCCTATTATCATTTTATATTCACCAAAGTACACTATACCCAAGTGACTTCAAGATGCAGAATTCAGAGCTATCATCCAAACCTTTAAGCAAGGAAGATTGGCGAAGGAATGTAGGCACCTTTCAAACCAATCTGACGCGGCATAAAGGTTTGAATGAAGCTCCCGAAGGGCAAGTTAAAACAAGCTTTATGCTGCGTTAAATTGAACAGAGATAGAATGACTATGATCATGTTCAATTTGTCTTGCCTAAAGCTTGTTTTATTCTTGCTGAAACTCGCACCTTGAAGTTACTTGGGTATGGTTACATGAAAACAGAAACGATAAACGCCTTTAAAAAAACACCACTTTTGCTCGCAATGATGATCATCGCAACGGGTCAAGTTGGTGTAAGCATTTATCTGCCCTCTTTGCCTTTAATCAGCCATGATTTAGCGGTTTCCCAAGCGCAAGTTCAGTCTATCGTCACCTTCTTTTTAATTAGCTTTGGCTTATCACAGCTATTTTATGGGCCGTTATCCGATGCGATTGGTCGTCGACCGGTCTTTCTAGCAGGACAAGGCGTGTACCTACTAGGTACCTTGATCTGTGTGTTATGGGCAACCAGCTTTGAAGCTTTATTGTTTGGGCGTTTTCTGCAAGGTCTAGGGGCTGGTAGTGCTTCGGTACTCGGGCGTAGTGTATTGCGCGATAGCTATAATGGCCCTGACTTAACCAAAGCGTTATCTTATCTCTCGATTACCGCTTCTATTTTACCGATCATCTCGCCCGTATTTGGTGGTTGGCTCGCCTATCATGTTGGCTGGCAAAGTGTGTTTAGTGCAGTGCTGGTGTATTTAATTGCGATTGTCACTCTCGGCTGGAAAGTGCTGCCAGAAACCTTGCCCTACCCTAAAAGCCGCTTTAATCCGGTCAAAGTATTGAAAGGTTATGGTGAACTGATCACCTGTAAGCAAGTGGTGTCTAGTGCAAGTTATAACTGGATCAGCTATTTAGGCGCGGTTGTCTCGCTGTCTGTTTTACCTTTTTTGTTGCAAAAACAATTGGGGATGACGGTATCTGACTACGGTGAAGCAATGATCATTCCATCGGCAGGATTATTAATTGGTAGCGTGACGGTTAACCGCCTGCATAAGTATTTCTCGCAAGCTCGCCTGTTGTGTATCGCATTTAGCTTGATGGTAGTTGCGGGGATCTGGTTGCTGATGATGCCACTTTCTGCTTTTCACCTAATTGGCGCGTTTACCTTATTAACGGTTGCGCAAGGCATGAGTTTCCCAATTTCAATGTCGATGCTGTTAGAACCACACCCAAATCGCGTTGGCGCCGTTTCGGCATTATCCGGTTCTATTCAAATGTGTATCGCTGGCTTCTTTGGCGAGTTCTTAGTGCGCAACTTTGTTGCTAGTCAAAGCGATCTCGGCATTTTTTATTGCTGCACTGCGTTAGTCATGATGTTGGTGTTGCTCGTCAGTCGCCGCACGCAAAAAGAAACTAAAGTTCCAGTAAGCTAAAGCAAACCGGTAAATTGCACTTGAATCATAGTCACTCCTTAACGGGTATCTTTCGGGGTATCCATCACTACTAACGTCGTTATGGTATTCACCTGCGGGATCTCACCTAACACCTCAGAATGAAAGCGTTTATAACGTGTCAAATCTTTGGTTTCTACTCTCAGCAGATACTCATTCGCACCCGTGATGTTATGACATTCGGTGACTTCTTTTGCCAACATCACTTCTTGCTCAAATCCACGCTGTGATTTTTGACTATGATCTGATAGTCCAATCGTGACATAGGCAATAAAGCCAATCCCTAATTTCTCTGAATTAAGCACCGCTCGATATCCACTGATCACTTCTTGGCGTTCCAGTTCTTGGACTCGCCTTAACGTCGCAGAAGGCGATAAACCAATTCGTTCCGACAACTCAACATTGGATAATCGACCATCCGCTTGAAGCTCCTGCAATATTCTTTCGTCAAATCTATCCATAGCTTAACTTTGTTGCTCACTTTATCTAAATAACACATCAAATAGACATAAAATGTAGCCACAAACCCAATAATATACAAGGAACAGTCACACCAAATGGAAACGAAGAAATGGATATTCAACAACTGCTCGCATTATTTACTTTTGTTCTAGTCTCAACCGCCTCACCCGGCCCTAACAACATTATGTTGATGACCTCTGGTGCTAACATTGGCTTTCTGCGCACCGTTCCACACATGCTCGGCATTGTGTTTGGTTTTAGCTTTATGGTACTTCTGGTCGGGGTTGGTTTGATGGGCCTGTTTCAGTTGTATCCAGTGTTACACCAAGTGCTCAATATTGCTTGTATTGCTTATCTCTTTTATTTGGCATTAAAAATTGCTCGCGCACAGCCCGGGTCTCAAAATGCCGAATATCAACCAATGAGCTTTTTGGCTGCCTGTTACTTTCAATGGATCAACCCCAAAGCATGGACTATGGCGATCACCGCTGTCAGTGTTTATAACACCCTCAATAACTGGCAAGGTGTGTTAATCGTGTCACTGATGTTTGGCTTGGTGAATATGCCGTCCGCCACGTTGTGGACTTATGCTGGGCAAAAACTGCAAATCTGGCTTGATAGCCCACTACGCGTGAAGTGGTTTAACTATTCAATGGCGGGATTGTTAGTGCTCTCCATTGCGCCGATGATGTTCTAAAAAGAAATAGAGCTCTAAAAAGAATATTTCGATTCCATTAAAGCAATCTACAAATCGCTTATTTACATTGTAAATTCAATATTGATTCCATTAAGAGTAGTCTTTACACACGATATTTTTCTTCTTTCTATGATTAGTCCGAGTTTTATTAAGAAAGGAGAAAATAATGATTAAACAAGGGTTTACTTTAAGCTTAGGACTGGCAGCTATGTCATTTTATAGCCATGCTGCCAACCAAGCCCCTTCACAACTTCCACCAGCTGGCATTGCCGCTGAAAATGCTCCTCAATTTATCGCCATTGCCTTTGATGACAACACGTTAGTCGACGGACAAAACTGGGTACTTGATCAGTGGGGCAAGCGCCAAAACCCAACTGGGCACGGCAATGCTGCAACCTTTGATGGCTCGGCTATTCACACCACGTTTTTTAATACTTGTGAAGCGATAGTCGCAGCTAGCGAACAAGGCACCAATGCAGGTCATGTTAAAGAAACTTGGTATCAAGCTAACCTACTCGGGCATGAAATGGCCAACCATACTCTCAATCATTTACATGGTTTGGAATTTACTTCCGCAGAGTGGCAACAACAAATCAATGATTGTCAGATCGCCATGAGTAAGCCATTTACCCAAGTCGATCCTGAATTTCCATCCGATGCAGAAGGGATCGATGCCAATGCGGTGGGCTTTCGTTCGCCTTATTTAGAATACAATGATGCTTTATTCGCTCACTTAAACCAAAACGGGTTCAAGTACGACGCTAGTATTTCAGAAGGCTATGAGCCAAGCCATCATGCAGGAAACCAGTATTGGCCTTATACACTCGACAACGGTAGTCCGGGTGCCGAACTTGCCGCCAGTTGGGGAGTAAAGCCGCCAATTACAGAATATCCTGGATTATGGGAAGTGCCCATCTATGCTTTAATCGTGCCGGATGATCAAATCGCCAAACAATACGGCATTAATTATTCACTGCGCGACAAAATACAACAAAAGATGAATTGGTTTGATGTTCAGTCTGGCAAGATTGAAGCTGGCGATTACAACTTATTTTATATGGCACAACTTACCGGACCAGAAGTATTGGCCATTTTAAAATATAACCTCGACATGCGTTTAGCTGGCAATAAAGCACCAATGACATTTTTGGGTCATTCAACTCAATACGATGATCAGATGGATCAGTGGTCACCGACCGCCTCTACCGCCGCAGAGCGTCGCCAAGCAATCGAAGACTTCTTAGATTACGCGCTTTCAAAGCAAGATGTGCGTATTGTCAGTCACTTAGAACTTGTCAATTGGATGGAAAACCCTCAAGCACTACCCGCTCGATGTGAATCCGCTGAATGGATGAAAGGTGCTTCTTATAGTAAGACTCAAAACGTCAACTATGCAGGGTTTGAATGGCAGGCGAAGTGGTGGTCTTACAATGAAAAACCACAAGATAAAAGCTGGTCTGCATGGCAGAAAGTGAGGGCTTGTCGTTAAATGCAATCAAAAAAGCCTGCTATGAAATAAATAGCAGGCTTTAACTTTATCTAGTAAGAAGGGCGATTAATTCTCTTGCTTAACTTCTTCCATCTTTTCTTGAACTTGCTCTTTCGTCTCTTGCGCTTGCTCAACTAGCTCATCTTTCTTCTCGGTTAATTGCTCTTTTTTCTCAAGCAGCTGTTCTTTATTTTCCATCAAAGCTTCTTTTTTACTCGCTAATACATCGGCAATGCCAGCTAGGTTATCCGCCAACTGCTGGGCTTTATCTTCTGGGAATTTCTCTTGCAGCGTGGTTTTTAGCTTGGCTTTTAGATTCTCAAGCATCTCTTGTTTTTCTGAATCAGAAGCATCACGTAGTTTTGAAACCGTACCTGCAATTTGCTTTAACTCAGGGAATAGGTTGGCATCTTTTAGCGGGGCAAGGAGTTTTACATCTTGCAGATTAGCGTTATCGACTTTGCTATCTAGAGTCGTTAGCAAGGTATCCACTTTATCTAGCGTTTGCTCACCACGTTGATAGAGCGGTGCAATGGCTTCGTTTTCAGCAAAGCTTGTGATCTTATCGACGGTTAAAAATAGCAAGACCATGATGATCACAATCGGCAATAGCAGCCCACTGAATAAACCGACAAAAAAGTTATTAAAGCCAGAACCAAAGCTTTTCATTGTTATTCCTTAAGAAATTGAAATTAACTTAACACCAATGTTAACCGATCTTTTAAAAAACGCCTAAGTATCAACCAATAATACCAAAACCAATAAGTAAGTGGTTATCGAAGCTAACCGACGAGCACATAATGATCGACGAGTAAGGCGACAAATAACCCCATCAAATGGTAAATAGAAAACTTAAAAGTCTGCATTGCGCTGTTTGGTTTCGGGAAATATTTTAGCTCACACGCTTTATAAACAAAGCCAAGCGATAACGCGGTAGAAGCTATGGCATACAATACGCCACTCATGCCAAATAACACTGGCAAGGTGCAAATCATCATCAGTAATATGGTGTAAAGCAGTACGCTGGTTTTGGTAAACTCTACCCCGTGAGTCACTGGAAGCATTGGAATGTCCGCTTTGGCATACTCGTCTTTACGGTGAATCGCCAGTGCCCAAAAATGCGGCGGCGTCCAAATGAAGATGATCATCACCAATAACCAAGCGTGAGGGTGAAGCTCGTTAGTCATGGCTGTCCAGCCTAATAAGGGCGGCATCGCACCGGCAATACCTGCAATCACAATGTTTTGTGGCGTGGCTCGCTTCAGGTACAAGGTATAAATCACCGCATAACCCACCAAACTAGCAAAAGTCAGCCAAGCGGTTAATCCATTCACGCCGAAATATAAGGTCACAAAGCCAATCACACCAATCACACTAGCAAACAGCATGACCTTCCAATTTTGCAATTGCCCGGAAGGTAATGGTCGATTTTTAGTGCGCGCCATTAAGCCATCAATTCGGCGATCAATTAAATGATTCAAGGCCGCGGCTGAGCCCGCCATTAAGCCAATGCCAAACAGCCCTAGTACTAATGGTTGCAGAGGCAATTTACCATCAAGCGATAAACACATCCCTACCAAAGCAGTAAGCAGCATTAACATCACCACTTTGGGTTTGGTTAATGAGTAATACAAACGCCATTGAGCTAACCAATAGGATTGGGTGCGCTGACTGGCATGTCCGGAGAAAGATTTTGGCGGTGAAGTTGAGTCATGAGAAATAGAAGACATTGCCGAATGGCGACCTGAAAGATTAACTGAAATACGATGCCTATCCCGCACTGGCTCCTGCTTTGGCGGAAAAGGAATTACATTAGACTTCGGCATCGTGACCTCCTAACGTTTAAATCAAGCTTCATAATCACTTTGATAATTTTGATTGTTCGGTAATGTGACTCGGCTTGGTGATCATTCTCATCTGAATATGATTTGCCGCTTGCCCTATAACTTTAGACTGACAAGACAAGCGTAATTGAGTACATATAAACACTATATTTAACAATAGCAGCGCTGCGACTAAATTGTGGCCAACCGCTAAAATAACAGGTAGATGCATCACAACATTGGCAATTCCTAAGCTAATTTGCAGCACAACCAAACCAACTAAACTCCAAGCCGCTCGATTAAGTGCGCGACTCGATGAAAAGCGCACCAGCCGCCAAGCAAAAAACAATAAAGTGACAGCAGTAATAATGGCCCCGAATCGATGCACTAGATGAATTGCCATCCGTGAGCCATAGTCTAAAACACCAAACTCATAGCTATCTCCACTCATCAATAATGGATGCTGAAAAATAGTGAATGCGCCGCTTAAATTGAAAGCTTGCCACCAGTCACCTTCACACAATGGCAAAGAAGTACAAACTAAAGCGGCGTAGTTAGATGACGTCCAACCGCCTAAAAAGATTTGTACGATAAGTACGCTAAGTGATAGCCAGCCCATTCTTTGTAATGAAAGAGGTTGTAATAAAAGCGTTTGTAATGAGGGTTTTGATAATGAAGCTTTTCGGAATGAAGAAGCAGAATGTAAGCCTTGATAACTCAAGTTCTCTTGAGGTTGAAATTCATCGTGTGTTGCTTCGGTATCTTGGCTCTGACAATAAGGCCGGCTGACCAAATAAAACACCAATAACAAACTAAGTAAGGCAAAGCCGCCAAATAGGTGAAGCACCACAATAATCGGCATCAATTTTAAGGTCACAGTCCACATACCTAGTGCGGCTTGGAACACCACCAGCAAGGCTAAAGCACTAGGCCAAACTTTCGGAATATTTGGTACTTTGAAGCTCACCACCAGAATCGACGCAATCAATAAACCTAGAGTGCCTGCAACATAGCGATGGATCATTTCAAGCCAAGCTTTATAAGGCTCAATGGTATGCCCAGGAAATAAAGCAGAAGCTCGCATAATTTCATCATTTTTCATCGGTACATTGAGCTGACCATAACAACCGGGCCAATCAGGGCAACCGAGTCCAGCATCAGAAATTCGCGTGTATGCACCTAACACAATCACCACCAAAGTGAGGCCGATACTGAGCCGAATCAATTTGCTTAACAATGCCGAATAATCCATATCGCCCCCTAGCCTAATTTAACTGCGGTTAACCGACTCGTGATAGCTTCAATAGTTTACGTAAATCAGCTAATAGTCCTTTAAGCTCATCAGATAGTTCATCCTGACTAGTCACAGTGGGATAGCGCATCACCCATTGGCCGAGCGGATCAATCAATACAAAATCTTGCCCAGCAAAGCTCTTCATCTCAGGCTGTTCCCAAAGTTCTGGCGCCGCTAACAGCACAAAACCACTATCTTGTAATGCGGTTAAATCCTCTTCATTGGCGGCAATCACCACGGGCATGACTCTCGGTTGATCTTTACCTAGTGCAATATGGCTTTGCTTTAATAGGTGCAATTGTTGCTGACAAATTTCACCGCAATCTTGTGGCAATAAGTACGCCATTTGCCAAGTATGTCGTGCTGGATTTGCTAACCGTAAATCTTGATAGTGAAGTTGTGAATCAATCAATACGCCATGATTAGTCACGCCAGATTGATACCAGTTCATCGATAAAATCAATTTCGCGGCAATCACTGGCAAGGCAAAAATCAACAACATGATAAGCAATACTTTTTTTCCCGAACGAGGAGAGTAAGCCGTTTTTGCTAACGATGATTGATTCAATGCTGCTTCATGTTTTTTGTTATGCATACATACGCTCATCTTGATCCCAAATTACTGTAAGTGATTAGTTGGGTTTATTGATTCCTACTCTTTTCTTTTTCCAGATTTTTCGATGGCTTTCCTTGACGATAAGCAAACCAAAACGCTAACCCCAACAATACTGCCGCCATCGAAAACCATTGCACCGCATATCCAAAATGACGTTTTGACTGCATAGGCAATGGCTGCCAAGGATGTGGTAAGTGCTCACTAATTTTTACTCCGTTATTTTCTGTTAACCGTGAATCACCCGTGAAAAGCAAGGGCTGCATTGGCTGAATCACATAAGAAAATAAGCTCAGCGACCTATCTGAAAACAAGTGCTGAGACAAATCTTCAAGCGATAGGTTTTGAATTCTTAACCCCAAACCATCGGTTATCTCCATCATTTCAGGCATCAAGCCTTGGCTCATCGGGTTATCTTGTTTTCGGTACAATCGCCCAACTATTGTTTGCGTTTGAGACGCTTGCGCCTGACTCCTTTGCTTTTGACTAATACCAACCACTTCAGGTAATACTTGTCTGTCACGACCTGCGGGTATAAAGCCCAATTCAATCAACCCCACGACTTCAAAATCAGATTGCGGATCATTGGCTAATAAGCGCACCGGCTGAAAAACCAAATAACCAACTTTTCCCTGCCAAGTTTGGTTATCCCAATACACTCGTTGTACATTTACGTCATCAGTTAATGGCGCAATCCTCAGCGACAACTTCACACCCGTCGCTTCTTCACTAGGGCTCATTTGCCAATCTTCAATCGCTACGGGATTAGCGTCGGCTCTTAGCTGCAATTGCTGCTCCATTGCCAATTTTTGGTTACCGCGATCTAATTGCCAAAAGCCTAATTTGACCATCACAGCAAACACGACCACAGTTAATAATAATAAACCGATCTTTTTGATTCCCCACTTCGACACAGGAGTTGCTATGACACTCGTTTCCTTATTTAAATTAACGCTGGTGCTTCTGCTGTTGTTTGTCATTTTTAACCTCGGCAGAGCTTTATACTCAATGGTGAAATACGATCGAGACGATCCCAATGCGGTGCCTATGAGCCAGTTTTTGGGTAAACGTCTATTCATCTCCGTGATTGTGATTATGGTGTTGTTAATTGGCTTAACATCGGGATTAATTACCCCCAACGATCGCCCTTACTAATCACACACCACAATCAAAGTTCAGCCTACAACCTAGGAACTAAAATCTTCACCCTCATAAAACATAGACGAAGATAAACAAACACAGCCATACCACATCGACAAAATGCCAATACCAACTCCCCGCTTGAAACGCAAAGTGATCGCGAGGAGTAAAGTGGCTAAAGGCAATTCTCGCCAAAAGAACGATTAAAAAGATGGTCCCTAAGGTGACATGTAACCCATGAAATCCGGTTAATAAGAAAAAGGTATTGCCATAAATGCCAGATTGCAGCGTGAGGTTCATTTCTTGGTAAGCATGAATGTACTCTTCGGCTTGATAAAATAAGAAAGCGATCGCTAAAACAATGGTAATTTCTAACCATATAATCAGCGCCGTACGTTGATTTTTTTCTAAGCTCAATTGAGAGAAGTGCAGCGTAATCGAAGAAGTCAGTAAGATAATGGTGTTCATTAAAGGTAAGCCTTGCCACGGCATTGCTTGGGTTTCTACTCCACTCGGCGTTTTCACCAAAGGCCAAATAGCTTCGAACGTTGGCCACAATACTTCGTTAGTCATCAGGTTATTAGACGCCCCACCAAGCCAAGGCACCGCGATCATTCTGGCGTAGAAAAGCGCACCAAAAAAGGCAGCAAAAAACATCACTTCGGAGAAAATAAACCAGCTCATGCCTTGACGAAAAGAGCGTTCAATTTGGTGTGAATATAAACCTGACATTGATTCTTGAATCACATTACGAAACCACCCCACCAGCATGATCAGCAAAACGATTATTCCAGCCAGTAACACGAATCCACCGAAATGGCTCAACATGCCTTTTGGTTGCATATAAAGCCCTGCACCCACTGCAATCAAAAATAAGGCAAAGGCCCCCACAATCGGCCAATTACTTTCTGATGGCACATAATAGACTTCCGGTTGGCGAGAAGCAGACGATCTAGCTTCTGATTCAATAGAAGGTGATTGAGATAATGGATTCGATTTATTCATCTGGCTCTCCTTAAAACAAGCTAATTCAGCTCATTTGGCGATGAATGTGATGATTGAGCGAACGACTCTGACGCTCCCCTGCTCAGATTTTGTATTGTATTTTTATCCTGCTGTGTCTCTTTTATTGGCCTAGATGCTGGTTGAGGCACTGGCTGAGACGATGATTGACCGCTTTCCGTAATGTCATACAAAGTATAAGAAAGCGTTAGTCGATTAATGGAACTGGGTAAGTCTTTATCCACATAAAAAATCACCGGCAGCTCCGCTTCTGTGTTGGCTTGCAATGGCTGATGATTAAAACAAAAACATTCCACTTTATTAAAATGAGTCGCGGCAATTCCCGGAGCAACCGACGGTACCGCTTGCCCTATCATCGCTATATTGGAATTATTCACCGCCCGATAACTGGTTCTGATCACTTGGCCGGGGTGAACATCCATCTGCGCTTGTACTGGCTCAAATTGCCACGGCATATTCGGGCTGACTTGAGACATAAATTGCACTCGTACCAATCGTGAGGTATCGACTTGAATACCTTGCGAACTGGCTGCTTCAGTATTGGTTTTGCCATTAATACCAAGCTGCTCACACATAATGTCGTATATAGGAACGAGGGCGAATCCAAAACCAAACATGCCCACGACACTCAGCAGTAAATAGCCAATCAGCTTTTTATTGCTTTTAGTCTTTTTACTACTGCGAACCTTTTTACTACTCTGGCTCTTTTCATCGTGTATCGAACCTTTATGTATAGAATCAGTACTCGGCTTTTGATCTGACATACCCCCTCCTATTTTTGGTTAATCAACCTTTGGAGGCGTTGAAAATGTATGGTGAGGCGCAGGGCTTGGCACTGTCCATTCCAATCCTTCTGCTCGTTCCCAAGGTTTGGCCACTGCCGCTTCGCCACCTCGGATACACTTAATCACCACCGCTAAGAACAACAACTGAGACAAGCCAAAAGCAAATCCGCCAATCGACACTATTTGGTTCACATCAGCAAATTGGATCGCGTAATCAGGAATTCGACGTGGCATGCCAGCCAAACCTAAAAAGTGCATCGGGAAGAAAAGAATATTGACCGAAATAATCGATAACCAGAAATGCCACAAGCTCAAGGTTTGGTTGTACATGTGACCGGTCCATTTAGGCAGCCAGTAATAGGCCGCCGCCATGATCGAGAACACCGCTCCCGTCACCAGTACATAGTGGAAATGCGCCACCACAAAGTAGGTATCGTGGTATTGGAAATCTGCTGGCACAATTGCCAACATCAGTCCAGAAAATCCGCCAATGGTGAACAAGACAATAAAGGCAATAGCAAACAACATTGGGGTTTCAAAGGTCAGCGCCCCTCGCCACATGGTCGCCACCCAGTTAAAGACTTTTACCCCAGTGGGCACCGCAATCAACATGGTGCAATACATAAAGAAGAGTTCGGCAAACACCGGCATACCGGTCGTAAACATGTGGTGCGCCCAAACCAAGAATGACAATAAAGCGATAGAACAAGTGGCGTACACCATCGAATGATAACCAAAGAGCTTCTTGCCGCTAAATGCTGGAATAATCGCTGAAATAATGCCAAATGACGGCAAAATCATAATGTATACTTCGGGATGACCAAAGAACCAAAAGATATGTTGGAACATCACCGGATCACCACCACCTGCGGCATCAAAGAAGCTAGTTCCGAAATATTTATCGGTTAACACCATGGTAACTGCACCGGCTAATACTGGCATTACCGCAATTAGTAAGAACGCGGTGATCAGCCAAGTCCAAACAAACATTGGTAGCTTCATCCAATCCATACCCGGCGCGCGCATATTCACTATCGTCACGATCACATTAATCGCACCCATGATTGAACTGATCCCCATGATATGTACCGAAAAGACAAACAATGCGGTGCTATCGGAGCTGAACGTAGTCGAAAGTGGTGCGTAGAAAGTCCAACCAAAATCCGGTCCACCACCGGGCATAAACAACGAACCCAGTAAAATCAAAAACGCAAAAGGTAAGATCCAAAAACTCAAGTTATTCATGCGAGGCAATGCCATATCCGGCGCGCCAATCATCATTGGGATCATCCAGTTTGCTAAGCCAGTAAAAGCCGGCATCACTGCACCAAATACCATGATCAAGCCATGAACGGTCGTCATTTGGTTAAAGAAGTGTGGATCAACTAACTGTAACCCCGGCTGAAATAACTCCGCCCGAATCACCATCGCCATTGCGCCGCCGGTGAAAAACATGATCAAACTGAACCATAAATACAGCGTGCCGATGTCTTTATGGTTAGTGGAATATATCCAACGCTTTATGCCTTTCGCTGGTCCATGGTGATCGTGCTCGATATCAATATGATCGGCAGTATCGGTTGACGCATTTTGATAAGAAGGTGAAGGGTTCATTGTGCCTCCGGTTGACTATCCATAGTCTCTGGTGTTGCCTTGCTGTTCGATGTCACACTTGTGTCTGGTGTAGCATTTGTCTCAGATGAAGACGAGCTTTGCGTATTTGCTTGAGCATTATTTTCATCTGGTAAAGTACCATTAGTAAGTACTTGCTTTATATCTGATGCTTGCACAGCATCGCCCGTATCATTACCCCAAGCATTACGTTCATAAGTCACAACCGCCGCTAATTCTTCTTCATTTAATTGATTCGCAAACGCCTGCATGGCGGTACCTGTTTTACCATTGATCACAATATCGATGTGCTGTAGTAAATCTCCGGTGGCAATTGGGCTGCCTTTCATCGCAGGGAAGACATTCGCCATCCCCTCACCATTAACTTGATGACAAACTGCACAACGGTCGTTATAAACTTTTTCCCCTAACGCCATTAATTCATCCATGCTCAAGGTTTTGCCCAACGCTTTTTCCTGTTCTGCTTTTTTGGCAGCGGCCATTTGTTCTTGCTTGGCTAGCCAGGTATCGAATTCATCTTCCGGCAAAGCTTGTACCACGATCGGCATGAACCCATGGTTACGACCACACAGCTCCGCACATTGACCACGATAAATTCCCGGCTTATCAATTTTGGTCCAAGCTTCATTAATAAAGCCGGGAACCGCATCTTTCTTCACAGCAAAATCAGGTACCCACCATGAGTGAATCACATCGTCAGACGTCATAAGAAAACGGATCTTACGATTAACTGGCACCACCAGCGGATTATCAACTTCGAGTAGGTAGTGCTCGCCTTTTTGTTCACTGCCTTCAATTTGTTTCTGGGAAGTCGTTAAGAAGCTATAAAACGCCACATCATGATTGAAATAGCGGTAATGCCATTTCCACTGTGAGCCAGTGACGGTAATAGTGAGATCATCTTGCGAGGTATCTTCCATCGCAATTAAAGTTTTAGTGGCAGGAATAGCCATCAACACAAGGATAATAATGGGAATGATCGTCCAAAGGATTTCAACTTTGGTACTTTCGTGAAAATGCGCCGCTTTGACACCTCGGGATTTTCGATGACGAATGATCGAATAAAACATCACACCAAACACCACCACACCAATTGCGCAGCAGATGTAAAAAATCAGCATATGTAGGTCATATACCTTGCCACTAATTTCAGTGACACCTTGGGTAAGGTTTAGTCGAGTTTCAGATGGGGTAGCAATCATCGGCACAAACAGCAGCATCCCGATAAATGCGCGAACCGCTAGACGCAGAGAAAAGCGTCTATCGCTAGAATTCGCGATAAGATAAGCAACAACATTAGTCCATGATCGAATCAAGATGCCCCCTCGTCCTTGCAATATTTTTATTGTTATTGAGGAGCAAAAAGCACACAGATACACCTAGTGAGCATAAGCTCCAACATGTTTAAGAAACATGGAATCATGGTGATGGTGTCATCAGGCAAAATTGGCACCACACCACGCTATACTTTTAGTCGTTAATAACGGATACGGCTTTTCTAAGCTTTCAAATCAGCTAGATACATCTAAAGCTAGTTAGAGTTTCAACTTTGTTCAAGAAATATACTTTTTCTATTTTCAATTTGTGAGCACAAAACCAACAAAAAAGTTTTTCTTACGCCAATTTAATGTGCTATAAACCTGCGCAACATTTACTTAACAATATATATGCGTACTAAAATGCACCAATTGTTAATTCTTGTACTGATATTATTGCTTTCTAGTAGACAGATTCACTACAGAAGCTATGATGGTTCCGCCTAGAAGCTACTAGGCCGGTCAAACAGGATTTTTGACTGACAATAAAACATAAAACAGGCTTAAATATGCAAAACAACAACTCATTGATTTATCGACTGGCCAACGGCAATTTGGTACTGCAGATTTTGGTAGGTATTGTTGCAGGTGTTGCACTTGCTACGATCTCTCCTTCAGCAGCAACTAATATGTCTATTTTTGGTAGCCTATTCGTAGGCGCACTAAAAGCCATCGCCCCCATCCTAGTTTTCGTTTTGGTTGCAGCATCGATTGCTAGCCAGAAAAAAGACTCTAGCAGTAACATGCGCCCAGTTATTACGCTTTACCTTGTCGGCACCTTTTTAGCTGCGCTAACCGCTGTACTAATGAGCTTTGCTTTTCCAACATCGCTTACTTTAGTAAATGCAGCAACTGGCACAACCCCACCTGAAGGCATTGGTGAAGTATTAAACACACTATTGTTTAAGATCGTTGATAACCCAGTAAACGCATTAGTTAACGCGAACTACATCGGCATTCTTGCTTGGTCTGTTGGTTTAGGTCTAGCGCTTCGCCACGCAAATACCGCAACTAAAGATATGTTCAGCGATATCAGCCACGGTGTTTCTGCAGTGGTTCGCTTTATCATTCGTCTTGCGCCAATTGGTATCTTCGGTCTTGTTGCAACAACATTTGCAACCACTGGCTTTGAGGCAATTGCCGGCTACGCGCAACTGCTAGCGGTTTTACTTGGTTCAATGGCAATTATTGCTTTAGTTGTGAATCCATTACTTGTTTTCCTAAAAACCAAACAAAACCCATACCCGTTGGTATTCAAATGCTTACGTGAAAGTGGTGTAACGGCATTCTTCACTCGCTCAAGTGCTGCGAACATTCCAGTTAACATGGCGTTATGTGAAAAACTAAAACTGAATGAAGATACTTACTCGGTATCTATCCCACTGGGTGCAACCATTAACATGGGCGGCGCAGCGATTACGATCACCGTATTAACGCTTGCTGCAGTAAACACACTTGGTATTCAAGTTGATCTACCAACAGCGGTTCTACTAAGCCTAGTCGCAGCAGTTTCTGCTTGTGGCGCATCTGGTGTTGCTGGTGGTTCTCTACTACTTATCCCGCTAGCATGTAGCTTGTTCGGTATTTCAAACGACATCGCAATGCAAGTTGTAGGTGTAGGCTTTATCATTGGTGTTATCCAAGATTCAGCAGAAACAGGCCTAAACAGCTCTACCGACGTAGTATTCACTGCCGCTGTATGTCGCGCAGATGAAGCTCAAGCAGCAGCGCAATCTAGCCAAGCTTAAGTTTCTTAAAATAATCTAGATATACAAATGGCCAACTGAATGATCAGTTGGCCATTTTTTGTCCGAGCCGAAAATACATCTAAATTCAAATCTAAAACAACAGAATTTAATAACTAATATAATCCATCATCTGAATCAACTGCATACGCACTTCATTTGGCGTTTGACTGTGCCAAAAACCGACTAAGAATGCGAATAATGGTATGGCGAACATAATGGTTAACACGATCCCAAGCAGCTGCTTACTCGACAATTGCCATCCATTACGTGCACGAAGCCCTAGTGCCTCTTTTTTAGGGCAAGCACTCACACAACGCATACAAGCTTGGCATTCATCCGTACGAATCGTGTTGACGGTATGAATAATAATATTCGAAGGACAAGCACGTGTGCACTTATCACAGTTGAGATCACCGCGTTCATTTAAACAATGCGTTGTATTACGACGAATCTTAAATGGACTAATAAAACTAACAATCCCAAGCAATGCACCATAAGGGCAAAAGTAACGACAAAATGCACGCTGACGCCATGCCGCAAGCAATAACATAATGATTAATACGCTGAGGGTGATCATACCTGGATTGACAAATAACCAAGCCGTTTTGATATCAGCAATTTTATGATAGTTACCGTTGAGGTAATAAGGGATATTGGCAGGGTGCATACCTAGAGAAATAAAAGCAAAAAAGGTTAGCAATAGGTACTTTATTATTCTCAACGGCCAATCTAACCACTTGGGAACCGGATAGGGTTTTGCAATCCACTTTATACGCCATTGATATAGATATTCTCCGGCCAATCCGAGTGGGCATATCCATCCACAAAATGCTCGTTTACATACTATTCCTGTGATGAGTACCGTAAATAACATCACCGCCCCTGCAGGGTGAGTTTGGTCCCAAAAACCAAGACTCACAATCGCTTTTAATTCAATGGCAGCAGCAATTGGTAAGAAGGCATCCACAACATCAGGGCGTAAGAAATTCGGGGATATTTGTGCGGCTAATAGAGCAGTATGGAGCGTGTATTGGATCGCGACGAAAAAAAATGACAACGCCATCGCGTGCTGGCAAAAATAACGTAACGTGTTGGGGCGATAATTGGCCTGTAGAACTTCCGGTTGATACCGATGAACAAGCATCATTATCATGACTGCCAAGCCAAGTGATAACATCAATGGCCAGTAGAGTGAAGCCATGCTCGCTAACACCAAAATGCCAAAGGTGATACTAGCGCCTAATTTTTTCCCACTAGAATATAAAAGGCTAATGCTATACACCAAGGCAAACATTAAGGTCAGAGATTCTATAATTGTCACAGCCACACCATTTACGCTATTTATTATATCTCTATAGTAAAACCTCCCCTTATTGTTTCTTTGATGCGTATTAATATTGGTGCGAGTTTAACTACCACTTAGGAGTAGTTTTGATATTCATAACTTAGATAGCTGGATACTAAAAGCTTTACATTCATATCAATGGGCATAACTAGATTCCCCCACTCCTATTCCCATCCTCCAAATACCCGAGTAAAATACTCAGACAATTTTGGAGATAACCATGACGCCCACAACCAGCAGCGCTTTACCTCAACTACCGAAAGCCACCCTTTTCGCTTTATATTTCATTATCTTTCTAGGTTCGGCAGGGTTTTTTATTACCATTCCGGCTTATGTGAACTTGTTTTTAACTGACCACTCTCTGGCGATTGCTCAAGCGATGCCTCTAGAAGATAGACGCACTTTATTTGGTACGGTCATGTCAGCCGCGCCTTTTATCTCGATGTTTTTTACGCCATTTATCGCTCGCTTTGCGGATCGTTACAGCCGTAAAGTGGTAATGGCATTATGTTTGGTGGTAGCGGCTATCGGCTTTTTAATGCCGGTGTATGCGATTATTGCAGGTTCAGTAGCCTTGTTGTTTGCGGGTAATATGATCAACAGCTTGGGCTCGGCAAGTCAACCTATTGCACAGGCGATTTTGGCCGATAATAGCCAGGGGAAAACCAAAGCAACCTTAATGAGTTTTGTGGCAGTTGTGATGACAGCGGCAATGTCTTTTGGCCCAGCTCTTGGTAGTAAGCTTACCGCTTTATATGGCCCTCAAGCCCCTTTTTATGCTTGTTTATTGATTGCTGTAGTGTGTTTTATTTTGCTACACATCATCCAACTACCCAAACAAGCCACTTTAAAACAAACTTCTCTAAAACAGGAAAGTCCATTCTCATTAGCTGCGCCATTAGCACGTAGTCAAAAAGGTTTGTTGCCTTGTTTGGCTATTGTCTTTATCTGCCAGTTCAGTTGGAGTTTATACTTCCAAAATATCTCTTTTATTCTGCCGCAAAAATGGCAATTGGCAGTAGAAGGTGAATTTTACCAATACTTCATGTTGGCAATTGGCATCGTGATGATTGCTTCTTTGTTGTTTGTTCCTCGCCTACTACTTACTTGGATGCCGCTCACGCGCGCTCTAAAATCGGTGTTAACCGGTGCGGGCATAGGCATGATTTTACTGGCGATTACACCGACGCCAACCACTCACGTTATCGCCATGATTTGGACATCGATTATGGTGGCCTCTTCGTTTCCTTTATACATTACAGCGCTGTCAGATCGAGCCAGTGATGGTGACCAAGGTTGGGCGATGGCGTTATCAAGTGCTATGGTCGGCTTAGCCTGGACTCTAACCGGCTATCTCACGGCGATTCTCGTTAATATGGATTTAATGCTGCCGACCTTTATTGCTGTGGTTGGTTATGCCGTGGCTATGATGCTAGTACCGCGTCAATCACCAGTAGAGTTACAAGAGGCGAAAGCGTAATCATGACCTTTGAATCTGTTCTTAAAAATCATCAATTTTGTCCTGTTCTCGATAATAAATATCAGTTTGGTAAAGGGCTGATTGTCGATCTGTCACCAAGTAGTGGTATCTGGAACAGGGTGAATGAACAGCATGATTTTTCCGCAGAAATAAAAAGACAGGTGGCTGAAATCGGTGCGGTAGTCGAGATTGGTCGTTATGCGGAACAACGTATGATTTATCAAGATACCGATAACTTTTCGGGTAGTGAATCTCGTACGCTACATATTGGTATTGATCTTGGTATCCCTGCTGGAAATTGCGTTTTCGCCCCCTTAGAAGGTGAAGTGTTTGGGTTTGCCAACCACCAGCAACAAGGCGATTACGGCCCAACCATCATTTTGCGTCATGAGCTAGAAGGTTATGTATTTCACACGCTTTATGGCCATTTAGCTGCATCATCATTAAATAACCTCCAACGTGGGCAAATCATTAAAGCTGGTGAAGCATTCGCAACCATTGGCGATTCGTATGAAAATGGCGGTTGGGCATCTCACCTACACTTTCAAATCATCCGTGATATGGCAGAGTATCAAAATGATTACCCCGGCGTAGTCGATCCCATTCACGCAAGTTTTTACCTCAAGAATTGCCCAAACCCTAATTTGATTCTTAAGCGTGAAGATTTAGCTATATAAAAACTCTCTTTTTAATAACTAAGAGATCTGAACAAAATCACGGAAAAAGTCTGTCTATCCTTTTAATCTGAAAAAACAGCCTAATATCTAATATATCCTTCGTACTTGAAGCTGCAGCTTTGTTGACGGCGTTCATTCGCCCCAATCATTTAGACCAGCTAAACTCATGGGGTCTCATTCACTTGTCGCCTCGCTGCAGCTCCAATTACTTGGGTATACATAATGGGTAAACTCAACAAAAGGGAAGATGATGACAAACGAATATATTCCACCGAAAGTTTGGACCAATGAACAACAAGGTGGCACTTGGGGTAGTATTAACCGCCCAGATTCTGGCGCGCGCTTTGAACGAGAACTACCAGTCGGTCAGCACCCAATTCAGCTGTATTCAATGGGTACGCCAAATGGCCAAAAAGTCACAATTTTGCTTGAAGAATTGCTGGCAAAAGGCGTCACCGAAGCTGAATACGATGCGTTTCTGATTAAGATTGGTGATAGTGATCAATTTTCTTCTGGTTTTGTTGAAGTCAATCCAAACTCCAAAATTCCAGCATTAGTTGATCGTAGTGGTGATTCACCGATCAATGTCTTTGAATCTGGGTCTATCCTACTTTATCTTGCCGAGAAATTTGGCCACTTCATTCCAAGTAACATTGAAGATCGTACTAAGGTATTAAACTGGCTATTCTGGTTGCAAGGTTCTGCGCCATATTTAGGCGGTGGATTCGGCCATTTCTATCACTATGCGCCAGAAAAATACGAGTACCCTATCAATCGCTTCACCATGGAAGCGAAACGCCAACTAGATGTACTCGATAAGCAACTTGCCAACAATACTTACATTGCGGGTGAAGAGTACAGCATTGCTGATATCGCAATCTGGCCTTGGTATGGCAACTTGGTACTAGGTAATGCGTATAATGCCGCTGAGTTTTTAGACGTTGAAAGTTACACGCATGTTCAGCGCTGGGCGAAAGCGATATTAGAGCGACCTGCTGTTCAACGTGGCCGTATCGTCAATAAACCGATGGGTGAAGCTTGGGAAGCCATTGAAGAGCGTCATAGCGCAGAAGATATTGATAAAGCGCTGAATTTGAAGCCTTAATTACATTTCTATCCAAACCCAAACGCCTAGCCGATACAATGATCGGCTAGGCGTTTATTTTATTAGCATATCAATTAAGTTTGGCAACCTTACAACAGTAATCAATGATCACTTGGTTACCGTCGATTTGTACGTTTTGAATATCACCATCAATGCTAATTCGGTTTTGCAAATACACCACCGCATTTTCTGGCGCTATCTGGTTTTTAAGTGACGGTAAAATCGTATGTGGCTCAAGATCTAGTTGCTGAAAGAAGCGACTAACAAAGCTTTTACTAATCTCGCCTTTGCCACGGATCACTTCTGAAAACTCACTGATCGTCATGCCCAAACGCTTTGCCATATCCATTTGTGTTAAGTGACGTTTGGCTTTTTGGGACATCCATACATGATAAATCGCGTCTCTGTCTTGCTCTGTATATTCCATTACTTCTGTAAATCCATAACCGATAAAAACTGCCTACCAAAATGACAAAATCTGGTAAATGGCATGTCATTGACAGGTCAGGTTTTGTTTGGGGAAATTTAAACTATGACCTAAGGGGCTGTTGATCGGATTTTATTGGTTAAAAACCACACGTATCGACTAGGCAAAAACTTGCCGTACTGTTGGCAAGTTCTTGCCTAACTTAAAGAACAATAAAACATAACCAGTTGATTTAAATAAAAATAAAAGATGGCTCAATTATTGCTTAGACCACTCCAAACATAGTGTTCAACCGATCATATAAATGGCCACTATTGAATTCCAAATTTAACGAGCAGGTTTATCTATGGCAAGGCTACAATTTAGTATTCGCGTCGATGGCGTCAGTGACGAATCGTTAGTAGTGAGAAGCTATCAAGGACAAGATAACTTTTCTTCGGTTCAACAAGCTGATGGTAGTTGGTGTCATGGTTTTCGTTACCAAATAAAGCTTGCCAGCCGTCGCCCAGATTTAACCGCTTTGGATATGGTTGATAAAGGTGCTGAGCTTGTAATGCATCGCGATGGCGAAATCGTGCAGCGTATCAACGGCATTGTGCGTAACTTCACCCAAGGCGAAACAGGCCATCACCACACCTTTTATTCCCTAACTCTAGTACCTGAAATTGAGCGTTTATCCCTGCGCCATAACAGCCGCATTTTCCAATCCATTTCTGCGCCGGATATCATCGCCACCTTATTTAAAGAAATGGACATTCAGGACTTTGCCTTTGCGCTAACTCGCACGCCAAAACAGCGTGAGTTTTGCATGCAATATCGAGAAACTGACCTTGAGTTCATTAACCGTCTTGCCGCTGAAGAAGGGATGGTCTATCACATTGAGCAATCGAAAGGTAAACATAACGTATTGTTCACCGATGATTCTCAAATCATTAACTCGTTAGATTCTCCTGTTCCTTATAACGTCATGGCAAGTGGTATTAGCCCAACGCCGTATATCAAAGAGCTCAGCAAGACCACTCAGTTTGAGGTCAGTGAAGCGCATAGTGGTGACAACAGTTTTAAAAAGCCGCAATACACCTTTAGCCAACAAGCAGTCGCCAGTGATATAGACTACCAGCGTGATACCTACCAACACTATGACGCGCCAGGGCGTTTTAAAGATGACGCGATTGGTAAAGAGTTTAACCAACTACGCTTAAATAGCCTGCGCCGCCATGCTCACACCGCCAAAGGCAAAAGTAATGAGCCACAACTACAAACGGGCGCTAAGTTCGAGCTAAGCGAACATTCTGATGACAGCTTTAATAAAAGTTGGTTGATTATCGCCAGTACCCATCAAGGCGACCAACCGCAAGCACTTGAAGAATCCGCAGGCAGCAAACCCACAACTTACGCCAACCAGTTTGAAGCCATTCCAGCCGATAAAACCTGGCGCATGCCACAGATGACTCGCCCACAAGTCGATGGCCCAATGACTGCTTACGTTGTCGGCCCTGAGGGTGAAGAAATCTTCTGCGATGAATACGGCCGAGTAAAACTGCATTTCCCGTGGGATAGATACTCAAACGGTGATGAGCACAGTTCGTGCTGGGTGCAAGTCTCCCAAGGCTGGGCAGGCAGTCAATACGGACAAATCGCCATTCCAAGAATTGGCCATCAAGTCATTGTCTCATTCTTAAATGGCGACCCAGACCAGCCTATCGTGACGGGTCGTGCATTTAATGCGCAGAACCTACCGCCTTACACACTACCTGATAACAAAACCAAAACCGTATGGCGCAGTGAATCTCATCAGGGTGAAGGCTTTAACGAAATCAGCTTTGAAGACCAATCCGGCTCAGAGCAAATCTATGTTCATGCGCAGAAAGACTTTAAATCGGAAACTCTCAATGACCACATTACAGATGTAAATCACGACCAGCATTTAACAATAGAAAACGACCAATTCACTCAGATCAAAAATAATCACAATTTAACCGTAGAGGGTGAAAGCCGTAGCAAAATCACCAAAGATCAAACCTTTGTGGTTGACGGTAACCTACAAATCAAATCCGGCTCAGTGATCGTCAATGATGCTGCCAATGAAGTCCACATAAAATCGGGTAACAAAGTAGTAATTGAAGCCGGTGCAGAAATCACCGTTAAAGTGGGTGGTAGTTTTGTAAAAGTCGATGCAGCTGGTGTTCATATTGTCGGTACTGGCGTGAACATTAATTCTGGTGGTAGTGCAGGCAGTGGTAGTGGGTTTAGTGGCACGATGCCAGCATTGCCGAATGGGATAGAGCCACCGATTGTAGAAAGCACACCGCCCGCTTCAATTACTCCGAGCATGCACGCTGAGATGGTCGATTCTGGCAGCTTAATGATAGAGCTTTGCAACTGTGGCATGGGGGGAATATGCAAAATTCATGGTTAAATCCTAATTGGAAAATCCAAGAATCGGACAAGGATCCATTAGGCAATATTTCCTCAAATACATCGAAGATCTACGCATTAATTGAATCATCATTAATGCCGAATTGGAAAGTGGAGCTCTACCAACACATCAATCAACACCAACTCAGTGAACCTTATAGCGAACTACTTTTCAGTGGCACTCACTATCAACACTTAGATTTCGGTCCTGTAGTCGTCGATATTACCTCCTACCCTGAGCTACAAGCCAAATGGCTAACTCAATTTGAGCAAGCCCCTTTAGGATGCATACTTATCGCACCTCCAAATGTTCAACAAAGTAATATCGTTGATTTGTTACGCAATAGATTAACCATCTATAAAAACGCCTCCCCCACCTTTATTCGATACTACGAACCAAGAACCATGTTGGCATTTATCGGTGCTTTGAGTGACGAGGAAAGGCAGCACTTCTTCTATCCAATTCATGCGGTTTATTGGCATCACAACCAATGGTTTCAAGCGCAATGGTCCACACCAGAGGTCGCCCCTAAACAGCTAGATTCATGGAAAATGACACCAACTCAGATCGATAAAATGGCAGACATTATGCAACAAATTCAATCTCATGAGGCATTAGCATGAGCCAAACTTATACCGTTCAAGCCGGTGATACCTTACTGGCTATCGCAATCCAGCAACAAGTTGATTTTAACCAAATACTGGCACTTAACCCTAAATATCAACCCAATCCAGATTTGATTCAAATTGGCGATATCATCAGGTTACCAGAGCCCGTAACAGCAGAAACCAATAAACCAATCAGCCCAGTTGCCCCCCCAGAGCCGAAACGTCCGTTATGCAATACAGGCTCTTTAGATACGCCTCCGCAGTGTGAAGGCAAAGATATTAAAAATGTGTTGTTTGTTACTGAAGAACAAGGCAAACAATATTATTGTTTAGATGAAAATTCACAACAATATCTAGAAGAAGAAGCCTCTTATACCCAACAACTTATCGAAGGTTTTCAGCAGGTGTTAGAACAAGCACCAGATGTAAACTCCGCCAGTGAACAAGATCACCTTGATCATGCCAATAAGAAAAAACAATGGGCGATTGATGCGGCAAATGCGGGAGCGATTGCTGTCGAACCACCCAAAGGTGAAACACAAGCAGCTTCGGCACAACAAGATGACAATCCAAAACGAGTGCAAGCCAAGCTAAAAGAACTTAAGCAACGCCGACGCTTTGTTTCCAACTACCGCCCCCCTTTCCTTAAAGATGAAAGCTCAGTTGATGATGTAAAAACGCGAGTTCTACAGTCGATTGAAAAAGAAATCACGTTTTATCAGCAACTAACAGAACCAACAACTAAACCTCAAAAGCCAGCGACAAGTGCCGTAACACTAGAGAATTTCACTCATAGTAAAGCATTAACCAGTAAGCCGGCTCGTAAGCATATTGTTGAAGTTTTTTCGGTACGCCAAAATCACTTCATGTATGTACGCGCAGAGTTTTTAGAGCGCGAGCAAACCTATTGGCACAAAAGAACCACCAACCAAACCATGCTTTCAAAACTGCGTGATGGCAACGTGGCAGAATTTAAAGATGCCATCATCAAAGACATAAAAGACGGCGTCACCAAGAAAATAGAAAACCCAGAAATCGATCTGGTCCTTAAAGAATGGAAAGCCGAAGGGGGTAATAGCGGTAAGTGGAAAGCCAGTCATTATATTTTAAATGAAGATGGTGATACTCGCTTTGCCACTAACGCCGAAGCGCAACTCCTACGCTGGGGTGCCAGTGCGACGGTTAAATCCACCTTTGAGCCAAGTAAAGGCAATGTTGATATTGGTATTAAAGCAGAGGCCGCCTACTCACTAGCGGAAGCCTCTGTAGAGTTTACTTCCTACCTACCTTATGAGGCGGGGTTTCCTATATCGCTTAGCTACACTGATGCCAACAAACAGACCATGAATTATTCTTTTGGTCGTTTTCGTACTAACTGCACAGCCAAACTCAGTTGTTTTGCAGGCGCAATGGTCAATGGCTCAGCAGGAGTAAGTAATCAAAATTCACAAAATAACCAACAACAACCAGCCGGCCATAGCATATTGCTGGCACCATCAGTTGGCATGGGCGTAAACCAAGCAACCGGCCAAGTGGGCGTGAAAGCAGAAGGGTTTGCTGGGGCACAAGTTGGGGGAGAACTTTCAGGCGGCCTTGAGTGGCAGCATCCAGACAAAGAAACTACGTTAAATTTTGCTGAGCTGGCTAAATTAAAAGCGGAAGGTAACGTTGCATTTGGCCTAGGTGGTGGGATTGATTTCCAAATCGAACTAAGGGGGAGCGAACTCTACCTCTTATGCAATGGCCGTATTGTTTGGGGAGCGGGAGGAAGCGGTGGCTTTGGTGCTACAGTCAACTTTGAACAGATATGGGAGCTTGCTCAGGTCGTCTGGGAGGGGTTGCAATATGTTGACTATCGTCAACTAGAAAATGTGAATGGCTTGATGTATGAATATTTAATGAAGTCTAGCTATGTTGCTTTTGCTACTGCAATGTTCAACCCAACTCAAACCCTGATAAATACTATTAAAGTGGGTAGAACTGGAATTGAAGAATACTGGAGTAACAGACAATCACAACAAGCCGAAGCCGAAATGCTATCCGAGCGTATTTTAAATAAACAAGCTTGGTCTGGCATTACGCCAGATAAACTGCAACCAGAAACCATCGGCATGATGCTTGATACCTTAACTGAAACCTTTTATAACAGCTGGGAAAAAGATCAAGAAAAGGCGATTTGTTACCTACTGGGCAGTAGCATATACAGTTGGCGTAAGTTTGAAGAAGTATTAGCTAGAATGAATCCAGAAGGACAAAAACAAAATAGCGATAAATCTTTGTTTGACAATCTCGCTCGTTTAAATGCCATTTTAGATAATAACCAACAGCAAGAATTTAACGACTGGGTGCATACCTTAGCGCAAAAAGACAAGCTAACCAAGCTGGCAGAGATTAAGGGAACAACCAGACCATTCACGCCCTATAAAGGCAATCAATTTGATATGAAACGAAATCAAATCAATGTGCAATTAGCCAGCATAGGTCGAACACCCAAAAGCGGTCAATATGTATAACTAGAGGTTTTAATTAATTAAATAAAAAAACAAAAGTCTCACCTCGCAATGTGTGAATGAGACTTTTCTTGTTTACTGTGGCATAGCAGGAAGAGGTTGCTGTAAAGCACAACGGAAACTTGATGATAGATAATATTTCTTCTCACCCGAAGAATGTAAACGAGAAAACGTCATTGTCACCCCTCCGCCATCTCGCTGCACCTTCTCCGTGCCTGTTTCTGGGCCTTGTGGATTATGTTCTGGTGAGTGTAAATAATAGTCTTTAGCATACCAGTCATTGACCCATTCACTAACTTGATTGCTCATGCCGTACACGCCTAATGGATTTGGTGGGTATGCATTAACTTCATCCGTACCACTAGGTGCGTTAATTTCACCCTTGGTGTAATCCACCATATAGCCAGTTTTAGTGTCATAGTAGCTGCCTGAACGTAACTGTAAATACCCTGTATTGGTAGCAAAATAATAATGTTGGCCGCGACTACGCGCAGCGTATTCCCACTGGGCCTCGGTTGGTAAATCAAATGGTAGCGCAGTAACTTTACCTAGCCATAGACAGTAATCTTTAGCGTCTTGCCAATTTTTAGCAGGAGCGGCAAATGCTGTCCTCTTTTGCAACTGTTTAATATATTCATCAGTTCCCCGTATATAAGGGGAACCATCTAGTTTTTGGTAGGCAACAGGCAAGTCATTTACTTTCCGCATCACTTCCATATCTGGAAAGGTTGTTTCAAATTTAGCAATCGAGTAAGAGTCCAACGTAACTTTATGTAGATGCATAGCCCCAGCCAATGTTGCACTTGGCCCGCTAAAGCACTTATTATCAGGAGACCAATCAATGCGTTCAGCTCTTCTACTTGGAATTTCACAGGGCGCTTTAAAATCGCCCATATCAAAACTTCCCCCTTCGACAAACACCAAATTTTCAATGGCTTTTACTGCGACATCCGCAATTTGTTGTTTTTCTTCCGCGCTCGCGTTGGGGTATTGAGAGGCAATATTTTGCTTAATGGTATTGGCTTGCTGTTCGCTAATTTGAGTGCTGTTGATAGTGATATCCGAACGGGCATCACAGGCGGTTAACAACGGTAATAATAGCGTTATCCCTAACCAAGTGGCTTTCATAAAAATTCCATATAGTTCAATTATTTCCAATGAAAAACATTATAAATAAAAGGGCGTTATCTGGCTATAAAAACAACAGTCTATTCGTTGATTTTCAGAAAACACCTTAGAAATAATGCAACAAAAATCGCCTCTTTCATTTTTCTTGTATCACTTTAGGTTTTAGGCTTACACCGCTTCTCGCCTGTAACCACATACCACTCGCTTTCATGCTGTAACCGAATACTCCACCAATTAACAATGAAGGGATAACCAGCTGCCAATTTCCGTCGGCGGCAAAGGTGGCACATGCGCCAATGAAGGTTCCGGGAATAAAACTCAACCAATGTTTCTGCGCTTGAATGCACATAAAAAAGGAAACCAATGCTGTCAGAATATAGCCAATGACATCGCTGCCTAGCCATTGAGAGCCATGAATAATGATCAGAGCCCAAACTACCCCAGAAAGATTGGTCAGTAAGCTCACACTTAAACCTTTTAGTCCTTGAACCGGCGAGGCAAAATAGCTGGTGCAACCGAGAAAACCTGCCCAAGACAATAATCCCAAAGAAATGGCCACCCAGCCCCAAATCCCCGAAAGCAATCCAGTGGTCAATGAAATGGCAAATAATGTCGACATAAGCAGATCTTCAGTTAAAAAATGAAGAAGGGAGAGTAAAGAAGGAACAGGCTAAAAGAAGAGATTTTGATCACAGATAATATGAATGAAAAATTGCCATTACATATAAATGATAACGCAAGCGATTAACTACCATCACTTGCGTTATAGACCACTTAGGGTGAGGTGATTTACTTACGTCTCTCCCACTGAGTAATAAACACAATCGAAGCCATCATAATTGCAGCCCCTACCCATAAATTGCCTGTCGGGATCCAACCAAAAACGAGCCAACCTAAAAAGACATTAAACGGCAATTTTGCTAAATCAAATGGTTGCACAAAAGAGGCATCTGCCACGGCATAAGCTTTAACAATCGCCCATTGCGCTAACGCTGTCATTACGCCAGCACCAATCAATAACCCCCAAACACTCCAACCGGTTGGGGTAGACCATTCAGGTAATGCCAATAAGATATTAAAAGGCGTGAGTAAGATCAGCAGGTAAACCACCATGGTAGACGGTGAATCATTAACTGACATTTTCTTCACCATCAATGAATAACAGGCCCAGAAAAAAGCCGCACCGACAGGTAATAATGTTGCCCAACTAAACGCATCTGACCAAGGTTCCAATATGATCATGGCTCCGCCAAAGCCGGCTAAGGTTGCCATCCAACGTGCCCAGCCCACATTTTCTTTTAGTAATAGCCCAGAACCGACGGTCGCAAACAATGGTGAAGTCATTAACAATGCAATACCTTGCCAAATAGGAACCGGATACGCCAACGCCCAAAACCAAAGTTGAATGCCTATTACCGATAAAAAGACTCGAAACGCATGCCAGCCAAAGTGTTTGGTATACAGAGAACGGCGAATACCTAATGTTTTTAAGTAAGGCATGATCGCCACCAGCGCAATCGCATATTGAAGCAGAGCAACCGTGGTAGAAGGAATAGAAAAAGTAATGCTAATGTACTGTGCTGCGCTGTTAACTACAGCAAAAGACAAACCAGCAATTAGCATCCACGAGGCACCAAGCACTGGTGAGTGGTTAGGCATATTCACAAATTCTCATACAAAGGAATAAATTAAAGAGTGGGATAATAAATCACACAGATGGGAATAACTAGGCCAAACCGCATTCTCCCTACAGTGTGGCCTTAATTAATCTGACTGCGGATAGCTAAAGTGCTTAGTTACTTGATATTACTGCTCATTAAACCAACGTGGCACCATCACATTCAATGAGCGAGGTTGAGTGCGAATACTAAGTTGTTCAGTTTCATACAGCTCACCATCAATCACATATTTAAAAGCCACTTCACTGGATATAGTGACGTCTTTGGCTTGCTTATGCACAAACCCCATCGGCTCTGCGGTAGGGAGTAACCCTGAGATGGCCAATTCAGATAACGATAATAAGCGCCCCGCAACACTTTGATGACTAGGCATGTAGGTAATATCCAAAATACCATCTTGTAAATCCGGCTCTCCGCCACCTTGTGCAAGTAGCGTCGTAAAAGGTGCGGCATTGGCAACCACTAAACTACTCACGTCTAATTCTTGCGGCGTTTGTTTATCTAAAGCAATTCGAATCGTTAACGTTTCATTATTGGCAATCGCGCCCCATAAACCTTTTAAATAAGCCAGTTGGCCATCGTTATTTTTCTCTTCACGCTCAGCGTATTCAATCATTTGTTGTTCAAAACCAATCCCAGAGACCAACAACATTAAATCGCTATTACATAAAGCAGTATCAATTTGAGTCACCTCACCATTTAAAATAGCGCCACATGCCGTTTCCACTGGAATAATTTTATTCTCAATACCATAAAGTACATGACACAAGGCATTCGCAGTACCCAATGGTAAGATACCAAGAACAATGTCGGTATGGACTAATTGACTTGCCACTTCCGTTACTGTGCCATCACCACCACCCGCGACAATCAAAGAAGCCCCTGAGTTAATCGCCTCTTTCGTTAGTTCGGTTGCCGATATTTCAGGTGTGGTTTCGCGCACTTCTATCTGATATTTAGCTTTAAAGTTTTCTAGAATTTCATCTTTATAGGTGCCCCACTTTCCCCCACCAGAAACCGGATTCACAATCAGCCACACGGTCTGTTCAGAAACTAATGCTTGCTGCTTATCAAGTTGCTTTAACATTTTCATTTGTTCCTTATTCAAATTGGCGGTGCTGCGAATCGATTGAATTTTTTTCATTACATCTTCAATACTCATTCTTGGGTAACGACGTAATAAATAGGCAGCCAATACAAACACCGAACGCCCGCGACCTAATGCGCAATGCACCACTATTTTCTTAGAATCCGCGAGTTGAACATCCATCCAATCTAATGCTTTTAATAACTTCCGCTTTGATGGCACTTTATGGTCAAGCACTGGCAGATTGAAATACTCAAAATCACGGCTGGCTTTACGGCTTTGTAATCCATGAAATTCAGCAGTGATGTCTAAAATGCTGGTAATACCTTGAGCTTTTAACTCTTTTAGATCTTTGGTAAATAAGCGTCGAGCTAAGTACAACTGAGGATCAATACGTTGAATAGGCGCAACCGAATCATGAGTTCTCGCCCAATAATTATAGTAATGCGCACCAATCAAAAAAGGTGCAAGCACGAGCTGAATACCATTAGGGATCACCCCGTTAGGCTTTTTACGAAATAAGTGAGGGAAGTTGCATAGATAAGCGATGCTGACAACCGACAAGGATAAAGCAATCCAAGCAAGCGGAATCGACAACCAAAAATTAGGGCACAATAAGGCCAACATATAAAATAGAATACTGCCCACAATATAGTATTTGGTGACTAACATTGTCTCTCCCTGCATACCTCAGCCATTACAATAATGAAACAATAACATTACCTTACTAAAAATGCCTATCTTATCTCAGCCAAATTCCAGCATCGTTAAATCAAGTTTATTCTTTTAAGAAATAATAACACTCGCGGCCTTAACGTTTTCATCAAAACCGGCTGAAAAGCCAAAGAAACACCACCTTTTCTACAACAAACAAATCTTATCGAAACCATAAAATTATTCTGATTTACTATTTGAAAATTCGTTTTATTATCGCCCCTGTTCTTCGCAAGAAAGTACCAACCGCCACACTCAACTGTTAACATTTACAGTGTAAACAGCCTATTTAGTGTCGCTATTCGTTAACGCAAGGTTAATGGGCGCAGGTTGCAAATCTACGAGTTTGGATGATTTTTCCCTTCATACATCCAACTCAGAAAACGTCATATTGAATAAATTAACTTATGTTCAACCTGACTCAAATCAGTGATCTCCCAAGGCTAAAATCAAAAGGAATGCTGGCTATAAGCTAGGTTGGTGAGCTAACCATTGGATCAACCGATCCATTATTTGGGACCTACCATGTCTTTTAAAAATACTGTGTTCGCTGCATCAATGACAGTAACAACCTTGTTCACGTCTGCGGCTTTATTTACTTCAAGCAAAACTTACGCTCAAGATGAGCAAGTGCTACACGTTTATAACTGGAGCAGCTACATCGCGCCGAATACGATTAGCGATTTTGAAAAGCAAACCGGCATTAAAGTGGTATACGACGTATTTGATAGTAACGAAGTACTGGAAGCTAAACTGCTTGCAGGTCGTTCTGGCTATGACGTGGTGGTGCCATCGAATAACTTTTTAGCTAAACAAATTCGCGCGGGCGTTTTCCAAAAATTAGATCGCTCTCAACTGACTAATTGGAAAAACCTCAACCCAGAACTATTGAATGCTCTATCACCTAGCGATCCAGGCAATTTATACGCGATGCCTTATTTATGGGGCACTATCGGCTTTGCTTACAACATCGATAAAGTGAAGAAAGCACTCGGTGAAGATATGCCAACCGATTCATGGGATTTGGTGTTTAACCCGCAGTACATGGAAAAACTGAAAACCTGTGGAGTGTCATTTTTGGATTCACCAACCGAAATGTTACCAGCAGCATTAAATTACTTGGGGCTAGATACAGGCACACAAAAACCGGAAGACATCAAACAAGCGGAAGCATTGTTCTTGTCTATTCGTGAAAACATCAGCTATTTCCACTCATCTAAATACATATCTGATTTAGCGAATGGCGATATTTGTGTCGCGGTCGGTTATTCCAATGACTTATTCATTGCTCGTGACCGTGCCAATGAAGCGAATAATGGCAACAAAATTGAATACGTGATCCCGAAAGAAGGCGCAGGCAGTTACTTTGACATGATGGCCATTCCAGCCGATGCCAAAAATGTACAAGCCGCTCATGTATTTTTGAACTACTTAATGACACCAGAAGTGATTGCCAACATTACTAATGAAGTCAGCGCTGCCAACGGTAACCAAGCGGCAACGCCTTTTGTAAACCAAGACATTAATACTAACGCTGGAATTTATCCAGATGAAGCAACATTGAAAAATATATACACGATCAGCGATCTACCCGCCAAAACTCAACGTGTCATGACACGTACTTGGACCAAGATCAAAACAGGTCGATAGCGCCGAAAGCACATACTTGAGTTGAAGTGTGATTAAGGCGTCCAGGTTAGGACGCCTTTTTATTTTAAGAATAATTTAAAAGAGAGTTGAAATGGCCATCACTTCCAGTGCCTACAAAAAAGCATTAGAGCGTCAATCTAAACCAAAAGAAATCTTGGTGAAAATTGATCGTGTAAGCAAACAATTTGACGACACACTTGCGGTCGATAATGTGTCGCTCACCATAAATAAAGGTGAAATCTTTGCTCTACTCGGTGGTTCAGGTTCTGGCAAATCAACCTTGCTTCGTATGCTAGCCGGTTTTGAAAAGCCAACCGAAGGACGCATCATTTTAGACGGCGTCGATATTACCGACATGGCGCCTTATGATCGGCCGATTAATATGATGTTTCAGTCTTACGCGCTATTTCCACACATGAGTGTTGAGCAAAATATTGCCTTTGGTTTGAAGCAAGATTCACTGACAAAAGAAGAAATTAACGCACGCGTGGCAGAGATGTTGAAACTGGTTCATATGACGCAATACGCCAAACGTAAGCCACATCAATTATCTGGTGGTCAGCGTCAACGGGTCGCATTGGCTCGCTCACTCGCCAAGCGTCCAAAACTGTTGTTATTAGATGAACCAATGGGCGCACTGGATAAAAAGCTACGCTCGCAAATGCAGTTAGAACTGGTTGAAATTATCGAGCGTGTGGGCGTGACCTGCGTCATGGTGACTCACGATCAAGAAGAAGCGATGACTATGGCGCAACGTGTAGCCATCATGCACCTAGGTTGCATTGAGCAAATTGGTAGCCCGATGGACATTTACGAAACGCCAGTTAACCGTTTGGTGTGTGAGTTCATTGGCAACGTAAACTTATTCGATGGCATGCTGGTCGAGGATGAACAAGATCACGCTACGATTGCCTGTGTCGATTTGCCACAGCCCATCTATGTCGGCCATGGTATTAGTACTCAAGCTGAAAACAAAAAAGTGACTTATGCATTGCGTCCTGAAAAGTTGTTGATCAGCCCTACATTGCCAGAGGATTTTGTCCACCCTGACTTTAACTGGACAACCGGAAAAGTGTACGACATTGCTTATTTAGGTGGCTCTTCGATGTATCACATCCAATTGCCATCAGGAAAGATTGTCCAAGCGTTTATTGCTAACGCCGTGCGCCACGTCAAACGCCCAACCTGGGAAGATGATGTGTATTTATATTGGGAAGATGATAGTGGTGTGGTTCTGCAATGAATAAATGCATCCAACAACTAGGACGTAAACTGGTCATTGGAATTCCATTCTTTTGGCTATTTATTTTCTTTTTATTGCCATTTGTGATCGTACTTAAAATTAGCTTTTCACAAGCCGATGTCGCCATCCCGCCCTACACCGAACTGGTCAGTTGGGCCGATGAGCAGCTGACCATTTTACTCAACATGGGTAACTACTTGCTACTCAGTGCTGATGAATTGTATTTAGCCGCTTATCTCAGCTCGCTAAAAATGGCGCTGATCAGCACCCTAGCTTGTTTGATGATTGGTTACCCAATGGCGTATGCGATTTCTAAAACCAAAAAAGAAACGCAAACTATCTTGTTGTTATTGATCATGATGCCAACTTGGACAGCCATTTTGATCCGTGTGTATGCGTGGATGGGTATTTTAAGTAACAACGGATTATTAAATGGCTTCTTACTTCACCTAGGGTTAATTAATGAACCATTACGTATTTTGAATACTGATCTCGCGGTCTACATCGGTATTGTGTACTCATATTTGCCGTTTATGGTGTTACCACTGTACGCCAATCTAGTAAAGCATGACCAAAGCTTACTAGAAGCGGCGTCAGACTTAGGTTGTCGTAATGTCTCGACCTTCTGGAAAATCACCGTGCCGCTGTCAAAAGGCGGGATTATTGCAGGCTGTATGTTAGTGTTTATTCCCGTTGTCGGTGAGTTTGTAATCCCAGAACTGTTAGGTGGCCCAGATACCTTGATGATAGGTAAAGTTTTGTGGCAAGAGTTCTTCAACAACCGCGATTGGCCAGTGGCGGCGGCGTTAGCTGTCATTATGTTGGTGGTTCTTATGATCCCAATAATGTTCTTTAACCGTACTCAAGCCAAAGAACTTCAAGGTTAAGTTAAGTTCGAATTGTTTAGGAATAACGATGAAACGTTTTGGTTTTGCAAATCTAATGTTGGTGATCGGTTTGGTGTTCATTTACTTGCCGTTAGTCATCATGGTGATTTACTCATTTAACGCTTCCAAACTGGTCACAGTATGGGGCGGATGGTCAACGCAATGGTATGGCTCGCTCTGGCAAAATACTCAGCTGATGGGTTCGGTATTTCGCTCATTAGAAATAGCCTTTTACACCGCTATTTCTGCGGTTGCATTAGGCACCATGGCAGCTTTTGTCTTAACTCGAATCCCTCGCTTCCACGGTAAAGCATTACTAGGTGGCATGGTTACCGCGCCATTAGTGATGCCAGAGGTGATCACCGGTCTTTCATTGCTACTGCTATTTGTGGCAATGAATAACCTGATTGGTTGGCCGGTAGAGCGCGGCATGATGACAATTTGGATAGCCCATACCACATTTACTAGCTCGTATGTGGCCATCTTAGTCTCATCTCGCTTGCGTGAATTAGATATCTCAATGGAAGAAGCGGCGATGGATCTAGGCGCTAAACCTTGGAAGGTGTTTATGCAAATTACCATTCCAATGATCGCGCCATCACTTGTTGCGGGTGGCATGATGGCATTTGCTTTATCACTCGATGATCTAGTATTGGCAAGCTTTGTGTCAGGCCCAGGCTCAACGACGCTACCGATGGAAATTTTCTCCTCGGTACGCCTAGGGGTGAAACCTGAGATTAACGCGATTGCTAGCTTGATCTTACTGTGTGTATCCCTGTTTACTTTTAGCATCTGGTTCATTATGGCAAGAGCAGAAAAACGTCGTAAAAGAGAAATTTACCAAAGTAAAAAATCATTAGTGATGGCCTAAAATTAGAAAAAGACCGTTCACATCAAGAGGGGCTTCTATATTTGAAGCCCTTTTTTATAACGAATTCATCAACATCAATCTAAAACCAAATTTCAGTGCCGATGTTTTAACCCGAACATGACGAAAAAAGCACGAATCGGTCAACCTAAAAATGATTTTGTAACTAGACTTAAAAATGGAACAAAGCTCTTTGCCTATTGTCTTAAAGTTTGATAGCTTGAAACAACAGTGACGAACTTCTTAAGCAATTAGGCTTTTGAATAACAATCACTTATGGATATTAAATCCGCATTTTTGTCTTGTATTTTCAAGGCGCTTCAACAGGAAGGTATTGTGTATGAAAATAAACATCCAAACGCATCATGTTTCTCTCAGCGAAGACTCACGTTCTGAGATTGAAGGAAAATTCGATAAAATATCTTCACACTTCCCCGACTTAATCAGCTGCGACATTATTATCACTAAACAGCATAATGAACACCAAGTTGAAACCTTCACTAACTACGAAGGCGTTCGCATCTCAGCTAAAGCTGAAGACAAAGTGATGTATCCAGCGATTGCCGCTGCGGTTAAAAAATTAGAAACCGGACTTAAAAACCGTAAAGGCCAACTGAAAGCCGAACTTCATGCAACACCGACCAGCACTAAGCCGGAAATTGCCTCTGATATTATTCAAGAAATGAAGTTAGTCGATTAATTACTTCATTGTTTAAGAACACAAAAAGGAGCTCAAATTGAGCTCCTTTTTTCATTTCATATACCCAAAATAATTGGGCACGATGGATATAAAATTAACTACGAGTAATCATCAACTTAATACCTAGTGCCACCATCGCACCACCAAGTACTCGATCAATCCAGTGACCACATTGCTTAAACTTCTTATTAATCGTTGGTCGAGACAATAACGTCACAATCAAAGAGAACCATGCGAACTGTAAAATCATGATCCATACACCATAAATCGCGATTTGATAGATTGGCATCTCCGCTGACAGCACTAAAGTAAATAAAGACACAAAATAAATCGGCGCTTTAGGGTTTAAAGCATTACACAAGAAACCCATGCCAATCATCTTTTTCGCAGACTGCGCTTTCGCTACTGGCAATTCCACCTCATCAGGCATTGCAGCTTTCGCTTTTAATCCCTGCCAGCCTAGATAAATTAAATAACCACCGCCGAGTACTTTAATCACCCAAAGTAAGCTTGCTGAATTAGCAATAATCGCCGCTAAACCAAAAGCAGAATAAAGAATATGGATAGACAGACCGAGCGCAATACCGATACTACACAATAACCCTGCCTTTTTACCATTCGATAACGTTTGCTGAGATACCAGTATAAAATCCGGCCCGGGAGAAGCTGCGGCTAATAAGTGAATAGAAGTAATCAATACTAACCCATGCCATAAATCCATTCGAAAACTCCTTTTCCTATCAATGATTTGTATATAAAAACATCAATTGTGATTTCATTCAATAAATAGTTGATAGCTTTAGTCAGATATATCTTTAACTGGCTTCACTTTTTGAAACCAATACACCGCGATTACCACCACGACAATGCCAACCATCGTAATAACACTAAGTTGTTCACCAAAGATCAAATAATCAAACATAATGGCTAAAAGAGGTATGCAATAAAATAGCACACTGACTTGGCTGGCACTGCCTCGCTTAAGCATGTAAAGCAGCAACATCACAGCACCAACCGAAACCACAATACTCATCCAAAATAATGAAATAAACAGTTCATTGGTCCATTCAACTTGCCAGTCAGTACATAAGGCCACCACGCTAAATAGCAATAAGGTGAATAAGTTTTGGTAAACCACCATGCTTTCAATATTCATATTGATGCCTTTTTGCTTAATGGTGCCAAAAGTTAGCGACATCAAAGCCAGCGCGGCAAACAACAGGCCTATTACATGTGAAGCATCGATCCCTTTTGCGCCCAAAACCGCAATACATAAGCCGATAAAGCCAAGCGCTAACAGAGCATAACCTTGTTTCGACATACTCTCTTTCGCAAGAAATGGTGTAATGAGCGGCTGAAAACCTAATATCATGGTAATCAACCCTGGCGATATTCCGGCGTCAATCGACAAAATATAAGTACTCAGGTAGGCAAACTGCAAAAAGAAACCGACTTTTAGTACCGCAATAATCGACGCTTTATCATGGCGAAACAATTCAAACTTTAATTTGGGTTTTACCACCAGCAGCACAAGAGTTGAGAATAGGAAAGTCGCCACTGCTCGTAGGAATAAAAAAGTCCACGGTGACGCATCCATTAACCCCATTTTCACCATTACCGCCCCACTACTCCACATCAGCAAGAACAGCAAAGGAGCAGCGGTTTCAAAGCGAATAGGTGAGCGTAAATTTTCAATCCTTTGCATTTTTAACCTTTTGAATCCATAACTTTACCCAAGTGAGTTTTCAGTATAAGAATCATTGTTAACTAAAATGTGCTGATAAGACGGTCTTTATGACTAAAGTGATGGTTATCGATACGATTTAGGAGACAGACCAAAAAATTGGCTAAAGCGGCGAGTAAATGCTGATGGGTTGGAAAAACCGACTTTTTCTCCGATCAATTGCACAGGAAGATCGGTATGAGTTAATAGCGCTTTGGCTTTTTCCATTCGAAGTTGTAAAACAAACTGCTGGCTGGTTTGGCCTAGGTTCAATTTGAATACGGTTTTAAATTGAGTAGGACTTAAAAAGGATAGTTTGGCTAATCGTTCAACCGACCAATTTTGACTAATATCTTGTTGAATTTCACTTATGACACTCGCAATACGAGGATCGATTCTAAGCTGCTGGCCTTGCTGTTCTAATAGCTGAAATAGCATACCGCACATCGCATTTTCTAAATAGGCATTAGTTTTGCTCATCAACTGCAACCCGGCAAATTGCACATAAGCTAGAGTCGCTGGAGATAACAAAAACTTTTTCGTTTCAGCATGGCATAAGTTCGCTGGAAGTTGGCTGAGATCGACTACTAAAAAGCGTGCGGCTTCATCAGCGGAAAAAGCATGGTTCAAGCCAGCATGAATAACGATGGCATCGCCAACACTGACTTTGCCATCAAACTCACCGACTTGCATTTCAATCACGCCCTGTAGTGGCAGCACAATTTGATGATAATCATGCTTATGCTGGCGTGATTGACTAATGTAAGAACGAATCGATAACCGATCGTTAATCATAACCGTTTATACCCAAGTAACTTCAAGATGCGAGTTTCAGCAAGAATAAAACAAGCTTTAGGCAAGGCAAATTGAACATGATCATAGTTATTCTATCTCTGTTCAATTTAACGCAGGATAAAGCTTGTTTTAACTTGCCCTCCGGGAGCTTCACCCAAGCCTTTATGCCGCGTCAGATTAGCTTGAAAGGTGCTTACATTCCTACGCCAATCATCCTTGCCTAAAGGCTTGGATGATAGCTTTGAATTCTGCATCTTGAAGTCACTTGGGTATATATTCATTACTTTTTCAGTAAATCTTTCAAGTTTGCAAACGGGTTATGGGTTGCCGCTTGATGCTCATCTTCTTTTGGCGTGGAGTCAGCCGAGCCATATAAATCATGCTCTAAATATTTAGAGTGTTCATGGTCGTGACAATACAAACAAAGCAATTCCCAGTTACTGCCATCTTCTGGGTTATTAGTATGATCATGGTCTTTGTGGTGTACCGTTAATTCACGCAAATTAGAATACACAAACTCACGAGCACAGTTGCCACAAATCCAAGGATAAAGCTTTAAGGCCTTTTCACGATAACCACTTTCTTTGCGCGCATAACTGGCACTAGAACCATAAAAATCAGACGACATATTGTTTCCTAATCATTGTTATTATTGATTTAATTTACACTGTAAACTGATTATACCCAAGTAACTTCAAGGTGCAGAATTCACTTGGGTATATAACCTAATCTGGAATAGTGATCACACCTAAATGTTCAAGCAGCATTTCTTGTTGCCACTGACAAATCATCACGCCTTTTAAGTTCACGCTGCGAATGTCTAGGCCTTCAAGTTCAACATGCGCGAGATTACAGCTTTCCCAGTTTGCTTGGCTCCACTGTTCGCTAGAGAACTCACCGCGACTAAGATCAGAGCCTTCAAATGATGTGCCTTGTAGATTAGCACCACGCCAACGGTTTTCAAACAAATCACACTTTTCGAGGCGTTGATTTTCTAAGTTTGCGTAGGTTAAATCACACTGCGTAATATAAGCAGAACAGAAATAAGTATTGTGCGTTATGTGATTGGCAAACAAGGTTCGAACAAAGCTCGCCCCTTTCAGCATACTATTACGTATTTCGATGCCAAACGCTGAAGCCCCATCAAAGTTGGCCATGCTCAAATTACAATGTTTAAAACTGGCATCATTCAGTTTGGCGTAAGCAAAATTACAACCGATGACGTCACCGGATTCAATAAAAACACAATCGATAAACTGGATATCAGACAAGTCACAACGAGAAAAGTCACACTGATAAAAATGACATTTCTCAAACACTTCACCACTAAGATCTTGAGAAGAAAAATCGTGTTGATGAAAGGTTTGGATTACTGGTTCAGTCATTAGCATTACTCGAAGAGTTAAAACTTAAGAAAAACTGGCAACAAAAAAGCCGCAACAAGTGCGGCTTTTTTTAATTCGTTATAAGTACTTAATTATAGTACTTCAACGTTTGCAGCTTGAGGGCCTTTTTGACCTTGCTCAACTTCAAACGCTACTTTTTGGCCTTCAGCTAGAGTGCGGAAACCTTCACCTGTGATAGCACGGAAGTGAACAAATACGTCTGCGCCGCCATTCTCTTGAGTGATGAAACCAAAACCTTTCTCTTCGTTAAACCACTTAACTGTACCAGTTGTCTTAGACATGGGTAAATCCTATAAATATTTTTTACTAATCAATTACGCTTGTTGCGTGTTATAGCCGGCAATAGAGTTACTTAAGTGAGGATACTTAAGAGGCACTTCATGACACTTGACTGGTATATCAGGTGTTGTGAAGACTTCTAAAGTAAATTTCAAATAAATAGATCCTTTACAAGCCGTATCTAAAGATACTCGGGTTTTTCATCGTTGTATAGAGTTATTTTTAAAAACTTGGCCTAAGTAGTTTAAATTTTTTCACTGTCATTACCGACCTATTTATGTCTTTATTTTTATTACCAAAATCACTATAGACATTTAAACGTAAAAGCCCCCATTGCGTAAACAATGGAGGCCAAATGATAGGCAAATTTTTAGAAAAAGATTAATCTAATTCTTCTAATTGGCGCTGATATTTTTTGTATTGTTGAGTGACTTCTTCATTTGGACCACCCGTTAAGAGGCTGACTACAACAATCGAAATCGTCGAGAAAATAACACCCGGAACGATTTCATACACATCGAACCAACCGCCGGTTAATTGCTTCCAAATAACGATGGTCGCGCCACCAATTACAATACCCACGAGAGCGCCATTACGGTTCATCTTAGACCAATACAAGCTCAGTACAATGGCAGGGCCAAATGCAGCACCAAAGCCTGCCCACGCATAAGATACTAAGCCAAGCACCGAACTTTCAGGATTCATTGCCAGTATTAATGCTAATGCTGAAACACCAACCACGGCAATACGACCAACCATCACAACTTGCTGTGGCGTCGCATCTTTCTTAAACACTTGCTTATAGAAATCTTCCGCTAATGCTGAAGACGATACCAATAGCTGAGAATCGGCAGTACTCATAATGGCCGCCAAAATCGCCGCCAGTAAAATACCTGCCATCACAGGGTGGAAAATCGCATTCACTAGAATCATGAAGATTTTCTCGCCATCTTCAATTTGCAACGTTGGGTGACCGTTAACATAAATTAAGCCTACTAGGCCTACCATAATTGCACCCGCCATTGATAGTGCAGTCCACACAACCGCAATACGACGAGCAGTGGTTAAGTCTTTATTGCTACGAGTGGCTTTAAAACGCGCCAAAATATGCGGCTGACCAAAGTAACCTAAGCCCCATGCAACAAGAGAGATAATAGCTATAGCTGTTAATGGCTCCCCTTTGGCAGATGTCCACATGTTTAGCAATTCAGGGTTGATATTATTCAGGTCGATATCAACTTGAGTAAAACCGCCACTCATTGCCGCAATTGGGACAATCAATAGTGCTGCCGACATCAATAAACCTTGCACTAAATCGGTCCAAGCTACCGCTAGGAAGCCACCAAACAAGGTGTATGAAATGACACAAACCGTACCAATAATTACTGCAATTTTGTAATCAAGACCAAATACTGTTTCAAACAATTTACCGCCTGCTACTAAACCAGAGCTGGTATAGAACAAAAAGAACAACAAAATAAAGAAAGCGGAAATGGTTTGAATTAATTTTGACTTATCTAAGAAACGACGAGATAAGAAATCAGGAATGGTAATCGCATCAGTCGTAATACTATAAGTACGTAGACGTTTAGCATTAATTAACCAGTTAAGCCATGAACCCACAAGTAAGCCAGCACAAATCCAAGTCGCTTCAAGACCAGCAGCATAAGCATAACCTGGCACCCCAAGTAATAACCAACCACTCATATCCGAAGCACCCGCAGACAATGCCGCCGGCCAAGGCCCTAATGTTCTCCCCCCGAGAAAATAATCCGTCGAGTTAGATGTACGTTTATAGGCATAATAACCGATGGCAAGCATCATTATTAAATATGCAATAAACGTACTGGTAATAGCAAAGCTACTCTCAATCATAGATATACCCTTTTTAATTTATTACTCCCCTTTTCCTGAGGAGCTAATTGTGTATTCTGTTGCATTTGTGAAAGTAATGTCAGGCTATAGCCGTATCAATTACTTAGTGTTGATTACCTAATTCTAGCAGAGTTGCGTTACCCCCTACTGCGGTAATATTTATGGTGCGTGTACGCTCAGTAATAAAGCGTAACACAAGGCAAGGATCATGAGCTAAAGTTAACTCTTTCTCCTCTGCTGTCGTATCAATGGTTTCAGCGACAAAAGGCACGATAACGCCGTCTTTTTGTGCTAATAACCGATTAATCGACAATTCTGTAGTTGCAGAGCCAACAAACGAAGCGATTCGAATATCGGAACCAATCACTGACTGGTAAGAGTCATAAGCTACGATGTGCACAAGGTGTGCAGGCAAGGCCGCTGCAATCGCCGTTTCGATGCATTGGTTAAATGCCATATCATCACTACATATAATCACCGCATTACTAGCAATCACCGCGCAAGCCATTTGCGCCATAATTGCAGCCCAAGGCATATCCGGCTCGACAATCAAAGCGCAGATACCACGACCTGCAGTATAGAGCTCATTTGTCTCCCCTGTTGGCCCTGGCATTAATTTAGGTTCTGCTATTAATAATTCTGCCTGTTGCAAATGATACTTGATTACGGCTGTTAATTCAGGCTGTTCCTGCTCTAAATTGCGACAAACGGATAGTAAACACTCACTTTTGAAAGTGTAGTCGGTCAAGTTCCATTGTTCCCATGCCGTTTGAGCATCAAAAACCGTGACTTCAGAAAAACGAGTAATAGGTTGCATGACAAACTCTCCTAGGCTGATGGGTTAGAGGTGGACATTGCCACTTGAGAAAAACGGTACAAATAATGAGGGCCGCCAGCTTTAGGACCAGTACCCGATAAACCTTGCCCGCCAAATGGTTGAACGCCCACTACTGCCCCTACTTGGTCGCGGTTGATATAACAGTTACCGACTCGCGCTTGCTTTTCAATCCAACGGTAAGTGGTTTCATTACGGCTGTGCACGCCCATGGTTAGACCAAAACCAGTTTGATTTATATCTTTCACGACTTGAGCTAACTGATTCGCTTTAAAACGAACAATGTGCAAAATCGGACCAAATTTTTCTTCTTTCAGTACGCGAATATCATCAATTTCAATCGCAGTTGGTGGTACAAAGTCACCTTTCTGACACGCTTCCGATAACGGCAGTTCAATCACAACGCGTTGGCTTTGTTTCATATTGTCGATATGCGCAAGCAGCTTGTCTTTAGCGGCTTTATCAATCACCGGCCCAACATCAGTCTGATGCAAATATGGCAATCCAACCGATAACTCCTGCATTCCGCCTTTGATTAACTCGATAATACGGTCCGCAATATCTTCTTGTACGTAAAGCACTCTCAAGGCTGAACAGCGCTGCCCTGCTGAAGCAAAAGCCGAACGCAGCACATCACGTACCACTTGCTCAGGAAGAGCGGTACTGTCGACGATCATGGCATTTTGTCCGCCGGTTTCAGCGATAAATGGGACAGGTTTTGCTTCACGCTGCGCCAATGTGGCATTAATACGCTGCGCGGTGGGTGTCGAGCCAGTAAAAGCCACACCTGCAATCGCGGAATTAGAGGTTAATGCTTGGCCAATTTCAGCGCCATTACCCGGCAATAGTTGGATTGCACCTTTTGGGAAGCCTGCTTCTAACATTAGCTCAACGGCACGGGCGGCAATTAAGCTCGTCTGTTCCGCAGGTTTAGCGATCACCGTATTACCACTGACGAGTGCAGCGGTAATTTGACCCAGGAAAATCGCTAGTGGGAAGTTCCACGGGCTAATGCACACAAACACGCCACGCCCTTCACGGTGAATCACTCGCTCTACTCCATCAAAACCTAATTGACTTTGAGGATTAAAAATACCGTCTTGCTTGGCGTAGAAGCGACAGAAATCCACCGCCTCGCGAACTTCATCAATACTATCGTGTATGGTTTTACCCGCTTCTTTGTGACAAATCGCCACAAGTTCAGCCAAATGATCTTCCAACAGATCCGCCAAACGATCCAATTTTTCTGAACGAGACTGATAGCTAGCCGAGTTCCACTCATGGAAGCATGATTGAGACACCTCAATTGCCTCGGAAACATGATCAAGGTTAGAAAAGACCACCGATCCCACAGAGATCTTTCTATCATATGGTGCGGTGACTGGTTGGATCTTGGCATTCGCTACATTTTCATCCTTGATCATGCTTTCGTAATAACATTTACCAGCAATGATAGGACCGGCTTGCCAAGTTTCAGCAAGCCAATGTTCAACTTGCGCTTCAAATGGCTCTAACTCACTTTGGATATCAACATTAACGCCATAAGAGTTCTTACGGTCAGAGAAGATAGCTGGCGGCAGAGGAATCGCAGGGTTGTGGTATTCCTGATGCGCCATCAAAGTATCGACAGGATGTTGGTTTAACGTCTCAATTGGGCAGCGAGCATCTACTAAGCGGTGTACAAACGAACTATTGGCACCATTTTCAAGTAGACGACGGACCAGATAAGGGAGTAAATCTTTATGGCTGCCTACTGGCGCATAAATTCGTACTGATTGCTTAAACGCTTTCATCGCATGTTCATACAAAGAATCACCCATGCCATGTAAGCGCTGGAATTCGTAATCTTTATGTTCCGCCATTGTCGCAATAGCCGTAACGGTATGAGCATTGTGGCTGGCAAATTGTGGGAAGATATTGCCACGAACATGTTCACTTAATAAGAAACGCGCACACGCAAGATAAGCAACATCAGTCGCTTCTTTACGAGTGTAAACCGGATAGTTGGAATAGCCTGCTTGTTGAGACCATTTGATTTCACTATCCCAATACGCGCCTTTTACCAAACGTAGTGGAATAAGGTCACCTTGTTCTTTGGCGAGTGCATTTAACCAAACCAAAACAGGCAGCGCGCGTTTAGAGTAAGATTGAATCACCAGACCAAATTTACCCCAGCCTTTTGCAGCTTCACTGCGATAAAGCTTTTCAAAAAGCTCAAGAGACATTTCAAGGCGGTCAGCTTCTTCTGCGTCAATAGTAAGCGCGACACCAAGTTGTCTTGCCTGCACAATCAATTGTTCAACGGTCGCAAATAGCTCTGTCATCACACGGTCTTTATTAGCCACTTCATAGCGTGGATGCAATGCAGAAAGTTTAATAGAAACCGAGGGAGCAGGACTCACCGAATGATCAAACTTGTCATTACCAACAGCAGTGATCGCCATTAGGTAGTCATTAAAATATTTTTGTGAGTCTTGAGTCGTAAGCGCCGCTTCACCGAGCATATCGTAAGAGTAGGTATAGCCTTTCTCTCGCATAGTTTTACCGTTCTTTTGCGCTTCAGCAATGCTACGGCCCAGTACAAATTGGTGGCCCATGATTTTCATCGCCTGATGCATCGCTTTACGTATAACCGGCTCCGACATTTTATTGACTAGACGATTCAAGCCTTGAGTTGGGCTTTGCGCTTCTGATTCTTTCAGACCGACCACTTTTCCGGTCAGCATCAGCCCCCAAGTAGAAGCATTTACAAATACAGAATCGGAACTTTTGAGATGTGATTTCCAATCGGCCACGCTCAACTTATCGCGAATCAAAGCATCAGCTGTCGCAGAATCAGGAATTCGCATTAACGCTTCTGCCAGACACATTAATAAAATACCTTCATGAGTATCTAGGCTATATTCCAATAAAAGCGCATCAATCATTTGTACTGACTTCTTATCAGCACGAATGGATTTAATTAAATCAGTAGTCTGGCTTTCTATCGATTGCTTTTCCTGATCACTAGGCTGTGCTAACGGTAAAAGCTGCTTCAGCCAAGTCGACTCATCAACCATATATAAAGGAGAGATTAACGCCCATAGTCGATTTAAGGGCTGTTGATTAAATTCCGCTTTCAATACATCCGTTGCTGTAAACATGCATTTTCCTCATACCAATCGGAATAAATTAGTTAATAGATCCGAAGTGTAGTGGGAAAAATGGTAACAGAATTGTTTAAAACTCCGTTTTATTTGTAAAAAAGAACGCTTAGAAACAAAAAACCAACAAGATCACACAATTTAAACACAATGAAAGGAATATATACCCAAGTAACTTGGGTATATTGTTTAACGCTGCTTACGGAAGGTAGAAGGAGACATGCCGATAATGCGGTTAAAACTGTGGGTAAATACACTCTGATCCGAAAAGCCGACCATTGCCGCAATATTGCCAAAACTATATTGGCCTTCTTTAATCAGACGCTTCGCTTCTTCCATACGTTTAATCAACACATATTGATGAGGCGTCACGCCAACTTGAGCTTTAAATAGCAGGTGAAATTGGCTTTCGCCAAGGAAGGAACATGCGGCTAAGTCTGCCACGGTAATTTTTGAAGCAAGGTGCTGATGAATATAGCGGTCGATTAATTCCATATTTAATCGATGCCCTTTTTTGTACATCTCAAATTTCTTAATATGCCGATTCAATAAAGCAATAATAGTATCTTGGCAAGCTCGGCAGAGTAGAAGGTCGTCAGGGCTAGATTTAATTTCTTGCACCAACATTTGGATAAGCTGCTGAATTTGGAAATCTAATTGAAAATACACTTCTTCGGAAAGTAGATCATCAAGCAGATGGGCAACTGAAGAGTCAGACTGGCTAATATCTAAGAAGTTAAGCACGAGAATATCAGATGCACCAATCCCACCAAAACTATGCTCAGAAGAAGCTCGGACGATACATCCCTGCCCAGGGCCAATGAGATTCACCTCCCCTTCCACATCAAATTCTGCTCGACCAGATAGACCAATCACTATTTGAGTATAATTGTGCTGATGGCGAGCCATATGACTAGGCAAGGTCATTACCTGTGCCGGTTTCGGTGGCTCTGGGTGCAACTCATCAAAGGTAAGCATAATCCATTATCATCCTTTGCTTTTACTTGATCATCGTTCCGAAACGATGATCAAGAGTGTCTATTTTACGGTTAAATGCCGCTCAATAATTTATGGTGCTAAACGAGAGATATCCCAGCTGCTAGTAGAGGTATCTTGGTTACTATATACAAAGCGGTCATGCAGACGATGCTCACCACCTTGCCAAAATTCAATAGTATCCACTTTCACTCGATAGCCACCCCAGAAAGTTGGAACGGGTATTTTCCCTTCCGCAAACTTGGCTTTCAGTTCCATGTATTTGCCTTCTAAAACACTACGGGCAGAAATACGACTGCTTTGCTTACTCGCCCACGCTGCTAGCTGACTTTCTTTTGGTCGCGAAGTGAAATACTTCATATTTTCTATTGCCGATAATTTTTCTACGTGACCGGTAATGTGGACTTGTCTTTCCATTGGATGCCATGGGAAGTGTAAACTGATTTTTTGATTGTGCTCTAAGTGCTGAGCTTTACGGCTACCTAGGTTGGTATAAAAAACGAAACCATCATCATCGACATTTTTTAATAATACGATTCGCTGGAAAGGCTGACCATTTTCATCAACCGTTGCGACTGTCATTGCGGTAGGATCGGATAAGCCAGATTCAATCGCTTGCTGTAACCATAAATTAAATTGCTCAACAGGATTGTCCGCTAACTCAGAACGCTTTAAGGCATTCATCGCATACTCACGGCGCATATCAGAAAGTTTCATGTATTTTCCCTAATTCTATTTTTTATTATTTTGCGCTTAACGTCAGGTGAATTCAAGGCCTGAGGTTGATAGCTAAGAGTAAACTTCACGAGCCAGTTTACAGTGTAAATCGAGGTTATACCCAAGTGACTTGGGTATATTCATACCAACAGATTTACACTGTAAATTGCTTCAACCATTCTCTTAATTGTTGTTCAACTTGTTTTCTGCCCGCCAGTTTATGCTTTGCCGCTACCACTTGCCATGAATGGAAAAGCAGTACCTTATCAATCACAACTGATACGCCATCGCTATCCAGTTTACTTTGTTGTGAAGCTAATTCTGAAAATGGATTCACTTGAGATAAGTATTCTATGACAAACTGACTATACCAAGGCACAACCGATTCAAAACTATTTCCACCTAAAGCAAAGTTAGACAGCATAGGAGAAAGTAAAAATTGCGTAGAATCCTGATTCGGCTGAAACAATAAACTCGCTAATGTTTCATGCTCGATATCTTGATATTGCAGAGGCAGAACTCGCTGAAAGTTATCAAAGCAACTTAAAGCGGCTGGTTCAACCCAGAGCTTAGCGCGCTCAGATAATGCTTGTACCATAAAAGCAGAATAACAGCCGCTAGCGTGATCTCGACGAGTTCCGATTGAAACTAACTGAAAAGACTTTTTCCAGAAATTGATCAGCGCAGCCGTTGCGCCAAAACTAACAGAGAGAAAATCAACCGGACTTACGACATCAACCGATGTTAATTGCTGCTGTAATTTCTGTAGAGCCAAATTCCCTACCCCATTTCCTTGCCAAGTTGGGTCAACCGCAATTCGCATAATGCGAGCTGATGTTTGTTCCGCGGGTTGATTCATCGCTAGATGATTCGTCAGGTAGGCTGCGGCTAAATGCCCTTTTGGTCGACGTACTCCTAGCTGAATATCTTTAATCAATTGACTATCTAATCCGCCTTCCATGCTTACCAGCAAGCAACCAATCACTTTAGGTTTTTCTAAAGAATCCTTATTCAGATAAGAAATCTGATAAACCTGAATTTCATCAGACGCTAAAACTTGCATCACATCATTGGGCGTTGTTTGATAATGCGCAGTCACCAGCAAACCAAAAATAGAACGAAACAGTTCAGCGTTTTGGAGCAGCTGTTGTTTGGATACCAGACTCAGCTCTATTTGCGAAAGAAGTATTTGTGAAAGATCTAGCTGAGAAAGCTCCAATGACTCGGCATTAATATCATTGGTAGCATTAGTAGTATTGCTAGGAAGATTAAACTCAGAAACACCATCATCAGCATTAAGTAAAAACGTCTCAAACGACCAGTTTTCTAATGGATCATTTTCCGCCCAACGAATCGGTTGAGTTAACTCGACATGCTTCCAACCAGGACGATGCTGATTCAGCCATTGCATAAACTTAATCGAAAACCCTCGACCACAACCTTCGTAACCATGAATAGTGGAACTAAAAACTAAACGATGAAAACGATTCACGAAGTTTTTTAGCATAGGTAAAGGCAAAGCAGCTGCTTCATCAACTAATACTAGGTCAGCATCAACTTCCGAAATATTTAATTCATCCGGAGCCATAAAGCGTAACTGCGAGCCATTAGAAAGATGCCATTCGGTACGCGTTTGAGATAGCCAAGTTAATTGACCAACCGATTTATCAGCAAATTCAAAAAAGGGATTTAACGCGTTAATAGACGGCGCGGTAATGACTATCTTCATCACGCGCTGTGACATCAATTTTGCCGCCGCGATACCTAGACTGGCCGTTTTTCCTCGGCCGCGGTTGGCATTTAAGACTAATGGTCGGCGACGATGGCCGGTCACTACTTTTTCAATTGCAGCAACCGCCTCAGCTTGTTGATCATATCGATTACGGATTGCAGAAGCCTGATTAAGTTCAACATCAGCAAGTGATAAATCATCTTCTGAAAGATTATCAATACACGGCCAACGCTTAAAATGTTGAGCTAACCATTGGGATTGATATGAATTATCTAAAGATTCAAAATTGATAATAAAAAGAATGCCACCACCGACCAAAGCACCCAGCGCAGCATTAAAGCTATTGGCATCAAAGCTGCTGCTATCCAATACTTGGCTAAAATCCACAACCAGCAACTCTACCTCTTGCCCAAGTAAACGTTGGCCTTGTTTACTCGTATAATGTGCACAGCCTAGCAAAGGTTGATAGCCACCAAGCCAAGCGGTTCTGTTGATATCAATATTCTGCTGCTCGATAAACCGCGTTAGCAATTGATGAGCATCGGCATCATTTAACTGTAATTGCACCGCAACGCGCTGATTAACAAGGCGCAGCTGAGCAGACAAGGTAGTGAGGTAGTTAAGTGCTGACATACTTATTTCTAAATTTAAAATTGATAGTGTATACCCAAGTGACTTCAAGATGCAGAATTCAGAGCTATCATCCAAATCTTTAGGCAAGGAAGATTGACGAAGGAATGTAGGCACCTTTCAAACCAATCTGACGCGGCATAAAGGTTTGGATGAAGCTCCCGAAGGGCAAGTTAAAACAAGCTTTATGCTACGTTAAATTGCAAAGAGATAGAATCACTATGATCATATTCAATTTGCCTTGCCTAAAACTTGTTTTATTCTTGCTGAAACTCGCATCTTGAGGTTACTTGGGTATAAGCATATCACAGAGACAAAAAAAGCCGCACAAATGGCGGCTTAATTAAGGAGAACAGTGATAACCCAAGTTACTTGGATGAAAGCTAATTAGGCTAATTTACCTTGCACATAGGCTAAGATATCTTGCATCACTTCATCATCTACTTTTTTCAGAGAAAGCGATAAGTTAGCGCCTTTGCGAGTATAACTAACGCGCCCTTTCACTAACTCAACTTTATCAGAAGCTGTCTCTTTTTTGCTTGGTAGCAACTCTTCAATCCACGCTTCTAACTGGCTTGATACTTCTTTCGTCAAGCGAGCAACACCTTGAGATTGTGATTGTTGCCAAATTGCACCGTGCCCTTTTCGACACTTCTCAAGTAGCGTTTCTTGTGATTTTTGCGGTAATGAAAAGTACTGTTTATGCAGTTTAACGATAGTCGGACGGCCCACATCGCTTACATTAGGGTACGCTTGCAGTAATTCTAATGGTAGTGCGGCGGCTTTAAGTGCCCCACTCACCAAGGCTTCACTGCATTGGAACATTTGCGCTAATGCTTTTTGATCTTCAGCGGCACCAGAATCGAGCTTAGCTTGCATTTCGCGGCCACGTTCATATAACGATAACGGCTTATGCGCATTCGCTACATCAGATAAAAACTTAGCATGATCAGATTGAATATCGTCGGCGACATAGATCAGAAAATCTTTCTGCGCCAAAATACACGACATACGACGACGGCTACCGTCTAGTACTTCAATTTTACCTTCAGCATTACGTCGACCAACCGCAGGATACTGTTGCCCACGCTCTTTTAAAGTAACTAAAATGTCAGATAACGCATGCTCATTTAAAAATGATTGTTCACGGGAGTTCTCAGAAAACACCACGGTTTCGCTTTCGATCTCAGAGGCAGGTACAGACATCAACTCAAAAGCCACCAAATCTTGGCCAGCGATCGCTAATTCAATCACTTGTGCTTTTTCTTTTACTGCTGCTTGAGCTTCCACAGGAGAAGTCGCACGGCGTTTATTCGCCTTGCCAAATAATTTAGCATTCAATTCAGAAGTTTTAATCGCCATTATTTATCCCCTTGGTTTAATGACGCCCAATGACTATGCATCACACGCTCTAATTCTAGCGCGCTTTTTTGAATAGCATCTTGTGCAGTAGCTAAGGTTTTCTTACCGCCTTCAAAATCACCGGCAGTTAAATCAAATACTGTACTGTAAGTATCAGCACAAGTTTCAAATGCACGACTACGTGGAATGGTTGCCATCATCACTTGCTCAGCAAGTAGGTAATTCATTTCCGTTAATACCGAAACTTGTTTTTTATTGTCATCTTCAAACATCGTCGGCATGAGACGAACAAATTCTAAACCTTGCCAATCTTCCGGGAACATTTCATACACAGTTGGTAAATGTTGGAAAAAGTTCACTGTTGATGCCCAGTCTAAGCGCTTAGCAGCACAAGGAATTAATAACGCATTAGAGGCATACATAGCATTCCAAACTAATGGATCAACGTGCGGACCGGTATCCATCATGATGATGTCAAAATCATCGGCAATCTTATCAATCAGCTTCTCTTTTAGTAACTTCACAATATCTAATGACTGATTTTGTGATAAATGCTGCCAAGCTTCCGCATTGAACATAGCATCTTCAGGAAACGCCGAAATGGTTTTTAAGTTCGGATATTGAGTCGGCAATAACACATTTTTACGTAAAAACTCAGTATCAACCTCTACCCCTTCCGGCACATTATCCAGCATGACATCCACTGCAGAATAGATTTCTTCGTGATCATCAACGCTAATTTGTGGATTAAGGAACAAACGTAATGAGCCTTGTGGATCCAAGTCAATTAAACAAATACGGTAACGTTTATCTAAATTCAATGCTAAACAAGCGGCAAGATGCACTGCTGACATGGATTTACCTGTGCCACCTTTTTGGTTCTGCACATTAACAATCCAAGGTTTATTACCGGCGTTCTTCTTACGCTGATAAAACATATCAACGCCAGCTGCATCCATTAGCTGATGAGCTTCACTCAATGTAATTGAATAATGGTTCGCATTGTTTTTGGTAAATTGATGGCCTTCCGCTTCCATTTTAGCAATCGCTTCGTCTAACTTACGACGCGTCAGCCCTGAACGGGTTTCCATCAAAGCTTTAGACATAGCAGGGAAATGATCATCTTTACGTTCTTCTAAAACAATCTCGATACGATCTGCTTGAACTTGTTTCGTTTGCTCAGCAAGGCGTTCCAGATTTTGAATCGTCTGTTCTCTTTTCATAAGTTCATCCAGTTAACTTTATCTAAAATCATTGTACAACAAAAAACGATATAAACAATGATTAGCTGCACATTTAGTGTAATGATAAATTCAAAGCAAAATTGTCATTTATTTGCAATAACAGATAAAAACGTGCATTTACTCACATATTTTTCAGCATAATTTACCCTAAAACAGCAAAACTTTTTAACAGTTACAGCGTCACTTATTTACAATGTAAATACTCTTTACTACGGAACGATTAATTAAATAGATAAAATTACGGTCATTGTCGAATCAACATAAAAGTAATGATAAAGCAAGCAGGCTATTAACAAATAACCAATCGATAAGAGGGGAGGGTAAGATATAAATAAACAAATTATCAGGAACAAGCCAAACTAAGATTAACGATACAAAAAATGAATGAATTGATTTGTCTATAGCCAGATATAGAAGTTAGCAGATAGGGAAAATACACCAATTTCAGCTTGTAACTATATACTCAGAGTTGCAGTGAGGCGACAAGTGAATGAGACCCCATGAGTTTAGCTTTCCTGAGTGATTAGGGCCCATCACCAAAGCTGCAGCTTCAAGTACGATGGATATATACACAACATAAGTGAAGAATATGAATGAAATAGTCTAAAATTAGGATTTTCAAAGCGATAAATTGTCCATTAATCTCTAAAAAATAAATGAATAATACAATTTTAAGCCAAGCTGGATCGATAAAACAGCCTTGATCATAGTTCCATAACTGCGATGGAAATGGTCACAAACCTCCATACAAAAGTTGATATATTGAAAAACAGGGATCATTTCTATTTTAATCGGTCATTTATCAAATATAAGGTGAATATAGAGGAAGCATGATCAAGGATTAAAGTGTTCATTCACTTTAAGATCACTTTCGGATCGATGATCAAGCATAAATAAGCCTCGGAAGCATGAAAAGCCTTGTATAGATTACATTGAGTGTAAATTGAAGTGACATTTTTTATCTAAAAACACGCTTTAGTGTCGCCAATCAACGACTAATAGCCTTGATCAATCTTTCTAGCAGTAGAGACAAGCTATAATAATAGAAGGAACGATGAACTATAGTGCTCCAGCTTGATCATCGTTCCATAAGCAATAAAAAGTGAAAAGCAGACTATATTTCCATTTTTAACTAAATCGGCTGTTATGATCTGTGGATAACATGTCAATAGTAGGTGATCATCGTTTCACTATTTGTTTGATCATGCTTCATTAAATTAATGATCATGCTTCTGTATCAAATTGATCATGCTTTCAATTAAGTAATGATCATCGTTCTGAATTCTCTATGATCATGCTTTCAAACGATAAAAAAATAACTTATTTATATTCATGGACTTAAAAGTGAAATCCCAGCCAGATCATAAGATCATATAACCATTTAAGATCAAATAAACATAAAGATCAGTTATTAAAAGAAAAGCATTTTTTTCTTTCTTTTTTGATCTTTTTTATTTATTCTTTTGGAACTATATTAGATTTACATCCAATGACAAATGGAATTGATATGCCAGCCCAAGAAAAGATCTTGATCAAATTACCTAGAAATCACAAAGATGGTCACTTATTTCAGATCTCAGAACACACTATCGATTGGATTGAGCAATATCAACATTTCAAAGGTGTTACCAAAAGCATTGTTGAGCTATTAAATTTAATTTCTCTTAAAGGCTTATCCAGCAAAGATGGTTTAGTTTCTACCACTGAATTAATTGAAGCCACTGATGGACAATTAACTCGCGCTGCAATTCAACAACGATTAAGGGCCGCTGTCTCTATCGGCTTATTTGGTCAAATTCCAGTTCGATTTGAAGAAGGTCTTGCTGGCAAAACAATGCTCCATACCTTCGTGAATCCAAATCAATTAATTTCTGTACTTGGTTCTACCAGCTTAAAAACAGATTCCACTCGCCAAACCGAAAAGCAAAAACGTTCTAAAGCGCTGGCGCAAACTCAAGTGAACCGTCAATTGCTCAATGAACATGGTTTATATACGCCACCAGCAATGCGTGATGAAGCGGATCAATTTGTGGTTTCACCGACCAACTGGGCGGGTATTATAGATCAGGCTTTAGCACCACCAAGAACAAGAAAAAATTATCAAAAATCAATGGTTTCTATTTCTGGAACCCGAGCGGTCATTGAAACACGATCATCAAAAAATATCATGACGGTTGACGATCTCATGACCCTGTTTGCTTTGTTTACACTAACCGTTCAATATCATGATCATCACCAGGATGATTATCATATGAATGCTAAACAGATGCCAAATAAAACCCCTTTGTATATCACTGATATTTTGTCTTTACGTGGTAAAAAAGACAGTGGACCAGCACGGGATTCAATCCGAGACAGTATTGATAGAATCGAATTTACTGATTTTCAATTGCATGAATTAACAGGACGCTGGCTCAGTGAGAATATGCCAGAAGGCTTTAAGAGTGATCGTTTCCGTTTTATTGCTCGTACGATCACGGCATCAGATGAAGCACCAACAGAAAATGCCTCGGGCGAAATTAGAATTAAGCCTAACCTGTATATTTTAGTTTGGGAGCCTTCATTTTTTGAAGAACTATTGACCAAAGATTACTTTTTCTTATTCCCCCCAGAAATTCTGAAGCAGCATACCTTGGTCTTCCAACTGTATACCTTCTTCAGAAGCCGTCTGGTACGTCGTTTAACTGAATCCATGCTGCTTAGTGAGATTAACCAGAAACTCGCTCGTAACATCGAATGGCGTCGTTTTTCGATGGATCTTATTCGTGAATTAAGAAAATTATCGGAAGGCAAAACAACAGAGGATCTTTTCGTGGTGAATTTATGGGGGTATCACTTAACGATCACCACCATAATGGATAAAGGAAAAGTTCAAGATTATCAGATCAATATCCGCTGTGACGCTGAAGAAGTACTGAGATTTTCACGTGCTCGCACCACCAATGCTGGCAAGCGTAATATGGCTCCAACACTGCCAAATCCATTACGCCATGAGTTGGTTTCTAAACAAAAACTACAAGAGTTAGCGGAAATTATTGACGGTGAGTTTGAACCGATCCAACGAAAAGATCCGTCACCAAGAGGCCGCCTAGGTCGTCGCGTGAAGCTCAAAAAGCACCTTGTTGAGATCAATGCCGATGAGTTAACGATCACTCTATCTAAATATACCTCACCACAAGCTCTAGAACGCAGTATAACGGCGTTATCGGCAATGACTGGTCATCCATTCGCTTCAATCAAAGAAGAATGTGACGAGCTTATGAGTAAACTAGATTGGTTGCATGTTGGCGAGGAAGTGCTGCCATACGAAACATTAAGTAAAACCATTGAGTTATTTAATCAAGAAACCAAATCTAAACATCTTTCGATTGAAAGACTAATTGCAGGGCTTGCTGTACGACGTAAAGTTTGCAAGCAAGTGTTTGATGGTCATCTTGATGAAACGGTTATGCGTGCATTAGACGAAATGGCGAATGTTTCTTAATTAATTAGATTCAAATAGTTAGCGTTAAAACTGAAAGCATGATCAAGGAAGTGCTTATTCATGTTTTTGGAACGATGATCAAGTATTAAAAGATCAAGTTGTATGCTTAAAGGCTACTTTGATCTTTATTTTTCATGTTTAGTTCTCCTAACGGTGTCATAAACGCAATATGCAGCTCTATGAGCTGATAGCTTTCTTGCTGCCACTCTGGTTGTCTTTGGCAAAACTCCAACATCATCACTGTTAATTGATCAAGATAAGCGGCTCCCCAATATCTTAGCTCGATTTGAGTATGTGGATTGGCGGTTATGCTCTGTAAGCGAGCATAAGCCAATTGAGTATACTGGTAAGCTAATTGGTGGTGTTCGAGCCCATCAAAATAACGAAATAGCTGTAAACAACCATCAAACCAAAATATTATCGCTTTAATATGTGTCTCTGATAATGGCTCCGATTCCGACCAAAGTTGTGGAGGAGGGGAGTGAATAAGAGACACTAATTCTGAAATATTATGACTGCCTGTATCTTGCTGCTGACATTGAAGGCGAAATAACCAAGTGCTGAGTTCCATTGCGAGCCTCTTTCTTGGATGAGTATTTTCTTAGTGTAGCCGATTTGATCGGATGACGCTTATTTAGACAGGCTAAAAATCTCACTGAATATTGATAAAAAAATATAAAATTTGCACTTCTTGATCTTGCCAGCACAAAAAAATTACTTAAAATGCGCCAATCTGCTATTTATTTTTAAGTGATGGTTTAATTCCTAAATATGACCGGTGAAATAGTCATGTTTAGGATGGTGAGATCTTTGACGCTACACCCAGTTAAATAGAAACAAAAGCGGTAAATGGAATGGAAAGCGCAACTTGTTTCTGAACTCTGAGTTTAGTCACACTCTGTATTTTATTTACTTAACAAGTGGGTATGGGTTTGCTTAATATCCACTTTGTTTCCACATGGTTTCTGGAGGTACTTATGTCGATTAATTCAATTGTTCATGATGACATGACTGGAATTGCAACAAATTGGGACAACAAGGATGATTCGAATTCTCAGGCAACGCCAAAGCAAATGAAAAGCGCAGAAGCGCGACGTCGAATTGAAATGTTAAAAGATATTCGCGAGTGTGGTCTAACGCTAGAAGAAGCGAGAGAGCTTGGCTTACTGCATTAAGATGATTAACTAACTTCAGATTAAGTTAGTTAAGTTGATAAAGACAGGGTGTTTATTCATTCTGTCTTTTTATTTTCTGTTTTGGAAGTTACTTGGGTATAGGTATAGCAATATGGTTTGTTTAGTAAGGTAGTTGAATTACTTGCCGCTAAATATCTCAAATTTACACTGTAAACCGATGAATATCTTTTTATCATTTGCCCCCTGATATGGTATATTCCTGTGACTAACGACTCTTGAACATAGGCCATTTCAATGTCTATAAATTTATCTTTGTTGCCTCCAACTGAGAAAAATAAAATCGAATTAGATAAACAAGCTTCGTATGCGGTTTGGCAATTAAAGCAAGCAAAAGCTGGGCCTGAATTATTGCTAACTGAGGCTGAAAAAATTCGTAATGAAGATGAACGTTTATTCTTCGAACAAGCAGTCCAAAAATACAAACGGATAATGGGTGTCGCTTAAATCGCGAATTCGTTATCGGTATTCATAAGAGACATATTGCCAGTTTGCTTGAATGGTAATAGTGATACGCAAACTCTTATGATAAATATAACGCGTTAAATTGAATCAGAGAGAACATTCCCATGGGAAGAAGTTTTGAAGTGCGCAAGGCCTCAATGGCAAAAACAGCTGGCGCAAAAATTAAAGTTTATTCTAAATACGGTAAAGAGATTTACGTTGCCGCTAAAAATGGTGGTTCAGACCCTGATATGAACCTATCTCTTAAGCATCTTATTACTAAAGCGAAAAAAGATAACGTACCTGCTCACGTTATCGAAAAAGCGATTGATAAAGCAAGTGGCGGTGGTGGTGAAGATTTCCAACCAGCACGCTATGAAGGTTTTGCTCCTGGTGGCGCGAGTGTGATCGTTGACTGTTTAACCGATAACGGCAATCGTACCTTCCAAGATGTTCGCCAATGCTTTGTTAAGACAGGCGCAAAAATTGGTAGCCCTGGTACGGTCGCTCATATGTTTGACCACCAAGCTGTATTCCAGTTTAAAGGTGAAGACGAAGAAGCGGTATTAGAAGCGTTAATGATGAAAGATGTGGATGTAACAGATATTGAGCTAGAAGATGGCGTGATTACTGTTTTTGCTCCTCATACTGAATTCTTTAAAGCGAAAACCGCACTAAATGAAGAATATCCAGATCTTGTTGTAGATGTTGAAGAAATTACTTTTGTTCCGCAAAACCATACACCAGTAACGGGTGATGATGCGGTTAAATTCCAGAAGTTCTTAGACATGCTAGATGATTGTGATGACGTTCAACAGGTCTATCACAACGCTGAATTAGAAGGCTAAGTGAGCCTGTCTAATAATTTAAGAAAGTGATAAGCAAACACCGAGCAATTAAAGCTCGGTGTTTTTATTTTTGAGGAAACGAATTTTATATCATCGATTGGAAAGTGGTTAATCAGAAAATATTTGTTTCCAATCTTGCTTCATATCCACTACGTTCCAGTTGTCTTTTTTAGCTAATGGAAGCGCTTTTTCTAAATGACCCACGGAAGAGTTTTTATCATAAGCCCATTCACGCTTTTCATCGGTGTGGTGAATGAGTAGTGCAAAGCTTGAATACGATGAACTTTTTGTCCATTGCAACATTTCTAAATCCCCATCAGAGTTACCAGCTGCGAAAACAGGCTTTTTACCGATATAGGTTTGAATAGTTAATGGCTTTTGAGCTTTATCATTATTCACATTTACTTCAGGTAAACGCATGATGGTAGGTTTGCCATTAACGAATTTGTATTCAGTTTTCACTGAAGAACCTAGAATTTGCTCTTTCGGTATACCATAAACTTCCGGGGCCCAAGCTCGCATAAAATCAACACCACCGCCGGAAACAATATAGGTTTTGAAATCATTTTGTTGTAGGTAATGTAGTAGCTCTAGCATCGGTTGATAAACCATTTCAGTAAATGGGCGTTGGCTATCGGGATGACGTGCCGTTTTTAGCCAAGCTTTTACTGATGCATCAAATTCTTCAGTGCTCATTCCCGTATGGCTCGCCATTACTATTTTCACTAGACCATCCATGCCTGATTTTTTAACGCCTTCAAGATCGCCTTTTAACACGGATGCAAAAGGTTCTTGTGTTTTCCATTCTGGATGTTGGTTCGCTTTTTCTTTTATTTGTTCTAGTGCGAAGTACAGTTGGAAGTAAACCGGTTTTTCCGCCCATAGAGTTCCGTCATTATCAAATGTCGCAATACGATCGGATACAGGAATAAATTGTTTTGAGTCGAGAGTGGTGGTTTGTTGAACATATTGAATAATACTTTTTTTAGTTGCGGTATCATTCCATGATGGTAGGGGATCAACCTCAGTACTGGCGAATACTTGATGACTTATTACAGTGACCATCACCACACTTAATATCCGTAAAAATTTCATAATGTGTCCTTAATTAATACGAGCAATACGTTATTTTTTGTCTAACTTGATAAAAATAAGGCCTGCGATTAGTGGCAGGCCTTATATTACGCTCAGTTAATTACTTAGTGGTGGGAGCTTCAGACAGTTTCTTCATCACGTCATCTAAGTTAAATGTTGCTGGTGTTTGGCTTGGTGGAAACTCTTTAAATGTTTCTAAGAATTTCGCCACATACGCTTGAGCCGGCACATATAAATAAACATGATCCATTACCCAATCCCAATAGGTATTAGATGTGATATCGGCTTCTTCATATGGGTCTGAACGTAGGTTAAATAGCTTAGGAGTACGCAATGGTGTGAATGGGTCGGCCCATAAAGCTAGGGTCCCTTTCGTGCGTTGTTCCATAAAGACAATTTTCCAACTTTCATAACGAAGACCAACTAATTGGCCATCATCATTGAAGTAGAAGAATTCTTTACGTGGTGACTCTTTTACTTTACCGGTTAGGTAAGGTAGTTGGTTATAACCATCTAGGTGAACTTTGAAGGTTTTATCCCCTACTTTTTTACCTTTAAGTAGCTCTTCTTTTATGTTTGTTTCACCCGCAGCGGCGGTTATTGTTGGTAACCAATCAAGACCACTGACAATACCATTGGCAATGCTGCCTGGTTTGATGTGACCAGGCCAACGGATCATAGCAGGAACACGGTAAGCACCTTCCCAGTTGGTGACTTTTTCACTACGGAATGGGCTATTACCAGCATCTGGCCATGTGTTTTTATGTGGGCCATTATCAGTGGTATATAACACAATGGTATTATCCGCTACGCCTAGATCATCAAGTTTTTTAAGAATAGCGCCGACTTGATTATCATGCTCAATCATACCATCAGCATATTCAGTACGTGAGTTAAGACCAGGTTTATCACGATTTTCTTCTTTGACGTGAGTACGGAAGTGCATACGAGTTGCGTTCCACCAAACAAAGAATGGTTTATCTGCTTTAACTTGTTTTTCCATGAAATCCATTGCCGCAGATGAGGTCTCTTCATCAATGGTTTCCATACGTTTACGAGTCAGTGGACCTGTATCTTCAATTTTTCCGTCAGAATAAGAATGAATCACGCCACGTGGGCCAAATTTCTTTCTAAATTCAGGGTCTGTCGGGTAGTTACGTTGCTCTGGTTCTTCTTCGGCGTTTAAATGATAAAGGTTACCAAAAAATTCATCAAAACCATGTTGGGTAGGTAGGAATTCATCGCGATCACCTAGATGGTTTTTGCCAAATTGGCCAGTTGCATAACCAAGTGGTTTTAAGAGTTGAGCAATAGTCACATCACGATCTTGTAAACCCACATCAGCACCAGGTAAACCCACTTTAGCCAAACCAGTACGCAGTGTTGATTGTCCTGTAATGAAGGTAGAGCGACCCGCGGTGCAGCTTTGTTCTGCATAATAATCGGTGAAAATAACACCATCGTTAGCAATTTTATCAATATTAGGGGTGTGGTAGCCAACAAGACCCATTGAATAGGCGGAAATATTGGTTTGACCGATATCATCACCCATGATGACTAAAACATTTGGTTTATCCGATGCCGCAAAGCTACTAAATGAAGCTAATGCCCCACTTATTACTATTGCCGTCTTAAAAAAATTACGCATGAAATCCTCCAGCGCGATAGTCCATGAAAAGGTTGGTAAATACCATTCCTTCCGCTTAGTGTTGTTCACAAGATATTTTATCGCACAACCTGATGATGAAATACCCAACACTAATAAGTCTAAACCATTTGCTTAAAATAGCAGGTTTTGTTTTTAACTAATTGTTTATATTTAATTTTATTGGTTTGTTAATTTCCTTTTTTGATTTTTTAAGTGATTATAAAGGTTATAACCGGAAGTTATTTTTTATCCGTATATACTGCAATAAAGGATGTTTTTTTTGCGTGATTATATGAGGTGAACATGACAATAAATCGTGATTCTATTAAATATTTAGTCGAACATGTTGAACAGTCGGTGATTGGGCAATCTCATGTGGTTAATGCTTTAGTCATTGGTTTATTAACCGGTGGGCACATATTATTGGAAGGTTTACCAGGCACGGCGAAAACTCGTTCAGTAAAGGCGTTAGCCAATGCGTTACAAACTCAATTTGGTCGAATTCAGTTTACTCCCGACTTATTACCTTCTGATGTGACGGGAACCGAGCTATATCAAGAGGTGGATGGTCACCATCAACTGCATTTTCAAGCAGGGCCTATTTTCAATAACCTAGTGTTAGCTGATGAAATCAACCGTGCGCCGGCAAAAGTTCAAGCTGCATTACTTGAAGCCATGGCTGAAGGCACCATTACGGTTGGGGATAAAACGCATCAATTGCCAGAGTTGTTTATGGTATTGGCGACTCAAAACCCGATAGAACAAGAGGGCACTTACCCGTTACCAGAAGCGCAAATGGATCGCTTTTTATTGAAAGTGAATGTCGATTATCCGAAGGCAAATGCCGAGAAAGATATTATTCGTTTAGTGCGTAGTGAAGAACAAGGAAGCCTACAATCCCAGATTACCGATGACTCAACTTTTCAATTTGATATTCAAATGGTGTTTGATGCGCGCAAAGAAATTGCCGCGATTGAAGTTTCTGATATGGCTGAAGATTACATCGTTAATCTAGTGATGGCGACTCGTACACCAAGCGATTATCCCGATTCGTCGTTAAGCCAATGGATCCAAATAGGCTCAAGCCCTCGCGCCTCTATTGCTTTGGATAAATGCGCTCGTGCTCACGCTTGGCTTAATGGGCGTGATCATGTGACACCGGATGATATACGAGCCATGGTTCCTATGGTGATGAGCCATCGTTTTATCCTCTCTTATGATGCGCTTGCCGATGGCGTGACTCACCAGCGAGTGATTGATGAGTTATTAAGTTGTGTGGCAATAGGCTAAGAGAGGCAATATGGCGGCGCAAGACTTTGATCCTAGAGTATATTGTGAGTTCTCTCGTTTAGTTCATCTTCAAGCTCAATCCCATGCTTTTAGCTTCTTACCGCAAATGAATGCTGGCACGGCCTTGGCGGGGCGACATAATTCTCGCTTTCGAGGAAGAGGGCTGAATTTTGAAGAACTTCGTCATTATCAATTGGGCGATGATATTCGGAATTTAGACTGGAAGGTAACGTTCCGCACCGGCAAACCTCATGTAAGAACCTACACTGAAGAGAAAGATCGACATGTATTGGTTGCTGTTGATCAACGTAGTGGGATGTTTTTTTCCTCACAAGATACGATGAAATCTGTCGTGGCTGCTGAAATTGCTGCATTAACGGCATGGAGAGCACTTAAAGATAACGATCGCGTGGGTTTTAGTTTTATTACCCCTAACCATATCAGCCATCATAAAGCTCAACGTTCACAAAATGGTTTGTTAAGGGACCTCAATGAGATGGCTCGACATAACCAAGCATTAAACATTGAATCTAAGAATGCTAGCCATGTGCACTTTAGTGATTGGGTGAAAAGTATCGCTCAATTAAAACTAAAAGGGGCAACCATTGTGATGATCAGTGATTGGAATGATGCGACTGAATTAGATATTAAAAGGCTGCAATACTTACAACAACACAATGATATTTTAAGTTTGATGGTATCAGACCCTATGGAGCAATGGCTTCCTGAGCAGATAACCAATAGCCGTTGGGTGATTGGTGATGGGCATTACCAACTTAGTTTAGATACCGCTTCAAAGATTGATACGGCTAATGAAACTCTCCGCTCCACAAGCCATATAAAACGCGAGCAATTAGCTAAAATTATGGCGATCAACAATTTACCTTTCATTGATTTGGATACACGTGGAGAACATATCAGGCAGTACAAGCGCTCGATAGGGGGGCAGATATGAGCAACCAGCCAACCCCACCATCTACTTATATTTTGAAGCAATTACATGATGTCGGATTACCTGATCCGGTGAGCTGGTGGCCGCAAACTATTGGTTGGAAAATACTGTCTGCCATTGGTTTGATATTACTTTCTATCTGGTTGTATAAGCGAGCTCAAAATTGGTGGAAAAACCGCTATCGACGTGAGGCTATCGAGGTCATTAACACACTAGATATCAATAATCCTCAATTTGAGTATCAAGCTTTTGTGATCATCAAGCGTGTGATGGGTTACCTCAACCCTGCGGATCAAGCTTTGTATGGTGAAGAATTTCAGACAGCTTTAAATGCGTATATTCCCTGTGATCACTCGAAGATGGAAAACGAGTTGCTTAGACGGTGGATGCAGTCACTTAACAGTCGTAAAGAAGCGCTGAATATAGAAGAGAAACAGCGAGTTCATCAACATTGTTTACTTTGGATAAGAGAGCACCAGTCACAAGGAGCTAGAGCATCATGATGTCATCACTTGAATTTGCTAGCCCTCATTGGTTTTGGATTTTGCCTTTGCCGATATTGGTTTATTTCTTACTGCCTGCTTATCGAACGGAACAAACCGCGACCAAAGTCCCTTTCTTCAACTTACTGATAGAAGCGATAGGGGAAGAGCCCTCGGAAGGTGCGACACAACTTAAAGCCAGTTGGTGGCAACGTATTGCGCTGGTTATCACTTGGGGATGTTTAGTGATTGCCTTAGCCCAACCGAAAGTGTTGGGAGAGCCTCAAACGCGTGAAAGCATGGGGCGAGATGTCATGGTTGCTGTGGATTTATCCGGCTCGATGTCTGAACAAGATTTTACCGATCAACAAGGTAACAAAGTTAATCGTTTGGATGCAGCAAAAGCCGTATTACAAGATTTTGTGGCAGAGCGTAAGGGCGATCGTCTAGGGCTGATTTTGTTTGGTGATGCCGCTTTTATTCAAACTCCTTTTACGGCGGATAATAATGCTTGGTTAACCCTGTTAGAGCAAACTGATGTGTCGATGGCGGGAGAGAGTACTCACCTTGGTGATGCGATTGGTTTAGCGATTAAAACTTTTGAGCAAACCACACCAGGCTCAGAACGCCAAAAAGTGACAATAGTGCTCACCGATGGCAATGATACTGGTAGTTTTGTCGAACCTATTGATGCGGCGAAAGTTGCTGCTGCCAAAGGCGTTCGTATTCATGTGATTGCCATGGGAGATCCAAGCACCGTTGGTGAACAAGCCATGGATATGGATATCATCAACCATGTTGCTAGCACGACAGGTGGAAAGGCTTATCAAGCAAAAGACAGTGAGGGCTTAAAGCAAGCTTATGCCAGTATTAATGATTTAGAGCCGCAACTTTATGAAAGTATGACTTATCGACCTAAAGTTTCTTTGCAGCATTATTTTGTGATGGTGGTGATTGTTTTATATTCAAGTCTATTTCTTATCGCGACGATTAGGAGGGGGCGTTCGACAGGTCGATCTCAGCCTACGAGTGATATAAATACACGGGAGAGCAAGCATGTTTGATTCTCTGGTGTGGCAGCAGATTCTAAGTCAGTTTCATTTTATTCGCCCTTGGTGGTTGGTGGGCTTCATTCCTTTAGGGATTTTATGGTGGTTACGTTGGCGAGATGAAGATAAACCTCAGTGGGCTGAAGTATTACCTGAACATTTACGTAAAGTATTAACACTTGGTGAACATGGTTGGAAAAAGCAATTACCTCTGAAAGTATTAGCGCTATGTATCTCTATCGGGTTATTGATTTGTGCAGGCCCTACATGGCAAAGAGAGGCTTCACCATTTGGCGAAGACAAAGCCGAAATGGTAGTGGTTCTAGATAATTCGGAGTCAATGTTAGAAACCGATCTACCTCCGAGCAGGCTTGAGCGAGCTAAACAAAAAATACGTGATCTATTAGCCTTACGTGCTGGTGGAAAAACCGGTTTAGTGGTCTATGCGGGTTCAGCTCACACCGCAATGCCACTGACTCAAGATAGCGCGGTATTCACACCATTTTTAACTGCTATTAGTCCAGATATTATGCCGGAATCGGGAAAGTTCGCAGATAAGGCGCTACCGATTATTGACCAACTATTAAAAGGCAAATTAGGTGGAACTGTCTTGCTCGTTACCGATGGTGTAACTCCTCAAGCTATTGATGCTTATGCACAATTTTTTCAAGATAAACCTTATCAGTTATTAATTTTAGCCGCTGGTAACCCTGATCTTGTGGTCAATGACCCTATTGATATGAATTCGCTTAAAGCCTTAGCAAGTGAAACGAATGGTCGATTAGTCATGGCTTCAGTGGACGACAGTGATCTAAAAACGCTAAACAATGCAATTAAACGCAATATGCAAATAAATGGTGAATCAGCCATGCCTTGGAAAGACATGAGTCACCCTCTCATTGTTGTGTTAACTATCCTGACGTTATTGTGGTTTAGAAAAGGCTGGTTGGTGCAATGGTGCCTAATTGGTGCATTATCGTTGTCATTTTTACCATTACCTGCTCAAGCTTCCGTTTACTTACAAGCGAAAAAGCCAGCAGCGACCCAAAAGATCACAACTTGGCAACGGGTTTCACAATGGTGGGTGGACCTATGGCTCACCCCAGACCAGCAAGGTCAATGGCTTTTTAATGATTTGAAGTACCTTGAAGCGGCGAAACATTTTAACGATCCGATGCGTAAAGGTATTGCGTATTACTATGCGAGTGAATTTAAACTGGCTCAGGCTGAGTTTATTGAAGCCAACTCGGATGTGAGCTTATATTACGCGGCAAGTGCTCTCGCTCATCAAAGAGAATATGTGGCAGCTCGTAATTTGCTTCGACAGCTTGCAGCAAAAGAAGATATCGCTCCTCGCTTGCTAAAAGATATTCAGCATAACTTACAAGTGATCAACAATATTGTTGAAGATGTGAATCGCATGAGTCAAAGCCAAGCGGGATCAGCTGAAGGGCCGGAAGCCAGTAAAGAGCTTGGCGATCAACCTCAAACTGGCGAAGGGGCGGAAGAGCAAGTTTCTGCCCAAGCCATGGAAAAAGAAACGTTGAACGCTGAACAAATTTTGGGGAGCGATGAATTAGCAGATAAATGGCTCAAAAAAGTCGATGCCGATCCTAAAAGTTTCTTAGCTCGTAAGTTTATGCTGCAACTGCAACAACCTAGTGTGCCGTCAGAAAACGAAGAGGTGCCAGAATGAAGCGATTAAGCTTAATGCTGACTTTTTTGGGCTTAGTTTTGCTCGGTATTGTTCCTATTGCGCAAGCTGATGAAGTGTCGCCTTCTTCAAGCCCATATTCTGTTTCTGTGAAAACCTGGATTGGCCCTGAACATACAACACAATCAAGAGATTCAGAAAAAGTTTACGCAGTGAATGAGCAAATTGTACTGACGATTGATGTTAGTACACCACGCTGGTTCTTGGGGCCTACGACGATTGGTAAAATTGATATCCCTAATTTGATCGTTAAGCAAAGAAACCAGCTTGCGACGAATTATACCGACCGTAAAGGAGGGGTTACATGGTCTCATCAACGTTGGGAAATCACATTGTATCCTCAATCTTCAGGGACTTTTACGATTCCTCAAATCCCCGTGACAGCAACGATTGCCGGAGAAGGCGGTAAAAAAACACAAGGTACGGTCACGACACATGAGTTCAGTTTTAAAGCCGCCTTACCAGATGCTCAATTGACCGATAAGAAGCAGTGGTTTGCCGCAAGTAAGGTCAGCGTTACACAAAACTGGCAAAGCAGTCATGACCAATTAAAAGTGGGAGATACTATTACCCGCACTCTCACAATCACCGCGGATGATTCACTTTCCATTTTATTACCACAATGGTTAGAAGGACAAAGCACTCCTCATTATCAGGCTTATGCTGATCCCGCTAAATTAGTGGATAAAAGTGTTCGCGGAGATTATCAATCGACCCGTGAAGACAAAGTGGTTTATGTGATGCAACAAGGTGGAGAAGTAACATTCCCAGATTTTAATGTTGTTTGGTGGAATAGTGACAAGCAAAGGGTTGAAACGATTCATATTGAAGGAAAGTCGTTTCAAGTGAAGCATACTTTACACTCCTTTCTTAGCGCCTATTGGTTTGAGATTAGCTTATTCGTATCTGGTTTGGTGGCTATTGTTATCTTGGTGCTTGGAGTAGGGCGTTATTATCGAGATCGTCCGTTGCCACTGTTTATTCAATTTAAACAATCTTTGATAAACAAAGACATCAAAACCGCACGCTTATTGCTGTATATCAAACTTAAAAAAGTAATGAATAAAGATGCTTTTTTTCAAGTAGATGATTTGCAAACGTTGACGGAACGCATTGCTGATTCTGACGCTGATAATAAGCAACTCAAAGGTTACTGGAAATTAATTAAAGCCAGAAAAGCACAGCAAAAGAATCTACTTCAACCACTAAAGTTGAAAAACGCATTAGATAAAATATCGGACAAATAAGACGAATACGTCAAAAACTTGTTTGTCATTGTGTTAACTTATTGTAATTGAAATGAAATCAATCTTGTTTGTTTTAGGTGTCAGCGTATGAAGTCTGCAGATTTAAACCTTATCCCGATATTTATTGTGATTTATGAAGAGTTAAGTTTATCGAAAGCGGCAAAACGTCTTGGGATAAGTCAACCTGCGGTAAGTAAAGCTTTGAAGCGCTTGCGTGATGTGTATGACGATCCTCTTTTTCACCGATCAAGTTTAGGCGTAGAACCTACCTCATTTGCCATGGATATTTATCCATCTTTTCAAGCGGCGTTAGATAACTTTAGCGCCACTTTATTTGCTTCAACGGAATTTGATCCTAAAGTTTCGAATAAAACATTTTCTATTGCTTGTGTTTCTGTGGTGGGTAGTGAGTTGTTTAACCACTGCATTCAATTAATCCAACGCATAGCCCCAAATATTAACTTAGAAATACACCCATTATTTACTCAAGATTATGAGAGTGATTTACGGTTACAGCGCTATGATTTAATTATAGATATCACCCCACCAGCTCGTTCAAACCTTAAGCACGAAGTGTTATTAACCGAAAAAGGCTGTGTTGTGTGTCGGAAAGGCCACCCTAGGCTGATCAATAACACCCTTACCTATCAGGCTTTTTTTGCAGAAGAGCATATTGCACTTTCTCAGTGGAGAGTCAGAGGTAGTATCTTAAGTGATGAACATATGAAGTTTATTGAAAAGAGAAATATTCGCCATCGAGTTCCCGGGGCGGCAGAAATGTTATCGCTTATTTCTACTACTGACTTTATTGGTATTCTACCTATTTCGACGGTGCAATCTTTTCAAGGGTTATATCCCGTGAAACTATTATCGCTTCCTTTTGACAATACCGAGATGACGTTTAGTGCAATTTGGCATCCAAGCCGAACTCAAGATACAGCGCATCAGTGGTTACGAGAGCAGCTTCACAAAGCATTAGAATATAAAGATAAAAGTGAAAAACATCGTATGGGAGAAGTAGAGTACTAACGGCTTTGTTTTATTCTTGCTGAAACTCGCACCTTGAAGTTACTTGGGTATAGACTATCGAAAGAGCCGATAAAAAAGAGTTATATGATCTATAACTAAAATAACAAGTTAGTTTAAAGCACAAACATAGTACATCAATGTAAAATAATAATAGTCATTTGAGGGATCTATCAATGGGGTTTATGTGAAGTTTATTAGCCAGTTGTATCTAGCGATTATTTTAAGTTGTATCAGTTTTTCTAATCTAGCTAATACAGAACATGCCTCTGAATCTTGTGCCAGTTGCCATCAGAAACAAGTTGAAGATTGGAAGCAATCCGATCACTTTCATGCCATGGAACAAGCCACCCCAGAAATTAGCTTAGGGCAGTTTGATGGTCGCAGTATTCAATATTTAGGTAAGCCTGCAACCTTTACTCAAGATGATGACAACAAACTGTGGGTGGATTTTGTCGATGAGCAAGGCAAACAGCATCATTTAAATATTATCTATACCTTTGGTTATAAACCTCTACAGCAGTATTTATTCGATGCGGGTAAGGGGAAGTGGCAATTTATTCCTTTTGCTTGGGATTCTCGCTCTCAGCAAGAAGGTGGGCAACGTTGGTTTGTTCTTCATCCTGATGAAACCCCCAATGATACGTTTCATTGGACTCAAAAGGGACAAAATTGGAATCAGATGTGTGCAGATTGTCATGTGACTGATTATAAGAAGAATTATGATGCTGAAACCAAAACCTATAAACCTGAGTTTTCAGCGGTTAATGTCAGTTGCAATGCTTGCCATGGAGATGATGCGAAACATATAAAATGGGCAAATGGTGATAAGAAGATTGCCAACAAAGGGTATGACGTCAATATCAAGATGCGTACTCCTATGTTCCATAAAAATGAAAATGGGAAAATGGTTTCTGTTCAGCCGCTGGTGGATAGCCAACAAGTGGATACATGCGCCAGTTGCCATGCTCGCAGAGCTCAGTTACAAGATCGCACGTCACCTCAAGATATTGTGAATGCGTTTACGCCATCACTACTGTCTTCCGATCTATATTATCCTGATGGTCAAATTTCCGATGAGGTCTATGTTTGGGGGTCTTTCATGCAAAGTAAAATGCATGAAAAAGGCGTCACGTGTACCAACTGTCATAATCCTCATTCCGGTAAATTAAAGTTGCTTGGCAATGATACTTGTACGCAATGCCACACTAAGACGGAATATGATACGGATTCCCACCATAAGCACGCGAAATTTAAGCAAGGTAATCAGTGTGTTGATTGTCACATGCCAGCCACAACCTATATGCAAGTAGACCCGAGGCGTGATCATAGCTTTAAAGTGCCAAGACCGGATTTAAGTATCTCGACCGGCTCGCCGAATGCTTGTACGCAATGCCATCAAGATAAAGATGATAAGTGGGCACAACAATCACTGAAAACGTGGTACCCGAATAGTCAGTATCAAGGTAGTGCGCATTACGGTAATGTCTTTCACCAAGCAGATACTGGCATGCTGACGTCCAGCACCGAGCTATCTAAAATTGCTCAAGATGCCAATTATAGCGATATTGTACGTGCTTCAGCATTGAGTCGCATGTCGGCACTTCCTGATGCCAATGCCATGGTGGCGATTGCACGCGCAGTTAAAAGTGATGAGTCATTAAAAAAACTAGGGGCGATTGAAGCGGCGGAAAACTTTCCGATAGCACAACGATGGAGTTTATTGAGCCCATTATTATCTGATGATGCGTTATCGATAAGAACAGAAGCGGCGCGCGTTCTTGCACCTGTCGTGCCGGATCTTGCCCAATCTGCAAAACTCTCGGCTCAAGAGCGAGATAAATTAAATGAGGTGCTTGATGAATACCGTCAAGTCCAGGCCTATCAAAGTGATCGTGGTTTCTCGTATGCGGCATTAGGGAGCTTGGCGATTAACTTAAACCGTTTAGATGAAGCGCAAAATCATTTCAATCAAGCAATCAAAGTTGAGCCGAATTTTGTGCCAGCTTATGTGAACTTAGCCGATGTGTATCGCCGTCAAAATAATGAAGCAGCAGCTCAGAAAGTGTTATTAAAAGGTGTAGAGATCGCACCGGATAATGCCTCGCTCTATTATTCTCTAGCCATGAGTTATGTGCGTAGTCAGGATAAAGCGAAAGCGTTAATCGAGCTGGAGCAAGCAACATTAAAAGCGCCGGATAATGTAAGGTATCACTACACTTATTCACTACTATTGAAAGACCAAGGTCAGCTGAAAAAAGCAGTTGCAGCGTTAGAGCGAGCTTATCAGTTATCTCCAACTAGCCCTGATCTTACTTATGCTTTAGCGCAGGAATATGCGGAATTAGGAGAGTATTTTTCTGCATTACAATATGCGCAGAAGTTGAAAAAATTAGTGCCGAATAATCCTCAAGTGGATGCCTTTATTCAGCAATTGAAGGTTCAAGCAAATAAGTAAATGACCAATATTAGTGTCATTAGAAAGCCCGAATTTAACCTATTCGGGCTTTTTTACTTGTGTTTAGAGTGGCGTGTTAATCGAAGAACTTACCGCAAGGTGTGCCATCACTATCGAGTTGTAATTGTTGATTAGGGCAGTGTTGGTAGAAGTAGGCCGCTTCTGCTTGAGTCGACATTTCATTGCACATTTGTCGACTATCACAGGCGAAACCTTGTTGTGAGGGTTTGTTTGATGACGCTGCACTACCCATATCAAAAAATGCCGCTATTTGAGGCTTGTAATCAGCATTATTTTTGGGCGCGCTTTGGTAAAAAAATTGCCAAATAGCTAATCCAACTAAGATGATGAAGGCGATTTTTTTCATGGTGAGTTTGCGTAGGTCTTTGCTTGATTAATGACCACACCATGGAGTAGTTAAATAATAAAGCCAAGGCGCAATAGAATACGTCTTGGCTTTTTGCGATTTAATTCTCAGTTCTGTTTTATCTCTTTCACACCATACAAAAGTTCTTGGTTGTGGCTAACGTTAAGCTTCCTAGTCACTAAATCATCAAATAGTCTGAATGGTTAAATTATTCAGCCATTTACGTTTTAAATAACGTGTAAAACATAGACTTAGTTTGACGATTTCTTCTGAGATCATTAGTAAGTACACCCAAGCAAAGCTTAATTCTGCGACAAAAGCGCCGTAAGCGGTGAGTGGAATGCCGACCATCCACATGGCAATGAAATCCATGCGTAAGCAGAAATGGTTCTCGCCACCAGCGCGTAATATACCGTTGATGATCAGCATATTAAGCATGCGGATAATAATCGCAAAACTCATCACCACAAAAGCCGGATCAGCAATGCCGCTGAAGTTAGGGCTATCGAGATCCAAAAAGGTGATCACATTGTGTCTTTGTAGCAACATGATGACGCAAGCGACCACTCCCATCACTAAAATGCACTTTATGAAAAACTTCGACATCGCTTGTGCTTGTAGGTATTCATCTCGCCCTAAAGATTGGCCAAGCAGTACCGAGCAAGCCACTGAGATACCCATAAAAATCGCATAACATAAGCCTTCAAATGGCCCAATCATGCTGTAAACGGCTAGCTCTGTGGTTCCCATGTGGCCGTAAATCATCTGGTAAGTGAGCGTACCAAAGGCCCACAATACCGCATTACACGCATTCGGTATTGCGAGTCGTTTATAAGATTGCCATAGGCGCGAGTTCTGCTTTTGGTAATCGCTGATGATTAACCAATGCTGTTGAAATTTTAACACCCCATAAATGAGCAGTACTTGTATAACGCGCGCAATAGTGGTCGAAAGTGCCGCACCCGCAACGCCCATTGCCGGAACTCCGAAGCCACCGTGAATTAACCAAAAGTTCAGACCAATATTAATCGCGATAGTAATCGCCGCTAGAATTAAAGGCAGTACCGCGTTACCACTAGAGCGTAAACTGGCTTCTGCGGTGATCACCCAGTGAGTCAACATAAGTAAAGGTAGGCTATACAACAGGTAGTCAGCACCTTGTTGGATCACCTGCATATCATCGGTTTGTAGCCGCATAATTTGCGAGCCGAAGCCCACCATTAAAATGGTTACCGGGATCATGATAATCGACCCAAACTTTAGTGATTGCATGGTGACAGTTTTAGCGGTTTCTCTGTCATCACGTCCCCAGTATTGAGAAACAAGGGTTCCGGTGGCGGTAGCAAGCGCTGCCATGATCATGATCGCCACAAAATGCCAACGTGACGCGATACCTACCGCGGCGGTCGCGGTTTGCCCAAAATCACTGACCATCAATACATCAGCCAGCGCTAAAATTGCCACTAAAGCACTTTGTAGCGCCACTGGAAACGCCAGCTTCACTACCCGAGAAAACAACTTAGGTGGCAAGTATGAAGTCGGTGGATTGGTTTGTATGCAAGAGTGTGGTTGAATGGACATAACGCATTTCCCTGAATAATGGCCATTGTCAGCAGAGTAGCCAAACTCGCTACGCTCGAAAAAAGCACAGCAATATGAATGGCAAATATAAAAGAGCCTTGGATAAACCAACATGTTTGAAACCTCGAAAAACCTGTGCAAATCCGTCATTGAACAAGAGTTGCTCAACCGTCATTGGCAAGATGATGTTTATCTGGCTGAAGCATGCAAAGAGCGCTTTATTGTGTCTTCTGAGATCCCTGAATTGAGTAATGAAGAAATTTCGATGGCAGGGCTAGGGGAGTTTTCACAAGGTTATTCAGTAGAGCGCCGTGAACCTGAAATTCATACGATTTTGTTCACTTTAGAAGGGGGAGGTTGCCTATCTACTCGTCATGGTATGCATCATATTCAACCCAATAGTGTAACCGTTCTGCCGCAAGGTCTGCCTTTTCGTTTTGAACTAGGTGAGCATCCTTATTGGAAAATGGCGTGGATTTTATTACCGCCGACCGAAAAATGGCAGCAAGTCCAACAAAGCAAACAAAAGGTAGAGCAGACTCATCTGAGTGAATCAGTCTGGTCACTACTTAATTTAACTCATCAAGAAATTCATGGACGAGCAACCTTTCGCCAGTTGCTATTAAGCGAATTATCTCGAGTATTAATGGGATCAACAGAGCTTAATCCATCGAATGCCGCTATGCGAGTGCACAGTGTGTTTAATCAAGTAGAAGCGCAGTTGCATTTGCCTTGGACAGTCAAAGAAATTGCTCAGAAAAGCTTTTTGAGTGAAGAGCAGCTTAACCGTGTTTCCAAGCAGCTATATCAACGTTCCCCAAGCCAAAAATTGATCCAATTGAGAATGGAAAAAGCACTCGATCTACTGCATCACCGCGATTGGAGCATTACCATGATCGCCCACCGTTTAGGCTATCCCGATCCGTATAATTTCACGCATCGCTTTCGGAAAATATACGGCATGTCACCAAGGGATTATCGCAAAACTAAACTATGATTTTTTGTAGAGCATCGCGAGCAACATGAATTTTCTTCATCTTCATTAGTAAATAAACGACATATCTATGCTGCGCTTAAAAGGTTATAAATTATACCAATCACACTAATTAGGTGGTCAGAAATTGCGCCGAAAAAATACTTGAGAACAAGGCGGAAGTTTTCGATAAGTAGTTATTCTACAATCAAAATTTCTAACGAAGTTATCGAGTCTTTTAGCAAGCAAGGATGATCAGATAATTAGTACGATTGGTATTAAGCACGTTATCTTTTCGGATATAGGGACAGTAATCGATATGAGCCACGAATTTTCATTTAGTATCAAAAGCATCAGTTTTGATGAAAACTACCAGCCAGCGCAAAGCACTCGCGCCACGACTAATTTCGCTAATTTAGCTCGCGGTGAAAACCGTCAAAACAATCTTCGTAATACTCTGAACATGATCACCGATCGCTTCAATACACTCGCGCATTGGGATAATCCAACTTGCGATCGCTACACCGTTGAACTTGATATCATTTCAGTGGACATGCACATTCAAAGCCATTCTGATCCTTTCCCATCAATTGAAGTGCTAAAAACCAGTATTGTCGATAACAAAACCGGCCAACGTCATCAAGGCATTGTGGGCAATAACTTTTCATCGTACGTAAGAGATTACGATTTTAGTATCCGGTTAAGCGAGCATAATAAAGATAAAGATCAATTTAGTATTCCCGCTGATTTCGGCGATCTTCACGGCAACATTTTTAAAGCCTTTGTCGATTCGGATCTTTACCGCGACCACTTCAGCAAGCGCCCAGTGATTTGCCTGAGCGTGTCAGAAAATAAAGTTTATCGAAAAACCACCAATCAACACCCTGTGCTTGGCGATGAATATGTCCCTAATGAATCCTCACTCACAGAGCAATACTTTCAAAAAATGGGCCTACAAGTACGTTATTTCATGCCGCCACAAAGCCGTGCGCCACTTGCCTTTTTCTTCTTTGGCGATTTGCTCAATGATTACACCAACCTTGAGTTGATTAGCACCATCAGCACGATGGAGACATTCCAAAAGATCTATCGCCCAGAGATTTACAACGCGAATGCAACTGCGGGTGAGCACTACCAACCTAGCTTGAAAAGCTCAAATCATTCGTTCACGCAAATTACGTATGACCGTGAAGAGCGCAGCCGCCTTGCTATTGAACAAGGTAAGTTTGCCCAAGAACATTTTATTAAGCCGTATCAATCTAGCCTCAAGCAATGTTTTAAAAGCGTCGCGGCTTAATTAAGTAAAGGATCGAATCATGAAAACACTTTTACCGACTTCAACCGCAGGAAGCTTGCCGAAACCATCATGGCTGGCAGAGCCGGAAACCCTTTGGTCACCATGGAAACTCGAGGAACAAGCACTTATCGATGGCAAGCATGACGCCTTACGCATTGCTCTGCATGAACAAGCCCAAGCGGGGGTCGATATCGTCAGCGATGGCGAGCAAACACGACAACACTTTGTGACTACCTTTATCGAACACTTAAATGGCGTGGATTTTATTAACCGCAAAACCGTGACTATTCGTAATCGTTATGAGGCGAGTGTCCCAGTGGTTGTCGGCCCTGTGAGTCGTAAAAGCTCGGTGTTTGTCGATGATGCAAAATTCCTCAGACAACAAACCACTCAGCCTATCAAGTGGGCATTGCCTGGCCCAATGACCATGATTGATACCTTGTATGATGATCACTATGGTAGCCGTGAAAAATTAGCATGGGAATTTGCCAAGATCTTAAATCAAGAAGCCAAAGAGTTAGAAGCGGCAGGCGTGGATATTATTCAATTTGATGAGCCAGCTTTTAATGTGTTTTTTGATGATGTGAATGATTGGGGGATCGCCTGTTTAGAGCGAGCGATTGAAGGGCTAAAATGCGAAACCGCTGTCCATATTTGCTATGGCTATGGCATTAAAGCCAATACCGATTGGAAGAAAACGCTCGGTTCAGAATGGCGTCAATACGAGGCAGTATTCCCTAAATTACAACAATCCAATATCGATATCATTTCACTGGAGTGTCATAACTCACACGTGCCAATTGAACTACTCGAATTGATCCGAGGTAAGAAGGTTATGGTTGGCGCAATTGATGTCGCCACCGATACCATTGAATCAGCGGAAGAAGTCGCCAATACACTACGAAAAGCACTACAGTACGTGGATGCGGATAAGCTTTACCCTTGCACCAACTGCGGCATGGCACCACTTTCCCGAGATATATCCTCAGCAAAATTGCGCGCCTTGAGTGCGGGTGCCCAAATTGTGCGTGATGAATTGGCTCTGAGTAAATAAACGTCACAATGGGTAGGGTAGTTAACGCGCTCTGATCCATTAAATTTGACACATATAAAAAATCCGATAAACACTGAGCTGTTTATCGGATTTTATAGTTTTAGTCTATGCGGGTAATAAAGGTTTGCTCATCATCCACAAAAGCAACAAAGCCACCGTGATAGATAAACACCCGACCACGCCCTTCAACTAGACAAGCAAGCTGTGGATTTAAATCTTCTTCATTATTAGGTCTTTGAAAAGTACCCGTATCGGTGATGGTGCCACCGAGTTTAGGTAAATATCCATAAGTGTGCTTAGCTTGATCAATCAGGCTCAATTCGCTGGTGGTAGAAAAGCAAGATGGAACATCACCGGCTTCTTCAATAAATAGTGTTTTCAGTTCTTCAAAAGCGGTAATCACCAGCCAGTCGATGTCGTTAACATGATGGATAAACATTACTTAAAATACCTAGAGTCTCGATAATTCTGATGCGGGGATTCTATCATTATCAGGGGGAAAGCATAGTAGGGATTGAGTGATTAAAGGCGGCGATTTGGATTCTCAAACATTATTAGATCGTCATTCCAGCCGAGCCTAAGCGAGAGCAGGAATCTACTTATCACGCGCTGAATATTTGAAGTGTTTTTTTTCGCAGATACCATTACACAACAA
>NZ_KE384567.1:355151-699419 GCF_000426765.1 Vibrio litoralis DSM 17657 | reverse complement strand
CGCACCAATCGCGATGGACGAAGGTCTACGTTTCGCAATCCGTGAAGGTGGCCGTACAGTTGGTGCTGGTGTTGTAGCGAAAGTTATCGCTTAATATCAGACTCAAATCTGTATGAAAAAGGGGAGCTTCGGCTTCCCTTTTTGTTGCCTACTCCGAAATTAAGCAATAAAATCATCCCGTATCTTATCTTTTCGCGATTAATTTTCGAACACCACTTGCATCCCATTATGTGATCTGTATAATGCACGGCTCTGGTTTAGCCAGTTGTGAACCAATGAGCAGCGAGGATTCGTGTTAGCACTCCTAGTTCTTAAGGAATTATTCGGTGACTAGCCATAATGTATACTCAGCTTATGTTCGCAGTTAATAAAATTAGTCGTCTAGTTATCTAGAAATAGTTAAGTAGTTTCTGATGAAATTAACTGACAATGTACCCAATAAGGGCACTACGGTTTCACATAAATCAATCGGCATTCCTGCGAACTTACGCAGTTGAGTGGCGATATTGTTTGTGTAATTAATTAATTGGAGCTCTGTCTCATGCAGAACCAACGTATTCGTATCCGCCTAAAGGCTTTCGATTATCGTCTAATCGATCAGTCTACTGCGGAAATCGTTGAAACAGCAAAGCGCACCGGCGCACAGGTTCGTGGTCCTATTCCACTACCTACTCGTAAAGAGCGTTTCACAGTTCTTGTTTCTCCTCACGTCAACAAAGACGCACGTGACCAGTACGAAATTCGTACTCACAAGCGTTTAATCGACATCGTTGAACCAACAGATAAAACTGTTGATGCATTGATGCGTTTAGATCTTGCTGCTGGCGTTGATGTTCAAATCAGCCTAGGTTAAGGGAGAAGAAATAATGATTGGTCTAGTCGGTCGTAAAGTGGGTATGACCCGCGTATTTACCGAAGAAGGCGTTTCTATCCCTGTAACAGTTGTTGAGGTTGAAGCTAACCGTGTTTCTCAAGTGCGTACACTTGAAACTGATGGTTATGCAGCAATCCAAGTAACTGCAGGTGCTAAGAAAGCCAACCGTGTATCTAAGCCTGAAGCTGGTCACTTTGCGAAAGCAGGTGTTGAAGCAGGCCGCGGTCTTTGGGAATTCCGTTTAGAAAACGGTGAAGAGTTTGAAGTTGGCGCTGAGCTAAACGTAGAACTTTTCAATGAAATCAAAAAAGTAGACGTTACTGGCACATCTAAAGGTAAGGGCTTCCAAGGCGCTGTTAAGCGTTGGAACTTCCGTACTCAAGATATGACTCACGGTAACTCTTTGTCTCACCGTGCTCCGGGTTCAATTGGCCAATGTCAAACTCCAGGTCGCGTGTTTAAAGGCAAAAAAATGGCTGGTCACATGGGAGCTGAGCGTGTAACGACTCAAAACCTAGAGATCGTACGTGTTGACGCTGAGCGCAATCTGCTTCTTATTAAAGGTGCAGTACCTGGTGCTATCGGTGGCAACGTAATCGTAAAACCAGCTGTTAAAGCATAACGTCTAGGAGTAAGTAATGGAATTGATGGTTAAAGGTGCTGATGCACTAACTGTTTCCGAGACTACTTTCGGACGTGAGTTTAACGAAGCTCTTGTACACCAAGTAGTTGTTGCGTATGCAGCAGGTGCTCGTCAAGGTACTCGTGCTCAAAAGACTCGTTCTGAAGTATCTGGTGGCGGCGCTAAACCATGGCGTCAAAAAGGTACTGGCCGTGCGCGTGCTGGTACAATCCGTAGCCCAATCTGGCGTACAGGTGGTGTTACTTTTGCTGCGAAACCACAAAATCACAGCCAAAAAGTAAACAAAAAAATGTACCGTGGTGCTATGAAAAGCATTCTTTCTGAATTAGTTCGTCAAGAGCGTTTAATCGTTGTTGATAACTTCTCAGTTGAAGCGCCAAAAACTAAAGACCTAGTTGCTAAGCTTAAAGATCTTGAGCTAAACGATGTATTAATCGTAACTAGCGAAGTAGACGAGAATCTATTCTTAGCTGCTCGTAACCTTTACAAAGTTGATGCACGTGATGTTGCTGGTATTGATCCAGTAAGTCTAATCGCATTTGACAAGGTTCTAATGACTGCTGACGCAGTTAAGCAAGTTGAGGAGATGCTGGCATGATCAGTGAAGAGCGTCTACTAAAAGTTCTACGTGCTCCGCACATCTCTGAAAAAGCGACAATGGCTGCTGAAAAAGCAAACACTATCGTTTTTAAAGTTGCGACTAACGCAACAAAAAAAGAGATCAAAGCAGCTGTAGAAAAGCTATTTGAAGTTGAAGTTAAGTCTGTAAATACCCTAGTACAAAAGGGTAAGACCAAACGTCAAGGTATGCGTGAAGGCCGTCGTTCAGACGTGAAAAAAGCTTACGTTACCTTGAAAGAAGGTCAAGACCTTGACTTCGTTGGCGGTGCTGAGTAACAGGAGTAGTTAAAAATGGCTATTGTTAAGTGTAAGCCGACTTCCCCTGGTCGTCGCCACGTTGTTAAAGTAGTTAATGCTGACCTACATAAAGGTAAGCCTTACGCACCTCTTTTAGAGAAAAACTCTAAAAATGGTGGTCGTAACAATAACGGTCGTATTACAGTTCGTCACATTGGTGGTGGTCACAAGCATCATTACCGTGTAATTGACTTTAAACGTACTAAAGACGGTATCCCAGCGAAAGTTGAGCGTCTTGAATACGATCCAAACCGTAGTGCAAACATTGCTTTAGTATTGTATGCAGACGGTGAACGTCGTTACATTATTGCACCAAAAGGCATTCAAGCCGGTGATGCGATCCAATCTGGTGTTGATGCGCCTATTAAAGCAGGTAACACCCTGCCGATGCGTAACATCCCAGTAGGTTCTACAATTCACTGTATTGAACTTAAGCCTGGTAAAGGTGCACAGCTAGCTCGTTCAGCTGGCGCATATGCTCAACTTGTCGCTCGCGACGGTTCATATGTAACTCTACGCTTACGTTCTGGTGAGATGCGTAAAGTATTATCTGAAGGCCGTGCAACTATCGGTGAAGTAGGTAATTCTGAGCACATGCTTCGTGAACTAGGTAAAGCTGGTGCTAACCGCTGGCGCGGTGTTCGTCCAACCGTTCGCGGTGTGGTAATGAACCCAGTAGACCACCCACATGGTGGTGGTGAAGGCCGTACTTCTGGTGGTCGTCACCCAGTTTCTCCTTGGGGTATGCCTACTAAGGGCTTCAAGACTCGTAAGAACAAACGCACTGACAAGTACATTGTACGTCGTCGTAACAAATAATCTATAAAGAGGAATCGCCATGCCACGTTCTCTCAAGAAAGGTCCTTTTATTGACCTACACTTGCTGAAGAAGGTAGAGAAAGCGGTGGAAAGCGGAGACAAAAAGCCTATTAAGACTTGGTCCCGTCGCTCAATGATCATTCCATCAATGATTGGTTTGACCATCGCTGTCCATAATGGTCGTCAACACGTTCCAGTATTCGTAACTGATGAAATGATCGGTCACAAACTGGGCGAATTTGCACCAACTCGTACCTATCGCGGCCATGCTGCAGATAAGAAAGCTAAGAAGAAGTAAGGAGTAAATAATGGAAGCTATTGCTAAACATAACTTTGCTCGCATTTCTCCTCAGAAAGCTCGCTTAGTTGCAGACCAAATCCGTGGTAAATCAGTAGACCAAGCCCTTGAAATTTTAACTTTCAGCAACAAAAAAGCTGCTGAGTTAATCAAGAAAGTACTTGATTCTGCGATTGCAAATGCGGAACACAACGAAGGTGCAGATATCGACGATCTATCAGTCGCTAAAATCTTCGTAGATGAGGGCCCTATCATGAAGCGTATTATGCCTCGTGCTAAAGGCCGTGCGGATCGTATCTTGAAGCGTTCAAGCCACATCACTGTTGTTGTAGCAGATCGCTAAGAGACTAGGAGAGTAAGCAAATGGGTCAGAAAGTACATCCAAATGGTATTCGTCTTGGCATCGTTAAGCCTTGGAATGCTACATGGTTTGCTAATACCAACGAATTCGCTGACAACCTAGACGGCGACTTCAAGGTACGTCAGTTCTTAACGAAAGAACTGTCTAAAGCGTCTTTATCTCGCATCGTTATCGAGCGTCCTGCGAAGAGCATCCGTGTGACTATTCACACTGCTCGTCCAGGTGTTGTTATCGGTAAGAAAGGCGAAGACGTTGAGAAGCTACGCGCAGCTGTAGCTAAAATTGCAGGTGTACCAGCGCAAATTAACATTGCAGAAGTACGTAAGCCTGAGCTAGACGGTCAATTAGTGGCTGATAGCATCTCGTCTCAGCTAGAACGTCGTGTTATGTTCCGTCGTGCTATGAAGCGCGCAGTACAAAACGCAATGCGTCTAGGTGCTAAGGGTATTAAAGTAGAAGTAAGTGGTCGTCTAGGCGGCGCTGAAATCGCGCGTACTGAATGGTACCGTGAAGGCCGTGTGCCACTACATACCCTACGTGCTGATATTGATTACGCAACTTCTTCGGCTCACACTCAATATGGTGTGATCGGCGTTAAAGTTTGGATCTTCAAGGGTGAAATCCTTGGCGGTATGCCAGACGCTAACGCGGTAGAGCCAAAGGCTGACAAGCCTAAGAAGAAGCCACGTCAAAGCCGTAAGTAAGGAGTCGACTGATGCTACAACCTAAACGTACTAAATTCCGTAAGGTTATGACTGGTCGTAACCGTGGTCTAGCGAAAGGTACTGATGTAAGCTTCGGCGAATTCGGCCTTAAAGCTGTTGGCCGTGGTCGCATTACTGCTCGTCAGATCGAAGCGGCTCGTCGTGCAATGACGCGTCACGTTAAGCGTCAAGGCCAAATCTGGATTCGTATTTTTCCAGACAAACCTATCACTGAAAAACCTCTTGAAGTTCGTCAAGGTAAAGGTAAGGGTAACGTTGAATATTGGGTTGCCCAAATCCAGCCTGGTAAAGTGATGTACGAGATGGGTGGTGTACCTGAAGAGTTGGCACGTGAAGCGTTCCGCCTAGCGGCACGTAAACTGCCTATAAAAACAACTTTTGTAACTAAGCAGGTGATGTGATGAAAGCACAAGACCTACGCGAAAAAAGCGTTGAAGAGCTTAACGCTGAGTTATTGAATTTGCTACGCGAACAGTTCAACTTGCGCATGCAAGCTGCAACTGGTCAGCTACAGCAAACTCATACTCTGAAAGCTGTACGCCGTGATATCGCACGTGTTAAGACTGTTTTGACTAGTAAGGCAGGCGCATAATGAGCGAAACAACTCGTACGACTCAAGGTCGTGTAATTAGCGACAAAATGGACAAGTCTATTGTTGTTGCTATCGAACGTTTTGTTAAACACCCAATTTATGGGAAGTTCATCAAACGTACGACAAAAGTACATGCACACGATGAAAACAACGAATGTGGCCTAGGCGACAAAGTTGAGATTCGTGAGTGTCGTCCACTGTCTAAGACCAAATCTTGGACATTGGTTAAAGTTCTAGAAAAATCGAAAATTTAATTTTTCCTTATTTTTTAGGCTTTTAAAGCGGCCCCAAAGTTTTTTTTGGGGCCGTTTATTTTTTGACTACCTTTCTTCTGGAAACGGTGGTACAATTCGCAGCCCTTATAAAGAGGCAGCCCGACCCGAGATGGGTCTAGTTTTAATATTTAGCGGAGCACTAACATGATCCAAATGCAAAGTACACTGGACGCAGCGGATAACTCCGGCGCTCGCAGAGTAATGTGTATTAAGGTTCTGGGTGGCTCTCACCGCCGTTATGCACATATCGGAGATATCATCAAAGTTACTGTTAAGGAAGCAATTCCTCGCGGTAAAGTAAAAAAAGGTGATGTTCTGAAAGCGGTAGTGGTGCGCACCCGTAAAGGCGTTCGTCGTCCAGACGGTTCTGTCATTCGCTTCGACCGTAATGCTTGTGTATTGTTGAACGACAATACTGAGCAACCAGTCGGTACACGTATCTTTGGTCCTGTGACTCGTGAGCTTCGTAATGCGAAATTCATGAAAATTGTGTCACTAGCACCTGAAGTTCTGTAAGGAGCGGCAATAAAATGGCAGCTAAAATCCGTCGTAATGACGAAGTAATCGTTCTTGCTGGTAAAGATAAAGGCAAGCGCGGTAAAGTAACTAAGGTTCTCGAAACTGGTAAAGTTTTCGTTGAAGGTATCAACCTTGTTAAAAAACACCAAAAGCCTCAACCGGCTCTAGGTCAACAAGGTGGCATCGTTGAACAAGAAGCAGCTATTGATGCTTCTAACGTTGCAATCTTTAACGCATCTACTGGTAAAGCGGATCGTATCGGTTTCCGTTTGGAAGAAGGCAAGAAAGTGCGCTTCTTCAAATCAAACGGTGAATTAATTAAGTAATTTGGAGTTCTACTATGGCGAAACTGCATGATTACTACAAGTCGTCTGTAGTCGCTGAACTGACCAAAGAGTTCAGCTACACAAGCGTCATGCAAGTCCCTAGGATTGAGAAAATCACCCTAAATATGGGCGTTGGTGAAGCAATCAACGATAAGAAGCTACTTGAGAATGCTGCAAGTGATATGGCGACCATTTCTGGTCAAAAGCCACTTATCACTAAAGCACGCAAATCTGTTGCTGGTTTCAAAATTCGTGAAGGCTACCCAATTGGTTGTAAAGTAACCTTGCGTGGCGAGCGTATGTGGGATTTCTTTGAGCGTTTGATTTCTATCGCTCTTCCACGAGTACGTGATTTCCGTGGTGTTAGCGCTAAGTCTTTTGACGGACGCGGTAACTACAGCATGGGCGTTCGCGAGCAAATCATCTTCCCGGAAATCGACTACGATAAAGTCGATCGTGTACGCGGTCTTGATATTACTATCACGACGTCTGCAAACACTGATGAGGAAGGCCGAGCTCTGCTGGCTGCCTTTAACTTCCCATTCCGCAAATAAGGTGAAGGGTTACTGTTATGGCTAAACAATCAATGAAAGCACGTGAAACTAAACGTGCAAAGCTTGTAGCACAATACGCTGAAAAGCGTGCTGCGCTTAAAGCAACCATCAGTGATGTTAACGCATCTGAAGAAGATCGTTGGAACGCAGTTCTTAAACTGCAAGCTCTTCCACGTGATTCAAGTGCATCGCGTCAGCGCAACCGTTGCAACCAAACTGGTCGTCCACACGGTTACCTACGTAAATTCGGTCTAAGCCGCATCAAAGTTCGAGAAGCTTGCATGAAAGGCGAGATTCCTGGACTTCGTAAGGCTAGCTGGTAATTGCCACTTAATCATTTGGAGTAAATCATATGAGCATGCAAGATCCGATTTCGGATATGCTGACCCGAATTCGTAACGGTCAGGCAGCAAATAAAGTTGCTGTGAAAATGCCTTCTTCAAAGCTTAAAGTTGCAATTGCTACTTTACTAAAAGCTGAAGGCTACATCGCTGATTTCGCTGTTGAAGGCGAAGCAAAACCAGAGCTAGAAGTTACTCTTAAGTACTTCCAAGCAAAACCAGTAATCGAGCAAATCCAACGTGTTTCACGTCCTGGTCTACGCGTCTACAAGAAAAAAGGCGAGTTACCATCAGTGATGGGCGGTTTGGGTGTTGCTGTTGTTTCCACTTCCAAGGGTCTGATGTCTGACCGTGCTGCTCGCAAAGCAGGTCTTGGCGGTGAAATCATCTGTTACGTAGCTTAAGGAGTAGAATATGTCTCGTGTTGCTAAAGCACCTGTCGCTATTCCAGCTGGCGTAGAGGTGAAACTGAATGGTCAAGAAATTACTGTTAAAGGTGCTAAAGGTGAGTTAACTCGCGTTTTACACAATGCAGTAGTGATCGCTCAGGAAGAAAACAACCTGACTTTCGGTCCACGTGAAGGTGTAGTGAATGCTTGGGCTCAAGCAGGTACTGCGCGTGCACTTGTAAACAACATGGTTGTTGGTGTTACTGAAGGCTTTACGAAGAAGCTAGTTCTTAAGGGTGTAGGTTACCGTGCTGCTATTAAAGGCAACTCTGTAGCTCTAACTCTAGGCTTCTCTCATCCTGTAGAGCATGAATTGCCTTCAGGTGTTAAAGCTGAATGTCCAAGCCAAACTGAAATCGTCTTAACTGCTTGTGATAAGCAATTAGTCGGTCAAGTTGCTGCTGACATTCGTTCTTACCGTGAGCCTGAGCCTTATAAAGGCAAAGGTGTTCGTTACGCAGATGAAAATGTGCGTACTAAAGAAGCTAAGAAGAAGTAAGGTAACACTATGGATAAGAAAGCATCTCGCATCCGTCGTGCTACACGTGCACGTCGTAAGATTGCTGAGCTAGGTGCAAACCGCCTAGTAGTACACCGTACTCCGCGTCATGTGTACGCTCAGGTTATCGCACCAAACGGCTCTGTGGTTATCGCTTCTGCTTCTACTGTAGAAAAGGCGATCCGTGAGCAAGTTAAGAATACTGGTAACGTTGACGCTGCTAAAGCTGTAGGTAAAGCTATTGCTGAGCGCGCTATCGAAAAAGGCATCTCAGATGTGGCTTTCGATCGTTCTGGTTTCCAATACCACGGTCGAGTGGCGGCACTTGCAGATTCTGCACGTGAAGCTGGTCTGAAATTCTAAGGTAGGGTTGGAAGATGGCTAAACAAGAACAACAAGCTTCAGATTTGAATGAAAAGCTAATCGCTGTTAACCGTGTTGCTAAAACGGTTAAAGGTGGTCGAATCTTTAGCTTTACTGCACTAACTGTAGTTGGTGACGGTAATGGTCGCGTTGGTTTCGGTTACGGCAAAGCTCGTGAAGTACCAGCTGCGATTCAAAAAGCAATGGAAAAAGCGCGTCGTAACATGGTTACTATCGCTCTTAACGAAGGCACTCTTCACCACTCGGTGAAAGGTCGCCACACAGGCTCTAAAGTTTACATGCAACCAGCTTCTGAAGGTACAGGTATCATTGCCGGTGGTGCAATGCGTGCAGTACTTGAAGTTGTAGGTGTTCATAACGTACTTGCGAAAGCGTACGGTTCTACGAACCCTATCAACATCGTTCGTGCAACGATCGATGGTTTGAGCGGCATGAAGTCACCAGAAATGGTTGCTGCTAAACGTGGTCTAACTGTTGAATCTATTTCGGAGTAAGAACACATGGCAACTATTAAAGTAACTCAAACTAAAAGCTCAATTGGGCGCCTACCAAAGCACAAAGCTTCTTTGCGTGGACTAGGCCTTCGTAAAATCAACCACACTGTAGAACTTGAAGATACTCCGTGCGTGCGCGGCATGATCAACAAAGTTCACTACATGGTTAAAGTTGGGGAGTAATCAGAATGCGTTTGAATACTCTATCACCGGCTGCGGGTTCTAAACCTTCTAAGAAGCGTTTAGGTCGTGGTATCGGTTCTGGACTAGGTAAAACTGGTGGCCGCGGTCACAAAGGTCAAAAATCACGTTCTGGCGGCTCTGTTCGTCCAGGTTTTGAAGGCGGTCAAATGCCTTTGAAACAACGTCTACCAAAATTCGGTTTCACTTCTCGTAAGAGCCTAGTGACTGCTGAAGTTCGTCTAGCTGAGCTAGCGAAAGTAACGGCTGACGTTATCGATCTTGATAGCTTGAAAGCTGCTAACGTAATCACTAAGAACATCGAGTTTGTTAAAGTTGTTCTTTCTGGTGAAATCAGCAAGCCAGTAACTGTTAAAGGTCTACGTGTGACTAAAGGTGCTGTAGCTGCTATCGAAGCTGCTGGCGGTAAAATCGAAGCTTAATCTTCGAAGGATAGGTACAGATGGCTAAAAAACCAGGACAAGATTTCAGTACTGCTAAACAGGGTACTGGTGAATTAAAATCGCGTTTATTATTCGTAATCCTCGCGCTTTTGGTATTCCGAGCTGGCTCTTTTGTGCCGATTCCTGGTATTGATGCGGCTGTACTTGCCGATTTGTTCGAACAGCAAAAAGGTACCATCATTGAAATGTTTAACATGTTCTCTGGTGGTGCTCTTTCGCGTGCATCTATATTAGCGTTGGGCATCATGCCGTATATTTCGGCCTCGATTGTTGTCCAATTGCTAACTGTAGTTCATCCAGCGTTAGCGGAACTCAAGAAAGAGGGTGAAGCAGGCCGTCGTAAGATAAGCCGATACACACGCTATGGCACGCTTGTACTAGCAACTTTCCAAGCAATTGGTATTGCAACTGGTCTGCCGAATATGGTCCAAAATCTGGTCGTTATCGATCAAACCATGTTCACAATCATTGCTACCATCAGTTTAGTAACCGGCACCATGTTCTTAATGTGGTTAGGTGAACAAATTACTGAGCGCGGAATTGGTAACGGTATCTCGTTGATTATTTTCACGGGTATTGTTGCTGGGTTGCCAGCTGCAATCGGACATACAATTGAGCAAGCGCGTCAAGGTGAATTGAACGTGCTTCTTCTATTGTTAATCGCTGTGGTTGCGTTCGCTGTTATTTATTTCGTTGTTTTCATGGAACGTGGTCAACGTCGTATTGTCGTTAACTATGCGAAGCGTCAACAAGGTCGTAAAGTGTTTGCAGCACAAAGTACGCATTTACCATTGAAGATAAACATGGCGGGTGTAATCCCTGCTATATTTGCTTCAAGTATTATCCTGTTTCCAGGTACTCTAGCTCAATGGCTTGGCCAGAACGGCGAGAGTAAAACATTTGGTTGGTTAACGGACGTGTCTTTGGCACTAAGCCCAGGTCAACCTTTGTATATAATACTTTATGCGACAGCAATTATTTTCTTCTGTTTCTTTTATACAGCGATGGTGTTTAACCCTCGTGAAACAGCAGATAATTTGAAGAAGTCCGGTGCATTCGTACCCGGCATCCGCCCAGGTGAGCAGACAGCAAAATACATAGATAAAGTAATGACTCGTTTAACGCTAGTTGGTGCTTTATATATTACCTTTATTTGTTTAGTCCCACAGTTTATGATGACCGCGTGGAACGTTAAGTTCTATTTCGGTGGTACTTCACTACTTATCGTAGTGGTAGTAATCATGGACTTTATGGCACAGGTACAGACTCATCTGATGTCTCAACAGTATGATTCTGTGTTGAAAAAAGCGAATCTGAAAGGCTATAACCGCTAATAACAGCGTGTATAGTTCAGATTTCATTACGGAGTTTAGCAATGAAAGTTCGTGCTTCCGTTAAAAAAATCTGCCGTAACTGTAAAGTTATCAAGCGCAACGGTGTTGTGCGTGTAATTTGCAGTGAGCCAAAGCATAAACAACGCCAAGGCTAATTAGCAGAAATTTTTACTTGAAATATGAGGGCAGGCCGAGTATATTCCTCGGCCTACCTTTTGCGTGCAAAAGAAGTAGTATGCCGCTGCGTATCCTCGACGGGCTTTGCAGCGGATAATTCTTTATATAAGTACTAGGAGTGAATAGTGGCCCGTATAGCAGGCATTAACATTCCTGATCATAAACACGCTGTTATCGCATTAACTGCGATCTACGGCATCGGTAAAACTCGTTCTCAAGCTATCCTAGCTGAGCTGAGTATTGCTGAAGATGTTAAGATCAGTGAACTAACTGAAGAGCAGATTGATCAACTGCGTGATGGTGTAGCTAAATACACTGTAGAAGGTGATCTACGTCGTGAAGTATCGATGAACATCAAGCGTCTTATGGACCTTGGCTGTTACCGCGGTCTTCGTCATCGTCGCAGTCTACCACTACGTGGACAGCGTACTAAAACCAACGCACGCACTCGTAAGGGTCCGCGCAAGCCGATCAAAAAATAATCGGATAAGGTAGAGAGTACAATGGCAAAACAACCAACACGCACGCGTAAACGCGTTCGCAAGCAAGTAGCAGATGGCGTAGCGCACATCCATGCTTCTTTTAACAACACAATCGTGACCATCACTGACCGTCAAGGTAATGCTCTTTCATGGGCTACTGCAGGTGGTTCAGGTTTCCGTGGTTCTCGTAAATCTACGCCGTTCGCTGCACAGGTTGCTGCTGAACGCGCAGGTGAAATGGCCAAAGAATATGGCCTAAAGAACTTGGAAGTTATGGTTAAGGGCCCTGGTCCTGGTCGTGAGTCTACTATCCGTGCTTTAAACGCATTGGGTTACCGCATCACTAACATCGTTGATGCAACTCCGATCCCTCATAACGGTTGTCGTCCACCTAAGAAACGTCGCGTTTAATTCGTTTCTAGGAATATTGGAGAAAGATCATGGCAAGATATTTGGGCCCTAAGCTGAAGCTTAGTCGTCGTGAAGGTACTGACTTATTCCTTAAGTCAGGTGTCCGCGCGATCGATACCAAGTGTAAAATTGATAACGCACCAGGTGTACACGGCGCTCGTCGCGGTCGTCTATCTGAGTTTGGCGTTCAGCTTCGTGAGAAGCAAAAAGTTCGTCGTATGTACGGCGTTCTAGAAAAACAATTCCGCAACTACTACAAAGAAGCTGCACGCCTTAAAGGCAACACAGGTGAAAACCTGCTTCAACTTCTTGAAGGTCGTTTAGATAATGTCGTATACCGCATGGGTTTCGGTGCTACTCGCGCTGAATCACGTCAGCTAGTTAGCCACAAAGCTATCCTAGTAAACGGCAAAGTAGTTAACGTTCCTTCATTCAAAGTTACGGCTAACGACGTTGTTTCTATCCGTGAAAAAGCTAAACAGCAATCACGTATTAAAGCTGCTCTAGAAGTTGCTGAACAACGCGAAAAACCAACTTGGATTGAAGTAGATGCTAGCAAGATGGAAGGTACTTTCAAACGTATCCCAGAGCGTTCTGATCTATCTGCTGACATCAACGAACACTTGATCGTCGAACTTTACTCTAAGTAAGGTTTAAACAAAAGAGAGGACACAATGCAGGGTTCTGTAACAGAATTTCTTAAGCCACGTCTTGTTGACATCGAACAGATCAGCACGACACATGCAAAAGTAACTCTTGAGCCTTTAGAGCGTGGTTTTGGCCACACTTTAGGTAATGCACTTCGCCGTATTCTTCTATCTTCTATGCCAGGTTGTGCTGTAACAGAAGTTGAGATTGAAGGCGTTCTACACGAGTACAGCACCAAAGAAGGCGTTCAAGAAGATATCCTTGAGATCCTTCTTAACCTTAAAGGTCTTGCTGTGAGCGTTGCCGAAGGCAAAGATGAAGTGTTTATTACACTAAAAAAATCAGGCTCGGGCCCTGTTGTTGCAGGTGACATCATCCATGATGGTGATGTAGAGATCGCTAACCCAGAACACGTTATTTGTCACCTAACGGATGACAAAGCTGAAATCGCTATGCGTATTAAAGTTCAACGTGGTCGTGGTTACGTTCCGTCTTCAGCTCGTATCCATACTGAAGAAGATGAGCGTCCAATCGGTCGTCTACTTGTTGATGCTACATACAGCCCGGTTGATAAAATCGCCTACGCTGTAGAAGCAGCACGTGTAGAACAACGTACTGACTTAGACAAGCTTGTTATCGATATGGAAACAAATGGCACTTTAGAACCTGAGGAAGCTATCCGTCGTGCAGCTACAATTTTAGCTGAGCAACTGGATGCATTCGTAGATCTTCGTGATGTACGTGTTCCAGAAGAGAAAGAAGAGAAGCCGGAGTTCGATCCTATTCTACTGCGTCCTGTAGACGATCTTGAACTAACAGTTCGCTCTGCTAACTGCTTGAAAGCAGAAGCGATTCACTACATCGGTGATCTTGTACAGCGTACTGAGGTTGAGCTTCTTAAAACGCCAAACCTTGGTAAGAAGTCTTTAACAGAGATTAAAGATGTTCTAGCGTCGCGCGGTCTGTCTCTAGGTATGCGCCTAGAAAACTGGCCACCAGCGTCGATTGCTGAAGATTAATTGATATTAGTTAGAAGGATTAGGTCATGCGCCATCGTAAGAGTGGTCGTCAACTCAACCGCAACAGCAGCCATCGTAAAGCGATGTTTAGCAACATGGCTAGCTCTCTAGTTCGTCATGAAGTTATCAAGACAACTTTGCCTAAGGCAAAAGAGCTTCGCCGCGTAGTTGAGCCTTTGATTACACTAGCTAAGACTGACAGCGTTGCTAACCGTCGTCTAGCATTTGCTCGCACTCGTGATAACGAAGTTGTAGCAAAATTATTTAATGAATTAGGTCCACGTTTTTCTGCCCGTCAAGGCGGTTACACTCGTATCCTAAAAGCTGGCTTCCGTACCGGTGATAAAGCGCCAATGGCATACATTGAGCTTGTTGACCGTCCAGAAGCAGCAGCTGAAGAAGCTGCTGAATAAGCAAAGTTAAATGAATAAAAACGCCGAGTATTAATTACTCGGCGTTTTTTTATGTCGAAAATATAGTGTGAACCATTAATGTTTTAATCTATATAAAAGTTGTTATTTCCAAAGGCTAGTTAATGAGCTTAATAGTCCACTACTTGCCCCTTCGTCACCTAAATAATCCAGTACGATTGGTACATATTGTTCTACCATTGAGCTATCTAGGCCTAACTTTTCAAAAGCACTCTTTACAGCAGCCATGCTATCTAATGTGTTACCCGCTGATTTAGCTCCGTCTAACATACCACTAAGGTTGGAAGACAATCCTGAGAACTCTTCTCCAGCGCTACCAGATAATTCATTTGAAGCCATCGCTAATAGCGCTCCCGCGCCACCGGCAGCTTGCTCGGTAGACACCCCTAATTGATCTTTTAGTGAATTGACTAATTCAGTGCTGCTTTGCGCTTGAGAAGCAAGTTTAGTCACTGCGTCGGTGTTTTCTTCTCCTAGTCCAAATAATGCATAGCTTGGTGATGAGATGACAAGGCTGGCGGAGATGAGGATGAGGGCGAATTTTTTCATAACAGAATTCCATTTATCTTGAATTAGAATCTAGTTATAGCTGTTTTTTATGAATAAAAAAAGCAGCGTTCGCTGCTTTTATATAAATTAACAATCTAAAAACAATTGTTATAAGATAGCAAGAAGCTCAACTTCAAATACTAGGGCTGCAAAAGGAGGGATTGCTGCACCTGCGCCACGCTCACCGTAAGCAAGATCTTGTGGGATATACAGTTTCCATTTTGAACCAACAGGCATAAGCTGTAGTGCTTCAACCCAACCAGCGATAACGCCAGTTACTGGGAATTCAGCAGGTTGGCCGCGAGATACCGAGCTATCAAATACAGTACCGTCAGTTAATTGGCCGTGGTAGTGTACGCGTACTTGCTTGTCTGATGTTGGGATTTCACCAGTACCTTCAGTGATCACTTCGTATTGAAGGCCTGATTCTAAAATCGTTACTTCAGGACGTAAAGCATTGTCTTTTAAGAATACTTCGCCATCTTCAGCAGCTGCTTTTGCTGCTTCTGCACGTACTGTTTCAGCGCGAGTATGAAGCTCACGAAGTGCATTGTTAATGTCATCAACTTCGATTTCAGGCATGTCACCTGTTAATGATGTTGCGATACCTTTAGCGATAGCGGCAACATTTAGGCCTTCTAGGCCACTTCCTGCAAGTTGTTGACCCATTTGAAGACCAATACCGTAACTTGCTTTTTGTTCAATAGTTTCTAGTTTAACGTCAGACATGCGAATCTCTTGTTTGCTTAAATGAAGCACTAAGAATATCAGTTCTGATTCATAGATGAAACTTTGTTAGCAATACAAGATTAACAGTTACAGCTATAGAAAATTTTGTAATATACTGACAAAACGATTAGTTTATTGAATATCCTTGACGCAAATAATATTAGGATGATGCAACGTGAACCAACGTAAAAAAAATAACCAAAGCCGTACACAAGTTATAAAGGATAAATTTATCCAATCAGATCTTGTGATTAGAGTTATTGATGCTTGGCATTCTTTGCCTAAACTGCATCAGCGTATTCTGATGGTGCTTATTCCACTCGTCATTGTCTTACTGTTACTTCCTAGTGAAAAATCACCAGAATTTAAAGATCAAGAGGTTAGCGTTAAGACTAATAAGCCGTCACGTATGACGGTTCCTTTGGTTATTAACGGTGAAGAAACGGCAGCAACCAAACCTAAGCCTAAAGTTGAAAAAAGTGAAAAGCGTGTACAGTTAAGTGGGCCTGAAGCGGATGCAGAAGATAAACCCGAGCGTAAGGTGAGCAATAATGCTGGGCCTGAACCTTGGAATGACTATACAGTACAGAAAGGCGATACCCTTTCGCAGATCTTCCGCAACAATGATTTGCCACTATCTGATTTGAATCAGCTGGTTGAAATTCAAGGTAAGGATAAACCGTTGAGTCAAATTCAATATGGTCAATTGGTACGGTTTAAACTCACCAATCGTGGCGATCTTGATATTCTTCGAATAGAAAAAGAAGATGGCCCGGTGATGTTTTTCCGCTTATCCAGCGGAGGCTTTGCACGTAGTACGGAATAATCCCAGTATTACTACGCACTTCTTGTCATATCAATATGAGGAATATCATCTTCTAGATATTCCTCTGAAACCTTCTTGAATCCATGTTTAGCATAATAGTGCTCAAGATGAGATTGTGCGCCAATGGTAATGTCAGCATCTCCCCATAATTGAACACTATACTCAATCGCAGTTTGAATCAGTTGATGTCCTAAGCCGTTACCGCGGTGATTTATATCAGTGGCTACTCTTCCAATACTGGCATTATCAAAGCTTATGCCTTGTTTAAGAAGACGAGCGCAAGCAATTAATTGATTGTCTTGGTAGCCTAACAGTTGATAAACCCCTTCAAGTTGATCTTTGCCATCGAGCTCTGGATAAGGGCATGTTTGCTCAACCACAAACACATCTACACGCAGTTTTAGTAATTGGTAGAGTTCGTGAGTGGTAAGTTGGTCGAAAGATTTACAAATCCATTGCATAAAAACACTTCTCTTTGGCTTAGTCGATCAGTAAGACAAACTAAGATAATCGACTCAAGCGTCCAGTCAAGCTATATCCCACCTATATTTGTCGTCTATTTGTTTTCATTTATAACTGTCTTTTATATTCCCTTAGCAGTTATTCGAATAAAAAATGAAATTTTAGCATTTCAGGTAATAACGTCTGATCGTCATAATGATTGCCTAATAAGCATTCAGTCGAGAAGAGCTAGTAGTATGGATACGATTACTTTATTCCCAAATAGGAAGGGAAGCAGCGCAGCAGCAAATCAAGCTAGCCAAACAAAGAGCTTGCTGAATTTTAGTCAAAGTCAATTGAAGCCAGGTCAAGTTGCGCTGATTGGTGCGGGACCTGGTGATGCTGAACTTTTAACCTTGAAAGCTTTGTCTTACTTACAACAAGCGGATGTGGTGCTGTATGACTACTTGGTCTCCGATGAGATTATGGCGCTTATTCCTAGTGATACCATTTTAGTTTGCGTCGGTAAAAAAGCGGGACATCACAGTGTGCCTCAGCATAAAACCAATCAGCTATTAGTCGACTTTGCTCAGCAAGGCTACAAGGTCGCCCGCATTAAGGGTGGCGATCCATTCATGTTTGGTCGTGGCGGTGAAGAGCTGGAAGTGCTCGCCGATGCAGGTATTGGTTTTGAAGTTATTCCTGGCATTACCGCGGCGGCAGGTGCGACTGCTTATGCCGGGATCCCGCTGACACATCGTGACTACGCCCAATCCGCCATGTTTATCACTGGCCATTTAAAATCTGAAGATGATCAGATGGAGTGGTCGACACTTGCTCGTGGCCATCAAACTCTCGTGATCTACATGGGCTTGATGAAGTCTTCTTATATCCAGCAGCAATTGATTGAACATGGTCGAGCAACCAATACCCCAATTGCCATCATTGAACGCGGAACGCAAGCCAAACAAAAAGTGCTTATTGGAACATTATCCGAGTTAGCGAGCCTCGCCGAGTATGCTCAGTCACCGTCTTTAATTGTGATTGGTGAAGTGGTGAATCTGTCATCAAAGCTTTCTTGGTTTGGCTCTCATGCTCAACAACAAAATTCAACTCAGCCGATCGCGATTTAGCTCTAGTTAGGAGCCGCATCGTTGAATATTAAACGCATTTAGCGCAAGGACATGAATCATGGAACAAGAACGTTTAACCCATTTACAGCAACTTGAGGCGGAGAGTATTCATATTATCCGTGAAGTGGCTGCCGAGTTTGATAACCCGGTAATGATGTATTCAATCGGTAAAGACTCAGCGGTTATGCTGCATCTGGCACGTAAAGCTTTTTATCCAGGGAAGATCCCATTCCCACTTTTGCATGTGGATACCGATTGGAAATTCAAAGAAATGATTGAATTTCGTGATCGCACCGCGAAGAAATATGGCTTTGATTTATTGGTGCACAAAAATCCTGAAGGACTAGCGATGGGGTGTAATCCCTTCGTTCATGGCTCATCGAAACATACCGATATCATGAAAACCCAAGGCTTGAAGCAAGCATTAAACAAATATGGTTTTGATGCAGCATTTGGTGGCGCTCGCCGTGATGAAGAAAAATCTCGTGCTAAAGAGCGTGTCTACTCATTCCGTGATAAGCACCATACTTGGGACCCGAAAAACCAGCGCCCAGAGCTTTGGCATACTTATAACGGCCAGGTGAATAAAGGCGAAAGTATTCGTGTATTCCCACTTTCAAACTGGACCGAATTGGATATTTGGCAATACATCTACCTAGAAAATATTGAGATTGTTCCTCTGTACCTTTCAGCTGTAAGACCTGTAGTTAATCGTGACGGCATGCTGATCATGGTTGATGATGAGCGTTTTCAATTCGAAGAAGGTGAGAAGGTTGAGCATAAGAGTGTACGTTTCCGTACTTTAGGTTGTTACCCATTAACTGGCGCAATCGAATCGGAGGCAGCGACTTTGCCAGAGATCATTCAAGAAATGTTGGTGGCGACATCCAGTGAACGTCAGGGCCGCGCGATCGACCATGATCAGTCAGGATCGATGGAATTGAAAAAACGCCAAGGCTACTTCTAAGCCCGTTAAGTTATCAAAAGGATTTTATTATGAACGCAGTTGTTGAAGCCGAACTGGCTGAATTGGGCATCGAAGGTTACCTCACCCAGCATCAATATAAATCATTGATGCGTTTTTTAACCTGTGGCTCTGTTGATGATGGCAAAAGTACCTTAATCGGTCGCCTGCTCCACGATTCAAAGCAGATTTATGAAGATCAATTAGCCGCAGTGAATAGTGATAGCCAACGTGTGGGTACTACTGGTGAGCGACCTGACTTAGCATTACTAGTCGATGGGTTACAAGCCGAGCGTGAACAAGGTATTACCATCGATGTCGCGTATCGTTATTTCTCAACCAAGAAACGTAAATTCATCATTGCCGATACTCCGGGCCATGAGCAATACACCCGTAATATGGCAACCGGTGCTTCGACTTGTGATGTTGCCGTGATTTTGATTGATGCCCGTAAAGGGGTATTAGATCAAACTCGTCGTCATTCATTTATTTCCAGTTTATTAGGAATTCGCCACTTTGTAGTTGCGGTTAATAAAATGGATTTGGTGGAATACTCTGAGCAACGTTTTAACGATATCCGTGAAGAATATTTAGAGTTCTCGAAGAACCTAAATCCAGATATCAACATTCAACTGATCCCGATTTCCGCATTGGAAGGCGATAACGTTGTCGATCAGACTCAGAACCTCGCTTGGTATCAAGGTCAGCCATTACTGAAAATCTTAGAAGATATCGATTTAAGCCAAGAACATACTCAAGGTGAGTTCCGCTTACCGGTGCAATATGTTAATCGGCCTAATCTCGATTTTCGTGGTTTTGCTGGCACGATTGCCAATGGCACGATTGCTGTTGGTGATAGTGTGACTGCTCTGCCTTCTGGTAAAAGTTCTAAAGTTGCTCGCATTGTTACCTTTGATGGTGATTTAGACTCTGCTCGAGCAGGCCAAGCGATAACCGTTACGTTAGAAGATGAAATTGATATTAGCCGTGGTGACTTATTAGTTCCAACCGGCGCGACCATCAAAGCTACTAATCAGTTTTTAGCCGATGTGGTATGGATGACCGATCAGCCTTTCGCTGCGGGTCGTCAATACGACATTAAAGTGGCTGGTAAACAAACGGTAGGGCAATTGGAGTCGATTAAGCATCAATACGATATCAATAAGTTAGAAGCGTTTGATGCGACGGAATTGCCGTTGAATGGTATTGGTTTATGCGAAATATCATTAACTGAAACTGTCGCGTTAGATAAATATACTGAGTGCGCGGATACCGGTGGTTTTATCATTATCGATCGCTTAACCAACGTTACTGTTGGTGCTGGTATGGTGCGTGAGCGTTTAACCGAACAGCAAGCAACTGCTCCTGCTTCATCAAGCTTTGAAGTTGAACTCAATGCGCTGATCCGCAAGCATTTCCCGCATTGGGGAGCGAAAGATATTAGCCAGCTTTTTGATTCGTCTTCTCTTAACACTCAAAAGAAGTAAGGCAAGGTGATGGTGGAGTTTGCCATGTGGGATAAATGGTTGGTATTACTGCTGTTGATCGCCATTATTGGTAGTTTAATCTTCACCAAGATTAAGCCGAGCTTTATTTTCGCTACCGCCGCGTTAGTCGCATTTATGACTGGCGCGGTGGATCTTGACGGCATCGCAAAGAACTTTACTAACTCATCATTATTGACGTTAGTACTGTTGATCTTAGCTTCATGTGCCTTAGAGAAAACCCGCTTGATCAGTTGGATCAGTCGCCATATTTCATCAGGTCGATTGGGTAGTGTAGTCGCCAAGCTTGGTTTTTCGACTGCTTTTCTTTCTTCTTTTACCAATAATACCGCGGTCGTGGTGGCCTTGATTGGTGCGATTAAGCGTAATAACTCTCATGCCCCATCGCGGTTATTAATTCCGTTATCTTACGCTGCAATTCTTGGTGGTACTTTAACCTTAATTGGCACTTCGACGAATTTAATTATTAATAGCTTTGTCGTAGATGCTGGATTGCCGAGCCTTGGCTTTTTTGCTCCAACCTGTATTGGTTTAGCGATTTTAGTGATTGGCGTTTTAGTACTGATTCCACTGAGTTATTTACTGCCACATAGCGATTCGAATGAGCAAGATGATCTCCCTTACTTTTTAGAAGCGCGAGTGGAAGCAGGCTCGCCTTTAATTGGTAAAAGTATTGCGCAAAATCACTTGAGAGCGTTACGTAAGTTATTTTTAGCTGAAGTGATCCGCGATGGGGTGACTATCGCATCGGTGACGCCAGATCTAGTATTACTTGAAAATGATCGTCTGTTGTTTTGTGGTGATGTTGAAAGTGTTGCCACATTACAAGAGATCCCCGGCATTACCTTATTTGGCCAGCATCACCTGAACGGACAAAGCTTCATTGAGGTAGTGGTGAGCCAGTCGGCTTCAATTTGTAATAAGACTTTAAAGTCGAGCCAATTCCGTGATCGTTTTGATGCAGTAGTCGTGGCGATTCGTCGCGGGCACGAGCGTTTAGAAGGTGGCTTAGGCAATGTAAAACTGGCCGCTGGCGATACTTTAGTATTGGTTCCAGGCAAAGGCTTTCATTCTGCGCGTCAAGATCATGGCAAAGAGTTTGTGTTGATCAACGATCTTGATTCGAGTGCCAAGCTAGATCGAGCTAAATCCGCGATTGCTTTATTCGGTTTTGCCGCGGTTATAGGGTTATCACTGGTAGGCGCGATTCCGATTATCAAAGGATTAGCTGGCTATATTGTAGTGATGTTAGTGCTCGGGGCGGTGGGCATTAGTGAACTCAGACGTCGTTTCCCTATCGATATAGTGGTGATCGTGGGATCTGCTTTGTGTTTGGCGCAGCTCATGATGTCTTCAGGCTTATCTAAACAAATGGGGGACTTGTTCATTTATTTGTTTAATGGTGGTGGGCCAATGGGCGCAGTGATTGCCACCTATTTACTTACGCTTATTTTAACCGAGTTGATTACTAATAATGCCGCGGCCGCTTTAGCTTTTCCGATTGGTTATAGCATGGCGATAGGTTATGGCGTCGATCCAATGCCGTTTATTATGGCGGTATTGTTTGGGGCGAGCGCCAGCTTTATTTCGCCTTATGGTTATCAAACCAACCTGCTGGTTTACAGTGTTGGTAATTATCATATTAACGATTTTATTAAGATAGGAGTGCCAATCTCGATTGTTTATTCGATCGTGACATTGACGCTAATCCCTTATTTCTTCCCTTTTTAACGCGGACTCTTCGATATGAATCGTAAGGGTTGGCTAAGTAACATGGAATCTATTAATGACTGTTTTGAATAAAGATGAAAATGTCATTTGGCACCAGCATCAGGTGACCAAGCAAACACGCTCTGAATTAAAAAAGCAAAAGCCAGTAGTGCTTTGGTTTACCGGCTTATCGGGTGCGGGAAAATCGACGGTCGCAGGGGCATTAGAGTCTCAATTGGCTAGTTTGGGGTATCACACCTATTTGCTGGATGGCGATAATGTGCGTCATGGCTTATGCAGTGATTTAGGCTTTTCCTCTCAAGATCGCCGAGAAAATATTCGTCGTATTGGTGAGTTGGCTAAACTAATGGCTGATGCTGGTTTGATTGTACTCTCGGCGTTTATTTCTCCACATCGCGCTGAACGCCAAATGGTGCGTGATTTACTGCCCGATGGTGAGTTTATCGAAGTGTTCGTTAATGCGCCTTTAGAAGTGTGTGAAAAGCGCGATCCGAAAGGTTTATACAAGAAAGCGAGAGCTGGTGAGATCCCAAATTTCACGGGTATTGATTCTGAGTATCAAGCCCCACAACATCCTGAAATTGATTTGCCAGCAGGCGATAAATCATTGGATGAGCTGGTGGAGGTTTGTCTACATCAGTTACGAGATAGAGCGATAATTGCTTAACCTAGTTAACCGATAATAGAAGCAAAAAGGGAGCCGTTGAGCTCCCTTTTCGTTATTTACTTAGTTATTTGATTCGTTATTTGGGCTGGCTACATATCGTCATATTCTTCGATGGCATCACCTTGTAAGGTATATCCCGTTTGAGCCAGTTCATGATCCAGTACTTGAGTTTCTAACTTCCCAATTACGTATACCACATCCCATAGTTGTTGAACCGGCGCACCTTTTGGAAATTTGACATAAATAATCTGATTAGGTGGCGGTGGCGGCACATGGATACAAGCTCCAAAATATGGCACCAGTAAAAACTCGGTGATGGTATTCTCATCGCCCTCTAGCGGAATAACAAAGCCGGGAATTTTGACATAACTGTTATTGAGTTCAGGACGAGTATTACCAATTGGATTTTGTTTTGCCTTACCGCCAGTATGATTGCCGGGAGCAGGCATGCCGAGTTTATCAAAGTTCTTTTGCTCATCGACTGGAACTAAGTCTATCCAGTCAAGTTTTAATGGCTCTTGTTTTTGTTCTGCATGAGCTGCGAGAGGCACGCAAAGGCACACCAACAGCATATTTAGCCATAAGAATCTATTGACGAGATGGTTTGATTGAAAAGGTTGAATGGCGATAGTTTGCATCTTTATACCTTTATGGTCATGCCATCAGCGACAGAATGACGATATGCCTTAAGTGATGGGAATAGTCCGATCACGACTCCTGAAATTTGTACCAGTAGTAGTAACATAAGGTCATGTTGGGATAAAGCGGTTAACGCAATTTTGACGCCATATTGATGTTCTATGATTGGCGCACAAGCGGCTAACACAAGGTAGAGTATTCCAGTGCCAACCGTGATACCAAGTAAGGTTAATAAACTCGCTTCACTCATCAATAAAAAGAAGATGTGTTTAGGTTGTGCCCCCATGGCCCGCAAAATTGCCATCTCGCGGCGACGTTCTTGTAGTCCGGTAAGTAAACTCGTCAACATACCTAGTAGCCCAGCAATGACCACAAAACCTGAGATGACCATTAAGGCTTGTTCTGCTACTGACATCATTCCCCACAATTCACTTAATGCAATACCGGGTAAAATGGCACTCAAAGGTTCTTTGTTGTAATTGTTGATTTGCCTTTGCAGCATAAAGGTTTGGATTTTAGAGTTCAGACCCAGCATAAACGCGGTGATTTCTTTGGGCTCAAATTGTTGGTTCTCTAATACTTGTTTATCAGGAGTGTGTCCTAGGTGTGCACCGGATTCCCAGCCAACATGAATCGCTTCAATTGCACCTAATGAAACATGCACAGTTTTATCAACGGGCGTACCGGTTGGCGCTAAAATACCCGTAATGGTGAAGGGTAAGTTTTTGTGGCGAGTAAAAGACTTATCACTGATGCCATGAGCAATAATGATCTCATCACCAATTTGGTAGTTGAGTTTCTTAGCTACATCCGAGCCAATCACGGTTTCAAATAAGCTATGAAACGCTTTCCCTTGAGAGAAAGTAAGTGGTTGCTTACTTCCGTAGCGATAGAATGTAAAGTAGTCCTGATTAGTGCCCATGACACGGAAGCCACGGTGTGAATCTCCCAGAGAAATCGGAATGGCCCACTTAACTTGTGGTAGAGCTGCGATATCTTGATAGCTCTGCCAGCCAATATTATTGGTGGCATTACCAATGCGAAATACCGAATAAAGCAATAAATTCACTTCACCCGAGCGCGCGCCAACGATGAGATCGGTACTTGAAATGGTGTTAGCAAAACTGCTTTTCGCTTGGGTACGGATTTGTTCGACACCCAGTAATAGCACCACTGAAATCGCCACGGTAATGATGGTTAGTATGGCGGTGGTTTTTCGGTTGAGTAAGCTCTTCCAAGCAAGAGAGATAATCGCACTCATTAGTTTGCCTCTTGTTGTGGGTTCACTAGGCTGATTTGGTTAATGGCTGGTAGGTCAACATAGACCTCAAAGTAACGACGCAAACTAGAATCATGGCTGACAAAAATTACCGTGGCACCTGATTGATTGGCTTCTTCAATTAAGAGCTCAATAAAAGCTTGGCGATTATCTTGATCTAGGGCTGAAGTGGGCTCATCGGCAATAATGATTTCGGGTTGACCGATTAATGCTCGGGCGGCGGCGACTCGTTGTTGTTGACCAATACTCAGTTCGTTGATCGGTTGCTCAAAACACGATGTAGGCAAATGTAATCGAGTAAGTAGTTGCTTTGCTTGTTGCTCTAGAGAGGCACTTTGTTGCTCAGCTTTGGCTTTACGATCGCGAGAAAACCGGCAAGGCAGCAAGACATTTTCTAGCACCGATAAGTAAGGCAGTAGATTAAATTGCTGAAAGATATAGCCAATATGACGAGCGCGAAATTTGTCTCGCTCTGCTTGCGATAACAGGTTGAGTTGCTTATCGAGAATACGAACTTGACCTGATTGCGGCGTCATTATTCCGGTTAATAAGCTTAACAAGGTCGATTTTCCACAACCGCTGGGCCCTTGAATAAACACATGTTGCTGAGATTTAATCGCCAGCTGTTCTATCACTAGGGTAGGTGTGGATTGTTTCGGCCAAGTAAAGCTGACCTGTTTAAGTTCTATCGCAAGAGGCATCGTCATCTTGGTCTCTTTTCAGCTTGTTTTTTGAGCCAATAACGACGCGATTAATCCTGAGACTAATCGCGCAACGTTAATTTTTTGAGTCACTATTTTACCATGTAATGGTTTGTTGTGGTTGCTTGAGTTCAATGTGTTTTTGAGCGCTGTCAGTTAATAGATTAACTTCAATGGTTTGGCTTGCTGGGAAGTGACTAAACCATTGAGTCTCTATTTTAGATAATTGAGAAATATTTTTACATTGATACTGGTATTGCATGGTGAAGGTGCCATGCTTTTGGTCGTGGTCGTGGTCGTGGTCGTGGTCGTGGTCGTGGTCGTGGTCGTGGTCGTGGTCGTGGTCGTGGTGATCATGATCGTGTTCATCTTGACCTATGTTGTCTTTGACTAAGAAATCAACTGGCTGGCAATTAGCCGCAGCAGCTAAAGTGAATAACTGGTTAGGTTGTTTAAGTAAGTCGACCGCTTGTTGATAGGCTTGTTTTTCTGCTTGGCTGATTGGTGCATGCTCAAAGCCTAAAATATCTTGCCCTGGAGATTCAACTTCGATTAGAAAGTCATTGCCATCTTGCACCATGTTAACAGTAACCATACCGTGAACATGCGCTTGGTGTTGGCTAAATTCATGTTGCGGCTCTGCGATCGCGAGACTCGATAGACCGAATAGACTGACTGATAAAATCGAAGGGATAAAAATGTTTTTGTGCATTGTGGGCTCTCACTGAATGAATATAGGGTGTGAGAGTAAGCATTATGGCTTGAATTCTCACCAGACGTGTAACTGTTATACTATAACAATTAAGTGCCTGGCAAGAGAATGTTATATTATTACATTATGTATTAATCACAGGTTTTGTTTGATCAGTTGTAGAACCTGATTGATTTGTTGTTCTGTTAACTCGCCATCTTGGTTGAAAAGAACTCGACCGGTTTTGTCTTGGACTATGATGGTTGAAGATTTAGGCGTTAGTTGCCATTGCTTTGCCGCTACCCCTTCTTGATCTAATACCATTGAAGACCAAGGAAAGTCTTTCTTACCATCTTCCGCTGATGATTTTACAAATGAGCTAGTACCCCAAATCGCATCATCTTGGTTCACAATAGTGGTGGTTTGGTATTTATCTTCCGGGAATTTTGCGTGGGTAATAGCTTCCATTAGAGGAGCATTCATGGCTTTCGCTCCACTTCTGCCTGCAATTGCTTGAATCACACGAACTTTGCCGAGCAGTAACTCTGTATTCCAAGGTAAGTAATTGACATCATCATTTTGCATGAAAACCTCGCCACCTTTTTCTACTGTTACTGCAGGTACGCTGCGACCAATTTGAATGTTATTTGCACTTGCAGTGAGTGACACCATGCTTAAAAGAAAGAGGGCAATGGATAGTTTTCTTATCATAGTTGTCTACCTAGTTAGATACGGAAAGTGAGAAAGTCCTCATATAATAGCGCATAAATAGATTTGAAAAGTGTGAAATGTTGCCTAGTTCTAATTTTGCATAACTATTTTTGACTATAAACAGAGCTGGAGGATTTGCGTTTGCGCTTTGTCACGAATTTGCAGCAATTTTACTGTATCAATGTGGCTCAATTAAGTTTTAGCCACTATATATGTATTAAAGCATTATCGAAATATGCGTAGAAGGCTCTTTAAAATGCTCTTAAGGCCTGTTAGAGCGTTATCGCAAATAACAATAATCTGGATAGACTAATGAACATGCAGCCAATTTTTAATCGTTATCGCCCACTTCAAATTGCTCGTTTTGTAAAAGTTGTATTTAAAGGGCACTTTGGAATCAAAGGGGTTGGGGAATTTTATTTCGACCAAGGTAAAGTACTATTGCCAGATGTGTCGAATAAGAAACAGCTGAAGATTATGAAAGAGGTCAACTTGGCTATTCATCAATTATCGATGGAATCTTGAGCGGGGATATAAGAAAACAGGCTTAGAGCGTTAAGCCTGTTTATGCAGTATCTCTTACGAGAAATGTATTAAGCTAGACTCGGTGGGAAGCACACTCCAGTGCCGCCAATGCCACAGTAGCCTTGCGGATTTTTGGCTAAATATTGCTGGTGGTAGGTTTCCGCTAGGTAGTAGTCACCCATTACCGCCAATTCAGTAGTGATATTTTTACTTAAAGATTCACCGATTGCTTGTTGGTAGGTTGCTTTGCTTTGTTCTGCAATCGTGAGATCGCTTTGATCTTCGGTATAAATCACTGAGCGATATTGAGTGCCAATATCATTACCTTGGCGCATACCTTGGGTTGGATCATGTTTCTCCCAAAAGATCACAAGTAACTCTTGTAGCGTCAATTGACTTGGATCGAAAATTACCCGTACTACTTCAGCATGTCCGGTTTCTCCGCTACATACTTCTTGATAAGTCGGATTCGGGGTATAACCACCGCTATAGCCAACCGATGTGCTGAGCACACCATCTAATTGCCAGAAAACACGTTCTGCACCCCAGAAGCATCCGAGTCCTAATATTACTTCTTTACTGCCGGTTGGTTTGTCGGCAGTTAAATCTGTTTGATTAATATAATGTAACTCGGTGATGAGCATTTTTTCATCACGGCCAGCTAATGCCGTTTCTTTGGTCACTAATTTATCTTTATTCGACATATATAATCCTTACTGGCTTTTGAGAAAAGGGAAAGTCTGGTAGTTTAATCTAGGTTCTAAACCATAGACCGATAAATCCCTGTGGTCATTTCAAATAAATATTTTGATTTGACAAATTACAGCAGTTTTGACAATGAGTACAAATATTCAAGTATGAAAAACCGTCTCCTCACTTCATTGTTGACCTGTTTGCTGATTTTTTCGGCTACGCCCAGCTATGCGGAAACCGAGCTGACCATTGAAGGTTTAGATGGTGAGCTAGACGATAATGTGTCGTCGTATTTATCGGCAATTAAAGAAAGTGAATATTCCACCTCATTGCGTTTTCAATCGCGCGTCAAAGAAAATATCATTGATGCCCTCAAAGCGTTAGGTTATTACAACCCGACAATTCTGTTTCAAATTGAAGGTAATACGGACGATCCGGACGCGGATAGCGAGTTAATTGTGACGGTCGATGCTGGCATTCCTACCATCATTTATGAAAGTGATATTGTGATAGAAGGTGATGCGGCCACTGATGTGGATTTTATGCGATTGGTGGATCGCTCCAAATTAAATTTAGGCCAAGTACTGAATCACGGGAATTATGAAGGGTTAAAGAGTGCTTTGCGTAATCTTGCATTACAGAAAGGCTATTTCGATGGCCAGTTTATTGATACTCGCTTGCAAGTCTCGCCAAGTCGCAATCAAGCGTTTGTGCACCTTCATTACCAAAGTGGTCAACGCTACGTGTTTGGCCAAACCACCATTACCGGTAGCCAAATTGAGCAAAAACGGGTTCAGTCGTTAGTACCGTATGAAGATGGTCAACCGTACCAATCGGTTTTAGTCGGTGAGCTTAACCAAAACTTATCGAGTTCTGAGTGGTTTGCTAACATTTCCGTTGAGCCGGATATTGAAAGCGTTAATGAAGATAAGTCATTACCAATGAAAGTGCGAGTCTCACCGCAAACACGTAACCAAATAGAAACCGGTTTAGGTTATTCCACCGATGTTGGTCCGCGCGGCAAGCTTTCATGGAAAAAACCTTGGCTCAATAAATATGGGCATAGTGTCGGGGCCAGTGTGATGTTATCGCACCCAGAAAAAACCTTTACTGCCAACTATAAGATCCCATTGGAAGATGTACTACACGATTACTATCTCGTGCAGTATGGTTTTAAAGATGAGGATGACAATGACACCGATAGCCAAGAGCAAAATCTATCGTTTGAACGTCATTGGCTTTACGATAATGATTGGCATCGAACTATTTATTTACGTTTATTGTATGAAGACTATGTGCAAGCGTCCGAATCAGGCCACTCGTTATATGTGCTACCGGGGATTTCATTTTCCCGAGTAAGAACGCGTGGCAATACCATGCCAATGTGGGGCGATAAACAAAGTATCAGTTTTGAATATGGCGATCCGTCACTGCTCTCTGATACGCGAATTATCCGTGTGGTAGGTCATACTGGATGGGTTCGCGGGATTGGCCCTAATCACCGTTTCCTTACTCGCTTAGATGCGGGGGGCGCTTTTGCCGATGATTGGTCGGAAGTCCCACCATCATTACGGTTTTTTGTCGGTGGGGTGAACTCACTGCGCGGCTATGGTTATGAAGAAGTATCGCCAAGAGATAGTAACGATGAGCTAGAAGGTGGTGCTTATATGGCAACCTCTAGCTTTGAGTATCAATATCGAGTAACCGGCAATTGGTGGGGCGCGGCATTTTTAGATGTTGGTGATGCTTGGACCGATACTCCAGAATTGAAACGAGGTGTTGGTGTAGGCGTGAGGTGGGGCTCTCCGGTTGGTCCGGTGCGTCTTGATTTTGCTTATGGGTTAGATGCCGATGATGGTGATGAATTCCGTATCCACTTTACCTTAGGTCCTGAGTTGTAATGAAGCGATTACTTAAATGGCTACTTGGCATTATTTTATTGATCCCAACGACGGTTTTGGTCGCTTTGCTATTCGTCGCGCTATTGTTGTTTACCAATGTCGGTTTAAACAGTGGTTTGTGGGTAGCGCAAAAAGTCGTGCCAGAGCTGAAAGTGGGTTCTACCGAAGGTAGTTTATTACCCGCTTTTACTTTGCACGATGTGCAATATAACGATGAAACGTTAGGCGTTGCGACGGAATTAAAGCGTTTTGATTTCTCCACCTCAATTGACTGTCTATTTGAGCACTCAGTGTGTATTGATACTATCGCGGTCAATGGCCTGAAATTTTCAATGCCGGATGCGCCTACTTCTGAAAGTAGTGAGCCAGACGATAGTAGCTCATTGATGCCAGCCATTTTTATCCCTATTCCAGTGTCACTGACTCATCTCGAACTTAATGATATTGATTTGAATGTCTTGGGCTATAAAGCATCTTGGAAGCATTTTTCTACCGGGCTTTATATGCAAGGGCGTACGCTGACATTGCGCCCAACTAATTGGCAAACCATTCGTTTAACTTTAGCGCCCGATGAGGCTGACAAAACACCTGAGCCAGTCGATAAAACCCCACTAGCACAGCGGCCCGATATTCCTCTACCTAAAGTTGCATCGCCTATCAACTTGCAAGTCGAACAATTTAATATTGATGACTTTATTTTGCAGCAAGACTCACCGATTAAAGTGAATCACCTAGGCTTTACAGGCTCATTAACGGGGAGCCAACTTGATATCCGGGATCTTAAGCTTGATATGCCACAGGCCGATTTAGATTTAAATACCAAGCTAACGATGTCTGGAGACTACCCGTTAACGCTGAAAGCGAAAGGTCTAGTCAAAATGGCGGAATATTCAGGTCAGACGATAACCTTAGATGCCAAAGGCAGTGTCGCCAATCTTAATTTATCGAGTGAACTTTCGGGGGGAGTGGAAGCTACAATAAAGGCTCACCTTAAACCACTGAAAGCCACGTTACCATTTGGCTTATCTATTAAAGATGCTAAAGCACAATGGCCAGTTAAAGGACAAGCCGACTATAACGTTAATATTGAACATTTAGATGGTAGTGGCTCATTAGAGGGCTATCAATTTGACTTAAACTCGGATGTTTCAGGCAAGGATATTCCCACTTCAGATATCGAATTTGATGCCAAAGGCGACTTTGAACAAATTGAATTACATAAATTAAATATTTCGACGCTCGGTGGCAATGTCACCGGTCAGGCGATGGTGAATTGGCAAGCGCCATTAAATTGGAAAGCGACCTTAGGTTTGAGTGATATTCAGCCCGGCATGCAATGGCCACAAGCAGAAGGTATCCTTAACGGCAGCTTAATTAATACCGGAAACTTAACGCCACAAGGAGGTTGGAAAGTACGGTTCCCAAGCTTGGCGATAGATGGCAAGTTGCGTGGTTATCCTTTGTCTTTAAAAGGTCAGTTTAATGCCAGTGATCTTCATGGCAAAGGCCAATACATCGTCCGAACTCGCGGATTAAAACTCTCTCATGCAAGAAATAGTGTCAAAATTAAAGGCAGGCTTGAGCAGCAGTGGAATATGGATATAGCGCTTCGTATGCCTAAACTGGAAAAAACCATTCCAGAGCTAAAAGGCCAAGCGATGGGCGATATTCAGTTACGTGGTGAGCAAAAGTCTCCGCAAATCTTGACCGACTTATCGATCAGCGACATCGACTGGCAGCAAGGTGAAGCTAAGTTGAAATCGCTGTTGGTTAAAGGGCAAGTTTCGCCTTTCCCATCACCAAGTGGCGATATTCGTTTGAGTGCCCAAGGCGGTTTATATCAAGAACATCAACTCAAAGATCTTACTTTAGCTTTTAAAGGTAATGAGAAAGATCATCAACTCGATCTTGATATGATGACGGATCTATTTTCAACCAATTTAACCGTTCAGGGAGGGATGGGAAATAAGCCGCAACAAATTTGGAAAGGGCAATTAGCCTCAGCGCAAATTACCTTAATGGAGCCAAATACCAACCAACAAACCAACCCAATCTGGCAGATCGATCACCCTGTTGATATCGGCTATCAATTGGCATCGCAACGCGTCGATGTGCAAGCGCATTGTTGGCAACATCTACCTTCGAAAATTTGTTTAGATAAAGACCTTTCAGCTGGCAACGATGGCGAGGCAACGTTGTCGATTCAACAATTTTCTTTTAATGAGTTAGCGGTATTCCTCCCAGAAGATACTGAGATTAATGGTGAGCTAAACGTTAATGCTTGGTTGAAGTGGGCAAATAATAAAGCGCCTCAGGTGAAACTGGATGTCGATATTCCCCAAGGTAATGTCGTTCAGAAATTGGATACTCCACTCACCATTCCTTGGGACAAAATTCAATTATCGGCTAATTTACAGCAAAATAAGCTCGATATGAGCTGGCTATTGGCGTTAACCAATAACGGCCAACTCAAAGGCCAAGCCACGATTCCCAATGTGCAAGCTCAACAGATGTCGATTGATGGTGATAATACTATCGCAGGGATTCATCTCGGTTTTCTGCGTCCTTTGCTCGGTGAGCAAAACCGTCTTAATGCTAATCTGAACTCCAAGCTCGATTTTAATGGCCCCATTTTAAACCCTAAAGTATTGGGCAATTTTGATATTGAGGATTTTCAATTAGAAGGCCCGATGTTCCCAGTCGATATTCATCAAGGGGAAGTTAAAACCCAATTTAATGGTTATTCGGCGAGCTTGAATAGTGTATTAGAAACCGATGATGGTGATTTACAGTTACAAGGGGATGCCAATTGGGCGCAACGTAATAACTGGTATGCCAATTTACGTGCCTTTGGTGATGAGTTGAAAGTTGAATCTCCGCCTATGTTGGCTTTAAAAGTGAAGCCAGATCTCACCATTGCGATTACGCCTACACTGGCAAAAATTACCGGTAATATTGATATTCCTTGGGGGCGCATTTTAGTCGAAGACTTACCAGAAAGTGCGGTAGGGCTATCGAAAGATGAAATTATTTTGGATGAAAAGCTAAATCCAGTCGAAGAGAATAATGGTCTACCGATGGCGCTAGAGAGCGATATTACCATCAATATTGGTGATGATGTCAGTTTGTCGGCATTTGGTTTAAAAGGCTATTTAGTGGGAAGCTTGAAAGTTTCTCAGAAAAATAAAGGTCCATTTATTTTAGGGGAAGTGAGAATCGAGGAAGGGCATTACCAATCCTTTGGACAGGATTTGATCATTCAAGAAGGCAAGATCTTAATGAATGGGCCCGCCGATCAACCTTATGTGGCAATTAAGGCGATCCGAAATCCAGACAATACTCAAGATGATGTGATTGCTGGGATCCAAGTAACTGGCCCCGCCGATGCGCCTGAAGTTAAAGTGTTTTCTGAACCCGCGATGTCGCAAACCAATGCATTATCTTACTTATTGCGCGGTCAAGGTGTAGAGGACGGTGCAAGTGGCAGTACCATGACTACCGCATTAATCGGTTTAAGTTTGGCTAAGAGTGGTCAGTTAGTTGGCGAGTTAGGTGAAGCGTTTGGTGTGCAAGATTTACAATTAGGAACTGCGGGTTCAGGGGATGATTCTCAAGTCACGGTAAGCGGTTATATTGCGCCAGGTCTGCAAGTTAAGTATGGCGTTGGGATATTTAACGCATTAGGCGAGTTTACCGTACGTTATGAATTACTCACCGATTTCTATGTTGAAGCGGTAACAGGGGTCGATAGTGCCGTCGATTTCCTCTACCAGTTTAGTTTTAATTGATAAAAAGAGCCGATAGTGGCTCTTTCATGGCTAGCAGTTCAAATGAGTAGTGGTTATTATTTCTGAGCGCGCTCGTAAGATTCTAGAATCTCTTTACGTGCAGACGCGACATCTTCCCAACCATCAACTTTTACCCACTTACCTTCTTCAAGATCTTTGTAACGCTCAAAGAAGTGTGTGATTTGAGATTTCAGTAACTCAGGTACATCGTTGATATCTTGAATGTGTTCGTACTCTTTAGACAATTTGCTGTGTGGTACTGCAATCACTTTGGCATCTTCACCAGACTCATCCGTCATTTTTAATACGCCAACCGGGCGACAACGAATCACTGAACCTGGCATTAATGGAAATGGTGTAGGGACCAAAACATCGACCGGGTCGCCATCTAAAGATAGGGTGTCGTTCACATAGCCATAGTTACATGGGTAGAACATCGGCGCAGACATAAAACGATCAACAAATACTGCGCCACTGTCTTTATCGACTTCATACTTAATTGGGTCTGCATTCGCAGGGATTTCGATCACTACATATAAATCGTCTGGTAGTGATTTACCAGCAGGTACATTATTCAAGCTCATTGGGCTTCCTTTCTATGTTTGGCTATCTTGAGATAACTTAGATTTGAAATTAACGCTTTGATTATAACGTGACTTGTTAAGGGGTTGTAAAGGGCTTGAGTGAAATATGCGAAGGAAATTCTAGCGAAGTGATAAACGAAAAGAGAAAAAGATAGGAGGAATAAGCTCCTCCTATCTTTATTGTTAGTTGAGGCAATGAGCTATTCTGGATATTGTTCTAAAAAGCTTTCTACTTTATCGACCATTAATGGTGAACCAACGACAAAAGGAACACGCTGATGCAGTTCGGTTGGTTTTAAATCTAAGATACGATTTTTACCGTCGCTTGCTTTGCCGCCAGCTTGTTCCATCAAAAAGGCCATCGGGTTGCATTCATATAATAAGCGTAATTTACCATTTGGATGACTTTCAGTGCTTGGATAAAGGTAGACCCCTCCTTTTAATAAGTTGCGGTGAAAATCAGCCACTAAAGAGCCAATGTAACGAGAGGTATAAGGACGTTTATCTTCTGGTACATTTTCTTGGCAGTATTTGATGTATTTTTTGATGCCGGTTGGGAAGCGAATGTAGTTGCCTTCATTGATTGAATAAATGGTGCCAGATTGTGGGATCACCATCTGTTCATGCGATAGGCAAAATACCCCTAGCGATGGATCGTAAGTAAATCCATGCACGCCGTTACCCGTGGTGTAAACCAACATGGTGGATGAACCGTAAATGATATAACCGGCCGCCACTTGCTTATGACCGGGCTGTAAGAAATCTTCTTCAGTTGGCGGCGTACCGATTGGAGAGACACGTTGATAAATAGAGAAAATTGTTCCGACCGACACGTTAACATCAATATTAGATGAGCCATCGAGAGGATCCATTAGCACGACATACTTGGCATTTTTATTGAGATCTTTATTAAAGGCGACGGCTTCATCTTCTTCTTCACTGGCAACACCACAAACTTGATCGCGAGCTTCTAGCGCCGCTTTAAATTTGTCATTGGCATATAAATCGAGTTTTTGTTGTTCTTCTCCTTGAACATTCTCAGCGCCCACCGAGCCAGTAATATCAACCAGTCCGGCTTTATTGATTTCCCTATTGACTATTTTAGCCGCCAATTTAATGGAACCGAGTAGAGAAGATAAATCTCCACTGGCGTGAGGGAAGTGGTGTTGATTTTCAACAATAAATTCACCAAGTGTACGCATGGTCGACATGTTTAATCCTTTTGTGTCGTTAAGCAGTATGCCCCTATTACGGGTGTGTTAAGGGCTAACTCATTGTAAAAGGATAAACTTTTTTATGGTAATGAAGTAACTTGTGAAATTTCACAAATGTGACATTTGAAGTTTTGTCGTTCGATACTCTTAAATCAAACCATACTTTTAACTTGGTTTACGATACTATTTACGTTTCAAATATTTATTACTTTTTTGCCTCCTAAATGAGGTTGGAACCACTGTTATGCATATTCATATTCTTGGTATTTGCGGCACTTTCATGGGCGGTGCGGCAGTTTTAGCACGTCAATTAGGACATAAAGTGACAGGCTGTGATGCCAATGTTTACCCACCAATGAGCACTTTACTTGAGTCTCAAGGTATTGAGATTATTGAAGGTTTTGACCCCTCTCAGCTGAAGCCAGCCCCCGACCTCGTGGTGATTGGTAACGCGATGAGCCGTGGTAATCCTTGTGTTGAATATGTTTTAAATAACAATTTGAAATACACCTCAGGTCCGCAGTGGCTACAAGAATTTTTATTGCATGACCGTTGGGTATTAGCAGTATCGGGTACCCACGGTAAAACCACCACCTCGAGCATGTTGTCTTGGATCTTAGAAGATTGCGGTTATGCACCGGGATTTTTAGTTGGTGGCGTATTGGGCAACTTTGGTGTGTCGGCTCGTTTAGGCGAAAGCATGTTTTTTGTGGTCGAAGCAGACGAATATGACAGTGCTTTTTTCGATAAACGTTCTAAGTTTGTGCACTACCACCCACGAACACTGGTTATGAATAATTTAGAGTTCGATCATGCTGACATTTTCGATGATCTTGAAGCGATCAAGCGTCAATTCCATCACTTAGTTCGTACTGTGCCGGGTAATGGTCGCATTTTGACGCCAAGTAACGATGATGGCCTGCAAGATGTCATCAAGCGCGGTTGCTGGAGCGAATTAGAATATATTGGCGACGATGGTCACTGGAAAGCTAAGAAAGTAAAAAAAGATGGTAGCCACTTCCAAGTTTATTTAGATGGCCAGCATCACGGTGATGTGGTGTGGGATTTAGTCGGTGATCATAATGTGAATAATGCATTAATGGCGATTGCCGCAGCGCGTCATGTTGGTGTCACGCCTGATCTGGCTTGTGAAGCATTGGGTAAATTCATTAATACCAAACGCCGCTTAGAGCTTAAAGGTGAAGTGAAGGGCATTAAGGTCTATGACGATTTTGCTCACCACCCAACCGCAATTGATCTCACGTTAGAAGGCTTACGTAATAAAGTCGGTGATAGCAAAATTATCGCGGTGTTTGAGCCTCGTTCGAGCACAATGAAAATGGGTGTGCATAAACAAACTTTAGCCGCCGCTTTTAAGCATGCTGATCAAGTTTGTTTATATCAACCAAGCAATATTCAATGGTCGGTAGAAGAGGTGGCACAGCAGTGTCCTCAACCAAGTTATGTTGATGACAATATTGATAACTTTGTAGAATATATTGTGGCTCAAGCAAAAACGGGCGATCAGATCTTAGTGATGAGTAATGGTGGCTTTGAAGGGATCCACGCCAAGTTATTACAAGCTTTACAGCAAAAGTAGTAAAAAGATCACCATAAGTCTAAAGATCATAGCAAGCAAAAAGATCATTGGTGGTAAAAAGATCACTATGATCCTTTTATTTGGTAAACTCACTCTCTATTGAGGAAGCGAATATGTCTCAATTGGTGGAAAAGAAAATCACTCTAGCTTTCACTGGTGCTTCTGGCGCCCCCTATGGATTACGTCTATTAGAGTGTTTGCTGGCAGCGGACTACACCGTTTATTTGTTGATCTCATCAGCGGCCCGTGTCGTGATGGCAACCGAGCATGGTTTAAAGTTACCAAGTGGCCCAGAAGCCGCGCAAAAAGCTTTGGTTGAGCACCTTAAATGCCGCAGTGATAAGTTAATCGTATGTGGTAAAGAGGATTGGTTTTCGCCAGTTGCTTCGGGATCAGCTGCGCCAAAACAAATGGTGGTGTGTCCATGTTCTGCTGGTAGTGTGGCTTCGATTGCTCACGGCATGTCGGATAATTTAATTGAACGTGCTGCCGATGTGGTGATGAAAGAACGCGGCCAATTATTGCTGGTGGTACGTGAAACGCCATTTTCGACTTTGCATTTAGAGAATATGCATAAGCTATCGCAAATGGGCGTCACTATTATGCCGGCAGCACCGGGCTTTTATCATCAACCGAAAACCATTGAAGATTTAGTGGATTTTATGGTGGCGAGAATTCTCGATCATTTAGGTGTTGAACAAGGTTTAGTGCCTCGTTGGGGCTACGATCAACGCTCTAGCTAACAGTTTTGATATTAAGCTAATATAACGACTCGTTTACCGTTACCTAAGATCTTATAATTTGTACAACTCATCGGGGTGCTGAATCATGTGATTTGGCTGAGATAACACCCGTGACCTGAACCAGATAATGCTGGCGTAGGAATTGAGTGGGTTTCTCCTCCTTTTCCCTGTGCCGCTCACTAAATAAGGATTAATCTAGTGAACTTCACACCTAAAGCGCTTACTTTTCTTGCTCTCTCTTGTGCTGCGACCTTTTCTACTTCAGCGCTTGCTAATTCAGAGCTAGCGGAGCAAAAGCCTACCTTAACCGTTTATACTTACGACTCTTTTACTTCCGATTGGGGCCCAGGTCCGAAAATCAAACAAGCTTTTGAAAGCCAATGTGGCTGCAATCTGAATTTTGTTGCCTTGGATGATGGCGGTTCAGTGTTAAGTCGTATTCGTTTAGAAGGCAACAATACCAAAGCGGATGTGGTGCTGGGGTTAAATAACAACATTATGGCGCAAGCTCAGCAAACGGGACTACTTGCCAAACATGATGTTGATACATCTCAAGTCACCATTCCCGGTGGTTGGAATAATCCTTATTTTGTGCCTTTTGATTACGGCTACTTTGCCTTTGTGTACAATAAAACCAAAATGAACAACCCGCCAAAAAGCTTAAAAGAATTAGTTGAGCGTGATGATTTTAATATTATCTATCAAGATCCACGCACCTCGATTACCGGCCAAGGTTTATTGTTATGGGTGAAAGCGGTTTATGGTGATGACGCGGCGCAAGCATGGCAAAAAATTGCCGATAAAACCGTTACGGTGAGCAAAGGTTGGTCAGACTCTTACCCTATGTTCTTAAAAGGGGAGAGCGATATGGTGCTGTCCTATAGTACCTCTCCGGCTTATCACATTATTGCTGAAAATGATGACCAATATGCGGCGGCAGATTTTACTGAAGGGCAATATGCACAAATAGAATTGGCAGCTAAGGTGGCAAGTACCAAGCATCCTAAATTAGCCGATGAGTTTATGCATTTTATCTTAACCGATGATTTCCAATCTGTGATGGCAACCGGTAATTGGATGTACCCAGTGACCGATGTTGAACTGCCGAAAGGTTATGAGCAATTAACGGTGCCAAGCAAGATGTTGTCGTTAGAGCCAGAAACCGTTGCTAAGCAACTGAAAGGTTGGACTCGTGAGTGGCAGACTGCTTTGTCGCAATAACCCCATGACTATACTCTTCGTACTTGAAGCTGCAGCCTTGTTGACGGCGTTCATTCGCCTCAATCACATAGGCAAGCTATGCTCATGGGGCCTCATTCTCTTGTCGCCTTACTGCAACTCCAATTACTTTGAGTATATTCTTGTAGCTTTTAAGGATATTAATAGGATGCCAGCGTGATTAATGTTCCGGTTCCTAAGTTAGGTATTGCGGTTGCGCTGGCGATTGCCGTGTTTGTCTGCGCAACAATAGGAGCGCTAGTTCAGCACGCTCCAACGCTGAATCTTGCTTGGATTTTATCCGATCCTTATTATCGGCATATCACCTTCTTTAGCTTCTATCAGGCATTCTTTTCGACTTTGTTGAGTGTTGGTTTAGCGATTCCGGTTGCTCATGCGTTATCTCGACGAAAATTTATAGGCAAATCGCTATTATTGAAACTGTTTGCTTCGACATTGGTATTGCCAGTGTTGGTAGGAGTATTCGGTATTTTAGCGATTTTAGGTAATAGTGGTTTAGTCGCTGGATTATTTAAAGCTTTTGATACTCGTTTACCCTTTTCGATTTACGGCCTAAGCGGCATTCTAGTCGCTCATGTCTTTTTCAACTTACCCTATGCCTGTCGCTTGTTATTGCATGCTTTAGTGTCGATTCCTAATGAGCAACATAAATTGTGCGCTCACTTGGGAATGAATGGATGGCAGAAGTTTCGCCAAGTTGAATGGCCCCGTATGAGGCAGCAACTTCCACATGTCGCTGGTCTAGTGTTTATGCTGTGCTTTACTAGCTTTTCGACGGTTATGGCATTAGGCGGTGGGCCTAAGTCGACCACGATTGAGCTGGCTATCTACCAAGCAATTAAGTTTGATTTTGACCTACAAGCTGGCGCGATTCTCGCGTTATGGCAAATGCTGCTATGTGGTGGATTAAGTTTACTATTATTGCGTTTAGCGAAAACCTTGCCAGCTTCGACTCAGTCTAGCCAACAAGTGTTACCGGTGTGGTCAGATTCTCGCTTAGCGAAAGTTTGGGATAGCATTTGGATCATAGCGGCAATGTTGCTTGTGTTGCCGCCTTTATTGATGGTGATATGGCAAGGTTTGAATCTTCAATCCTTGATTGTGCTGCAAGATGCTAAGTTTTGGCAGGCGTTGATGGCTTCGTTGAAAGTCGCAACATTAGCCAGTTCGCTTGCCTTGGTGATGGGCATCGCGATTTTATTTACCAGTCGCGCTTGGCATTTGAAAGGGCGTAGTCACTGGGCAGGGCGTTTAGAATTGATGGGTACGATTATTTTAGTGACGCCGGGAATTGTGATTAGTACAGGTCTATTTTTATTGCTGCGTAATCAAGTTGATGTATTCAGCCTTGCTTTTGTGATGGTGATTTTAGTGAATGGTTTAATGGCGTTGCCTTACATAATCAAAACTTTGTCGCAGCCTATGTTGCAAACTGCCCAGCAATATCAATTTTTATGTCAAAGCCTAGGGATGACAGGTTGGACTCGTTTTAAAATGGTTGAGTGGAAAGCGCTGAATAAACCAATAGCTCACGCCTTTGCGATTAGCTTTATGTTCTCGATGGGCGATTTAAGCGCCGTAGCACTATTTGGTAACCAATCTTTCACTACGTTGCCTTTGTATTTATTTCAACTACTGGGAAGCTATCAAATGCCTGCGGCGGCGATGGTCTCTCTGTGTTTATTGGTGTTTAGTGTTATCTGTTTTAGCTTGATTGATGTCGTGTTTAAACGAAGTAGCCGTTAATTATGAAGAAGAATTACCATGTCTGATTGTGCCATTGATATCCAACAAGTCATTTATGATTATCAAAGTGAAACCTTTTATTTTGACTTACAGGTAGAGCGTGGCTCGATTATGGCTTTGATGGGGCCTAGTGGCTCTGGCAAATCAACCTTACTCAGTTTAATCGCCGGTTTTATTGAACCTAAACAAGGGAAGATTAACGTCGATGGGGTATCTGTGGTTGGTTTGCAGCCTCACCAAAGGCCACTGGCAATGTTGTTTCAAGAGCATAATTTATTCAGCCATTTAACGGTAAGACAAAATATTGGACTCGGTTTACATCCGGGCTTGAAATTAACTAGCCAACAAAAACAACAAGTGGAACAAGCCGCCCAGCAAGTTGGTATTGTTGAACTGTTAGATCGCCTGCCAGAGCAGTTATCGGGCGGACAGCGGCAACGCGTCGCACTGGCAAGATGCTTTGTACAGCCACATTCTATTTGGTTGTTGGACGAGCCTTTTTCAGCGTTAGACCCGATTTTACGTCAAGAGATGTTGTCGCTGGTGGCAAGCCTAGCCAAAGAGCGCAATATCACCGTATTGATGGTGACGCATCATTTGTCAGATGCTAAATCGATAGGTAGCCATTTTGCCTTTATGGAGCAAGGACAAGTGACAGAGTGCGATCAAATATCACAGTTAACCCAAGAAAGTAGTAACGCTCATTTAAAAGCATTTCTTAAAGCGAGTGGGAACTAATTCTGAGCTAGATAATGACAGTTTCTATAAAAATGACTGCCAAGTACAAATTAGTAAGGCCTTGACGTAAGTTATATCAGGGCCTTACTATTTTAATATGAGATCAATTAGGTAATTTTTATAGGGATTATTTCTTCGTTAATCTATCGATGAAAAATTGATCACGCTTACCGATAAATTGAGCGTAGTTTTCATCAACAAGACGGTATTTACGCCAAGCTAAAAAGCCTTGTAGATAGCCTATGGCAGAATAAAAAATAACTACGTAAGCTAATACTTCTAACCCTTCCTCTACTACACGTTTGATCACCCGATCGTAATCTGGCCCAAGAATACCTTGCCAAAAATGGCCCATACCGAATAAACGAGAAAATACTAGAAGTAGTGCCATACCTAAGCATAAGGAAAAAAAGTTACGGTTTTGGGTGAAATGAGCAAAGGTATAAATAGTTTGCTTAATATCTCTAGAGGCATAAGCAATCGCTGAAATTGCTACCAATAATGCGGGAACGATCCAGAAACCATGAAAAACCAGATCAAATAACCCGTCTAATTCACGGATGAACATGCAGCTAAAAAAGCCAGTAACCAGAGTACAAAAGTGTCGGGTAGAAGTTTCCTTATAGGTTACATAGCCAAAGGAGAGAGCGGTAAGAAAAAGAATCAACTCCTGAAAGTATTCTGTTAGTGATGTTTCACCAATCCCATGTTTGAGATAAATCAGATCATAACTAAGAGTGGCAACTGGTAAAGTAACAAGCAAAGCAAGTAATAGAAATTGGCCAAGCCCTTTGAGAATAAAACGTATATCAGTAGACATAATTCCTCCGAAATTAAAGCTGCCTTTATTTTTATATTCTAGTCCGTTTTATGTAGCAGTCCGTGTGATATTGGCAGAGGGAGGGGGATTCTATAGTTGATGATATTTCGATGCTAATATTTTTTAGTTTTATAAAATAAAGTTTAATAATAATCAATTCTAAGTTATTCACTAGACAATCAAGGCACACTGTGTGCACCTTGATTGCTATTATTTCCTTTTTTTGAGTGGTTATAGGTTTTCTTCAGCGAACTCCGCTAAACGGCTACGAACCACGCCATTTAAGTGAATATTGGCACTACCTTCGAAGTTTTTAAAACGTTCAACCATGTAAGTTAACCCAGAGGTTACAGGCGTTAAGTAAGTGGAGTCGATTTGCGCTAGGTTACCCGAGCAGACAATTTTGGTGCCTTCACCACAACGAGTAATGATGGTTTTTATTTGCGAAGCGGTCAGGTTTTGGCATTCATCCAGTAATACGAAGGCATTTTGAATCGAACGACCACGCATAAAGTTGATGGATTTGAATTGAATATTGGCTTTATCACAAATGTACTTTAATGAGCCTTCAGTGCAGTGATCGTTTTTATGCAGCGCTTCTAGCGTGTCGGTAATCGCCGCCAGCCAAGGCATCATTTTTTCTTCTTCCGTGCCGGGTAAGAAACCAATGGCTTCACCGATATCGGGGGTATTACGAGTGACAATAATCTTATCGAACATTTTTTTCTCGATGGTCATCTCTAACGCCGCTGCCATGGCAAGCATGGTTTTACCACTACCCGCTGCGCCGGTTAAAATCACCAAATCAATTTCGGGATCAAGCAAGGCATCCATCGCCATTCCTTGATAGACATTTTTCGGATAAATATCCCAAGCATGTCGGTGCATCAGCCGTTCTCGGCTAAGGTCTTTAATTTTGGCACTTGTCGGATGCAGCTCTTCAACACGGCCAGCAAAGTCGGTATCTTCATCGATAATATATTGATTAATAAAGGTTGGCTCTAAGCCTTCTCGATCAACGGTATGAAAAGTTTTACTGCCGCAGTTGTGGCTTTCTACTTGTTTAAAGTTATCCCAAAAGCTGCCTTGGTATTCATTAAAGCCCTTGGTTAGGAACTGCACATCATCAATTAATTGGTCGGTTCGGTAGTCTTCAACATATTGAACTCCTGCGCCTTTGGCTCGTAAGCGCATATTGATATCTTTGGTGATCAATACGACTTCTCGCGGTGCGCGACGGTTTTGCAGAGCAATCACGCCATTTAAAATGCGGTTGTCGCCTGCTTTATCGGCAAAGGCTTTATCACTATCTTGGATATCAAAATCGGCCAGAATTGAAATGGTGCCAGTGGCTTGATTATCCTTAGCAAAAGGAATGCCTTGGGATATTTCATCGGGCGTTGCATCGTGGAAAATCGCTTCTAGGGCTCGAATGGCGACTCGGGCATCTCGGGCAACATCACGTTTGCTGTCTTTGATGCGATCAAGTTCTTCTAATACTGTCATTGGAATGACGACATCGTGTTCTTGGAATGAGTATATGGCGTGGGGTTCGTGGAGTAGGATGTTGGTATCAAGGACAAAGATTTTTCGCGATGATTTATCGTGTGATGTATGGCGTGTTGATGATATTGCGCTAGTTAGCGTTCTGTCGGTCGAGCCCATAGCGTCTCCTTGTTCCGCGGTGCGGAAGGCTAGCAATGTTTGATTGCTATAGAGGCAGCTGGGAACATCCTGTTCCTATTTTCGCTATCGAGAGTGTCGGTAGCGTGCTGCTACATAACGATCAAACCCTTTTTATGGATAAGCAACGATAGCTTTTTAATACAAAACTATCTGAATGCTTATGTTAAGTATACCCAAGTAACTTCAGGATGCGAGTTTCAGCAAGAATAAAACAAGCTTTAGGCAAGGCAAATTGAATATGATCATAGTGATTCTATCTCTGTTCAGTTTAACGCAGCATAAAGCTTGTTTTAACTTGCCCTTTGGAAGCTTCATCCAAACCTTTATGCCGCGTCAGTTTGGTTTGAAAGGTGTTTACATTCCTTCGCCAATCTTCCTTGCCTAAAGGTCTGGATGATAGCTCTGAATTCTGCATCTTGAAGTCACTTGGGTATATTGAAAGATTTTTACTTTCAGCTCTAATTTACCTCTCAAATATTGACACTTTTATGTCAAGGCGAAAATTAACTTCAAATCAGGATGATATATCTAGGCTCATCAAGTAAGATGTGCGGCTTTTTCCTTGTCGGGAAAGCGTATTTAAATGGGGTTTGAGGGAAGAATATTTCATCAAAAACCACTAAAATAGATTTCAATAAAGTTAGATTCATAAGGTAGTCGATTACATGGCATTTGCGTTAGGTCAGCGTTGGATTAGTGATACAGAAAGCGATTTAGGATTAGGGACAGTGGTCGGGCTTGATGCTCGTACTGTGACCTTGATGTTTGCTGCGTCAGAAGAAAACCGTTTGTATGCCCGTAATGATGCGCCGATCACTCGAGTGGTGTTCAATGTCGGTGATGTTATTGAAAGCCAAGAAGGGTGGACTTTAAAAGTTGAGCATATCGAAGTACAAGATGATGTGATCAGTTATATCGGTACTCGCCAAGATAACCAAGAAAGCGATGTTGTATTACGTGAGATTTTCTTAAATCACCAAATTCGCTTTAATAAGCCTCAAGATAAATTGTTTGCCGGTCAAATTGATCGTATGGATAACTTTGTCTTACGCTACAACGCATTAACCAATCAATATCAGCAGCATAAAAGCCCAATGCGTGGCCTTTGTGGTATGCGCGCGGGCCTGATTCCGCATCAGCTTTATATTGCCCATGAAGTGGGACGTCGTCATGCGCCTCGCGTTTTACTCGCTGATGAAGTAGGCCTAGGTAAAACCATTGAAGCGGGCATGATCATTCACCAACAAGTATTAACCGGTCGTTCTGAGCGAATTTTGATTGTGGTGCCGGAAACGCTACAACATCAATGGTTAGTTGAGATGATGCGTCGCTTTAATCTGCATTTTTCGGTATTCGATGAAGAGCGTTGCCTGGAGTCACAAGCTGATGCTTTGAATCCATTTGATACTCAGCAATATGTCCTATGTTCACTCGATTTTTTGAAAAAGAATGAAAAACGTTTCAATCAAGCCTTAGCCGCTGATTGGGATTTATTAGTCGTCGATGAAGCGCATCACCTAGAGTGGAGTGTTGACGCACCAAGCCGTGAATATCAAATGATCGAAGGCTTAGCAGCAAGAATCGCTGGCGTGCTTCTTCTTACTGCAACCCCTGAGCAGCTAGGTCATGAAAGTCACTTTGCTCGACTGCGCTTGCTTGATTCAGACCGCTTTTTTGACTACCCAACTTTTGTGAAAGAAGAGCAGCAATACGAACCGGTAGCCGAAGCGGTCGCAAGCTTAGAATCTGGTCAGCCGCTGACTAACGATCAAAAAAATAGCATCACAGAGTTGTTATCAGAACAAGATGCCGAGCCGCTATTTAGAATTTTAGATGGTTGTAGCTCACAAGCTGAATTTGATATTGAGCAGAAAACCTTAGCCCGCCAAGAATTGATTGATAACTTAATGGATCGTCATGGTACTGGGCGCATATTGTTCCGTAATACTCGTGCTGCGATCCAAGGTTTTCCTGAGCGCCACGTACACATGTTAGAAATGCCAATGCCAGAGCAATACACTCGAGCAATGCGTGTTTCTAAGATGATGGATGGCGAACTACCTGAGCAAACCCAAGCGTTGAAAAACTTATACCCAGAAGAAATCTTACAAGATCTTGAAGGCGATAAAACCTCATGGTGGACGTTCGATCCTCGCGTAACTTGGCTTATCGATAAAGTACTAGAAAAACGCTCTGAAAAGATCTTAGTGATCGCATCTCGCTCTTCTACTGCCTTGCAACTAGAGCAAGCTTTGCGTGAGCGTGAAGGTATTCGTGCCACAGTATTCCATGAAGGTATGTCGATTCTTGAGCGTGATAAAGCGGCTGCTTACTTTGCTCAAGAAGAAGGTGGTGCGCAGGTACTGATCTGTTCTGAAATAGGCTCTGAAGGACGTAACTTCCAGTTTGCCAATCAGTTAGTGATGTTCGACTTGCCATTCAACCCAGACCTACTAGAACAACGTATCGGCCGTTTAGACCGTATTGGACAAACTCGCGATATTGAAATTTTCGTTCCGCATTTAGAAAATTCAGCGCAATCAATTTTGGCTCATTGGTATCACCAAGGCTTGAATGCATTTGCAGAAACCTGCCCGACAGGCCGTGCGGTGTATGATGAATATTCTGCCAACTTAATTGCCATGCTAGCCTCGGGCGACATGAGTGAATTGGATCATTTAGTCGAGCAATCGGCAACGCTTAATAAACAGCTGAAATCGAAATTAGAACAAGGTCGTGACCGTTTGCTAGAAATTCACTCGAACGGTGGCGAAAAAGCACAAAAAATCACTGAAACTATCGCAGCTGGTGATAATGACACCAATCTTGTGACCTTTGCTCTTGGCCTGTTTGATACCATAGGTTTGAACCAAGATGACAAAGGTGAAAATGCCCTAGTGGTGACGCCATCAGAACACATGATGGTGCCAAGCTACCCAGGGCTGCCGTATGAAGGTGCGACTATCACGTTTGATCGCGACACTGCACTTTCTCGTGAAGATATGAACTTTATGAGTTGGGAGCACCCAATGATCCAAGGTGGTATAGATCTACTGCTTAGCGAGAATGTGGGTACTAATGCGGTTTCGTTATTGAAAAACAAAGCGCTACCGGTTGGCACTATGTTCTTAGAGCTAGTGTATTTAGTGGATGCTCAAGCGCCAAAACGCAGTGGCATTAACCAATTCTTGCCAAAAACGCCAATTCGTTTATTGATGGATGCCAAAGGTAACGAACTTTCAGAGCAAGTACCATTTGACACATTTAACCGCCAACTTAGCCCGATTAACCGTCATATGGCGAGTAAAGTGGCCAGTTCGGTGCAAGATCAAATCCATAGTTTAATTGAAAGTGCTGAGCAAGCCGTTTTACCTAAACTGGATGAAGTGCGTCAAACCGCGAAATCTGAGATGCAGCAAAAGCTTAACTCTGAATTAGAACGTTTATTGGCACTTAAAGCCGTCAATCCAAACATTCGTGATGAAGAAATTAGCGCGATTGAAACGCAAATCGAAACGCTGTCTGGTTACATCGAAACCGCTCAGCTACAGCTCGATTCTCTACGTTTGATCGTGGTTGCTCATCAGTAAAAAAAGCAGTCCCTAGTTCCTAGTTTTTAGTCCCTAGAGGTTAATTTCTAGGAACGGGGATGTTTTTATGTATTTTATTTTCTAGTTTTCTATCTTAAATATTCTTCCTTGAACTATTTCCTAGGGACTAGGGACTAGGGACTAGGGACTTGAAACTAGGAACTCTAAACTAGGAACTCTAAACTAGGAACTTGTTTTTCTATGGCCCTACTTGAATACCTCCCACCCATTGATCCTTGGACGGATATCGTCTATCAAGATGAACATATTTTGGTGGCGAATAAACCAGCAGGTTTGTTGTCTGTTCCGGGGCGCTTGGCTGAGCATTACGATAGTATTTGGAGTCGTTTACGTGAGACTTATCCAAATATTGAAGTGGTGCATCGCTTGGATATGGCGACTTCTGGTTTGATGTTATTTGCTTTAACTAAAGAAGCGGAACGCCATCTTAAGAAGCAATTCCAGTATCGCCTCACTCATAAAATTTATTATGCGCGCGTATGGGGAAGGGTTGAGCACGACCAAGGTGAGATTGATTTACCGCTGATTTGTGATTGGCCTAATCGCCCGCGACAAAAAGTCTGTCACCAAGATGGCAAGCCTTCTTTAACACGTTATCAAGTGGTGGCGCGAGAAGAGCAGACTACCGTCGTTCGTCTACTGCCGATCACGGGGCGATCACACCAGCTTCGGGTACACATGATGGCGCTAGGTAACCCGATTATTGGCGATGAATTCTATGCGGCTCAAGAGGCGTTTGAGTACTCAACAAGATTACAATTACACTCGACTGAATTGAGTTTTTATCATCCGAAAGACAATCAATTAGCGACGGCGTTTGTTGATTGTGATTTTTATCCCGACGTAAAAGCGCAAATTTTGCAACACTTTAACGCTGAACCTGAGTTGCCAGATTATAAAACTTTGGTATCGTCGTAGGGGTATTCCCGAGTAACTTATCCCGTGGGTATATTTTATTTTCAGGCCGAAAAGGATTTTACATGTCGATCCCTCCTACTCATTTACCTAGTAAACCAACGGTGGTTTTTTTAGATCACGCCACCATTCCTGAACATATTAGCGTGCCAAACTTAACCTTTGAGCATCAATGGCAACAGTTTGATTTAACGCCAGCGGAGAAGGTGGTAGAGCGTATTGCATCGGCCGATATTGTGATCACCAATAAAGTGCAATTAACGGCAGGCATTCTAAAGCAAGCCCCGAAACTCAAGTTAATTGCGGTCGCGGCGACAGGAACCAATAACGTTGATTTAGACTACTGTCGAGAGCATGGAATAGTAGTAACCAATGTACAAGGGTATGGAACGCGCTCTGTGCCAGAACATGTGGTGGCGATGATGTTTGCGCTAAAGCGTAATTTAGTGGGGTACCATCAAGATATCGCCGCAGGTGAATGGCAAAAACAGAAGCAGTTCTGTTTCTTTACTCATCCTATTACTGATGTGGCCGATTCAACCATCGGGATCATTGGCAGTGGTAGTCTAGGGCAAGCAGTTGGCGTGTTAGCCAAAGCGATTGGCATGAAGGTAGTATTTGCGGAGCGTAAAGGGGTAAAACCTGCGCGCCCTGGCTATATGGCGTTTGAAAAAGTCCTTGAAACGGCTGATGTGTTGACTTTGCATTGTCCACTTACTGATGACACGCAAGATTTAATTGCGATGCCAGAATTGACAGCGATGAAGCCGAGCGCAATTTTAATTAATGCCGGTCGCGGTGGGCTAGTTAATGAGTCAGACTTGGTGGAAGCATTAAAAGCCAAACAAATTGCTGGTGCAGGGTGTGATGTATTTACTCAAGAGCCTGCTGATGAGTCGAATCCGCTTATCGCCAATATGGACTTACCAAACTTACTTCTCACTCCTCATGTCGCGTGGGGGAGCCATTCTTCTATTCAAGCGTTATGTAATATCTTGATGGATAATATTGAAAAATACCAACAAGGTGTGGAGCAGAATCGAGTCTGTTAACTTACCCTGCTTATTTTTTTAAGGTAATAAGCCGACTTCTTTATAATAACGAATTGCGCCCGGATGTAGTGGCGCGGATATACCATCTTTGATCATATGTTCTTTCTTTAACATCGCAAAAGCAGGGTGTAGGCGCTTAAAAGTATTAAGGTTCTCAAATACTGCCTTGGTGATGTTATAAGCAAGTTCGTCGGACATTCGTTTATCGGTAAATACAACCGATAGAGTGCCGAAGGTTTTGATGTTCTGATCGTTGTTTGGGTATAGGTTTGCCGGAATGATCGTAGTGGCATAGTAAGGGGTGCTATCGACTAAGCTATCGATTTTAGAGCCAATCACTGGAATTAACTTGGCCTGACAAGAGGTTGTCGCTTCTTTTATCGAAGCATTAGGGTTACCTAAAATGGAAACAAAAGCATCAATTTGATTATCGCACAACGCTTGAGCTCGGCTTGCCCCGGTAAATTCAGTTGCCCGCGAGAAGCTTTTTGGTGACCAGCCAAATTGCTGCATGATCTTATTCATAGTTGCTCGATCACCCGATCCTTTATTACCAATGTTGACTCTTTTATTGACTAAATTCGCGACATTTTTGATATTTGAATCTTTGCGGACGATGAGATTAAACGGTTCATTGTGCAAAGAGAAGAGCGCGCGCATATTGGTATAAGGCGCTTTAGGGGTAAATTCTTTACTACCTTGATAGGCAAAGTATTGCCAATCTGATTGAGTGATCCCTAAATCATTCTTACCTAATCTCACTTGATCAATATTATCAACAGAGCCTGCTGAAGGCTCGACTGAACAGCGAATATTATGCTGTAAACGCCCTTTATTGATTAACTTACATATAGAGCTACCAGCAGGGTAATAAACCCCTGTTACTGCTCCAGTGGCAATAGTGATATAGCTTTTATTCTCTTCTGCTTTTACCGTTGTGGTTGAGATAACCAATAGGCAAGCCAGTAAGATTTTATGGAGACGGTGAGATAAAAAACGATGAAAATGGAGGGCTGAGGCAGTCATAGCATAATCCTTAATGCTAATAAAACGAGAAATGGCGATCCTTGCCATTGTATATCAACAATATGTGAGAGGTTGATAAGTTGTTAATAAACATACTAACAATAAGGGTTATAAAGATAGATAATTATTGAAAATTATATAAAAAGTGAGAAGGCGTTCACGACTAGTGAGTAAAAAGCTCAAAAGAACGCCTAGCGAGAAGGGAGTTTTATGCCTTAACCTGCGTATTCAAATAACTCGCACACAGAATCGAATAGTTGCTTGGTACTAATATTTAAGGTCGGTGTAATGAAAATTGTATCATCCCCCGCAACGACTCCAAGAATGCCTTCTGATTTGCCTAGAGAGTCAAGCAAACGAGCTATCAACTGGGCCGCTCCCGGACCGGTATGAATCACAACTAAAGCATCGTTATGACCAACATCGAGCACTAGTTCGCGTAAAGAGCTTGAGGCAGTAGGGACACCTAATTCAGCCGGTAAGCAATACACCATTTCCATTTTCGCATTACGCGTTCTTACCGCACCAAACTTCGTCAGCATACGAGAGACTTTGGATTGATTGATATTTTCAAAGCCTTCTTCTCTCAGTGCATCAACAATCTCGCCTTGAGAGCCAAAACATTCTTCTTTTAATAAAGCTTTAAAAGAGCGGACTAAATTATCTTGTTTGTCACTATTTCGCATAATGGATTCTTTTAATGGTACATATAATTTCAATATTTTCGCATAGATGCTCAGTAATCACCAAACGATTAGGTCAAGTTTTCAATAAAAAAATATTGTGAATGTAATGTTGTTTTTTTATGTCGGAAGCATTGATGAAAGGGCCTTACTTTGGTTTGAGCTTTTAATTTAGTTATTGATTTTATATGTAATTTAACAAGGGATGAGTGCAATATCGCAAAGCTGATGTTGAATAATTGTAATTATATTCGACTTATTGTACTTTCGAAGGTATTAAAATTAGGCCCTAAAAATTTCTTAGGGAGTGTCGTTCCAACTCCTTAAACTCAGACCTAAATAATGTAAAAAAATAATCAAATTTTTCGAAGGAGAAAGGCTCATGAAAGTAGCTGTAATTGGTGCTGCTGGTGGTATTGGTCAAGCACTTGCTTTATTGCTGAAAAACGGACTTCCTGCAGGATCAGATCTTGCTTTATACGATATTGCTCCAGTTACACCAGGGGTTGCTGCTGATTTAAGTCATATCCCAACGCCTGTTTCGATCAAAGGTTATGCAGGTGAAGATCCAACTCCAGCATTAGAAGGCGCTGACGTAGTGCTTATTTCTGCCGGTGTTGCACGTAAACCTGGCATGGATCGCTCGGATCTTTTCAATGTTAATGCTGGGATCATTAAGTCTCTAGCTGAAAAAATTGCGAATACTTGTCCAACTGCGTGTGTTGGTATTATTACTAACCCAGTTAATACAACCGTGCCAATTGCCGCTGAAGTATTGAAAAAAGCGGGTGTTTACAATAAGAATCGCTTATTTGGTATTACTACACTCGATGTGATTCGTTCTGAGACTTTTGTTTCTGAATTGAAAGGTGTTTCACTTGATGGTTTAGAAGTTCCGGTTATCGGTGGTCACTCTGGTGTGACGATCCTACCTCTACTTTCTCAAGTAAAAGGCGTGGAATTCTCTGATGATGAGCTAGCTTCTCTAACTAAGCGTATTCAAAACGCAGGTACAGAAGTAGTAGAAGCTAAAGCGGGCGGTGGCTCTGCAACGCTTTCTATGGGCCAAGCAGCTTACCGTTTTGGTTTGTCTTTAGTCAAAGCACTGAACGGCGAGCAAGGAATTGTGGAATGTGCTTACGTTGAAGGTGATGGCGAACACGCACGTTTCTTCGCGCAACCTATTCGTTTAGGTAAAGAAGGCGTAGAAGAAATTCTAAGCTTTGGTGAGTTAAGTGCATTTGAACAACAAGCGTTTGATAGCATGCTAGATACACTAAAATCAGATATTGCTCTAGGTGAAGAGTTCGCTAAGTAAGATAGGCGATATCATCTGATAAAAATAATCCCGTGTAGTTATTGAACTGCACGGGATTTTTATATTTATTGGTTCCTAGGGCTTTTTCTAGAAACTAGGGACTGCAACCTAGAAACTTTGTTATTTCGTCCTTCTAACCGCCATGTGCGCAAGAGTAATCAGAGCTTGTTTGTAGTCTGACTCTGGAATAATGGCTAGTTCTGCAATGGCTTTATCGGCTTCTTCTTCTGCACGTTGTGTCGTGTATTCGAGTGAACCCGTTTCACTCATGGCCGCTATAATAGCGTCCAGTTTTTCCATGCCATTCGAGTGTTCAATTGCATCACGAATCATAGCCGCTTGTTCTGGTGTGCCGTTTTGCATTGCATAAAGTAGAGGTAGGGTAGGTTTACCTTCGGCAAGATCATCACCGACATTTTTGCCCATCTCTTTACCATCAGATGTGTAATCCATCACATCATCAATTAACTGAAAAGCGGTGCCTAAGTACTTACCGTAATTTTGCAGTGCGACTTCGGTTTCTTTTGGTGCATCAACCAACAAAGCACCAATTTGAGTGGCCGCTTCAAATAGACGTGCCGTTTTCGAATAGATCACTTGCATGTAGCTTTCTTCGGTAGTGTTTGGATCGTTGCAATTCATTAATTGCTGAACTTCACCCTCGGCAATCACGTTTACCGCATCACTCATTAACTTGAGGATCTTTAAAGATCCAAGGCTGGTCATCATTTGGAAAGAGCGAGTATAAATGTAGTCGCCAACCAGAACGCTAGCGGCATTACCAAATGCAGCATTAGCGGTTTCTTTACCACGACGCATATCCGATTCATCTACCACATCATCATGCAGTAATGTAGCGGTGTGAATGAATTCTACAAACGCAGCGGCAGTGATGTGATCTTGACCTTGATAGCCTAAAGCTTTGGCTGATAGTAACGCTAAAAGAGGGCGCAGGCGTTTGCCTCCACCACTAACAATGTAGAAACCGAGTTGATTAATAAGGCTAACTTCTGAATTCAATTGTGCATGAATGGTTTCATTCACTTTTACCATGTCGTCGGCAGTGAGTGCCTGGATAGCTTTAAAATCCATTGTTCTTCCAGCTGAGAATAGGGCGTGCTAGGCCTAAATTTAAAAAATAATCATGGATTCTACACTAAAAAACATTGATAAACACGAGTGTAAACGGCATCATTAGCGCACTTTAATCAGGCGATGATCTTTTCGCCATTTTTTTTAATATTTATCTTGTCAAAGGCCAAGCTCTCAAGTAGAATCTGCGCCCTATTGATGACAAGTTTAAGCGCACACCTGATATGTTTAAAATAATTAACATGATGCTGTGCGGAAAAAGCGGAGTAAAATATGTACGCTGTTTTCCAATCTGGTGGTAAACAACACCGTGTAAGCGAAGGTCAAACTCTTCGTTTAGAAAAATTGGACGTAGAAACTGGCGCAAACGTTGAGTTTGATTCAGTTCTTATGGTTGCTAATGGTGAAGAAATCACTATTGGTGCACCTCTGGTTGCTGGCGGTAAAGTAACTGCGGAAGTAGTTAAGCACGGTCGTGGCGATAAAATTAAAATCGTTAAGTTCCGTCGTCGTAAGCATTCTCGTAAGCAAATGGGCCACCGTCAGTGGTTCACTGAAGTCAAAATTACTGGCATCAGCGCTTAATTAACATAACGGAGAAGCTAACATGGCACATAAAAAAGCTGGTGGTTCTACCAATAACGGTCGCGATTCAGAAAGCAAACGCCTAGGTGTTAAGCGTTTTGGTGGCGAATCTGTTCTAGCTGGTAACATCATTGTTCGTCAACGTGGTACTAAATTCCACGCTGGAACGAATGTTGGTATCGGTAAAGACCATACTCTATTTGCTTTATCTGAAGGTAAAGTTAAATTTGAAGTTAAAGGTCCTAAGAACCGTAAGTTTGTAAGCATCGAAACTGCATAAGTTTCTGTTTACTATTGAATTCAAAGCCCTGCCTTTATGGCGGGGTTTTTTATTTATAGCAAAGTTATATAATAGACCCTAGACCCTAGACCCTAGACCCTAGACTCGATAGTCGAGAGTTGGGATTTACAGTCTGTGGTCTACACTCATAATAACTTGCCAATAATGCAGGTGGAGTAGCAAATGAAGTTCGTTGATGAATCAACCATAAAAGTAGAAGCTGGCGATGGCGGTAATGGCGTTGTTAGTTTCTGGCGTGAAAAATTTGTTGAAAAAGGCGGTCCTGACGGTGGTGACGGTGGTGATGGCGGTGATGTTTACATGCAAGCCGACGAAAACCTCAATACACTAGTCGATTACCGCTTTGAACGTTTCCATAAAGCGGAACGCGGTAAAAATGGTAGTGGTGGTAACTGTACCGGTAAACGTGGTGCAGATAAAACCATCAAAGTACCAGTCGGGACTCGTGCAATTGATATTCATACCAATGAAGTGGTAGCAGAAGTCACCGAGCATGGTCAAAAAATCATGATCGCGAAAGGCGGTTGGCATGGTTTAGGTAACCAACGCTTTAAATCTTCAGTTAACCGTGCGCCACGTCAAAAGACCATGGGCACCAAGGGTGAAGTGCGTGAGTTACGTCTAGAGCTATTGTTGCTTGCTGATGTCGGTATGCTTGGTCTACCAAATGCGGGTAAATCAACCTTTATTCGTGCAGTGTCTGCGGCGAAGCCTAAAGTGGCGGATTATCCATTTACTACCTTGATCCCAAGCTTGGGTGTGGTTCGAGCAGGCTCTGAACGCAGCTTTGTGATTGCTGATATTCCAGGTCTAATTGAAGGTGCCGCGGATGGCGCAGGTCTTGGTGTTCGATTCCTAAAACACTTAGAGCGTTGTCGTGTGCTATTGCATATGATTGATCTATTGCCGATTGATGGTTCAGATCCAATTGAAAATGCACTGACGATCATTGATGAGCTTGAGCAATACAGTGAAAAAGTCGCTGCTAAACCTCGTTGGTTGATCTTTAACAAAGTCGATCTTCTTCCTGAAGAAGAAGTAGATGAAAAGATCCAGCAGATCATCGATGCATTAGGTTGGGATGGTCATTACGCTAAGATCTCGGCTTCTAATAAATTAGGTACCAAGGAGCTGGCTTTCCAATTAGCTGAGTTTATGGAAACTTTGCCTAAAGAAGAGCAAGTGATTGAAGAAGAAGAGAAAGTCGACTTCAAGTGGGATGATTACCATAAAGATGCCATGAGCGGTAAAGATGTGATTACCGAAGAGTGGGATGACGATGACTGGGATGATGACGAAGATGACGGTCATGTTATCTACGTTCGTGACTAGTCTACATAATCGATAGATATATAAGCTGTGATTCTTTAAGGATCACAGCTTTTTTTTATCCTAAATCATGCTATTGGATAGGATTTTAGTGCACACTTTAACCACTAGCCTTAATTGTCGATAAAGTGATAGTTCTTATCTGCAGAATGGGCCAATTATCAATGGATTGATGAGAATATAATAATGGATGAAAAACAACGAATAATTACTCGGATGATTATTCAAGCTGGTCAAATGCTGCTTGCACATGGCGCTGAAAGCACTCTAGTCGGAGATTTAATTCGAAGGTTAGGCCTTGCAAGTGGAATGACGGATGTTGAGGTGTCAATGTCAGCTAGCTCATTAGTGGTGACCACTGTTATGAATGAGCATTGTATTACTACCGCCCGCCGTTGTCCTGATCGTGGCATCAATATGACAGTTGTTACGGAAGTTCAGCAAATCTGTATTATGCTCGAGCGTAAAATTATTGACTATCGATTAGCGCTTCATAAACTCGAGCAAATTAAGCCCGTTAGATATAACCGTTGGTTGGTTTTATTTATGATTGGTTTATCTTGTGCTGCGTTCGCGCGCTTAGCGGGTGGGGATGTAATGATATGTGCGATTACCTTTATCGCATCCTGTTGTGGTATGTTTGTTCGTCAAGAAGTGGGGCATCGCAACTTTAACCCACTAGTCAATTTTGCAGTGACTGCATTTGTGACCACATTGATTTCCTCTCAAGCAGTTATCCACCAATTAGGCAATGCTCCATTTACTGCCATGGCATCTTCGGTGCTGATGCTGGTTCCTGGTTTTCCTTTGATTAATGCGGTTGCAGATATGTTGAAAGGTTATATCAATATGGGAATTGCTCGATTTTTCATGGCAAGTTTATTGACCTTTGCCACTTGCTTAGGGATTGTGGCTGCAATGACTGTAACGGGGACATGGGTATGGGTGAGATAATGGATTTTTTGATTGCTTTGCTTACTGATATGTCTCTTGCCGCTATTCCAGCTGTCGGGTTTGCTTTGGTATTTAATGTCCCGGTTAAAGCTCTAAAATATTGTGCTTTAGGTGGAGCCATTGGGCATGGAATTCGATTTGTACTGATGACGTATAATATACCTATTGAATGGGCAACATTTTTTGCAGCAACTATAGTGAGTATGGTTGGAGTTCATTGGTCACATCGTTTTTTAGCACACCCAAAAGTCTTTACTGTTGCTGCCATGATTCCAATGGTACCGGGAGTTTATGCATTTAAAGCGATGATCGCTCTAGTTGAAATAAACCAAAATGGCTATGATGCACAATTATTTAGTATTCTGATCGATAACTTTTTACAAGCTATGTTTATCATTGCAGGGTTAGCAATTGGCCTCGCAATGCCAGGTTTGTTATTTTATCGAAGACGATCCATTGTTTAAAAAGGACGAAATGTGAAGATCAGTATGATTGCCGCGATGGCAAACAATCGTATTATTGGTAAAGACAATCAAATGCCATGGCACCTACCGGCCGATTTTGCTTGGTTTAAACGTTGTACAATGGGAAAGCCGATAGTCATGGGGCGTAAGACCTATGAATCGATTGGGCGACCATTGCCGGGACGTTTAAATATCGTGATTTCAAGAGATGCTTCACTATCCATTGAAGGTGTCACCACAGTAACCAGCATTGAACAAGCCAAACAAGTAGCCGGTGATGTTGATGAATTGATGATTATCGGTGGCGGCACCATCTACGATTTCTGTTTACCTCAAGCCGATTGTCTTTACTTAACCTTTATCGATGCGGATATTGATGGCGATACTCAATTTCCAGATTGGGGAGATAATTGGCAAATTGTTGAGCAAGAAGAATATCTTAAAGATGATAAGAATGCCTACAATATGCGCTTTGTGTGTTTAGAAAAGATTTGATGAGCGAATGAAAAGCTCGTCGGCTATGCTCTGGCGCTAAAATTTGACCAGTAAATCTCGATAAATTGGGGCGTTATTGTAGACTTGCTTGAGTAAACATTTGTTTATCTTCCCAGCGTAACATAGACAAATGTTCTCCCCACACACAACCTGTATCCAGTCCTATCACATTTGCTTTATCATCATGACATCCCATCAGAGCGGCCCAATGCCCAAAAATGACGGTTTTATTTAATGGGATACGTTCTCTCACTTTAAACCAAGGCACTAGACGACTATTGTCGACTTTAGTCGGAGGAAGTTTGCACTCCATCTCTAATTGTCCTTGCTGATTACAAAAACGCATTCGAGTGAAGGCATTGATAATAAAACGATACCGCTCAATGTCTTGTAAATTAGTATCCCATTGAGTGGGGTGGTTGGCGTACATATTTTTGATTAACCAAGACCAATCATCGCTTTGTAAAATAGCGCTAATTTCTTGGCTCGATTGTCTAGCTGTTGTGAGATCCCAACTAGGCGCTATTCCTGCATGACACATGACAAATTCTTCATGCTCTGCCATTAATGGTTGCTGGCGTAACCAGTCAATTAACTCTTGGCGATCGGCTGCCTGCAGTATCGGAAATGTTTTATCTTTAGGCTTAGCATTGAAGTAACCTAAATGTACTGCCAGAAGATGTAGATCATGGTTGCCGAGGATACACTTTGCAGAATCGCCTAAGTCTTTGACAAAGCGTAATGTTTCTAGCGATTTAGGGCCACGAGCAACTAAGTCACCAGCTAGCCATAGTTGATCGACTTGTGAATTGAAATTGACTTGTTTTAGGAGTGCTTGCAGTTCATCAAAGCAGCCTTGGATATCACCAACTATGTAGGTCGCCACAAAACCTCGCTTAATTTAAAATATTTGGGATGGCCATGCGAAATGGCTCGACTTCAGCAAGAAATTGCTCACTTTGCTCATCGAGCACCACATAGTGGCCTTGCATTACGCCTAATGGGGTTTCTAAAGCGGTGCCACTGGTATAAGTATACTCTTGCATCGGTTCAATCACGGGTTGCTCACCGACCACACCATCGCCTTCAATGGTTAACTGTTTGCCGTTAGCATCGGTAATTAACCAACGACGGCTGATTAGTTGAACAGGTTGTTGACTGAGGTTACGAATGGTAATGGTGTAGGCAAAGATATAGCGACTTTTTTCCGGCTGAGATTGTTCTTCTATATAACGAGTGTGAACTTGGCAAGTAATGCTCGGTGCTTGTTGTTGAATCACAAATCTCTCCTATCCTTAGAGAATTGATGTTGAATAGTATCGGTAGAATAAGAGCACCTCTTTGTGCTCTTATTATTTAGTGATGGTTTTATCTGAGTGACTTACTTATCTTTCGCATCAAGGTAGTTTGCCAGAGCAACAAACTGTACTAATGTTAAGTTCTCAGGACGCACACTTGGTTTAATATCCAATTGCTCGAGCTCTTCCGCTGACACTAAGCTTTTAAAGCAGTTTCTAACCGTTTTACGGCGTTGATTAAACCCTTCGCGACACACTCGATCTAACCATTTTAAGCTCGTTGCAGGGTGAGGCAGTACTTCATAAGGCGATAATCGTACTACGGCTGAATCAACCTTTGGCGGCGGAATAAACGCCGTTGGCGGTACTTCAAGTACAGGCATCACTTTACAAAAGTATTGAGCCATAACCGTTAAGCGGCCATACGCTTTGGTGCCAGGGCCTGCTGCCAGGCGATTAACCACTTCTTTTTGCAGCATAAAGTGCATATCTTGAATGTCTTTATGAAATTCAAACAAGTGGAACATTAATGGTGTTGAGATGTTATAAGGCAAATTGCCGAAAATACGTAACTTATTATTTGGTTTTACTAATTCATTGAAGTCAAAGCGCATGGCGTCGCCTTCATGAATGGTTAACTTGCTGGATAACTCTGGGTGATTTCTTAGGCGTTCAGCCAGATCACGGTCCAGTTCGATAACTGTTAATTTATCAACTTCACGGCCAACCGGTTCAGTGATTGCACCTAAGCCTGGGCCAATTTCAACCAGGTTTTGTCCTGGCAGTGGGTTTATTGCAGAAACAATACCATCAATAATATAGGGATCATTTAAAAAGTTTTGGCCAAAGCGTTTACGGGCTTTATGACCTAGATGGACATCATTACTCATTGATTACTCTCTTGTTGCTTTGATTCTGGCTGCTTTGAGCTTTCCACCAGTTGTAAAGCATGGGTGATTGCAGTTAAAAAGCTGCCTATATCGGCATTCCCTGTGCCAGCTAGATCCAGTGCGGTACCATGATCAACTGAGGTCCGAATAAAAGGTAACCCCAGGGTAATATTGACTGAATTACCGAAGCCTTTGTATTTTAGCACGGGTAACCCTTGATCATGATACATCGCCAATACGGTATCGGCTTTTTCTAAATATTTTTGATTGAAGATGGTGTCTGCCGGTAGTGGACCGATTAAATTCATGTCATCTTGTTGACGCATTTTTTCTAATGTAGGCGTGATGGTTTCAATCTCTTCGCGCCCTAAACAACCGTCTTCACCTGCATGAGGGTTAAGGCCACATACGTAGATGTTTGGTTGCTCAATACCAAATTTATTGACTAAATCGGTATGCAAAATTCGGATAATACTTTCAAGGCGTTCAGCGGTCACCGCTTGGCTAACATAAGCCAAAGGAATATGGGTGGTGACAAGCGCTACTCGTAATCCCTCTGTCGCCAACATCATCACCACTAATGGGGTGTTAGAGCGCTCGGCAAAGAACTCTGTATGGCCGCTAAATGCAACACCAGCGCGATTAATCACTCCTTTATGAACAGGGCCTGTGACAATGGCATCGAACTCACCTGTCATGCTTCCTTGGCAAGCACGTTCTAACGTTTGTAATACATAATGGCCATTGGCTTCATTGAGTTGACCAGCTGCAACTGGTTGAGAAACTGCAATATGCTCAACGTATAACTGACCTTTTTGCTGCACTTGAGCAGGTAGAGCTGCGTCGTAGTCTAAGAGTTGCACTTCAATGCCAAGTTGCTCTGCACGCTCAGTTAGCATTTGTTTATCCGCGCAAACCACCAATTGATGTGGCCAATCATATTGAGATAGCGCTAAGACCAGATCGGGACCAATACCAGCTGGCTCACCAGCGGTAATCGCAAGACGACGAATATTTACCATTTGTTCAATGCTCATTGGTCATCTTGCTCGTCTTGTTGATCTAACATTTCAACATAAGCACTGGCGCGAATTTCTTGTAGCCATGCTCCGGCTTCTTCGTTGAATTTACGTTTGAATAAAATTTGGTAAGCGCGGTTTTTCATTGCCGATTCCGTGCGATCGACAGTGCGGCGATCAAGCACTTTAACGATATGCCAACCATGAACCGTTTTGAATGGTTCGCTTATTTGATTTACAGGTAAGGTTTCGACCTGATGTTTAAACTCAGGCACGTAAGTATCGGGCGTTTGGTAACCTAAAATGCCATCAGCCACCGCTGAACCAGTATCTTGGCTGTATTGCTGAGCTAGTTCGCCAAAAGTACGTTTGCCAGTGTTGATTTCGTCAATTAAGCGGTTTAGTTCTTCTTTTGCGCCTTCATCACTTAAAATGATCGACGGTTTAATCAGTATGTGCTGCGCGTTAACTTCGGTAACTGCCACCGTTTTCAAGCCTTTTACATCATCAATTTTCATGATGTGAAAGCCAACACCACTGCGGAATGGGCCAATGATGGCGCCTTTGCCTTGAGTGCTAATTTCATCAGCAAAGATGGTTGGCATTTCTTCTTTACGCATCCACCCCCAATCACCACCTTGTAGAGCTTTTGGGCCTTTCGAGTAGGTGTAGGCGAGAGTAGAAAAGTCTTCACCTTGTTTTAATCGCTCAATCAGCTCTTGCGCTTCTTTTTCTGTGGCGTCTTTATCTTCACCAAAGCGTAATTGAATTTGAGAGACTTTATATTCAACATTTTGAGTGGTTTGTTCAGCCAGCATAGTTGCTAGAGTATCGACTTCGGATGGCGAAATATTTACTCGGCGACGAACCTGCGCATTTCGAGCTTCACTAATCGCGATTTCCTTGCGAATTTGCTCGCGGAAAACAGGGTATGCAATACCTTGTTGCTGCAGTGATGCTCTTAACTGATCTAATGTTTGTTGGTTATCTTTAGCGATACCTTCAATCGCCTGATCGAGACGTTGGTCATCTACTTGAATACCCATTCGTTTTGCTTCTTGCAATTGAATTTCGTCTAGAACCAACTTTTCAAGTACCTGTTCTTGTAGGGTGTCGCTATCAGGAAGCGATTGTTTTTTGTCTTGTGCATTAGCTTGTACTGTTTTTATCGCGGTATCGACGTCCGTTTGTAAAATAACGCCATCGTTAACTATTGCCACAACATGGTTGAGAGGTTGTGGGGCAGCCAGTGTTGTTGAGGCCGTAAACAGACTCATTATTCCAAGTAATGCGGGAATCCATGTCTTCATTTCAGGTATCCAATTAGTACAACAAATATAAGTACAGTAAGTAAGCCTGTCATATTATCATGGCAGACTTATCGATTCATTAGTCAGCAAGGCTAAATGGTCGGCCATAGCCCAATGCATTGCCGCCATCGCTGTAGGTTACGCCTGCACTTTGGCCTAGGCCTTTGATGCCAATGTTTAGGCTAACTTTTGATTCGTATTCTGGACCAGGTTCTGGGTAGACACTTCTAACATCACCTGAGTTCATGATGTGGCGAGAATACGTCAAACCTAAGAACCAGCAATCATCGTTATAAGTGACACCAACTAAGCTTTCTAACATGTTCTGTTCAGTTAGATCATGGTAGTAATTTGCTTGTACACTCCAACGTTGAGCGATCGTAAAACTATTCATTATTCCGGCCTGAGATATACCATCACGAGTGTATTGGTCGACATTATTCAAATTAGTGGTGTTATCTTCTATGTAACCTTTAGATATATAACGATAATTTAATTGAGTATAACCACCGCCGGGTAATTTATATTCAAGGGTGCTGTTGGCCATTTGTAATTCAGACACATCGCCATCGTACTGCACCCCACCTTTAAATAGCCATTCATCGTTGATGTTCCACTCATTCTCTAGTGCCCAAGCAGATAAATTCGCCTCGCCATTATTAGGGTTGATGTAATAGATTTGTCCTAATGAGACATTAAAGCGTTCTTTATAGTTATCATCGTAGAAACGAGACGTTGCACCATAGCTAAGCTGATTGGCTGGTGCGATGTAATCGACGCTGCTGTATTTCATATCACGGAATAAACCGTAATAATCCAATTGCATAAGAGTTGTATCATAACCTTGATAGATATCGTCTTGATTAACTTCAGGGATGTACAGATATTGCAATCGAGGTTCAAGGGTTTGGGTATAGCCACCGAGCCATTTTTGGCTGTTATCTAAAAATAGTGTGCCCGTCATACGGTATTCGGGCACGGTACGGCTGGCATTTTCTTTTAGATCTGAACTAGCGGAAGTTCCATTTTTTAAATCCTGATCATAATAGGTATACATCAACTTCGCTTCGGAAGTTAATTGTCCCCACGGTGCGTAGAAAGGCACCACTACACCAGGCTCTAAATGGACACGGGTTGCATCTGGTAAGTCATCATCATCAGTCTCAAAGCGACTGATATGGCTATTCCATTCCATATCAAAATGAGGCAGCACATCGGGTCGATGGTATTCATATTGTAGTTGTGGCATTAATCGATAAGGTTGCGAGGTTGATAGTACTTGGAAGTCACGTACCTTTAACGTGGTATCCGAATAATCGGTACGGTATGCCACTTCCCCTGCTTGTAATAACTGACCATCTTCACGGTTACCAATATTGGAATCAAGGTCTTCAAAGTAGTCATTATCACTGACGCGAGAGTAGTCGACCGAGAACTTCCAATGGCGATCATAAATACCATCGTGAGAGAAGTTCACCCCCCAACGAGCACCTTTTTCGCTATACAAGTCATCTTTATTTAGATATTCAAAATCGATTGAACCTCGACCAAACCCATCGGTTAAATACCTAAATTCATTTTCAAACTGTACCCCACGTCTTTGCATGTAATTGACGGTGGTGGTCAAATCATATTGTGGTGCAATGTTGAAGTAGATTGGTACATTAATTTCCAAGCCATTTTTTGAATCGTAACCACCGGTTGGATAGAGAAAGCCCGTTTTACGCTTGTCACCAATCGGGACCGTAATATATGGCCAATAAAACACAGGTACATCTAAGATCTCAAAGCGAGTGTTATAAAAGGTGGCTTCTTCTTCTTCGTTATCGATATCAATATCGCTGGCTTTAACACGCCATGATTTATTGCCCTCAGGACAAGTAGTTAATGAACCATCTTCCATGGTGTAGATGCTTTGGCCATCTTTTAATATGTAGGTGGCTTCACCGCGGGCAGGTTGGCAGAGTAGTTTGTATTGTGTATCGTACAGTTCAACGCGATCACCTTTTAAATCAGAATTCACTTTATTTGAGTTCGATTTGATTTGGCCATCGTTCATATTCACATTGCCATCGGCAGTGATGGAGTTCTCACCTTGATTGATGGTGACTTTGTCTGCGGTAATTTTTCTATGCCCTTGGGTGATAACCACATCACCTTGATAAACGGCTTGGTTCCTCCCTGAAGCATTAATGCTATCGGCTTCAATATTTACTGTTTCTTCTGCTGGATCTGCGGCGTTTTTTTTTGGTGCAATACATTGATCTACAGGTACGATTTCCGGCACACTGTCGCTACTACTTTCATCGGCGAAAGCACTAGGTAGGAAGGCAGCACTTATAAGTGTGGTAAGAAAAGTGCGAGAAATTGGTAGCATGAAATAAAATAGTCCTGTGAAACTGAGTGAGATTATAGTTTTTGATAATGCTTATGTATAAACAAAGGTTATTTACAAAAATAAGACGAAATATACACAGATTTTTATATACCCAAGTGACTTCAATATGCAGAATTCAGAGCTATCATCCAAGCCTTTAGGCAAGAAAGATTGGCGAAGGAATGTAAAAACTACCTTTCAAATCAATCTGACGCCGCATAAAGAAGGTTTGGATGAAGCTCCCGAAGGGCAAGTTAAAACAAGCTTTATACTGCGTTAAATTGAACAGAGATAGAATCACTATGATCATATTCAATTTGCCTTGCCTAAAGCTTGTTTTATTCTTGCTGAAACTCGCATCTTGAAGTTACTTAGGTATATCATATAAGAATCTTGCAACAATCGACACTATACAGACAATAGTTAATAATAAAAATTCATAGTTTGGGATTTGGAATCAACATATGTTAGGTAAATTACTGGGGATTTTGTTTGGCTCGATGATTGGGAATATTCCCGGGGCGATCATAGGTTGCTTTATCGGTCATCAATTTGATAAGGCTCGTCGCCGCCAACAAGGATTCCAATCTGCATTTGGATCTGGCGCTTCTCAAGCAGAAAGACAAACCGAATTTTTCCAAGCAGCTTATGCGGTAATGGGACATGTCGCTAAAGCGAAAGGTCAAGTGACCAAAGAGGAAATTCAATTAGCTTCCGTCATGATGGATCGAATGAACCTCACGGGAGAGCAGAAAAAAATCGCTCAAGAGGCATTTCGTCAAGGTAAGGAATCGAGCTTTCCATTGGAAGAGACGCTACGCAAAGTGCGCTTTTCCGCTGGTCGTCGACGTGATTTGTTACAGTTCTTTTTAGAATTACAAATTTCATCTGCCTTTGCTGATGGCTCTCTGCATCCTAGTGAAATTAATGTCTTGCAAATAGTGGCATCAGAGCTTGGCTTTACTGCTCAATATTTGCAACAGCGTTTACGTATGCAAGAAGCGGCATTTCGCTTTCAGCAAGGTGGCGGCTTTGGGGGATATCAGCATCAAGGCCAACAACAATCCGGTGGTCAATGGCAACAAGGACCAACAGCATCTCAATTGGATGACGCCTATGAATTATTAGGGGTAGATAAAAGTGCTGATGCTAAGACGATTAAGCGTGCTCATCGTAAGTTAATGAATGAGCACCACCCTGATAAGTTAGTCGCCAAAGGTTTGCCGCCAGAGATGATGGAAGTGGCGAAGCAAAAAGCACAAGAAATTCAATCTGCTTATGACTTAGTTAAGAAGAGTAAAGGCTTTTAATTCAGCCTAGTTCCAATTTTACTTTTCGTTGAGAGCCCAGTTATATTGATAGCTGGGCTTTTTGTTTGTCTGTTGTATTTCAGGCTTAAAGCGAGATAAATACCCCAACACGCCTTGCTCACCGCCAAAATCTACCGCATACCAATCATAAATAGAAGATAGCTCAAGCTTACCATTAGTTATGTTGACGCCTTTCGAGCTGTTGATGAAGGTTAATTCAGCTTGCTTGAGTAAGCTTTGAGTATTGTCAGCGGTGAAAGCTGTAGCAGGTAAGTTAGGGCAGCCTAAACTGGCGCAATTGACTGCATAGTGGATACGTTTGTCTTGCCAAATCGGGCGCAGGATTCGATGCTCAATATCGTTTAAGCTCAATTCTTGGTCATTAACTGTGAGGATCTCTTGATCCCACGGGCCAAATGAAAATAATCCGCCGAGTTTAGTAATCGAGCTGATCGGGTAGTTGTCTAAAATGAGTTGAACGGTTGCTGCATTGTATAAGTTAACCCAATAAGCAAATTGCTCATTTTTATTGAATTGGCGTGGATCGAGTTTGGTTAGCCTGTTGAGATAATGAAGCAAAGCTTGGCGGTCCGTCGAGCTAATATGTGCGTAGTCAAACAAAGTATTCGAGTCTTGCTGAACGAGATTGTTATCTAATATCCGTTGCCATTCACTATTATCAATGACTTGTGAGTTAGCCGGATTGCTTTGATTCCAATAAGGCCACGGATCGGCTTTGGGAGCCGCATAGGAAAAGAAACTCAAGCTGGCGAGTAGTATTAACCCAACGTATTTCATATTCATTTTTCAATCTCCTCTTTACTACCAATAAAGAATTAGACCTGTAGAGATACTTAGAACTTTCACTTTAGGTTTTAGCTATAAAAAAGCCCAAATACTTATTGAGCATTTGGGCTAGTTTGCTTGCGTTTTTATCTAGTTCAAAGGAGGGCTAGACAAAAAACTGACTACTTCAAAAAGCTAGGAATGTTATTTTCAAACTCTGTGATTTTATCAGCATGTTGTAGTGTTAAACCAATATTATCTAAGCCATTAAGTAAACAATGACGACGGAACTCGTCTATTTCAAAGTTATATTGCTTTCCGTTGGCTGACACTGTCATCGCTTCTAAATCTACGGTGATTTGTGCGCCTTGATTGTTATGAACAAATTCAAATAACTCATCAACTTCACTTTCGGTTAAACGTACTGGCACCATTTGGTTGTTGATGGAGTTGCCGTAGAAAATGTCAGCAAAGCTAGGTGCGATCATCACTTGAATGCCGTAGTCGGCAAGCGCCCAAGGAGCGTGTTCACGAGACGAACCACAGCCGAAGTTTTCACGGGCCAGTAAAATACTTGCGCCTTGATAGCGTGGTGCGTTCATTACAAACTCAGGATTAGGCTGTTTGCCCGCGTCATCTAAAAAGCGCCAATCATGAAATAAATGCTGACCAAAGCCTAAGCGAGTAACTTTTTGTAGAAACTGTTTAGGAATGATCGCATCGGTATCAATGTTAGCAATATCCAGTGGCACGACTAGGCCAGTATGTTGTTTAAAACCTGTCTGTTTAAGGTTTTGAGACATAGCGTGCTCCTTATATATTCTTTTGGTGAGTAAATTCTAGTGAACGGATATCGACAAAGTGACCGGCAATCGCTGCCGCCGCTGCCATTGCTGGGCTAACGAGATGGGTACGACCATCACGGCCTTGGCGACCTTCAAAGTTACGGTTACTGGTAGACGCGCAGCGCTCTTGTGGACCGAGGCGATCGTTGTTCATCGCAAGACACATCGAGCAGCCCGGTAGACGCCATTCAAAACCCGCTTCAATAAAGATCTTATCTAAGCCTTCTTGTTCCGCTTGAGCTTTAACTTGCTCAGAACCTGGAACAATCAGCGCTTGAACATTGGCAGCCACTTTACGGCCTTTGGCAATGGCTGCCGCAGCGCGCATATCTTCAATACGTGAGTTAGTACAAGAGCCAACAAACACTTTGTCTACCGTGTAGTCAGACAGTTTTTTACCCGCTTCCAAGCCCATGTAAGCCAAAGCTTTTTGAGCCGATGCTTTTTCGACTGGGTCAATGAAGTCTTGAGGGTTAGGAATAATGCCATCAACCGACATTACTTGGCCCGGGTTAGTGCCCCAAGTGACTTGTGGTGTGATGTCTGCTGCATCTAGAGTGACCACCGCATCAAATTGAGCGTCATCATCCGATTTAAGGGTTTTCCAGTACTCTACTGCCGCATCAAATTCGGTGCCTTTCGGAGCAAACTTTTTATCTTTGATGTAATCGAAAGTAGTTTGATCTGGTGCGATTAGACCCGCTTTGGCACCTAGTTCAATCGCCATGTTACAAACCGTCATGCGGCCTTCCATTGAAAGGTCGGTAATGGCTTCACCGCAAAACTCTACCACATAACCGGTTCCGCCAGCTGCCGTGGTTTTACCGATGATTGCTAATACGATGTCTTTGGCGGTAATGCCTTCGGCGACCTTGCCTTTGACTTCGATTTTCATGGTCTTGGCTTTGGCTTGTTTTAGCGTTTGAGTCGCCAGTACGTGCTCCACTTCGGAAGTACCAATACCGAAAGCCAATGAACCAAATGCGCCATGAGTGGCGGTGTGGGAGTCACCACAAACAATCGTCATACCCGGCAAAGTAATGCCAAGCTCTGGCCCCATTACATGCACAATACCTTGATATTTATGGTTTAGATCGTACAGCGTGACGCCGAAATCTAAGCAGTTTTTCATCAAGGTTTGCATTTGAATGCGTGCCATTTCACCAGAGGCATTAATATCTTTGGTGGTAGTCGAAACGTTGTGATCCATAGTGGCAAAGGTTTTGCTGACTTGGCGTACCTGGCGACCTTTTTCGCGTAAGCCATCAAAGGCTTGAGGTGAAGTCACCTCGTGTACCAAATGACGGTCGATATATAAAATCGGGTTTTCACCTTGGGCGGCTACGACTACGTGAGCATCGTAGACTTTCTCATATAATGTTTTTGATGTTGAGTTTGACATTGCTAGCTACCTGCTCAAATTAATTATAATGACTGAATGTATTGCGCAATCTTGTCACCCATTTCTGAAGTCGAAAGGGCGGGATTTTTACCAGCAAGATCAGCAGTCAGCTCTCCGGCTGCTAGTGCTTTTGATACCGCTTGTTCGATATCTTGCGCCGCTTGCTCTTCATTTAAGCTATAACGAAGCATCAATGCTGCTGATAGAATTTGCGCCACTGGGTTAGCAATATTCTTACCTGCGATATCTGGCGCACTACCACCTGCGGGCTCATACAGGCCAAACTTACTTTCATTTAAGCTAGCGGATGGCAACATGCCCATTGAACCTGTGATCATGGCGCATTCATCAGAAATAATATCGCCGAAAATATTCGAACAAAGCATCACGTCAAATTGAGATGGATCTTTGATTAACTGCATAGTGGCGTTATCGATGTAGATGTGAGATAGCTCGACATCAGGGTAGTCTTTAGCGATTTCTTCAACCACTTCACGCCATAAAATTGAGCTTTGTAGTACGTTAGCTTTGTCTACTGAGCAGACTTTTTTATCGCGTAGACGCGCTGATTCAAACGCAATTTTGGCAATGCGCTCAATCTCATAACGATGATAAACTTCAGTATCAAAGGCTTTTTCTTGTGGGCCTTCACCTTCGCGACCTTTAGGTTGACCGAAGTAAATACCGCCAGTTAATTCACGAACGACTACGATATCAAAGCCGCGATCAGAAATATCAGCACGTAATGGTGAGAAGCTTTCTAAGCCTGTATGAATTTGCGCAGGACGTAGGTTACAGAAAAGTTGGAAGTGTTTACGTAGCGGCAGTAGTGCACCACGTTCAGGTTGGTCATTTGGTGGAAGATGTTCCCATTTCGGACCGCCTACCGAGCCAAACAATACGGCATCGGCATCTTCACAGCCTTTGATGGTTGCTTCTGGTAGAGGCGTGCCGTGGTTATCAATCGCAATCCCGCCGACATCAAACTCTTGGCGCTCAAATGAAATGTCATGCTTTTGTTCAATCGCATCTAGCACTTTTTGCGCTTGTTGCATGACTTCTGGGCCAATGCCATCTCCGGGTAAAACAGCAATTTTATATGTACCTGCCATGGTTCTCTTTTCCTTAAATATTATCTAAATCACTTTATAAGTAGCTGAGCAAAAGGTTTCAATGAGTTTGGTCAGCTACTTTTTGTTTTTTGCTTGAAAATCTACACAGTTTCCATTCTTTTTGATTGCTTGATCTCGGCAATTTGGTCAGCGCGCTGAATGCTATTGATAACATGTAATAGCGCTTGGCCTGAAGCTTCTACGATATCAGTCGCAAGCCCAGTACCATGGTATTTACGCCCTTTGTAGTTAGCGATGATATCTGCTTGACCTAGGCCATCTTCACCTTCACCTTTGGCGGTTAGGTCAAATTTATCTAACACGATTTCATAACCGGTTAGCTTGTAGATGCATTGGTAAAGTGCATCGACTGGGCCATTACCGACCGCCGCTTCGCATTTTTCTTCATCGCCACATTGCAATTTAATGCTGGTGGTTGCCATCACGCTACCTGATTGCACGCTTAGGTAATTTAACTTAAAGAAATCATCTTCTTCGCGCAAGTTAGCAAAGTGCATTAATGATTCTAAATCGTAATCAAATACTTGGCCTTTACGGTCCGCTAGCTTCAAGAAGTCTTCATATAGAGTATCTAGGTTGTAGTCACCATCACTGTAACCCATGGTTTCCATATGGCTCTTAACCGCTGCACGGCCGGAACGACTGGTTAGGTTTAGAGCTTGGTTTTTAAGGCCGATAGTCTCTGGTGTCATGATTTCGTAGGTATTCTTATTCTTCAACATACCATCTTGGTGAATACCCGATGAGTGACTAAAGGCATTGGCACCGACAATTGCTTTGTTCGATTGAATCGGCATATTACACAATTGACTGACTAGTTTACTGGTGCGGTGAATTTCGTCGTATTTAAGGCCAGTATGAACACCTAGCAATTCAGCACGTGTTTTGATAATCATGGCGATTTCTTCCAATGCACAGTTACCAGCACGTTCACCAATACCATTAATCGTACCTTCTACTTGGCGAGCACCGGCTTGAACCGCGGCCATCGAGGTGGCAACCGACATACCTAAGTCATCGTGGCAGTGCACCGAAATGACGGCTTTATCAATGTTTGGTACGCGATTAAATAGCGTTTCGATGATGCCTCCAAATTCACTCGGTAGGGTATAACCAACGGTATCTGGGATATTGACTGTAGTTGCACCAGCATCGATGGCGGCTTCAACAATGCGACATAGGTTATCAATCGGAGTACGGCCCGCATCTTCACAAGAAAATTCCACGTCATCGGTATATTTACGCGCACGTTTAACCGCATTAACCGCCATTTCTACGACATCATCATAACTACGGCGAAGTTTATCTTGTACGTGGATAGTGGAAGTAGAAATAAAGGTATGAATACGAAAGGCTTCCGCTACTTTTAACGCTTCTGCGGCAACATCAATATCTTTTTCTACTGCACGGGATAGGGCACAAATACGGCTGTTTTTGATTTGTTTCGCGATGGTTTGAACGGATTCAAAATCACCGGGTGAGGAAACCGGAAAGCCAGCTTCAATAACATCAACACCTAAACGTTCTAGGGCATAAGCGATCTGTAGTTTCTCTTTTACGGTTAGGCTCGCTGAAAGTGCTTGTTCGCCATCGCGTAGTGTGGTGTCGAATATAATGACTTGATCGTTCATGTTATCTTCCTTGTGATTAATGCTGTGCTATCCAATGCGGTTTATTCGGCTACTTATTTTTGAGTATTTGCGAATAAAAAAGCCCGCATCGGGATGCGGGCTTGTTTGAAATCGTATGTGGTTTTTCTTCCACTGCCTACCCGCGCGATTGAGTCACGATGAGGAGGAGGTTCAGTAGAGTAGAAAATTGTTGAGTCATGCTTGTTACCTTAGCTATGTCTGCGACCACGTAAAAACTGATTCAATTAGTACCGCACTCAAGGGGGAAGCGTCAACCCTTTAGTCGAAAAAATATCCAAATAACTTCGCCAACTCTCATTTAAACTCGACCCTCAAAAAATCTATCTTCATCATAAGAACAAAAGATCGTCACGTTTTTGTCATTTATCTCCCTTAACTTAGCCAGTGTAGTGCTGATTAAACATCGAACAAGGAGCATACGATGAAAACCATACAGCCGATTGCACGATTTGATTTAGCGTTTTCTTTATTTTGCCTACAACACCGTTTTAATTTGCCAGTTGCTCGTATTAGCAAAGCCATCTCACACACTGGTGATGGGCATTTATATGCAGTAATGGGGCTGTTAGCTTGGTGGTTTGAGCCGAGAACAGGGCAATATTTTTTACTGGCAGGATTGTTAGCATTTTTAGTGGAACTGCCAATTTATTGGTTAGCAAAAAACAGTTTTAAACGTCGCAGGCCCGCACAAATATCTCATTTGTTAACTTCTTTCATTACTCCGTCAGATCAATATAGCTTGCCTTCTGGCCATACGGCTGCCGCTTTCTTAATGGCGGTACTACTCCAACATTTTTATCCAGAGTTTGGCTTGTTGCCTTTTGTTTGGGCTGGGTTGATTGGCATCTCTCGCATTCTGTTAGGAGTGCACTTTTTAACGGATATTGTACTCGGTGCAGCTTTGGGAATCAGTTGTGCTATTGCGGCAATTAACATGTTGGCTGGTGGGTGAAAACAATGAAGATCTTATATGGCGTGCAAGGTACAGGAAATGGTCACATCGCTCGAGCACGGGCAATGGCGGCGGCTTTAGCTAAACAATCGGATGTCTCGGTTGATTTCTTATTCTCTGGGCGAGATGACAAAGCTTATTTTTCGATGGAAGATTTTGGGGATTATCAAACCCGACGAGGGCTGACATTTACCACTGAAAAGGGCAAAGTCAGTCATATGAAAACTGCCTTGAATACCAACCCTAGTCAGTTATGGAAAGAAGTCTCAGATATGGACTTGGGAGGTTATGATGTGGTGCTCAATGATTTTGAACCGATCACTGCCTGGGCGGCCAAAAAGCAAAACGTGCCAAGTATTGGGATTAGCCATCAAAATGCCTTTCGTTATTCGGTGCCCAAAAAGGGGGCCAGTTGGCTTGATCAAACCTTGATACAGCATTTTGCGCCGACTCAACATCATTTAGGCTTGCACTGGTACCATTTTCAGCAGCCTATTCTGCCGCCGATAGTTCATACGCCCACGCAAATTGATAACCAGAAGCATGACTTTATTCTGGTCTATTTACCTTTCGAGGCACTACCGGCTATTAGTGATCTTTTACAGCGCTTTGCCAATCGCCATTTCATTTGTTATCACCCAGAAGTAAAAGAAATGAGCCAACAAGAACACCTCACCTTTATGCCTTTGTCATACCAAAACTTTCAACGAGACTTACATGCTTGTCATGGCGTGATCGCCAATGGTGGTTTTGAGTTGCCTTCTGAAGCATTAACCTTGGGCAAGAAATTACTATTAAAACCATTAGATGGGCAATTTGAACAGATGAGCAATGTAGCGACGCTTGAATCATTAGGTCTCGCCAGTTCAATGCAATGGCTTGATCCTAGTATCGTGCGCTCTTGGCTAGATGACCAGCCAGCTGAGCGAGTGATTTACCCTAACGTTGCCGAGTCGATTGCTGATTGGGTTGTACAAGGTGAGTGGGGAAATATCGCACCACTGTGGAGCCATTTATGGGAGCAGGTCGATTTCCCTCACTATGCATTGATTAATGAGTGAACAACTTTTTTGTCATCAATTTAGTCGCTAAATACTTTTTAGGTTCTTTTATGTATTCCCTTAACTTGTTGAAAATTTGGTTTTTTTAGTGATTATTAGTAAATAAAAATGATTTAATATCAATACAGTTGCTTCTAATATTTGCTTGGTGAATAGTAAGTGCAACCCGACCTATTGGCGGGGCAAATACAATCATTATTCGATATCTTTTTGTGGCGGTTAATCACGTTTGTTATGTGTGATTGGGCTACAATTAAAAGAGGCACAACATAACATGACACTTTCTACTGAACCAAAAAACACGGCCCTTAACTTAAGAACGGAATCAACTTTACGTGGCGTAGATCTTAACTTATTGACGGTTTTTGATGCAGTAATGCAAGAGCAAAATATTACTCGTGCAGCACAGTATTTAGGCATGTCACAACCAGCGGTAAGTAACGCGGTTGCTCGTTTAAAAGTAATGTTTAATGACGAATTGTTCATGCGTCATGGTCGTGGTATCCAACCGACTCAACGCGCTCGTCAATTGTTTGGCCCGCTTCGTCAAGCCCTGCAATTGGTACGTAATGAATTACCGAACTCTATTTTTGTTCCTGAAACATCAGAGCGAGTATTCAAATTAGCGGTTTGTAGCCCTTCAGATTTACGTTTTGCACCAAGAATTATGCGTGGCATTGCTGAAAAATCGCCAAGCATTCAATTAAGCCTTGATGCTGATTTTGATCGTCACTTACCTGAAAAACTTCGTTACCAAGAAGTAGATTTCGTGATTGATTATGCGCGTTTTGAGCAGCCAGGGTATTCAAGTACTGAGATTTTCAGTGATGAATTAGTCGTTGTGACTGCTGCAAATCACCCACGTATCGGCTCTCAAATTAGCCAAGCTGAATTTATGGCAGAAAAACATGCAACGTTATCGAAAGTAAACGGTGTGCGTAGTTTCTATGAGCGCGTTTATACTGGCGATTTTGAATTCCAAGCGTCTTACCATGGTACAAGTTTGAGCAATATCTTGTACGTAGTTGGTCAATCTGAGTTAGTGACAGTGGTTCCTCGCTGGTTGATTGATTCGGTGCCTAACCGTGCAAACTATAAAGTTATGCCTTACCCATACGCAGACAATAAAGTAGCGGGTTACTTAAGCTGGCATGAATCAAGTGAGAAAGATAAAGGTCACATCTGGATGAGAGATCAACTTATGCTGATTTGTGGCGAAACACTTGCTGCAAGCCTATAACAAGTAAACACTTCTAAAAAGCGCAGTCTCTATTTGATTAGAGGCTGCGTTTTTTTATATCTTATTTTTATGATTTAGGAAAATGAGATTATTCTCTCAATATTGATATTATTATCTGCTGAATTTTTACGTCAAACCATTCAAAGTGATTGATGGTTGCTAGGTCAAGTAGATGCTTTCACTGTTTAAGCGTGATCGGTGTGAGTTTTTGAAGGTTTGCTCAAATTAAGTCCGTAGACAAGCCTTTGTCGATGGCGGTAAAGTGAGCAGATTCGGAACATAATTCGAATGTATGCACCCTAGTTGCTTGTTATGACAATGCAAATAGGTACATAGCTAGATTGCTGAGCGGTTATGGAATAACACAGCGTCAGTGGTCTGAAATTTCTTAGGCTAAAAATAAGCCCTAACTATGTAGCACTGAATCATCGCACTTTATTAAGGTCGGTGAGATTCAGTTAACAGGAGGCAACATGGAAATGTTATCTGGCGCGGATATGATCGTCCGCTCCCTAATAGATGAAGGTGTAGAGCACATCTTCGGTTATCCAGGCGGTTCGGTTTTGGATATTTACGATGCTCTACATGAAAAGAGTGATATTGAACACGTACTGGTTCGTCATGAACAAGCAGCGGTTCATATGGCTGATGGTTATGCTCGCGGAACCGGAAAAGTTGGTGTCGTTCTCGTCACTTCCGGCCCAGGTGCCACCAATGCGATAACCGGTATTGCGACTGCTTATATGGACTCCGCGCCAATGGTCGTGTTGTCAGGCCAAGTACCAAGTAGCCTAATTGGCAATGACGCTTTCCAAGAATGTGACATGGTGGGGATCTCCCGCCCTGTGGTTAAACACAGCTTCCTCGTCACTAAAGCAGAAGATATTCCTGAAACCATCAAGAAAGCCTTTTACCTTGCGTCTACTGGTCGCCCTGGCCCGGTAGTGGTTGATCTGCCGAAAAACGTGTTAAATCCATTAGAAAAATTTCCTTATCAGTACCCTGATGAAATTAAAATGCGCTCTTATAATCCGACAACTTCGGGGCATAAAGGGCAAATTAAGAAAGGGCTGAAAACCTTACTGGCAGCGAAAAAACCCGTTCTTTATGTCGGCGGCGGTGCGATTATTTCTGAAGCTAGCGAGCAATTAATTAAGCTTGCAGAAGCGCTCAATTTACCGGTAGTTAGTACATTAATGGGGCTTGGGGCTTTCCCTGCTACTCACCATAATTCGCTGGGCATGTTGGGTATGCACGGTACTTATGAAGCCAATATGGCGATGCATAACGCCGATTTGATATTTGGTGTCGGGGTACGCTTTGATGATCGTACGACAAACAATGTCGAAAAATACTGTCCGAATGCCAAGATCATGCATATCGATATCGATCCATCTTCGATCTCTAAGACTATTCAAGCGGATTTACCTATCGTTGGTTCTGCCGATGAAGTGTTAAATAGCATGTTAAAGCTGCTTGAAGATCAAGGCGCAGACCAAGATAGCGAAGCACTTGAAACTTGGTGGCAAGAACTACAAAGCTGGCGCAATCGTAAGTGTTTAGAATTTGATCGTACTTCGGATCGCATTAAGCCTCAGCAGGTAGTCGAAACGCTTTACAAGCTAACCAAAGGTGAGGCTTATGTCGCTTCCGATGTTGGTCAGCACCAAATGTTTGCTGCGCTATATTACCCATTTGATAAGCCGCGTCGTTGGATTAACTCTGGCGGTTTAGGCACCATGGGCTTTGGCTTACCAGCGGCAATGGGCGTTAAGTTTGCCATGCCAAAAGAAGAAGTAGTGTGCATTACTGGTGATGGCAGTATTCAGATGAATATCCAAGAACTATCAACCTGTATGCAGTACGATATTCCGGTGAAGATCATTAACTTGAATAACCGTTTCTTAGGCATGGTAAAGCAATGGCAAGATATGATTTATCAAGGTCGCCATTCTCATTCTTATATGGATTCTGTGCCTGACTTTGCTGCAATTGCTGAAGCTTATGGCCATGTTGGTATTCGTATTAACAAGCCTGAAGAGCTAGAAGCTGGCCTACAAAAAGCCTTGGATATGAAAGATCGTCTCGTGTTCGTTGATATTAATGTTGATGAAACTGAGCATGTTTATCCAATGCAAATTAAAGGCGAAGCGATGGATAAAATGTGGTTAAGCAAGACGGAGAGAACCTAATATGAGACATATCATTTCATTACTATTAGAAAACCAACCGGGTTCTTTATCACGTGTTGTTGGCCTGTTTTCACAGCGCGGTTATAACATTGAGTCATTAACCGTTTCTCCTACGGATGATGAAACCTTATCGCGTATCAATATCACTACCGCAAGCGATGCACTACAGCTTGAGCAGATTGAAAAAAACCTGCATAAACTTGTCGATGTGCTGAAAGTACAAGAAGTTACAGAGTATGACTACGTTGAACGTGAGTTGATGTTAGTCAAAGTGAAAGCCAGTGGTTTTTCTCGCGCCGAAGTACATCGTTTATCCGATGTGTTCCGAGGGCAGATTGTCGATGTAACAGCGTCGTTGTTTACCATTCAATTGGCCGGTGATAGTGCGAAGTTAGATGCCTTTATCAAAGCGGTATCTGAAATGACCGATGTCATTGAAGTTGCACGTAGTGGGGTGGTTGGTATTGCCCGTGGAGAGCGTGCTTTAAAAGCATAACGCCTGCTATTTTATACATCATAACGCAATAACAGATAACGCAGCCTACGGGTTGCGTTTTTTTATGCTCCAATCTTTTATACCCAAGTGACTTTAAGATGCAGAATTCAGAGCTATCATCCAAACCTTTAGGCAAGGAAGATTGGCGAAGGAATGTAAGTACCTTTCAAACCAATCTGACGCTGCCTATCTCTTATAAAAAAGAAGAGGTTTGGATGAAGCTCCCGAAGGGCAAGTTAAAACAAGCTTTATGCTGCGTTAAATTGAGCAGAGATAGACTAACTATGATCATGTTCAATTTGTCTTGCCTAAAGCTTGTTTTATTCTTGCTGAAACTCGCAGCTTGAAGTTACTTGGGTATATAAAGAAAAGATCTAAGACTTTAGTCTAATAAATCGGCAAAACTTCACTAAACTTATTGAATGGATATTTATCAATTTCGGTGAGTGGCTTATGTCTAATGTCGTGGTTGTTAGAGTAACGATTGCTAGTTTGTTAGTACTCGCTATCAATATTAGTGCTTTATATTTCTTATTGCTGGTGGTGTTGCTGAATACTCATCATCAAGAGTTCTTTGGTTGGTAATGGGGTAGGAAAGGTAGTATCTAATGTAGGGAAGGATAGTGCAGTGAGTTGTACAGCTAAAGGTGGATTGTGTTTTGTAAGGGTAAGAAAAGCATAAAAAAGGAGGCCAATTGGCCTCCTTTTGGTATTTCTATCCGTTCGTTTTAATTAAAGAACGTGAACAGAAGAAGTGTTAGTTGTGCCTGATGGTACTAGAGCACCAGAAACCATAACAGTTACATCGCCTTTCTCGCCGTAGCCTGTTTCTAGCGCTAGAGCCATACCTTGACGGTAGAAGTCTTCAGTATCATTGATAGACTCAACAACGATTGGCGTTACACCTTTAGACAAGCAAAGTTGTGCTGCAGTCTTAGTGTTAGTCGTAACGGCGATGATTTTCGCTGTTGGGAAGTATTTACGAACTGAACGCGCAGATTTGCCTGCTTCAGTTGCCACAACGATTACAGGAGCGGCAAGTTTCTCGGCAGTTTCTACTGCTGATTTACATACTGCTTCAGTGATACGTAGACGAGGGCTGTCTAAACGAGAACCTAGTTCTGCTTTTAGAGCACGGTCAGTACGAGCACAGATTTGCGCCATGATAGTTACCGCTTCAACAGGGTACTTACCTTTCGCAGACTCACCAGAAAGCATTACTGCATCAGTACCATCCATGATTGCGTTCGCAACGTCACCCGCTTCTGCGCGAGTTGGACGTGGGTTTTTGATCATAGAATCAAGCATTTGAGTTGCAGTGATAACCACTTTACGTGCGCGGTTACATTTCTCGATCATCATTTTCTGAGCGAAGATTACTTCTTCAACTGGGATTTCAACACCTAGGTCACCACGAGCAACCATGATGCCGTCAGAAGCTTCTAAAATCTCATCGAAGTTATCAACACCTTCTTGGTTTTCGATTTTAGAGATGATTTGGATGTTTTCGCCGCCGTTTGCACATAGCAATTCACGAATTTCTTTTACGTCGTCTGCTTTACGGATGAAAGAAGCAGCAACGAAATCAACGCCTTGCTCACAACCAAATTTAAGGTCAGCTTTATCTTTTTCAGCTAGTGCTGGAAGTTTTACAGAAACGCCAGGAAGGTTAACACCTTTGTTTTCGCCTAGGTCGCCGTTATTTAATACTTTACATTTAACTTCAGTATCAGTTGTTGCAACTACTTCCATTTCGATAAGACCGTCGTCTACTAGGATAGTATCGCCAGCTTTAAGGTCTTGAGCGAAACCAGGGTAGGTTACTGCTACTGTGTTTTTGTTACCCACAACAGAAGTGTCAGTTGTGAATGTGAAATCTTGACCCGCTACTAGAGCAACATCATTGCCGTTTTCTAGTTTGATAGTGCGGATTTCAGGACCTTTAGTATCTAAAAGGATTGCAAGTTGTTTGCCTGTGTTCTTCATTACTTGGCGAAGGTTAGCAATACGATTGCCGTGTTCTTCGAAATCACCGTGTGAGAAGTTCAAACGCATTACGTTCATACCAGCGTTTGCTAGTTCAGTTAGTTTCTCAACAGATTCAGTTTTCGGGCCAATCGTACATACGATTTTGGTCTTTTTCATGAGTAGATACTCTCCGGTAAGTAATATTACATTTTTCAATTTTTACACGTTTTAATCGCAAGCAACTTGATTGGTTGGGTGCATTAAAACAGAAATTCTTTGCTGCGTTTTTATTGCCTGACCTACATTGTAGCCATTATTCTCATTCTCGCACGGCCACACTTCACTTTCGTTGCAGCCACCATTTCATTTTGCAGTCTGCGAGGGGCTGCGTTGTAATTTTGTTTCTTAAATGGGGTAATAATTTTACCAGTCTTTGTGGGTAAGATCACGATACTTACTTGTCTTAGAACAAGGTTTCTGCAAAAAACATTTATTTTTTATAGTGAAAAAAATAGACAATTAAGTTTCGATTGTGTTTAATGTGTTTCGTTTCGAAACTTAATCGGTTTTATTTTATGTCAAAACGAAATACTCAACAGCGACGTCACCTTATTGTTCAACAAGTAAATGAATTAGGTGAAGTCAGTGTTGAAGCTTTGAATAAGCAATTTAATATCTCTGAAGTCACCATAAGGAAAGACTTGTCAGCATTGGAATCCAGTGGTTTGCTATTGCGCCGTTACGGTGGAGCGATTGCGTTACCGAAAGAAATTATCAATGAAGCATTTTCGGAAGAAGTTTCGAAGCGAAAGGTTGAGTTAGCGAAAGCCGCAGCATCACTGATTAAAGATCACCATAGAATCATTATTGATAGCGGCAGCACTACCGGTGCTTTGATCGAACAACTTAATCATAAGCGTGGTTTAGTGGTGATGACTAACTCACTGAATGTCGCCCATGCATTAAATGCACTAGAAAGCGAACCAACCTTATTAATGACCGGCGGCACTTGGGACACCCATTCGGAATCATTCCAAGGCCAAGTCGCAGAACAAGTGCTTCGCTCTTACGATTTTGATCAGCTATTTATCGGCGCCGATGGCATCGACTTAGCCCGCGGAACCACCACATTTAATGAACTTTTAGGTTTAAGTCAGGTGATGTCCGAAGTGGCGCGCCGTGTGGTAGTGATGGTGGAATCTGACAAGATTGGTAGAAAAATTCCAAATTTAGAGCTGGCATGGGACAAAGTCGATGTGCTGGTAACTGATAATGGCATTTCTTCCGAACAACAAGCACAAATACAGAAACATAATGTGCAAGTTCTGGTTGCCTAATATCGAAAAACTTAATTTATTAAATTACGCTTTACCACCTTTTGCTTGGTGCTGGTAAAGGAATAAAAAAGGATAACAATATGTGTGGAATCGTTGGTGCTGTTGCGCAGCGTGATGTAGCTGAAATTCTTGTTGAAGGTTTACGTCGTTTGGAATATCGCGGCTATGACTCAGCCGGTGTCGCGGTGGTCGATGCTAATTCAAACATGACGCGCGTGCGCCGCTTAGGCAAAGTACAAGAATTAGCCGATGCGGTTGACGCTGCCGATGTGTTTGGTGGAACCGGTATTGCTCATACTCGTTGGGCTACTCATGGTGAACCTTCTGAAATCAATGCTCATCCACACGTTTCTAATGATATTTCGGTGGTACACAATGGTATTATTGAAAACCATCAAGCCTTGCGTGAAACCTTACGTGAGCGTGGTTATGTGTTTGAATCTCAAACGGATACCGAAGTGATTGCTCACTTAGTTGAATGGGAACGTCGTACTTCTGAAACATTAATCGAAGCATTGCAAAAAGCGGTTAAGCAGCTTGATGGTGCTTACGGCACGGTAGTATTTGATCGTAAAGATCCAAGCCGTGTAGTGGTTGCGCGCTCAGGTAGCCCAATTGTGATTGGTTTAGGGGTAGGTGAAAACTTTATCGCCTCGGATCAATTGGCTCTATTAAATGTCACTCGTCGTTTTATGTACCTTGAAGAAGGTGATGTTGCTGAAGTGACTCGCCGTGAAGTGACCGTTTTTGCTGAGAATGGTGAGCGAGTAGAGCGTACGGTTTCTGAATCAAGCGCAGAGCATGATGCGGGTGATAAAGGTCAATATCGTCACTTTATGCAAAAAGAAATTTTTGAGCAGCCAACCGCATTAATTAATACCATGGAAGCACGACTCACCAAAGACACTGTGGTGACCGAAAGTATTGGCGTGAATGCTGCCGAGATCCTATCTAAAGTTGAGCATGTACAAATCATCGCTTGTGGTACGTCTTACAATGCCGGTATGACAGCACGTTACTGGTTTGAGTCTTTGGCTGGCGTAAGTTGTGATGTGGAAATTGCATCAGAATTCCGCTACCGAAAATTTGTGACTCGTCCAAATAGCCTGTTGATCACTCTATCTCAATCAGGCGAGACTGCAGATACCTTGGCCGCATTACGTTTAGCTAAAGAGAAAGGCTACATGTCAGCGATGACGATTTGTAATGTTGCTGGTTCATCTCTTGTGCGCGAATCTGACTTTGCCTTTATGACACGCGCCGGCACTGAAATCGGCGTGGCTTCAACCAAAGCTTTTACGACTCAACTTGCGGCGCTATTAATGCTAGTCACTGCTATGGGTAAACAGCAACAACGTATCGATAGAGCAAAAGAAGCGGAAATTGTGGAAGCTCTGCATTTACTGCCTTCGCAAATTGAAAAAGCACTCGCTTACGATAAAGAGATTGAAGCCTTGGCCGAAGACTTTGCCGATAAACATCACACACTATTCTTAGGCCGTGGTGAGTTTTACCCAATTGCTGTTGAAGCCTCGTTAAAGCTAAAAGAAATCTCTTATATTCACGCGGAAGCCTATGCTGCCGGTGAACTAAAGCATGGCCCATTAGCGTTAATTGATGCCGATATGCCAGTGGTAGTAGTCGCGCCAAATAATGATCTACTAGAAAAGCTTAAATCAAACATTGAAGAAGTCCGTGCACGTGGTGGTTTGTTGTATGTGTTTGCGGATGCTGGCGCAGGGTTTGAAGCGGATGAAAGCATGAAGATCATTAATCTTCCACATGTCAGCGAGATCACCGCACCAATCTACTACACCATTCCAATGCAGTTACTTTCGTATCATGTTGCTTTGATTAAAGGCACCGATGTCGACCAGCCAAGGAACTTAGCCAAGGCTGTGACGGTTGAGTGATTTCAATTTAAATTAATGGTTTACAGTGTAGTTCTAGCAACTAAATGTTGGTTGTGAGTAAATGGTTGTGTTCAGGTTTGGACGCAGCCATTTTTTATATCACCTATATTAGGCAATCTTTCAAAAATTGTTTATTATTCTGAAACTTTCATTAGGTGAGTCAGCTATGAACTTGTCACAAATTGAAGCATTCTGCACCGTTGCTAATACCGGTTCTGTTTCTGAAGCGGCCCGACAGCTAGAATGTAATCGCACCAAACTTAGTATGGCCATTAAAGCACTTGAAACGGATCTTAATGTTAAGTTGTTTATCCGCACAGGCAATAACCTCACCTTGTCTGAGATTGGGAAGGCCGTTTATAAGGATTGCGAAAGTATTCTTATTACCGCTTCTCGTGTTCGTCGAATATGTTCTCAAGTTTCTAATGAGTTTGCCGCTGAAATATGGATAGCTCGTGATGATGCTTTACCGGATATGTTATGGCAGGAATTTGCCCATTCTCTCAGTAAGCAGTTTCCTAACACTTCATTTAACATCATTTTGGCTTCTAGTGGCGACTTAGCCAATTTAGTGGCCACACAACAAGTTGATTTTGCATTTGGAGTGGATTACGAACATATCGATGACGCTCGTATTGTTCGCCAGCCTTTAGGCAAAATTCGCATGATGTCGGTGTGTAGTTCAACTCATCCATTAAGCAAAATTCAACGAGTCACCGATGAAGAGTTACGTAAGTCTATGCAAGCGGTCATGGCCTACCTGAATGAACAAGATAATGCCAGTTTAGAGCCTTTTTCTCGCCGCTATATTGGTTTCTCTAGTTTTGAGTACATGCTTAATACCATATTGACTGAATCGGCATGGGGAGTACTTCCTGAACCCTTGATCCGTCATCACTTGCGTGAACAGCGCCTTTCGGTGATTCGCCATACTTATGGATTAACCCAAGAAGATTTTTGTATGTTCAGTGGCGCCGAAGGCGCTGATAGCCCGGCCATTGATTGGTTAGTCGATAAGGTGAGTGATTATCTGTTCGACTTCTAAAGTATTTTAACCGTCTTTACTTTGCTAAGTCAGCCAGTGTCAATTAATATGACAGTTAATGTTGGCCGTTAGTTGTTGAATTATATTAAGTTAATTTTTTCCCGTGCTTTTCCATTTCTAGTCGCTGTAAATCATTATTGTAAAGCGCCTCCATTGCGCCAAAATATCTTTAGTTATCTAAAGGTATTAATCAAATGTCTGTTCACACAAGGTGTAACGAAAATCGTGTTTTGGCTTTCTCCGCTGTTTTTGCATCAATATTTGCAGCGGGAGGCTTGATTGTAGGCTTACTTGTTGGCTCGCTTGTCATCATGTTTGATGGGGTGTATTCCCTTGTTAGCCTGCTGTTAACATTATTGTCGCTAGTGGCCGCTCGTTATATTAAAAAACCATCCGATTCCCAATTTCCTTTTGGTCGTGCGCTATTCGAACCTGCGGTTATCGCGGTCAAAGGTGCGGTGATCTTATTAATCGTCAGCTATTCATTATATTCAGCGATTGGTGCCATGTTTACTGGAGGCCGCGCTGTTGATGTTTCGATTGCAACCGCCTTTGGTGTTATCAATGTTATTGGTTGTGGTCTGGCTTGGTGGTGTATGGTTTCATTACGAAACAAAAATTTTTCTGGTTTGATTGATGCTGAAGTGAAGCAATGGCAAATGGATACATTACTGAGCGTTGCCGTAACCGCGGGGTTTGTGGTGGCTTGGTTGATGACATTAACACCGCTGGCAAAATACGCGGTGTATGCCGATCCAATGATGATGCTATTGATGTCATTTTATTTTATTAAAGTGCCGTTTGAGATGCTGCGCTCTGCATTAAGAGAAATCTTTTTGATGGCACCAAGTAAAGAGATTTACCAAACCGTTGATCAAAGCATTATGGTGATGAATAAAGACTCTCAACAAGAAATTGAATTAGCGGGTGTGGTGAAGGTGGGTCATGAATTGTGGGTCGATGTGGATCTTCATGTTGATGATTCTAGTGAGTTGATCTCACGTGATGATATTGAACAAGCCAGACATGGTATTGAAACTCGCTTGTCTTCTCTGCCATTGAAATTACAGCTCACGATTAATATTGCCAGTTAATGTTTCTGACAGCTTTCGGAGTGGTGATGTTTTTCTACTTTCACTTTCTCAGTATTGGTTTCCAAGGCTTGCAAGATAGTGCATTCCTCAGCACTACCTTTACCTCCACAGCAAGCTGACGATAAGGTTTTTAATGAGCGTTGAAAGTGCTGCAACTCAGAGAGTTTTTGTTCGACATCCGCGAGTTTTGCATCCACTACTTGTTTGACATCAAAGCAGGAATTACTGGCTTTATCGACTTCGATTTCCAGCAACTCTTTAATATCTGAAAGGTTAAACCCTACCTTTTTGGCTCGAATAATAAATTGCAGCGCTTGCTTATCTTGCTCGTTATACAGGCGGTAGCCAGATTCAGAGCGTGCAGATGGGCTCAATAAGCCGGACTTTTCATAAAATCGCAGGGTGTCATTATTAATGCCACACAATTTTGCCAGTTCTCCGATTTTATACATTGCTCATTCCTTTATATTTTTAAACTCTCTAAAGTATAAACCCTAGAGCTAAGTCTAGGGTCAATAGTTTTGCATCAAAGGAATTTTGCTGTGAAAGCTAGTTAGAATGGCGTTTAAAAATAATCGAAGTATTAATGCCGCCAAACGCGAAGTTGTTGCTCATGATGTATTGGCAATCCATTTCACGGCCATCGCCACGAATATAGTCTAAATCACCACATTCAGGATCGATGCTTTCTAAGTTGAGCGTTGGGCTAAACCAGCCAGAATGCATCATTTCTAAGCTCAGCCAAGCTTCAATCGAACCACAAGCGCCTAAGGTATGACCAAAATAGCTTTTCAGTGAACTGATTGGGGTTTGATTGCCAAAGACATTAAAGGTCGCTTGGCTTTCTGCGATATCACCACGATCAGTTGCAGTGCCGTGAGCGGAAACGTAGTCAATCACGCTTGGTTCTAATTGAGCATTGTCTAACGCCAATTCCATACAATGTTGCATGTTTTCCATTTGTGGTTGAGTGACATGGGCAGCGTCGCAATTGCTAGCAAAGCCGACGATCTCGGCATAAATTGTAGCGCCGCGGGCAACCGCATGCTCATAGTCTTCAAGCACTAAAGTGCCAGCACCTTCACCAATCACTAAGCCATCTCGATCTTTATCATAAGGGCGAGGGGTGGTTTTCGGAGCGTCGTTTTTTAAACTGGTTGCAAAAAGGGTATCAAAAACTGCTGACTCAGTTGGGCATAGTTCTTCACCACCGCCTGCTACCATGACTGTTTGGTAACCATGTTTGATTGCTTCATAAGCATAACCAATGGCCTGGCTACCTGAAGTACATGCGCTGCTGGTTGGGATCACGCGACCACGTAGTCCAAAGAAGAGTCCGACATTAACCGCCGAGGTATGTGGCATCATTTGTACATAAGTCGTGGCGGTGATGGCGCGGGTTGATTTTTCATTGAGCATGACACCAAATGCGCCAATAGCCGGAGTGCTGCCAGTTGAAGAGCCGTAAGCGACACCAGTTTGGCCATTAGTCAGTACCCCATGCTTTTCGCCATCAGGGGTTAATAAGCCACTTTGCAGTAGAGCATTTTCTGAAGCCAAGGTTGCCATTTGAGAGACACGACCCATACCGCGAATCTTTTTACGGGTGTAGTGCTTTGGCAGTTCAAAATCCAATACCGGTGCGGCCAGTTTGGTGTTTAAGCCATCGTATTGCACATAACTTTCCATAAACTGCACAGCGTTTTCACAGGCTTTTAATTTAGGCTCAATCGCTTGCCAATCATTACCAAAAGCAGTGACGCCAGACATCCCTGTTACTACAACACGACGACTCATACTAAACCTCCATTTACTGAAATCACTTGGCGCGTAATATAAGCCGCATTGTCCGACATTAGATAGCTGACTAATCCGGCGACTTCCTCAGGTTTGCCCATGCGGCGTAGTGGCACTTGTGGTAGCGCGTGTTCTTGAACGTGTTCATCAACCATACCCGTATCAATCAAACCTGGAGCGACACAGTTGACGGTGATTTTACGTTTAGCCAACTCTAAGGCGAGTGATTTAGTCGCACCAATGACGCCAGCTTTGGCCGCGCTGTAGTTGGTTTGTCCACGATTGCCCATGATGCCAGAAACCGAAGCCATAGTGACAATACGGCCACCTTTGCGGAGTTGTACCATTGGCATAACGCAAGGATGCAGAACGTTATAGAAACTGTCTAAGTTGGTATGAATCACGCTATCCCATTCGTCACTCATCATGGCGGGAAAGGCAGTATCACGAGTAATGCCGGCATTGCTGACTACGCCATAGTAAGCGCCATGTTCAGCGATATCAGCTTCGATTTTTTCACGGCACTGCTCGCGGTCGCTAATATCAAATTGCAGTAGACGGGCATTTCCACCGGCTTGCTGAATGCTAGCTTGAGTTTGTTCTGCACCTGCTTGATCACTCATATAGTGAACCACAACGTTAAAGCCATCTTGAGCTAATTGAATCGCAACCGCTTGGCCTATGCCTTTACTTGCGCCAGTAACGAGAACCTGTCGGGACATTGGTTTTTCCTTTTTTCGCACGTTATGCAGTTTTATTGAGCCTAGATATTATTCAGACTGCATAGCGTTTAGTTGTTCGGGTGAAGGCACAAAAGCATTCAGTTGTGCGCTAGCAAGTGTTTTAGCCTGGACTTCGATACGGCATTGAAACACCGCCATGCCATTGTTTTCCATAACTTGTTCGGCATAGATATCTAAGGTTTCACCAAGTGGAAATTCCGAGCACTCACTCTGATAGCGGCGACTGCCTAGTAAAAAACCTATCGCAGGTGGCTCGCCTTGTTGCCAGGCTTGAAAACCGGACCAAGCGGCGATCGATTGCGCCATATATTCAATACCAACATAGCCAGGTACGCTTTGAGACTCTTGGTTAAAAAACAGCTCATCGGCTTTAATCATCACTTGAGTGTGAATGCTTTGTTGATCGACGGCAATCAGCTTGTCGACCAAGATCATTGGTGCTTGATGAGGGACTAAGTCGGCAATGTTTGGCAATGAAGCATTATTTGTTTCAGTCATTTGGGTATCCAAAAATCAGGCTGACATTATTGCCACCAAAAGCGAAAGAATTACTTAAAATAACCGGCTGTTTTAAAGCTTGGTTTGGTGCTGCCAAGGTAATGCTAAATTCAGCGCTTTCACCATCATTAATTTGCTGCGGTATCGACAGTTGATAGTGTAATACATGCCAGCAAATCGCCGCTTCAATCGCACTAGCCGCGCCCAATGTGTGTCCGGTAAGGGGTTTGGTTGAACTGACCGGAACTTGATTGCCAAATACCCGTTCGATGGCTTTGGCTTCCATTTGATCATTGAGCTTAGTGGCGGTGCCATGAGCATTGATATAGCCAACATCACTAGCGTGGAGACCTGCGTTATCTAATGCTTTACGTATCGCTTGTTCTGCGCCATTACCTTCAGGATGGGGCGCCGAAATATGATGGGCATCAGAGCTATCTCCAGCGCCGAGTAAGGCTAAACAAGGCTGATTAGCTTCTGGTTTTTCTAAGCTTAGCAGCATAAAAGCCGCCGCTTCACCAATGTTGATGCCATCGCGATTGGCGCTAAAAGGATTACAGCGTTGGTGCGACAGTGCTTCTAAACCATAAAAACCATTTAAGGTCAGCTTGCATAGGGTATCAGTTCCGCCAACAATCACTGCATCTACCAGACCCGCTTTAAGTAAGCGTTGGGCGGAAATATAGACTCGGCCGCTAGAAGAGCAAGCGGTCGAGATAGTGTAATTAGGACCTGTGATGTCGTAGTAATCTGCAATAAAGCGACTGGTGTTAGCCATTTCTTGTTGGTGATAATCAAAGCCTGCGGGTAATTCGCCACTTTGCTTCCATTGAGTAAGCGCCTGTTCACCATCAGAAATACCCGAGGTACTGGTGCCAATAATCACCGCAATTCTATCTACGCCATATTTCTCAATCGCTTGTTTGATGGTGTGATCGATTTGCAGTAATGCCGACAAGGCTAAGCGGTTGTTATGAGTATTTTGATGAGCAAATTTCGCATCGATGGTCGGCAATGGACCATTGGCTACTCCGACTACCGTTTCACTACCATCATTGAGCCAATCGGTGCTGACTTGCATATTCGGCGTGTCGGCTTGCTGTAAATGCTGGTGGATCATTTCCGTTGTCCAGCCTAATGCGGAGTGAGAGCCACACGCATGAATATACAGAGGTGGATTAGGCTGTGTGGGCATGTCAGTAATAGTCCTTATTACATCGTATTAAGATGGAAGCCAAAGTGCGAAAATTAATCTTGTTGGTATTGTAAGGTTTTTATCACAATGGTGAAGTCTAGAGAGTGATTAATAAAAGTAATGTCACCTTTGAGTGGGTCAATTGACGCATAATTAATCTCTGCAATCAGTGTCCCATGGTTATCAACCAGTATTCTTTGTTTGGTGTTGTTCTGTTGTTTCTCGGTCAGTGTCCAACCAGCTTTTTGCAATCTAGGTTGCCATACATCTAATGGGTATAAAGTGATCATCAGATTAAACAAAACCTGTTCTGGCTTAGGTAAGGTATTAGCAAGCCCGGCCATCACATAAGTATCTAACCGATTATTTTGATAGGTTAAGCTGAGCAAACGAGTTCCCCAAGACGAAAAACCAGCCAGTACGAGTTTATCTTGAGTGATTTGCAATTGAATTGGCAGTTGGTTGCTTTGGGCTTTTTTGGTTTGATCAATATAGCGTACGCTGAGTAACTGACTGGCGGTTAGGCTATAGCCGAGTTCAGAAGGTTGAGGTAGCGCTACCCAAGTATCATCCGCAATCTGGATTCGATTATTTTCTTCCGAGCTATCAGAGGAAGAAGTATTTGAGTGTGTTGAACAAGCGGTCAGGCTTACCAGTAATATCAATCCTACAAATCTAGTTAGAATCTTCATGTCATCCTTCCTTACTGAGAGTCGCAGGTGGCTTCATGGCTAAGGGCGCTAATAGCCAACTAATGATAATGCCAAATAACACGGTAATACCAAAGCTATGAATGGCTTGAGTCTCGCTGAGAGCTAATAAACCAAAAGATAAAATAGTGGTAAGCGCAGATAAGCTTATCGCGAGCAGTGTAGAATTACGTTTTAATGCTAGATGGGCATCAGAGCTTGCTTGTGATCTAGACTGTTCGGCAAAAAATAAGGTGTAATCAATACCAATTCCGAGTACCAAAATCAGCGCCAACAAGTTAAACAAATTGAGCGAACTTCCCGTTAGCACGGTGACGGCAATGCCTACAGCACCCGCAACGACAGGGGGAAGGACGATTCGTATTCCTTGTGCAAACCCATAACGCAGAGATACCACCAATAAAATCACTAGGCTTGCTAGTGCGAGTAATTGCGTGACATGTTGGCGATATAAACCAAACAGTTGTGAGATTTCTTGGGTTTTATTAAGGTAACTGACATTTGATTGTTGCTCGGCCAATCCTTCCAACGCTTGACCATTTTGTACACCATTGAGGGTAATGACGGCGGAAGATTGCCCATCTATTTCACCTAGCCACATAAACCGCACGGGCTTGGAAATCGGCGAGTGAAGAAATTGCTCAATAGTGACCGCTTTAAAATCTGAATCCAGTTCTGGCGTTTGCTTTAACTTCAATGCTTGAGACAAAGGCTGGCTTTGCGATTGATACAAAGCTTGGCTTAATTCGAAGTTGTGCTTTTGCTGCTGCGGGCTGGCAATAAACTGGCTGATACTTTGGTAGCCACCTAAATTGCCGTCTTGAATTTGTTGTTCTAGCTGCTCGGAGACGCTCTGTAATTTATCCAATAGTTGAGCATTATTTGGCGCGCGTACCAGCAACATTTGTTGGTCGTTTTGAATGCCTGAAATCGTCTTTATGGTTTGTTCTTGTTGCTTGAGGTTTGCCGGCATGGCTTGCAGCTGACGGATATCGTCATTGTAGTGGGCATGATACAAACCGATTCCAGCCGCTATTATTAACGCAGAGGGAATGATGATACGCACTTTGGGTTGTTGCCACGCTGATAACCATAGCGTGAGTATTTTGTTAAAAGGCAAGGTGCGATCGATGCTTGGCGCCGAGGCTAAAATCGGGTACCAACACACTACAGTGGCGTAGGCGGCAAATAGGCCAATGGCAGAAAATAGCGCTAATTGTTGCAAGCCTGGGAACGGGGCAATCAACATACCAAGATAGCCAATTAAGCTGGTGACTAGCCCTAGTGTGATGGCAATCAGGATATGTTTCAGCCCTTGCGAAGCATTCCAGCGAGAGCCAGCAGCCAAACGGTCGGTGAGGTAGTGAAAGGCGTAATCAATCGACACACCAATTAAGCTTGCGCCGAACACTAGGCTAAATAAATGGACTTTGCCAAAAATCAGCACCGTAATGACAAATGCCGCCACTAGGCCACAACTGATGGAAAGCAGCGCTAAGCTTAATGGCATCATGCTGCGATAGACTAATAAAATCAGCAAGATCACGCCGACTAACGAACCCACGCCAATCGTGCTGATTTCACTTTTCGCACTTTGAGTGCCGTGCGCAGCGTAGAAGATCACGCCGGTATGCATAACATCAACCTGATCGTGTTTAAATTCTTGTTTAAGATCTTGCTCCAATTGAGAAAGCTCAGCCAGTTTATCTTGAAGTGCCATGCTGTAGGCCGATCCGTTGAGATCAGCGCTGATCAAAACATAATGCTGATCTTGGTAGTCAGTGGTTAAGTAACCGTTGGATAAACGAAAATTGCCAGAGTGAGCAGTTAATTGCTTGAGATAGTCTCGAAATAATAAAAAGGGGTCACTGTTGAGCTCATTACCACTGACGCCAGAAAATGGGCTGTAGACAGATTGAATCACATATTGCGTTTGAGATTGTGGTGAATTGGCGAGCCTTTGTTGCTGAGTTGGCGTGAGCAGCTGAAAGCGATACGGGAAGAAAAATTGTCCCCATGCTTGTTGGGCATCTTGCGCCAGTTTGCCATCCACTTGTTTGAATAAAGACAGCTTTTTTAATCGCGCTTCAAATCGTTGGGCAGCTTGCTGCGCTTTATCTTGATCTGGACTTGAAACTAAAAAGATCACTTTGTCGCTCATGCTTGAAGCGACCCGATCAAAAGCAACTTGAGCACTAGGATCTTGTTGGTTTTTTGGTAACAACGCCATGATGTTGGTTTCGATCGGCAAGGTTCGGCCAAGCAATTGCGTGAACAATACTGCACTTAACATCAACATGACCGCAAGCCATATTAGAGCCAGTGGTTTTTGTTGGTCATGTTGAATTAAACGTTTGATCATCAAGATGTCTATTGTCCAAAGATGGCTTGTTCAGCCGTAGATAAATCACTAGGTTGATGAGTTTGCTTGCTAAACTCGATATCGGTGCGATCGCCACGAATCTCGATTAGCTCAATACGATTAATATAATCATTCGCTTCAATATTGATCTGGCTGAACACTTTATTGAGTGGTGCCAATTTTGGCGTTAAAGATAACACCCATTGATTGCTTTGGTTTGAGCTTAATTTCAGATCAAATTGTTGCTGCAAGGTTTGAGTATCGCCTTTGAATAACGATAAAAACACATGGCTAAAATAAAACACCATAGGGTTATCTGCGACCTTCACCACTTGCGCAGGCTCCGAGCCAACTTGTTGACTAAGGGTATCTTGGGTTAACACCAAGGAAGTTGGAAAGGGCGTCGTTTGTTGCCACCACAATCCATATTGGCTTGAAAGCAAGAACTGGCCTTGTGATATTAAAGGCGCATCAAACATTTGCATGTGACGGGTTTGAGTAAAGTCCCCACGTACTACTTGATGGCTGGCTAATTGCTGTTGCAGCTGTGCTAGCTTGTCATTATCGCCGGTGGCGGCTTGACTAGTCTGAGTTAAAAACAACAAAGCACACAGCAAGAGCACTAGGCCATAGATAGCTTTCCACGTGATTTTATACCCAAGTACGAAGGGTTTAAGAATTATGTTCATTAGCACTCCAGGCAGCAAGTTTATCGGTGAAAGCTTTCGGGGATACAAAGCACATTTTTTCGTTTTCAATACAGACCGCCACTTGCATGGTGTAGCCTTTGGTTAAGCGTTGATTGGTTTCGGCATTGTAGATCACGTAATCGACTTTTAAGCGGTTTTCCCACTCGCTCAACTTGGCTTCAACTCGTACGGTTAAATCAAACGGGATAGGTTTGATGTATTTGACGCGAGTATCAATAATCGGCCACATGTAACCAGAAGCCTGCATTTCACGGTAGTTATAACCAATCTTATCCAACATCACGCGGCGCGCTTCTTCAAAGAAACGGAAATAATTGCCGTGATAGACCACCCCCATAGGATCGGCATCCTGGAAAGAGGGAGTCATGATGACTTGGGAGGATAGGGCTTTATATTCCATTCTTTCTACCATAAGTGTTTTACGTGTCTAGGACGCTACGCTGCTTGAGTCTTGAGCGCTTCGCTTCTCGAGTTCAGGATGCTATTTTGAATCTTGGCGCTTCTTTCCTCGAGTAACAAGAGCGAAGCGTACGAGTTTTCGACTCACGTAGATCAATACAACTTCCACTCTTGCTGCTGGATCTTACCAACAAACTTACGTAAATCCGCTTCTAACGGACGATCTTCGACGACAAATTCAAAGTCGGTTTGTACCGCTTCAAGCATCTCTTTTAATGCCGGGCTGAAGTGTTGCTGATCCAGTTCGTTATTGCGTTTACGTAGTTCAATCGCTTGAGTGGCAGCCAATAACGATGCAGAAGCAACCTGTTCAGTTAACTGTAATACCCGTAGGCAATCACGAGAAGCAATGGTGCCCATGCTGACTTTATCTTGGTTATGACATTCAGTGGAACGTGAAAATACACTGGCTGGCATGGTGTTTTTCAGTGCTTCGGCGGTCCATGCGGAAATGCCGATTTGTACTGCTTTAAAACCGTGGTTAATTGGTTTACGTTCGCCGGTCGCGCCGGTTAAGTTAAACGGTAGTCCGTTGTTAAACTTATAATCCATCAACTGCGCCATTTGACGATCCAGTAGATCGGCAAGGTTTGCAACGGCGGTTTTTAAAGTATCCATCGCCATTGCTATATGACCGCCATAGAAATGTCCGCCATGTAGTACGCGTTCGTTATCCCCATCAATGATTGGATTGTCATTGGCACTGTTCAGTTCATTTTCAATCATTTGACGTAACCACGGTAGGGTGTCTTGCAACACGCCAATCACATGCGGTGCACAGCGTAATGAATAGCGATCTTGCAAGCGATCACTATTACTTGGTGGACGTTCTGCTTGTAGATCAGCACGTAACCAAGCGGCAATTTGTTGCTGGCCTTGATGGGGTTTTACGGCAAACAGCGCTTCATCGAAGTGAAAGTCATTACCTTGCATGCCGAGTGACACCATAGCGGTAATACGCGTGGAAAGCTGAGCCAGATATTCTGCGCGCTTAAAGGCAATACAAGCGATCGCCGTCATCACTGAGGTGCCATTCATTAACGCTAAGCCTTCTTTGGGCTTAAGTTTAATCGGTTGGATATTCAGTTCAGAAAATACTTCAGAAGTTGGACGCACTTGGCCTTTGTATAACACCTCACGCTCACCAATTAATACGGCTGCAAGGTAAGAAAGTGGCGTTAAGTCTCCGCTCGCGCCCACTGAACCTTCTTGTGGAATTAAAGGTGTAATGCCTTGATTGATTAGGGTAACGATTTGATTGAGTAGGTCATGAGTGACACCAGAAACCCCTTGCGATAACGAACATAAACGCGTGGCTAATACCGCGCGAGCTTGTTGTTCATCTAAATGCTCACCTAAACCACAGCCGTGAAAGCGGGTTAAATGCAGGGGGAGTTCATCGACTAAATCCATTGGAATGGCAACCGTACAAGAATCGCCATAGCCAGTAGTGACACCATAAATTACGCCTTCTTGTTGTAAAAGACGCTCTAAAAAAGCCACACCACGATCAATTTTACTGGTGAAGGCTTCATTGCTGTTCATTTGTGCCTGACTACCCTGAGCGATAGCCATGACATCTTCAATCGTCAGGCGTTGTGCGCCAAAAGTAATGCGGTTGTTATTGCGATTTTGATTAGTCATTGTGTTCACTTTGTCCTGAATTCGGATCGTGTTGAGTCGTACTGGCACTGTCACTTGGCGTTGGATTGGTCAGCTGCCAAAAATTAAAAAAGTTATACCATTGTAATGGCGCTTGTAAGGTGAAGTGTTCTAAGCGTGTGGCGTACTGTTGAACAACCTCTTGCAAGGCTTGCATACGCTGTTTTCTTGGCAGCACAATTTGGTCATAAAATGGTTCAAAATAGACATGATAGTTTGGGCGTTTCTGGCTTTGTTGTTCATCACGTAGGCCAAACAATAAATAGACTGGCGCGGCTAACACACTGGCCAGCATAAAAGGGCCTTGCGGGAAAGGGGCCGGTTTACCTAGAAAGTCCGCCCAGATTACGCGTTGTTCTTTGGTCACGGAGGTTCGGTCACCCACAATCACGATCCATTCACCTTGTTCAAGCTTTTGCTGCAATAAAATTGCGGTATCCGGTCCAAGTGAGGTGACTTGAATGAGATTAACCGAGGAGTCGGGATTGACAGCTTTCATGACACGGTTAAAGCGTTCAGCGTGCTCGGTAAACACTAAAGCATTAATGGTGACATTGGTACGCAAGCTTCCCATGGCTCGGCAAAGCTCTAAGTTACCTAAATGTGAGCCGAGAATAATAACACCTTGTTGGTTGCCTATGACGTGTTCAAAGTGCTCTTTGCCATGAATGGTCAAATCATCACGAGTAATATCCCCACGCCATCCAGCCAGTTTATCCAACATGGTCTGGCCAAATGATAACAAGTGTTGGTAGCTAGAAAGCGGTGTAGCTAACGCGATCTTTTGTTCGCGACAGTAATGTTCAAGTTGTTGGATATACTGCTCAGAGGCGAGTCTCGCTTGCTTACCGGTTTTGTGATAGTAACCAATCACTAGTTTTAGAATGGCATTAAATACTGAGCGACCGAGTAGAGAGTAAACCGCCATTAGCAGTTTGATACCAAAAACCGAACCTTGTTCTTTACTTTTCGCCCAGTGCGTATTTGAGGTTTGTTTGTCTTTTTCTGCTTGAGGTGGCTTGAAATGACGGGCGATCAGTTTAGGAATACGCGGTAGCATGCCAAAAAATAATTTAGTGTGCATTTTGCTGATGCGAATATTGTCGTGTAGGGCATCAAAGTGAGAAATGCCATTTTCTGGATAAATAACATGAGTTTCAATGAATTGACAGTCGACACCTTGCCAGTACATTTTGACCATAATCTCAGTGTCAAAATCCATTCTCAGACCCATTGAATACCGGTCGAGCGTGGCAATGGTTGCATCCAGTGGATAAGAACGAAAGCCGCACATGCTGTCTTTGAGAGCAAAAGAGAGCGTTTCAATCCAAACCCAAATATGAGTGGCATAACGGCCATAAAGGCGCGCTTTGGGTACCGATTCGTCATAGATAGGACGACCTGAGATTAATTGCTCAGGATTGGTTTTTGAGGCTTCAATTAATCGAGGAATGGCGGTTGGATCGTGCTGTCCATCGGCATCAATTTGGATCGCATGGCTAAACCCTAGTCGGTGCGCTTCCCGTAAGCCCAAAATCATTGCCCCGCCTTTACCTTGATTAACTGGATTGGCAAGTAAGGTCAGATTTGGTGTGTCGATTAAGTTATTTAAAGCCGCTTTGGTGTCGCTATCACTACCATCATCCACTACCAAGATCGGATAGCCAAAAGGCTGCAAAGAGGCGATAACGCTTGCCATGGTCGAGCCGTGGTTATAGCAAGGAATGACAAAGCAGGGTGAAAATGAGGCCATATTAAGACATGCTTCCTTTAACCTAATAAGATTCGACCCGATGAATGAGTACGTACCTCATCATCTTGCCCTGAGGTATAACTAAAGTGCAGCTTTTGTTTGTCAGCATGCCAAGTTAAGGTCAGTTTGACTAGTGTGTCTTTTAAAATAGGCTCTTGGAATTTGATCACTTCCATTGATTGAAAGGATTTTGGCGAATCGAAAAGTTGCTGAGCATAATGGACTGCCCAATCAATTTGAGTGACCCCCGGCAATAAAGCAAACTGAGGAAAGTGACCTTTAAAGTCTTCAATTTCAGCATCGACTTGTAGATGTAAAGTGAGGGTGTTTTCGTCACCTTTTTTCTTTATAACGGTGGGTTTTCTTATCACTGTCATCTTATTTACTTCTCGATTCTGAGTGGAAGAGTTGCTCAATATCACTGATTAACCGCTTACCCTGAGTATTAAGGGGAATCTCATCAACCACTCGAAAACGGCGTGGAATACCCACAGGCTCAATCCATTGATGCAAAGATTGGCGTAGCATCAGGACAAATTTTCCCTTACCGAGTTGCTTGAGTTTCGCTTGTCCAATTGGGGATAGCGTAATCGCGGCAGCGGTAATTAAACGCTTAGGCTCTTGATATGGGATCACTGCGGCTTCTGTAATGTCATCAAGTTGATTTAAACGACGCTCAATCTCACTTAATGATATACGCTTTTCTTCTATTTTAATGACTCGGTCTGCACGACCTTTCAAAATAAAATGCTGATCATCTAATAACTCACATTGATCGGCAGTTTGATACCAATTTGCGATATCCACCAACGGTGATTTGATTTTCAAACATTGCTCGGCATTGACATCAATTTGCGTGCCGACAAATGCTTGCCAAGGTGTGTCGCTTGAGCGCTGTTGGCGATGGGCGATACCACCAGTTTCAGTGCTGCCGAGCACTTCATGTGGGTAACTGTTAAATAATGTATTACAGGTTTTCGCGGCATCCAGAGGTAGTGGACCACCGGATGAAAAAATAGCGCGATAACGGTTTGCTGGCTCGGCTGGGGTTAAGCGCTTGAGTAAAGCGGGGCTACTGATCAAAACCGTATCTTGATCTGCATGTTCGATAATTTGCTCAGGGTATTGCCAGTTTTGGGCAAGAAATGGCCTGCCAGCCGAAAGTGGCCATAGAATGCGAAATAGCAGACCATAAATATGCTGGTGAGAAACCGTGCTAGCTGTGGTTACTCCGGATAATGATTCACCCCAAGTAGCTTGTAATTGTGCCACTTCTTTTTCGAGAATTGATAGTGGCTTGTCGATGGCTTTGGGTTGGCCACTGGAGCCTGAAGTAAACAAGGTGATTGCTACATCGGCTAAATCTTTAAATTGAAGCAAGCCCATCTCAGATTTCTTGGCCAATACTTTGGGAACATCAAAGGCAAAGTGTGGCGCGAGAGTCGTGGAGTCAATCACCTCATCATGCAAAACCGCATCAAAGTGTTGAGAAAGTTCGGCTAAGGCCGCCGGTTGTAAATTGCCCGGTATGATAAGTTGCTTTTGACTATGATAAGCCGCCATAAATGCCACGGAAAACCAGTAGCTATTGTCAAAACAAAGCGCCCAACGAGATTCACTACGAGCAAGTAATTGTTGGCTGAGTTGATAAGTATCTTGTTGAAATTGTTGCCAGCTAATTGCCTGGCCTTGCTGGTTGAAACCATCGAATGCAACAGGAAAATCGACAGAGCGTTGAGTGGCTCTATCGGTATTCATCAATTGAGAAAGAGGAACAAAAGAAGCAGGTATCATGCTGGTGGCAATTTCCATATTGGGAGTTTTTAAAACTAGCAGTAATAGTAACGAGTTGATTATTGCTCGTTAGATTTCCGGATATAACCTCTTACTAGCCATTCAATCGTAAATAAACTTCCGGCAAACAAATAACTGAGTAAGCCATTGTATAAGGTCCAGATTTCAAGTGGCAAAAAGCAGGTATAAAGTGCGATCGAGCCATTAATCACAAAGTAGCCACACCATACTTTGGTGACATTGCGAGTGTAGCGCACGCCACTTTCTGGTAGTTCAGGTTCTTGTAGGCGAGCCAGTCGCTCCACTAAGGTTTGCGATTGCCATAAGCTGCTGAAGAATAATAGAAACATCAGAAGATTAACCACCACTGGGTAGTAGGTAAACCAACCGTGTTCGCGAAATAATGTCGCACATAAAGTGAGAATAATACCGGCAGCGCCACTTAACCAAGCAATGTATTTAAGTTCTTTTAACTTAGTTTGATGACCGGCTGCAATACGAATGACAAACAGGGCGACAAAGATAATACCTATCACGCCAATGCCCCAACGGCTCAATCCGTAATAAACCGCTAAAGGATAAGCCAGTAGCAGTAGGGCAGATAAAGCCGTTAATGCGCGCATTATTTTTCCTTGAGTAGCTCTACCACAGCATCAACAACATCGTTGACGGTACGTACTGCTTTAAACTCATCAGGTTGGATCTTTTTGCCGGTTAATTTTTGTAGATGAACTACAAGGTCAACCGCATCAATGCTATCGAGGTCCAGCTCTTGGTAAAGTTTTGATTCTGGCTTGATATCATCAGCATCAATTTCAAATAGCTCAACAAAGGCATCTTGTACTTTGCTGAATACTTCGTCTCTGTTTATTTCCGTCATAATATTCTTGTTCTGTTTGAGTTAGTTTTGTTGAGCGCTAATGTAGTTCGCTAGGTTCGCGACAGAAGCAAAGTGCTCACGAGTTTGATTATCGTCAGCATCAATCACAATATGATACTTTTTCTTAATGGCAAGACCGAGTTCTAGTGCATCGATAGAATCTAAACCTAGCCCATCACCAAATAAAGCCGCGTCAGTTTCGATATCTTCCACTTGAATATCTTCAAGGTTTAACGCTTCAATAATTAATGCTTTTAATTCGTTGTGTAATTGTTCCACTCTAACCTACCTAAATTGATAAAAGGTTTATTCATTATAATATACCCTTGCCTATTGAAGCGGCAGCTTTGTTGCCACAACATGAATGACGTTGGGGTCGGAAGTCTGTCTTCCGTTATTTTGTACATTGGTTCGCTATTTGTATCTACTTGATATCGGGGAATATCGCACTCGATAAATGTCGATTCAGTTGACGCGCAGCAGTGGTTGGAGAGTCACTGCTTTGGATGAATTCCTCGACCTTAATTTTGTTTTTCACTTCTACATGAAAAAAGGGTTTAGTATCGGGTACTTGGTACCATTTCATTTGCTTGGTTAAAAAGCTCGGGTTCACAGTGATGTGAACCACTCTTAAATCGGTTTGCGTGCGCACGGCAATTTGTGCTGCGCCTCGCTGTAACTTTAAGGTTTGACCGGGCGTCGTGCGAGTACCTTCAGGGAAAACCAGCAGAACATTACCATGGTTTAGCCGTTGGCTACAGTCATCGAGCAAGCTTTCTGGGTCTCGATTAGGGATGTAACCGGCGGCTTTTACGATCCCTTTCATAAATGGGTTATGCCAAATCGCGGCTTTGACCAGACAATCGCATTGCGGTAGGTGAGAGGCAATTAACACATAATCAATTAAGCTTGGGTGATTGGCGACGATCAAGCAATTTCTGTCTTGTTGCATTTGCTCTACATTATCGAAGCGGTAATCAATCGTGCCAGTAAATTTCATGGTACGGCAAAATAAATCGAAAGCCTGTTGAATGATCGATTGAACCCGCATTTCACGTTGGGTTTGATTGCGAGCCGCCCAAGTCATCAGTGGAAAGACGATAAAGGTTAGGCACAGTGCGCCAATACCAAAAATTGCAAAGCAACTGCCAGTGGCAATTACTCGCCAGTATTTATTACAACGTTGGGCAAAGCTAAGTGAATGGTTTGCCATTATTCAGCGTCACCTCGTTGCCATTGCCATTGATTTCGAGAATCTTCAATCGTCCAGGAACGGCTTTGGCTCGCTAATTGTTGAATGATATCGATGGTTTGCGAACGATTTTTGAATTCTATATTTGATGTTGTCTTGGCCTGCCAAGTAATTTGTGTCTGTGTACCTGAAGTTAAAATTAAACCTAATGAATACAATGGTGGAGTGGGTTGTGATTCAAATTGGTCATAAGGTTTTGGCAGTGGCGCATCAAAGTCGATCAGCAATATCTTATGCTGTGGATTTTCGGATAAGTAAGCACTAGCCTCAATTAACGCATGATGTAGGCTAGATTCGCAGCCGGCAAGTGAGGTGGCTGGAATCGGGCTTTTGGTGGCAATGGTAAATAAGCCTGCGCTAGTGTTATGTACCGATTGAGAAAATGCCATTGGTGAGGCTTCTTCACCTTGCAGCACTTGCTGTAGTAATTCGACGGTACGCGGCAGTTCACCATGACGACTTGAAAAAATCAGGTAGTCAAAGTCGGATGGGCTTGATTGCTGTAAATGGATGGCGGTCTGTAAGGCAATTTTGCTCAGCGGGCTCATGCGGCGGCGCATCATCGCTGGAATTAAATTGACCTCTAGCGATGCATTTTCACTACCAGTATTAAACGAACAATAATGACGCCAATCAGCAGGCGTGCTGAAGCCCGGAGAGAGTGCGTGCCATTGCTCAATATTAAATGCAATTGTGCTCATTGATGTTCATTCATACCATTTGTGAAAACAAAATGTAAAAATAACATTTTTATTGATGTAAACATTATATTGTTCAGTCATTAATTGATACAAAAAAATATAACCTTAATGGGGATATAATTATCGCTTCGAACTGCGATAGCTTTGTTCCTCTTATCTACTGACTCGTTATTTGGACTTTATTTTGAAGCAATATCAACACGATCCATACACTGCATTAGAAGCGAAAACTGAAGCTCAGAAATTAGCCTTTTCTCCCATTGTTTTTCATACCGCTCGAACTTTACGTGATCTTGGTATTTTAGCAGCATTAGAAAAACAGCCAGAGCAAGGCATGATGGCCGCACAAATTGCCGAAGCTACTCAAGTGTCTGAATACGGTGTCAAAGTGTTATTAGATATGGCGTTAAGTGCACATATCGTGACTTGGCGTGATGAGCATTATGTACTGGCTAAGCTAGGCCATTCCTTATTAAGCGATGGTATGACTATTGCCAATATGGATTTTACGGCAGACGTTTGTTATGCCGGCATGATGCATTTAACCGAAGCGATTCAAGAAGGCACGCCTGCGGGTTTGAAAGAGTTAGGCGATTGGTCAACGATTTATGAAGGCTTATCTAGCTTGCCGGAAAAGGCGCAAGATAGCTGGTTTAAGTTTGATCATTTTTATTCGGATAATACCTTCCCTATTTTGTTGAAGCATATTTTTGCTAATCAACCTAAACGCATTTTTGATATTGGCGGAAATACGGGGAAGTGGACACTGCAATGTTGCCAGCATGATGAGAATGTCAACGTTACGATTATCGATCTGCCACAACAAATTGAGTTAGCCAAAGAGAATGTTGCTCAGCATGGTTTTTCTGAGCGGGTTGAGTTTTTCCCAACCAATATGCTCGATAGGCAACAAGCTCTGCCACAAGGGGCTGATGTATGGTGGATGAGTCAATTCTTAGACTGTTTCTCGCCGATGGAAATCCTCAGTATTTTGCGTCGAGTTCGTGCGGCAATGAAGCCTCAGGACGATGTGTATATCCTTGAGCTATTTTGGGATGCGCAGCGCTATGAAGCGGCGTCATACAGCTTAAATGCTACTTCGCTTTATTTTACCTGTTTAGCCAATGGTAATAGCCGTTTTTATCGTAGCGATGATTTTTTAGAGATCGTAAAAGAAGCCGGATTTGTGGTGAACAATCGCATTGACAATATAGGGCTTGGGCACACGCTTTTACATCTTAAAGCGGATTAATATTGAATTTAGATAGGGATTTAGAGTGAGCACAGTACAGAAAACATCGGTGGTGATTATTGGTGCGGGTCCTTCGGGCTCGGTTGCTGCCGCGATTTTAAATCAGCATAATATAGATTGTGTGGTTCTTGAGCGCAGTACCTTTCCTCGTTTTTCTATTGGTGAAAGCTTGCTACCGGCTTGTATGGAAAGCTTAAAAAAAGCCAATATGTTTGAAGCGGTCAACCAAGCGGGTTATCAATTTAAAAATGGCGCCGCATTTCGTTATCAAGATAAATATACTTATTTTGATTTTACCGACAAGTATACCCCAGGTGAGGGCACGACTTTTCAAGTTCAGCGCGGGCCATTCGATAAACTACTCGCGGACGAAGCGCAAAAGCAAGGTGTTGCGATTCGTTATCAACATACCGTAACTGAAGTAGATGTTGAGCCAAAACAGCCGGTGTTATCTGTTATTGATGAATCAGACAAGCCCTATCAAATTCAAGCCGATTTTATTTTAGATGCTAGCGGTTATGGACGAGTATTACCTCGACTACTTGATTTAGAATTACCTTCAGATCTCCCGCAACGCAAGGCGTTATTTACTCATGTTACCGATAATATTACGGACAGCTTAGCTACTGAGTTAAATTATGATCGCGATAAGATCACCATCTATGTGCATCCTGATAATCAAAGTGTTTGGTATTGGCTAATTCCATTTAGCAATGGCGTGTGTTCTGTTGGGGTCGTTTCAACGCCTGATTTCTTTGACGCTTATTCTGATGATGAGATTGCCGCGTTGAAACAATTAACCTCAGAAGAGCCGCATTTAAAGTTGCTATTTAGGGATGCTGATTTTTGTCACATGAGCGGTACAATTGGCGGTTACTCGGCCAATGTGAAGCACCTCGCGGCTAGCAACTATGCGATGTTGGGTAATGCTGGTGAGTTCTTAGATCCAGTATTCTCATCTGGCGTGACGATTGCGATGAAGTCTGCGGAGATGGCAGCCGATACGTTAATTCGTCAATTAAATGGTGAAGTGGTCGATTGGCAACAAGATTACGCAGAGCCATTAATGGTTGGGGTAGATACCTTCCGAGCTTATGTCGAAGGTTGGTATGACGGACGTTTCCAAAATGTGGTGTTTTTTGAAAATTCTCATCCAGACATAAAGAAAAAAATCAGCTCCATTTTGGCTGGTTATGCGTGGGACACCTCTAACCCTTATGTAGCTAACCCGCAAAAGCGCTTGAGTACCTTGGCTGAAATTTGTTCTAGTTAACGATTTAAAGGTTCAAGTCAGCTAGAGTTATAGACAATAAAAAGCCCCGAACGATCGGGGCTTTTGTGTATCTGAACAATTATGTATCTGAGCAATGATTGCGAGTACGTCGATATTAGTGATCAAAGTACACGTAGTTTTGCCAGCTCTTCATTCGGATTAGGATTTTACGAATGATAGCAACGTGTTCTAATTTGCCTGAGTAGACCGCAATTTCAACATTGGCACCCATAGGTAAGTTGTATTGCTCTACATCATCAATCAGCTTGAACTTCACCATAATGCGGCCTTGAGTTTGCAGCATATTGGTGCCTAGTAGCGCACCACTGGCTTGTATCTGGCTTTCTGCAATTGCAGGCAGCACTTCAGCTACTTCTGCTTTGAAAGATTTACCAGGTAGCGCTCTAAAGATCACATCCGCTTCATCACCGGCTTTAATATTCAGTGTTGAATTTTGACGGAAAGCACCAACGAAATAATGATCTTGAGTGCTCACGAAAGTCAAAATTGGCTTAAATGGTAGTGGAACTGCCATGACGCCGGGCTTTAATGCTAACTGCGAAACATAACCATCGGTTGGAGCACGAATAATGGTTTGGTCTAGATTAAATTGCGCTTTATCTAATGCCGCTTGTGCTTCTGCTACTGAAGTATTAACACCATCAATTTGCGACTCGTAAGCTGCTTTGGCGGCACTTTCATTAGAAAGCGCTGCTTGGTAGGCCGCTTCTGCGCCTTTAGCGATTTGTTGTTTGTCATCCACTTGTTGCAAAGTAAATGCGCCACGCTTGTAACCTTTTTGATAACGCGCCGCTTCACGTTGAGAGCGATCTCTTTCTGCTAAAGCTTGTACGCTACTAGCAGCCGCTTGTTTGTAAGCTGCTTCAAGTACTAATACATTTTGATCTGAGGCAGCAAGCGCTGCTTTTTGTTGTACTACCGCAGCTTTAAACGGCGTATCATCTAAACGAACTAATACATCGCCTTGTTTAACTAGTCTGTTTGGCTGAACTTCTACAGAGACCACACGAGCTCGAACATTAGAAACCATTGGTGTCGTGCTATAGATTTGGCCACCAAGCTGAGTAAATGGTTGGAAGTAGTTCATGGCTAAGAAAATAGAGCCAAGTAAAACGACACCACCTAAAACAGCGGTTGGAACTGTCCATTTGTTAAGTGGAATACGGAAGATTTTAAATATCGCAATACAAAAAGCGGTATAGGTTAGAATCAATATTGTTTCCATTAGTTTGATTCTCCCTTGGTGCTCTCTTGTGTGTTCTCAGTTGGTTTTGCTTGAGGTGTCAATTCAGCCATTTGTTTTTGTAGCTGAGAGATTTGCTTATTTAATTCATCCACTTTATGGTGCATATCATCTTGTTCGGCTTGTAGTTTATTAAAGCCCCAACCACGATCTTCGCGCCATAAGGTCGCCCAGATCCACAAGAATGGCCAAAGTACATGCAAAGTAAATAGGCTTACCCAGCCCGCAACATGAATGGCGTCTTGGTGAGGGTGATTGCGTTTTTTGGAAATTTCATAGGGGATATCGTGAATAACAATGATGCCGTAAAACAACACCAGTACGACGAAAATAAGTATGCCTAAGGCTACGTAATCTAATGTCATTATTTTTCCTTTACCTGTTCGCTTAATGTAATGCGCTGACAGTTACTAATAAAAATATCGTGATTTTATCAATGCTAGTTAATATTCTATGCCAAACAAAGCTTTGTTTAAAACACTGCGTTTTGTACTCTTAGGGCGGTATTTCATAATATATGGTGTATACGTCATGTTAGTTTATACGATGCCAATGAAGTTCCAAAGTTTTTATCCAATTTAATTATTAAGAGATACTAATTATATGCGTTTAAATTTAGTCGCAGCATTTAAAAAAGAATGGTTTTTAGTCGCGATGGTTATCAGCATGTTACTCGCTACGATTATTCCTGATGTTGGACGTAGCCAAGGTAGCTTGCATTTAGATCAAGTGACCGCTTTCGGTATTGCGATTGTTTTCTTTTTGCATGGTATTGGCCTTTCTCCGCAATCGTTAAAAGCGGGGATGAGTAATTGGCGACTTCATCTATTTATTCAGTCGGCGACGTTTATTCTCTACCCTTTACTTTGGGTAGTGTTCGGTCAGGGGCTACTGGCTGTGATGCCTAGCGCGCTGGCACTTGGTTTCTGTTTTTTATTTGTATTGCCGAGCACCATTTCGTCATCCGTCGCTATGACCGCGATTGGTCGAGGCAATATGCCAGGAGCAATATTTAACGCGTCACTCTCTAGTATTCTAGGCATTTTAATTACACCGCTACTGATTCAAGTTTTTATGGGCTTAGAAGGCGCTAAAATTAATGTTATGGAATCGGTTACTTCCATTTCGACGATGCTATTATTGCCTATGGTATTAGGTCAACTGTTGAGACCTTTTTTGCTGGCTAGTTTTGAAAAACATAAGAATATTGTTGGTAAACTGGATAAATACGTAATCTTATTAATTGTTTTTAATGCCTTTAGTGATTCAGTGGCAGAAGGTATTTGGCATAGCTTTTCGATTGAATATGTCATTATGTCAGTTGTGCTCTGCGGACTGGTGCTGTTTTTTGTTGTTAACTTGATGGTCAAAAGTGCTGGTTGGCTGGGTTTTGATCATGGTGATGAAGTGGCGGCAGTTTTCTGTGGTAGCAAAAAAACCTTGGCGGCCGGCGTGCCAATGGCGAAAGTGATTTTTAGTGCTGATCCTAGGTTGGGGATGATATTGTTGCCGATAATGATTTATCACCCATTACAAATATTTTATTGCGCAGTTCTGGCCAATCGTTATCAAAAGAAAGCCATCGCTCGTGAACAGCAAATAGAGGCTAAGAGCTAATGTCGACAATACCTCAAGAGTGGTTGGTGTTTACCCAAGACTATTACAAATGGTTTATTACGGTATTGGTTTTAGTGTTCTATCCAATGCTGCGCCGCATTCCTGGCAAGATTTTTTTACGTGGAATGAAAGCTGGCATTAGCCCTCACCGTAAGCAGCGCGCCAGATTATTACTCAATACCATTACTTCTATCATTTTAATCTGTTTGCTATTGATGCTATGGGGGATTGAGTTAAGAGGCCTATTGGTTGTTGGTTCCTCCATGTTTGCTTTACTTGGTGTGGCGCTATTTGCCGGTTGGTCATTACTGAGTAACTTAACCAGCTTCTTAATTTTGTTTACCCAAAATGATTGCCGAGTGGGTCGCTGGGTGAGAGTGGTAGATGGTGCGAATTTTTTGGAGGGGGAAATCACGGAAATGGGTTTTATGAACGTTCAGCTACGTAGTCTGGATGGGGATTTGGTTTTGTACCCGAATAACTTATTTATGACGCGCCCAGTGATTGTGTTAAAAGTGCCACCACAACCTAAAACTGAAAACGAAGCAGTTGAAAATAAAGAAGCGGTAACAGCAACAGAAGCGGAAGGTTTAGATAAAAAAGTGGTTTAATTACTTTTAATAAACATCTATATACATTAAAGCCTGAACTTGATTTTCTTCGCGAACCGTTCAGTTTTTTTATGATCTAAAGTCGTTTTTTGTGACTTATCCCACAAAACATTTTACAAACTATCAAGCATCGATAATAATACGCCGCTTTTAAAATCCAGTTCATATTTTAATCAGGTAATATTATGTCAACCGCGACTACTTCAAAACCAGCAAATCCAGCACCATTAGGCCTTATGGCGTTTGGTATGACGACGATTCTTTTAAACTTACATAACGTAGGCTTATTTCCATTAACTACCGTAGTTCTTGCTATGGGGATTTTTTATGGCGGTATTGCACAAGTTATCGCTGGTATTATGGAATACAAAAACGGTAATACATTCGGTACGACTGCGTTCACTTCTTACGGTATGTTTTGGTTATCACTAGTTGGCCTAATTTTAATGCCAGGTATGGGCTTAGGCGAAGCAACGCCAGCGCATTTTCTTGCCTCTTACCTATTAATCTGGGGCATCTTCACAGGCTTCATGTTTATCGCAACCTTGGCTCGTTACCCAGTGGCTAAACAAGTAGTCTTCGGTAGCTTAACTCTACTATTCTTTTTGCTTGCAGCGGGTGATTTCACTGGCATCGCAACTATCGGCCATATCGCAGGTGTTGTCGGCATCTTCTGTGGTTCAAGCGCGGTTTACCTAGCGGTTGCTACAGTGATTAACTTAGAGTTTGGCCGTACTATTCTTCCTATCGGTGAGAAGAAAGTTGCTGCACCTGTTGAGTCAATTAAAGCCGCTGCTTAATGATTTAACATGACGAGAGTATAAACTCGCATAGAATAATTTATATTAATAAAATAGCCCCCAGTGACGCTTTTGTCGTGACTGGGGGCTTTGTTTTACATTGTATAGTTATGAAATGGTTACCACTTAATAAGCGGCACCTTCTTCGATAAAGTCATCTACATTGTTTTTGTCTACTAGTTCAGCTGCTAAGATCACTCGAGATGGTGAAGAGTGATACATATTACCTAGGTTTTCATGCTTTAAACCGGTAATAGCAAGGCTAATCCCAGATGCCACCATGCTTGGTGGGTAAGTGACGGTTGCACGAACAACAGTGTCGCCATCTTTAATCATCTTCATAACATCTTGTGAACCTGCCCCCCCTAACACGGTTTTAATATCGGTACGGCCTGACTCTTTGATAGCTTGCATTACGCCTTTTAACATATCGTCATCTTGGCACCAGACTGCATCAATTTGTGGGTGTTTTTGTAGGTAGTTTTCCATTACCGCTAACGCTTTTTGAGTTGACCAATCAGCTGGTTGACTATCAAGAATTTCAATGTTTTTATGCTTTGCAATTACTTCATTGAAAGCATCAACACGTTGTTTATTGATTGGAATCGACATGCCTTCAATCACGACAATTTTGCCTTTTCCATCCATTTCTTCAGTTAGCCATTCACCACTCACTCGACCTAGACCAGCATTATCACCAGCAATAAATACATTTTGTGTTGGCTTTTCTAGCTCTCTATCGACCACTACGGTATAAATGCCATTACCATATGCTTCTTCGATGACTTTTTGTAACGTTGCTGGGTTATGAGGAAGGATGACTAATGCATCAATGCCTTTTATCATTAAGTCTTCCACATCACCGACTTGTTTTGAGCCAGAGCTTGCGGCAACAACATAAAATTCAAGATCTTTATCTTTGGTTTCAAAGTCTTTGACGGCTTTTTCTGCCCACCAGAGTAAGCCCGCGGTCCAACCATGATCTGCAGAGGGGACCGATACACCAATTTTATAGCTTTTGGCGATGGCGGCATTTAAAGATAAAGTGGTGAGTAAAAATACGCCCAATATCCCTTTGCTTATAAATTTGAATAAGCTCATGTTTTTCTCCTTATTATGACACCTTTCTACATTCATACGGTTATGGCATTCATATGTAGAAAGTGTTTATTGTTGTGTATATTTATCGTTCACGTTTAAATTGCATTAGTACCGCAATAATAATGACTAGACCTTTGACGGCGCCTTGTAAGTAAGGTGATACTCCTATTAGATTTAACATGTTATTAATTATCCCTAAGATAATGGCACCAATGACGGTACCCCATAGGGTTCCTTTTCCTCCTGTTAATGCGGTTCCACCAATAACCACTGCGGCAATTGCATCCAGTTCGTAAAATAAACCAGCATCCCCTGGGCTTATTGAATTGAGACGAGATGAGAGCATGACGGCAGAAAGCCCGACAGTGAAGCCCACTATTACGAAGGTATAAAAGTACACTCTAGTAACGTTAATGGCCGAATAGGTCGCCACTTTTGCATTAGAACCGACGGCACAAACATGACGACCAAATGCAGTATGACGCAGTAAAATATGGCCAATAATCGCTAAGGAAAAGAAAACCCAAACTGGTATTGGAATCGCGAGGAAGTAGCCTCCTCCAATGTCAGGATAATGAGAGTTAGTCGCGACCATTTCGCCAGCATCACTTATGTATAAGGTTAAAGAGCGGAAGATCGACATCGTAGCTAACGTTGCAACAAACGCGGTGATCTTTCCTTTGGTCGTGAGTAGTCCATTAATTGCACCTAAGAACGCACCGATAACCATGGCTGCCGAGATAGAGATAAATACAGCTAACCAACCATCGCCCAGGTAATTCAAAAGCATTAAGACGAGAACGCCAATTAACGCCACCATGGAACCTACCGATAAATCAATACCGCCGGCAATGATGACGAAAGTCATACCTAACGCAATGATGCCGGTATAGGAAACCTGCCTTAATACATTGGTAATATTTCTTGGGTTGAGGAAATGCTCACTGGCAATGGCCGATAGCACAATCAAGATGATCAGTGCGATCAAGGGGGCCCATGTTGATAAATTTACTTTAGGTAACGAGTTAGATTTCATTTTTACTGCCTCATTCATAACATTACCTCCGTCTGTTGATTGGTAATATTTGATGTACTACCTTGCAAGCCTGCGGCTAAGAACATGATGTTTTCTTCGTTCATTTCATTTTGTGGGAGTTCACCTTGAATCGTGCCTTCACGCATCACAATGACTCGATGGGCTAGGCCAATAAGCTCTTCCATATCTGATGAAATAACAATTACTGCCAAACCCTGCTCAGTGAGGTTGTGGATAAAGTGATAGATATCTTTCTTAGTGTTAACGTCAACTCCTCGAGTGGGTTCATCCAAAATTAAGATTTGTGGTTGAGTATCCATCCATTTTGATAAATACACTTTTTGCTGATTACCACCACTCAAATACAGTAGTTCCGTATCTAATGACGCAGCTTTAATACTGAATTGGCGAACATATTCGGAGGCTTTTTGTTCGGTGGCCTTATGATTAATAAAGCCCTTACAGTAGTTATTGAGTGAAATGAGGCTGATGTTTTCAATCAGGTTGAAGTTCATCGTAAGGCCACAGCCTTGACGGTCTTCACTTAAATAAGCGAGCCCGTGCTTGACTGCGTCGTTAATCGATTTAATTTTAACTGGGTTTTGGTGAACCGAAACATGGCCTTGATGCTGTCTGAGCCCCATAATAGCTTCCGCGGTTTCAGTGCGGCCACTTCCGATTAGCCCAGAAAACCCCAGAACTTCTCCTTTATTCACTGAAAAGTTAATGTCATGCAGGAGGTTTTTGATTGAGAGGTGCTCTACTTTTAATGCCTCTTCTGAGGTAGGTTCAGAGCGAGCGGGAAAGACTTGATTTAACTCTCTACCGACCATCTTTCTCGCCATATCTTGTTCATCGATTTGGGAAACATCATCGATAGAAACAAGTTGGCCATCACGTAGAATTAACAAGCGGTCACAGAGCTGTTTCACTTCTTTGAGCTTATGAGAAATAAAAATGATGGTCACGCCACGTTGCTTAAGTTTGGCAATAAGCGTAAATAAAATTTTCACTTCTTGATTCGTTAAGACGGTTGTGGGTTCGTCCATGATTAATATTTGCGCATCATTGACTAAGGCTTTCGCTATCTCAACCATTTGCTTTTCTGCAACGCTGAGTTCTTCAATTAAGGTATCAGGGGCGATCTTAGTTTCTAATTGAGATAACAGTGCCTGAGTTTTGTCACGCATGACCTTTTTATTGAGAAGGACTTGTTGCTTCACTTCCTGTCCTAGGAAGACATTTTCAAACACATTCAAGCTAGAAATTAAATTAAACTCTTGCGGTATCATAGCAATGCCCAGCGCTTTAGCTTCTGCTGGAGAGTTGATATTGACTTCTTTTCCAGAAACAGAAATGTTGCCAGAGCTGAGTTGGTAAATACCTGAAATGATTTTCAACAAGGTCGATTTTCCAGCCCCGTTTTCTCCGAGTACCCCCATGACTTCTCCTGGCATGATATCAATACTGATGTTGTGCAGTACCTGAACACCAGAGAAGCTCTTGCAGATATGTTTAAGTGACAAAATTGGATTAGGTGAGTTCATGTGCGTTCTCCAACTGAGTCCATTGCCCATCATGTTGAGAGGAGTGCAGCATAGCAGTGATAAACTGCAATCCTTCCAGGCCTTCTTGGGTTCCAGGGAGTGGGAACTCGGCCAGTGCGCTATTGACCGCTTGGCCTTGTTTTACTTTTTGGATGACTTGTGCGGTTTCTAAATATAAATTGGCAAACCCTTCCAAGTAACCTTCAGGATGGCCTGCTGGGGTTCTAGTGAGATAAGCATGTTGGTCAGAAAAGCTATAGCCGGCACGAGTAATAATTTGTGTGGGGTTAGCGTGCGGGTGATAAAGCAGGTGATTCGGATTTTCTTGTTGCCACTCAATTCCACCTTCGCTACCAAATACTCGAATTTTCAATCCATTTTCATGACCTGGTGCCACTTGTGTTGTCCACATCATGCCTTTTACTCCTTGTTCAAAACGTAATAGCGCATGGACATTGTCATCGAGCATTCGGCCTTCAACAAAAGTCGAGAGATCGGCACTGACTTTATCGAGCTTTACATCAGAAATGAAACGAGCCAAATTAAAGGCATGAGTCCCTATATCACCTAAACAGCCAGCTGCGCCTGAGCGAGAGGGATCGGTTCTCCACTCTGCTTGTTTGTTACCACTGTGTTCTGCCGCATCGGTCATCCAATCTTGTACATACTCGACTTGGATTAAACGAAGTTGTCCGAGTAAACCATCTTGCACCATTTGTCTTGCTTGGCGGACAATCGGGTAGGCGCTGTAGTTATGAGTTAAAATAAAGAGCTTATTGGATTGATCGGCAATCTTTTTCAGCTCTATTGCTTCTGCGAGGTTTAAGGTCATTGGCTTATCACAAATGACATGAATGCCAGCCTCTAGGAAAGCTTTGGCAATAGGAAAGTGCATATGGTTGGGGGTCACGATACTTACGGCTTCAATACCATCATCACGCTGAGACTCTTGTTGAGCCATGGTTTTAAAGTCGGAGTAGCTTCTTTGAACCTCAATACCTAGATGGCGAGCTGATTCGTGTGCTCTTGTCGGATCGGAGCTTAGTGCACCAGCGACTAGCTCAAACTTATCATCAATCCGAGCTGCAATTCGGTGCACTCCACCAATAAATGCACCACTACCGCCGCCGACCATACCAAGTTTTATCTTATTCATATCACTATCCTCACAGACCTAAAATTCGACGGTTGGCATTTTGATCAACGCTGCTATCAGCGAAATCATCAAAAGCTTTTTCGGTAACGCGGATGATGTGTTCTTCGACAAATTTCACACCTTCTTTAGCGCCATCTTCGGGGTGTTTTAAACAACACTCCCATTCAACGACCGCCCAACCTGAGAAGTTGTACTGGGTTAGCTTGGAAAAAATACCATTAAAGTCGACTTGACCATCACCGAGGGAACGAAAACGACCAGCACGCTCTGTCCAGCTTTGGTAACCACCGTAGACCCCTTGTTGTCCTGTTGGGTTGAACTCAGCATCTTTGACGTGGAATAGCTTGATTCGATCATGGTATCGGTCAATAAAGTTAAGATAATCAAGTTGTTGCAACAAAAAATGACTAGGGTCGAATAATATATTGCAACGAGGATGGTTATCGACAGCCGCAAGAAACATTTCAAATGTAATGCCGTCATGCAAGTCTTCGCCTGGGTGGATTTCATAGCAGACATCAACCCCTGATTGATCAAAGGCATCCAATATTGGTCGCCAGCGAGCCGCCAGCTCTTCAAACCCCGTTTCGACTAACCCTTGAGGTCTCTGTGGCCATGGGTAAATAAAAGGCCAAAGTAAAGCCCCAGAGAAAGTGGCATGAGCGGTTAGGCCTAAGTTTTTTGACGCTTTAGCCGCAAGCATTAATTGTTCAACTGCCCATGATTGGCGACGTTCGGGATTATTGTGTACAAATTCAGGGGCAAATCCATCAAACATTTGATCATAGGCTGGGTGAACCGCAACTAGTTGACCCTGTAAGTGGGTAGATAACTCGGTTAAGGTGAGGCCTGCTTTTTCTAAAGTGCTTTGAACATATTGGCAATATTCAAGATCGTTTGCAGCACGCTCTAAATCAAAAATTCGTTTATCCCAAGTTGGCATTTGGACGCCTTTAAAGCCTACTGAGCTAGCCCATTGAGTGATGTTTTCTAATGTATTGAACGGGGGGGTATCATCAATAAACTGCGCGAGGAATAACGCGGCTCCTTTTATCGTTTTCATTTTCATCCCTTACTTTTTCTATTATGGTTACATTTGTAATCGATTACATTTTTTAGCCGAGGAAGTACATAAAATGAATCTATTATCGTTATCTGTTTTTTGATTTATTGATAACTTTGATTAAAACCTAGGCATGACTTTACGATTTATCTAGCTAATGTTACAAAAATGTGATCTATGGTGGTTTTTTAAGCAGGGTTGGTGTTTATTAAATTCAGTAGTGGTTTAATCGTGAAATGTAAAATTATGTAACCCATTACATTATAAGGGGGGATGATGCCAACGATTAAGGATGTTGCTCGAATTGCAGGGGTATCTACCGCCACTGTTTCTAGGGCTATGATTTCTCCTGATAAAGTGTCTGAAAAAACACGCTTAAAAGTGGAGTCTGCTATCGCAGAATCGGGCTTTTCTCCTAATGTAATGGCAAGAAACTTGAGGCGTAGTGAGTCCAAAACGGTCGTCGTGATTGTACCTGATATCGCGAATATGTTTTTTGCCAATATCGTACGTGGAATTCAAGCTGTCGCCTTACAAGCCGGTTATAAAGTATTGTTAGGCGACTCTATTCATACGGTAGAGCAAGCCAAAGTGTATTTAGATTTAATTAGTAGTAAGCAAGCCGATGGGGTTATTTCTTTAACGGCGGAATTACCTAAAGAAATTCGTCAAGGGACGACCATTCCTATGGTCATGGCGTGTGAGTACTTTCCATCCTTTCCTATACCAACAGTAAGAGTGGATAATCAATTAGCAGCGAAAAATGCGATCGAATACTTAGTGAGTATAGGCCATCGTAAAATCGGCTGTATTTCTGGTCCCAAGCAAAACCCGATTTGTGTTGCACGTAAAGATGGCTATCAACAGGCCTTAGAGCAAGCGGGACTTTCGCTTTCAGAGCAAGCTTTTGAAGAAGGGGATTTCAGTTTTCAATCGGGGTACTCTGCGTTTATGAATATGTCCAATCATGAAGATATGACCGCTTTATTTTGTTTTAATGACATGATGGCTTTAGGTGCGATGAAAGCTGCATTACAACAAGGCGTTAAGGTGCCTGATGATTTGTCCATTGTGGGCTTTGATGACTTAGCTTTTGCTGAGTTTGCTTCACCAGCCCTAACAACCATACGTCAGCCTCAAGAAGAGATAGGGCGAAATGCCATGAAGGTCATGCTAAAAAGGTTTAATGGCGATAGAGTCAACTTTGATACAGTAATTTCGACACAATTATTGGTTAGGTCGAGTACTGCACCACCTAAAACCTAAAATTAATCTTCCTCCATGTATTTTAGGTATGAGATCACGAAAAATAAAAATCGTAATATCAAAGCAAAATCTCTCAAGTGTTTTTTATTTACTCCTCTTCTAGTTTTATAAGGCGAGTAAGCCCCTCTCATGGATTTGGGGTAAAAATAATAAACAATGAGGATGTAGCATGAAAAAATTAATACTGACAGTCTTAGGCATGATGTTAAGTGTTGGGCCAGTGCAATCTTTCGCCAAAGATATAAAAATAGGTATGGCGATTGACGACTTGAGATTAGAACGCTGGCAAAAAGACCGCAATATTTTTGTCAATAAAGCCGAAGAGTTAGGCGCGACCGTGTATGTTCAATCGGCGAATGGTAATGAGCAAACACAAATCTCACAAATTGAAAATATGCTTTCTCGTGGCGTCGATGTATTAGTCATTATTCCATATAACGGTGAAGTATTAAGTAATGTCATAAAAGATGCCAAACGTGATGGAATTAAAGTGCTTGCTTATGACCGACTAATTAATAACGCAGATATCGACTTTTATTTATCATTTGATAATGAAAAAGTCGGTGAGATCCAAGCGCAAGCGATGATAGATAAAAAGCCAACCGGTAATTATTTCTTAATGGGGGGGGCACCAACCGATAATAACGCAAAATTATTCCGTCAAGGCCAAATGAATATTCTTCAACCTAAGATTGATTCCGGCGATATTAAGGTTGTTGGTGATCAATGGGTAGATTCTTGGTTAGCAGAAAATGCATTGAAAATTATGGAAAATGCCTTAACGGCGAATAATAACAAGATTGATGCAGTTGTCGCGTCAAACGATGCTACGGCTGGTGGTGCGATTCAAGCGTTAGAAGCCCAGGGTTTGGCCGGTAAAGTCGCTATTTCTGGTCAAGATGCCGACCTTGCTGCAATCCGACGCATTGTAGATGGTACTCAGACAATGACGGTATATAAGTCGATATCTGAATTAGCCAATAAAGCGGCAGAAATTGCGGTTAAATTGGGAAGTGACGAAGACGTTGCATCGAATGCCTCTCTCAATAATGGCTTAAAAGATGTTCCCGCTTGGCTGTTGAACCCTATTTCAGTCGATAAGTCGAATATTGATGCAACTATTATTGCCGATCAATTCCACTCTAAAGAAGACGTTTATCAGAAATGACAAAAAAAGCACTTAATTACTCGGGTGGTTAAGTGCTTCTAGGAGAAGTATATGCGCTTATTAGAGATGAAAAATATAAAAAAAACCTTCGGTAATATTTATGCGCTTAATGGTATTCATTTAACTCTCGATAAAGGTGAAGTGTTATCCCTTTGTGGTGAAAATGGTTCCGGTAAGTCGACCTTAATGAAGGTGCTTTGTGGCGTTTATCCTTTTGGGGAATATGAAGGCGATATTTACTTTGAAGGCAAAAAAGTCGAAGCACAATCTATTAAAGATACAGAAAATCTTGGTATTGCGATTATTCATCAAGAACTCACTTTAGTGAAAGAATTAAGTATTTTAGAAAACCTATTTCTGGGTGATGAAATTAGTCACTTCGGCGTGGTCGACTTTATCCAAATGCATCAAAAAGCAGTGGGCTTACTTGATAAAGTTAAATTAACTGTGTCTCCAGAAACAAAAGTTAATGAGCTTGGGGTCGGCCAGCAACAATTGGTTGAAATAGCCAAGGCATTATCTAAAAAAGCCAAATTATTAGTGCTTGATGAACCGACCGCACCCCTAACTGAATCAGAAACTCAAATTTTATTAAACTTGGTGAAGAATTTAAAAGGGCAGGGAGTAAGCTGTATTTTTATTTCACATAAGTTAAGTGAAGTGAAAGCGATTTCCGACCATATCTGTGTGATTCGTGATGGTGAGCATATTGGGACTCGTCTTGGCTCTGAAATGACGACTGATGACATTATTACCATGATGGTAGGCAGGGAGATGAAAGAATTGTATCCCAAAGAAGCTCATGAGATCGGTGATGAGGTTTTGCGTGTTGAGGATGTATTTGCAAAAGATAAATCTAATCCTAGTACTTACAAGGTGAAAAGTGCAAACCTTCAATTACGACGAGGGGAGATCTTAGGTATATCAGGGCTTGTAGGAGCAGGGCGTACGGAGTTGATGGAATGTATTTATGGCTGCTATCAAGGTGAATACGCAGGATGTTTTTATTTGAATGGAAATCCAATCTCATTCAAAACTAGTGAAGCCGCATTAAAATCAGGTATTGCAATGGTGCCGGAGGACAGAAAACGACATGGCATTATTCCGATCATGTCGGTAGGGCATAATATTTCGATTGCAGGGTTAGATAAATTTTCAAGTTATCAAGGCTTATCGAGAACGGATGAAGAGAAAGCCATTTTAGATTCAGTTGAGCAATTAAAAGTGAAAACGTCCAGTCATGATATCGCCATCAAACATTTATCGGGAGGCAATCAACAAAAGGCTATTTTAGCTCGGTTCTTAATGTTACAGCCGCAAATCTTAATTTTAGATGAGCCGACTCGGGGGATTGATGTCGGTGCTAAATATGAAATTTATAAATTGATGTTCGCCCTAGTGAAACAAGGGATTAGCATCATTATGGTGTCGTCTGAATTACCTGAAATTTTGGGGATTAGTGATCGCGTAGTTGTCATGCATGAAGGGGTTATTAAGGGTGAATTTAAAAATGAAGATTTGACACAAGAAATGATTATGGATTGTGCGCTATCAGAACAAAAACAAGGAGAAGTAGCATGAGTGTGCAAGTGAAGGCAGGGAGAGCACCGGATAAGAGTCGTTCTATTTGGTCCTATTTAAAAGGGGATCATTTGCAGATGGTTATTATGATCATCGCGATTCTTTTTATCATGCTGTTTTTTAGTGTGATGACTGATTGGAGCTATTTAAGCCCTAGAAATATTTCTAATTTATTCAGGCAAACAGCGATAACGGGCATTCTTGCGATTGGCATGGTGTACGTGATTATTAGTGGTGAAATTGATCTTTCTGTTGGTTCTATGATGGGGCTGCTTGGTGGTCTAGCTGCAATTATGGATGTTTGGCTTGGACTTCCACTAGCCTTAACCATTGTCATTACATTAATTTCTGGGTTATTACTTGGTGCTTGGAATGGATGGTGGGTTGCTTACCGCAAGGTACCTTCTTTTATTGTTACTTTAGCTGGCATGTTAGCCTTTAGAGGCATTTTGGTTGGTGTGACTGATGGTACCACTGTGGCACCAACATCGGATGCGATGTCCATTATAGGGCAAAGCTATCTACCCAATATGATTAGTTTATTTTTAGGAGTTACAGGCCTGTGTGGTTACTTTGCGTGGCAAAAGCGCCAAAACCAATTAAGGCGTCATTATGGGTTAACGGTTCCTGATGTATCTAAAAATATTGGTAAAAGTGCCATTACCGCTATCGCTATTTTAGGCGTGATTCTATTGCTCAATGATTACCGTGGCGTGCCTATGCCAGTATTAATTTTATCGGTATTACTGATTGTGGGTATGTTTATTTCGAATAAAACCAGCTTTGGGCGACGCATTTACGCAATAGGAGGCAATATTGAAGCAAGTCGTTTATCTGGTATCAATGTGGAGCGCAATAAATTAGCCGTTTACGCTATGAATGGTCTTTTAGTCGGGGTGGCTGCCTTGATATTAAGTTCACGGTTAGGTGCTGGATCTCCTTCTGCCGGAAACATTGCTGAGCTTGATGCAATTGCCGCTTGTGTGATTGGTGGTGCGAGTATGGCTGGCGGCGTGGGGACGGTCCTTGGAGCGGTGATTGGTGCCTTTATTATGTCAGCTTTAGACAATGGTATGAGTATGATGGATGTTCCAACGTTTTGGCAGTACATCGTCAAAGGCTCGATCTTGTTGCTTGCGGTATGGATGGATAGCGCGACGAAGAGAAAAGCGTAATCGAATTAGATTTTATTGCATAGCTGTAATAGTATGTCTCCACCACACTAAGTGGCACAATTTTTTAACTTATTCTCAGGGCGGGGCGAAATTCCCCACCGGCGGTATATAGCACTTGATGTTATCAGCCCGCGAGCGCCTAGTTCATTATCGTTTTGAAGTAGGGTCAGCAGATCTGGTGAGATGCCAGAGCCGACAGTTATAGTCTGGATGGGAGAGGATAAATGACACTTAACTACCTTAATGTTCTAAGGTGGTTAAGTGGCTTTGACGTTGGTAATGCGTAGCTTTTGGCTATAGGTTTACTGACCCCTTCTTAAAGAGCCCTGATTCTGGTATCCACAGGAGACATTACCATGAATCAGAACCAACCTTCTTTATTAGCCGAATTTGGAAATCCTATTGAGCGTGTTGAAGCCGCTTTAGTTGCATTGCAACAAGGGCAAGGCGTACTCGTGCTTGATGATGAGGATCGTGAAAATGAAGGCGATCTTATTTATTCAGCAGAAACACTTACCGATGCACAGATGGCATTAATGATCCGCGAATGTAGCGGTATTGTGTGTTTGTGCTTAACTGATGAACAAGCCAATCAACTTGATTTACCGCCAATGGTGGTTAATAACAATAGCCAGAACCAGACGGCATTTACGGTTTCAATTGAAGCCAAGCAAGGGGTGACAACAGGTGTATCAGCAGCTGATCGTGTCACGACAATTAAAACCGCCATCTTTGCTGATGCTAAGCCGGATGATTTGGCGCGTCCAGGCCATGTATTCCCGCTACGCGCTCGTACCGGTGGGGTATTAACACGTCGCGGGCATACAGAAGGTACGACAGACTTAATGCAATTGGCCGGTTTAAACCCTGCTGGCGTATTGTGTGAAGTGACTAATCCTGATGGGACAATGGCGCGTGCAGAAGAGATCGTGGCATTCGGCAAACTGCATAACATGCCAGTATTAACCATTGACGATATCGTTCAATACCGTGAATCGTTAATGAAAAAACAAGCGTAGATTATTCGTTGAAGTGTCATATAAAACTATAGCGATTAAGTCTGCTTCAATATGATTACTATATGAGTTTGTATTAGTTGAAACCAAAAAGACGCCCATAGGGCGTCTTTTTTAATATGGTGGCCCCACACAGACTTGAACTGTGGACCTAACGATTATGAGTCGTGCGCTCTAACCAACTGAGCTATGGGGCCAAATTGTTGGACGATTATAGGGGAATGAACCAAGAGTGTCTAGATGTGTGCGTCTAGATTGCGCTTAGTTTTTACCCACTTAAACGGCTTATATTCTCCAATGACTTGAAGTTTAAATTTTAGGCACAAAAAAGGTGAGTATAGAACTCACCTTTTCAATCAGAAATGTATCCAGCTTGGTTTACTCGTCCAAGAAGCTGCGCAGTGTTTCTGAGCGGCTTGGGTGACGAAGTTTACGCAATGCTTTGGCTTCAATCTGACGAATACGTTCACGGGTTACGTCGAACTGCTTACCCACTTCTTCCAAAGTGTGGTCAGTGTTCATATCGATACCGAAACGCATACGAAGTACTTTTGCTTCACGAGGCGTTAGACCCGCTAACACATCTTTAGTTGCGAACTTCAAGCTAGTCGAAGTAGCAGAGTCTAAAGGTAGCTCAAGAGTCGTATCTTCAATGAAATCACCTAGGTGTGAATCTTCATCATCACCGATAGGGGTTTCCATTGAAATTGGCTCTTTAGCAATTTTCAGTACTTTGCGAATTTTGTCTTCAGGCATCTGCATGCGTTCAGCCAATTCTTCTGGTAACGGCTCACGACCCATTTCTTGAAGCATCTGACGAGAGATACGGTTCAATTTGTTAATGGTTTCGATCATGTGTACCGGAATACGAATCGTACGTGCTTGGTCAGCAATTGAACGAGTGATCGCCTGACGAATCCACCATGTTGCATAAGTCGAGAACTTATAACCACGACGGTATTCGAACTTATCAACCGCTTTCATTAGGCCAATGTTACCTTCTTGAATAAGATCCAAGAATTGTAGGCCACGGTTAGTGTATTTTTTCGCAATCGAGATAACCAAACGTAAGTTTGCTTCAACCATTTCTTTCTTCGCACGACGAGCTTTTGCTTCACCGATTGACATGCGACGGCTGATATCTTTGATAGTTTGAACATTCAAAGATGTTTCTTCTTCGATTGATTTTAGCTTGAAGATACTACGACGCAGTTCTTCTTCGCTTTGTTTGATCTTTTCTGCGTATGGCTTGCCTGATGCCAGAACTTCGTCTAGCCATGCTTCTGATGATTCATTACCAGTAAAGGCTTGTACGAATGCTTTTTTCGGCATTTTTCCGTATTCAACACAAGTACGAATAATCAAACGCTCTTGGGTACGTACGCGATCCATTGAATTTTTAAGATTATTGACTAAATAATCAAACTGTTTTGGAATCAGACGGAATTGACGGAAAACATCAAGGAACTCTTGCTTTCTATCAGCAATTGCTTTGCTTTCACGACCGTGTTCATTGATCGCAAGTTGCAGGTTCTGATAGGTATTGCGAAGTTCAGTAAAACGTTCTAGAGCAAGCTCAGGATCGATACCTGTATCTTCCTCTTCTTCGTCCTCATCTGAATCATCATCATCATCGTCATCCAGATCATCATCCGTAACAGCAAGCTCTGAACCAACGTGTGTTGCAGTTGGTGCGGCATTGCCATCATCATCAGGATCAACGAAGCCTGAGATAATGTCGGTTAAACGAAGTTCTTCAGCTTGAACTTTATCAAATTGCTCAAGAATGTAAGAAATAGTGCCTGGGTATTCAGCGACTGAACATTGTACTTGGTTGATGCCATCTTCAATGCGTTTAGCAATGTCGATCTCACCTTCACGAGTTAATAGCTCAACCGTACCCATTTCACGCATGTACATGCGCACTGGGTCAGTAGTTCGGCCAATTTCACTTTCTACACTTGAAAGTGCGGCTGCTGCAGCTTCGGCAGCGTCTTCATCTGCTACTGCCTCATTCAACATAAGATCGTCCGCATCAGGTGCGGTTTCAACGACTTGGATACCCATGTCGTTAATCATTTGAATGATGTCTTCTACCTGTTCTGAATCTACGATTTCTTCAGGTAGGTGGTCATTTACTTCGGCGTAGGTCAGATAGCCTTGTTCCTTACCTTTTGCGACAAGTAACTTTAGCTGTGACTGCGGATTTTGATCCATCGACGATATCCAACTTGAGGTCTGAGTGAAGAATATTAGTATGCGAAATGCAAACCGCCAATTATAACAAATTTAATCATTGCTCGCCACTTAAGAACATTTTCTTAGGGCGTTGCTGAACTAAGGACGTTGAAGAATAAGATCTTGCAACTCCCGTTTTTCCTCGACTGATAAGCCGGAGCTTCTTTCTTTCGCTTGCAATGTTTCAATTTGTTTTTCAATACATTGGGCTAGTATTTTATCCAATGTATCTAAAAATACATCTTGTTCATTATCATCATTGAGGGGGATATCCCAATTCATTAAGCGTGATAATAATGCTTCATTTTGTTGATTTCGCCAGTGTTCGATTAACTGGGCAGACTTGATATGGGGATTTTCTCGACAAATATCAAGTACATTTAGTAATAAACTTAAGCCTGGTAAGTCTATATGGCGAATTGTATCTAAGTTTGGTGCTAATTCAGCATAGCTGGGTTTTTGCAACAGTAATGCGATAACTACTCGCATTGGAGTGCGTTTTATCTCTTTATGTGGTTGAGGTGTTGTTTGCGGCTGACTGTCTTTAGCGATTAATTGTTGCAATTGACGCTCATCCAGTAACCCGAGTTTTTTACCGAGTAAGTCCCTCAAGTATAGACGCAATGTCCCACCTGGCACTTTTTCTATTAATGGCACCACCAATGAGGTTAATTTTGCTTTACCTTCATTACTACTGGTATCCACTTGCTGCATCAAGGTCGAGAATAAAAATTCAGACAAAGATGTTGCATGGAATACCTGTTGTTCAAATTGCTCTTTGCCATATTCACGAATGTAAGAATCTGGGTCTTCACCATCGGGCAAGAACATAAACTTTAATTGGCGGCCATCCGTTAAATACGGTAACGCATTTTCCATGGCGCGCCACGCAGCTTCTCGACCGGCGCGGTCACCATCGTAACAACAGACGACAGTACCAGTTTGGCGAAATAACATTTGCATGTGATCACCAGTGGTTGAAGTGCCTAGGGCTGCAACTGAGTAATCAACGCCATATTGTGCTAAGGCAACCACATCCATATAGCCTTCGACCACTAATATTTGTGCAGGTTCACGATGGCTTTGCAAGACATCATATAAGCCGTATAACTCTTTGCCTTTATGGAACACCGGGGTTTCCGGAGAGTTTAAATATTTAGGTTTTTCATCACCGAGTACACGGCCACCAAAACCAATCACTCGTCCACGACGATCGCGAATCGGGAACATAATACGACCACGAAAACGGTCGTAGCGATTGCCTTTATCATTTTCAATCAACATGCCGCCTTCGACCAACATATCCTGTACGGCTTTTTGTTGGCCAAAATTTTTACGCACATTATCCCATTCATCAGGGACGTAACCGATGCCAAATTTTTGTACGATCTCACCGGATAATCCACGATTTTTAAGGTATTCAATCGCTGGTTTATTGGCGGCAACTTTTAACTGAGACCGATAATATTGGCTAATACTTCCCAGTAAGTCGTATAGATTACGTTTTTGCTCCGCGTTAGCGCGTGGGGCATTATTTTGAAAGTTGCCACCGCCGCGTTGCTCACGAGGTACATCAAGGCCTAGCATTCCAGCTAATTCTTCAATCGCTTCTACGAACTCAAGACGTTCGTATTCCATCATGAAATCAATAGCGTTACCGTGTACACCGCAGCCAAAGCAGTGATAAGTTTGGCGATCTGGAGTGACAATAAAAGAAGGGGATTTCTCATTATGAAACGGGCAACATGCGCCGTAGTTCTTACCTTGTTTCTTGAGCTTGACGCGTGGATCAACAAGATCGACGATATCAACTCGAGCAAGAAGGTCATCAATAAAACTACGTGGAATGTGTCCTGCCATATAAGGTTTAAACTCTTAATGAATTTTAAATTTGGGTAAATGAAAATTGAGTTACTAGTAAGTAGGTAGAGGTCGTTCTATGTTCATTTGTCATTGCAGTGTGGTTTGTTGCCAAAGAATTAAAGTTTCTTAGAGACGAATTCCTCGAAACTAGGGACTAGTAACCTTCATCCTTTCACATACAAACAAGCCGTGCAAATCCAAAGAAGTGCACGGCTTGTTTTAATTTAATCTGGGGAAATTAAGCTAACTTAGAACGAACCAAACCACTTACTTTACCCATGTCTGCACGTCCTTGAAGTAGAGGTTTTAATACCCCCATTACGTTCCCCATGTCTTGCATGCCCGCAGCACCAGAATCGGTAATCGCTTTATCAACTAAAGCCGATACTTCTTCATCGGTTAGCGGTTGAGGCATAAATTCCTCTAGAACCGTAATTTCAGCTTTTTCAGCATCTGCAAGATCTTGACGATTTGCAGCTTCATATTGCGTAACAGAGTCGCGACGTTGTTTAACCATTTTAGTCAACACAGAAAGAATGTCATCATCCGAAAGTGTAATTCTTTCGTCGACTTCACGTTGCTTAATGGCTGATAAAGCTAAACGAATAGTGCCAAGGCGCAATTTGTCCTTGGCTTTCATCGCTAATTTTTGCTCTTCTTTGAGTTGTTCAATTAGAGCCATAACTTAAGTCCTTATGGAAGTTAAGTTATTAGTACAAGCGAACGCGACGTGCGTTTTCGCGAGCTAGCTTCTTAGCGTGACGCTTTTGAGCTGCTGCTTTAGCGCGTTTACGTACAGTTGTTGGTTTTTCGTAATGCTCACGACGACGCACTTCAGAAAGAACACCTGCTTTTTCGCAAGAGCGCTTGAAACGACGTAATGCAACGTCAAACGGTTCGTTATCACGTACTTTAACTACTGGCATATGCCTTTCACCTCAGGGGTTATTCATTAATGCTGATCTTTGAGTCTGTTCAATTGTTAGCCCAGACATTAATCAGCTAGATCAAAAATGGTGCGGAATTTTAATCCGATCGCTACCCATTTGTAAAGCATTATCAAGGGAAGATCTGGTTAAATTTTTTCCGAGGCGGTAAGATTACGCTCAATTATAGAAAAATCAACCGATGTACCAAGATGTACAGGGATAACTATGCGAATTTTAGGTATTGAAACCTCATGTGATGAAACCGGTATTGCAATTTATGATGAAGAGCAAGGGTTATTGTCTCATCAATTATATAGCCAAGTGAAACTACATGCTGATTATGGTGGTGTCGTGCCGGAACTGGCCTCTCGTGATCATGTTAAGAAAACCATTCCGTTGATTAAAGAGGCTCTGAAAGAAGCAGGCTTAACCTCAAAAGATATTGATGGCGTGGCCTATACTGCTGGCCCAGGCTTAGTTGGCGCATTATTAGTGGGCGCAACGATTGGCCGCAGCCTTGCTTATGCGTGGAATGTGCCCGCAGTGCCAGTACACCATATGGAAGGGCATCTGTTAGCGCCGATGTTAGAAGATAATCCACCTGAGTTCCCATTTGTCGCCTTACTAGTCTCTGGTGGCCACACTATGATGGTTGAGGTGAAAGCGATTGGTGAGTACCAAATTTTAGGTGAATCCATTGATGACGCCGCAGGTGAGGCATTTGATAAAACCGCTAAGTTAATGGGCTTGGATTATCCTGGTGGTCCTTTGCTATCTCGTTTGGCTGAAAATGGCACCAAAGGTCGCTTTAAGTTTCCGCGTCCGATGACGGATCGCCCGGGGCTTGATTTTAGTTTCTCTGGTTTAAAAACCTTTGCGGCTAATACCATTGCGGCAAACGATAATGATGAGCAAACTCGCGCGGATATTGCTTATGCTTTCCAAGAGGCGGTATGTGACACCTTAGTGATCAAGTGTCGTCGTGCACTAGAGCAAACCGGACTAAAGCGTATCGTGATTGCAGGCGGAGTAAGTGCTAACAAGCAGCTGAGAATTTCGCTAGAAGCTCTGGCACAAAAAGTCGGTGGCGCGGTGTATTATCCTCGTACTGAATTTTGTACCGATAATGGTGCGATGATTGCTTATGCGGGGATGCAGCGCTTACGTAATGGTGAAATGACCGATCTTTCTGTTCAAGCTCAGCCGCGTTGGCCTATCGATCAATTGAAGCCAATTGAATAAATTTTGGTGAGAATTCGATGAACAAACGGCAGTTTAGGTTGCCGTTTTTATTTAGAAGATAATTTCTTTTTATCCATCTTAGGTTCACTACCATCAATTAAGCGTTTAATATTTTGGTAGTGTCTAAAGATTATTAGGCAAGAGAGCATAGCCACTGGAATGGTGTATTGCGGTTTGACCAACCAAGTATAAAACGGCGCAAGTAGTGATGTGACAATGGCGGCAAGCGATGAATAGCGACTAAAGAAGAAGGTGATAAGCCATGTCGCCATCACCATACCGGTTAAATCAAAACCAATCGGCGCCATGGTACCTACGGCGGTGGCAACGCCTTTACCACCTTTAAAGTGGAAGAAGATTGGGTAGATGTGTCCTAAACAGGCGGCAACCCCAATAAAACCAAGAATCAGTGGTTCGATACCTAGGTAGTAACTTCCCCAAACCGGAAGCATGCCTTTCAAAATATCACACAGCAGTACGCCGAGCGCAGCCCATTTACCGCCGACACGCAATACATTGGTTGCCCCCGGGTTTTTTGAACCTTGAAGACGTGGGTCTGGCAATTTGCACATTCGACAGATCAGCACCGCACTCGAAATTGACCCGAGTAAGTAGGCGAGAATGATCAATATAAGTGCCAGAATGCTCATAGTCTTCCTAGGCGGTAGTGTGCAGTTGGGGCTTTCTACCCAAATCACGTGAATATATAGTATATTTTGCGCATATTACGTGTTTTTATCTCGCTTGGGTATCCGATGAGTCGTAATCTTAGAAATTCATCGATATTAATGCTAGGCATACAAAATTAATTATTCTTAATAAGGAAGCAGCATGGCCTTGGACAAAGTATTTATTGAGCAATTAGAAGTGATTACTACGATTGGCGCTTATGATTGGGAGCAAGATATTAAGCAGAAATTAGTGCTTAATATCGAAATGGCTCACGATAACCGTCCGGCAGGCAAAAGTGATGATGTTAATGATGCATTAGATTACGCCCAAGTGAGCCAAGCGGTACTAAATCATATTGAGAATGGTCACTTTCAACTAGTTGAACGAGTCGCTGAAGAAGTAGCTGAACTTATCATGACAACTTTTGCAGTGCCTTGGGTGAAAATTCACTTAATTAAGCCTGGTGCCGTGCCACAAGCGAAAGGCGTAGGCGTGATTATTGAACGAGGCCAAATGTGACACTCAGTTATATTGGAGCAGGCAGTAATCTCGAACCCAAAAAGCATGTAAAGGCCGCCTTTGAAGAGCTTAGCTTGCTAGGTGAATTAAGATCTTCTGCGGTTTATCAATGTCAGCCCGTTGGCTTTGATAGTCATGCTTTTTATAACCTAGTGTTTGAGCTGGAAACTTCATTAAGTTTGTCTGAATTACACATCAAGCTTAGAGAAATTGAGTTGAAGTGGGGTCGCGAGGTTGAGGCACAAAAGTTCCAAGATCGAACGTTAGATCTGGATATTTTGTTGTATGGAAACGTGGTTTCAACGGTTAAGCCGATCTTGCCAAGAGCCGATATTTTTAATTATGAGTTTGTGTTGCAGCCGTTATATGAATTATGTCCAGATTTGAGCGTACCAAATGATGGTCGAAGTATTCGCCAACTATGGGATGGTTTTACGCCGAAAGGTAGTCTGCAAGCGGTTCCGTTTGATTTTAGTTAATACAGACAGTTAATCTAGGCCGCAGATACAAAATGGGCGTGATACTTAACCGTATCACGCCCATTTTATTATATTTGAACCTGTCGGTAGGTTTGATTAACCCCAAGCCATGCCAAGTAATAACAGGCCAAATAGAATGCGGTAGATACCAAACCCGACAAAGGTGAACTTAGCTAAGAAGCTGATAAACCACTTAATTACAAAGTAAGCCACAATGAAGGCAGTAACAAAACCAACCGCAAGGTTAGTAAAATCGGCGGTAGTGAAGTCTTGGTAGTGCTTTAATAAATCATAACCTGATGCCGCGGCTAAAACCGGTAAACCGAGTAGGAATGAAAACTCAGCACAGGTTTTACGATTCAACCCGACAAGCATGGCACCAATAATGGTTGAGCCAGCACGGCTAGTACCTGGAATTAGGGCAAATATCTGCGCGAAACCAATCCACATCGCTTGCTTCATAGTGACATCATTAACATCGGTGGTTGGGCAGGATTCTTCTTGATAATACTTTTCAACTGCGATGAAAATAATCCCGCCGACGATAAACATTACTCCTACTACCGTGACACTAAATAACGCCTTCACCACATCACTCATTAGAAAGCCAATGATACCGATAGGTAAGAAAGCCACTGCGACTTTCACCCAAAGATCAAAGAATCTAGGGTGAAACTTTTCTTTATAGTTAGCGATAACGGCCAAAATAGCGGCCACTTGAATAATCACTTCAAAAGCTTGGTTGGTATCGGTATTGGCAATGCCTAACCAATCACCGACAACGATCATGTGTCCAGTTGATGAAATAGGTAAAAACTCAGTAATACCTTCGATTATTCCGAGGATAATGGAATCAAAAATGGTCATTGGAAGTGTGTATCCTTAGTTAGATATCGTGGCTGGTAAAATCACTTACCGGATCGCGTTTATGTTTTATACCCAAGTCAGTTAGGGATAAAAGTGTGGTGATGTAAAATGGGTCGTATTGTACGATGATTTTTATCGATAATACAGGGGGTTATTTGAGCAGTTTTACCGACTCAATTGCCGCTGTTCTTTGCTTATCTAATTCCTCTCGGATAGCTTTCCCAATAACGCCTTGGGAGATAATGGCTTGTACATTAATGCTTGCCGCAGCGTGGTAATAATCTAACATGCGCTTTTTTTGTGGATAGGGTTGTGATTCCAATCCTAATCGTCCCTGATGATCGGCCTGACAGCATAACAAAACTTGTTCAAAGCGTTGCGGTTTACGCCAAGCATCAAGCTGGTTGAGCAATTTGAGCGCGGTCGATGGTTTAAGTTCCATGGTTCGATGAAGATTGGAATGATGCTGGCAAACCAATAGTGCTAAATCACGGCATTCATTGGAAACGGTTAAGCGTTGGCAAAGTTGTTTGATCAGTTTTAGACCAGTATGACAATGCATTTTATGGCTTGGCCATTCTGATTCAGGGGTGATGGCTTTACCTAGATCATGCACTTGCGCGGCAAATCGTACCGCAATATCAGAGCTTAATTGAGCGGCTTGCTTAGCCACCATTAAAGTGTGAATACCCGTATCAATTTCAGGGTGCCAGCGCTCAGGTTGCGGGACGCCAAATAATGCGTCGATTTCCGGCAAAATCACGGCCAGTGCGCCGCATTGTTTTAAGGTTTCTAGAAAAACTTGTGGAGAGTCGGTGTTTAATGATTTTTGCCATTCTTGCCATACGCGCTCAGCCGTCAAATATGATAATTCGCCAGAATCCACAATTTGCTGCATTAACAGCATAGTCTCAGGGGCGATGGTAAAGCCAAAGGGTTGTAATTTAGCGGCAAACCTTGCAACGCGTAGCACACGCAATGGATCTTCGCTAAAGGCAGGGGAGACATGACGTAGTATTCGAGCTTGTAGATCTTTTTCGCCGTGGTAAGGATCGTGTAAGCTGCCATCGGGGCTTTGTGCAATGGCATTAATGGTTAGATCGCGGCGGGCCAAGTCTTCTTCTAGGGTTACATCGGGCGCGTAATGGCATTCAAATCCAGTATAACCTTGCCCAGACTTACGTTCCGTACGAGCCAGTGCGTATTCTTCTTGAGTTTCAGGATGAAGAAATACTGGGAAATCTTGCCCGACCGCACGAAAGCCTTGTGCCAACATTTCTTGTGGACTGCTACCCACCACCATCCAATCTTTATCGTAACTTGGAATGCCAAGAAGTCGGTCACGCACCGCACCACCTACCAGATAAATTTCCACTCGAATTCCTTTTTTACCGTCATATTGATCGGCATTTTAGCAACAATACCAACTCCAACAAATAACTGATCACCTTAGCTTGTTAAAAAACTCGCTAACTGCGTTATAACCTTTTTGTTTATAAAGACTTGCATGTAGAACCACTACTAACAGAAACTTTATGCCTTGTTATCAAGCTTTTTCCCTACGCTAATTTAGACCACTTATTTATCGGAATTGGTATAAACTAGAACTTCGCCACGATGAAGCCGTCTGTAAGTATAAATTTAGCCTTTATTGGTGTACTTTAGGGTATCTGATTTTAGCTATCGATAGCTTTTCTTTTCTGGTTTGAGAGTGTGCATGTACAAGGATTTTTTTGGTTTATCAGAACTGCCGTTTACGATTGTTCCTAGCTCTCGCTATATTTTTCTGAGTGCGCGTCACCGTGAAGCCATGAATCACTTACAAGCGGGTTTAGGTGGAGGGGGCGGTTTTGCCTTACTCACCGGTGAAGTGGGCACGGGGAAAACCACCGTTTCTAAAGCACTGCTTTCAGTATTAGAGTCGAATGTTAAAACCGGACTCTTGTTGAATCCAACCTATACCAGCACTGATTTGTTAGAAGCGATTTGTGATGAGTTTTCTATTGGATATCAAGAATCTGCCAGTCTTAAGCAACTCACCCAAGCGATCTACCAATACTTATTGGATAACCATGGTAAGGGCATCAAAACACTACTATTGATTGATGAAGCGCAGCATTTATCGGCCGATGTGTTAGAACAATTACGTTTATTGACCAACTTAGAAACCGAAAGCCAAAAGCTACTTAGAGTGCTATTGATTGGTCAGCCTGAGCTGCAATATAAACTGCAAACCGAAGAGCTTCGTCAACTCGCGCAACGCATTACTGGACGTTACCACCTACTGCCTCTAAGTACAGAAGAAGTCTCACAATATATTCAATTTCGCTTGCAAGTAGCGGGTGGACAATATGATGTTTTCACGGGCAAAGCGGTTAAGTTGATAGTCAAGCAAACTCAAGGTGTGCCTCGTTTAATTAACCTAGTGTGCGATAAGTGCATGCTGTATGCCTACTACAGTGGTGAGGCTCATATTTCTTTGTCTATCGCGGAAAAAGCGTGTGAAGATGTGATGAGTTTTCAGCGTCCAATTGGCCGTTCTAATCCTGCGTTAAATGGTAGAACCGAATCGGCCAATCAATCTCAACCTTGGCTAGCGTATATCGCCAGTTTGTCGGTGGGATGTTTGTTAGCGGCGGCAGCATGGTTTTGGTTACCGAGTTGGATGGCCAATGAAAAATTTGAGAGTGCCAAGCTTGAGTCAGTTGCCGCATCAATCTCACCACAGGTGGAGCAAGCTGATAATTTAGCCGAGTCTTTAGATGCTCAAGAACGCAATGATTTATCATCTCAAAACAACAATTCTAAAAACAATAATGTCGCCGAGTTGGTTGAGCCGCTGATTCGCCAAAGTTATAACCCCATTGCCGCGATGAAAACATTAATGGCTTTGTGGGGATATAAGGTGGCGAATGATGAAGCCAATTGCCAACAAGCCGAGCGTGCGAATTTATACTGTTACCAAGATTCCGGCACTTTAAATGTTCTGGCTGTGATTAATCGCCCAGCCATGCTGACACTACAAGATCAATACCATTCTTATTTTGCCATTTTATATAAATTGTCTGATGACAAGGCGCAATTACTACTCGCAGAGAAAAGAATTGAAGTTCCAATCGAATGGCTGAAACAACATTGGAGCGGAGAGTATCAGTTGTTGTGGCATAGTGAATTGGCCGATCAAACCTTGAAGTTAAACTCTCAAGGGCCGGAAGTGGCGAAACTGAATAACCTATTGTCTCAAGTACTAGGTGAGCCGCTAAAAGAGCGTCGTCAGTTTGATCAAAGTGTGAAAAATAAAGTGGAAGCCTTTCAAATGTGGCAAGGCATTAATGTTGATGGTATCGCAGGTAAAAGAACACTGATGCTGCTTGATAGCTACGTTAATAATAAAGCGCCGAGTGTGGTTGATAATATCTTACCGTTAGCCACGGAGGATAAGTAATGTCGGAAGTCATGAAAGCGCTTCAACAATCCGAACAAGCCTATCAAGCGCAAATATCACAGCCTCATTCATCTTCCTCAACTCGCGTTAATGCCAGCAAAACCACGCGCTGGTGGTTGGTTGGGGTATTTGCCGTGTTACCTATTATTGCGATATTGGCAATGATGGCTTATTTGCATTTCAATCAGGTCGCGAATACATCCTCTCAGCTTGAAACGACTGATGCTGAAAAAAATCAACAACAAGCGACTAGGTTTGAGCCAAATGAATCAAGTGAGAAAAGTGAGCCACTGGCCAAGTTGTTACCTTATCCTGAACTAACCGGATTAGCGGCATTACCTAAAGCGGTCGCCAAGCCCTTACCTGCGAAGCCTAAGCCGTCAAGTACCTCGAGTCGAAATAACGCACCATCAGAAGGGCGACGTATTGAAACCGATCAAGTTAATCTCAGCCAAACATCAGAGCAAGACTGGAATGTTGATGATCTTGATCTTTCTGGCTTATCACCGGAACTGGCTCAGCGTTTTCAATCGGCACTAGAAAAGCATCCCGCTCAAAGCAAGTCTCAAACGCAAACTACCGTGATGCCGACTAAACCGCAAGACGCGATTAATTTAGTCGGGCATGAAAGTGATTATCGCGGTCGCTTACCAAAAATGAATTTTGAAACCCATATGTATTCTTCTAAATCCCAAAGCCGCTGGATTAAAGTGAACGGCAATAATGTGCATGAAGGGGAGTGGGTGATCAATAAATTGGTCAAGTTGGATCAAATCCTGCCTGGTAGTTTGATTGTGACGTTTGATAATCAACAACTGCAAATTCCAGCCTTGTATGAATGGGGAGGCTAACCACTTTAAGTTAGCTAATAAAAGTAGTCATTCCACGAGGATCGCTATTTTTATCTTAAGTTAAACGATTTCTTTATGGGAATAGCCACAAGTTGTTTAAAAATGTTTCCGCAATAATAAGAGTTTTAATGCTAGAATTCGTCAGTTTGTTTTTTATAAAAGATTAAGGCTGCGTATGTTCCAGATATTACAAGGCGCTCAAATGTTATTCGTAGCATTCGGTGCGTTGGTTTTAGTTCCACTGTTAACTGGGTTAGATCCTAGTGTTGCGTTATTCGGTGCTGGTATCGGTACTCTTATCTTCCAAGTGATTACCAAGCGAAGCGTTCCCATTTTTCTTGCCTCTTCTTTCGCTTTCATTGCTCCTATCATGTATGGCATCCAAACATGGGGTGTTGCTAGTACCCTAGGTGGTTTAATGACCGCGGGTGCCGTGTATGTGATATTAGGAGCGGTGATTAAAGTGCGTGGCAGCGGCTTCATTCATAAGTTGTTACCACCAGTGGTCGTTGGCCCAGTGATCATGGTTATTGGTTTAGGACTGGCTCCTGCGGCCGTGAATATGGCGCTAGGTAAAAGTGGTGATGGTGGTATTCAAATTGTCGCTCATGATGCTGCATTATGGATTTCTGCGGTTTCTTTGATTGTGACCATTATTTTAAGCGTGATGGGTAAGGGCTTCTTTAAGCTAGTGCCGATTCTTGGCGGTATCGTTTCTGGTTATATCGTGAGCTTATTCTTCGACGTAGTGGACTTTTCACCTGTTCAACAAGCGGCATGGCTTGCAGTACCTAACTTTACTTTCCCAGAGTTTAATATCAATGCGGTGCTATTTATGATCCCGGTGGCGATTGCGCCAGCGGTTGAGCATGTCGGTGATATTCTGGCTATCTCTAATGTGACTGGCAAAAACTACCTGAAAAAGCCCGGATTGCATCGCACTATGACGGGGGATGGGGTGGCAACTATGGCTGCGGCTATGTTTGGTGCACCACCCAATACCACCTACTCAGAGGTGACTGGAGCGGTAATGCTCACCAAGGCTTTTAACCCTGTGATCATGACATGGGCGGCGGTGACTGCTCTGATATTAGCATTTGTAGGTAAACTAGGCGCAGTACTGCAAACTATTCCGGTTCCTGTGATGGGTGGCATTATGATCTTATTATTCGGTTCGATTGCTGTAGTTGGTTTGAATACTTTGATTAAAAACCAAGTTGATTTACACAAGTCACGTAATCTAGTGATTGTGGCGGTGACATTGGTGTTTGGTATTGGTGGAATGGCGTTCGGTATTGGTGAGTTTAGCCTACAAGGTGTCAGCTTATGCGGTATCGTGGCAATTATTCTTAATCTAGTACTTCCTAAAGATATTGGAGAAAACCATATTGTCGATAACGCGCAAATGGAAGGTGATTCAGACGTTAAGTAATATGATCTCAAAGTTAAAGTGATAGATACAAAAAGTGCGCCCTTGTTATAGGCGCACTTTTTTATATCTTAAATAACCGTAACGGAGGTTAGATAACGATAACTGAGGTTAAATACCTAAGGTTGTGGGATTAAGCCCAACCACCTGGGTTTCTCTTACGGCGTGGAATGATGTGTGGCAGAATTAAACCAAACAATAGACCTAGACCTGCAACGCCACCGCCATACATGAAGTAACGAAGTAGTAAGTCATCTTTTTGAGTATCAATTCTTGCACGTAATGCGCGAACTTCTTCTTGAGAATCAGCAAGCTGCTGGTTGATTTCGCGATAGTTAGTTTCTAAATCGGTAATCTGCTTTTTGCTTAACTCTAGAGAACTAACTAGACCTGCTTTTTCAGTATCCGACGTTTCACGAGCTTTACTTAATTGCTCCTTTACCGTTGCCAATTCTTTTTCAAGTTTAGGCATGCGAACAGCCATGCTGACATCTTGAGTCACATACTTGCTCTCAATCCAGCCTTTACGACCTTTGCTATCTAAGATTTGCGTAAATTTAGTTGAGTTATTGCGACCTAATACTTTAATCACTTCACCTGCATCAACACTACCAATGATACGGTAGTCATTACTTGGTCCTGAATGCACATAAGTAAAAAGTTGGTCTGAAATGTAGAAGTCACGTGCGTATGTCATTGGAGCAAAAAAACATGCCAATAATACTAAGCAAAGAAGCTTTTTCACATTTTGTCCCTTTTAATTTGGTATAAAGCTTTCAGTTGAATAAAGCTTTTTCATTTATATACATCTAAAGGAGATGAACAGTAATTAACTGTTTCAATAGCCTGATAAAACCAGACACCTTAAATATCCCCCAGAATTGGATAGATAAGAGCTTATCGAATAGTAAGAAGTTTCAGCTTGAGGTGCAACAAAAGAGGGAGCTTTCGCTCCCTCTTTTTACCTTGTCGCAAAAATTATGACATAGCTATGACAGAATGCCTTACGACGATAGCGGGGTTGTATTATGCAAAGATGCCTTGAATTGCGTAGAAGAATACAATAGAAAGCACTGCACCTGCTGGCAGGGTAATGATCCAAGATGCCACGATATTACGTACTACACCTAGGTTCAATGCTGCGATACCACGAGCAAAACCAACACCCAATACCGCACCCACTAAGGTTTGTGTCGTTGAGATAGGTAAACCAGTACCAGATGCCAATACCACGGTAGTTGCGGTTGCAAGTTGAGCCGCAAAGCCACGGCTAGGAGTTAGTTCAGTAATACCCGTACCAACGGTTGCCATTACTTTGTGACCCATAGTCGCAAGACCCACCACAATACCGATACCGCCCAGAGGAAGGATCCACCATGCGATGGCGCTTTTCGTTGTTAATTCACCCATATTCTGAACAGTTGATACTACAGCAGATAGTGGACCAATTGCATTAGCTACATCGTTTGAGCCATGAGCAAATGCCATCGCACACGCTGTGATAACCATTAATACGCTAAAGATACTCTCAACACCGGCAAAGCTATGGTCTTCTTTTTGACCGGCAAATTTTCTGCTGATATAGATATAACCACATACCATTACAAGAGCAGAAACCAATGCTGAATACATCCAAGCTTCACTATGAGTTAGATGCAGGCCAATGTGCTTTAAGCCTTTCTTGATGGTAACTAGAGCGATTACCATAGTGGTAATAAACATGTAAACCGGTACAAAACGTTTCGCATTGTGGACTGGGTTTTCAGTATCGAAAATCAGCCGTTGTGCACTGACAAAGATACCATAGGCAAAAAAACCAGCGATAAAGGGCGTGACAATCCAGCTGCCAACGATACCTTGCACTGAATGCCAATCAACACCTTCGGTACCTACTGAAACACAAGCAAAACCAATGATGGCGCCAATAATTGAGTGAGTCGTTGATACTGGCCATCCCATATAAGAGGCCAAAAGTAGCCATGTACCTGCCGCAAGTAAGGCTGACATCATACCGTATACTAAAACGTCCGGTTGGGCGGTGTAGTATGAGGTGTCAATCACCCCTTTGCGTATGGTGTCTGTTACTTCGCCACCTGCCAGATAAGCACCAGCAAATTCAAAAATCATAGCAATAACAATTGCTTGCTTTACTGTTAGCGCTTTAGAACCAACAGATGTGCCCATTGCATTGGCAACATCATTTGCACCAATACCAACAGCCATTAGGAAACCAAAGAACGCTGCAACTAAAATTAAAATAGTGCCGTAGTTTGCGAGGATATCCATCGTAATACCTAGTTTTTGAGATAACAATTTAGGTAAGTTGGGCGCAAGGAATCACACCCTGCACTTACCGCATCAGTTATTTTTTACTGTTTTATTTATTGTAGCTATGTCGAACGTTAAGAACGAGACAGCATGACTTCCAAACGAGCACCAACACGTTGTGCTTGATCGGCAATACCACCAACCCATTCAAGGATCTTGTATAGGAATACAATATCAATCGGGTTGTATTTAGATTCAATTGCCATTAACTGCTGACGAAGCTCAATTTGCATCGTGTCAGTGTCATCTTCAATTTCATCTAGTTGGTTAATCATTTCGGCAACAAGAGTCACTTCACGACCTTTAAAGCCTGTCTCAAGTAGTTCGTCCAATTCGTGGATAACTTCTTGAGCTTGGCTTGCAGCGTCAAGGCAACGAGATACATAAGCAATAAACGCTTCATGCATTTGAGTTGGGATTTCCAACTGACGACCAATCACGCGCCCTGCAATATCTTTTGCAAGGTTAGCAAGCTTGTCTTGTTGAGTGAGGAGTTCAAGCATGTCGGTACGATCTACCGGCATGAAAAGGCCACGTGGAAGTTTGAGACGGATCTCGCGCTTCAATACGTCAGCTTCACGCTCTAGACGAGAGATGTTTTCACGAATGTTATTCGCTTCTTCCCAGTCGCCTTTGGCGCAAGTTTCAAAAAAAGGGATTAGGTGAGAACAGCATTCGTTCACACATACAACATGTTCTTGCAAAGGCTTAATAGGGGACTTTGCAAATAACCCCATTATCGTATTTACTGGCATGGTTATTCGACCTACAAAAAAATATAACCCATTGGACATTTGGCTTAACTTTAGCTCAAATACTGGACTGTGCTATAAAGTCGCGCATGTTAACTTAATCTGAAAAGCATTCATACTATTTTAGATCATGTTATCTGCAGATCATATTATTGTGAGTTATAAGTATGTCCAAGTAATTTGATCATATATTTCTCTCTTGCTCACTACTCAATTCCGCAATATCCTTTCTGGGTAATTCACAATAGGTATCACTATGGAAACCGAGATAGAACTTAAGTTTTTTGTTTCACCTGATTTCACAGATATTTTAAAGAAAAAAATTGCCGAGACCAAAGTCCTACAGCATAGTAGAAAAGAGCTTGGCAATATTTATTTTGATACCGCCGATTCTTGGTTACGCGACCATGATATTGGTTTGCGGATTCGTCAAAGCGATGGCGTGTATGTTCAGACGGTTAAAACGTCTGGTAGAGTCGTAGCGGGCCTGCATCAACGTCCCGAATACAATGCTGAGCATACCAGTAATGAACCGAATCTTTTACTTCACCCAGATGATATTTGGCCAGCAGGCCGAGAAGTATCTGTCTTACAACAGCAAATTGTCCCGCTCTTCGCCACCAACTTTGAGCGTGAGCAATGGTTATTGAGCATGCCGGATGGAAGTCAAATAGAAGTGGCTTTCGATCAAGGTGTCGTGGTTGCAGGCGACAAACAGTCACCTATTTGTGAAGTAGAGTTAGAACTGAAATCAGGGCAAACCGAATCCTTGTTTACTTTAGCGCGCATTTTGTCTGATCAAGGTGGCATGCGTTTAGGTAATTTAAGTAAAGCGGCTCGCGGTTATCGTTTAGCGCAAAACCACGAGTCCGATCCGGTGCTAGATTTTTCTTTAATTGAAACGGACCCAAAATTCAGCGTAGAAGAGTGTTTTGTTCAATCGCTAGAACATGGCTTGTCGCACTGGCATTACCATGAACAAATCTACTGTGAGCAAAAAACGGTAGAAGCGTTAGAGCAAATAGATTATGCGATTCACTTTATTCGTCAGTTGTTTACGGTTTATGGCGGGATCATTCCTCGCCGTGCTAGTGCGTTATTGCGCCAAGAGTTCAAATGGTTAGAAGAAGAGTTATCTTGGTTGAAAACCTCGCAGTATTTAGAGGATTTAACCGAAGATAAAGGCTATACCTTGCGTAAGCTTGATTGCCAAAAGCAACTGGTTGCGGTACTGAATGAACAAAAAGAAGCTCTACCTAGTTCAGATTTGATTTTAAAGTTATTTGAGTCTGCACGTTATACCGCAGTATTGCTGGATTTAAGTCGTTGGATTTTATCGAAAGGTTGGCAACCATTTTTAGACGACAAAGCGCGTGAAAAAATGGCACAAGACGTTAAACCTTTTGCGATGAAGCAGTTAGATCGCAGCTGGGCAGAGCTAATTGAAGCTTTTCCAGTTGAGCGTGAGTTGTCGCGCCAAGATTATATCGATCAGCAATCTCGCTTGAAACGTAACTTGCTTACTGGGTTGGCGTTCGCTTACTTGTTCGATTTAGAGTTGCGTACTCAATTTCGTTTGCCTTGGGTAGACTTGTTGGAAGGGATTGATGATTTATTGACTCTAGAGCCATTACAACAGTTATTACCTGATCTTGAAGAATCGGATAAAGAACAGTTAGAGCGCTGGATAAGACGTCAAGAAATGTCGATTCTACATGCCATGGAGCAAACGCGTGCTCGTTGTATTGAAGCTGCTCCATATTGGCATCGAAATAATTAATCGGCGCAATTCATGATTGATTCAATCCAATAACGAACAAAGGGATCGAAAGATCCCTTTGTTATTTCTGCTAGTTGAATATTTGAAGTCAATGAAGCTAGCTCTTTCGATTCTAACTATCTCGATTCTTCTGCTGTAACTGTTGCTCTAAGCGTTCTATTTTATCGAGCATGATTTGTTGCTGAGATAGCAATTGTTGTAGTGCATTATTATCTTCTGCTTCGGTTTTTACCGGCGAAGTTAAAATTGATGTGATCAAACCAGAAATCATACCGAATATCCCCACACCACAGATAATCATTGCCGTAGCGAGTACTTTGCCACCAACGGTGACAGGATAGTGATCACCATAACCTACTGTAGATATAGTGACTAAACTCCACCACAAGGCATCTCCGGCAGTATGGATATTGCTATCGATCGCATCACGTTCAAACATCAACATAAAAATAGAGCCGCTGCAGACTAAAATGATCAATAAAGTGAAGATAGTTGCTAAGGTTGCTTCTTTACGGTTCTGTTTGACTTGCTTGATAAAAGAGTTGCTATAGCGGAATAGGGACAGCATTCTGATAATATGCCAGATTCGAGCAAGTCGAAGGATTTCAATGGTAGGAATGCTGGCGACGATATCTAGCCAATGGGATTCCAAATAGTCTAATTTGTGTGCAGAGCGGCAGCAATCAATCGTCAGTTGCAGTAAAAAGAGAATACAAATGGCGGTATCTATGCCTAATAAGGTATGGCGGGTTTCTTGATCGACTGGAAACAGGAGCAAATAAATGACAATGCCGACTGAGATAAACGAAAGCAATAATGACATTAAGCTCATTGGTTTAAAATCGGAGCCGTTATGCACCTTAGCCATGGTGTTTCCTTATTAATTGATTTCTAACGTAGAATATACCTAAGTGACTAGGGTATAAAGTATCCGCACTTTATCATGCACAAGATAAACGACCAATATAATGGCCTATTAATGAAACAAGGAGTTTCTATGAGTTTGCCTGCTGCGCTACAAGCCCTTTCTGATTCTGCATTCACTACATTGCTTGAGCGTCATTCAAATAGCTTACAAGATTGGTCACAAGACGAAAAGCAGCAGCTCGAAACTGTTTTAGGTCTAAGCGACTTTATTACTGAATCTCTGATGAGTGATGAGACGTTACTCGAACAGTTGCCTCAACTCCTTAAAGTAAATAAACGTGCTGAGAATTATCGTCAGGAGTTGCAGCAACGGTTATCGCAATGTGGCAATGAAATCGACTTTTTGCATCAACTGCGGCTATTCCGTCGTCAAGAAATGTTGATCATTGCTTGGCGTGATTTTTTGCAACAATGGCCTCTAGAAACGAGCTTGCAGCATTTGTCGATGTTGGCGGAGGCGATGATTGTTGAAGCATATCAATGGCAATACAAAGTATGCTGTGAAGAGTGGGGAACGCCGTGCAACGCGCAAGGAGAAGCCCAACCTATGCTGATTATTGGTATGGGTAAACTCGGTGGTGCTGAGCTGAACTTTTCTTCGGATATTGATTTAATTTTTACCTACCCAGAAAATGGCGAAACTCAAGGTAAGCGTCGCAGCTTAGATAATGCCCAGTTCTTTACTCGCCTAGGTCAACGTGTGATCAAAGCGCTCGATCAGACTACCTTTGATGGCTTTTGTTATCGAGTTGACATGCGGTTACGCCCATTTGGCGAAAGTGGCCCATTGGTGATGAGTTATGCCGCACTAGAAGATTATTACCAAGAACAAGGTCGTGACTGGGAACGTTATGCGATGGTGAAGGCTCGCGTGATGGGCTGTGAAATGTATCCTCAATATCAAGAGCTGCGTCAGATGCTTAGGCCGTTTGTGTTCCGCCGTTATATTGATTTTAGTGCGATCCAATCTTTGCGCCGCATGAAGTCGATGATCAGTGCTGAAGTGCGTCGCCGCGGTTTGAGCAATAACATTAAGCTTGGCGCAGGCGGTATCCGTGAAATTGAATTTATCGTGCAGGTTTTTCAATTAATTCGTGGTGGGCGAGAGCCGAGTTTGCAAGGGCGAGGCTTATTGGAAACCTTAACCGCGATTGATGAGCTTGGTCTGCTTGAGTCACATGAAGTGCAAACCTTGCGTGAATCTTATCTATTTCTACGTCGCCTGGAAAACTTATTGCAAGCGATTGGTGATAAGCAAACTCAAACCTTGCCTGATGATGAGCTTGATCAGCAGCGTTTAGCCTTTGCTATGTCGATGCCTGATTGGTCTTCACTAATTCAAACCACCTTCCAACATATGCAGAATGTTCATCAAGTTTTTGTTGATTTAATCGGTGAGGAAGAGGAGTCCGAAGATTCGGTTGCACCGCATTTTATTGAAATGTGGGATATGGCCAGTGAAGCGGATGTATTAGAAACTATTTTGCAGCAAGATGTTGGATCGGAACATGCGGTGGCTTTAGCTGAAGTGATCGTTCGTTTTAAGCAAGATCTTGCCAAAAAGACGCTGGGTCCACGCGGACGTGAAGTGCTTGTTCGCTTAATGCCTAAAGTCTTCGAGATGGTTTTTGCGCATAAAGATGCCCAGTTTGGTTTGGCGAGAGTATTACATCTACTGAATCGAATCGTGACTCGAACGACATATTTAGAATTGTTAGAAGAGCATCCCGGAGCGTTAAAGCAGCTAGTCCGCCTATGTACTGCAAGCCCGATGGTTTCTGAAAAGCTAGGTCGCTATCCGATTTTACTAGATGAGTTAATCGATCCTCAGCAATTGTATAACCCTATTGAGTTACATCAGTATCGCTCTGAGTTACGTGATTTTCTAGCGCGCATTCCAGAAGATGATATGGAGCAGCAAATGGAAGCGCTGCGCCAATTTAAGCAGATTTGTATTTTGCGTATTGCGGCTGCCGATATTGCAGGGGTACTTCCTGTGATGAAAGTAAGCGATCACTTAACGTATCTGGCAGAAGCGATAGTGGATGCCGTGGTACAACAAGCGTGGCTGCAACTCACTGAAAAATACGGTGAGCCGAGTCATTTAGCCGATAGAGAAGGCCGCGGCTTTGCGGTGGTCGGTTATGGCAAAGTGGGCGGTTGGGAGCTAGGGTATAACTCAGATCTTGATGTAGTGTTTTTGCATGATTGCCCAACCAACGTTTATACCACAGGGCAAAAAGAAATTGATGGTCGCCAATTTTACCTAAGGCTAGCGCAGCGAATTGTGCATATTTTTTCTGTGAGAACGCCATCGGGTATTTTATATGAAATGGATACTCGCCTAAGGCCTTCTGGTACATCTGGTTTACTGGCTTGTGCAACAGAAACCTTTGAAGAATATCAATTGCAACAAGCCTGGACTTGGGAGCATCAAGCATTAGTACGAGCTAGGATTATTTACGGCGATGCTCAACTAGTGGAAAGCTTCAGTCACATTCGACATAACGTACTTACTAAAGAGCGAGATGGTGAAAAACTCCGCCAAGAAGTTAGCGATATGCGAGAGAAAATGCGTGAGCACTTAAGCGCCAAGAAGCCGGGCCGTTTTATGCTTAAACAAGATAAAGGAGGTATTACCGATATTGAGTTTTTAGTGCAATATTTGGTGTTGCAATATAGCCACACTCATTCGCCTTTAACCCAATGGTCGGATAATGTGCGTATTTTGGAAAAGGCTGCCGAACAAGGACTAATGACAGTTCAAGATTCTGAGCAATTAATAGCGGCCTATACTTGCCTGCGTAATGAAACGCATCATAGAAACTTGCTAAACTTAGATGTCGATGTTGATGACTCTCGTTTTACTGAGCAAAGAGATTGTGTTATTGCACAATGGCAGCACTGGTTTGTTCAACACAGTGACTAAATACAAGCTCAGTTGCTGAATTCTACATCTTGAGTTACTTGGCTATATAAGCCTGTGATATTATCGGCTTAACAACGTTAATTTTAGCTTAATGAAAATGATGTATTCGTTAAGCATGCGGAGAACAGTATGAAACCTATTTTGCCTGATTACGCTCAATCTGGTGTATTGATCATTGGTGATGTAATGCTAGACCGTTACTGGTATGGCCCAACAGGTCGTATTTCGCCTGAAGCACCAGTACCGGTAGTTAAAATTGAAAATAATGAAGAAAGACCGGGCGGTGCAGCAAACGTTGCAATGAATATCGCGGCATTAGGTGGCAATGCAAAATTAGTCGGTTTAACCGGTCAAGATGAACCCGCTCAAGTATTAAATCAAAAGTTATCGTCACTCAATGTCACTTGTGATTTTGTTACCGTGCCGAATCTACCGACGATTACTAAGCTACGAGTGATGAGCCGTGGCCAGCAATTGATTCGTTTAGATTTTGAAGACAGCTTTGAAGATGTTGACTCTAAACCAATGCTAGAGCGTATGGCGCAATACCTCCCTCAAGTGAAATCATTGATTCTATCTGATTATGGCAAAGGCGCATTAGACGATGTGCAAACCATGATTCAGCAAGCCAAAGCGGCCAATGTTCCAGTGTTTATTGATCCGAAAGGTACCGACTTTGAACGCTACCGTGGCGCAACCTTACTTACTCCAAATTTATCAGAATTTGAACTGGTCGTAGGTAAAACCAAGAACGAACGAGAACTAGTAGAAAAAGGCTTAGCTCTGATTGAAAAGTTCGATTTCGAAGCGTTATTGGTGACACGTAGTGAGCATGGCATGACACTATTACGCCGTGGTGAAGAACCATTCCACCTACCAACTCAAGCGCAAGAAGTGTTTGATGTGACGGGTGCTGGTGATACTGTTATTTCAGTATTAGCCGCTTCGGTTGCCGCGGGTAAAGATTTAAAAGAAGCTTGTGCATTAGCGAATGCGGCAGCAGGTGTTGTGGTTGGTAAATTGGGTACTTCAACGCTATCAACCATTGAATTAGCTGAAGCGATCCATGGTAGTAAAGATACCGATTATGGCGTGATCAGTGAGTCTGCTTTAATTGAAGCGGTCAAACGTGCGCGTGCGCGTGGTGAAAAAGTGGTGATGACCAATGGCTGCTTTGATATTTTGCATGCAGGGCATGTGTCTTATTTAAATAATGCCGCAGAGCTTGGCGATAAGCTCATCGTGGCGGTTAACACAGATGCGTCAGTAAAACGTCTCAAAGGTCCAGGTCGCCCGGTGAATCCAACTGATCGCCGCATGGCAGTGTTAGCGGGTCTTGGCGCAGTAGACTGGGTGGTACCATTTAGCGAAGATACGCCACAGCGATTAATCTCAGAAGTACTACCAAGTATTCTTGTTAAAGGCGGCGATTATAAGCCAGAAGAGATTGCTGGTGGTGAAGAGGTGATCGCTGCGGGTGGAGAAGTAAAAGTATTAAACTTTGAAGATGGTTGTTCCACTTCAGAAATCATCAATGCAATTAAAGGTGGTAAAGGTTAATTCTTTCTGCTTTGAATTATACCAATCAAATTAATTAACTAACCTAAAGAGATACAAAAACGCCACTTCAATTGAAGTGGCGTTTTATTTTAAGCGAGAATCAAAAGCTCTGATTGTTGTCAGATCAGAGATTATGATGGACGTTTAAGACCTGCATTGATATCGAGAATATCTTGCTCGCTCAATGTACCAACCGCTTGTTTTAGTTGAAGCACACTTAGTACGTAGCTGTAACGTGCATCAGAAAGCTGACGGTTAGCATCGTATAAACGACGTGTTGCATCTAATACGTCAACGATAGTACGAGTACCTACTTCATAACCAGCTTCCGTTGCTTCTAATGCCGATTTAGCAGAAATCACAGACTGCTCGTAAGCACGGATTGAACCAATCGAAGCGTTAATGTTGTTGTAGTAAGCACGAACATTTTTCACTACGTTACGGTAAGTCGCTTCAAGTTGCTGACTTGCTGATACGTATTGGTATTGAGCGGTTTTCACGTCAGCGTTAGTTGTGCCACCTTGGTATAGAGGAACGACTAAATTAATACCAACATTGTAATCATTACTCGTATAGTTTCCTTGATACGAATGGTCATCATGGGCGTCAATATCTGAATATTGATAACCGCCATCGAGTGTTAGCGATGGAGAATAGCCTGATTGAGCTAAAGAAATATTGCTCTTGGCAATATCTTGAGCAATACGAGCGGTTAATAAATCTAAGTTTTTCTGCTGCGCTTCATCAACCAATGCATTTTGGTTAGTTTGCGGTACATTGGCTGCAAAACGTTTGGTATCTAGTTCGCTTAGATCTTTATGATCTTGGCCAGTGATTTCACGTAGCGCCTCATAGCTGTTAGTCACATCATTTTTTGCCAAAATTTCATCGGCTAATACGCTATCGTATTGCGCTTGTGCATCGTGTACATCGGTGATTGCTGATAGACCTACTTCAAAACGTTGTTTCGTCTGCTCAAGTTGACGACCTACCGCTTTTTTCTCTGCTTGGATAAAGGTTAGGTTATCTTGCGCTTGCAATACGTCAAAGTAAGCTTGAGAAACCCGCAAAATCATTGCCTGTTGCTCTGCGGCGTAGGCTGAATCTTGTTGGCGAGCATTTTGCTCAGCAATATCTAAATTTACCCAGCTGTCGCGACGATAGAGTTCTTGAGAGAAGTCCACGCCTGCTGTGAAAGTATTTCTTTCGTTTTGAGACTGAGAGCTAATTGCTGGGCCTGAAACAGAATGCGAGCCCCTGTGGTTATTAATATTACGATTGATATTGTAACCCGCGGTCAAATTAATTTGAGGTAAAAGGTCACCGCGGCTTGACTCGATCGCTTCAAAGGAGGCGTCACGGTCTGCTTTTGAACGTAATAATTGAGGATCGTTTTCTTTTGCTTGATTATAAATCTCTGCCAGATCATCAGCGTGTGCAAGGTGAGCGCCACCTAGAGTAAGGCCAATGATAAGTGGAAGCAGTTTTTTCATGGTTCTTTTCCCGCTTATAAAAATTAATAGACAACATGGCTTAGATTGTAACCTAAGTAGCTAGAATGTTATGCAAACTTTTACACTATTTTACCATTTGCTATCCGGATGGATAATAAAATAAGTAAAAACTAAAAAAAATTCAATGTTTATCAAATAAATTTATAACAACGCTTGTTGATTGATTATTATCGTGATTAGATCCCTGATCCGATAAAAAGGAGTTTCACTATGAACTTTAAACCATTTAAGTCGCTTTTTCAGCCTAGTGACGTTCAAATTGCGAGTAAAGAAACCGTATTTAATGGCTTTTTTAAAGTAGTGAAATACACCTTTAAGCATCGTTTATTTGCTGGTGGCTGGAGTCAGCCGGTTATTCGTGAAATGTTTGAGCGAGGTCATGCCGCCGCTTTACTGGCTTATGATGCTACCCGTGACCAAGTGGTATTAATCGAGCAAATTCGAGTTGGTGCACTAGAGCACTCATCACCTTGGCAATTAGAAATTATCGCTGGTATTAATGATAAGGATGAGCCTCTCGATCAAGTGGTTCGACGTGAGGCCAAAGAAGAAGCTGGCATTGACATTGGCGAAGTACAACATATTAGCCACTATTATCCTTCATCTGGCGGCTGTTCTGAAACCTTAGATGTGTTTATTGGCCAAGTCGATGCCAGTTCAGCTTCTGGTGTTCACGGGGTTGATGATGAGGATGAAGATATTCAAGTGCATGTAATGAGTCGTCAGCAAGCGTATCAGCTGGTCGAATCTGGTGTAATTGAAAATGGTGCCACTATCATAGCTCTACTATGGTTAGAGTTAAATAATCAAAAGATCAAACAGCGTTGGGCTGAGTAAAGACACCTATAGTCGATGAACCATCTCAGTGTTTTGATGACTAAAAATATTCTAGAAAAAGGTTTCTAAGGTTATTAATGCAAAAAACGTATCATGTTGATCTGGCGGGTTTAATGCGAGTGTATGAAACCAATTATGCCAAAATGAATTCTTTACTGCCGTTTGATCCTACGGTAGGAGATACGCGTTCGTATCAAGTCTCGCAAATGGCTTATCAATTAGAAGTTAAAGAGATTACGCGTTACACGACTTTAGTGGATGTTTTTCAATGTGATGCCCGTCCAGTATTTCCACTGCCACGCATGCAAGTGCGCTTATATCATGATGCTCGGGTTGCGGAAGTGTGTGCTAGTGAGCAGATTTCGCGGGTAGAAGCGCGTTATGATTATCCTAATAAAAAAATGATGCAAAAGGACGAAAAGTTCCAAGTAAACCAATTTCTTGGTGAGTGGTTAAGCTTTTGTTTAAGGCACGGAATTAGCCGCGCCCCGATTTATTAATGTCAATCCCAACTTATTAATTTCAACCATAGCATATTTGAGTTAGCAGCCTTGAAAAAAGATTCTCCCACTATGATTGAACCAGAGCGTGAAGATATAACCTTGGTTCAGATTACCGATACCCACCTTTTTGCGGATGACAAAGGGGAGTTGCTTGGTGTGAACACCTTAAGTAGCTTTTCTGCGGTGGTTGCTGATATTAAAAAACAAGCACTCGCTTATGATGCTTTGATTATGACTGGGGATGTATCGCAAGATCACACCGATGAATCTTATGCCAATTTTGAACAAGGCATCGCCCCTTTGAATAAGCCTTGTTATTGGTTACCGGGCAATCACGATTACCAACCAAGCATGCAAAGTGTTTATCCTTCTACCCAAATTCAACAAGATACCCATCTGTTGGTTGGCCAGTATTGGCAAGTCATTTTATTGGATAGCCAAGCAGAAGGTAGTCCACATGGCTTTTTGACTGAGCAACAACTGCAGTATTTATCGGGTTGCCTATCTGCGTACCCTGACCGTTTTAGCCTAGTGTTATTACACCATCACCCATTATTGGTGGGTAGTCAGTGGCTTGATCAGCATTGCTTACATAACAGCGATGCATTCTGGAAAGCGCTAGAGCCGTTTAATAATGTGAAAGCGGTATTATGTGGTCATGTTCACCAAGACTTCCATCAAGTTCATCAAGGTGTTGAGGTGCTGACGAGCCCATCGACTTGCATTCAGTTTAAGCCTCAATCGAATGATTTTGCCCTTGATAAGGTAGCTCCAGGTTGGCGTTCTTTGATTTTGAAAGCCAACGGTCAGCTTGAGACCCAAGTGTATCGATTGGAGGGAGAGGAGTTCTTACCAAACTTTGAGGCTCAAGGTTATTAAATCACACGATAATGGATAAATCAGGCTTGGCACGATGGCTTCAGAATACCAATTAGGTGTAGAATTGAACCTCAACAAAAACTGAGGAGAATATCGTGTCCAAACCTTCAATGTTGCTGTATTTACATGGCTTTAATAGCTCTCCCGGTTCCCATAAAGCCAATGTTATTCGTCAATACTGTCAGCAACATCGCCCTGATATTAAGCTCGAGATCCCACAACTTCCTCATTTTCCTAAGCGTGCAGCAGATTATGTAGATGCCTTTGTGAGCAACCACCACCGGGATTATAATATTGGTCTGATGGGGAGTTCACTCGGCGGTTATTTAGCAACTTGGTTAAATGATAAATATAGTTGTCGAGCGGTGGTGATCAATCCCGCGGTTCGTCCTTATGAGTTATTGGTTAACTTCCTTGGTCAACAAACCAATCCTTATACTCAGCAGCACTACGTATTAGAACAGAAACATATTTTAGAGCTTAAAGCACTTGAAGTGGCAAGCCTTAGAACGCCTCAAGATTTCTGGTTATTACAGCAAGAAGGCGATGAAGTGCTCGATTATCGTCAAGCGGTAGATAAATATCAGCATAGTCGCTCAACTGTTGAAGTCGGTGGCAATCATAGTTTCGTGAATTTTGAACGTTACCCACAACAAATTATTGAGTTTTTGCAACTGTAGTGTGTTTACCGTTATCGTGTGAAACTCGTATCTTGAGGTTGTTTGGGGATAGCTATAGAATCCTTTCTTTCTTTGTGTCTAAATTTGGCTTTGTGGCTTAACTTGACATTGTATATGGGGATACAGAGTATATTTCTAATTAATACCATGTGACATCATTTGTATGCCAAAATGGCTACCATCTTTTTTGAGAATATCTTTTTATTATGACTGAACAATATAATGCTGGTGCGATTGAGGTCCTAAATGGGCTCGAGCCGGTTCGCCGTCGCCCAGGGATGTACACCGATACCGTACGTCCAAACCATCTGGCGCAAGAAGTTATAGATAACAGTGTCGATGAAGCCTTAGCCGGTCATGCCTCTAAAGTGCAAGTGACCCTTTATGCTGACCAATCGGTTGAAGTGACAGATGATGGTCGAGGTATGCCAGTCGATATTCACCCTGAAGAAAAAATCTCAGGGGTGGAGCTGATTTTCTGTAAACTGCATGCTGGTGGTAAGTTCTCAAATAAAAACTACCAATTCTCTGGCGGTTTGCACGGGGTAGGTATCTCAGTTGTGAATGCCTTATCTACACGTGTCGAAGTGACGATTAGACGTGATGCTCAAGTGTATGAAATTGCATTTGAAAATGGTAATAAAGTCTCTGAACTTGAAGTCACCGGTACTTGTGGTCGTCGTAATACTGGAACCAGTGTTCATTTCTGGCCAGATGCTTCTTATTTTGATTCTGGCAACTTCTCCGTTAGTCGATTAATCAATAACTTACGCGCTAAAGCGGTATTGTGCCCTGGCCTTGAAATTGAGTTTATCGATAAAGTGAACGATAAAACTCATAAATGGCTTTATGAAGATGGCTTGAAAGATTACCTAGTTGAAGGTGTGAAAGGCTTCCCAGTGTTGCCTGAAGAACCTTTTACTGGTGAGTTTATCGCGCAAACTGAAGCGGCTAATTGGGCGATTATTTGGTTGCCAGAAGGTGGCGATTTAATTACCGAAAGTTACGTTAACTTGATCCCCACCGCTCAAGGTGGTACTCACGTTAATGGTTTACGTCAAGGCTTACTGGATGCAATGCGTGAGTTCTGTGAATTCCGTAATTTGCTGCCACGCGGCGTGAAACTAACCGGTGATGATATTTTTGATCGTTGTGCTTATGTCCTGTCGATTAAGATGCAAGATCCACAATTTGCTGGTCAAACTAAAGAGCGCTTGTCTTCTCGTCAATCGGCGGCGTTTGTTTCTGGCGTGGTCAAAGATGCCTTTAGTTTATGGCTTAATGAAAAACCACAGATAGCAGAGTTACTTGCAGAGTCTTGCATTGCCAATGCGCACCGTCGTATGCGTGCTAGTAAAAAAGTGGTGCGTAAAAAAGTCGCTTCTGGTCCAGCGCTACCGGGGAAATTGACCGATTGTTCAGTACAAGACTTAAACCGTACCGAGCTTTTCTTAGTGGAAGGGGACTCGGCGGGCGGTTCAGCCAAGCAAGCTCGTGATCGTGAATTTCAAGCGATTATGCCACTGCGTGGTAAGATCTTAAATACTTGGGAAGTGTCTTCAGACCAAGTTCTTGCCTCTGATGAAGTTCACAATATTTCGGTTGCACTAGGCATTGACCCGGATACTGATAATCTTGATGGTTTACGCTACGGTAAAATTTGTATTCTTGCCGATGCGGACTCCGATGGTTTGCATATCGCGACACTACTTTGTGCGCTATTTATGCGTCATTTTGAATCTTTGGTTCGTGCTGGCCATGTGTATGTTGCCATGCCGCCTTTGTTCCGTATCGACTGTGGTAAAGAAGTCTTTTATGCCCTAGATGAAGCAGAAAAAGATGGCATTTTAGAGCGATTAAGCAATAAGAAAGCCAAAATTAACGTACAGCGATTTAAAGGTTTGGGTGAGATGAACCCATTACAACTTCGTGAAACGACCATGGATCCGAATACTCGTCGCTTAGTGCAATTAACCGTTGATGATAATGAGCAAACCATAGAAATGATGGATATGCTACTCGGTAAAAAGCGTGCGGAAGACCGTCGTAATTGGCTACAAGCCTATGGTGATCAAGCAGACGTAGAGCTATAAGCCCTTTATAGAAAAGAATTAAGGTTAATCAATGAGTTCTGAAATGACATTTGATGGCGTTGAACAGTTAGCCCTGCGCAAATTTACTGAAGATGCGTATCTAAATTATTCAATGTACGTAATTATGGACCGTGCCTTACCGTATGTCGGGGACGGCCTCAAACCAGTACAGCGTCGTATTATTTATGCGATGTCTGAGCTTGGTTTATCGGCTGCAGCAAAATATAAAAAATCCGCTCGTACCGTCGGTGATGTACTCGGTAAATACCACCCTCACGGTGATTCAGCCTGTTATGAAGCCATGGTATTGATGGCTCAGCCGTTTTCTTACCGTTACCCATTAGTTGATGGTCAAGGTAACTGGGGTGCGCCGGATGATCCTAAGTCTTTCGCTGCGATGCGTTATACCGAAGCTAAACTATCTAAGTTTGCTGAGGTGTTATTAGGTGAGTTAGGCCAAGGTACGGTGGAGTGGGCGCCAAACTTTGATGGCACCATGAAAGAGCCGAAAATGCTGCCGGCGCGTTTGCCGCACATTTTACTTAATGGTATTACCGGTATTGCGGTTGGTATGGCAACCGATATTCCGCCACATAACGTGCGTGAAATTGCTGGTGCAGCAGTACATTTAATTGATAATCCGAAAGCCGAATTGGGCGAGGTGATGGAGCATGTTAAAGGCCCAGACTACCCAACGGAAGCGGAAATTATCTCGGCACCAGCTGATATCGAAAAAATTTATCGCACTGGTCGTGGCAGCATTAAAATGCGCGCTATATGGCACAAAGAAGGCTCTGACGTCGTTATAACTGCATTGCCTCACCAAGTGTCTGGTGCAAAATTGCTTGAGCAAATCGCCAACCAAATGCGCGCTAAAAAGCTGCCGATGGTCGATGATCTGCGTGATGAATCGGATCATGAAAATCCAACTCGTATTGTGATTGTACCGCGTTCAAACCGTGTCGATTGTGATCAGTTAATGAACCACTTATTTGCTTCAACCGATCTTGAGAAAAACTACCGTGTTAACTTAAACATGATCGGTTTAGATAATCGTCCTGAAGTGAAAGGTTTAGTTCAAATTCTGCTTGAGTGGATTGAATTCCGTAAAACCACAGTACGCCGTCGTTTGCAACATCGCTTAGACAAAGTACTCGATCGTCTGCATATCTTAGAAGGTTTATTGGTTGCTTATCTAAACCTTGATGAAGTGATTGACATTATCCGTACTGAAGATGAGCCAAAAGAAGTATTAATGGCACGCTTTGGAATTACGGAAATTCAAGCTAATGCGATTTTAGATACTCGCTTGCGTAACTTAGCCAAGCTTGAAGAAATGAAGCTGCGTGGCGAGCAAGATGAGTTAGAAAAAGAACGTCAAAAACTAGAGCAACTGCTGGGTTCGGATCGTCGTTTAAATACCTTGATCAAAAAAGAAATCCAAGCGGATGCGGAAAAATACGGTGATGATCGTCGATCTCCACTGGTTGAACGTGCAGAAGCGAAAGCCTTAACTGAACGTGACTTGATTCCAAGTGAGCCGATTACGGTTGTACTATCTGAAAAAGGTTGGATCCGTCATGCTAAAGGCCATGATGTTGATGCTTCGACACTGAACTATAAATCTGGTGATGGTTATCTTGCTTCGGCGCATGGTAAGAGCAACCAGCCTGCGGTGTTCTTAGGTTCTGATGGCCGTAGTTATTCATTAGAGTCTCATTCGCTTCCTTCGGCACGTAGTCAGGGTGAACCTATCACTGGTCGTTTAGGGATTGCCGAAGGTAGCCAAATTCGCCAAGTGTTGATGGGTGAAGAAGATCAGTTATGGTTAGTTGCCTCTGATGCCGGTTATGGCTTTGTCTGTAAAGGTGCGGATCTATTATCGAAAAACCGCAGTGGTAAGGCGTTGTTAAATCTTCCTGAAAACGCTGAAGTACTACCGCCTAGCCCGGTTTCGGATATCGAGAAAGATGAGATCTTAGTGATCACCAATGATGGCAGAATGCTGTTATTCCCGATCAAAGACCTACCTCAATTAAGTAAAGGTAAAGGCAATAAGATCATCAATATTCCTTCAGCCAAAGCTAAAACACGTGAAGAAGTGGTCTCGCAATTAATTGCTATCCCTTATGGCGTGACGGTGACCTTATATGCAGGCAAACGTAAGCTAGGCTTGAAACCGATTGATTTGGATAACTTCCGAGGTGAACGTGGCCGCCGTGGTGGTAAGCTGCCAAGAGGCTTGCAACGTGTGACTCGTATTGAAGTGGAAGCCAATAGTTCGACAAGTAACGAAGAAGAGTAAATTCTGTCTTTGTTATTAAAAGGATTAAAGCCGCTAGACAAGTTGTTTAGCGGCTTTATAATTTTTCGCAACTCGGCTATGTCCACATCACTAAAACTGCCGCAATCGCCACCAGAACCAAACCTAAACCATCCTTAACTTTGACTTTCTGTTTTAGCCAAAGCACTGAAATCATCATGGTAAAAAATATTTCAACTTGTCCTAGTGTTTTAACATACGGCACTGTTTCTAGTGACATTGCACTAAACCAACCAATAGAGCCTAAACAACTTGTCGCACTGGCAAGGAAGGTCAGTTTAGGGCGTTGCCATAAGGCTTGTAAGGTGGATTTGTCGGTCATAAAAATATAAGCCAACAAGATTAACGTTTGTATGCTAATCACTAACCACAACACCCAAGCAGCGTTATAAGGGAATGGTAAGTTAAGTGATAGACTGGCTTCGCGTATCCACAGAGAGGTCAATGCAAAGGCGCTGCCACAACATAAACCGAGTAACACGGTTGAAAGGGAAATGCCTCGAATGCCAGAGGTAGTACTTAACATAAACACCCCAATTCCACCTAAGCAGACGCCCATCCAACCGACTGTTGATAATTGAGTGCCAAAAAACAGCATGCCTAAAATAGCGGCGGCTAACGCTTCACTTTTGGCAAGTCCGGCGCCAATCGCGTAATTATTGAGTTTAAATAATTGAACCATTAGCGCGGTGGCGAGGATTTGCATTAAAGCGGCAGCAATAACAAAAGAAACGAAGCGAGTGTTGAATTCGGGTAAAGCGACAGGGTTGGTTTGATAAAGGGCAAATAGGTACAGTGCAGCAATCGGGCTAGCCCATAAAAATCGCGCCAGTGTGACCCCGAGTGTTTTGACCTCTGCGGATAATTTACTTTGAAAAGCATTGCGCCAAGACTGCATAAAGGCAGCCATCAAAGTAAACAATATCCATGTCATACTAGGTTTCCATTGAACTATAAAGTTAAGAAGGACTTGGCGAATTAATCCCTAGGATCTTCTTCGATGGTCACAGGTAGTGTGATGGTTTTACCGTCGCGTAATACATCAAAATCAACCGTAGTGCCAGGTCTCAGTTCAGTGACCATTTCCATAACGCTTTGGCTGTTAAGGACTTTTTTACCATCAATAGCGACGATAACATCTTTTTCTTTTAAGCTCGCTTTGTCTGCTGGTCCACCTTCAGCAATGCTTAGTACAATAATGCCACTCACATGATCAATGCCGAGTAGGCGCGCGGCAACCGCGTTCATGTCTTGACCATCAATACCTATGTAACCTCGGATCACCCGACCATCGGCAATAATTTTGGTCATAATTTTATAAGCTAAAGGGTAGGGAATAGCGAAAGAAATACCATAAGTTTCAAGGTCGGTAGCTTGTTGAAATGAAGCGGTATTAATTCCGATAAGCTCGCCACGGGTGTTTACTAATGCGCCCCCCGAGTTACCTTTGTTAATTGCCGCATCGGTTTGGATGAATGCCTGACGGCCATCGGCACTAACAGAGGAGCGACCAATAGCCGAAATAATTCCAAATGTGGTGGTTTGACCTAGGTTGTAAGGGTTACCGATCGCTAAAACAATATCGCCGACTTTGGTTTTGCTCAGTGAGTTTTGTGGAATAACCGGTAAGTTATTCATTTCCACTTTGAGTACCGCAATATCGGTTTGTTTATCTGATCCCACTAATTGGGCGCTCGATACTCGGCCATCTTGCAATGCGACTACGATTTGATCGGCTTGTGCGACGACGTGGTAGTTGGTAATGATGTAGCCTTTGTCTGAGACAATAACCCCAGAACCAAGTCCTTGAGTTTTAAGCTTTAAACGATCGCCTTCAACATATTGACGACTGTAAATATTCGCCACCGCAGGGCCGGCACGATGTACCGCATGGCTGAACGAAACTTGGACATCATCGATGTTTTCAGCTTTAGATTCGCTTTCGATATGAACTAAATCCTGACGTAATGAGGGAACGGCAATAAGAATGACCGCTGCTGTTGCTAGCCCGATAAGAATAGGTCGAAGCAAAAATTTAAGCATTTTTTCCTCAAATAGGCAGAATTAGAAAAGAGATGATTTGGCAAAGAATAGCACTGGATGGAAAACAAAGAAAAGAGAAGTTTACAGGGAAACTTCTCTTTCAGTTAGACTTTATGCTGTTTGAAAGGATTCTATTTCACCACAAGATAAATGGTTCGATCACCTCGTTGGATATTTAAAGCCAGAATATTGGTTTTTTGCTCGAGCACTTTTTTCATTTGCGCTAGGTTTTTCACGCGAGTTCGATTGACACCAATAATAATGTCACCTTGTTGTAGTTGATAGGCTTCCGCAGATGAGCCTTTGGCAATATTGGTAATTTTAATTCCCGAAATAGCATCGCTACTGTCGGTATTGCTGAATTTCGCCCCTTCTAATCCCGGGTGAATATCACTTGCACTGGCTTGAATTTGTTCAGCTTCGTCAAGGGTCACGGTTTTAGATAACGCTTTACCATCACGAATTAAGCCCAGCTTGACAGTTTTGCCAGCTCCTATAGTGGCGATTTTCGCTCTTAGCTCTCCGAAAGTATCAATGTTTTTATCATTTATTGAAGTGATCACATCGCCAGCTTGTAGTCCGGATTTTTCAGCGGCACTGTCTGGCAGTACTTGGCTGACAAATGCTCCTTTACTGCTGTTATAGCCCATGGCTTCGGCAAGATCGGGGGTGATTTCTCCACCTTGAATTCCTAAAATGCCGCGTTTAACGCCACCGAATTCAATAATTTGTTCGGTTAGGTTTTTTACCATGTTAGAGGGGATAGCAAATCCAACCCCTACGTTCCCTCCACTCGGCCCTAGAATAGCGGTATTGATCCCGACGAGCTCACCGTTGAGATTCACCAGTGCGCCACCTGAGTTACCGGTATTGATAGCCGCATCGGTTTGAATAAAGTTCTCAAAGTTCTCAATGTTGAGCCCACTACGTCCTAGCGCTGAAATAATACCAGAGGTAACGGTTTGACCTAGTCCAAATGGGTTACCTATCGCCACGGCAAAATCACCGACACGCAATTGATCGGAGTCGGAGATTTTTATTTGTACTAAGTTGGACACTTTCTTGTCGAGCTTGATGATCGCAATATCGGATAACTTATCGCCACCAATCAGCGTCGCTTTAACTTCTCGTCCATCTGACAGTGCCACGAGAATTTTATCGGCATCATTGATGACATGGTAGTTAGTGACGATGTAGCCATTTTTAGCGTCAATAATAACCCCTGAGCCTAATCCTCTAAATTGTCTCTCAGGTAGAGATTGTGAAGGAAAGTCAGGGCCGAAGAAAAAGCGAAATTGCTCAGGGATAGATTGACTGTTGGCATTTTTCTTACCTTCAACCAACACCGAGACAACAGCAGGCGTTACCTGCTCTAGCATAGGCGCTAGGCTTGGCATTTGTTGGCCATCGACTGAATTAGGAAGGCTGGCTGAAGCTGAAGCCGGGGTAAGGATAGCACTGAGGCTTAATGAGATAGCGCTCAAAACAAGTAAAGGTTTTTTCATTCTAATACTCCTTGATTGAACAAAATCAATATTAAAGGATTATACCCAAGTGACTTGGGTATAGAACTAAAAACCTTTACAAAGTTCCCAAATTGAACCGTTTAATGAAAGAAATTTATGACGCTTTATTCAGCTCTGGAGAATCAACATAAGTTTTTGGTTGTTCTTTTAATAAACCCGTTGAGCCCTTGGCGTAGTCTTTAGGTTGAATCTCCGGCGTCTCTTCAGGCTTACTACGTTCTTCCGATGGCGCTTCAGTGGTTTGAGTGATAAATGGATTATCTTGCTTAGGAATATTTGGCAATAGATCGGTAGAAGTCTGCGCCATGTGTTGGTAAAGCTTAGTGTAATTCTTACCAAGAGTATCAAGCATTTCAGCGGCATTTGAAAAATGATCAGAAAGATCTTGGCGATGCTGCTCTAGTTCAAATTTAGCAGTATCGAGTTCTTTTTGTAGTTGTTTGTGTTTCTTGTACTCAGGTGTCATTAAACGGGCAACGATAATGCCGATAATGATACCAATAACCAAACCTACTGCAGCATAAAGAAAAGGCATACAAGCTCCTTACTATTGATTTTTAACATGTTTATTACGACGTGTTATACATGTTTGCAATACATGGTACTATGAGAATCTTGCTCTATAAAGCAAAAACTGCCCTTAAAAACGTCTAACGTAGATGGGCCGTTTTTTCTCAATATTCCACTTTATTTCGTATTCATGGATGACATTGAATGATGACGCCTAAGCAAAAGTATCAGCACGACATTGAACATTCTGGGTTTCAATATGACCCAGCGCAACAATATGCCGTTGAGAAACTGGATCAACTTTATCACCAATTTCTTGAGTATGTATCAACTCGACCAGAAAAACCGAGTTTATTTTCAAAATTGCTAGGTCGGAAGGCTCAAGTCACCATTCCTAAAGGGCTATATTTTTGGGGCGGGGTAGGTCGTGGTAAAACTTATCTGATGGATTTATTTTTTGATGCGCTGCCTTATGAAAAAAAGAGCCGCATGCACTTTCATCGCTTTATGCAGAAGGTGCATTCTGAGCTTTCTAGCTTAAAAGATGTCAGCGATCCGTTGCAAGTAGTCGCTGATAGGTTTAAGCAACAAGCGGATATTATTTGTTTCGATGAATTTTTTGTTTCCGATATTACCGATGCGATGATTTTGGGGACCTTGTTTGAAGCGTTATTTGAGCGAGGCATTGTGCTGGTGGCGACATCAAATATTCCGCCTAAAGATCTGTATCGTAACGGCTTACAACGCGCTCGTTTTCTACCGGCCATTAAGCTGATTGAACAGCAATGTATAGAAGTGAATATTGATAGCGGTATTGATTATCGAATGCGAACCCTTGAGCAGGCCGAGATTTACCACTTTCCATTAGACGAAAAAGCGCAGGCCAATTTAGAGCATTATTACTTGCAACTCAGCCGCGATGAATGTCGAGACACTAAATCTGTCGAGATTAATAATCGCAATATTGAGGTTAAAGGCGTATGCGATGGCGTGTTGTATGCCAGCTTTTCTCAGCTTTGTGAAAGCTCGCGTAGCCAGTCTGATTATATTGAAATATCACGCTTGTACCACACGGTGTTGCTTTCTGAAGTCAAGAAAATGGGGCGCAATAGAGAAGACGCTGCACGTCGATTTATTGCTTTGGTTGATGAGTTTTATGAGCGTAATGTGACGTTAATTATTTCAGCGGAAGTGGCACTAGAGTCTTTATATAGTGAAGGGCAGCTTGAATTTGAATTCCAGCGTTGCCAATCACGTTTAATCGAGATGCAGAGTCTTGATTATTTAGCCAATGAACACTTGGCTTAATATGGTGTTGTGAGTCAGTGCTGGCTAGATTTCTATACTAAAATATAGAATTAACTAGTGATTCATCGGTTTTTATAATTAATCTCAGTTTTTTGGTAAAAATAGATGATTTTTCCCTCACTCTTCTCTATAATCCTGCGACCCACCGTTACTGCAGGCTAAGTTCTATGGACGAAGCCGAGAGTACCAACGACTCGAAGGGGTGATGAATGGGACTCTTAGACAGTGGGAATAAGCTTTTTGAGCTTCTTATCCTAAGGGTAATAAGCGGTTGCTTGTTCCTTAAACTATGAATTTAAATTAAACGGGTATTATTAGCATGAAAACTTTCGTTGCTAAACCAGAAACTGTAAAACGCGACTGGTATGTTGTAGACGCTGAAGGTAAAACTCTTGGCCGTCTAGCAAGTGAAATTGCATCTCGCCTACGTGGCAAACATAAAGCTGAGTACACTCCTCACGTTGACACTGGTGATTACATCATCGTAGTAAACGCTGAGAAAGTAGCTGTTACAGGTAACAAAGCGAAAGGTAAAGTCTATTACCGTCACTCTGAGTTCCCTGGTGGCCTAAAATCAATCACTTTCGAAAAACTGATTGATAAGAAGCCAGAAATGGTTATTGAACTAGCTGTTAAAGGTATGCTACCACGTGGTCCTCTTGGCCGTGCTATGTACCGTAAGCTAAAAGTTTACGCTGGCGCTGAGCACAACCATGTTGCTCAACAACCACAAGTACTAGACATCTAATCGAGGATTATCGAAATGGCAGAGAATCAATACTACGGCACTGGCCGTCGCAAAAGCTCAGCTGCTCGTGTTTTCATCAAACCAGGCAGCGGCAACATCGTAATCAACAAACGTGACCTAGACACCTACTTCGGTCGTCCAACTTCACGTATGGTTGTTAAACAACCTCTTGAACTTGTTGAAATGGTAGAGAAACTTGACCTATACATCACTGTTAAAGGTGGTGGTATTTCTGGTCAAGCTGGTGCGATCCGTCACGGTATCACACGCGCTCTTATGGAATACGATGAAACTCTACGTCCTGCTCTACGCGCAGCTGGCTATGTTACGCGTGACGCTCGTTGCGTTGAACGTAAGAAAGTTGGTCTACGTAAAGCACGTCGTAAACCACAATTCTCTAAGCGTTAATTTTCTCTACAGAGTTTTCTCTGTATTGCAAAATCAACGTCACCAGTTTTCTGGTGTGTGGTTACAAAAGCTCAGCTTCGGCTGAGCTTTTTTGTATCTATAGAAAACATCTTCTTTCTAATCCCTCCTGTTTTTCTAAATTCACCTTAAAATCTAAATGTTACATAATGTGTCATTTGGGTTTGATTATCTTGCAATATCCGACAGGTTTCGGAGCTTTTAAGCTTTCTGCTTATTCTTCATCCTCTTGTATTTAGGGTTTTTGGGCGCTTTTGTGAAGTCCTAAACAAATATGGGTCACAGATGTTACTAAAAGGTAGCTTTACCTTGTCTCTATGTAGCGGTTTCTTTATCATTTAAAAGAATTTTTATAAACATGTGCATGATAATAAGCATATTAATGTCGATGTTAGCTAAATCGATTTTAAAAAAAATGAAAATGCACGTTAAGAGTACAAAGGTCGCAAGATCTAAGGATTGGGTTACTCTTTTGTATTTAATACAGATTGGGAGATGTTTGGATGAGCAATGCGCCTATCAATAATGGCCGTCGGCGCTTTTTGACTGCCACCACTGCGGTTGTAGGTGGAATAGGGGCTGTGGCTGTAGCCGTGCCTTTTATTAAATCTTGGAATCCAAGTGAAAGAGCAAAAGCGGCTGGTGCTCCAGTTGAAGTCGATGTAAGTAAAATAGAAGAAGGTCAACTGGTTCGTGTTGAATGGCGAGGCAAACCGGTTTGGGTTGTACGTCGTTCTCAAAGCACCTTAGAGCAGCTAGAGGCTTTGGATGATAAGCTTCGTGATCCTGCATCAGAGCAAGAGCAACAGCCTAGTTATGCTCAAAATAAATATCGTTCAATAAAGCCTGAATACTTTGTGGCGGTTGGTATTTGTACCCACCTTGGTTGTTCACCGACTTATCTACCAGACACTTTTACTGAACAAGTTAAAGGCGTGAAATCAGGATTTTTCTGTCCATGCCATGGTTCGAAGTTTGATTTGGCGGGGCGTGTATTCCAAGGGGTGCCAGCACCATTAAACCTAGTGGTTCCAGAGCATGGTTATTTGAGTGATACACGGATTATCATTGGCGAAAGTCGTGAGGAGGGAGCCTGATGCAAGCCTTACTTGATTGGGTAGAAAAACGTCTACCTGCGATGGATGCTTATAAAAAGCACTTATCCGAATATCCAATGCCGAAGAACTTCAACTTTTGGTACCTTTTTGGTTCTTTAGCAATGTTGGTATTGGTTAACCAGATCCTTACTGGCATCTGGCTAACCATGAACTATGTTCCTTCTGGCGATGGCGCTTTTGCCTCGGTTGAATACATCATGCGTGATGTGGAGTATGGTTGGTTACTTCGTTATATGCACTCAACTGGCGCTTCTGCGTTCTTCGTTGTAGTGTATTTACACATGTTCCGTGGCCTTATCTACGGTTCGTATCAAAAGCCACGTGAGCTACTGTGGATCTTCGGTATGTTGATCTTCTTAGTGCTGATGGCTGAAGCTTTCATGGGCTATTTGCTACCTTGGGGACAAATGTCTTACTGGGGGGCTCAGGTAATCATTTCTCTATTTGGTGCGATTCCGGTTATTGGTGATGATTTAACGCTATGGATTCGTGGTGACTATGTTATTTCTGGTGCGACGCTAAACCGTTTCTTCGCACTGCACGTAATTGCTTTACCGATTGTGCTACTGCTGCTGGTTGTCTTACACGTACTAGCCTTGCATGAGGTAGGTTCAAACAACCCTGATGGTATTGATACTAAGATTCCGAAAGCGCCAGATGATAATGGCGAGTATAAGACTCAGTTTAAATTCCATAAGCAGTTTACCAAAAAATACAATATCATCGACTCAGTCCCTTTCCATCCTTATGGCACAGTTAAAGACTTAGTGGGTGTGGCTGGTTTCTTATTCTTCTTTAGTTATGTGTTGTTCTTTAACCCAGAAATGGGTGGATACTTCCTTGAGCCGCCTAACTTTGAAGCTGCTAACCCGCTGAAAACACCAGAGCATATTGCACCGGTATGGTATTTCACACCGTTCTACGCCATTTTACGTGCGGTTCCTGATAAATTATTAGGTGTTGCGGCAATGGGTGCATCGATTCTGTTCTTATTCTTACTGCCTTGGTTTGACCGTTGTAAAGTGCGTTCATACCGCTACCGCAGCAAGTGGCACTTATTGAATATTATCCAGTTTGTGGTGTGTTTCATTGGCTTAGGTATTTTAGGTACTTTACCTGCAACACCTCTGTATACCCTGTTATCACAGATCTTTAGCCTAGGATATTTCATGTTCTTCGTTCTACTGTATTTCTATAGTAAAAATGAAGCGACGAAACCATTGCCAGAGAGGGTAACATTCAAATGAAAAAGTGGATTGTAGGACTTTTGACTATTATGTTGCCATTCTCGGTAATGGCAGCAGGTGGAAATGTACATTTAGACAGTGCTAATAATGACTTAACGGACAAGGCATCTTTGCAACGTGGTGCTAAAACCTTTATGAGCTATTGTGCAGCATGTCATTCAACTCAATATCAACGTTATCAGCGTGTCGCGACAGATTTGGGTATTCCTGATGATTTAATGATGGAAAACCTAGTATTTGATCCTAATGCTAAAATCGGTGACTTGATGACCAATGCTATTCCAGCGGAAGACGCTGGCAAATGGTTTGGTACTCCTCCACCGGATTTAACTTTAGTGGCTCGAGTGCGTGGTGTTGATTGGTTATACACTTACTTACGTAGCTTTTATGCTGATCCATCACGTCCATTTGGGGTGAATAACACAACGTTCCCTAATGTTGGTATGCCACACGTACTTGAAGGTTTACAAGGGATCCCTGAGCCAGTGTTTGAAACCACCGTTGTGGATGGTGAAGAGCATAAAGTCGTCACGGGAACTAAAATCGTCAAAATGGGTGAGTTAACCACGGAAGAGTATGACAATACTGTCCGTGATTTAGTTAACTTCCTTGAGTATTCTGGCGATCCGGTGAAGCTCGAACGGCATGCACTAGGCTGGTGGGTAATGGCTTTCTTGGTGATCTTTACTATCGTAGTGGTCTTACTGAAGAAAGAATACTGGCGTGATGTTCACTAATAGCCAAGGCTTGTTGAGCTATAATCAATAAGCCTTGGGAATAAAAATTAGCCTGAATGTAAATATTTGTGCTAAAATTCCTTGCTAATTTTTATGTAATGGGGGCATTGAGCCTCCATTTCTTTTTTATTTTTAAGTGTGCTGGAGGGCTTCTCAATGGCTGTAGCTGCCAATAAACGTTCTGTGATGACTCTATTTTCAAGTGCTTCAGATATGTATAGCCATCAGGTTCGTATTGTTCTAGCCGAAAAAGGGGTTAGTGTTGAAGTTGAGTTAGTTGAAGAAGATAACTTACCAACTGAGCTTATAGAATTAAACCCTTACAAGTCAGTTCCGACTCTAGTTGATCGCGAGCTTGCACTTTATAACTCAAATATCATCATGGAATACCTTGATGAACGTTTCCCTCACCCACCTTTGATGCCGGTTTATCCTGTTGCTCGTGGTAATAGTCGTTTGATGATGTACCGTATTGAGCGTAACTGGTATTCACAAGCAGAGAAAATTGTTTCAGGTACACCTGAAGAAGCGGAAGCGGCTCGTACTAAGCTACGTAATGACTTGTTAACTTTAGCCCCTGTTTTTGCTGAATATGAGCACTTTATGAGTGAAGAATTTAGCTTAATTGACTGCTACTTAGCACCATTACTATGGCGTCTACCGACATTCGGTATTGAGCTATCAGGCCCGGGTTCAAAAGAGTTAAAAATCTATATGAGTCGTGTGTTTGAGCGTGATTCATTCTTAGCTTCATTAACAGAAGCTGAACGAGAAATGCGTTTGGTTCGTTAATCATGGATATGGATAAAATGACACCAAGACGCCCTTATTTGGTGCGCGCATTTTATGAATGGTTAGTGGATAATGAACTGACGCCACACTTAGTGGTGGAAGCAACATTACCTGGCGTTCGTGTACCAATCGAGTTTGTGCAAGACGGACAAATTATTTTGAATGTTGCGCCACGAGCGGTTGGTAACTTAGAAATCAGTAATGATGCCATTATGTTCAATGCTCGCTTTAGTGGTCGTCCACATTCAGTCATCGTCCCTATGTATGCGGTACAGGCTATCTATGCACGTGAAAACGGTGCTGGAACTATGTTTGAACCAGAAGATGCCTACACTGCTGAAATGGAAGCGGGTATCGAAGAAGAGCCAGTATCTTCACTATCAAGTGTTGATAGCTCAAGTGATGAAGCTCCTGAAGTGCCAACGTCTGACGAATCTGAAGCTCCGGCTAAACCTAAAGGTCGTCCGAGTTTAACTATCGTTAAGTAGTTATAACTAAATCATTTCGTTTTCAAAAGCAGCGTACTAAGTGCGCTGCTTTTTTTTGCGCTAAACTTAATCTAATGAGTCTAATACCAATCGTATTAATTATTTACTCATCCTTGCTTGCTAAAAGACTCGATAACATCGTTATAAATTTTGTTTGTAGAATAACTACTTACCAAAAATTTCAGCCTTGTTCTCAAGCCTTTTCTCAGCGCAATTTTTGAGCACCTAATTAATGTGATTGGTATAAATAAGCTCGAAAGAGCTTCTAAACATTCCTTCTCGACATTCCTCTTTGTCTTGATATACTCGTAGGTGTTTAGACGTCTAGATTGCTTATGGAGGGAGTGCAATGCCAATCAAGATTCCCGATCAACTTCCTGCTTCTGATACCTTACGTCAGGAAAGAATCTTTATTATGTCGGAGACGCGTGCGACTACGCAGATGATCCGACCACTTAAAGTGTTGATCTTAAATTTGATGCCGAAAAAAATTGAGACGGAAACTCAGTTCTTACGTTTACTTTCAAACAGTCCGCTGCAAGTTGATATTGAGTTGCTGCGTATTGATGATCGACCAAGTAAAAATACCCCAACCGAACATTTGAATAATTTTTATCGCCAATTTGATACTGTAAAAAACCGAAACTTTGATGGTTTGATTATTACAGGCGCGCCATTAGGGTTAGTACAGTTTGAAGACGTGGCTTATTGGGATCACTTACAGACGATAATGTCATGGGCTAAAAATCACGTGACTTCTACATTATATGTTTGTTGGGCAGCTCAGGCGGCTTTAAAGCTGCTGTATAATTTGCCGAAACGTACGCGTAAAGAAAAGCTGTCAGGTGTGTATCATCATGATGTAGTGAGCGAGTTTCATCCGGTAGTAAGAGGCTTTGATGATAACTTCTTAGCGCCTCATTCTCGCTATGCTGACTTTACCGCCGAATACTTATCGGAACATACAGATTTAGATATCTTAGCCACTTCTGATGATGCGGGCGTTTATCTTGCGAGTAGTAAAGATAAGCGACATGTCTTTGTCACGGGGCACCCTGAATATGATGCGCATACACTACATAATGAATATGTGCGCGATCTAGCAGAAGGGATGGATCCGGCAATTCCAGTGAACTACTACCCAAATGACAACCCTGATAACCCACCGATTGCCAGCTGGCGAAGTCATGGTCATTTGTTGTTTTCTAACTGGTTAAATTACTGTGTTTACCAGCAAACGCCTTACGATCTTGATCATTTCTCGATAGAGAATTTTACTAAAGATGATTAATTAATACTGTCTTAGTACACATTAGTATCAATAAACCTAGTAATAATAAACCTAGTAGTAATAAAAAAGCAGCATAACTATTTGGAATGATTCCTTAACGTTATGCTGCTTTATTGTGAAGCGCTGTAGCTAATTTATTTGTTAGTTAGTTAACTTGGTTTATTTTCCTGCTTTTGCGAATCGGCTTCCACTTGCGCGCGTAGTTGATCCGCTTCTTCCATTTGTTTTTGTACTACTTTGGCTTTATTGATCATTGGGGTAATCGTTGAGCCCTGAATTAGAATCGAGAATACCACTACCGCGTAGGTCATCACCATGATGATTTCTTTAATATCAATATTGTCAGCGGTTACAAAGTACTTATCGTGTGGAATCGATAGTGCCATAGCCAGTGCCAAACCACCACGTAGACCACCCCAAGTTAGAATTTTCACTGACCACTTGTTGTAGGTTCTAAAACGCTTAAAGCCAATAAATGGAATCCAAACACTTAGGAAACGAGACAGTAGAACCAGTGGTACTGCAATTGCCATCATAATCCAATCTTCAGAATGAAATTCGAACAACAATAGTGACATACCGATAAGTAAAAACAGGATGCCGTTGAGGAATTCATCAATCAGTTCCCAGAAGTGATCCATGTGCTCAGTACTTTCTTTAGAAAAACCAACATAGCGAGTCCAGTTACCAATCATGATACTGGAAACCACCATCGCCAGTGGGCCTGATACTTCAAGCGTTTCAGCAAAAGCGTAACCGGCGGTTGGAATACAGACCATTAATAGTAATTCCATTGAATGATCGTTGGTTGAGCTGATTAGGTAGTGGAACACGAGACCTAGAACAAAACCGTAGGCGATACCACCCACCGCTTCTTGCAAGAATAATGTCAGTACGCCACCAGGAGTCGGAGCCTGGCCACTAAATGCAACGGTAAAGATAGTGACGAAAATAACTAAGCCAATCCCATCATTGAAAAGCGACTCGCCTTCAATTTGAGTTGAAATACGTTGTGGTGCTTGGAGTTTCTTAACAATGGCCAGCACTGCAATTGGATCGGTTGGTGAGATAAGTGCACCAAACAGGATGCAGTAGATCAAATCAATATGAATGTTAATCGCATCGCAAATTGCATATAAGCTGAAACCGATAAAGAAAGTAGAGAATAGGGTGCCACCAAATGCAAGAATGGCGATCTCCCACTTTTGATCAGCAAAATGCGGTAGCTTGATACCTAGACCACCTGCAAATAGCAAGAAGCCAAGCACACCATTTAATAGGAAGCTTTCAAAGTTAATTTCCGTCATCGTTTTTGAGGCGATGTCGATAAGGTTAAACCAGCCACTATGGCCAGCAATAAGAATGATTAGTGAGAGCATCATTGAGCCCGCGGTAATAGCAATAGTCGTTTGTAGGCGACCAAACTTACTGTTAATCAGTGCAATCACCATCGCAGCAAACGATAGGAAGCAAAGGGTATTATAGACCGACATAGTTTAACCTTGGCTAATGTAACAAATTGTAATTCCGCAATTTTCGTGCGCTTACTGATAAATATCAATATATTTTTAACAAGATTAGAGTAAAGCAGATAAAAAGCATGTTAAAAAGGATATATTAGAGTTTTAAATTTCATTTTAGACGTCTAGATTTCCATTATAAATAAAGCATGTTAGGATATATTAAAGACTTAAGGAAAGAGGTTGTATCGTGGCTGGAAGCACAAATTCTCATCGCAATGAAGTAAAACATCAAATTCAAGAATTATTAAAATCTCGCATTTTATTGATTGATGGTGGCATGGGAACCATGATCCAGTCTCATCAATTGCAAGAAAATGATTACCGAGGCGAACGCTTTGCGGATTGGCATAGTGACCTTAAAGGTAATAACGACTTATTGGTTTTAACTCAACCGCAGTTAATTAAAAAGCTGCACAGCGACTACTTAGCGGCTGGCGCGGATATTCTAGAAACCAATACCTTCAATGCCACCACCATCGCGATGGCTGATTACGACATGGAAAGCTTAAGTGCAGAGATAAACTTTGCCGCGGCAAAACTTGCTCGTGAAGCTGCCGATGAGTGGACAGCAAAAACGCCAGATAAACCAAGATTTGTTGCCGGCGTTTTAGGGCCAACTAACCGTACTTGCTCAATTTCTCCTGATGTAAATGACCCAGGCTTTCGTAATGTCAGCTTTGATGAGTTAGTGACTGCTTACTCTGAATCTACCCGCGCGCTAATCAAAGGTGGCGCAGATATCATCATGATTGAAACCATCTTTGATACCTTAAACGCCAAGGCTTGTGCATTTGCGGTGTTAAGTGTGTTTGATGAGCTCGGTTTCAAACTGCCAGTCATGATTTCCGGCACGATTACTGATGCCTCTGGCCGTACACTTTCAGGGCAAACGACCGAAGCATTTTATAACGCACTACGTCATGTTGAACCACTGTCATTTGGTCTTAACTGTGCACTAGGGCCAAATGAATTACGTCAATATGTTGAAGAGCTATCGCGCATTTCAGAAGCTCATGTTTCTGCTCACCCAAATGCCGGTTTGCCTAATGCCTTCGGTGAATATGATCTTGAGCCGCGTGAAATGGCGAAGCATATTCAAGAATGGGCGGAAAGTGGCTTTCTAAATATGGTGGGTGGCTGTTGTGGTACCACGCCAGAACATATTCGTCAGATGGCACGGGTTGTTGAAGGGGTTAAACCTCGTACATTGCCTGAGTTACCAAAAGCTTGTCGTCTATCGGGGTTAGAACCGCTCACCATAGATAAGGATTCATTATTTGTGAATGTCGGTGAGCGTACTAACGTAACTGGTTCTGCCAAGTTCAAGCGTCTGATTGTTGAAGAGCAATATGATGAAGCACTTGATGTGGCTCGCGAACAAGTGGCCAATGGCGCGCAAATCATCGATATCAATATGGATGAAGGGATGCTCGATGCCAAAGCTTGCATGGAACGCTTCCTGAATCTATGTGCCTCTGAGCCAGAAATCTCTAAAGTGCCGATCATGGTAGATTCCTCTAAATGGGATGTCATCGAAGCCGGCCTAAAATGCGTACAAGGTAAAGGCATCGTCAACTCTATCTCGATGAAAGAAGGCGTTGAGAACTTTATTGAGCAAGCCAAATTGATCCGTCGCTATGGCGCGGCAGTGATCGTGATGGCCTTTGATGAAGTGGGCCAAGCCGATACACGTGAACGTAAAACCGAAATTTGTACCAAGGCTTACCGCATTCTGGTGGATGAAGTGGGATTTCCGCCAGAAGATGTTATTTTTGACCCTAATATTTTTGCCATTGCGACTGGCATTGATGAGCACAATAACTATGCCGTCGACTTTATTGAAGCAGTCGGTGATATAAAGCGTGATCTCCCTTATGCGATGATTTCTGGTGGTGTATCGAACGTTTCTTTCTCATTTCGCGGCAATAACTACGTACGTGAAGCAATCCATGCCGTTTTCTTATACCACTGTTTTAAGCGCGGTATGGACATGGGGATCGTTAATGCAGGTCAACTTGAAATTTACGATAACGTTCCGGATAAACTGCGTGAAGCGGTTGAAGATGTAGTATTAAACCGTCGTGATGATGGCACAGAACGTTTATTGGAGCTCGCCGAAGAATACCGCTCCAACGGGGTAGGTAAAGTCGAAGATCCTAATGCTTTAGTATGGCGCACATGGGACGTTGAAAAACGTATTGAGCATGCTTTAGTGAAAGGGATTACTGAATTTATCATTGAAGATACTGAAGCGGCGCGTTTGAAATTGGATAAGCCCATTGACGTGATTGAAGGCCCATTAATGGATGGTATGAACGTCGTCGGTGATTTATTTGGTGAAGGTAAAATGTTCCTCCCTCAAGTGGTCAAATCTGCTCGAGTGATGAAACAAGCCGTTGCCTACCTTGAGCCTTTTATTAATGCTTTAAAAGAGGAAGGGCAAAGAAGTAACGGTAAGATTTTATTAGCGACCGTAAAAGGTGATGTTCATGATATCGGTAAAAATATTGTAGGCGTGGTTCTGCAATGCAATAACTATGAGATCATCGACTTAGGCGTGATGGTGCCAACCGAAAAAATCCTTAAAGTAGCCAAAGAAGAAAACGTCGATATTATTGGTTTATCTGGCCTGATCACGCCATCGCTTGATGAAATGGTACATGTAGCGAAAGAAATGGAACGCCAAGGGTTCGATTTGCCATTATTGATTGGTGGTGCAACAACATCAAAAGCTCACACTGCGGTGAAAATTGAGCAAAATTACTCTCACCCTGTGGTGTATGTGAATAATGCCTCTCGAGCGGTAGGGGTTTGTTCTGCCTTATTATCAGATGTTTTACGTCCCGCTTTTGTGGAAAAGCTCGATATTGATTACGACCGAGTTCGTGACCAGCATGCCCGTAAGCGCCCAAGAACAAAGCCTGTTACCATCGAACAAGCTCGCGCAAATAAAGTCGCGATTGATTGGCAAAGTTACACGCCACCCGTACCAGTAAAACCTGAAGTTCAAGTTTTTGAAAATATTGATGTTTCAATGCTACGTAACTATATCGACTGGACACCTTTTTTCTTAACTTGGGGATTGATGGGCAAATACCCTTCTATTTTCGAGCATGAAGAAGTCGGCGAAGAAGCAAAACGTATTTTTGATGATGCGATTGTTTTATTGGAAAAAGTTGAGCAAGACGGAATTTTGAAAGCCAGTGGAATGTGTGGCTTATTCCCTGCCAATAGTGTGGGGGATGACATTGAAGTCTATGCGGATGAAACTCGTACAGATGTGATTAAAGTGTTGCACAATTTACGCCAACAAACTGAAAAGCCAAAAGGTCCGAACTACTGTTTATCGGATTACATTGCACCAAAAGACAGCGGTAAAGCTGATTGGATTGGTGGTTTTGCGGTGACGGGCGGTATCGGTGAACGTGATTTAGCGGATGCTTATAAAGCCGCTGGTGATGATTATAATGCGATTATGATCCAAGCGGTGGCTGATCGTTTAGCTGAAGCCTTTGCTGAGTATATGCACGAAAAAGTTCGTAAAGAAATTTGGGGTTATGCGGCGGATGAAAATCTGACTAATAATGATCTTATTCGCGAAAAATACCAAGGTACGCGTCCGGCACCAGGATACCCAGCTTGTCCTGAACATACGGAAAAAGGCAGCTTATGGGAGCTTCTAAAAGTTGAAGAAACCATCGGCATGTCTTTGACCACCAGTTATGCAATGTGGCCGGGCGCTTCAGTGTCAGGTTGGTATTTCTCTCACCCAGATTCACGTTACTTTGCGATTGCTCAGATCCAACAAGATCAAGCCGAAGATTACGCGCAACGTAAAGGCTGGGATGAAGTGGAAATGGAGAAATGGTTAGGGCCGAATTTGAGCTAGGGGAGGTTTCTCGAACGCTTTGCTTTTAGGGCGCTCCGCTGCTTGTAACTCGAAAAAGAAAAAACGCTATCAGAGCAATCTGCTAGCGTTGTTTATATTTTTAAAAATGGTAAATTAGAAAGGAAAACACGGTACTGAAATATACCCAATACCGCTCTTTCGAAATACGAGCTACGAGAAACGAAGTGCTCGAAAGACTTTTACTCAAACAACTCCCGATGCAACACTTCTACCGCAGTTTTTGCTTCCGCTTCTCCTACCAAGAAACATAAGTTATGCGGGCTCGCACCGTAACAAATCATACGTAAGTTGAAATCTTCTAACGCGCTGAATACTTGCTTAGCGTAGCCTTTTTTAGCACTCATATTATTACCGATTAATGCGACTAGGCTTAGGTTATATTCGACTTCAACTAGGCACAATTGCTCTAATTCTGAGCGAACCTCAGCTGGGAGTTCAGGGGCTTGGCCGGATGTATTGGTTTGATCTAGGGTTAATGACACACTAACTTCTGACGTTGTGATCAAGTCTACTGAGATCTGATATTTCGCTAAGATATTAAATACTTGAGCTAAGAAACCGTAAGTTTGGAACATATCAGGGCTACGCAGTGTCACCATGGTTTGGTTATTACGCAACGCTAACGCGCGGAATAGTGGAGCACTTTCTACTTGCTTGCGGATCCAAGTGCCACCTTTTTCTGGCTCGCGAGAAGATCCAACAAATACTGGGATCTGGTGACGAAGCGCAGGAAGTAGGGTAGAAGGATGCAAAATCTTGGCACCGAAGTTGGCCATTTCAGAAGCTTCACTAAAGCTGATTTCTGGAATCGGTGCCGCTTTTGGTGCAATGCGAGGATCGGTGGTGTAGATCCCCGGAACATCCGTCCAAATCTCTAAGCCTGAAGCTTTAACCGCCTCGGCAATTAATGCTGCGCTGTAATCACTACCACCACGACCAAGCGTTGTGGTGTTGCCATCAGCATCGCTGCCAATAAAACCTTGAGTGATCACGACATGTTGCTGGCAAAGTGGGGTGAGCTTTTGTTGTGCCAGAGTAGAAATATCGGCAACAATTGGTTCGGCTTTTCCATGATCAGAATTGGTACGTAATACTTCGCGAATATCAAATCGAACCGCGTTAATACCGCGCTCTACCATCAACTGCGTCAAAATGTGAGTCGACATTAGTTCGCCACAAGCCACGATATGATCGGTGAGTTTATCGCTCGATTGGAATGAAGCCGCTTCAGCCATGCTAGAAAGGGTAGTTAAGATAGTATCGATCGCATGTCGCGTTTTTTCTTCATCGGAAAATTGCTCAATAATGCTGTAATGAATAGCGCGAATTTTTTCTAAAGTCGCAAGGCGATCATCCGAGTTTTGTACCCCAAGCGCTAACTCAACCAATAAATTAGTCACGCCAGAACAGGCACTACTAACAACCAGTTTAGTTGACGGATTATCTTCAATTACAGCCGCACAACGACTCATGGCTTCGAAATTCGCCACACTGGTGCCACCAAACTTTGCTACGTTAAATGCGCTCACGGCATTGTCTCCCATAATTCTCAAATAAAGCCCATTGATATCAATAAGCAAACGTCCAATGTTGAAGAGAGATTTCTTAGAGCGGGGAAATACATAGAAGTGAATCACTAGAATCGTGACCATGTAAATCTTAGAAGCTCTTCACTAAGTGAGGCACTCAGTGACAGTTGCCAGGATTCAACCTGAACAACCGATGCGATAAATTTCCGAGCATTTACCCATCTCGGCGTAACTCCCCCTGAATGACTAGTTTAGGATCTCGGGATCCACTGGTCATCTGCCTGGGTTACGCTCCTCTTCCTTTTCAACCATTATCCTATGGCTGAAAGAATCTCCATTGAACGTTGTTGCACCAAAAAAGTCAATCATTGAAAAGGCTATACGAGGATATTTTTAAACTTGATTTGTCGACAATAAAAATTAAAACTGTACACAATTAATAGAGCAAGCTCACAGCTTTTATGGCTTCGCGATGAGGTGGCTCTCATTGCGTGGTAATTTTATTTATACAGCACACAAATTTCGCCGTTGTTTTTACGTGGCTCCCCAAAAGCTGAAGTAAAGTTGTTATCGAGCGAATGATAAATATGGAATACACCATTAAGGATTATTATGACAATTCAGCGCTTTTTTCCACCTCGTCGCATTTTGATGGGCCCAGGACCTTCTGATATTTCATCGGATGTTTTACAGGCTTTAAGTCGCCCGACGGTCGGTCACCTAGATCCACTGTTTATCGGCATGATGGATGAAGTGAAAACCCTTCTGAAATATGCTTTCCAAACCGAAAATGACTTTACAATTCCGGTTTCGGCACCCGGCAGTGCAGGTATGGAAGCGTGCTTTGTGAATCTGATTGAGCCTGGTGATAAAGTGATTATTTGCCGTAATGGTGTGTTTGGCGAACGTATGCGTGAAAATGCGATTCGTAGTGGCGCAGAAGTAGTGCTGGTGGATGATCAATGGGGTAAACCGGTTAGTGTCGATAAAGTAGCAGCAGCCTTTGCGGAAAACACAGATGCTAAAATCCTAGCCTTTGTTCATGCGGAAACTTCGACCGGTGCGTTAAGTGATGCGCAAGCGCTATCGAAAGTCGCTAAACAGTACGATGCGCTGACGATTGTTGATGCCGTAACCTCACTTGGTGGCGTACCACTGAAAGTGGATGAGTGGCAGTTAGATGCGGTGTATTCCGGTAGTCAAAAATGTCTATCGTGCGTACCGGGTTTATCGCCAGTGACTTTCTCTCCTAAAGCGATTGCTAAGATTCAAGCAAGAACGACACCCGTGCAAAGTTGGTTCTTAGATCAAAGCCTAGTACTTGGTTACTGGAGTGGCGAAGGTAAACGTAGTTATCACCATACCGCACCGGTAAATAGCCTATATGCGTTACATGAAGCTTTGCTTGGCTTGTATAACGAGGGGCTAGAAAGTGCCTGGCAACGTCATGCAGATATGCATCAGAAACTAAAGCAAGGTCTTGAAGAGTTAGGCTTTAAGTATGTGGTGGATGAAGCGTGTCGTTTACCGCAATTGAACTCTGTATATTTACCAGAAGGTGTTGAGGATGCTAAAACCCGTCAGCATTTACTTGAAGAGTATAATCTTGAAGTGGGTGGCGGTTTAGGTGATTTAGCTGGCAAAGTATGGCGTATCGGCTTGATGGGATATAGCGCAAAAAGTGAAAATGTGGCGTTATGTTTGAAAGCGTTGCAAGAGACGATAGGGAGGTAACGACTCTCGGACGCTTCGCTTATCGTAGCTCGTTACTCGAAATATACTTCGGATCTTTTTGCTACAAGAAGTAAAAAATTCGAGCAACGAGTTACGCTATACCGAGTTACTGATGTTTAACCATGCTTTCTCGTGATGTGAATTTAGCTTTTGCTTTTTCTAGTCACGAGAAGCGAAGCGCTCTAGTAACGAGCTACGTTTCTATTTTTCCTGTACCGCTTTAGTCTCCGATGCCGCCTCTGCCTTTGAAACCCTCTCCTCTGGCGGAATATAACGAATCTTTGAAAAATCCTGTGCCGGGAATAAGAAACTGGCTTCTTTACGGATTTGTTCTGCTTTTCTGTTATCACCAATACCTTGGTATGCGACGATTAATTTTGTATAAAACGCCGCTCTTGGTTTGCGCTTGATGATTTGAGTCGCCCAATCAATATAAGGCTGGATGTACTCTGGATTCTCAAGGTGTAAGCCGATGTTGAGTTGGGTGCTGTACACATCCCAATCAAATCTATCTTTCCAAACACTAGGGTTGGTCACCTGGTTCAATAAATCTGGATTGATTGGTCTGGTATATTCAAATCGACTGAGAACATAATTGGTATGCAGAGCGGTGATCATAAAAAACGCGGTAATGATCGGGATGACCAACGAAAAGACACTCAATAAACTTTTGGTTATTCTGCTAAAGCTAATCACTTTATATTGAGAGGTTAACTGATCGACCCAGTAGATAAGTATCACAAAGATGATCCAATGGATCGCAGAGTGATAAAACGGATATTCAAGTTGGGTATGTAACACGATTGGGAAAAATAAAGCGATTAATGCCAAACGGGTTCCTGACTGAGACTTTCGCACTTTACGAAATACCATCAAAGCCGCAATGAGCAAACCAAGTACCGATATGATGCCGCCTTCTACCGCCCAATATAAAACCTCATTATGTGGGTGATCCATCGAAGGCAATCCCGGATGGTAGTCAGGATTTAGCTGGTGTTGCCTTGCGGTGTAAACCATATAAGCCGGTTCAAACTGACCATAGCCATATCCGGTAAGTGGCTTTTCTATCACCATATCTAAGGTTTGCGGGAAGGTATAACGACGCGGGCTTTCTAAATTAGATTTTTTAGTAATTAACTCATTACCACCATTCGCCGTTGCAAGAGTATAACCGCCAGCCAAACCGACAATGATTGAAATGAGCCATAATGACATCATTCGCTTTGGCAAGAATTTAGCGAGATATGGGATCAGCAGTACGGTAGAGACAGTCGCACCTAACCAGCCAGTACGTGAGGCAAGTACCCATAATAATGGAATAGTGATGATTGGCATTAACAGCAATAAACCGGAGAATACTTTATGTAGCTGGACATTGGTGTGATTTTGTCTCGCCAGTAAGTAAGAGCTAATGGCTAACCCTGTAGCTAGAAAACTTGCGGTGACATTAGGTTGTTGGAATATTGCAAACGGACGATTTTCTTTGGTGTTGTAACCAAATGAATTACCCGGTTCTAAAAATAGGTATTGAAAGTAACTGTAAGCTGCTTCGATACATACCGCGCCAACAATGAGAAGTAATAGCGTCTGCTTTTGTTTAATCGACAACGGGTATTGGTGCAAAATCAGTAGCAACAGCCAGCCAGCCCACAGCCCGATCAAGCGTAACATGGCATCTTGAACATTGGCGGTCGAATAGAAAATTGGCAGAGTTAAAATAATACAAGCAATAAACATCACTATGGTGAGGCTCGTAATGCGTAACACTCGCTGATTGGCAATCGCATACAAGCCAATGCCAAAACTAATACTTAAGGCTAACCAAGTGGTAGAGTTGAAAGATAAAGCGAGTCCCGCACCACCTGGATTCGGCTGGAAAAAGTGCATGGCAAGTAAGAACACCACTCCTAGCGACCAAAGAAATGGTTTGGCTAAGATATTAGGTTCAGGCACTTCTTCAAGTTTCGTACCTTGGATATGTAACGTTGCCATGTACAGTGCAGCCTCTAGATGTTTGAGTTGTCTATAGGACGGTTATATTAGCATTGTTTATGTAAAAAAGATGACGAAAAGTAACTGGAATTATGGGGGAGAGTTCTAGTTTTTGGATTTAGAAAAGGTGGAGGGATAAGGGAGCTAGGCTCTGGTTCCTAGTCCCTAGGGGATGGGTTTCTAGGCCCTGGTCCCGAGTTCCTAGGTAGTTGTCGCATTAATAAATAGATACTTGCGCTTGCTTTAATATGGCTTTTCACGGAAAGCTATCCTCCAGGAACCAGGAACCAGGAACCAGGAACCAGGAACCAGGAACCAGGAACCAGGAACCAGGAACCAGGAACCAGGTTTCTTATTTCAACAACGGCTTAAGAAAGTGCGCAGTATGTGACCTTTTAACCTTAACCACTTGCTCTGGTGTGCCTGCTGCGATGATTTCACCGCCGCCATTGCCGCCTTCAGGACCTAGGTCGATAATCCAGTCGGCCGTTTTAATCACATCTAAGTTGTGTTCAATTACCACCACGGTATTGCCGTGATCACGCAGACGATGTAGAACGTTTAGTAGTTGTTGAATATCGTGGAAATGCAGCCCTGTGGTTGGCTCATCCAAAATATATAAGGTTTTACCAGTGTCGCGTTTTGATAGTTCTTTTGCTAATTTAACCCGCTGAGCTTCACCACCAGATAAAGTGGTCGCCGCTTGACCAAGTCGAATATAAGAAAGGCCAACATCAATCAGAGTTTTCAGCTTTCGGGCAATCACTGGTACCGGTTCAAAGAAAGTGTGAGCATCTTCGACCGTCATTTCTAGCACTTCATCAATGCTCTTCCCTTTGTAACGCACATCTAAAGTTTCACGGTTATAACGCTTTCCTTTACAGGCATCACAAGGTACATATACATCCGGTAAGAAGTGCATCTCTACTTTGATAACACCATCACCTTGGCAGGCCTCACAACGACCTCCACGTACGTTAAAACTAAAACGTCCCGGTTTGTAACCACGAGAACGAGACTCTTGCGTGCCGGCAAACAATTCTCGGATCGGAGTGAAAATACCAGTGTAGGTGGCAGGGTTTGAACGTGGGGTCCGGCCAATGGGACTTTGGTTAATATCGATGACTTTATCAAAGTGCTCTAGGCCATTAATTTTTTTATAAGGTGCAGCCTCTGCGGTGGTCGCGCCATTTAAGCGGGCGTGAGCGATTTTAAAGAAAGTATCGTTAATTAGCGTTGATTTACCTGAACCAGATACACCAGTCACACAGGTTAATAAGCCCACGGGAATGGATAGGTTGACATTTTGCAGGTTATTACCTGTTGCGCCAATCAGTTCAACGGTTTTCTTTTTATCCATTGGTGTGCGTTTTTTTGGCACTTCAATTTGCTTAGCGCCGCTTAAATATTGGCCGGTAAGAGAATTAGGATTAGCGAGAATATCGTCCATCGTGCCTTCGGCAATCACATTACCACCATGGACACCAGCTCCCGGGCCAATATCAATTACGTGATCGGCAGCGCGAATGGCATCTTCATCATGCTCGACAACGATAACCGTATTACCTAAGTCACGCAGATGAATTAAGGTTTTCAGTAGGCGTTCGTTATCTCTTTGGTGTAAGCCAATCGACGGTTCATCGAGCACGTACATGACGCCTACAAGGCCAGCACCAATTTGGCTGGCGAGACGAATACGTTGCGCTTCACCGCCAGAAAGTGTCTCAGCACTACGCGATAAATTGAGGTAATTTAGACCGACATTAATAAGGAAGTTTAAGCGATCATTGATTTCTTTTAAGATCTTTTCCGCGATCTGAGCACGTTGTCCGGTGAGTTTTAATGACTCAAAAAATTGCAGCGCACCATAAATACTCATTTCTACCACTTGAGGTAGCGCAGTATTGTCAATAAACACATGACGAGCTTCAGTTTTTAAACGCGCACCACCACAGCTAGAACATGACTTATTAGAGATGTATTTAGACAATTCTTCACGCACTGAGTTTGATTCTGTTTCATGGTAACGACGGTTAAGGTTATTTAGGATCCCCTCAAAAGCGTGACGTTTAACTCGAGTATCACCGCGGTCATTAACGTACTTAAATTCGATTTCTTCTTTTTTCGAACCATGCAATACCACATCACGGACTTTCTTAGGTAGCTTGTTAAATGGCTGTTGTAGGTCAAAACCATAATGTTCTGATAGTGCAGTGAGCATGTGGAAGTAGTAGAAATTCTTTTTATCCCAGCCACGAATTGCACCATTAGCAAGGCTTAAACTCTCATCTTGAATCACGCGCTCTGCATCAAAGTACTGTTGAACACCCAGTCCATCACAGGTTTCGCAAGCGCCTGCTGGGTTATTAAAGGAAAATAGACGTGGTTCTAGCTCACGCATGCTATAGCCACAATGCGAGCAGGCAAAATTAGCAGAGAAAATAATGTCTTCTTGCTGTGAATCATCCATCCAAGTAATGGTGGCAGTACCGCCAGATAACTCTAACGCGGTTTCAAAAGATTCAGCTAAACGCTGTTGCAGTCCATCACGTACTTTAAAGCGATCAACTATTACTTCAATCGTGTGTTTTTTATGTAACTCAAGAGGCGGTGGATCAGAAAGATCGCAAGTTTCACCATCAATGCGTGCGCGGATAAAACCTTGAGCTGCGAGGTTTTGTAGCGTTTTTACATGTTCCCCTTTTCGTTCTTTGATGATGGGTGCTAACAGCATAAGCTTACTGTTCTCGGGTAGCTCTAATACCTTATCGACCATTTGTGAAATAGTTTGCGCTGCTAATGGAGTGTTGTGATCTGGGCAACGCGGCTCACCGACACGTGCGTACAATAAACGTAAATAATCGTAAATTTCAGTAATGGTACCCACGGTTGAGCGAGGGTTATGTGAGGTTGATTTTTGCTCGATGGAAATTGCAGGTGATAGCCCTTCGATATGATCGACATCGGGCTTTTCCATTAACGATAAAAACTGGCGAGCGTAGGCAGAAAGCGACTCAACATAGCGGCGTTGGCCTTCAGCATACAAAGTATCAAAAGCCAGCGAAGATTTACCAGAACCCGATAACCCAGTGATAACAATAAGCTTATCACGTGGCATGGTCAGGTTGATATTTTTCAGGTTATGGGTACGGGCTCCGCGAACTTCAATTGTTTCCATGCTTCACGCTCTCATCAATGATAGAAGTGATACCAATCTGTGTATTGGTTGAGTATTGGATAAGTATTACATAGGTTATTAAAAGTGGAAATAGTTAGCTGTATAAAAATACAGTATTGTTGAGGCGTAAGACAAAGGCCGTAATAGCAATGAATCTATTACGACCTAAAAAAGCTTGCGAGTTAAAGAAGGTTACTTCTTGCTTGTCGTAGCATCTTTATCTTTTAGATACATATTTTCGTAGCAGTAGTTAGTCGCTTCGATGTAGCCTTCAACGCTACCACAGTCAAAACGCTTACCTTTAAATTTATATGCTAGAACACACCCTGATTTAGCTTGCTTGAGCAGGGCGTCGGTAATTTGGAGTTCGCCACCTTTGCCAGGTTCTGTTTGTTCAATTAATTCAAAAATATCAGGCGTCATGATGTAACGGCCAATGATCGCTAAGTTACTTGGTTCAGTGCCTGGTTCTGGTTTTTCTACCATGTCATCCACACGGTAAAGATCGTCTTTGATCATCTTACCGGCAATCACACCATACTTGTAGACTTCATTTTTTGGTACTTCTTGTACCGCAACAATAGTGCAGCGAAATTGCTTATACAGTGCAACCATTTGTGCTAGAACGCCTTGGTCAGGGTTAACACATAAGTCATCCGCCAGTACTACAGCAAATGGTTCATCACCGACTAATTCACGACCAGTCAAAATTGCATGGCCCAAACCTTTCATTTCACGTTGGCGAATATAAGTGAAGTTAGCACTGTCGATGATATTACGGATATCAACTAATAGTTCTTCTTTATTAGTACCGCTAATTTGGTGCTCTAATTCATAGTTTTTATCAAAGTGATCGGTCAATGAATGTTTACCACGGCCGGTAACGATACACATGCCATTCATACCTGCTTGGATGGCTTCTTCAACACCATATTCAATTAACGGCTTATTAACGATCGGCATCATTTCTTTTGGCATAGATTTAGTCGCTGGTAAAAAACGAGTGCCGTAACCTGCAGCAGGGAATAGACATTTTTTGATCATGTTTGAGACCTTGTATAAATGAAATGTATTTACGTGATAAAATAGCATTTTTCGTATAATAAACACAAATATAGCAAATGAGTGGTTAGGTTTCTGCAATATCGATTATCAATTGTCGAAGTATGACTAAATTAGAAAACTACTTATAGGTAGAGTTGAGCCCAGTTGATAGCTTGTCTACGGTTGTTGACATTAAGTTTTCTGAAAATTCGATATAAATGCGATTTAATTGTATGTTCACTGACAAATAGTGAATCCGCAATATCTAGATTCGATTGACCTATTTGTAAGTGAGTCAAAATTTCTAACTCTCTGCGGGTCAATGATAGCTTAGCCTTTATAGTAGGATTGGCTTTTTGGTGGTTAAGAGCTTGCCAGTGTTTGAATAGTTTTATTAATAGTAGCTTAGGTAGGCGGTTATGCCCGGCGATCATTTGTATAAGCTCGTCGCAAAACTGCTCGTTGGATGTTGAATGATAAAAATAACCAGTCAAGTTATACCATTGAGAGAGTAGGACTAAATTAGCTTTTTCAGGTGCGAAGATAAGAGCGCTTGCTTGAGCTTTTTTTAAAATAGGATGAGTCTGTAGATTGAATAATTCTTCTTCGGTAAAGCGTGCATCGACAAGCAGAACGTAAGGTTCTGGCTGATGTAAGATTTTAGACACTTCATCGTAATTGATAATCTTTAACTGAATATCAACCAGTGTTTTGACTATTGAGATAAAAGCGTCATTGGATTCAATAAATGGTGATAGCAAATACACGGAGGTTTCTTGATTTTGGCAAGTCATGTCAGCAGACCCTTCTTGATAACGCGGTTGATTTTTAATATAGCGACTGTATGAAACTTGCAGCTTGAATAGTATAAACTTATGCTGGTTTTTTATACTATTCTTGCTTTTGAGAAGAGATTCATGGAATTCAATAATTTATGATGAATGCTTTGGAAGTTTACTCAGTAAGTGGTGACTTTCGCTATTGGTTATCGTGAACATGAAGGCTAATCTCAAAGTGAGTTGAGGCGATATTATTATACCGTTAGCTGTATAAATTATGATATGATCGACAGCTATTTTTGAAATGTATTAAGACGGAGCAGAACATGGCTAGCCGCGGAATAAATAAAGTAATTTTAGTCGGAAATCTAGGTAACGACCCAGAGATTCGTTATCTACCAAGCGGTGGTGCGGTTGCAAACATTACCCTTGCGACTTCTGAAACATGGAGAGATAAAGCAACAGGCGAACAACGTGAAAAAACTGAATGGCATCGCGTTTCTTTGTTTGGCAAGCTAGCTGAAGTGGCTGGTGAGTACCTACGTAAAGGCTCTCAAGTCTACGTTGAAGGTCAACTGCAAACACGTAAATGGCAAGATCAAAGTGGTCAAGATCGTTATACAACTGAAGTCGTTGTACAAGGTTTTAATGGCGTAATGCAAATGCTTGGTGGCCGTTCTCAAGGCGGGCAAGCACCAGCAGCCGGTGGCAACCAAGGTAACTGGGGTCAACCGCAGCAACCACAAGCGCAACAATCTGCGCCGCGTGCTCCTCAGCAACAAGCACCACAACAGCAAGCTCCTCAATATAACGAGCCACCAATGGATTTTGATGACGACATTCCATTTTAATCTCAGTATGTTTAACTGAATAAAAAATGTTCGTTATCGCACGATTTGATAAAAAGCCGCATCTCAAATGCGGCTTTTTTGTTATTATAACAATTAGATATACCAAAGTGACTTCACTCGATATGGAACTTCGACTTAAATGAACCCGACTCCAACATTAAAACTAAGTACTCGCTTGGTTGCTTTTGTCACCATGATTGTTGTGAGTGCCATGTTTATATTATTCGTGGGTGGTGTGTTTACCTTTAAAAAAATGGGTGGGCAATATGTCGATCAAAGCTTGCAGCGTGTGACTGCGATTATTGATCAAGAGTTAGCCACGCCACAAGATTTTGATGCGATGCGTCATTGGCTGCCCAAATTGTTGCAGGCTAGCGATGTTGGAGAGTTGCAAATTACCTCTCCAGCAGGTGTGATTTATACCTTCAAAAATAAACATCTGCTGCAACAAGATGAATTGTTGCTGTATAAAAAAACTTATCCACTTGAGCGCAATCAAAATTACTTTGCTGAATTTAAAGTGGTGCCACCTTACGCCAACAATAGTTATTCTTTTGAAGCATTCTTTTCGTTAACACTGGCAGTTGTGCTAGTGATGTTTTGTTTATTGAAAGGATTACAGTGGTTAAGAGATCAATTGTATGGCTCTGAACTACTTGAAGAACGCGGCCGGATGATTTTAGCCGGACAGGTAGAGCAGTACACCAAAGGGGATGAGCGAGAATTCCCATACTCTGCCAGTCAAGCACTAACCCAGTTGATTGAAGAATTAAATGATGCCAGACAAGAGCGTAGTCGATTTGATACTTTCATTCGCACTCATACGTTCTTAGATAAGCTCACTGGAGCGGCGAATCGAGTGTTATTCGATAGTCGTTTGACTTCTGCACTACAAGAAACTGGTGCGAGTGGTGGAGTGCTAGCCGTTGAAATTAATGGCTGGGATGAGTTGGTTGAAACTTCTGAAAAATCCGAATACGAAGCATTTTTGGTGACTGTCGGTCAAGTATTGATGAATTTAACTCAAAAGTTTCCGAATGCGGTATTTGCTCGTTATTACAGTGGCCAGTTCACATTACTGATCCCCCATCAATCTGAAAAAGAAATATCAACCCTAGCAAGCCAGTGTATTAATCAGCTTAAAAAGCTCGAGATTCCGAGCGAATTAGACGCTGAAAACTGGTGCCACATTGGCGCAACAATTTTTTCACAAGGAGAGCGTCGCGGGAAGATCGTCGATGAAGCGGAAACAGCAGTAAAAAGTGCCCGACTAGAAGGCGTTAACGGTTGGGCTAAGTTTAAGAAATATAAGCATAAAACGGTAGAATATCGTGGTGGAGTCCGCTGGCGAAATCTATTTGATTTATCTTTAAGTCCAAATAAGCTATTTATTTATGAACAGCCTTGTTATCTAATAGAAAATGACGGCAAAAAAATCACAGAACACTATCAATTATTCACCAGAATTCCAGATGAGAAGGGTGACATAATTAAAGCTTCTCGTTTCTTAACAGCAATTGAACAAGTTGGTTACGAGAGAATTTTGGATCAAGCAATACTCAAAACTGTGTTTAGTCAGTTGAAATCTGAATGGCTAGAAAACCGTTATGCGGTGAATTTATTTACGGTGCCATTTAAGAAAAAAGACTATCGACGTTGGCTGAGAGACGAGTTATTGCAACTTCCAGCAGAAGCAAGGCAACGGCTGAGTTTTTCTTTTATTGAGCGGAACTTAGTGACGGACTTAGATGTTATGCGCCCGGTTCTAAAAATGCTTTCAGGCTTGGGGTGCCAAATCATAGTTAACCAGGTTGGCAGAACCATTGTTAGTACTCATTACATCAAAATATTGCCGATCAGTTATTTAAAATTGCACCGTAGTTTAGTTAAGCAAATCGATAGAAGAAGTGAAAATCAACTGTTTATTCGCAGCATACTAGGCTCTTGTATTGATAGTAATACTAAAGTTATAGCGGTAGGCGTTGAGACCGAAAGTGAATGGTCTGTCTTATCTCAATTAGGGTTAGATGGTGCTCAAGGGCGCTATTTTGTAGCGGAAAAACAACTGCTACCTACTACAGAAACAGCACGCGTGATTAAGCCTGGTCGAAGAAACCGTTGGCGTAAATAGAGGGATTTAAACTACCTATGAGTATTCACTCAATGCTCCAGAATTTTATGAATAGAGGTCCGGAGGTATCATCGCTCAGCATTGTTATGCTAAGTGAAGGTATTTACTTATCTAAAGTTGATCCCGAGTCTGGCCTGGAGGTGGCCTCTTTTCATGAGTTAACGGATAATAATTGGGATTTCGTTTTAAGTTCAGCGCTAAAAGAGCATAAATGTCAAAATTTGAATGCTACCGTGACTTTAGGTTCTCATTTATACCAAAGCTACCATATTGATAAACCGGCTGTTCCTAAAGAAGAATGGCCGGTTGCTTTGCCTTTCTTATTGAAAGATCTGATTACAGAGCGTGTCAATGAGATTGTCACGGATGGGGTTGAGCTCGCCGATAGCAATAAAATACAAGCTTACGTTGTCATTAAGCGTTTTGTTGAGCAACTAAAGCAAGTGCTTGATCACCGTAGTGTTAAATTATTAAACATCACACCAGAAGATGAAGTGTGGGCGCACGCGCGTTCTGATGTACCTGCTTTTATGCTATTACATCGCTCACAAAACAGTGATTTTAAAATTGGCGCCTTTGTTAATCAAAGCTCAGTTTTTCAAAGAACTGTGCGTGGTGTTGAATCGCCAATTACCGGTGAATTCGCCAGTTCATTACAAATTGATGCTTTGGCGCTTGAGCTACAGCGCTCAATGGACTACCTATCAGCACAGTTAAAACAAGTTCAGATTAATAAGCTATTTATCTGTTGTGATGATGAAAATACCGAAGAGTTACGAGAAGCGCTGCAAGAACGACTAAATGTAATGGTTGAACCGTTACTACTGTCTGATGTGACGCAAAAAAGCGGTGAAGTGTTAGTTTATGAGGCTTATCAGCTTGGACTGAAGGGCGTTAACTTATACCCAGAGCACCTTAAACCAAAGAAAGACAGGTTTAATCTGGATATCGTTGCCGCCAGTTGGGCTGCTATATTTTTGATTATGATGGTGATTTATAGTGTTTATAGTTATAAAAATCACCAACTAGATGAGCAGATTACAGTAGCAAACCGTCAGGCAACTGAACTGACTAACGAAGTTGCTGTATTGAATAAAAAACTGGCGGCTCATAAACCGTCTCCAGCAAAACTCGCGGCGGTTGATCGTTTACGTGAAGATGTCAAAACTAAGCAAGAGTCTTTGAAAGTTATTTCGAGCTTTGATTCGCAACTCCAAGTGGGCTATTCCGGCATAATGTCTGGCTTGTCGTCGATAGATCGAAGCGATATTTCACTAACCAGTATTGATATCAAAAATGGCAAAATGAATATTCAAGGTTTAGCGAAATCGCCAGAAGTGATCCCAAGTTGGGTGCAACAGTTTAAAAATGAAATGAACTTAGTCGGTCGTACATTCGAAAGTTTATCGATTAGTCGTGATGAAAATAACGTAGTGATCTTCTCCTTACGTTCAAAATCAGGAGATGAAGACTAATGGAGCAATTGAAACAACAATGGGCAGAACTGAGTGCTAAGTTTGCCAAACTTTCTCAACGTGAAAAATGGCTGACAACTGCAGCGGGCTGGATTGCCGTTCTATTCTTGCTATACACCTTTGCGGTAGAGCCAGCCCAAGTTGACCATAACGCTAAAACGGTTCGATTAGCCTCATTAAAAGGTCAAATCGGTCAGCTGCAAGGTGATATTGAAGTAATCAAATACAAACTAAAACAAGATCCAGATAAAGACGTTGATAAAGAATACACCGTGTTATTAACCGAAAGTCAGGATCTATCACTACGCTTATCTAACGTTGTTGATAGCCTTGTGACACCGAGTGGTATGGCAGAATTACTTGAGCAAGTTTTAGAGAAAACTCACCAACTGAAATTGGTTTCTTTAACGTCTCTGCCGAGTGAGCCAATTACGCGTGATGGTTCCGATGAAGATATTGGTTACTACATCCATCCGGTGAAAATTGAATTAACAGGTAACTACTTTGATATTTTAGAGTACCTTGCCGAATTAGAGCAGATGAAAGTGAAATACTACTGGCGCAGCTTTAATTACCAAGTTATTGAATATCCGCAAGCTCAATTGCAATTAGTAGTGTATACCTTAGGGGCTAAAGAGGAGTTTATTGGTGGCTAGAACCTTTATATTAAGTCTTCTTTTGATAGTGTCTGGCAACGTAATGGCGCAAGATGACGACCCAACTGCACCACTTGATTGGATGACAGGCAAAACACCAGCCGCTAAGCCTGAGCCTGTTTATTACCGCGTACCATCACTACAAAGCATTATTTGTAATGATGGTGGTGGTCAATGCCGAGCAATATTAAATAATAGAATAGTGAGTAAAGGAGAATCGGTAAGTGGTTACCGAGTGGCTGATATAAGCCGTGAATACGTCACTCTAACTCGAGGGTCTAAAACATGGAATTTAGAGCTCTTTTCTCAGGTAAAATATTAAGGTTTCAAGGTTAACTTATGCGTAAACTCATTTTAAGTATCATGATTGCCTCGTTAGCAGGTTGCTCTATGGGACACAGAGATCCCACAGAAATTAAGCACGCCTTAAATGAAGCCGTTAATGAGAATAACAGCAGCTCGGTTGATGACTTACCCGATTCCGTTCAAGCTGATCTTATGCCAGATGTTGATGGCTCTCGCTCCAGTGCTAATTCATCGGTTAAGCGTTTCCGTGTACAAGCGCAAAATGTGAATGCTAAAACCTTCTTTGCTAGCTTAGTGCAAGGCACCGATTACAGCGTGATCGTACACCCAGATGTGGCAGGCCAAGTTACTTTAAACCTTTCAGATGTCACATTAGATGAAGTGCTTGATTCAGTACGCGATATTTACGGTTATGACGTGGTGAAAAACGGTAAAGTGATCCAAGTGTATCCAGCTGGGTTACGAACTGAAACCATTCCTGTTGACTACCTACAATTTAAACGCCGTGGCATGTCACTGACGACAATTACGACAGGCTCGGTTACATCTGAATATGATGACGATGATAGTAACAGTAGCGGTAGCAACAACTCATCGACAACCAGTAGTAGTAGCAATTCCAATAGTGATGACTACAGCAGCGATGATGGTATGTCGACTGAAACCAATGCGACTGGCGGTACTCGCATCGAAACCACTAATAAAAGTGATTTTTGGCCTCAACTACAAAAAGCTGTGAAGTCAATGGTGGGGTCAGGAAGTGGTCGTAGTGTCATTGTATCACCACAAGCAGGGGTGATAACGGTACGCGCTTATCCAAATGAATTGCGTGAAGTAAAAGCTTTTCTAGGGACTTCACAAAAACGCCTACATCGCCAAGTAGTACTTGAGGCGAAAATCATGGAAGTGACATTAAGCGATGGCTACCAACAAGGTATCAACTGGTCAAATCTAAGTGGTTCGATTGGTGGTACGACTATTTCTGGTGGTACATCTGGTGCGGGGATTGTCCCTGGGCTTAATACGATTGGTGATCTACTCGGTGGTGGCACTAATATGGTGATCAGCGATGGTAACTTTACTGCGGTGATGAACTTCATGGCGACTCAAGGTGATTTAAACGTCCTATCTAGCCCACGCGTAACCGCTTCAAACAATCAAAAAGCGGTGATCAAAGTTGGTGAAGATAAATATTACGTAACCGGTGTGGATGGTGAAGTCGGCAGTGGTGATAACGCTAATGTTGCACAAAATGTTGATTTAACGCCATTCTTCTCAGGTATATCTTTGGATGTGACCCCCCAAATCGATGATAAAGGTAACGTGATGATGCACGTTCACCCAGCGGTTATTGATGTGACTACGGATAACACCTCTATTGACCTTGGCGATCAAGGCGGTACGTTTCAGCTACCACTAGCGAAAAGCTCAATTCGTGAATCTGATACGGTAGTACGTGCTAAAGATGGTGATGTTATTGTCATTGGTGGTTTGATGAGTACAGCATCGATCGATCAAACGACTAAAGTTCCATTCTTAGGTGATATACCTGGGCTCGGACACCTATTCCGTAATACCAATCAGTTAACCAAAAAAACAGAGCTGGTTATTTTGCTTAAACCAACCGTTGTAGGGGTTAACACTTGGTCTCAAGAAGTTGAGAAGTCTCGTGACCTGCTACAAGAATGGTTCCCAGATTCTGAATAATGATCTATCAATCTTTCTTCGGTTTAAGTCAGGCACCTTTTAGCCTGACTCCGACAACAGCGCTTTTTCACGGTTTAGAACCTCATTATGAAGCGATTCAAACCGTGCTAAGTGCTGTCGAAATGGGCGAAGGGATTGTCAAGGTAACGGGCGAAGTCGGTACAGGTAAAACTCTAGTTTGCCGCATGCTGATCAACCAACTAAAAGATAATGTTCATCTGATTTATTTACCAAATCCGGTTTTAACGGGCCATGAACTAAAGCAGGCAGTAGCGCATGAATTATCGCTACCGAGTGATATTGATTCAGTCAGTTTGGTGGATGCTATTCACCTGAAACTGTTAGAGATACATCAATGTGGTCGCTCAGTTGTAGCACTGATTGATGAAGCTCAGGCATTAAGTGATGAAGCGATAGAGACATTACGTTTATTTGGTAATTTAGAGACCGAACATCGCAAATTATTACAAATGGTGATTTTAGGTCAACCAGAACTTGATGAACGTTTGCAGCAGCATAGTCTACGTCAGTTTCGTCAGCGTATTACTTTTAGCGCCCAATTAAGACCGCTAACCATGAGTGAAACCGTTGCTTACATCGAACACCGAATGATTCAAAGTGGTGGCGAAGCCGAAGTGTTTAGCCTTCACTTAAAAAAATCCATATGGAAAGCGACACAAGGCATTCCACGAATGATTAATCAAGTGTGTCATAAATCGTTATTAATGGCTTTTATGGAACAAAACAAACAGGTGGGAAATCACCATGTGTTTAGTGCGTTGCATGACACCTTTGATGTTAGAAAACCAAAATATAAGACACCATATTTATGGGGTTGGAGTTAAACATGAGTACCATTAATAACGCTTTATCAAAATTAGCGGAACAGCAGTCTGCTCAAAATAAGTCAGCGCAAAACGAACCAGCGACAGTGACAAATACTGCTGACGCTTTGGTTCGTGCCAAAGTTGCTCCGGTTAAATCATCTCGTTTGGTGTGGGCGGTTGGTGGCTTTACCTTAAGTCTAGGTCTTGGGGCTTGGGCGGTAAGCAGCGCGCCGAATCCAATCCAAACGTCTGTAATGACGCAAAATGATACTCAATTCGTTCAACCTGCCGCGGTAACATCAACGCCGAGCATGCCAAGTAACACCAGCAAAGTGGTTGAGCCTGTTCATACGACCATTTATGAAGCGCCAAAAGTGGCCGCTGCGCCAGCACCGAAAGCGGCTCAATCGACAGTACAAACCGTTGCAGCAACGAAACCTGCGGCGACTAGAACTGTAGCAGCTCAACCCGTGACGAAAAAGGTAAATACACCCGCTCCTCAGCGTGCTTCTGTAGCGACTAAACCTTCTAGCGACGGCGTATTGCTGGCTTCTAATAATACACAACCGACTGCAACTCAAGATGCAGGCGAGTCTTCAATGCAAGTACACCATGTTGAACTGACTCACCGTCAAATGGCGGATAAAGCCATTGATCGTGCCAACAAAGCGCTAGAATCAAATGATTTTGCGGGCGCAAGTGCCGAATTCCAAACCGCGTTACGCTACGTACCTGAAGATGAAAATACCCGCCGTAAACTGGCTGCTCTGTATTACGGTAACAATCAAGTTCGTAAATCAGCGGAATTGCTCGAAGAAGGCATCAAGATTAATAAAAATAGCACCGCGCTACGTATGTCTTTGGCGGGAATTTTATTAAAAGAAGACCAACCAGAAGCGGCATTAAGTAGCCTAGGTTACATTCCTGATGACGTGACTGATAAATATTTAGCAATGCGTGCGGCACTGGCACAGAAATTAAAAAATAATGAATGGGCGCTGCAAAGTTACCAAATGCTGTCTCAGCGTGATCCTGAAAATGGCCGCTGGTGGCTTGGACTAGGTATCCAGCAAGAGCGCAGCGCACAGCTAAAAGAAGCCAAAGAGTCTTACACCAAGGCAATCAACAAGGTCGGTTTGTCATCACAATCACAAGCCTTTATTCGTGATCGTATTAATGTTCTGACATCTCTAGAGCAAGGAGCAGATTAAGCATGGCTCAAGTTAAACTACGTAAACGTCTTGGTGACTTATTAGTTGAAGAAAACGTTATCTCGCAAGATCAGCTAGATACCGCACTGGGCTCACAAAAATCAACCGGCCGAAAGCTAGGTGATACTTTAATTCGTTTAGGCTTTTTGACTGAGCAGAAAATGCTGGCGTTCCTTTCTCAGCAGCTTGCTCTGCCGTTAATCGATCTAAGCCGTGCCAATATTGATGTTCAAGCGGTGCAATTACTCCCTGAAGTACATGCTCGTCGTTTGCGTGCTTTAGTAATTGGCCGTAACGGTAACGCATTGCGTGTTGCGATGAGTGATCCTGCTGACCTTGCGGTACAAGAGTCGCTGCTAACTCAGTTAAGTAATTACTCTCTGGAATTTGTGGTTGCCTCAGAAAAGCAGCTTCTGAATTGTTTTGACCGCTTTTATCGTCGTACCAAAGAAATTGCCTCCTTTGCCGAGCAGCTACATGCGGAGCACCAAGGTAGTACCGCCTTTGATCTCGCGTTTGAAGATGACGAAAGTGAAGAAGTTACCGTAGTAAAACTGATCAACTCTCTGTTTGAAGATGCGATTCAAGTCGGCGCTTCGGATATTCATATCGAACCCGACTCTGATGTACTACGTCTCCGTCAACGTATTGATGGCGTATTGCATGAAACCTTATTGAATGAAGTGAACGTCGCTTCAGCTTTGGTTTTGCGTTTAAAACTAATGGCTAACATGGATATTTCAGAAAAGCGTTTACCACAAGATGGTCGTTTTAATATCCGAGTTCGTGGTCAGTCGGTGGATATTCGTATTTCAACCATGCCAGTACAATTTGGTGAATCTGTGGTAATGCGTTTATTAAACCAATCTTCGGGCATTCAATCGCTTGATGAATCAGGTTTATCGCCAGAGTTGTTAATCCGTTTCCGACAACAGCTGCGTCGCCCACATGGTATGATATTGGTTACTGGGCCAACTGGTTCAGGTAAAACCACCACTTTATACGGCGCGTTATCGGAACTGAATGAGCCGGGTAAAAAGATCATTACCGCCGAAGATCCGGTGGAATACCGCTTGCCTCGGGTTAACCAAGTACAAGTAAACTCTAAGATCAATCTAGAGTTCTCAACCGTCTTACGTACTTTCCTACGTCAAGATCCAGATATCATCTTAATCGGTGAGATGCGTGACCAAGAAACCGTCGAAATTGGTTTACGTGCGGCATTGACTGGTCACTTAGTATTATCAACATTGCATACCAATGATGCGGTGGACAGTGCACTCCGTATGATGGACATGGGCGCGCCGGGTTACTTAGTTGCCAGTGCGGTACGTGCGGTTATGGCGCAGCGTCTAATTCGTAAAGTTTGCCCTGATTGCGGTGATAACCATTACCCAGATGCCGCGACGGAACAATGGATTGCGACTCGCTTCCCAAATCAAGTAGGCGCCAGCTTTAAAAAAGGCATCGGCTGTCAGAACTGTAATTTAACTGGCTATCGTGGTCGTATTGGTGTGTTTGAATTACTCGAACTTGACCAACCTATGATGGATGCATTGCGTTGTAATGATGCTGTCAGCTTTGCTGCCAAAGCTCGTCAAACCGAAGGTTATAAACCTCTACTTGCTTCGGCAATGGAACTGGCTCTACAGGGGGTCGTGAGCTTAGATGAAGTGATGGTACTTGCGGAAGGGGATTCTTCTGCTAACCAACAACCGATTCTGCTGTAAGGAATATTGAATGCCAACTTATCAATATCAAGGCAGAAACGCGCAAGGTAGACAAGTCTCTGGACAAGTGGACGCGCCAACCGAGGAACTCGCGGCAGAATCGCTATTTTCTCGTGGGGTAGTACCAACATCAATCAGCAGAGGCGGCAAAGCAAAGAAAGAATTTGATCTTGCCGATCTATTTGCAACAGCGGTGCCGCTTGAAGTCTTTATCATCTTCTGTCGTCAGTTATACAGCCTGACCAAAGCGGGTGTTCCTTTGTTGCGTGCGATGAAAGGGTTAACTCAAAACTGCACCAACAAGCAATTAAAAGAAGCATTAGAAGATGTCAGTATAGAGCTAACCAATGGTCGTAGTTTTTCTGCTTGTTTACAGTTACACCCTGCGGTCTTTACTCCGTTGTTTGTTTCACTTATCCATGTCGGTGAAAACACTGGTCGTTTGGATGAGGCGTTATTACAACTTAGCCAGTATTACGAAAAAGAAGTTGAAACCAGAAAGCGAATTAAAGAAGCACTACGTTATCCAAGCTTTGTAATCGGTTTTATCGGTATTGCGATGGTGATTTTGAATACCATGGTAATTCCTAAGTTTGCTTCAATGTTTGAACGCTTTGGGGTCGATCTACCACTACCAACGCGTATGTTGATCGCCACCTCTAACTTCTTTGTCGATTATTGGGTATTACTATTAGCATTATTTGTTGGTGCGATATTTGGTTTTAAATCTTGGGTAAGCCGTGCTTCAGGTCGAGAGAAGTGGGATAAGTTTAAACTACGCATGCCACTGGTTGGTAGCATAGTAAACCGCGCACAAATGTCACGATTTTCACGAACCTTCGCCTTGATGCTTCGTGCCGGTGTGCCAATTAACCAATCATTAGCCTTGGCCGCAGAGGCACTAGGTAACCGCTTTTTAGAAGTGCGTTTATTGGAAATGAAAGCTTCGATTGAAGCCGGTGGTAATATTTCAACCGCCGCCGTCAACAGCGATATTTTCACTCCACTGGTTATTCAAATGATTGCCGTCGGTGAAGAAACCGGTCGCATCGATGAACTACTACTTGAAGTGGCGGATTTCTACGAACGTGAAGTCGATTATGACCTGAAAACCTTAACTGCACGTATAGAGCCAATTTTACTAGTAATAGTAGCAAGCATGGTTCTGATTCTAGCATTGGGTATTTTCTTACCAATGTGGAATATGTTAGATGTGATTAAGGGGGGGTAAAAGTCCCTAGAAAAAGAATAAAAGCGGTTGCGAGTGGCGAGAACGCTTCGCTGCGTGTAGCGAGAGAGCAAAAGCGAAGACAAAGACGTATTCGTTTCTCGGGTGCTACGCTGATCGTGTCTCGGAAAAGCAAAAGCGCGGATCGAGCAACGAGAAACGAAGTGCTCGAGCTACGAGCCACGAAAAAAGAGACCAGAAACTAGGAACCTAATATTAGGAACTAATAAACCCATGAGCGATACCAACAAACGGTTAAAATTTTTCATCTGGTGTTCGGTGGTATTTTGTATTATGGCTGCTTGGCTGTATGTATGGAAAATTAAGACTGAACCGGAGGCGGAACGCACGGCATTTATTGTTGCGCAAAGGCAAATACTGAGTAGTGCTAACACATACCGCCAAGATTGGATGCTCGATAAGCAGCCAGAAAGCGAAGTGATTGATGACTTTTTAGTTGATTTTACATCGTCAGGTTGGCCAATTACACTTACCAACGGCGAGGTTAACTGTGATAAATGGTTGCTGCTACTGTGGCCAGATAGCAAAGTATTTGGTCAAGAGTACAGTGTTTATAAGGTGGAAGGAGCAAAAAACATTGCCTACTGTGAGTATCAGTTTCCTCAGGGGAAAAAAATACAGTTACAACTGTTACATGGCACATTACATGTCGATGTGAAAGAAGCTGATCAGTAAATTTGTTTTATTTTATGATGCGTAAGAAAAATCTGATGTATATTGAGGCTCTTGATTTCAATGGTACTATTCCAACAGCGGTCTATTAAGATATGAAAAAACAATTTGGCTTTTCTTTGTTGGAATTGATCGTCGTGATTGTGGTGATAAGTCTTATCGCGATTATTGCATTACCGAAATACCTCCACATTGTAGACGAAGCGAAAAAAAGCAGTGTAGAAGGTGTAGCAGCTGGTTATACCGCCGCCGTTATGTCGGCTCGCTCGCAATGGGAAGTTGCACAACGACCTAAGCGACAATCTGGCCGTTATAATTATAATTATGTCGAACTGGACGGCTCCCCATTATGGTTAACCGATAACTCAGCCAAGGGTTTGAGTGGTTACATGAATGGTTACCCAATGTCGGTTCGTGAAGAATCAAGCAAATACACCACTACAATGTCTAATCACGGTTGTGTATTGTTGATGGAATACTTGCTACAAAATCCACCCCTTACCCAAGCGGTAGATGTAGCAGCAGAAGACAAGAAAGAGGATGTGCGCTACTTAGCCAAAGCTGACTCTAATTCTTGCGTTTATTTTCAACAAGAAGGAGCAAACCACTCCTTTACGTATGAAATGAAAACTGGTCGTGTGACCGTAAATTTACAGCCATAACTTAATGGTTGTATCGTAAACTATTAAATATAGAGAGATAAAACTATGAAAAAACAAGGCGGTTTCACGCTAATCGAATTAGTGGTTGTAATTGTTATTCTAGGTATTCTTGCAGTAACTGCAGCACCTAAATTCCTAAACCTTCAAGACGATGCGAAAGTAAGTGCAGTTAAAGGCCTTGCTGGAGCAATGAAAGGCGCAGCTGGTATTACTTACGGTAAAGCGGCTGTAGCTGGTGAAGAGTCAAAAGAAACTGGTTATATTACAGTGGATGGGGTATCGACTGCTGTGAAATACGGTTACCCAACAAATGATACTCTGGGTGATGTTGTTGATGGTCTAGATTCTGATTGGACTACACCTATTTCTGGCGCAAATACTTATGGATATGCTGGTTTTGATTGTTATGTCCAATACTCAGAGGCTCAATTAAGTGGTGGTGTAGCTATTCCTGCTAAAGTTGATGTGCTAGGTAGTGCAGAAAATTGTGTATTAAATAATTAATAATATTAGTAGTTATTTTATATCTAATGAAGGCCAGTATTATTCTGGCCTTTTACATTATTAATTTCGTTGTTGAATAAATGTTGTTGGATATTTATTCGGTCAATAACATGTCTTATTGGAATAGAAATGAAAAAGCAAAACGGTTTTACCCTAATTGAATTAGTGGTTGTGATTGTGATTTTAGGTATTTTAGCAGTGACAGCGGCACCTAAATTCCTAAACTTACAAGATGATGCCAAAGTAAGTGCGGTGAAAGGCCTTGCTGGAGCGATGAAAGGTGCTGCAGGTATAACTTATGGTAAAGCGGCTGTAGCTGGAGAAGAGTCAAAAGAAACCGGTAATATTATGGTTAATGGTGTTTCTACTGCGGTGACTTATGGCTATCCTCAAGCAACGTCTGCTTCACTTGGAGCTGTCGTTGATGGTTTGGATACCGATTGGGTTGAAAACCCGAACACTACAGTGCTTCATCCTGGAGCCGATGTGGCTTATGGTTATGAAGGATTTAATTGTATTGTTACTTACACCGAAGCTCAGTCTGCTAATGAACCAGCAAAAGTAGAAGTGAAAGGTTCTGCGGAAGGTTGTGAGATCGATAACTAAGTAGAGCATTAATTACCGTCATCCTGAAAAGCGACATAGGAGCGCAGTTCAGGATCTCCTATAGAAATGTGAGGCCTCAAAGCGTGACTGGAGATCCTGAATCACGTTCGTTCCTCACTATTCAGGATGACGTGTTGAAAAAAAGTAGTTCCTAGTTTCTGGTTCCTAGTTCCTAGGAAAAGCAAAGACAAAGACGTAATTCGTTTCTCGGCCGCTACGCTGCTTGTGTTTCGAAAAAGCAAAAGCGCGGATCGAGCAAAGAGAAACGAAGTGCCCGAGCTACGAGACTCGAAAAAGTAAAACCACCACTGTTCCCACTCCCCTCCTAGGGACTAGGAACCAGTAAACTAGAAACCTAAAAATACAGGTGCAGCAATGTCTAACCGCTATTCATCACAACGTGGGTTTACGTTAGTTGAGCTCACCATCGTTATCGTTATTTTAGCGATTCTTTCTATCTATGCTGCCAGCCGCTTTCAAGGCGCATCCTCTTTTTCTCCTTATGCCGCGCAAGCTCAAGCGATTTCGGTTATTCGTCAAATTCAATTAGCGCGCATGCAATCGAACACACCAGATGGTGCCGAAAATGAGCAATACCAATTAGAAGTATCGAATACTTGCTTAGGTTCACCGGCAGCTTGTACCGGTAATGAATCTTTAAGTAGTAAAGTTGAAGTAGATGGTCAGGATTTAAAATTTACCTTATCGCCTGATAATGGTGATATTCAATTTGATTTACTCGGGCGCCCTTTACCATTAACAATATCGGGAAATGCAAAAACAGGTAGCGAATACACCATCACCATTACAGCTACAGGTAACAATGTAGAAAGCACTAACATTTGCATTAATTCTGAAGGCTATGTTTCAGGCGGAGACTGCAAATGAAAAACAATAAAATAAAGCAGAAAGCTCAACGCGGCTTCACCTTAATTGAAAGCATCGTCGCGATGGTTGTGATGGGCATTGCGATGACGATTCTATTTTCAATCTTTTTCCCACGTGTAGAAGATTCCGGTCGTCCACAATATATCGTTCGTGCTTCTGCGTTAGGGCAGAGTGTGATGAATACTATTTTAGCTCGTAGCTTTGATCAAAATAGTGACCCGAGTGGTGGCGTAATTCGTTGTGATGATACAACCGTAAACTCGGATCTTGATACCGATCCCCCTAAATGTTCAACACAATTAGAGTTAGGTCCTGATGAGGGGGAATCTGTCGCGAATGATTTTAATGATGTCGATGATTATGGTGTCGAAGCTGACGGCACCGCTGGTCGCTGCTGGTCTCAGCCTGAATCAGGCAATTGCGCACCGTTATCCGATCTTATTAATGACAGCACTAAGTACGCTAACTTTAAAGTTGAAGTTAGCGTGGTTGATGCTAATACACCCGAATTAACCGCTAACCAGCCTTCCGGCACCCATATAATGAAAAAGATCACGGTGACGGTTTCTTCTCAGCGTTATGAATCTTTCAAAATTGTGGCTTACCGAGGTAACTACTAATGAAGCGAGTCAACAAGCGGCAAGCTGGATTTACCTTAATTGAACTTATCATCACGATTGTCGTGATAGGTATTATGGTGATGGGCATTGCTGGGTTTATTGAACTCGGTACCAAAGGCTATGCCGATACCGTCGACCGTCAGCAACTGCAAAACCAAGCTCGCTTTGTGGTAGAAAAAATTACTCGTGAAATCCGCCATGCTGTACCCAATAGTTTTGAACAAAGCGAAGGCTGCATTTCCTTTTACCCTATAGATTATGCTGGCGCTTATGCCGTGCTGCCAACTTCAGACGATGCGACATTTCAATTTATTGTTGTTAATACAGAGCTTGCTACTCCAGCAGATTTGAATGGAAAACAGTTGGTGATAAACCCAAGTGTGCAAGATGACTTAGAAAGCGGAACGAATCATATTGATTTAGTCAATGTTCAAGAAAGCTCAGACGATGATGGCGTGTTACAAACGGATGTTGACTCTAGCCAGTTTAACCAAGGTGCTGTGACCAACTCTGTGGGTAATCGCTTATATATCTACAGCAACAAAGTATCTTATTGCCTAGAAGGTTCACGTTTAGAGCGCAATGGTGTGACGGTTGGCGATTATTTGACATCAGACTCCTCGTTTGCCAGTGGCGATACTAATAGTCCAAATTCTGATTCTTTATCTCGTAGTGGTTTAATCCATATCAAACTTTCATTTAAGCAAAATGATGAAACTACGGAATATGAAAATGATATCCAAGTTTTGAACGTGCCATAAGTGAGTGACCGATGAATAGAATGAAAAACCCCCGTTCATCAAGCAATCGCCAATCAGGTAGTGTCCTGATTGTGGTGATTTTTGTGGTGGTGGTGATGGGGTTACTGGCTGCCACAATGGCACGTTTAGAATGGTCAAACCAAGATACGCAAAGCCGTGAAATTATGGGTAATCGAGCTTGGTTTATGGCGCATTCGGCTAATGAATGGGCGTTAACTCAGCTGTACCTTTTAAATCACCAAGGTAGTGTTCCTAGTGATATTGAAGCGCGTTGTAGTGGTTTAAATTCAGCCGATGCCGCTAATATGTTGACTACGCAATTTCGTGAAGACTCAGAATATGGCAATTGCTCGGTTAAAGCATTGACGTGTTCAACCAGTATTTTGTCAGCAGATGACATTGATTATACATATTTTAAAGTGCACGCAGAAGCCAGTTGCGGTGATGAGCAAGGTTTGTTTTCTGTCGAACGTTCACAAGATGTCGTGGTAAAAGCACTTAAATAACGACCCTTATTGAAATTTATAGAACTAGCTTGTTTCACAATGGCGTACCCTCTTACTCCGAACAAATAAGCTAGATAACCCTTTTTGTATGTTGTAAAAGCGGGAATACCCATGAAACCTTTCTTTGCCAGTGCGATAGCAGTGAAAAATATCGTGCTTAAAAAGTTGAATTGTCTTTTTAGTCCTTTATCTATGATGTTGTGTATTCTCGCGCTAGGGGCCACTTCGCAAAGTGCCTGGGCAGAAGATTCTTGCTCGGTTAAGGGGAATAAGAATTTTGATATCACGGTCATTATCGAGGATTATGATCCGGCCCAATCGTATGATATTAACTACGAAAAAAATGGAACGACTCTAGTTTGGTCAAACCATGATGATAGTGCCGTCATCTATGACACCACGCTAGAAGAAGGACAGAAGTATCAACTAAAGTTTTATTATGATACTGCGGCAAGCACCGTCACTTACTATAAAAATAAAAACGATTCTGACTATTGGTCTGAGGGCGTTACTGAGAATGCTGACTTCCACAATGGTGATTCAGTTTTCATTCAAGGTGGTGCTGATGATATTCAATGTTTAAATTCAGGCGATGTTGAGCCACCTGAGTCGATACCGGATGTGTGTGAATTGGTGCCTGATGTATTACAAAGTAACTATTACACTGGCGGTAGTGTGTATGGCAACTTATCGACCACGCCAGGGGCTGGAAATAAGATCTATCTTCCTTCTGATGATACCAATATGTCATTCCATTCCACTTTTTCTACGGACTGTTATTACCCGGAGGCGGGAGGACCTGTGGACTGTAAAGTCGATCCTTCGAAATTGACTCCCGGTTACCCTTTTGTACTTGAAGATCATTTTACTGGTGAGACGCTTACGATTGCAGCAGGAGAAACGTCTACTCTGGAGGCCGGCGAATATTGGTTTGACACGATAACATTTGGTGGTGATAAATCTTCATTGGTCGTGAATGGCATGGCCGTTATTCATTATAAACAATTGGTGGTTCCACCAACGGGCAGTAATACTCGCATTTATATCAATGATGGCGGTGCACCAAGAGATTTACTTTTCATTGGTCACGGGCCTGATGCTGCGGTATTAACTGATGAAAACTCTGCCGCGATCACTTCTTATGCCCACTACTATGTTGCAAATGAAGCCGATCAAGGTTTGACGTTAGGTGGTAGTAATTCGATTTTTTATGGTGGTCTTGCTGCCAATGCGGTGTCTTTAAGTGGTGTCGATAACGTATTTAATGGTGAAGGTAGTTGTGGTGACCCTGATCCAGAACCACCGACACCAGAGCCTGACCCAGACGTATGTACTTTCTTCCCTAGCGGTTTGCAGGGAAATGTGTATGACGAACAAGGGAAAATCTCTGTACCGATTGTGATTAAAGATGGTAATGGTGGCGGTGGTAACCGTATTTACCTCGATGAAGATGGTGTTTTAGGTTTTAGTGCAGCCGATAACAGTATTTATCCATCGGATGTAGGTACACCATCAAGCGGCTGTGTTTATCGTAATGCAGATGGTTCATTTCCAGCTAGTAATGAAACACATTCGGCGGTTGAGTGTAATATTGACCCTAATTTAGATGCATTTGATGGTGCCCCTCCAATGCTCGATGCATTTGCACCATCTGGTGACGCTATTCAAGGTATTGATAATGGAACTGTAACCGCGAACCCTGGTAACTACTCAACGATTAACTTTGCTAATAATGCCAGTGTGGTTGTGTTAACCACCGGTACTTACTGGATCGATACTCTGGATTTTAGTAAGAATGGCGCTATTTTACAGACTGCGGGTGATGGTCAGGTCATTATTCACTATAACCATATTACCTTTGGTGGTGATCGTGTATTTGTTAATGCGGATACTAATCGTAGTAATGAGGCTTCACAGACTCCCGACACAATTGAGACTATTCGTGGTGAATACTCCCCCCAGAACTTAATGTTACTTGGTCATGGGCCTGAGTCTGGTTTGAATAACCCTCACAGTGATACTTATATCAATGCCTTGTGGTATATCTCACCAGAATCAACCAAAGGGGTCGATATTAGTTCGACCCAGCGTTTCCAGTTTTCAGGGGCGCTCTCGGCTCCACAAGTAAGTATCACTGGTGGTTCGGATTATAGTTATGTTTATTCGATTCCAGGTGTTGCTTGTCCGGAGCCAGACCCTGATGCGAGCTATACAATTGAAGTCACTCCTGATGAGGGATATTACCTAAGTTGTGATGCGCCCAATATCACCTTTACCGTCAAAGATGATAGTGGTGAAATTGCCACTGATTACGATGGTAATATCAATGCCACATTCCCGAATGGTTTAGTGCCTGATAATGACAATATAATCCAAGGTAAAGTCATTGATGCGGACAATAATGTTTATCAACCTGTTGATGGGCAAGTGATTGTTCCTGTGACATCCGGTGAGTATAAGTCTTACGAAGTTGAGGGTGAATTAGCTGATGATAGTTCGCAAACTGATACTGGTAATATCGATTTTGTACCATTTGCATTTTATGTCGATGACCAACATGTCATTGCCGGAAAGTCTCAATCTGTCGAAGTGAAGGCGCTGGCGTGTGATAGTGATACTAATGACAAAGTTGCCGTTAATTATTCTGGTACGCCAGATGTAACTTCTTCACTAAAAGAGCCTAGTGGTGGTGTTGGAACATTAGATTTTGATGCTAGCTTTACTGGCGAAGATAACGGTGAGGTTTCAACAGATTTAACTTTCACGGATTCCGGTAAAGTAAGTGTCACCCTTGAAGATAAAAGTTTCGATTGCACAGGTTATGAAGGCTGCCCAATAGGCGAAGATGGCAAAATGGATGGAGTAATGAAAGGTGGGTTCACTGTTTATTCCCGCCCATGGACCTTCGCTATTTGTGATGCCGATAATTCAGCAATGGATGGCAATATTACCGATAGCGCAAGCCTAGGCTATAAAGCTGCAGGCCAAGAATTTGACTTACATATTCGTCCATTACGTTGGGTATCAGGAGTGACGGATCCCGTTGCTGGCGCGGAAAATATCGATGTAACCGAGCTGTGTGATAAACCCATTACTCAAAACTATTTATCATCGGCCTCACCGGATTCGACTATTCAATTGAGTTATGAACTGGCACAACCTAGCCCTGATGTTGGCCATGAAGGTTCGTTGTCGGGCACTCAATCTCTCGTTAATACAGAGAGTAGTGAGTCTGGAGAAAATGGGTACTATGATTTTGCTCAGCTTGCTTGGTCGGAAGTTGGTGTATTGACGGTGAAAATCGATACGCCAGAAGATGAAAAATATTACGGTATGAACATTAACCAAGGTTACCGTAATATCGGACGTTTCTACCCTGATCATTTATCGATTTTACAAAACTCCTGGGAATATGCTGGTGGGCATAATGGGTTCGCTTACATGAATCAACCAATTGGTATGACTTATACTGTAGAAGCGAGAAATGTGAGTGATAGTCCCACTCAGAACTACGGCTATTTTACGGAGAGTTTGCAAGCTCAAGTAGAAGTGGTAGGGGTTGATGAAGACAATCAAAGTTTAGCTAGCCGTTTTTATGTGGGCGATGAAGGGACGGATGTTGGTTGGAGCTCTGTTACACCAATATCAGATCGAAATGCTCAGTACGTTTATAGCACGGGGAATTTTGAATTCTATAAGTTAACGGAAGAGGATGCTCCTTATGCTTCAACACCCGATGGTCCATTTGATGTGGATAATTCAAATTGGGGGATGGAAGTGACTGACTCAACGGTGGATCAGGTTAACTTTGACTTTAATGATAATGACAATAGTTTTACGGTTGATACACTAAATGAAAAAGCGATGGCATTCAGTGAGAAACCTAATTTCCGTTATGGCCGCATGGTGCTAGACAGTGTAAGTAGCCCAATTGGTGGCCCTGTTTCAGTGCCATTACGTGCGGAGTACTGGGATGGTGAAAGCTATGTCGTTAATGAAGATGATAGTGGTAGCCAATTTGAAGCTAGTGTTTATTGTGCGATTGATGAAGACACTGCCGCTGCAAACGATACTGATTATCTAACGGATACCGATGGTGGAACATCTACTGATCAAGTAGAAGAAGGCACTTCGTCGATTGTTCAAGCTGGACAAGAAGAAGGTGAGCGGGCGACTGTGCGCATCTTCTTGCGACAAGGCAGTGATGGTTCGGAAAACTTTAATAACCCACTGCCTGAAGAAACTTGTGAGTGGCATAAAGAGGATTCCATCGGCCAGCCTTGGTTGCAATTCAACTGGCGAAATAAAGGTGATGAAGATCCATCAACCGTGGTTAGCTTTGGCGCTTATCGTGGTAATGACAGAATCATCTTCCGTGGTGAAGATCAGCTGACGGCAAACTAAAACTACCTTCAGCAAAAAATAGCGCGATAAAAAACGTAAAACCCTGATAACTGAAACGTTGTCAGGGCTTTCTTTTATCTGCGAGATGTGAACTAAGTGATGAGTATATGTAAGATTAAGTGGTAAGATTAATAAGGTTAAATTGTTTTTTGAATATTTCCCCTGACACTAGTAATCATAGTGATGGTTTGTGGGGAGCTTTAGGTAGGAATGGATGCGCTATTTAACTAAATTAGTATTGATGGTTTTGCTGTTGTTGCCTGTGTCTGTGTGGGCGGCAGAGTGTCCCGTTAAAGGAAATGAGAATTTTGATATCACTATTAAAGTGCCTAGTTACAATTCTACGCAGACGTATACTGTTTATTACGAAAAGCAAGGTAATAAAGATCCTGTTTTAATTTGGACGAATAAGTCATCTGTGAACGGCGAATCCCCTGTTATTTATGAATCAAGCTTTGCTGATGGTACTAGTTACCAGATTAAGTTTTTTTATGACTCTTCTACTAGCACTATAACTTATTATCATAAGCAGGAATCCGATGAGTATTGGAGTGAAGGGGAAACTCGCTCTGTAGTCCTTGATAATGGGAAATCTTTTTTGGCTGCAGATCACGCGAGTGAAGAGGATTTAAATTGTGATAGTGGTGAGGTGACACCACCAGAGCCAAATCCAAACCCTGACATTGATTGGTGTGAATACTTTCCTGAACCGGCACAAAGTTGGATAACTGAAGGTACAAACGATTATTCCAGTTATCCTCAAAGTCAATTAATCATGAGTAATGGTAAACAAGGGCAATCTATCATCGGATGGAGTGGTGGATATGTTCAAGATAACTATATCGAAGGGGGTTATACCGATGGTGAGTATGGAACAATTGATGTATTAAAAGTTGGTTTTGATCAAACATCAGATGTGAGTAATTTACATGCTCCAGGTACTTGTGAATCTGCTCCTTGCGATACTGGGGGTGAGGATGTTGATACCCGAAAAATCATTCCACCAGTTTTACTTAATGCCAACTTTCCTGCTGACGGTTCAGCTGATGTTGATATATCACCGCCTTATAATCCTGGGCAGGGGTATGAAATGTGCGATACTTCAGAGTTATGTACTCGCACCACCGATAGTACTGGTACTACAGTAATCATTGACCAAGATATTAGGAAATTAACAGTTGCGAGTTATAATGGTGAGCACTATACGATAATTCTTGATGGGGAGAAAACCATTAAGAATTTAGATGTAAACTCAAGAAATGTTGATGTGGTTTTTAAGGCTAATAGTATTATTACCGTTAATACAGCTACCTTCACACAATCCCCTACGATTATATTTGAAGATAATATTCGGGTGAATATTCAAACGAGTTGGACTTTTACGAACTCTACTGGTTTTGAGTATGCTGATGGCGCTGATAGTTCATTATTATATGGTCCAGAAGCCACAATAACGATAAGTAATCCTAATATGGATTATTATGGTTACATATTAGCCAAAAATGTAATTTTAAATAATAACATTAATATTTATGGTGCTGTTACTGCTAATAAATTACAAATGGACACGGCTGGAAGTCATATTATTTCAGCTGGTCGATGTTCAGAGGTGACACCTTCTTCTAATTACTTCATAGACGTCACCCCAGACAACCAATTCGCTTTACTATGCGAAGCGCCAGAAATTACCTTCACAGTACTCAACGAAGATGGCTCTGTGGCTACCGATTACGACGGCACCATTACCGCTAACTACCCAACTGGTTTAACGCCATTAAACCCAACTACTGGAACGCAAAACAGTGAATATGTTTACACTCCTGCTCAAGGCCAAGTGGCCGTTCCTATTCAATCTGACAGCTTACAAGAATACACCGTCAATGCGGAATTGACGGATGATTCTGATGCGAGTGATTCGGGCAATGTCCTCTTTGGACCATATAAATTCTCCGCTGATCCGGTAAAAGCGGTAGCCGGTCATCCCACTCAATTTGATGTGCAAGTACTGGCTTGTAAAGATGATGAAGTCACTGAAGTACAAGGTTATAACGGTGATAAAGATTTAACGGTTAGCGAAATTAATTTAACCAAACCAACAGCAGCTGATGGCGCGGTTGATGGTGATTTAGAAGTGAGTGCGACGCAAAGTGGCGGCTATAGTAACAGCGATGTCACGCTTAACTTTAGTGATGATGCCAAATCGCAAGCCTACCTAAAATATAACGAATCAGGCTCATTGAACTTTACTTTGACTGACCCTGAGTTCGTTTGTCCACCAGAGTACGATGGTTGTGAAGTGACCAATGATGACGGTACATCTGAAAATATCACTAGCTTGCAAGGTATCGTCAATGTTGATGTTCGCCCTTGGACATTTGCGATTTGTGATGAGAACGGTGGAAGTAATTTACCTAGCGGCAACTCCGATGGTGGCGATAAGTTTATTGCTGCTGGAGATAAGTTTTCCCTGCAAGTGAAGCCTATCGTTTGGCAAGATGGCGGCTCACTAACCGGCGATATTGATGTAAGCGGTTACTGTAACGCCACTGTGACGCAAAACTTTTTGTTATCGAATGCTCAACCAACCACAGTGTTAATGGCTAGTACCTTGGCAACACCAGCACAAGGTCGTTTAGGCTCAGGAATTCAAGCGGATGAGGATGGCAGTTTAGAGCGTGCACATGATGATGCCGTATTGAATTCAGGAGATGCTCATTACTCGTATGTTGATTTAACTTGGCAGGAAGTGGGTAGCTTAAATATTACAGCGGATACCAACAGCGATGATTACCTAGGCATGAACATTAACCAAGGCTACCGTGAAATAGGTCGTTTCTACCCACATCATTTTAGATTGGAAAATGACAATGTTTGGGATTATGCCGATGGCCATCATGACTTTGCTTATATGAATCAGCCGATTCCGATGGATTATCGAGTCAAAGCGAAAAGTGCAACGGACAGTGATACTGAAAACTATGGTTATTTTACGAATAGTTTAAAAGCGGACTTTGTGGTTGAAGCGATAGAAAGGGAAATAGTCTTTGGTGCAGGGGTTGATGGTGAGAGTTTAAATAACCGGTTAAGTAGCGGCGAAAATCAAAACTCAAATAATTGGGATAAGGCGACCTATACGTTTAACTCGAATGACTTTATGTTCTTGAAATTCAGTGTTAATACCGACCCTTACTTGACGACCCCAGATGGCCCTTATAATCGTGATAATGCACTATTTGGCGTTGGAGTAGATGCAGGAAATGTCACTTATGAAAATCAGGATGAGGTTAATTTTGAGTCTGAGTTTGTTGATACCAATACCTTTACGGCGGAAGACAGTTTAGACGGTATCGCGGTATCCTTTTTCCATCAACCAGAGTTCCGCTATGGCCGCATGGTACTCGATGCAGTGAGCGGCCCGATTGGTGGTCCTATCTCGGTTCCATTGCGAGTGGAATATTGGGATGGTGCAAGCTTTGTGGTCAATAGTGATGATAATGGCAACCAGTTTAAAACGGATGTTTATTATGTGATGAGTAATTTCGATAACAGTAGTGCTAAATTAAATAGCTCAGCATCGTCTTCATTTATTACCGTCGCAAATGGTAAATCCAGCCGAGTACAAGCTGAGCAAATTACAGCGCAAAGAGAACAAGTACGATTATTTTTAAGACAAGGTAATAATTCGAGTGGTTTTGGGAACAATTCTGAACCAGAGGCCGATGATTCTTTGAATGCGACTAATGATGGCTGGAAGAACTCAGAAGATATCGATCAACCTTGGCTACAATTTAACTGGCGTGATAAAGGCGATGAAGATCCTTCAACGGTCGTTAATTTTGGCGCTTACCGAGGGAATGATCGAATTATCTTCCGTGGAGAGTCGAATTTAACGGGTGGGTAGAAGGGGAAGCGGGTTCCTAGTCCCTAGGAAGAGCGTTTTCGAGGCTCGTTTTTCGGGCGCTACGCTGCTCGTTTCTCGAAGGTGCTCAATTTAATACCGTCATTCCAAAAGTGAGGAACGAAATGTTTGGAATCTCCTGCAGTAGTTAGAGGTTCTAAATTGTGGTTGGAGATCCTGAACTGCGCTCCTACGTCGCTTTTCAGGATGACGTTTTTTATCTCTACAACCTATCTTTTGATCTTTTCCGAGCAACGAGAAGCGTAGCGCCCGATTTTCTAGCCACGATCAATCACCTTCTTTTCCTAGAAACTAGGAACTCGAAACTAGGAACCGCTCTTTGCTTTTGATCTTTTCCGAGCCACGAGCAGCGAAGCGCCCGAACACCGAGCAACGATCAACAATCTTCTTTTCCTAGAAACTAGGAGCTTGTAACTAGGAACCGCTCTTTCCCCATCTTTTTCCTGACCTTGAGTTAACTTTATGTAAGAATACCGCCTATTCTTACTCTGTGTACGGTTAATGCTTGCCGACAGTGCAAGGCATTGGTACATTTAGCACAATTTTATTTCCTTCTATCGCTCTTAGGATAACGAAGAATATGTTCAAGAAACTTCGTGGTATGTTTTCAAACGATCTTTCAATAGATCTAGGTACAGCCAACACACTTATTTATGTTAAAGGTCAAGGCATTGTTCTTGATGAACCTTCAGTCGTTGCTATTCGTCAGGATCGTACTGGTACTGCAAAAAGCGTCGCAGCTGTTGGTCATGAAGCTAAGCAAATGCTTGGTCGTACACCGGGTAATATTTCTGCTATTCGTCCAATGAAAGATGGCGTGATCGCTGATTTTTATGTGACAGAAAAAATGCTGCAACACTTCATTAAGCAAGTGCATGATAATAGTGTTTTAAAACCAAGCCCACGTGTATTGGTATGTGTACCTTGTGGTTCTACTCAAGTTGAACGCCGTGCGATTCGTGAGTCAGCATTAGGTGCTGGTGCTCGTGAAGTGTATTTAATCGATGAACCAATGGCAGCCGCAATCGGTGCTGGCCTTCGTGTTTCTGAGCCAACCGGTTCTATGGTTGTCGATATCGGTGGTGGTACCACTGAAGTGGCTGTGATTTCTTTGAATGGTGTGGTTTACTCATCTTCTGTTCGTATCGGTGGTGACCGTTTTGATGAAGCGATCATTAATTATGTTCGTCGTAACTACGGCAGCTTAATCGGTGAATCGACAGCTGAGAAAATCAAGCATGAAATCGGTTCTGCTTACCCTGGCGATGAAGTGATGGAAATGGAAGTTCGTGGTCGTAACCTTGCTGAAGGTGTGCCGCGTAGCTTTACATTGAATTCAAACGAAATTCTAGAAGCATTACAAGAGCCTCTATCTGGCATCGTATCAGCGGTCATGGTTGCACTAGAACAGTGTCCACCAGAGCTTGCTTCAGATATCTCTGAAAATGGTATGGTTTTAACCGGTGGTGGTGCGCTACTAAAAGACATAGATCGTCTACTAACCGAAGAAACGGGTATTCCAGTTGTGGTTGCTGATGAACCACTAACTTGTGTTGCTCTAGGTGGCGGTAAAGCGCTTGAAATGATCGATATGCACGGTGGTGATCTATTCAGCGAGGAATAATGCCTTCATCTTTGAAGTTGTAGCCTTGTTGGCGTCATTCATTGACTCGTCACCTCATTGCAACTTCAATTATTTGGGAATTATCCATATGGATAGATATAACAATTTAACTGCATGAAATTGATATTTGGCCGCGGCCCTTCTTTACAACTGCGTTTATTTTTCGCACTGATTTTATCAGCCGGCTTAATGCTGGCTGATAGTCGTTTAGATACCTTTTCAAATGTTCGATATTTACTCAATAGCTCGGTAGCGCCAATTCAATATGCGGCGAATTTACCAAGAAGCATGTTTGATGGAATGTACGAACGTTTAAATAGTATGAAAACCTTGGTGCAAACCAACAGTGCTTTAAAAAATGAAGTTCTTAGCTTGAAGAGTAACTTGTTGCTACTTGAGCAATACAAGCAAGAAAATATTCGTTTGAGAGAATTGCTTGATTCTCCTTATGTGAGAGATGAGCGTAAGGTGGTGACAGAAGTGATGGCGGTTGACTCATCACCTTATCGTCATCAAGTTATGATCGATAAAGGCCGTACTGATGGTGTTTATGAAGGGCAGCCTGTCATTAACGAAAAAGGTATTGTCGGCCAAGTCATCAATGTATCAGCCCATAACAGTCGCGTATTGTTATTAACCGATAGTAATAGCTCTATTCCGGTTCAAGTGCTACGTAATGATATTCGTGTCATTGCATCTGGCAATGGCGATATTGACTCCATTCAATTAGAAAACGTACCCACAAGCACTAATATTGAAACTGGTGACTTATTAGTGACTTCTGGCTTGGCTGGTCGCTATCCGGAAGGTTACCCCGTCGCTTATGTCACGAGCGTTAGCAATGATAACCACCTTACTTTTTCTGAAATTGCGGCTAAACCTGTCGTTGCATTTGATCGTCTACGTTATTTATTACTGGTGTGGCCAGATAAAGAGCGTCAAAAGCAAGCTCAAACTATCGAATTAACGGAAGAAGAGGCGATTGGTAATGACTAATCACTTATTTAGAAACAAGTTAATTATTTGGGTATCCTTTTTTATTGCTCTTATTCTGCAAGCTGTGCCTTGGCCTGGCCCATTTGAAATGATGCGACCAAGCTGGCTTATCTTAGTCTCTAGTTACTGGATATTAGCCTTACCACATCGGGTTAATGTTGGTTCTGCGTTGATCTTAGGCCTACTTTGGGATTTGGTGATTGGTACGACTTTAGGGGCTCATGGTATCGTAATGTCGATTACTGCATACCTAGTCGCGCTAAACTTCCAAGTATTACGTAATATGGCATTGTGGCAACAAGGTGTCGTGATTGGGGGGTTAACAGTACTCGCTGAGTTCCTTGAGTTTTTCGGCGAGTTTTTAATAAAAGATATCGATTTTAATTCTCATCTTCTATGGTCGGGTCTTATTAACTGCATTTTATGGCCGTGGATGTTCTTACTTTTGAGAAGAGTGAGACGACACTGGCACATGCGATAGGATTTGAAGCTGCAGTGCTGTTGGTTGCACATCTATCCGCACTGCTACTTTGATACAAACAACTTTCACTGGCGAGGCCGCATGTCTAACTCTTCTGATTCAAAGCATTCTGATTTTTACCTGGCTTCAGGTTCCCCTCGACGTAAAGAACTTCTCACTCAACTTGACTACCAATTCAATATTGTGGTTCCTAATATCGAAGAGAAGAAACAAGCCAACGAATCTCCTGTCGATTATGTAAAACGCCTTTCTCGTGAAAAAGCCCAAGCGGGCGTGAAGCTTATTTCATCTATGGCAGAAGCCTCAGAACTGCCTGTTTTAGGGGCTGATACAATCGTGGTTATCGATGAGCAAGTGCTCGAAAAACCAAACGATTATGCTGATTGTCTACGCATGTTGCAGGCGCTATCTAATCGAAAGCATCAAGTCATGACTTCTGTGACTGTCGCAACTTCTACTGAACATCACACTAAAGTAGTGATAACTGATGTATGGTTTAAGTCTTTAACGGAACAAGAAATTGAAACTTATTGGCAAACTGGCGAGCCGTGCGATAAAGCCGGTGGCTATGGCATTCAAGGTATTGGTGGCCGTTTTGTTTCCCGCATTGATGGCAGCTTTCATGCTGTAATGGGGCTACCTTTATATGAGACCGATGAGTTATTGAAGCAATATCTTTAGAATTTATCTTAGCTAATTCATTATTAGCGACCAAAATTTATGAGGCACAATCATGAGTGCAGAATTACTGATCAACGTCACCCCTAGTGAAACCCGACTCGCAATGATTGAAGGGGGGCTATTGCAAGAAGTCCACATTGAACGCGAATCACGTCGCGGTATTGTCGGCAATATTTATAAAGGCAAAGTCAGTCGAGTATTGCCCGGTATGCAAGCGGCTTTCGTGGATATCGGTTTAGATAAAGCAGCCTTTTTACATGCCTCAGATATTGTTCCTCACACCGAGTGTGTGGCAGAAAATGAAAAGAAACAATTCCAAGTAAGAGATATCGCCGAATTGGTTCGCCAAGGTCAAGATTTGGTGGTGCAGGTGGTCAAAGATCCACTAGGCACCAAAGGCGCACGCTTAACTACAGACATTACTTTGCCTTCACGTTACTTAGTCTTTATGCCTGGAGCCGCTCATGTTGGTGTATCGCAGCGTATTGAAGATGAAGTTGAACGTAACCGCCTAAAACAAACCGTATTGCCTTATTGTGATGAAAATGGTGGCTTTATTATCCGCACAGCAGCCGAAGGGGCGGATACTGAAGAATTGGCTCAAGATGCCGCCTTTCTAAAACGTTTGTGGAATAAGATCAACGAGCGTCGTAGTAAATATAAAACCAAGTCGATGCTGTATGGTGAGATCGGTTTAGCGCAGCGTATTTTACGTGACTTTGTTGGTACAGAGATTAGCCGTATTCAGGTCGACTCACGTTTAGCCTATGAAACTTTGCTGGAATTTACCGCCGAGTTTGTGCCTAACTTAACCGACAAACTAGAGCTGTATCATGGTGATAAACCGATTTTTGATATGTACGACACCGAGAATGAAGTCCAGCGTTCATTAGATCGTAAAGTGGAATTGAAATCTGGTGGCTATTTGATTATCGACCAGACGGAAGCGATGACCACGGTGGATATTAATACCGGTGCATTCGTCGGTCGACGTAATCTAGAAGAAACCATCTTTAATACCAACATTGAAGCGACTCAAGCGATCGCTCGTCAGCTTCGTTTACGTAACCTTGGCGGTATTATTATTATCGACTTTATCGATATGCTCGAAGATGAGCATCGCCGTCGTGTCATTCAATCGCTAGAGTTGGCATTATCGAAAGACCGAGTGAAAACCAACATTAATGGCTTTACTCAGCTTGGTTTGGTTGAAATGACCCGCAAGCGTACCCGAGAAAGTATTGAACATGTCCTATGTTCGGGGTGTCCTACTTGTAAAGGTCGCGGTTCGGTGAAGACCGTTGAAACCATCTGCTATGAAATTCTGCGAGAAGTGACTCGAGTTAACCGTGCTTATGATGCCGACAAATTTGTGGTGTATGCCGCGGTTGCGGTTGCGGAAGCCTTGCAAGGTGAAGAATCACATGCATTAGGTGAGCTCGAAGTGTTTATTGGAAAAGAAGTTAAAATTCATGCTGAGCCTTTGTATATTCAAGAGCAGTTTGACGTTGTGATGATGTAGCGGAGAAGAGAGTGACCTTGCCTAAGCGCCTGTGGCGGATTTTATTATGGACAGTATTAACGATAGCGGTGGTATGGGCGGTTAGCGTCACTTTGCTGCGTCTGTTTCTCCCTAGCCTTGATCATTATCGTGATGAGATTGAAGCTCAAGTTTTGAAATCTACAGGCGTTGAGGTTCAATTTGAATCGATTCGCGGTTACTGGGGAAATATTACACCGGCATTAGCATTAAAGCATGTGCAAGTTTTTTTGCCGGGTGAGCAAATCCCAATTGTGACGATTAATCGCGCTGATGCCGAAATCGACTTGATTCAATCCTTAATTCATCTTCAACCTAAATTAGCTGATATCAAAATTGAAGGGTTGCGTGCCGATCTTAGCCGCTGGCCTTTAATCCCTGAAAAAGATCAAAAGGCAACGCCACAGTCTGATGCTTCAGATAACTCTCTAAAAAACGTACAAAATCTATTCTTACGCCAACTCGGTGAATTTTCTTTAGTTGATTCTAGTATTCAATATCTAGCGCTCAATGGTGAAATTCGTCTCGTCGATATTGATAATTTGCGCTGGGAGAATAACGGTAATCAACACCGAGTAGAAGGTGTGGTAAGTATTGCTGGCGCCAATCTAAACAAGGTTTCTGTGATCGCTAACTTTAGTGAGCAAGGGAACTTACGTTATCTCGATGGGCAGTTTTTTGTTTCAGCAGAAAATATCCGTGTGACCCCATGGATGCCGCAGTATGTTAAAGAGTCGACCACTATCGATTCTGGTCGAGTCAGCTTAAATTCATGGTTAACCCTAAAACAAGGTGAACCAACCGATGCGTTAGTTGAATTAAAGCCCTCTCATTTAATTTGGGGTAGTGAAGATAATCAACATCAACTCGATATTGATCATGGTGTGGTGAATCTTAAACCGAGCGCTGACGGTTGGAAGATCTTAGGTTCTAACTTTTTAATCAAGACCAATGATGGTAAGTGGCCGCAATTTCAATTTGCTTTAGATTGGCAGCCTGATCATCAAGCGTTGAATTTATCTCGCTTAGATATTGAAAATTTAACCCCTCTGATTGGTGTACTGAAAAGTCAAAATAGCTCAATGGAATGGCTGGATAAATTACAACCCACCGGTTCGATTGAAGACATTCGCGTCAATATACCTAAGCAAATTGACAAGATGACGTATTCCGCTTCACTAAACAAAGTGGCAATAAAGCAGTGGGATCTGCTACCTGGCATTAATAAGCTTTCCGCGACCGTGGCGGGTGATGCGAATAACGCTTCGATTAAGGCGACATTACAAGATGATGTGGTGCCTTATGGCGATGTGTTCCAAGCGCCTCTTAATATCGAGCAAAGCAAGATCAATCTGGTATGGCAAAAGTATCAAACTGGTTGGAAGCTTTGGGCTGATAAAATTGAAGTATCAAATTCAGACTTATCTGCAATTGGTGAATTTGAATTAGATTTTCCTGATGATCAATCGCCATTTTTATCTTTGTATGTTGAAGCTGACGCTAAAAAGGCAGGTGAAACATGGCGCTATTTACCAACTTTAGCGCTGGGACGAGATCTAACCGATTACCTTTCCGCTGCAATTCAAGGCGGAACTGCGAAAACAGCTCAAATTCTTTGGTATGGCTCGTTAAACGATTTCCCTTATCTCAATCATAAAGGGGTTTTCCAAGCGAAAGTACCGCTACAAAATGCACGTTTCAGCTTTGATACTGCATGGCCGGCAATTACTGATTTACAGCTCGATTTGTTGTTTGAAAATGCCAGCATGTACTTAAGATCTGATTCCGCCACATTAATGGATGTACATGCCAGCCATATTGATGGGGTGATCCCTGATTTGGATTCAGACGGACATATTGAAATCAATGCTAAAGCACAAGCGGATGGCGAAGCGGTTCGTGACTATATGACCTCAACACCGCTGGTGGATTCGGTCGGAGCAGCTCTAACGGCGGTGCAAGTTTCAGGGCCCGTCGATGCCGAGTTTAGCTTAAACATTCCATTTGACGGTAGTGACCCGGATGTGAGTGGTTTTGCGCAGCTAAAAGATAACCCGATTGCGGTACAAACTCCGTCGATTCAGCTTGAAAAAGCAAGCGGCAAAATTGATTTTAAAAATGATGTTGTGACCGGTTCAGGCTTAAAAGCCAACTTGCTAAATCAATCTATTGCATTGGATTTTAATGGTCATACCCAAGGTCAAGGCTATGCGGTGAAGATTGATGTGATAGGTGACACCGATATTCCTGAGCTGAAAAAACAAGTGGAGTCGACTTGGTTGAAACCTTTAGCGGGGAATGCGCCGTGGAATTTAGGAGTCGATTTACATTTAAATGATATTGGTTTTACTTATCAGGTTGATGGTAATGCGGATTTAGAGTTTTTAACCAGTAAGTATCCAGCGCCACTAGGTAAAGCCCTTGGCATTAAAGGTCAAGGCCGTCTACAAGCTGCCGGTAACCAAGAAACGGTTAATGCGAGAATAACCCTTCCTAATGTGAAGTATCAGGCAGATATTGATATTCGCCCCAAAACGCCAGTGTTAAGTGCCACTAACTTAATTGTCGGTCGGGGCGAGTTTAAAGTGAGTCCGATTGGTGGCCATTACTTATCAATCAACACCAATAAGTTTAATGCCGATGAATGGTTTGATTTTGCGATGGATAAAGACCATGCATTAAATATTAAACCGGTCGACGCAGGTCGACTTGTTACGGATCATTCTGTTAAGAGTTCAGCCGCTACAAACGGTGATAAAGCCGATAGCCAACAAGTTCAAGCGACAAGTATTGATATGCCAGCGATACCTGTACCAGAAGTGATTAGTATTAATACTAAAACCTTGGTGCTTGGCGATTTAGATTGGCATCAGGTTAAGTTTGATGCGATCCATAAGCCGCAAGATTGGCAGCTTAATTTATCGAGTAGTGAAATTGTCGGTAGTGGTCATTACCGAAATAAAAAGGATTTAAGCCTAGATCTAAAATCAGTACATATTTTTGTTCCTGAGTGGGACAACAAGCAAGAAACTCAAGATGCTCAACTGATTTCAGGTAAAGCCGAAGATGAACCTTTAATCAGCGAGTTTGATCGTCAATTCCACCAATATATGCCGAATCTATCACTGAAAATTGGCGACTTATGGCTGCAAGGTTATAAAGTCGGCACCGTTGATATGCAACTGCAACGTGATAAAGATAAGCTTGTTTGGAAAAACTTGGATTTTAAAACTGGCTCAAATCACTTGCAGGCAAAAGGCTGGTGGGAATTATCTGGTGAGAAGAGTCATTCGAATTTTGATTTGAGCTTAACCGGTAAGAATAACTCCGAGGTGATGGCTCGCTTTGGGATTAACTCTGGTATTCAAAAAGCGTCCTTTGATCTTTCAATGAGTTCAAATTGGGATGGTGCGCCTTGGTCAGTGAAAACCGATACTTTAAATGGCCATTTAAAAACTGAGTTTAAAGATGGCGTGATCACCGATGTCAATGGTGCAGCTCGTTTATTAGGCTTGTTCAGTTTAGATTCTATCGTGCGTAAGATGCAGCTAGATTTTACTGGCGTGTTTGATGACGGCATGACATTCGATTCCATCAAAGGTAGTGGTGACATCAAGCGCGGGATCTTTGTCACTAACGATCTTGAAATGGATGGTTCCGCTGGCGACTTAATGCTAAAAGGACAGGCGGATCTGAATACTCGTTTAGTGGATGCAGAAGTAACCTTTACTCCTGACTTAACCTCGAGCGTGCCTTTGGTGGCGGCTTTTGCTGTTGCCCCTCAAACGGCGGTGGCAATTTTTGCTATTACTAAAGTACTGTCACCCGTTGTTGATGTATTTACCAAGGTTCAGTATTCGGTGAAAGGTCCATTGGACGCACCAGAAGTAAAAGAAATCTCGCGTAGTCGTGGTGAGTACCAGTTGGAAAAATCGTCTAAATAGTCAGTGGAAGTAGGTTTCACAAGGAGTGTGAATATGTCTAAAGTCGCGCTAATTCAAATGACCTCGGGGCCAGATCCTCAAGGTAATTTGGCATTTGTTGAACAGCAACTACAAGCGATGCAAAACCAACAAGTTGATTGGGCCGTCTTGCCAGAAAATGCGATTATTTTTGGTCATCGAGAAGATTATCATCAACACGCAGAAGTTTTAGTTAAAGGGCCGCTACAATCGGCTCTAGCGAAATTAGCCAGTGATTATGGCATTTGGCTGGTGGTAGGCTCCTTTCCTATTCGGGTCAGTGATAATGTCAAAACCACTTGTCTGGTGTTTTCCTCTGAGGGCGAACTGCAAGCGGATTACGATAAGCTACACATGTTTGATGTGGATGTCAGAGATGATCATCAGCGCTATCGTGAATCAGAAACTTTTTTAGCTGGTGAGCGAGTGGTTGTTACGCAAACCCCCTTTGCTAACCTTGGGCTCTCTATTTGCTATGATCTACGTTTTCCTGAATTGTTTCAGCAATTAAGCAGAGACGGTGCTGATGTGATTGTGGTTCCTGCCGCCTTTACTTATGTCACTGGTAAAGCCCATTGGGAGCCTTTATTACGCGCGCGTGCCATTGAAACCCAATGTTGGATCGTGGCAGTAGGACAAACCGGAACTCATCCTTGCGGTCGCCAAACCTGGGGACACTCGATGGTGATCAATCCGTGGGGGCAGATAGTTGAATGTTTACCCGAGACAGCAGGCTATATAACCGTTACCATTGATACCAAGATCAACCAAGACATTCGACAAAGCATGCCCGTGATGCAACACGCTCGATTTGTCCGTCAATTAAAATCCAAACAATAGAGTACCTATGACACTTACTAAGGTAGAAAGCGAATTATTAGCGCCATCGGGATTAACCGATAGCGATATTCAAAAAACATTAGCGAGCATTGCCACTCGCCATATTGATTATGCGGATATTTACTTTCAGTCTAGCTGGCATGAGTCATTAGTATTAGAAGATAGCATCATTAAAGATGGCTCGTTTAACATTGAACGTGGTGTTGGTATCCGAGCGATTGCCGGCGAGAAAACCGGTTTTGCTTATTCTGATCAAATCGATATTAATGGCTTACAACAAAGTGCGATTGCGGCGCGTGGTATTGCTCAGCAAGGCCAACATGCCCAAGTCAAAGCCTTTACTCGCAGCGTAACACCACAAACTTATCAAGCGATTAATCCACTAGAAAGCCTAGATAAACAGCAGAAAATTGAGCTGTTAAAACAAATTGATGCCTACATTCGTAGCAAAGAGCCGTTAATTCAAGAAGTGTCGGTGAGCATTAGTGGTGTGTATGAGCAAGTGCTTGTTGTGGCAACCGATGGCACTTATGCTGGCGATGTTCGTCCATTAGTACGTTTATCTATTTCGGTCTTGGTCCAACGTGGCGAGCGTCGTGAACGTGGTAGCGCAGGCGGCGGTGGTCGTTATGGTTATCAAGCTTTCATGCAAACAATGGAAGACGGTAAAACTCAAGCGATTCACTTTGCTGATGAAGCGATTCGTCAAGCACTGGTTAACTTAGAAGCTGATGAAGCACCAGCGGGTACGATGCCTGTGGTATTAGGTTCAGGTTGGCCTGGTGTACTACTGCACGAAGCGGTAGGTCATGGTTTAGAAGGTGACTTTAACCGTAAAGAGTCATCAGTGTTCTCTGGCAAGCTGGGCCAAAAAGTCACATCGGATTTATGTACAATCGTCGATGATGGCACTTTGAAAGATCTACGCGGTTCATTGAATATCGATGATGAAGGTGTTGAAGGTCAATACAATACTCTGATTGAAAATGGCGTATTAAAAGGTTACATGCAAGATAAGCATAATGCAGGTTTAATGGGCGTCGCACCAACCGGTAACGGACGTCGTGAATCTTATGCTCATTTACCTATGCCACGAATGACTAATACCTACATGTTGCCAGGTGAGCATACTCCAGAAGAAATCATTTCTACGATCAAGAAAGGGCTTTATGCGCCTAATTTTGGTGGTGGTCAAGTCGATATCACTTCTGGCAAGTTTGTCTTCTCAGCCTCAGAAGCTTACTTAATTGAAGATGGTAAAATTACCCGACCAGTTAAAGGCGCAACATTAGTTGGTTCAGGTATTGAAGCGATGCAGCAAGTTTCAATGGTAGGTAATGATCTATCGATTGATAAAGGTGTTGGCGTGTGTGGTAAAGCTGGTCAAAGTGTGCCAGTAGGCGTAGGTCAGCCGAGCTTGAAGTTAGACTCGATTACGGTGGGCGGGACGCAGTAGAGGAAAAGAAAAAGCGTTTCTAGTCCCTAGTTTCTAGGGGCGGTTGCTGGACGAATTTCGCATCACGGTGTGTTTTCGAGTCTCGGACACTGCGTTTCTCGTAGCTCGATAGGTGCTTTGGGATTTATCGAGATTCGAGGATGTTGCGATCGGGAGCTAAAGGCATGGTTGCGGGTGACGTGTTGTGAGTAGCGTGTAAAGATCGTACTTGTCTCCGGTATACAGAAACAAGATCAAAAAAAGCAGTCTGAGATTTCAGAACTGCTTTTTTGTCTTTACTCGGCTCTCGAAGCGAAGCGAAGCGCACTCGCTACTCGCAACTTTCTTTTATCTTTTAAAGCTCTTTCAACGCTTTCAAGATCTGAAAAATCTCTCTCGACGCTTTCGGTGGCTTATTGCCGCCTTTTTCTTTTTGCGCTTGGCGTGCTAGTTGGCGTAAGCGTTGACGATCCGCTTCTGGATGTTGGTCCATGACTTCTTCAATCGCAGGATCGATTTCAGTAATGATACGATCACGCATTTCTTCTAGCTTGTGCAGTTCAGCGGTTGCTTGCGAGTGCTTATTGCGTAGGCGATCGAGTTCCGCTTGAATCGGTTCAGGATCGATTTGACGCATTAGCTTACCAATGTATTGCAGCTGGCGGCGCTTGGCTTCGTTTTTAAAACGTTGCGCATTAGCAATCGCTTCACGTAGATCATCATCTAATGGAAATTTATCCAAGGAAGACGGTTTCAAACCGACCAACTCTTCGCCCAATTTTTGTAGGGCTTCCATATCTTCTTTCATCTCGGTTTTACTTACCCAGATGATTTCCTCTTCTTCTTCCCAAGGTGCTTTTTGGTTTTTACGAGCCATAATCTCTACTTACTCTTAATATGAGAATCTTATTGGGCTATTTTAGCAAGAATTATGGGGAGAAAGCGAAATTCTTGTTATCCTAGAGGTAATAATAGTGAAATAAATTAGATAAGAGTGGATATGGACGCAAAACAGCAAATCGCACAGCAAAAAATTGAATTGGAAGCCGCCGTCGCAAAAGCGTTGGAGACTGCGAAAGTCAGCGCCGATGCGGTAGAAGTTGCGATCACAAAAACCACTGGTATTAGTGTCACGACTCATGCATGTGAAGTTGAAAATGTTGAGTTCAATAGTGACGGTGCATTAGGCATTACCGTTTACCGTGGTCAGTGTAAAGGCAGCGCATCAACGTCTGATTTGAGTGACCATGCGATTCAAAAAGCCGTGGCCGCTGCGTTAGATATTGCTAAGTTTACTTCTCCTGATCCTTACGCAGGACCGGCACCAAAAGAATTAATGGTGAAAGAGATCCCTGATTTGGATCTTTTCCACCCTGATGAACCAAACCCTGATTATGCCTCTGAAATGGCAATTCGCGCTGAGCAAGCCGCATTAGAATACAGCGACAAGATCAAGCAAAGTGATGGCGCAAGTTACGATAGCCATTACGGTATAAAAGTGTACGGCAACAGCCATGGCTTACTCGTGAGTAATGCATCAAGTCGTCACAGTTTGAGCTGTAGCGTGATTGGTGCGGGTAAAACCGGTGAAATGGAGCGTGATTACAGTTATACCATTGCACGCCATAAAGATGATCTATGGACGCCAGAAAGTGTAGGTTTACAAGCTGCCAAGAAAACCATCGACCGCTTAGATGCACGCCAAGTGAAAACCGGGCAATTTCCTGTTCTATTCCAAGCCGATGTAGCAACCGGTTTACTTGGCCACTTAGTGATGGCGATCAGCGGTGGTAATCTTTACCGTAAATCCTCTTTCTTACTTGACCGCTTAGATACCCAAATTTTACCGAGCTGGTTTAATATCGCTGAAAAACCGCATGTACTTCGCGGTTTAGCATCGGGCGCGTTTGATAGCGAAGGTGTCTACACCAAAGATGCACAAATTATTAGTGATGGCGTGTTATCGACCTACCTCTTAACTAGCTATGCGGCACGTAAGATGAACATGACTCCAACTGGTCATGCTGGCGGTATCCATAACTGGTTTGTTGACTCAACGGGTCAGGACTTTGGTCAGCTTGTCAAAGATATGGGTACTGGGCTTATCGTGACTGAATTGATGGGACAAGGCGTTAATATGGTAACGGGTGATTACTCACGCGGTGCCGCAGGTTTCTGGGTAGAAAATGGTGTAATTCAATATCCAGTTTCCGAAATCACCATTGCCGGTAACTTGAAAGATATGTTCAACAATATCTCAGCAGTCGGCACGGATGTGGAAACCCGTTCGCAAATTCAGACTGGATCAATTTTGATTGATTCGATGAAGGTTGCGGGGGAATAGATAAGCGATTCTCGAGTGCTCGTTTCTCGTGGCTAGGAAAAGATGAAAGAGCGGTTCCTAGTTACGAGTTCCTAGTTTCTGGGGAAAAAGCCGTCATCCTGAAAAGCGACGTTGGAGCGCAGTTCAGGATCTCCAATAATTATAGGATATTCCAAACAGTTCGTCCCTCACTTTTGGTATGACGGTGCTAAATTGATTCTCTCGATAGACGAGCAGCGTAGCGTCCAAGCAACGAGCACCGAAACTGCTTTTTCGAGAAACTAGCAGCGAAGCGCCCGAGAAACGAGCCTCGTTTTAAATCATATTCATCTTAATCATCAAGGTCGCAAGACCTAGGAAAGCTGATAATCCCACCATATCGGTAACGGTAGTTAGCGCCATTCCTCCCGCGAGTGCTGGGTCGATGTTCATTTTTTTCAGTAAGATTGGAATACTCACCCCTGCAATACCTGCGGCCAGCAAGTTGGCGAGCATTGCAACGGCCATGATAATGCCAAGCACTAGGCTGCCTTTCCAAAGCACCACGATACCGCCAATAATACAGGCCCATAGTAAGCCATTGAGGAGGCCAATTGCTGCTTCTTTTAATAGTAATGAGCGTTGGTTGGTATTACCGATATGACCTAATGCTAAGCCGCGAATAACTAGTGCCACGGTTTGGTTACCGGCAACTCCGCCCATTGAAGGTACGATGGTCATTAACACAGCAACCGAAGCCATTTGAGCCAAGGTGCCTTCAAACATGTTGGATACTGAAGCTGCCGCTAGTGCCGCCAGTACATTAGCACCAAGCCAAATACTACGGCGACGCACCGATTTTACCACTGGGGCAAAGGTATCTTCGTCATCATCTAGACCCGCCATACTCATCATTGAGTGTTCGGCATCTTCACGGATAATGTCGACCACGTCATCGATAGTGATACGACCTACTAATTGACCTTCTTCGTTAACAACCGGCGCGGATACCCAATTACGACGTTCAAACAAGCTAGCAACATCCGTCGCGCTGGTATCGACTGAAATCGCTTCATCCGCATCTTCCATTAACTCGGTTATAGGAGTATCGACTTGTGATGTAATGAGTGAAGTCAAAGATAAGTTACCAATTAATTTACTTTCACTATCAATTACATATAAAGCATCGGTGGCTTCAGGTAATTCGCCTTTCATACGTAAATAACGCAAGACGACATCGACATCAACATCACTACGAATAGTGATAACGTCAGTGTTCATTAACGCACCGGCACTGTCCTCGGAGTAGGATAAAGCGGTTTCGACGCGTTCGCGATCCTCTGAGTCCATTTGGTCAAGGACTTCACGTGACACATCATTAGGTAAGCTACGTAAGACATAGGCGACATCATCGGTGTCCATGCCTTCGGTGGCTTCGGCCAGTTTCTCTGGGGCCATTTTTGAGACGATGCTATCTTTGATGTCTTCAGAAAGCTCATCAAGGATCTCACCGTAATCTTCAGGATCGGTCAGTTGCCAGAGTACGTCACGGCTTTTATGCGGAGAGGCTTCTAAAAGGTGTGCAATATCCTCAGGTTCCATGTCTTGCAGTTGGCGACGAACATGGACAAAACGACCATCATCAATGGCTTCGTTTACTTCTTGGAGGGTTTGATGGGTGAGTTCAAACTCTAGTTTTTCAGCCATGACACGCCTCCTAAATACACCTGAATGACATCTATAATATTTAAGGTGTGAATATTAGCCTAATTTAATGGTAAATGTCATAGCTTATAGTGCTTTGAGAGTGGTATTTTTGCTTTAAAAGAAAGACTAGAAGGGAAAATTAAAATTTGATGAATGGCTATTTATTCTTCTTCATCAAATTTTTGTTCAATTAATGCGCACATGGCGGATAAGGCTTGCTCGGCTTGGCTGCCCTCTGCTGTGATATCAATGTACTGACCTTGCGCCGAATCAAGCAATAATAACCCCATGACACTGTCGGCAGTCACTTCACGATCATCGGCGCTGATGGTGATGACTGCATCAAAACTTTGTGCCAATTCAACCAACTTAATTGCCGCTCGAGCGTGTAACCCCAAGCGGTTCTGAATTAATACGGTTTGTTGGCACTTAGTCTGTTGGTGATCGGCCTGTTGGTGCTCAGTCTTTTGGTGTTCAGTCTGTTGGCTCATGAGTGATGTTTCTCTAGGCTAGTATGGCGAATTTGCACTTGATGACCCAGCGCTTTGAAATGCTCGCCAAGTTGTTGAGTGATATAGACAGAACGGTGTTTACCACCAGTACAACCAATTGCAACGGTTAAGTAGCTGCGGTTATTTTTCTCTAATAGCGGTAGCCATTGTTTAATGAAGCCTTCAATGCTCGATTGCAATTCGAGAACATCGGACTCTGCGGCAAGAAAATCGATAATGGGCTGATCCAATCCGGTTAGCGGTCTTAACTCTGGCACCCAGTGAGGGTTAGGCAAAAAGCGCACATCGAAGACGTAGTCGGCATCATTCGGTAAGCCATATTTAAAGCCAAATGACTCAAAGACCATGACTAATTCTTTAGAGTCGCGACCTTGTACGCGGATTCGTACCGTCTCACTTAATTCATGTAAAGACAGGTTACTACTATCCAGCACTAAGTCCGCTTCTTCTTTTAGATTAAGCAGTAGGTCTTTCTCTAATTGAATCGCTTGCTCAAGAGAGAGCTTTTCTTTATGCATAGAAAGCGGATGCAAGCGACGAGTTTCGCTGTAACGCTTGAGCAAAGTAGACTGGTCGGCATCTAAAAATAGCAGGTTAACATCATACGATTGCTTAAGGTTTTGCAGCGTAGTCGACACCGCGGTTGGATCTTGCGGCAGGTTACGAATATCAATGCTTACTGCAACGTTTTGTTTGCTACTACGAACCGAGGCGACAAACTCATCCAGTAAGTTCACCGGAAGGTTATCAACGCAATAATAGCCAAGATCTTCCAATACGCGCAAAGCCACACTTTTACCTGCGCCTGATTGGCCGCTGACTATGGTGATATGTAATGGTTTAGACTGGTCCGTATTCATTCAGTACCAACCATAATATTGTATAGATCTTGGTCGGTTTGAGCATGGCGTAACTGCTTTAATGTTGCTTTGTCGTTGAGCTTTTCAGCCATCAATGACAAGGTTTTCAAATGAACTTTACATTGTTCATCTGGCACGAGTAGTGCAAAGAGAATATCGACAGGGCGGTTATCAATCGCATCAAAATCGACTGGTTGCTCGCACTGTAGTAAGACTGCAATGGCTTGTTCGCTATCTAGCATGCGGCCATGAGGAATGGCGATACCGTTACCGATACCTGTGGTTCCTACTTTTTCACGAGACAACATGCACTCAAATAAGCGATTTGAATCTAGGCCACTATTTTGCGCTGCGATTTCACTAATGATTTCGAGTGCACGTTTTTTGCTAGTGCACTGAACTGCGGTTTTAGTGCAGCTCAGTGACAATACTTCATTTAATTGCATAGTTAATGACTACTTAGTTTCTCTTTGTGTTTATTGAGTTGTCGAGTGAGTTTATCGACTAAATCATCAATTGAGGAGTACATGTTCTCACTTTGCGAGGAAGCATGAATTTCACCTTGGTTGACGTGCAGTGTCGCCTCTGCGATCTGATCTAACTTTTCAACACGCAATACCACATGCGTGTTGTTGATATGGTCAAAGAAGCGTTCTAGCTTTTGGAATTTGGTGTTCACATATTCGGTTAACGCATCGGTTAAGTCGACGTGGTGCCCGGTAATATTCATTTGCATAAACTTTCCTCTTTAGTTAGATACTCAAATCACTTGAGTACTGCCTATCCTAGATCAATAGACCTAGAGTAGACGTTTCCGTTGACTAGAAGGCGCAATGCCGAGCGATTCACGATATTTAGCGACCGTTCGTCTTGCTACTTGTATTCCTTGTTCAACTAAAAGGGCTGCAATTTTACTATCACTTAATGGCTTCTTGATATCTTCAGCGGCGACGAGCTTTTTAATTAAAGCGCGAATCGCGGTTGATGAACATTCACCTCCAGCTTCAGTGCTGACATGGCTTGAGAAGAAGTATTTAAGTTCAAAAATTCCTTTTGGTGTATGCATATATTTTTGGGTTGTTACACGAGAAATCGTTGATTCATGCATATCGACATCGAGTGCGATATCGTTGAGAACCATTGGCTTCATCGCTTCTTCACCATGTTCAAAGAAATCTTGCTGATGTTCAACTATACAACGAGCAACTTTGAGCAAGGTCTCGTTTCGGCTCTCTAAACTTTTAATCAGCCATTTGGCTTCTTGAACATGGGTACGTATATATTGGCTATCGTTACTATTGCCTTTGCCTAAGGCGGCGTACTGCTGATTAACCTTTAAGCGTGGCACGCTGTCGGGGTTGATAGTAACGGTCCATTTTCCTTTATCTTTAAACACTGAGACATCTGGCACGACATACTCGATATCATCTCCGCCGACATGATTACCCGGTCTTGGATCGAGTTGCTGAATCAGGGTTAAAATTTGTTTTAGCTCATCTTCTTTCAGTTTAGCTTCTTTACAGATGAGTTTGTAATCTCGGTTACCTAGGTAATCAATATAATTGTGTAACACCATTTTAGCTTCATCGAGCCAAGGGGTGTCTTTCGGGTAAATAGCCAGTTGCAGTAATAAGCATTCTTGAAGGTTACGTGAGGCGACACCGAGTGGATCAAACTGTTGAATGCGCTTAAGTACCGCTTCAATTTCATCGAGTTCAATTTCATCGTTACCAAGACTTTGCTGTATATCGTCTAAACTTTCGGTGACATAGCCGTATTCATCGAGACTATCGAGAATAGCCAGCGCTATAGTGCGGTCGGTATCGCTGAAAGGGGTGAGCTCTAATTGCCACTCTAGGTAGTCTTGTAGCGTTTGTGTAGTTTCACCTTGATAGATAGGGAGTTCGTCGTCGCTATTTATGCCTGTGCTGCCAGTGTTAGCGCTATAGACATCTTCCCAGCTCGCATCAATGCTAAGTTCATCGCTAATGGTTGATTGTTCAATATGCTCAGTGCTATCTGGTACTTCAAGCTCATTTTCCTGCGCGCTGGTGGTGTCTTGTTGAGTATGTTCCGCTGAGTCGTTATTTTGATTGACGTCGTCAGCTTGTTCAGTCAATTCATCATCGACTTCCAATAGCGGGTTGGAATCGAGCGCTTCTTGGATTTCTTGTTGTAAATCGAGTGTAGAAAGTTGCAACAAACGTATCGCTTGCTGTAACTGAGGGGTCATGGAAAGCTGTTGACCAAACTTAAGTTGTAATGATGACTTCATGCAATACTCAGAGCCTTTTGTTCTGGAATATCCCTATTCATGGTGTCTTGAATGATGCTTAGTATCTAAATCGATAGTGTGGCGACGTCGATAGTGGCGATTCCTTCGCTCACATCATTCAAGTTGGCGCTAAAGAGCTGTTATAAGCGGAATTGTTCACCTAAGTATACTTTCTTCACTTGTTCGTTATTCAATACTTCTTCTGGAGTACCGTTGGCGATCAAGTGGCCTTGGCTCACAATATAGGCGTGCTCACATACATCTAATGTTTCACGTACGTTGTGGTCGGTGATCAATACGCCTAAACCACGGTCACGTAGGTGTTCAATGATTTTTTTGATGTCGATAACCGAGATAGGATCGACCCCAGCGAAAGGTTCATCCAATAAAATAAATTTCGGGTTTGCCGCTAATGCGCGAGCAATTTCAACACGGCGACGTTCACCACCAGAAAGCGCCATCCCGGCACTTTTACGAATATGCTGAATATGAAACTCATCGAGCAGTTCTTCTAAACGATCTTGCTTATCTGCTTTGGTTAGCTCATCACGGGTTTGCAGTACCGCCATGATGTTGTCTTCGACAGACAATTTGCGAAAGATCGAGGCTTCTTGAGGTAGGTAGCCTATCCCCATACGAGAACGTTGGTGCATCGGCAGAATACTGATGTCGGTTTCATCAATACTGATGGTGCCTTCATCACGAGAGACTAGGCCCACAATCATATAGAAAGAGGTGGTTTTACCTGCTCCATTAGGCCCAAGTAAGCCGACAATTTGGCCTGATTTTACTTCTAAGCCTACATCACTGACGACTTTTCGGTTGCCATAAGTTTTAGCCAGTTTTTCTGCTTTAAGAGTCGCCATAATTATTTTTGTTCCAATTGCGCAGGTTGAATAACCGTTGATACTCGCTCGCCATCACCACTACTTGCTTTTAAGTTTTGGCTGGAAATATGGTAAGTGATCTCTTTTCCCCTGATAACGCTATCGTCTTGGTGTAGTTCTGCGTTGGTAGTCATCACAAGTTGATCTCTGGCAACGTTGTACACTAGGGTATTTGCCTGACCTTTTAACAATTTGCCTTCATCGGTTTTTTGTGAAAAGTGAGATGGCTTACCATAGCCTTGTAATTCGGTGAGTTCACCAGTTTTTGTATTACGGAAAGCGATCAATTTATCAGCAGTTAGCACAATGCTGCCTTGAGTCAGTTTCACATTGCCAGTAAACGTAACTTTGTTGGTTTTCATATCCAAATCTTGGCTATCAGAGCTGATATGGATCGGCTGTTCTTGATCGCTGGTCAGTGCCCATGATGAAGCTGAAGCGAATAAGCAAAACAATACACTAAGGTATAAAGAGCTACGGTGTAATATTTTCATAGGTACCTTGCACTTGATTAAAAAGCGTGGCGAGGTTGGTATCAAAGTTACCTTTCATCGCGTTGCCAATATTTGTAAATTGTGGCCCAACCATTGTGACAGTAGTGTCGGTTGAAAAATCCTTGCTATTCAAATCAATAAGCATTTTTTCTGTGGTCATGCGATCAAAGCTTGCGCCTTCAATCACATTACGTGCTACCACATTATGTTGTAGTGTTAATAGGTGATCTTTTGATAACACCGCACTATCCGAGGTAACGACCCATTCTTCAGTGCTGCCTTCGCGGTAAACCACCAACTTAGGTTTATAAAATATCGTGTGGCCATCTTGCGCAAAGTGCTCTAAAGAGTCCGAGTACATTTTATAATTACGCAGCCCATCAATATCATAAGTAGTATTAGTGAGATTCTTACCGATAAACAGCGGCGCTTCTAAACTCGGTGCAATCAGCTCTACGTCATCTGCCGATTGCTCATAAAGATAATAAGCCGACCAAGATGCCACAAAAAAGAGCAGTAGATAAATGAGTTTAGATAAGCTCATCATATACTGAGCCCTTGATAGGTTTCGAGTTCATCTTTCGCCTGTAAAATTAAATCACACACTTCACGTACCGCTCCGTGACCGCCTTTAATATGGGTAACATAATTGGCGCGTTGCACTAACAACGGGTGGCCATCGGCAACGGAGACTTGTAAGCCTACTTTTTCCATTACAGGCCAATCGATCAGATCATCCCCAATATAACCAACTTGCTGTGGTGAAACCTTTAGCTTGCTCAAAATATCTTCATAGGCGATAAGTTTGTTATCTTGGCCTTGATAGATAAGCGTGATGCCTAAAGCTTTCATGCGATTTTCAACGATTTGAGATTGTCGACCGGTAATAATGGCGATTTCAATCCCAGCTTGCATCAATGATTTAACGCCATAGCCATCGCGAGTGTGAAAGGTTTTGAGCTCTTCACCTTGATTACCCATGTACACCAAGCCATCTGAGAATACGCCATCGACATCACAGATTAATAATTTGATGTTTTTGGCTATATTCATGATAGTCGTTGGAGCTTGTCCGTATGGGGTAGGTGTCATTTGGCTCATTACATTACTCCAGCCTTTAATAAGTCATGCATATTCAGTGCACCGACTAATTTACCATCTTGGCATAGCATTAAGCCATTGATACTTTTTTCTTGCATGATATTTAACCCTTCCACCGCCAGTAGATTTGGTGTTGCAACGGTTGGGTTCTTAGTCATTACTTGGCTGATAGGCGTGGTGTGAACATCAATACGTTGATCGAGTAAGCGGCGTAAATCACCATCGGTGAAAATGCCAAGTAGCGTCATATCTTTATCGACAACTGCTGTCATGCCAAGCCCTTTTTGTGACACTTCTAACAAAGCATCACGAATCAAAGCATCTTGACCTACCGTTGGTAGTGCGGCACCTGAATGCATAATGTCAGACAGCTTCAGTAGTAATTTACGGCCTAACGCACCACCTGGGTGCGATAGTGCAAAATCTTCAGCGGTGAAACCTCGTGCTTTCATTAACGCGACCGCAAAGGCATCGCCCATCACTAAGGTAGCAGTCGTACTTGATGTTGGTGCCAGATCCAGTGGGCAGGCTTCTTCTGGTACGGTGATTTGTAGGTGGACGTCAGCCAGTGTGGCCATGTTAGATTCTGGTTTGCCAGTCATGCCAATAATACGGATATGACGACGTTTGAGTACTGGATAAAGCGCGAGAATTTCAGAAGACTCACCAGAGTTTGAGATGGCTAATACAATGTCATCAGAGCCAATCATGCCCAGATCACCATGGCTTGCTTCTCCTGGGTGTACGAAGAATGCAGGAGTACCTGTGCTGGCTAAAGTGGCAGCAATTTTGTTACCAATATGACCTGATTTACCCATACCCATTACCACAACTTTGCCTTGGTTGTTTAAAACCATATCGCAAGCGTGTTGGAAGTCGTCATTAAAATACTGCGCTAGCTGTTGTAGGCCTCGCATTTCAATTGATAAAACATCTTGGGCAACAGAGCGGTAATCAAAAGAAGTCGACATCAATGTTATTCCTAGTCTGGGGAGATTGTACTTAACGGCACTATTAATTAGTGAGTTAACGATAATTCAATAAAAAAGGCGACTGTGTGGCCGCCTGTTCGCAATTTCTTGTTTTAGGCACTGATATTGTAAAACAGATAGCCTTGATAAGCTAAAAAGCACAGCAATAATATCCCGCCTTCAGTGCGGTTAATACTACGAGATTTGCCTAGAGCCATTATAACAAGTAGTAATGATACGCCTAGCATGACCCAAAAGTCTCGGTTCATAGCATATTCACTTAATACCGAGGGGTTAATGAGCGCAGGAATGCCCATGACTGCTAAAATATTAAAGATATTCGAGCCGATGATGTTACCTACAGCCATGTCATCTTCACCTTTAAGAACGCCAGCGAGTGACGCTGCAAGTTCAGGTAAACTGGTACCAATGGCGATGATAGTCAAACCTATCACTAAGTCGCTCATGCCGAAGTATTTGGCAATGATTACCGCGTTATCTACTAATAAATCGGCGGCTATCGGCAATAAAATTAAACCGACGACTACCCAAAATATGGCAATTTTATTATCAACGCCATCAGGGATTTCGGATTCTTGTTGCTCTAACAAGATATCTTTTGTACCTTTTTCATTCTGGCTAATTTTAAGCATACCCAAAATAAAGGCGGCAAATAAAGCAATTAACACAAGACCTTCAGTAAAGCCTAAGTAGTCATCCCACATTAATGCACCAGCGATCAAGGTTACGATGATCATTAATGGCAATTCACGACGCAAAATCGTTGAGCTGATCGATAGCGGCTTAATCATTGCGGTAATCCCTAAGATAAGCGCAATGTTGGCAATATTTGAACCTAGTACGTTACCAATTGCGGTATCGGTTTTGCCTTCCAGCGCCGCCGTGGCAGATACCATCATTTCAGGTGCCGATGAGCCCATTGCTAGGATAGTCATGCCGATGACTAGTGGGGAGATGCCCATGTTCTTTGCAACGGCTGCTGAGCCATAAACCAGCTTATCAGCACTCCATACTAATAGTGCAAGGCCAACAACGAGTAATACAACCGCAAGTAACATGATGATTCCTGTTTATGAAAGTGAATTAAAAAGTGAACGAAATATTGAGTAGATTAAGGTACAAGCTAGCTATCCTCAATATAAGGGGCGTAATTTTGACGTTTCAAGCAGCAAAAAGAAAGTCTCTTGATGTATTAATTAATGAATTGTCTCTATTTTATATGAAAAGGCAGATAAACAATGCGGATTTTAAGCTTATTTGATGCATTGTTTTGAACTCAAGATGTAATGTGCTTATTATGCGATAATGTATTGCTTTTGTTAGTGATTATAAAGGGAAGTTATGACAGCGGAATTGGTATCGATAAAGTCTCTGACGTTTCAGCGTAATCAAAGAGTGATTTTTGATGATGTGAATTTGTCGATCCCGAAAGGAAAGATCACCGCCATTATGGGGCCATCGGGGATTGGTAAAACGACATTGCTGCGTTTAATTGGTGGCCAAATTTCACCAGACCAAGGCGAGATATGGTTTGATGGTGACAATATTCCTGCTTTAAGCCGCCAGCGTCTGTATCAAGTTCGTAAGAAAATGAGCATGCTATTTCAATCTGGTGCTTTGTTTACCGATATGAATGTATTCGATAATGTCGCTTTTCCTTTGCGGGAACATACCGAACTGGATGAATCTTTAATTGCCACCCTAGTAAAGCTCAAACTGGAAGCGGTTGGATTACGAGGGGCGGCGCAATTAATGCCAAGTGAACTTTCTGGTGGTATGGCTCGGCGAGCCGCGTTGGCGAGAGCTATTGCTCTGGATCCTGATTTAATTATGTATGATGAGCCGTTTGTCGGACAAGATCCTATCACCATGGGCGTGCTGGTGGAGCTGATCAAAAACCTTAACCATGCGCTTGGCGTGACTTCGATTGTGGTTTCCCATGATGTGCCGGAAGTAATGAGTATTGCCGATTACGTGTATTTATTGTCTAACGGTAAAGTCATTGCTCAAGGCTCTCCCGGTGAGCTTCATCAGAGTACCGATGAGCGTGTACAACAGTTTTTGACTGGAAAAGAAGATGGCCCAGTTCCGTTCCATTTTCCTGCTTCACCAATTGAAAAGGATATATTGGGTTGTGAATAAACCAGAGCAAAACCGTGATCCTGTAAAAGACAGTCATCCTATAATCAATAAGGTCGCCCGAATTGGCGCTCGTACAATTGGCTTAGCAGAAGCTTGGGGAAGAGCTTCTTTGATGTTGTGGGGCGCACTTGTTGGTAAGCCTCAATTGAGGAAAAACTTTCCTTTATTTATTAAACAGCTCTACGCCGTTGGGGTGCAGTCTCTGGCGATTATTATTGTGTCAGGCTTATTTATTGGCATGGTGTTGAGCTTACAAGGCTACATTATATTAGTGGACTACGGCGCAGAAGGCAGCTTAGGTCAAATGGTAGCACTGTCGCTATTGCGTGAGTTAGGGCCAGTGGTGACCGCATTATTGTTTGCTGGGCGAGCGGGCTCGGCGTTAACCGCTGAAATTGGTTTGATGAAAGCGACTGAGCAATTATCTAGCCTAGAAATGATGGCGATTGATCCGTTGCGTCGAGTGGTTGCGCCACGTTTTTGGGCTGGTGTCGTCTCAATGCCGATACTGGCTATGATCTTTATGGCGGTTGGTATCTGGGGTGGACAGATCGTCGGCGTAGAATGGAAAGGAATTGATGCGGGGAGTTACTGGTCGGCGATGCAATCTTCAGTCAGCCTTGGTTACGATATTGGTAATAGTGTTATTAAGAGTATGGTGTTTGCGATAACCATCATCTGGATTGCATTATTTAATGGCTATGATTGCATCCCTACATCAGAAGGTATTAGCCGCGCCACTACTCGCACGGTTGTACATTCTTCATTAGCGGTATTAGGGCTAGATTTTATTCTGACTGCCTTGATGTTCGGTCATTGATTTTGAATTTATATTGGAAGTAAATCATGCAAACAAATCGTCGTTTAGAATTTATGGTAGGTAGCTTTGTCTTATTGGGCGTCATTGCGATTTTAGTGATGATGTTTAAAGTGGCGAATGTCACCAGTATTGGCCCAAGTGATAGTTATACCTTGAAAGCGCGCTTTGATAACATTGGTAACTTGAAAGTTCGTTCTCCGGTAAAAGTGGGTGGTGTAGTAGTAGGGCAAGTCACTGACATCAGCTTAGATACCCAGAACTACATTCCGGTTGTTAGTATGTCGATTGGCCGAAAATTTGGTGAATATCCAGATACTTCAAGCGCGCAGATCTTAACTTCAGGTTTAATTGGCGAACAATATATTAGCCTAGTACCAGGCTTTGTGATGGAAGGAATGAGCAGTACCTTAATGGATGGCGATTTTATTGAAGACACTAAGTCTGCGTTAGTGTTAGAAGATTTAATTGGCCAGTTTTTATATAGCAGCAAAGAGTCTGAGTGATACAGGAGTTAGGTATGTCTTGGTTAAGAAAAACAGCGTTACTGTTGGCGTTTATGGGGGGGGCTTTTAGTGTGAATGCCGCAACCGTTGATAGCAGCAATCCCTATAAAATGATGCATTCGGTTGCAGAGCAAACTTTTGATCGACTTAAAACCGAACAGCCGAAAGTGCAAGCAGATCCGAACTACTTAAAAACCATCGTAGAACAAGAAATGATGCCGTACGTCAATTATCAATATACGGCACTAAAATTACTTGGTCCGAACTTGCGAGGGGCTGATAAGAAAGAAGTAGGCGAGTTTATTCAAGAGTTTCGTGCTTATTTAATTACTTCTTATGCGCAAGTTTTGACGCAATATACTGATCAAACCATTCAATTTGCACAAGAGAAAGCGGTTAACGATGATGTTCGCATTCTCTCTATTCCAGTTGAAATCATTGATAACGGCCGTCCAAATATTAAACTTGAGTTTACCTTATTGAAAAATACCAAGACCGGTGAGTGGAAAGCTTACGACATGGTAGCAGAAGGGATCAGTCTCCTTTCAAGCAAACAATCGGAATGGAATACAAAAATTCGTCAAGATGGCATTCCAGCAGTGACCAAAGAGTTAACTCAGTTGGCACAAAAAGACATTGTTTTTGAAGGTAAAAAATAGTGCAGAGTCGTCATTGGCGAGAGGAAGGAGAGCAGTGCGCCTCTATCATTGGTCAATTGACTCGTGATACTGTACCCGAGCTGTGGTCTCAGCTACAAGCGTGGCAGCCACAAATTGCGCAATATGAAGTATGCTTAAAAGAGCTCGATAGAGTGGATTCTGCAGGCATGGCAATGCTTATTCATTTATTACAGCATGCAAAAAATCAAAATTGTCATATAATGCTGACCTTTATGCCAAGTCAGCTATACACATTATTTAAACTTAGCAATATTGATGAACTATTTGCTGAGCATATTCAAGTTACCGACGATTAAAAAATTAGAGGGTTACGTGGACATTATCCAAGTAAAACAAATATTAGATGACGCCTTGTCATTACAAGAAATTCACGTGAAAGGTGAAGGCAGCCACTACGAAGTCGTTGCGGTTGATTCATCTTTTGAAGGTATGAGCCGAGTTAAAAAACAACAATTAATTTACGCGCCTCTGATGGAATACATCCAAAGAAATGATATTCATGCCGTATCAATTAAAGCGTATACACCCGAAGAGTGGGCGCGCGATAAAAAGCTGATGTCACTATAGATTCCACTGGCTCTATAGACTCAATCGCTTTTGCTTACTTCTTGCTTGAAAGAAGTAAAGAATAAAAATAAAGAAGCAAGGTTCTTATACTAATGGAAAAATTTAGAGTACACGGCTCAGGTCCGCTACAAGGTGAAGTCACCATTTCTGGGGCTAAAAATGCAGCGTTACCAATTTTGTTCTCTACTATTTTATCGGAAGGTCCGGTTGAAGTAGCGAATGTTCCTGCATTACGTGATATCGATACTTCGATTGAGCTACTGAAGCGCCTTGGTGCCGAAGTTGAGCGCAATGGTGAAGTGTTAAGTGTTAATGCTGGCCCAATTCATGAATATTGTGCTCCGTATGACTTAGTAAAAACCATGCGTGCTTCAATTTGGGCACTCGGTCCTTTAGTGGCTCGTTTTGGTCATGGTCAAGTTTCTCTGCCTGGCGGTTGTGCGATCGGTGCTCGTCCAGTTGATCTACATATTCATGGTCTAGAGCAACTTGGCGCAACCATTACGCTTGATGAAGGTTATGTAAAAGCAGAAGTTGATGGTCGCTTGAAAGGTGCTCATATTGTAATGGATAAAGTGTCGGTTGGCGCAACCATTACGATTATGTCTGCAGCAACGTTAGCAGAAGGTACTACGGTATTAGAAAACGCGGCGCGTGAACCAGAGATTGAAGACACCGCTGCATTTTTAAATGCAATTGGTGCGAGAGTTACTGGCGCAGGTACTGGTACTATTACCATTGAAGGCGTTGAGCGTCTGTCTGGTGGTCAACATTCAGTGGTCGCTGACCGTATTGAGACGGGGACATTCCTCGTTGCGGCTGCCGTTTCTGGTGGTAAAGTAGTGTGTCGTAATACCAAAGCCTCTTTACTTGAAGCGGTTTTGGCTAAGCTTGAAGAAGCGGGCGCGAAAGTGGAATCGGGTGAAGATTGGATTAGCTTAGATATGACAGGCCGCGAATTAAAAGCGGTAACGATTCGTACTGCCCCACATCCTGGCTTCCCAACGGATATGCAAGCGCAGTTTACTTTGCTGAATATGATGGCGAAAGGCGGCGGCGTGATCACAGAAACTATCTTTGAAAATCGCTTTATGCATGTACCAGAATTAATGCGTATGGGCGCTAAAGCTGAGATTGAAGGTAATACTGTTATTTGTGGTGATGCTGAAAGCTTAACTGGTGCACAGGTGATGGCAACAGACCTTCGTGCTTCTGCGAGTCTTGTTATTGCTGGTTGTATTGCTAAAGGCGAAACCATTGTTGATCGTATTTACCATATCGACCGTGGCTATGACCGCATTGAAAATAAACTGAATGCGCTAGGTGCTAATATCGAGCGTTTTAAATAATAGCCTTAGAAAGTGAGCCTTTAATCCGCTTGCTTTTGGGGCCATGGAAGCTGAAACCTAATGGTTTCGGCTTTTTTATTGTATAGGGCGCTGGCGATTTGCTTTGCGCTTTATGTGATTGGAGAAACTGAATGATTGCTTTACTACGCATTATTGCTGTCGCGATATTTGCTGTATTCATGTTTGTTTTTGGCTGTGGCTACTGTTTATTCAGTCCACGTAACCCTCGCCATGTTTTTACTTTTGGCCGCATGTTTTCCCGAATGGCTAAAGTATTCGGTATCAAGCTTGAGCTGAGAATTCCAGATAATGCTTATGAGCGCGGTCAACATATCTACTTAGGTAACCACCAAAATAACTGGGATTTATTTACCATTTCAGCTGCGCTCACGCCAAATGTAGTTACGGTCGGTAAGAAAAGCTTAGTTTGGCTGCCTTTGTTTGGGCAGCTTTATTGGTTAACAGGTAATATCTTGATTGACCGTGCCAATCGCAGCAAAGCGATGGATACCATTAGCCAAGTTGCCGATCAAATTAAGAAGAGCAAAGTATCGGTGTGGATGTTTCCTGAAGGGACACGTTCACGTGGTCGCGGTCTATTGCCGTTTAAAACCGGTGCTTTTCATGCGGCGATTGCTGCTCAAGTTCCTATTATTCCGATTGTGTGTAGCTCAACCGATAAGTTAAAACTGAACCGCTGGAATAACGGCCATGTGATTGTTGAGATGCTGCCACCGATCAGTGTTGAAGGCTACAATAAAGAAAATGTTCGCGAGATACTGAAACTGTGCCGCAATCAGATGAAAGCAAAGTTAGAAGAGCTTGATGCCGAAGTACTAGAGCGTAACGCGAAGTAAGCTTCTTTTGACTAGAAGTAAACTTAGTTGCGGATAACTAGAATTCAAGACAGTAGAAAGCCAATGAATATTTGTGTTCATTGGCTTTTTGTTATTCAATTATTGGTGAATAGGAATTACAACCAGCCTTTACGTTTAAAGTAAAAGTAAGGGGCAAAGCCTGAAGCGACCATTAACGCTAAAGCGGCCGGGTAACCAAAGGTCCAATCTAATTCAGGCATAACATGGAAATTCATCCCATAAATACTGGCGATTAATGTTGGCGGTAAGAATACCACTGCGGCGATTGAGAAGGTTTTGATGATCTGGTTTTGCTCTATATTGATAAAGCCTTGCGCCGAATCCATTAAGAAGTTGATCTTCTCAAATAAGAAGGTGGTGTGAGACATCAAGGTTTCAATATCACGCACAATTTCACGTAATGTTTCCAGCTGCTCTGGTGTCGACTTTAAGTGACGCAGTAAAAATGAAATCACGCGCTGAGTATCCATCAAACATAAACGAATTTTACCATTACTGTCTTCGAGTCGTGCAAGGCGGCTAATGCATTCTTCCCAATCTGCTTCCTCATCCTCCAGTACGGTATAGCTGATCTTTTCTAATTGATGGTGAATATCCTCGATGGTATCGGCATGATTCTCGACTTTTTGTTCCAAGATGGTGATAAATAGTGATTGAACATCATCAGACTGAACCTGACCTTTACGAGCCCGCAAACGCAATAATCGAAAGTCAGCAATACTTCCTTCTCGAATGGTGATTAATCGGTCTTTTTGCAGAATGGAGGCAATGTTGACCGTAGTATGGCGACCTTCGCTCGGTGAAAGAAACAGCGAGTGGACGTGCAACCCTTCATGATCGACAAAATAACGCGAAGATGCTTCGATTTCTTCTACATCATTAGTGCCGGGAATTTGAATACCAAGTTGTTGTGATAAAAACAGACGCTCTTCATCGCTAGGATCGTGGGCATCTATCCAGTCAGCTTGTTCGATAAGAGGTTGTAGATCTTGTTGTTTGTCATAGCTTATTTCTTGAATAAAGCCGTTATTGATTTTGAAAAATCGCATCGTGAAAAAGTCCTTTTTGATGATGGACGAATATCCCTATCTTATACCCAAGTAACCTCAAGATGCGAATTTCAGCCTAAATCATCTGTAATTTTATGGTTACATTTTGAAATACTTATTGACAGATACTTGCCTAGGCAAATAAAATGCCGCCAAGTATTTGCCTAGGCAAGTAAGTTGAAACATAAAGGTGCTTATGACCACTTCTCCTTATATTCATGCATCGAGTATTCCTTTAGGAAAACTCATTGGTTTAGTTAACCATCATAAAGATAGATTGCTTTCACAGTTCTTGATGCCACTCGATATCACTCCTGCTCAATTTAAAGTTTTGGCGGTGATCGAATGTGAAAAAAAGAATTCACCAGCAGAAATCAGTAAGTTACTCGCTATCGATTGCGGTTCAATGACGCGCATGGTTGAGCGTTTAATTAAAAAGTCGCTCGTAGAAAAGCAACCGAATCCAGAAGATAAAAGAAGTGTCATTTTGATATTAACCCCTTCTGGTCAATCACTATTAACCCAGTGTATAGAAGTGATTGAAACTCAAGTGAGTCCATTGTTGATAGGCGATTTATCTGCTGATGAAGTAAAACAGTTGAGTGGCTTATTAGAGCGGTTACTGCCTTAACGAAGCGTTATTTAGGCAAGAAAAAATTATAATTACATTAATGATCAAATGGTTGAATCATGGAAAACAAACAAAATATTGAAGCTGCTGTAAAACCAAAAAGTAAGCGCAAAACCTCTTTTCTTATCTTATTGGTTGCGTTATTGGTAATTGGTGGCGGTTGGTTTGCTTACTATCAAATGTATGCAAAATTCGTAGAAGAAACCGACGATGCGTATGTAAATGGTAACCTTGTGACGGTATCGCCACAAATTGCTGGCACCGTAACTAAAGTGATTCCAGATGCTGGTGATTATGTCAAAAAAGGCCAAGTACTGGTGGCATTAGACTCTAATGATACCCAAATTGCCCTGCAAAATGCTGAAGCTAAATTAGCGAGCAAAGTTCGCGAAGTTCGTAGTATGTATGCCGCGGCGGATAACTTTAAGGCGAAAGTAGAAACCAGCAAAGTTGAGTATCGTCAGGCATTAAATGATTATAACCGTCGTAAAAATTTGGTAGCAAAAGGGGCGATCTCGAAAGAAGATTTAACTCACTACCGCGATAGTTTAGAAGCTGCCAAAAGCCAATTAGAAGCGGCTGAGCAATCATTACAAATGACGGTAGCACTTGTTGATAACACCGTGCTAGAAACGCATCCAGGTGTGAAATCAGCGGTTTCTGCTTTACGTAAAAGCTATTTAGATAATATGCGTACTAAAATTGTGGCACCGGTTAGTGGTTATGTGGCTAAACGTGCTGTGCAATTAGGTAGTCAAGTACAGCCCGGTAGTCAGTTAATGGCAATCGTTCCATTACATCAAGTGTGGGTAGATGCCAACTTTAAAGAAAGCCAAATGAAAGATATGCGTATTGGTCAGCCAGTGACGCTTACTTCTGATCTTTACGGCGAAGAAGTTGAATATAAAGGTGAAATAGAAAGCCTAGGTATTGGTACGGGTAGTGCGTTCTCTCTTCTTCCTGCGCAAAATGCTAGTGGTAACTGGATCAAGATTGTTCAGCGTTTGCCTGTAAAAATCCATTTAGATGAGCAAAACCAAGATAAGTACCCGTTGCGTATTGGTCTATCTATGGTAGCGAAAGTCGATATTAAAGATACCGATGGTCAGCTATTGGCAAAAGAAGCTGCGAAAAAAGCTCGTTATAACACTGATGTTTACCATAACTCACTTGAAGAAGTGGATAAGCTAGTTGCTAAAATTTTGCATGAAAATGTTGGCGTAGCAAGTGTTAGCGCAACCAGTGTTGGCACAACAACGACCGCACAATAGAGGCGTTCATGAACGATCAAACATACACGCCTCCTAGTCTGCCACTGGCGGTTATCGCTCTCGCATTAGCCACGTTTATGCAGGTACTCGATAGTACGATTGCTAACGTCGCATTGCCGACGATCGCAGGTAACTTAGGGGTAAGTTCAGAGCAAAGTACCTGGGTTATTACTTCATTCGCGGTGTGTAATGCAATTGCATTGCCGCTTACCGGGTGGTTTTCTCGCCGCATAGGGCAACTTAGACTGTTCATTGTATCGGTGGCATTATTTACCTTTTCGTCATTCCTTTGTGGAATTGCGACCAGTATGCCAGAGCTTATTGTATTTCGTGCTCTACAGGGATTTTTTGCCGGTCCTATGTTTCCGATGTGTCAGACGTTATTGTTGGCGATTTTTCCATCGGTTAAACGGGGGGCAGCGTTAGCGCTGATTTCGATGGTGACGGTGGTTGCACCGATTGTCGGGCCGATTACCGGTGGTTGGATAACCGATAACTATTCTTGGCCGTGGATCTTTTTCATCAACTTACCGATTGGTATTTTTTGTTGTTTAGTGGTTTGGCAGCAATTGAAAGATCGCGTTGATGTGACTGCGAAAATGCCGATTGATTTTATTGGCATTGCTTTGTTGGTGCTCGGGGTAGGTTTACTGCAAGTTGTGCTCGATTTAGGTAATGATGCCGACTGGTTTGCTTCGACTCACATTGTAGTGATGACCTGCATTGCAGCAGTGGCTCTGATTTCATTTGTGATTTGGGAGCTAACCGATGACCACCCAATCGTAAATTTATACCTGTTCAAAGATCGTAACTACACAGTCGGTACGCTAGCACTGGTATTAAGTTATTCGGCTTTCTTTGCCATTAATATTATTTTGCCGCAATGGTTACAGATTTACATGGGATACACTTCGATTTGGGCGGGCTTAGCTTCTGCGCCAATGGGAATATTGCCATTTTTGCTGACGCCGTTAGTGGGTAAATATGCGCATAAAGCCGACATGAGAATCTTGGCGACAATCTCCTTTGTGGTGATTGGCTTATCATGTTTCTTACGCTCCCATTTCAATACGTTTGTTGATTTTAACTCAATTGCTCAAGTGCAGTTGTTTATGGGGATTGGTATTGCATTTATGTTTATGCCCCTCACCACGATATTCTTATCGAACTTGAATGGGCAGCAAATTGCTGATGCATCAGGCCTGACTACTTTCTTACGTGTACTGGGCGGTAGCTTTGCTTCCTCATTAACAACTTGGTTATGGACTCGTCGAGCTGATTTTCATCATGCGACGTTAACCGAGCATGTGAGTAATTATGAGCCTGCAGCGGTGGATTATTTGCATAAGATGGGCGGAGAGACACAAGCTAACTTAGCGGCTGTGGATCATATCATTACCACTCAAGCTTTTATGAACTCAACGATTGATTACTTCTACATGCTAGGTTGGTTGTTCTTTGCGTTGGTTGTGATTATTTGGTTTGCTAAAGGGCCATTTATTAAATCAAGTACTGATACATCAGCGGCTGCCTCAGCGCATTAATGAAGGTGTAAATTGAACTTAATAAAGGAGCGAATGATATCGCTTCTTTTAGTTTTTTAGGGGCCGTTTAAATTGACGAAGCAGGCATATGATAAAAAGCATAATCTTTATCAGTGGTTTGTTTGGTTTGATCTAGCGCTAAGATTGCTTGGTCGAGTAACGCCCCAGCTTCGGATGGATTCTTTTTATTTGATTGGCTGATGCCAAGACGAATACGAACCGGAAATTGATGTTCTTCGGATTGATAATCAAACTCGAGTTGTTGTTGTAACTTTTTAATTCGAGCCGTTAAGTTATGTTGTATATCTGGCTTAGTACAAACAAGTACAAATTCATCCCCACCAAGACGAAAGGCTCTGCATTGTTTTATCGAGGCAAGTCTTTGAGTAAATGCTACTAAAACCTGATCCCCCACTTGATAACCAATTTGATCATTAATTTGCTTAAAACACTTTAGGTCGATGGCGCATACACTGACTGTTGAAGATCGTTTTAATTGCTTCTTTAGGTAGCCCGATAAGGCGCGTCGATTACCTAACTGAGTCAGTGGATCGAGTTGCGCTAGCTCTGCTGAACGTCGGCTCATTCTAAGTAAAGCGGTAGAAAGTAATACGGTAATGATGAATGCCGATAACTGCCAAAGTTGAATGAGGTCGTTATTTTTACGTGTACCTTCGCTAAGGCTACTTGTGAGAACACGACTCAGTGAATAGTTTAAATTTAGTAAGTCATCCTTAACTTTCATAACCTTATCTGAAAATGCCTTTGTGTGCAGATGACTAGGATTGTTAAAATCATCATCTAATGCTTTGATACTGTTAAAAAGCGTTTCCACGTCTTTAGTGACTTGTGGGTGACGGCTGCGTAAAAGCTCGGTGATACTGGCTTCTAAAAAGAGTTGTAGGCGGTTCCAAACCAGATCGTAACTTTGAGTTAGGTCTGATAAAGGAATCGCGCCTAGTTGATACAATTCGGTCTTGTATAAAAATTTTTCCGATTGGTGGATCATTCTGTTAGCGTACCAATTGGTCGAGCGATAAAAGCGATCGATATTGTGATTATTTTCTTTTTGTAGGTAGAAGCTCCAGAGAAAACCAGTAGTAAAAAGAGCTAACAATAAGATAAACGTAGTGTTGATCATCACAGGCTTCGAAATATGTAAGCGCATTATAAAGCCTTAATCTTGTTTATTTGCCAAACCAATTGATTACGTAGTTTATCCAGCGAAAGCCAATGGGGGTTCTGATCGAAAGGCACCAGTAACCAAAAAGGGCCTTTATTACGTAATGACAGTGCTTTTTCGTCTTGTCGAAGCGCTAAGATAAATGGGTATTTTTTTAAATCGTGAATATTGATGTCATAGGAGTAACCATTGACGGCATAGATTCGAATGCCATTGATTGAAGGTTTCAGCTTATCAGTAATTAAGTTTAATCTCGGTCCTTGATAGGTATGAATACCTTTAGTCCAAGGCGTCGAGGTGGTGAAAGTTGTCTGAGGCAGGCTTTCCAGATCTTCACGGCTTAGGTTTATTTGTTGCCCAGTTGGCGATTCTAAGCTCAGAATAGGCGACGATTGGGCAACAGTTGAAATTGCCATAAGTATTAAAACTAATGTCAGTTGAAGAGAATATGAGGCTATCGATTTCATTAGTAATAGTTACCCTGCGTATATATTTCGTCGCATTCTAACATTACCATGACAATTAGTGCTATTTTGTTGTGTTTTTTTTAAACAAAAAATGAGAGGGACTAGCCTCTCATTAAGTAAGGTTTGTTGTTTTTCTACCGCTTACTTGCGAACGGCAATTGCTTCAATTTCAATACCAACATCTTTTGGTAAACGTGCGACTTCTACACAAGAACGTGCAGGGTAATTGGCAACCTTGTGCTCATCAAAGAATGCGCCGTAAACTTCATTTACCGCAACAAAGTCATTTAAGTCTTTTACAAAAACAGTCATTTTAACAATATCACCAACTGTTAACCCTGAAGACTCTACAACCGCTTTAACGTTATCTAAAGACTGACGAGCTTGAGCGGTAATTTCTGCTGGGACTTCACCTGTTGCTGGATTAACTGGAATTTGGCCTGAAGTCATTACCATGCTGCCAAGATCGACGCCTTGAACGTATGGGCCAATCGCTGCGGGTGCTAATTCAGTATGCAATACTTTAGTCATTATCTTTTCCTTGTTATTCCGTGGTAATAATTATTTCTCAGTCATGATTTCGCGAGAAAAGCTTTTCTCACAATACTTACACTTTAAGCGAATATCATCATTTTTTTCAATCACCGTAAAAGTGCTGGAAACTGGCTCGTTATGGGTAATGCAATTACTGTTGGCACAGTTGAAGACGTCAGTGACCACTTTCGGTAAGGTTAACGCCAGTTTCTTCACTACATGATAATCTTCGATTTGATTGACCGTAGCATGAGGGGCATATAAAGCGAGTTTCTGTGCTTGCTCTTCGGTGATAAAGGTATTTTCAATTTTGAGTAAATCTTTAGCGCCAAGAGCCGAAGATGGCAGGTTTAAGCCGACGGTCACTCTTTCATTTGAGTTATCCATTTCAAATAGCTTAAGTACTTTAATGCCAATATGCGCTGGGATGTGGTCGATCACGGTGCCGTTTTTAATCGCTTCAACTTGTAATTGGTATTGCTTAGACATGGAAGGCCTCCGTGATTATAAAGTTTGGTTTAGAACAAGCGCGAGCAGTGCAGTACGAGCGTAAACGCCATTTTCTGCTTGTTCGAAATAATAAGCGTATGGCGTTTTATCAACATCAACCGTGATTTCATCAACACGAGGTAGTGGATGAAGCACTTTCAAATTATCTTTAGCATTTTTTAATGCCGCCGCGGTTAATACAAAGGCTGATTTAATATGAGCATATTCTGACTCATCAAAACGCTCTTTTTGTACGCGCGTCATGTATAAAATATCGAGCTTCGAGATCACTTCATCCATATCGGTATGTAGGCTATATTCAATGCCTGCATCATCCAGTTCTTCACAAATGTAATCAGGCATGGCCAGTGCTTCAGGTGCGACAAAATAAAAACGTACATTGCTGAATTTAGCTAAGGCTTGAGTCAGCGAGTGTACGGTGCGGCCGTATTTTAAATCTCCGACAAACGCGATATTGATATTATCTAAAGTACCTTGCGTTTCATAAATGCTGTATAGATCGAGTAAGGTTTGGGTTGGATGTTGGTTTGAACCGTCTCCAGCATTGATGATAGGTATATCGTTGGAGAACTCAGACGCTAAGCGCGCCGCACCTTCTTGTGGATGGCGTATTACAAAAGCATCGACATAAGAAGAAATGATGCGGATTGAATCGGCAAGCGTTTCACCTTTATTTGCGTGAGAAGTATTTCCTGCATTATCAAAGCCAATCACACTACCACCAATACGCTGAATGGCAGTTTCAAAAGACAATCGAGTACGAGTGGAAGGCTCAAAGAAGCAGCTTGCCACCACTTTGCCTTTGATTAATTCCGGCTGAGGATTCTCTTTAATTTGTGCGGCAGTTTGAATGATTAATTCAAGCTCCTGACGAGACAGTTCTGGAATGGAAATAATGTGCTTTTGATAGAGCGAGTTCGCCATGATTTGTCCTTACATTCACGCTAGAAACAGATACAAAAAAGCCTCCCAAATAAGGAGGCTTGATCATGAAAGAATAAAAGCAATAACAGAATTAAATAAGCCCATTTGCTTGAAGCAAAATTTGATATTTAGGCTTAACAGTCGCATTGCTCACTCCTTTGATAATTGGCGGAAATTATACTCCCAATAAAAGTAAGCGCAAGCGTTTGCTAAAGCTCTAGTCTAATTATTGTGTGCCTTGATTCCTATTTATCGAATGAAGCGAGCTACCTCAAGATGCTAGTCACCTCAAGTTACTAGTCGCCTAGAGTCGCCACCATAACGGCTTTAATCGTATGCATGCGGTTTTCTGCTTGATCGAAAACAATAGAGTAGTCTGACTCAAATACTTCTTCTGTCACTTCTAAGCCTTTCATGCCGTATTTTTCAGCCACTTCTTTACCGACGGTCGTTTCATCATTATGAAAAGCAGGTAAGCAGTGCATAAACTTCACATTCGGATTGTTGGTAGCATTAATCATATCCATATTGATTTGATAAGACATCATCAAAGCTACACGTTCATCCCAAGCATCTGCCGCTTCACCCATCGAAACCCACACATCGGTATATAAGAAATCACAACCTTGAACACCTTCGGCAACATCTTCGGTGAGTGTGATTTTAGCGCCAGTGCTTTGGGCGATAGTTTGGCAAGTTTCCACTAAGCTTTCTTCTGGCCAAAATGCTTTCGGTGCAACTAGGCGAATATCCATTCCCATTTTCGCCGCGCCAACCATTAATGAATTACCCATGTTGTTTCGAGCATCACCTAAGTAAGCGAAACTCACTTCATTTAACGGCTTGTCTTGGCTGTACTCTTGCATAGTTAGGAAGTCAGCTAAAATTTGCGTTGGGTGAAATTCATCGGTTAAGCCATTCCATACTGGTACGCCGGCATGCTCTCCGAGTTCTTCCACAATCGCTTGTCCAAACCCGCGATATTCGATGCCATCATACATACGGCCTAAAACGCGCGCGGTATCTTTCATTGATTCTTTATGGCCAATTTGCGAACCAGAAGGGCCTAGGTAGGAGACTTGAGCACCTTGATCAAACGCGGCAACTTCAAAAGCGCAACGAGTACGAGTGGAAGGTTTTTCAAAGATCAGCGCGATATTTTTACCTACCAGCGATTTCTTCTCACAGCCTGCGTATTTGGCGCGTTTAAGATCACGAGATAAGCTGAGTAAAAAATCGATTTCTTTCGGCGTGAAATCCAGTAGTTTTAAGAAATTACGGTTGCGTAAGTTGAAAGCCATAACTACGTCCTTGTGAGTCGGTGGTAAAAGTTATTTATACATAAAAATGCCAATAAAGTGAATTTTTATTTGTTTTTGATGTGGTGAAAATCAAAGTATCCATAACCACCACATTAACGCTTACTTAGTATGAGCTTTCATGGCAAAATACACCTATATATTTCGTACATGAAGTGCGACGTTGTTAACGGTGTTCATTTACCTCACTGTCACTTTAATTACTTTGTGTATATATAATTTATTTATATCGAAAATTTGCCCACACTGGAGCTTAAACTATGTCTAATAATGATCAATCGATGCAAGACGATTATATGTCGGTAGAAGAACTGATTGAATTTCAAAAAGAAGAAACACGTGAAATTATCGCAGCATTGATTGAAGATGGCAGTGATCCAGACGCGCTTTACGATATTGAGCATCATTTATTCGCTGAAGATTTCGCAACATTAGAAAAAGCAGTGATGGAAGCATTCCAAATGGGCTTTGAAGTGTTAGAAGCCGAAGAAACTGAAGACGAAGATGGCAGCAAAGTATTGTGCTGTGATGCGATCATGCAATCGGCTTTAGATGCTAACCTTATTGATGAGCAAGTTGAGAAACTGGTCCATTTGGCTGAAAAGTTTGACATCATCTATGATGGTTGGGGCACTTTCTACGAAGGTGAAGACGCCATTTATGATGAAGAGAATGACGATTACGATAGCGAGTAACGCTTTCTTTTTCGTTAAAAAATACCAGCTGAATATAGCTGGTATTTTTATATCTATTCCCTACAGATTCACGGACGATTATGCACTTTTTACTTGATGGCCTTTGGCAAATATCCCCGCTTACTGATTTATCTATTCCTCAAGCCGATATCGCTTTTCCTGCCAAATTGAGTTCGGTATTACCTAGTCACTTGTCTGAACAAGAGATTGATCAGCAAGAATGGCATTTAATGCACGATATCGAGGTCGATCAGTCAATGTTAGATCTTGCGGGGGTTGATCTTGTGATCGATGGTATTGATCGTTATGCCGAGGTGCGAGTAGGTGGTGTGGCTGTATTTGACTGCGATGGTAGCCAATATCGTTATCAAAAAGATATTCAGCCTTATCTTAACCTTGGTAAAAATCGGATTGAGATTTTGTTTTTAGAGCTCGATGATGACTTCTTGATTGAAGAGGAAGCATCGGTTTGTCATTTAGGCGAGCCAGTTAGCGATACTCCAATTGTCAGTGGAATTAAGCGTACACCTTTTTTACGTTTAGTACGCAATGTTCGATTGCAGCATGTGGTGACCGAGCAAATTTGGCATCACGGTGGTGGCTGTGAGTTAAAGGTCGATGTGTATTATTCGACATTAAAACCGGGCTTAGTTTCAACTCAAATTAAATACGAAGGGATGATGTACACCATACCTTTGGATGTGAGAAGCGACCATGTTACGGCTATTTTTCAGGTCGATGCTCCTAAGCAAGCGGTGATAGAGCAAGAAACCAATCAAGCGTTATCTGGTAATACCGAACTCTATGTTCACTTAGATGGTTATCATTTCACTTTCGATGTGGCGCTATCAGAAACACAAAGCATTAACCACTATCCTTTGTAGCTTTAGATTACCGCTCATGAGTTCAATACTTTAGCCATCACTACTTCACAATCACTGTGACCGGTATCTCCCCAAGGTCCATCCAAATGCTGAAAGCCAAGCTTTTGATATAACGCAAGCGCCGCTTTCAGCTCCGCGGTGGATTCTAAATAACACTGCTCAAAGCCGATTTCTCTCGCTTGCTCAAAACAAACATCAATTAATTTTTTAGCGAAACCTTGGCCACGAGCGTGATTTAAAATATACATTTTCTGTAACTCACACACTTCGGGCTTACCGACGAGTGGAGCAATCCCAGCACCACCCACAACTAAACCATCTTTATTGATCATTACCCAGTATTGTGAACGTTTAGCTTGATAGACTTCATATAAGTTATCGAGGGTTGGATCGGCCACGCTATAACCTTTATCGGCAGTTAAACCAAATTCGGCGGAAACATCACGAATAACATGAGCAATTTGAGGGTTATCTTGCGGCTGAATAGGGCGAATGGTGTAAGACATAGTACGACTGGACTCTTAAGGATATAAGCAATATCAAGAAAGTGTACCTCAATACTTATTGGCAATAAAAACAAAAACGCCCACTATCTTATTCGGAGTAGTGGGTCGTGGGCGTCTGTTGTTTAAAGTGTTGATTGTAGAACTAATAAGCTCTGACTTGGTCGTCTTTTACTTCTGATACTTCTGATACTTCAATACTATGCTGCTGCAAGTCATGGTGATGGCAGTGTAAGCTGATTTTCGCTTTTTCATTACGTTGCCATACGCGTTCGTGGAAGTAGAACACAACCGTATTAATACTGGGCTCTAACGCCGCCATTAAACCACCGACAAACATATCACCGGTTAACAAGTAAACCACTAAGAAAGCGACGCTAAAGTGCAAAACAGCGAAGCTAGCGGTTTTACGACTTGGTTTTAACATTGCCAAACGAGCCCATTTAGGCTGCTGCCACGCTTTCTCATGGAAGTAAAAAGCAACCGTGTTCACCATAGGCTCAATCATCGCGATCAAACTACCTAAGATAATGTCACCGGTTAATACATAAGCAACGGTAAAAGCGACACTGAAATGTAAGATAGCGAATGTGAATGTCTTTTTCATAATGACTCCGAATAATGTCTTTGTTTTGTTGAATACATTATTGCGAATAATTCTCATTACGTAAAGTAGGTTTGTGATTATTTATTTGATAGGTAGAAGCTATTGATTAGGTCGTTTCGCTGAAAAACGAAAAAGGCTAACCTCTCGGCTAGCCTTTAATCGTTCTTTTTCGAGTTACGAGCAGCGTAGCGCCCGAAAACCGAGTATCGCAGCTTTACAACGCCGCAATCGTCGCTTTTTGCTCTTCCAGTTTAACCAAAGTTTCTTGGTAACCTTCAAGTTTCGCGCGCTCTGCGGCAACTACGGCTTCTGGCGCTTTAGCGACAAATCCTTGGTTGTTTAACTTGCCTTCGATGCGTTTGATTTCACCTTGAATACGAACGGATTCCTTATCTAAGCGAGCAAGTTCTGCATCTTTATCAATCAGACCAGCCATAGGGATCATGATGGTTGATTTGCCTACCAGTGAAGTTGCACATGCTGGTGTTTCTTCGCCTTCTGCTAATACTTTCACATCTTCCAGTTTACCTAGAGAGCTTAATACAGCTAGGTTATCTTCAAGACGCTTAGCATCAACCGAATCGGCTTTCAGCATGATAGAAAGTGGTACGCTTGGCGCAATATCGTATTCTGCACGTAGGTTACGGATACAAGTGATGAATTGTTTTACCCACTCGATATCGTCTAGTGCTTTTTGGTCGAAATTGTTTTCATCAAACTGAGGCATGGCCTGAGTCATGATGGTGTCGCCTTCAACGCCAGGAACAAGCGGTTTCACGCTCTGCCAGATAGACTCTGTGATGTATGGGATCACAGGGTGCGCAAGACGCAATGTTTTCTCTAGTACAGTAATTAGAGTACGACGAGTAGCACGTTGTTTTGCTTCAGTGCCTTTCCATAATACTGGCTTCGTTAGCTCTAAGTACCAGTCACAGAATTGGTTCCAGATGAATTCGTATAGCGTATTCGCTGCCATATCTAGACGGAAGTTTTCGATATGTGCGTTGAACTCTTTAGCCGCGATTTCGAATTGAGATTCAATCCATTTGTCTGCTAGAGAATATTCAAGCTCGGCACCTTCAGCAAAACCACAATCTTGCTCTTCTGTATTCATCAATACGTAACGGCTTGCGTTCCATAGTTTGTTACAGAAGTTACGGTAACCTTCAAGACGTTTCATATCCCAGTTGATGTCACGGCCAGTTGAAGCCATAGCTGCTAGGGTGAAACGTAGAGCATCAGTACCATAAGGTTCGATGCCGTTTTCAAAGGTTTTACGCGTGTTTTTCTCGATCTTCTTCGCAAGCTGAGGCTGCATCATGTTGCCACAACGTTTTTCAACCAGAGATTCAAGATCAATACCGTCAATCATATCGATTGGGTCAAGTACGTTACCTTTTGACTTAGACATCTTATCGCCGTTTTCATCACGGATAAGGCCAGTCATGTAAACGGTTTTGAATGGGACTTGCGCTTTACCATCTTCATCTTTCACAAAGTGCATGGTCATCATGATCATACGGGCAACCCAGAAAAAGATGATGTCAAAACCAGACACCAATACATCCGTTGGGTGGAAAGTGGAAAGATCTTTGGTTTTTTCCGGCCAGCCCATCGTGCCGAACGTCCAAAGCGCTGAAGAGAACCAGGTATCTAATACGTCATCGTCTTGGCGTAGAACGATCACTGGATCGAGATTGTTTTTCTCACGCACTTCTTCTTCAGTACGACCGACATAAACGTTGCCGCTGTTGTCATACCAGGCTGGAATGCGATGGCCCCACCAAAGTTGGCGAGAGATACACCAGTCTTGTACATCACGCATCCATGCAAAGTACATGTTTTCATATTGCTTAGGTACGAATTGAATTTCGCCATCTTCTACCGCTTTTACTGCTGGAGCAGCTAAAGGCGCAGTACGAACATACCATTGGTCAGTTAGCATTGGCTCGATAACCACGCCACCACGGTCACCGTAAGGAACGGTTAGGTCGTGATCTTTAACTTCTTCTAATAAGCCAAGGGAATCCATTTCTGCAACGAGCGCTTTACGTGCAGCGAAACGTTCCATGCCTTGGTATTGAGCAGGGATGTCACTGCTGTAAACATCTGATGGTTCACCAGTCGTAGTGAAAACTTCAGCAGCATCACGGATATCAGCATTTAGCGTTAAAATGTTGATCATTGGAAGCTGGTGGCGTTTGCCCACTTCATAGTCATTGAAATCGTGCGCAGGAGTGATCTTCACACAACCCGTGCCTTTTTCCATGTCAGCGTGTTCATCAGCAACGATTGGAATACGGCGATCAACGATAGGCAAGATGATTTCTTTGCCAATGATATCTTTATAACGAGGATCTTCTGGGTTAACCGCAACACCTGTATCACCTAGTACGGTCTCAGGACGAGTGGTTGCTACCACAATGTAGTCTTTACCTTCCGCGGTTAATACGCCATCGGCTAATGGGTAGCGGAAGTGCCACATGTGACCTTTTTTGTCTTTGTTTTCAACTTCAAGATCAGAAATCGCGGTGTGCAGCTTTGGATCCCAGTTTACTAGGCGTTTGCCGCGATAAATGAGGTCATCTTCGTAAAGACGTACGAACACTTCACGAGTGGCATCAGATAGGCCATCGTCCATAGTAAAACGTTCACGATCCCAATCAACCGAAGCGCCAAGGCGACGAAGCTGACGAGTGATGTTGCCACCAGATTCTGCTTTCCAATCCCAGATCTTATCGATAAAGGCTTCACGACCGTAATCGTGTTTTGTTTTGCCTTCTTCTGCTGCAATCTTACGCTCAACTACCATTTGAGTCGCGATACCTGCATGGTCGGTACCTACTTGCCAAAGGGTGTTTTTGCCTTTCATACGCTCACAACGGATCAAGGTATCCATTATGGTATCTTGGAAGGCGTGGCCCATATGAAGACTACCGGTGACGTTCGGCGGTGGAATGACAATGCTGTAGGCTTGCTTTGAAGTATCACCATGAGGCTTGAAGTAACCAGCCTCTTCCCAACGCTGGTATAGCGCTTGTTCAATTGATGTTGGGTTATATGTCTTTTCCATAGTCTTCTTTTATCGATACGTTGAGCGTGAAAAATAATGTTTTTCGAGTCTAGAGCGCTGCGCTTTTTCGTTGCTAGAGCGCTTCGCTGCTCGATTTATTAGTTACTCGATTTACGTGCTTTGCTTTTCCGAGCTACGAGTAACGTTTTTAATGTTAATTGTCTGCATTTCAAAGCCAGCTTGTCGGTAGATTTTATACCTTTCTCGAGCTTGTTGCTTTGGTTTTTCTTCGCAAGGAACGAAGTCTACCACTTGTCTAAAGGTCTGAGCAAAAATTGTATTATCATTCGCCATATTGATGACTAATTGACGGTTGCGATGCGGCTTTACTTGGCTAAAGCCTATTTCAATTGGAGTTCCATATTGAGGACCTTCCCCAGATAAGTTATGCGATTGAAATTGTTCAGGTTCTTTTTGCCAAAAGGCTTCATCTACTGCTTCTGCTTGGCTTTTATCTTGTGCATTGACGTACACTTTTGCCCCTTGAGAAGCAAAATAGCTGGCTAAATACACCACATAGTCAATATGGCCACTAGCCGTATCTTGTAAGCTGTTTGGTTCAATGATGTAAAAAGTTGCAATAGCCATACGCGGATTTTATGTTCGTCAAAAATGAAAGGGGACCGTAAAGGTCCCCAATTTTATACTCTTTATTAGCCGAATATAAACGTATTTGAATGTGCTTATTCTTCGAATATTTGTGATCCTGATGCACGGTTCACTAAGAACTGTACCAACAATGGTACTGGTCGGCCGGTTGAGCCTTTTTGTGCGCCCGATTTCCAAGCTGTGCCTGCAATATCAAGATGCGCCCAATTGTATTTCTTGGTAAAGCGAGATAAGAAACAGCCAGCGGTAATGGTGCCACCCGGGCGACCACCGATGTTGGCCATATCAGCAAATGGGCTATTGAGTTGCTCTTGGTATTCATCAGCCATTGGTAGACGCCATGCGCGGTCACCGGCTTGCTCTGATGCGTTGACAATCTCATGCGACAGCGGATTATGGTTAGCAACTACTCCACTGATGTGATGACCTAGTGCAATAACACAAGCGCCGGTTAAGGTTGCAACATCAATTACGCAATCAGGATCGAAGCGCTCAACATAAGTCAGCGCATCACAAAGCACTAAACGACCTTCTGCATCGGTATTTAATACTTCAACCGTTTGGCCTGACATAGTAGTCAAGATATCACCAGGACGATAAGCGTTACTACCAGGCATATTTTCACAGCCGGCTAACACAGCAACCACGTTAATTGGTAAGTTAAGTTTCGCGAGAGCTTTCATGGTGCCAAAGACAGAGGCTGCGCCACACATGTCGTATTTCATTTCATCCATGGCTTCGCCTGGCTTTAATGAAATACCGCCTGAATCAAAAGTTAAACCTTTACCCACTAGCACAATCGGCTTCGCTTCAGGATCGGGGTTACCTTTATAGTTGATGATGGACATCATAGATTCATTACGCGAGCCGCGACCGACCGCTAGGTAAGAGTGCATGCCGAGTTTTTCCATCTCTTCTTCACCAATGATTTTGGTGGTGATGGTCTCGAAATCATCGGCTAGACGACGTGCTTGAGAAGCAAGATAAGCTGGGTTGGCAACATTTGGTGGCATATTACCAAGATCTTTCGATGCTTTAACACCTGATGAAACAGCTAAACCATGAGCAATCGCTTTTTCGCCTAGGTTAAGCTCGCGACGAGTCGGTACGTTAAACACTAATTTACGTAGAGGACGACGAGTTTCTGGTTTATTGCTCTTAAACTGATTAAAGGTGTAAAGGCTATCTTTTGTTGATTCAACTGCTTGGCGAACTTTCCAATAAGTATCACGACCTTTGACATGGAGCTCCGTTAAGAAGCATACTGCCTCCATTGAGCCAGTGTCGTTCAAAGTGCTGATGGTTTTTTGGATAATATCTTTGTATTGACGTTCACCTAGTTCACGTTCTTTACCACAGCCAACCAGTAGAACACGTTCAGATAACATACCCGGTACTTGGTGCAATAGCAGCATTTGGCCTGGTTTACCTTCGAGATCACCTCGACGTAATAATGAACTAATATAGCCGTCGCTGATTTTATCTAGTTGCTCGGCGACAGGAGAAAGGCGACGTGGCTCAAACACACCAACGACTATACAAGCGCTGCGTTGTTTTTCTGGGCTGCCACTTTTTACACTGAACTCCATGCGTACTCCTACATCCTAAAGACAAATAGAACTAAATGTTGGATAATGCTTATTCTTCGTTGCCATTGAGCAAACTGTTCTAGAATTAAGCGACACAAGATTTAGTTAGAAATAGTAAATCGAGTAACAATTAACTCGACATTTAAAGATTAATATAGTTAAAAAACATTAAAAATAATAGACTCATCGGAAAACTATAGTGATTCCGTCAAAAAAACAAGTTTTGTATAGGTAATGCTGCGTGATTATTGTTAGATATTTGATCCGCGAGACACTCAAAAGCCAGTTCGCCGTCTTCTTTGTGCTTTTTCTCGTGTTTTTGAGCCAAAAATTTATCAGTGTATTAGCTGATGCGTCTGATGGGGATATTCCCGCCAGCATGATTGTATCGATTGTTGGCCTTAATATGCCAGCAATGGGGCTATTAATGCTGCCATTGAGCTTATATGTTGGTATCTTACTGACTTTTGGCCGCCTGTACGCTGAAAGTGAAATCACGGTAATGAACGCTACCGGGATTGGTAATAAGTTTTTGGTGCATGCTGCTTTGTACCTTGCCGTTATCACTGGTGCTATTGCCGCATTTAACTCTTTATACCTTTCACCTTGGAGTCAGGAAAAGGTAACGCAATTGCTTGAGAAGGTAACAGCAACCAGTAGTATTGATTTGCTTAAAAAAGGCCAGTTTCAACCTGCACCAGATGGCAGCGCAGTGGTATTTGTTGATGATATTAAAGATAAAAAACTGACTAATGTATTTGTGGCTCAAGCACAACCAAGAGACTCGATTCGTCCAAGCGTAATGTTTGCTAACTCAGGTGTGGTGCAAGAATTTCCCGATGGCCGTCAAATGTTAACCCTGAAAGATGGTGTTCGTTATGAGGGCATTCCTAACTCTTTAGATTACCGTAATACCGATTATGACGAATACTCAGCGTTAATTGGTCAACGCGATGTACAAAAGAAAAAGCGTAAATGGGAAGCCATTCCAACCAAAGATCTTATCGGTATAAATGACTTAGAAGCAAAAGCTGAGTTGCAATGGCGATTGAGTTTAATTGTTTGTATCCCGTTGCTCACTTTAGTCGTGGTGCCTTTATCGGCGGTTAACCCAAGACAAGGGCGCTTTGCCAAACTAGGTCCTGCAGTATTGATTTATTTAGCTTACTTCTTAGCGATCAGTGCCATGAAATCGGCTATCGAAGATGGTAGTGTGCCGTCAGCATTGGGAATGTGGTCGATTAATGCTTGCTTGCTGATTGCCGGGATTATTCTCAATAGTTTAGATAGCTTATTTGTTCGTGGACTCAAAGATAAATTGAGAAGAAGGAAGTTGAGCCGTGTTTAAAATTCTTGATTGGTATATTGGCCGAACCATTATTGCCACGTCATCTTTGTGTCTCGCGACCTTGGTGGGTTTATCTGCCATCATTAAATATGTCGAGCAGTTACGTAAAGTAGGTCGTGGGACTTATGATTTAATGGAAGCTTTGTACTTTGTAGTATTAAGTATTCCTCGTGATATTGAAATGTTTTTCCCCATGGCTGCATTACTTGGCGCTTTGATTGGTTTAGGTATGCTAGCCGCCAGTTCTGAACTTGTGGTTATGCAGGCATCGGGTTTCTCTAAACTGAATATTGGTGTTTCAGTATTGAAAACCGCAGTGCCGTTGATGTTAATGGTGATGATCCTTGGTGAATGGGGCTCACCACAAGCACAAAAACTAGCGCGAGACTCTCGTGCCATGGCGATTGCGGGTGGTGATATTGTTTCAGTTCGAGATGGTGTTTGGGCGCGTGATGGTAATAACTTCATTTATATTGGTCGAGTAAATGGCGAAGATGAATTGAAGGGCGTGACTATCTGGCAGTTTGATCAAGAGAAAAAACTCAATGATATTCTGGTGTCTCAAACTGTTCGTTACGAAGACGATAATCGCTGGATGATGAAAGATGTTCAAATTACTAAGATGAAAGATGACGTTCAGATCAGTAAAGTGAAAGAGTCAAATTATGAATGGCAAACGACATTAACGCCGGACAAGCTCGCGGTAGTAACGGTTAAGCCTGAAGAGTTATCGTTAACCGGTTTATACAGCTACGTGACTTACTTGAGAGACTCAGAGCAAGATCCATCTCGCTATGAATTAGCCTTTTGGCGTAAGGCATTCCAACCATTATCGATTGCAGTGATGATGTTGATGGCACTATCGTTTGTCTTTGGTCCGCTGCGTAGTGTGACCATGGGGGCGAGAATTTTGTCGGGTGTTATTGCCGGCTTTACTTTCTACATTTCCAGTGAAGTCTTTGGCCCTATGAGCTTAGTATATGGCACACCACCGATAATAGGCGCACTCGCTCCGAGTGTGATCTTCTTAATGGTCGCCGTGATGCTGATGAGGCGAAAAGCCTAACAATGACACAGCCAAACTAAACAAGGGATGCCAAGTGCATCCCTTTTTAATGTTGTTCAAATATGAGTTTAAACTGCTTTTGGTAGGTGAACTACTTGGCATTTTGACCACATATCTTGCAGGGCTCTTTTTTCAGAATCAAATAATACGGTGATATTACCCAGCCCAAATAGAGATGTAGCGGCTCGAATTAAAGATTGAGAAAAACGGATATTGCTGCCATCTTTATTTTGCACTCTTAACTTCCAAGCTCGCATACCGAGAGTTTGTCCTTTCATCCAGAAGAAGCTTAAAAAGCCTATCCAAACAAACACCACATAACCATGAAACAAGATACTCCAAACAGGGTGGTGATTAAGTAAATCACTAACATCAAGATAAGAGCCGTAGTTGATGATTCCTTGAGATAAAAGGGCCTCCATGGTAGCAATCACAATACCTACCGCGATCATTTCCACCGCAATAATAATCAGAGCATCATAAAATATCGCCGCCAAACGACGTAAAAAACCAGCAGGCTTGGTGTGTACTTGAGAATTCATAAGCGATCTAATTTATAAAAGGTGTCAGCAGAATAGCCATTTGTATGAGACATTTAAAGTTGAAACTTGTATCTAACTAACATTAATGGTGAAAATATCAGCGATTAAACCATTTTGAAAATTTAACACTTGCGCCGATGCCTTCCATACGTATAATTCCAATCACTCCTTAGCGTTATAGGCTAATTGAGTGACAATTTGGCGGTGTGGTGAAATTGGTATACACGACGGATTCAAAATCCGTTGCCTTCGGGCGTGGCGGTTCAAGTCCGCCCACCGCTACCAGATTTAATGGCAGAGCCTCAGTTAACGCTGGGGCTTTGTTGTATCAGGATTTTATCTTTTTTGGTCGGAAGATTTTAGCTGGTGGAAAGAGTCAATTTGTTTTGTTTTCCCGTTTTTGCGGTTGCGTATTTGGCGTAATTTGGCGGAAAGGGGTATTTCATGGTTATCATTCAAACCCGTAAGGGTAAAAAAGCGTTTCTTACCGTGTTGAGTTTATGTGAGATAGGAAGCGTGTTTCTAAATCATTCAAGTTAAAAAAAGATGCTCAAAAGTTCGTAGCCAATATAATGGCTTACGAAAGTTTTGCGTACTCACTAACAAATCACACTCTTATTACTTGGAAGTTTTCTGATGCTGTTAAACAGTTTATTGATCAGGATAATGGCAAAGATACGAGCAAAATCCAACGGCTTAATTTTTGGCTAAATACCTTTAAGGACACACCAGTCGGAAAAATGACACGCCAACAAGTAAGAACTGAATTAAAAAAAACTATCTAAAGAAATAGCACCAGCGACACTAAACCGCTATAAAGCGGCTTTAAGCTCATTGTATCGCTTTCTATCTGATGAATGTTCTTTATGTCTTTATCATTGAACTGTTTTTTTTGTTAGGTATTAATTTATTACCCCTGAAATTAACAATATTACAAATATTATCTACCGTTTTTTATACTAGTAACAGCACTCTACGACTAATGTCTAACTATCTGAGACTTTTTGTTTTTTTTCGTTTGGTATAAGGTACTAACGACTGAACTTCAATTATGATTTTTAGTTGTAGGTTGATTTGTTATTTTTATTTAATAGTGATCTTAAAGATGTTTATAAAAATAACGACCATATTTATGGTTATTTAATATTCTTTTTTTTATGAATGGATTTCACTGGTTAATAATAATCTAAAGTATAAATAATATTAGTGTTGTCGGGTTGTTTTTAGAAGGGAATATATAGATGACTACTCTGCTAAATTTTCGTACCGTGAGTAAATAACGGTTGTTGGAATAAAACATCTTAGATATGTGAGCGAAAGGAATCAAAATGAGCAGTACTTTAGAGTCCGAACATATACGAACAGATAAGCCTCAAGCCAATGAGGATCAACTCACTTATGAACAGCAACATAAACCAAGGTCGGAATTTGATTCCCGAGAAGAATATTTAGAACACGAATTACAAATCATGGCGCCTAAACGCTGGCGTCCTAATTTGCCATTTAAAGATTATCGATTTGAGATAGAAGATACCATCCCAGCTATGGCGGCTACCATTGGCAAAGTTGTTATGGTGGGAGCCATTGCAGCAACTTTTGCCGGAGCTCTAGGATTAAATGAAAGTTTTATTTTAGAAAATGTTCGTTATGAATTACTCATAGCATCAGTTTTCATTATTATTTTCTCTGGTTTTTTATTGCCGACTGCTAATCTCGCGGGTACACATGGCCCACTAATTCCTTTAATTCCTATCGTTGTTGCAGCCGGCGGGCACCCGATGGCTTTTGGGTTGCTGATTGGCGCTTTTGGCTTAATCTTAGCCATCAGTAAAGGTGGCAGCATGTTGGCAAATCTCACTAGTAAAGGTGTGTGTGGGGGGTTATTGCTCTACCTTGGCTTTGTTGGAACCGCTTCTCAAGTTAAAAAGCTGTTCGCTTGGGCTGAGGCAATAGGTATGAGTCATATTGCTTTTGTCGTGATCTTTTGCACCATTATTTTATATGCTTTATTGGAACATTTTCGTAAACGTTGGCTAGCCGTTCCTCTTAGTTGCTTGCTGGGTGGTATTTTAGCTTTTGCAATGGGTGCCCCGTTTTCTTTCCAAACCGAGCCAGGTTTACCCAATATGAATCCTATGTATTGGTGGGGGGAAGATACCGGCTGGATGCTAGGTTTGCCTACGATTGAACATTTTATGGTGGTATTGCCCTTTGCTATTTTAGCAGTGGCTATGTGGTCGCCAGACTTTTTAGGCCATCAAGTATTTCAAAAGATCAGTTATCCAGAACGTACAGAAAAAGTACAAATGAATATTGACGATACCATGACCACGGCCTCAATCCGTCAAACGTTCGGCTCTTTGGTTGGTGGTACTAATTTTGCTTCCTCATGGGGGACCTATATCGTACCGGCCGCTATTGCTAAACGTCCAATCCCTGCTGGTGCTTTACTGACGGCTCTATTTTGTATTATAGCGGCTGTTTGGGGTTACCCAATGGATTTAGCTATATGGCAACCTGTTCTTTGTGTTGCGTTAATTGTTGGGGTATTTGTTCCATTGCTAGAAGCTGGAATGGAAATGACGCGTGAAGGGAAAACCACACAATCGGCAGCGATTGTTGTATTTTCTTCAGTGGTTGTTAATCCAGCATTTGGTTGGTCTCTCACCATGTTGTTAGATAATTTAGGCTTAGTAGGTTGTAAAGAACGTAGCGGTCAACTTAGTAAAATGAGCCGTTGGGTGTTGCCTGGAGCGATGTTTATTGTACTAAGTGGTGTAATGGCGCTGGTTGGGCTTTTACCAGGGATACCGGCAATTATCCCAAGTTTTCGTTAACCTTTGAATAGTAGCTCTTGAATGTTTGAGCATTTTTTTCAATTAATAAACGGCCATGATAATTACAACCATTAATCATCATCGATACTAACCATTTGATGCACAATAAAGCCAAATTCAATCTAAATTGAGCTTGGCTTTTTTATTGAGCGCATTATGAAAGCGTCTTATCGATTTAATTTCAGCTAAACTGAATGTATTAAAAACAAAAAAGGGATGAATATGAAGCAATTAAAAAATCAAACACTCCTTGCCTCGGTGTTAACGGATGGCAAAGGACAGCAAGTATTCAATCCATTTGATAATAGTTTGCTCGCCACTGTGCCGGTTTCTTGCCAGGCGAGAATTGAGCATGATGTTGCTGATATGGAAGCAGGGCAAAAAGCCTGGCAGAAAAAGCCGGTTGCTGAACGCTGTCAGCTCATGAAGAAATGGCATCAATTGATTTTACAAAATGAAGATGATCTTGCCATGTTGATCACTTTAGAAGGTGGTAAGCCATTAAAAGAAGCGTTAGGTGAGGTGCGTTACGGAGCCTCTTTTATTGAATGGTTTGCTGAAGAAGGGCGTCGCGCTTACGGTAATACCATTCCATCGGCGAGTAATGACAAAACCATTTTAACGGTAAAACAAGCGATTGGTGTGGCGGCAGCAATTACCCCTTGGAACTTCCCATTAGCCATGATCACCCGTAAAGCGGCGCCGGCACTGGCCGCTGGTTGTAGCTTTATCTGTAAACCGTCTGAATCAACGCCTCTGACGGCATTTGCGGTCACTGAGTTGGCATATCAAGCAGGCATCCCTAAAGACGTTCTACGCATGGTTGTGGGCGAAAATGCACATGATGTAGGGGAGGTGTTCACCTATCACCCTTCTGTTCGTAAGTTTTCGTTTACTGGATCGACTCTCGTGGGGCGTAAATTACAAATGCAGTGTGCTTCAACCATTAAACGTACCTCAATGGAACTCGGTGGCAATGCGCCATTTATCGTGTTCGATGATGCGGATATTGATAGTGCGGTTAAAGGGGCGATTGCCAGTAAGTTTCGCAATGCTGGGCAAACGTGCGTTTGTGCCAATCGTTTTTATGTGCAAGATGCGGCTTATGATGAATTTATTGAAAAACTGGTGGCGGAAGTCGATAAACTTAAAGTCGGTAACGGGCTTGATGAGTCAACCGATATTGGTCCGCTTATCTCAAAAGAGGCGAAGCAAAGAGTTTCTGATTTGATTGAAGAAGCGAAAGGTCGCGGAGCAAGACAAATAAATAAAGAGCAATCACTAAAAGGCAACTTTATAGCGCCAACTGTGTTGGTGGATGTTGAGCACGATAGACCATTAGTTCAAGGTGAGATCTTTGGCCCAGTATTACCGATCATTCGTTTTTCTGAAGAAGATAAAATGATTGCGATGGCCAATGATACTATCTACGGCTTAGCCGCTTATTTTTATAGTCAAGATATGAACCGCATTTGGCGTGTCGCGCATAATCTCGAGTACGGTATGGTAGGAGTCAATGAAGGCATTATTTCGACGGAAGTTGCGCCGTTTGGTGGTATGAAACAATCGGGTAATGGTCGAGAAGGGGCCAAAGAAGGTTTGGAAGAATACCTAGAGACGAAATACGTGTGTATTGGTGGGTTAGATCGATAATGAAGCAGGGTAAAGGTTTCTAGTTCCTAGTTTCTAGGAAGAGCGCTACTTCTCCTCGGCTCCTGAGAGTAGCGTCTCCGCCCCCTGTTCTCGTTTTTAGTTTTCCGAGTTTCGGAGTTCTATAAACGAAAAAAAACCTCATCAGATGATGAGGTTTTTTTAAAGTGGCTCCCCTTGCAAGACTTGAACTTGCGACATACGGATTAACAGTCCGCCGTTCTACCAACTGAACTAAAGGGGAATTATTCTTTTTTCATCTCTAGTGGTTAAGCTAGAAAATGGTGCCGACTACCGGAATCGAACTGGTGACCTACTGATTACAAGTCAGTTGCTCTACCTACTGAGCTAAGTCGGCGCACTGTATTTATTGCTTCTAATTATCTGAATGCTTGATTCAAACAATTTAAATTGGCTCCCCTTGCAAGACTTGAACTTGCGACATACGGATTAACAGTCCGCCGTTCTACCAACTGAACTAAAGGGGAATTATTCTTTTTTCATTTCTAGTGGTTAAGCTAGAAAAATGGTGCCGACTACCGGAATCGAACTGGTGACCTACTGATTACAAGTCAGTTGCTCTACCTACTGAGCTAAGTCGGCGCACTGTATTTATTGCTTCTAATTATCTGAATGCTTGATTCAAACAATTTAAATTGGCTCCCCTTGCAAGAATCGAACTGGTGACCTACTGATTACAAGTCAGTTGCTCTACCTACTGAGCTAAGTCGGCACACTGTATTTTTCAATTTGACGTCTACTTTATCAAGACACCAAGCTATAAATAGTGGTGCCCGGAGGCGGAATCGAACCACCGACACGAGGATTTTCAATCCTCTGCTCTACCGACTGAGCTATCCGGGCGACGGGGGGTATTAAACGGTTTTTCGTGACTAACGTCAACAGTAAAATATAAAAAAATGTTCGTTTGAGTAATTTATAGTCGCCATTGCGTGTTTCTCCACACAATAGGACGTTTTTTTCTCAAATTTTGCGGTTTATTTGTGGGTGATTACTGACGTGAAAGCGAATGAGAATAAGAGTAGCTTGGGTATAAGTTTAACTTGAGTTCAATTCATCGTGCTGAATGCCGAAAATATAAGCTAAGTGAGTCATTATCATCGAATACATGATAGCTCGAATACATAATAGAAAGGAGAGGTAGCGATTAAACTATCTCTCCTTTTTTCGTTACAGCTTATCTGATGGAATTAAATATTATATTTGGGTCCACGGTCCACCAGAGGTTGGTTCATCACCTTGTGTCCACCACTGTGCTTTATAAGAAGCGCCTTGGTAGTTTACCGTATCACCGGATGTATAGACTTTATCGGCTTGCCATTCAGAATTATCACTTGCGGCCGCTTGCCAAGCACTTGAGGTGTCTGGTTGGTCACCTTGAGTCCACCATTTAGCGGTATAGCTCACGCCGTTGTATAGCACGACATCACCGCTATTGTAGGCGATTGCACTATCCCAAGTAGTTTCTCCATTGTTATTACCGTCACCTTCTAACGGAGTTACGGTAATGGATATGGTTGATTGGCTGGTGGTGATAGGATCACCAACCGAAACCACTATGCTTTCATTGAGACTAGTCGTAGTTTCAGGTGCTTGATAATTGACGGTAATGCTAGTGTCACTTTGAGTGATGATATTACCTTTATCGACACTGAATATCAGTGGATCATTGTCACCATCGGTTGCTGAAACCTCAAATACAAGGCTTTCTCCGCTTTGCACGCTTAAATCGCTTGGAGCGGTAATAACCGGAGCTTGATTGCCCGTTTTGATTTCTAGCTGATAACTGTAATTTGAGTTGGTGAGATAAACCAAGTTGCTATACAAGTCTTGGCTTTGGTACTGAATAGTTTGTGAAGCTGAGTCTTTTAGACCAATTTGCACCGTTTGTGGGTATTTCTGATTCACGGCTGTTGCTAAGGATTCTGCCCAGACAGTTTCCGCATCATTATCAATTGCGAATTTTTCAAATACGATCTCTTGGCCGTTTTCATCAAAGATACGTAGCCAAGCAGTATCACCAGCATTTGCATCAATGGTTGAAGCTAGGTAGTTACCGCTACTGATCCATTTATCGAGTGGGTTATTAGGGTCGGTTCCATCATCGTTGCCGGTAAATGAAACGTCACTACAGTTATAAAAACCTTCCCCTGCCGGATCTTGACGCTGCCAGCGGGTATATAAAATGGCATCACCAGTACGATCCGTTGGCAATGTAATTTCCATTTGATAGTACTTTTTGCCATTAAGATCAACAGTTGCCAAGTTGCCAAATTCCGCGATTAAATCTAAATCACTCCAAGCCAGTGGCATGGTTGCAGAATCATAACTTGGCTTGGTTAAGTAAACCTTCCAAAAGCTTGGGTTATGCGGCGTATTGGCACGGTATTGCAAAGTGACTTTACCATTGTTGGTTAAATCAAGTTTAGTCTTTTGCCAATCAGGTGAAGGGAGGTCGATACCATGTTTAGCTTTATCGCCCGCAGAGCATAATTCTCCATTAGGAATCGTTGCTTCAACGGCAGCTTGGTCATTGTAATTAGAAACTAAAGTGGAAAACTCTGGCTTTTGCACAAATGGCGTCCAGCCTGATTCTAAAAACGCGGCACGACAAGCAGCGTTGGGAATAGTACTACCATCTGTTGAATCCCAGTAGCCGCCATCCATATCACAGATCTGTTGTCTTGCTGGTGGGTAGTCTAGGTAACCATGCGCTTGTAAATGAGTTGATAGTAAAGTTAAGCCAATGACGCTCGTGGATAAGCATAATTTGCTTCGAAAAAGTGAATAATTCATACGCACCTCCATTTGTTATTGAATGGCATGGAGTGTGGTGGGGGATAAGGAAAAGACAGAATAGAAAATTGTTAGTTTGAACACTCTCTCGAAGAAATTTATTTTCAGTTTCACTTGTCGAAGTAAAATTGAATAGTGGCTTTGAAAGTGAAGCTAATTGACATAAAGATTACATAGATTGGAAAAAGTTAGCTAAGTAGAGAAAATGTGGTGGGGCGAAGCTATGGTAAAGGATGGGTAAAGGATGTTATTGAAGGCGAAAAAAAACCTCATCAGATGATGAGGTTTTTTAAAGTGGCTCCCCTTGCAAGACTTGAACTTGCGACATACGGATTAACAGTCCGCCGTTCTACCAACTGAACTAAAGGGGAATTATTCTTTTAACACTAATTGATGCAATCAGTCGTTAACTAAATAATGGTGCCTCGAGGCGGAATCGAACCACCGACACGAGGATTTTCAATCCTCTGCTCTACCGACTGAGCTATCGAGGCAATAAATGGTGCCGACTACCGGAATCGAACTGGTGACCTACTGATTACAAGTCAGTTGCTCTACCTACTGAGCTAAGTCGGCACACTATATTTATTGCTTGTCCGTGTATGTAACCATGACACCAACAATTTAATTGTGGTGCCCGGAGGCGGAATCGAACCACCGACACGAGGATTTTCAATCCTCTGCTCTACCGACTGAGCTATCCGGGCAACGGAGCGCTATTAAACGGATTTTCTGCTTCACCGTCAACTTGTTTTTGTAAAAAACTCGAAAAAAAGGTTTGTTTGCTGCCAATTTAAGCAAAAAAGTGTGATTTGCTGTTTTTTAATACAAATGTTACTTCATCGAATGAAATTCTTTTTGATAAGCCGTTACTTTTTCTAGGTAACGACGTGACTCGGCATTCGGGTGTTTTTTGGTCAGCGCCCAATAAACTTGACTGGTTTGTAAGCTGTTAATGTCATTGATGGCACTGGTTTTACCGCCGCCAAAGGTGTTAAACACGCCACCTGAACCACCGTTATACGCTGAAATCATGCTGTATTGCAGCGAAGTTGAATTTCGTATGCCCTTCAAGTAACGATTCTTTAAAATATAAAAGTAGGCAGTCCCAGTATCGATATTGTTGGCTGGGTTATACAAATATTTCGGCGTTGGCATACCCGATTTACCTTTCACGAGGTTAAACACATCGTGACCGGCTGTCTTAGGCACCACTTGCATTAAGCCATAAGCATTTGCCCAGCTCACTGCGTAAGGGTTGAAGCTACTTTCTGTTTTGATGATGGCATAGATAAGATCTTCAGGGATGCCATATTGTTTTGAAGCCTTACGTACGATATCGGCATATTGGTAACTACGTAATTTGGAATGGTTTTGCACCATAGGGATGGTGACATAATAAGATTTTTTAAAATCAACGGTACGAGTTTTGAGTTTGTTTTTTATAAGATAATCAGCAAATTGACTCGCACGCCAAGACCATTGAATCGATTGACCATTTTGGTCAACGACTTGATCGGATAAGAAAGGTTTACCGCCCATCGCGATCTCTTTGGATGAGAATAAGTCGACATTCGCCGGGTTATTTGGCGTTAATAGGGTAGTCACAATCGCTTGCTTTAAGTGCCCAGTAGGATCGGTCGAGGCAATGGTTTCTACTGTGACAGTACCATTATCAAAGTCGATGTCGGCTCGGTTTAAGTAGCCATCGGTATATTTAACGTAGGTTTTAGCACCCGCCATCTTGATATTATCTTGTCCCCATTTGTTGGCAACTTGGCCGGAGAACTGATTCATCAAACTATCTAAAGCGGCGGTATCTTTAGCAAATTGCCCAGGAAGAGGCGCTAGGTTTTTAGCAAAACGATTGGTAGGGGTGTAATCGACATCATAAATACTTTCGATAAATTCTCGACTACAGCCAGAAAGAGCGAAAAAGGTGATGAGTAAGAGCCAAAGTTTTTTATTCATGTCGAGTTCGAATTTGCTTAAAAACAAAACAGGCATTGCTTTCGATTTCCCAAAACGGGAAGAGCAATGCCTGCTACAAAAGTTGGTTGCATTATACCCAAATAACGCTCACCTTGAAGCTATTTGGGTATATATCCGATTATTCACTCGGTGGGGTATAACCATCAATAATGATGTCTTTTCCTTCAAATAAGAAATTAACCATTTCAGTTTCTAGTAGTTTACGGTGCTCTGGATCCATCATGTTTAACTTTTTCTCATTGATCAGCATGGTTTGTTTATGCTGCCATTGGCCCCAAGCTTCTTTGCTGATGTTATCGAAAATACGCTTACCGAGTTCACCAGGGTAAAGTTGGAAATCTAAGCCTTCCGCTTCTTTCTTTAAGAAAACACAGTTTACAGTACGGCTCATAGGAGCTCCTTGAGAGATTGAATTAATCGTTAAGTTCGTAAGGCAAGCTATGCAGCAGTTGTTTAACTGGTGCGGCGAGCCCGACTTCTTTCGGTTGAGATAAGTTATACCAAAGACCTTGCTGACCTTCCATCACCAAGCTTGGTTGTTTATTTAATTTTACTAAGATTGGCGTGATATCTAAGTGATAATGGCTAAAAGTATGACGAAAGGCCGTTAATGTACTTTTCTGGCTTATCATCGTATCCGTAATAGCTTTACTATCTAGCAAATCTTCAATGGTTTGATTTGAATGTTGAGGGAAACAAAATAACCCTCCCCAAATGCCGCTTTGCGGACGCTGTTCTAGCCAAACCTGATTGCCGTGATAAAGCATCACAAACCAAGTTTCTTTTATCGGCTTGTCTTTTTTCGGTTTTTTACCCGGAAAATCAAGTTGGCGGTGTTGGGCTTTGGCTTGGCAGAATTGCTCGATTGGGCATAAATCGCATTTAGGTTTACTGCGAGTACAGACTATTGCGCCCATATCCATCATGGCTTGATTGTACTTATCGACATCATGCTTCGGCGTATGTTGTTCCGCTATTTGCCATAATTGGTTTTCAACGTTTTTTTGTCCCGGCCAGCCTTCTACGGCAAAACAACGCGCTAAAGTACGTTTAACATTACCGTCTAATATGGCGTGAGGTTGCTTATAAACCGAAGACAAAATTGCCGCTGCGGTAGAACGGCCAATCCCCGGTAGAGCATTCATTTGTTCTATATCGGTTGGGAACTCACCTTGGTAGTCTTGTTCGACAATTTGCGCCGCTTTGTGCAGGTTACGAGCACGGGCGTAATATCCTAGTCCTGTCCAAAGGTGGAGCACTTCATCTTGATGCGCTTTGGCTAAATCTGTCACGCTAGGAAAGCGCTCAAGGAAGCGTTCAAAATAAGGAATAACCGTGGTGACTTGGGTTTGTTGTAACATGATTTCTGATAACCAAACCTTATAGGCGGTTTTATTTTGCTGCCAAGGCAAGCTTTTACGGCCAAAGTTTTCATACCAATTTAAAATGGAATCAGAAAATGTGCTCACTGGTTACTCTTTATTTGAATTTTAATTGGCGTTGATTCCACCATAGCTATACAGTTTAGTAAACCATGTAAATTAAATGGCTATTTTAGGAAGTAGTAGTAAAGCGATGAGAAAGTCGATTAATTCGACGATAAAAGCTTGCACCTTGAGCGTATCTTTGGATAATTCTCACCCTAATTTTGAATAGCCAACACTATTTTAAAACCGATAATTATTTTCAATCGCTAAGCCTCAGGCTTGGCATAATCTTCAGGCGAAACCATGACAGAAGTAACAACCAACGAAGTAAATGAAGAAGGCAAAATTGTTCGCAGAATTCGCAGTTTTGTTCGCCGTGAAGGGCGCTTAACCAAAGGCCAAGAAAAAGCGATTGAAGAATGCTGGCCAACCATGGGCATTGAGTTTGCTCAACAGCGCCTAGATTGGAAAGAGGTATTTGGTAACGATAATCCAGTCGTTCTGGAAATTGGCTTTGGTATGGGCGCGTCATTAGTTGAAATGGCGAAGAACGCACCAGAGAAAAACTTTATCGGTATTGAAGTGCATAGCCCAGGTGTGGGAGCTTGTTTAGCGTCAGCGCAAGAAGCTGGCGTAACTAACTTACGTGTAATGTGTCACGATGCGGTTGAAGTGTTCGAGCACATGATCCCAGACAATAGCTTGATTACGTTACAACTATTTTTCCCAGACCCTTGGCACAAAAAACGTCACCACAAACGTCGTATTGTGCAACTAGGGTTTGCCGAAATGGTTCGTCAGAAGCTAATTGTTGGTGAAGGCATTTTCCACATGGCAACTGACTGGGAAAACTACGCTGAGCATATGATTGAAGTGATGAATGAAGCGCCGGGCTTTGAAAATATTGCCACTGATGGTGATTTTATTCCTCGTCCGGATGAGCGTCCATTAACCAAGTTTGAAGCTCGTGGCCACCGTTTAGGTCACGGAGTATGGGATATTAAGTTCCGTCGTAACGCTTAATGGAACTTAACTTTAGACCTTTGGGTCTACAGGATTAACCTTGTTAAAGCCAGTAGCAGATGCCGCTGGCTTTTTTGTCTATGAGCATTTTCCTAAATAGGAGTTGTCATGCCACAAGCAACCACTGAATTATTGAATGATATTTTAGAGCAAGTTCGCCCATTAATTGGTCAGGGTAAAGTGGCGAATTACATTCCCGCTTTAGCGTGTGTACCGAATAATAAATTGGCTATCGCGGTTTATACCAACGATGGCAAAGTGGTGAAAGCTGGGGATGCTGATGAGCCGTTTTCGATTCAGTCGATTTCGAAAGTCTTAAGTTTAACGCTTGCAATGGGCTTATATGAATCCGAAGAAATTTGGCGTCGAGTAGGTAAAGAGCCCTCTGGCCAAGCCTTTAACTCAATGATTCAGTTGGAAGTGGAACAAGGGATCCCGCGTAACCCTTTTATTAATGCAGGGGCGATTGTGGTGGCAGATATGCTGCAATCTCGTTTGTCGGCACCTCGTCAGCGTTTATTAGAGTTTGCTCGTCAACTTTCCGGCGATACGCATATTGTGTATGACAAAGTGGTGGCAGCCTCTGAAATGCAGCATAGCGACCGTAATGCTGCCATTGCCTACTTGATGCGTTCATTTGGTAATTTTGAAAATGATGTGATCCCCGTTTTAAATAACTACTTCCATGCTTGCGCATTGAAAATGAGCTGTGTCGATTTAGCCAAAACCTTTAGTTATCTCGCCAATAAAGGACAATCGGTACACACCAAAAAACAAATCGTCGCACCCAATCAAACCAAGCGTTTAAATGCCTTATTAGCGACTTGTGGGCTTTATGATGGCGCAGGTGAGTTTGCATTCCGTGTTGGCATGCCGGGGAAATCTGGTGTCGGTGGCGGTATTGTGGCAGTCATTCCCGGTGAAATGAGCATTGCAGTATGGTCTCCAGAATTAGATAAATCAGGTAACTCATTAGCAGGGACTGCGGCGCTGGAGATATTATCGACGGAGTTAGGGCGGTCGATATTCTAAAGAGCCTTACGTCAATCGGAGTCTCGTTACTCGTCGCTCGATAGGGCCTTCAAGCGACGAGAAGCAAAGCGCTCGAGAAACGAGATTCGTTTTTTATTCTTCTTCTACAAACAACGCCACCAAGTCATTAAAAAACAATTTACCTTTTTGAGTAATGTGCCAATGACTTTCCGTTTCGGTTAGATACTCTTGGTCTATTGCCGTTTGGATTTGCGCTTCAATCACGGTAAGCGTCAGTCCTGTACGCTCTACAAATTCAGCTTTTGGGCAAGCTTCAATTAAGCGGAAGCGATTCATAAAGTATTCAAATAGGCGATCTTCGGCTTCGACTAAGGTTTCGGTATCTAGGTAGCTTTTGACTAGGTTTTGGTAAGCCGCTAAATAGCCTCTAGGGTGCTTGACCTTAGTTGTGCGAACGATTCGTCCATCTGAAAAGCTTAACTTGCCATGAGACCCGCAGCCTATGCCTAGGTAATCACCAAAGTGCCAATAGTTAAGATTATGGCGACATTGATAACCAGGTTTGCTGTAGCCTGATATCTCATATTGTACGTAACCAGCATCGGTTAATCGCTGGTGGCCTTGTTCGAAAATATCCCACAAATCGTCATCATCCGGCAGAATCGGCGGTTTAGAATAGAACAAGGTATTGGGCTCAATGGTTAATTGATACCAAGATAAGTGATAAGGATTCAGTTCAATCGCTTTATCTAAATCGGCTAGTGCTTGTTGTTGGGTTTGATTCGGTAAGCCGTGCATCAAGTCTAAGTTGAAACTGTTTAAACCAATCTTATGCGCCAGATGAGCGGCATTAATCGCTTCTTGCTGGCCATGAATTCGGCCTAGAGCTTGCAGTTTTTCTTCTTCAAAGCTTTGCACTCCGATAGAAATGCGATTAATCCCTTGGGTTTGAAATTGAGCAAAACGCTCAGCTTCAATGGTACCTGGGTTGGCTTCCATGGTGATTTCAATATTGTCTTCAAATGGCAGCAGTGCTTCGATGCCTTGCAATAAGCGGCCAATTTCTGACGGCGAAATTAAGCTTGGCGTACCGCCACCAATAAATATTGAATGCAGTAATCTAGGAGCATCAGCTAACTGATATTTTTCAATGTCGGTTTTAAGGTCTTCTAACAAGGCATCAATATATTGAGTTTCTGGGATCTCACCTTTTTGAGCATGCGAGTTGAAATCACAATACGGGCACTTTTGAACACACCATGGAATGTGCACATATAAACTTAATGGTGGCGGAGTAATTGAATTCATGTCTTAACTTAAAAACTGAGGAGAATCAGATAGTTCAGCAAACAGTTTTTTCAGAGCTTTACCGCGATGTGATAGCTGCTTTTTACGCACAGGTTCTAGCTCGGCAGAAGAGCATTGATCTTCAGGAACCCAGAATACCGGATCATAACCAAAACCATTTTCGCCTTGAGCTTGTTCTAAGATCTTACCTTCCCATTGGCCGTGACAGACTAAGGGGGTGGGATCATTTTCATGGCGCATCAACACTAAAACACAGTGAAAGCGCGCGCTACGTTGTTCACTAGGTACGCCTTTCATTTCTTCTAGCAGTTTCTCAAGGTTATGTTGATCGGTGGCCCCTTCACCTGAATAGCGGGCAGAGTAGATCCCAGGCGCGCCTTGTAATGCATCCACTTCTAAGCCTGAATCATCAGCAATTGCCGGTAAGCCCGTTTCTTTTGCAGCATGGCGAGCTTTGATAATCGCATTTTCGATAAAGGTGGTGCCGGTTTCTGCCACTTCTGACACCTTATATTGGCTTTGCGCTTCAACCTCAAAGCCAAATTCAGAAAGTAGGTCAGCCATTTCTTTGACTTTTCCTTGGTTGCCAGTGGCGAGAACGAGCTTTTTCATTGGAGATCCTGTGTTATTTATTCTTCAACATAAAACTTTTGTGTGAAGCTGATTGGGCCGCTGCCCGTGTTACCTGCGTCAATATTAATATTGAAGGAGAGTTGTTCTTCATTGGTGATAGGAAATTCAGCTAAGTAATAAATCGCTTTACCTTCTTTCACTTGTTTGAAATTAAGTTGTTTTGTTTGGCCTATCAGGTTTTTACTGCTACCGGTGACTTTTGCATCCACCGCAGGTTTGCCGAGTTTACTGGTGTCTAACACGCTGATATTTAAAATTGCCGAATAGCCATTACGCTTTAATTTGTATTGGGTGGCCACTTCGGGAGTAAGCATAGCGGAATTGAAAGCAGAGTAGTGCACTTCGCTATTTTTAATGGTTTTAAATTGCCCAGCAAAACTTGGCAAAGAAACCAGAGTCACTAGGGCGATAGTTATCCATTTTTTCATGAGACTTCCTTATCAAAGTAGGTTTTGTATCGACTCGGGAATAACGCTTGGGGCAGCGATTCGAATGGTTTTATGCCTGCCTAATTCGCCTTTTTCGATAGTCACAGAGCTTTTTGGTACCTTACAAAGCTTGGCTAGGTACTTAGTTAAATAGGCATTAGCTTTGCCATCGACTGGCGGAGCAGTAATGGCGATTTTTATTTCATCCCCATGCAAGCCGACAATGTTATCTCGGCTTGCTTTGGGTTGAATGTAAACTCGCAGTAGTAGGTCTTCTCCTACGAGTTGTACCGGTATGGCCATCGATTAAAGCTGATACCAAATCGGACCAACTACATCGCCCATCAAGTAGTTGGCAAATTGTAGAATTAAGAATAGAACCAGCAGGCTAAGATCGAAACCGCCCATTGGAGGAAGGATTCGACGAATTGGTGCCAGCATAGGTTCGGTTAATTGCACCATCACATATTCAACCGGGCTGTTGCCTTGGCTTACCCAGCTTAGAATCGCGCGAATCAGTAATATCCAGAATAGTAACCCACCAGCAGCTTTAACCAGTGAAAGTGCGCCGAACATTAAGAAGCTAGGACTAAACACTAAGCTGCCATTTGAAATTAAAATTAAGCAAATGAATTTAGCGACGCTTAGCACGTAGGCAAAGATAATCGTCGCTAAATCAATATTGCCCACCGATGGAATAATGCGGCGTAGAGGAGCAACCACTGGTTGGGTGGCTTTAACCACAAATTGTGAAAATGGGTTATAGAAATCAGCACGCGCCAATTGTAACCATACGCGTAAAATCACGACCATAATGTAGAGATCGAATACGGTAGAAACTAGAAAAGTCATTGAGTTCATTACTGCAAACCTTGTTATTAATATTTAAATCGAAATTAAATTAGTTTTTCCATTTCTTCAGCACGGTTAACCGCGGCTTGCATCGCTTTGGATACGATGTCAGAAAGGTTATGTTGGTTAAATGTTTTTAGTGCTTCAGCGGTGGTGCCGCCTTTTGATGTTACCTGTTCACGAAGAGTTGATAAATCGAGCTCTGGGTTTGCTACCACCATTTCAGCCGCGCCTAGGGCTGCTTGTTGAATCAGTAAGCGAGCGGTATCTTTATTGAAACCTTGCGCCATTGCTTCTTGTTGCATCGCTTCCATAAATAGGAAGAAGTAAGCTGGTGCACTACCAGCCGCAGCAATAATATTATTGATGCCAGATTCTTCATCTACCCAACAGATCTCGCCAACTGCAGACATGAGCTCCCCAGCAAAGTCTTTATCATCTTCAGAGACATTATCGGTGGCAAATAAACCGCTCATGCCTTTACCGACTAATGATGGCGTATTGGGCATCACGCGCACTAATTGTACGGTTTGACCAAGCATTTCGTTTAAGCGCTTTGCAGATATACCAGCGGCAATCGAGATGATTAATTTGTTGCTCAGATCCATCGATTGAAAATCAGCACATACATCCGCCATCATTTGTGGCTTAACCGATAAAATCACCACGTCTGCTTGTTCAACGGCTGCAACATTATCGGTTGTTGTGTGGATCCCGTAACAATCAGCAAGATGTTTGAGCTTGTCTTCATCACGACCCGTTGCGGTAATATTACCCGCTTTATAGCCACTTGATAGCATACCTGCAAAAATGGAACGCGCCATATTGCCAGAGCCGATAAAACTGATTTTACGTTGTTCCATATCTGTATCGTCCTAGTATTTTATCTTTATGCGAGTATATCGTTGCTGCACTTATTGTGCTCGTTATTTACAACAACATTGAGTGCTTAATTGGAATAATCCCTTGCTCCAAAAATAGCAGTGCCAATACGAACCATAGTACTGCCCGCTTCAATTGCCGCTTGCATATCACCACTCATGCCCATCGAAAGGGTATCGATTTGTGGGTAGTGTGATTGTAACGCTTGTTTTAATTCTGCTAATTGCTGAAACGCTGCCAATTGTGAGGCGTGATCAGAGACATTTTCAGGAATTGACATCAACCCTCTTAATGTGAGGTTTGGTAAGTCATTTATCAACTGAGCTAAAGCAAAAACTTGTTGATGATCGGTACCTGATTTAGAGCTTTCACCACTGGTATTGACCTGAATTAGAACTTGTAAGGGTTTACCGTCTGGACGTTGATCATTGAGGCGTTGAACGATTTTTTCACGGTCAACCGAGTGTACCCAGTCAAAATTTTCTGCGATCAGTCGAGTTTTATTCGATTGTATAGGCCCAATGAAGTGCCATTCAAGGTCACTCTGGTTATAGTGTTGAGAAAAATATTGGATTTTTTCAACGCCTTCTTGGACGTAATTTTCACCAAAACGTTTTTGCCCCGCGGCAATAGCATCTTCTAGTGCAGTAATTGGTTTAGTTTTACTTACTGCTAATAGTTGTACTGAGTTAGAATCGCGGCCATATTGTTGCTCAGCGGTACGAATCTGCTGATTAATTTGTTCAATGTTTTGTTGAATACTATTTTTATCAGAACACATCATAGTTTTTCTTCGATAAGGGATATAAATGGATATTGCTGAGTTATTGGAATTTAGTGTAAAGCATAACGCATCAGATCTACATCTTTCTGCGGGCGTTCCTCCAATCTTACGTATTGATGGCGACATCAGGCAGTTAGAAATGACAGCTTTCACGCATTCAGATGTTCATGCATTAGTTTTCGATATTATGAACGATGCCCAGCGTAGCGAATTTGAAGAAAAACTAGAAATCGATTTTTCATTTGAATTGCCAAATATTGGCCGTTTTCGTGTCAATGCTTTTAACCAATCTCGCGGTTGCGCGGCGGTATTTCGTACTATTCCCGTCGATATTCCTTCGTTTGAAGATATTTCAGCCCCAGAGATTTTCGAAAAAATTGCTAACTATGAAAAAGGCTTAGTGTTAGTGACAGGTCCAACCGGTTCAGGTAAATCAACAACCTTAGCGGCCATGGTCGATTACATTAATCGTAACCACAAAAAGCATATCTTAACCATTGAAGATCCTATCGAATTTACTCACTCCAATAAAAAATGCTTGGTTAACCAGCGTGAAGTGCATCGTGATACTCATAGCTTTGAAGCGTCTTTACGCTCAGCGTTACGTGAAGATCCTGATGTGATTTTAGTCGGTGAGCTGCGCGATAAAGAAACCATTAGCCTAGCCCTAACCGCAGCGGAAACCGGTCACTTAGTGTTTGGTACTTTGCATACCAGTTCTGCGGCTAAAACTATTGACCGTATTATTGATGTGTTTCCAGGTTCAGATAAAAATATGGTTCGTTCTATGCTATCGGAATCGTTGCGTGCGGTTATTGCACAAAAATTATTAAAGCGTGAAGGCGATGCTGGTGGACGTGTTGCTTGCCATGAAGTGATGATTGCAACCCCTGCGATTCGTAACTTAGTGCGTGAAGACAAAGTTGCTCAAATGCTATCGATGATCCAAACCGGCTCGTCTATGGGCATGCAAACCATGGAACAAGCAGCACGTAAGTTGTTGATGCAAGGCTTAGTGACCCAAGAAGAAGTCGAAAGCAAAATTGAAACCTTAGCGTCAGCGTCACCGTATTAGTGTCACCGTATTAATTTGAAGGAAACCACATGCAACTTTCACAAGTCCTAGAAATTATGGTGTCATCCAAAGCGTCGGATATTTATTTGACGGTTGGCGCGCCATGTTTGTTTCGTATTGATGGTGAGCTTAAAGCTCATGGTGATCCATTAGATAAAGGTGGGGTAGAAGCCTTACTGTTTGAAATGATGGATAACGAAAGACGTGAAGAATATCAATCTATCCATGAAGCAAACTTTGCCATTGTGCATGGAAAGGGGCGATTTCGTGTTAGTGCTTTTTTCCAGCGAGAATTGCCAGGCGCAGTTGTCCGTCGAATCGAAACTCGTATCCCAACTATGGAAGAGTTGCAGTTACCTGAAATATTAAAAGAATTATCGACCGCTAAACGTGGTTTAGTGCTGGTGGTAGGGGCGACTGGCTCAGGTAAGTCGACTTCAATGGCGGCCATGACTGGCTATCGCAACTTAAACAAAACTGGCCACATATTGACGGTAGAAGATCCGATTGAGTTTGTTCATGAACATAAAAAATGCATAGTGACTCAACGTGAAGTTGGCCTTGATACCGAAAGCTATGAAGTGGCATTGAAGAACTCTTTACGCCAAGCGCCAGACATGATTTTAATTGGTGAGATTCGTAGTCGTGAAACCATGGAATATGCGATGACGTTTGCCGAAACTGGGCATTTATGTATGGCAACCTTGCACGCCAATAACGCCAACCAAGCCTTAGAACGTATTTTGCACTTGGTGCCGAAAGATCAAAAAGAACAATTCTTGTTTGATTTATCGTTAAATTTGAAAGGGGTCATTGCTCAACAATTAGTACGAGATAAGCATGGCAATGGTCGTCATGGGGTGTTTGAGGTGTTATTAAATACGCCACGGGTATCTGATTTAATTCGTCGAGGTGACTTACAAGAGCTTAAAACGACCATGATGCGCTCTAAAGAAGCGGGGATGCAGACTTTCGATCAGGCATTATTTGCGTTATTACAAGCCGATAAGATCAGCTTAGATGATGCAATGCACAGTGCAGATTCGCCTAACGATTTACGTTTAATGCTCAAGTCTTCTGGTGAGGCTAAGTTTGAAAGCAGCTCACTAAAAGATATTAAAATAAACCTATAATATGATGAAAATAGATAAAGAGTTAGTTGAAGCTTATCAGCAAACTTGTTATCGAGTTGAAATCGATAGGCAGGCCTTTAAGTTATTTATTGGTCAGCCTAATATACAATTTTCGGCTTACTGCCAGCAGAATAAAATTCAACAATGGGCAATTATTACCGCCTATAACCCTTACTCAAACCCAACCGCTGAACCACTCAATCAACAAGCCAATATCGCGTTATCAAACGAGTTACAGGCTCTAGGTTATGAGTTTTATCGTGGTGATGGTATGCCGGACTCTTCTGACTGGTCAATTGAAAAAGGGTTTTGGATTGCCAATATTGAATTGATAACCGCGAAAAACCTGGCAATCAAGTATCAGCAGAATGCGTTTGTTTTTGGTGATAGCAATGGGATTCCATTGTTGCACTTGTTTGGCGAGGTAAACTAAAAAGAGTTGATGGTTAATATCAACTCTTTATTTTTACTGCTTAGGGTTGAGCTGCTTAGAACTGAGTAGATTAGTGCGGAATAGATTAGTACTGACTTTCAAACCAACTTTCTAAAATAACAACAGCTGATTGGCAATCGACATTACCTTTGCTGAGAGCTTTATAGCCGCCCATCGAAAATAACTCCGCACGTGCTTCTTGAGTCGAAAGGCGCTCATCATGCAATTCTACTTTTACGCCAAAACGACCATGCAGACGGTTGGCAAATTTGCGTGCTCGAGTAGTGATATCGGTAAGATCTTTACCTTGCATATCGGTCGGTAAACCGACGACGACGAGATCTGGCTGCCATTCTTTAATTTGTTTTTCGATGTCTTCCCATTTTGGTATGCCATCTTGAGCTTTAAACGCTTTGAGCGGAGAGGCGGTGCCTGTAATGGTTTGGCCTATGGCACTGCCTATGCTTTTGGTGCCGTAATCGAATGCCATGATGGTTTGGTTAGACATGATGTTTCTCTATAAGTGTGATTATCGCGAGATTTAAGCGTGACCAGCATCGCCAGATAATTGTGAAACGCTGATCCCGAGTAATTGTACCGCTTTTTTCCAGCGAACATGTACTGGAGTATCGAATAGAATTTCTAAATTAGCAGGCGCGGTTAACCAAGAGTTATCGAGTAGTTCTTGTTCTAACTGACCTGAATCCCAGCCTGAATAACCTAGGGTAACAATGAATTTCTTTGGTTCGGCTTCGGTGCCAAGTACCGTCAGAATATCTTTTGAGGTTGTGACTGCCAGTTCGTCAGTAATTTCAATACTTGATTGGTAAGTATCTTTACGGCTGTGTAGAACAAAGCCTCGGTCGGTCGCCACCGGGCCACCATTTAATAAAGGTGCAGATAAACTTTGTTGGCAAATACGTGGGTGAACAGGCTGAACATCAATTTGTTCGAGCATGTTTTTAATATCAATGCCGACAGGATCATTAATGACTAACCCCATCGCACCATCTTCATTGTGTTCACAGATATAAATCACGCTGCGATTAAAATGAGAGTCTTGCATGCTGGGCATAGCAATTAAAAAGTGATCGGTTAAGTTCATTCTGCTCTCCATAAGCAATTTACGTATGGCAACCTATTTGCTGCCATACGTTTTTAACGTGACCTAGCTAGGTAAGACTATTTAGCCGCGGCCACACGACGCTCAATAGCATCCATTAACTTACCTGTGATAGAGATATCAAATGCCGCTTCAATCTCTTTAATGCAGGTAGGGCTGGTGACATTAATTTCAGTTAACTTATCACCGATTACATCGAGACCAACGAAAATTAAGCCTTTTTCTTTTAAAGTTGGGGCAACCGCTTGGGCGATTTTTAGGTCAGTCTCGCTTAACGGACGAGCTTCGCCACGGCCACCGGCAGCTAAGTTGCCACGAGTTTCCCCTTTAGCTGGAATGCGCGCTAGGCAGTATGGCATTGGCTCGCCATCAACCACTAGAATGCGCTTATCGCCATTACTGATATCTGGCACAAAGGTTTGCGCCATTGCATAGTTTTGACCGTGGTTAGTCAGTGTTTCGATAATCACCGAAACGTTCGGATCATCTTGTTTCACACGGAAGATTGATGCACCGCCCATACCATCGAGCGGTTTTAAAATCACATCGCCATGTTGCTCGCGGAAGGCTTTAATTTTTTCCGCTTTACGTGTTACTAGAGTGGTTGGCGTTAATTCTGGGAACCAAGCGGTAAACAGTTTCTCATTGCAATCACGTAGGCTTTGCGGCTTGTTTACAATTAAAGTGCCTTGTTCTTCCGCGCGCTCAAGAATGTAGGTAGCGTAGATGTACTCGGTATCAAACGGAGGATCTTTACGCATTAAAACGGCATCCAGTTCTGATAACTCAATCGACTGCTCTGACGTGAATTCATACCATTTATTGGTATCTTCAAATAGGGTTACGATCTTGGTATCAGCAAGCGGCTTACCTTGTTCTAGATGGAGATCAGACATTTCCATGTAATGGATTTCCCAACCACGACGTTGGGCTTCTAGTAGCATTGCAAAGCTTGAATCTTTTTTGATGTTAATGGTTGAAATCGGGTCCATTACGATGCCAATTTTCATCATTGATACTCCATAGTTGGCGAATTCATTAATATCGCTTTTTTATCGCGATATTGAGATATTTATATCCAAGTATCTTAAGGTCACTTGGGGATAGCTTAACCGAGATCGCCAAAGCGAACTTGTAGGGCGGTAATTGCTGATATGCCAGCGGTTTCTGTACGTAGCACGCGTGGGCCTAAGAGTGTTTCTTCAAACTGATATTGTTCGGTCATTTGAATTTCTTCATCAGACAGGCCACCTTCAGGGCCAATCAGTAGACGTACTTTACTGACCGGTGCTGGCAGAGTATTGATGGAGTACTTTGCTCTAGGATGAAGGTTGAGCTTTAACCCATCATAATCTTCTGCGCACCATTGTTCTAGCTGCATCAAAGGGCGAACGGTCGGCACGATATTACGACCACATTGCTCACAGGCGGCAATCGCGATTTTTTGCCATTGTTGCAGTTTTTTCTCGAAACGTTCTGCATTGAGTTTGACACCACAACGCTCTGAAATTAAAGGCGTAATGGTATTGACCCCTAGTTCGACCGCTTTTTGAATGGTGAACTCCATTTTGTCACCACGAGAAATGACCTGACCAAGATGTAGATCTAACGGTGATTCAATACTACGTTCGATACGCTCTTTGATTTCTACCGTCACATTCTTTTTTGAGACAGCAAGGATCACGGCAGGAAATTCCACCCCAGAACCATCAAAGAGTAAAAGGTCTTGGCCTTGAGTCATACGCAGTACTCGGCCAACATGACCGGCTGCGTCTTCAGATAAGTGGATTTCCCCTAGCTGTTCGATAGCTTGGGGATGGTAAATTCTCGGGATTCTCATGTCATGACCTGTGTAAGCTTAATTGCTTTTCTTAACATGGATGTTTTAACAGTAAAAAACAAGGGGCAAGGTTAACTTCACACACTATGTTTTACGATATGTGCATTAATCTTTGATGATGACTTGATTACGGCCTTGATGCTTGGCTAAATAAAGCGCTTGGTCGGCACGAATATAGCTTAAATCAATCTTTTCACCTTTCTGGATTTGCGTGACACCCATAGAGAGAGTACAGCGAATTCGTAATGGCTGAATATCTTCTTCCACTGACACAATAAAATGATGATTTTCAATTGCAGAACGTAGTGATTCCAAACGAGTCATAACTTGTTGAGATGAATCAGAACGAATTAGCAAGATAAACTCTTCGCCCCCTAGACGAGCAAGATAATCATTTACTCCCACAAAGTCTTGTAGTTTTTCTGCAAATTGCTGCAGAGTTTTGTCACCAGCAAAATGCCCATAAGTATCATTTACTTTTTTAAAGTAATCGATATCAACGATTGCCATAAAAAATTCTTGTGCAACATCGGTATGGTGTAACTGAGTGAGTTTGTTGATGATATAGCGGCGATTATGTAATTGAGTGAGCGGGTCTTGTTCGGCTAATTTTTTTAAGCGACGCTGTTTATTGACGGTATCCGTCACAATACTAATAAAAGTACAAACTGCTTTTTGGCCCTTCCAAGTGATCAGTTTATCAATAATTTCAACCATCACCGGGTTACCAAGTAAATCGGTATGGGCGATCAATTTGGGGTCGGTTTGTTGCTCTGCGAAGGCTTTTTGATAACGGATTAGTGCTTCTTCCCTTTCTTCAGGGTTAATTAGCACCATTAGTGATTCCATATCCAGAATTTGATCTGCGCTTTTTAAGCCACTAAAGCGAGCAAAGGCATCGTTGGCATAGAGCGGTTTGAAGTCAATATGAATGACGCATGGATGAGGGTGAATCTCGAGTATATGTTGATATTCATTCATAGCGCTACTCATCGTTACCTCAAAGGAGTTGAGGTTATTTACGGTCTAATCATAAAGAAATACAAGCTATTTTATAGGCCATTGATCACTTTTTCTTTATTTAATAGCTTTAATTGGGTGCCACATAAAGAACAATGATAACGAGTTTGTTGTTGTTTCACCTTATTGTGTCGCCGAATCGATAATTGGTGGGTTTGGCATTGGCATTGATAAGTAAAGGTTTCTCCCTGTACCGAACTAATATCGAAAGCATGATAAGTTTCAGGAGGACACCGGAAAATATTGGTCATCACATAGCGCCACTCTTTGCCATGAGGCTTTACACGACCAAATTGATGGTAGGTGATGAGGTGGGCCAGTTCATGCGGAATCACTTGTTCTACGAATGCTTGCTGATTTTCGATAAGTAATGTCGGATTTAAGCGTATTTGCCATTGTTGCAGATACGCTTTTCCTGCCACTTTTCCTCTAACTTGGAAGGACAGTTCTGGTGTTGGAAAGGTGCATTCAAGGGCTAACTCTGCTTTTTTCAGGTAAACCTGAAGGCTGCTTTCCAATTGATGAATTAAATCTTGAGGAACGACAATGGCTGACACGATGACTCTCTACTAACATTCAGAACCGATAGAGGAAGCCGAATGTTAATAGAGAAAGGTAGGAGATACAATTAATGTTTACGGGTGATGGTTTGTCGATAACCATGCCAAGTGGCAAAGCCTAAAACGGGCATTGCAATGATCATTCCTATACCTGCTGTGGCAAAGCCAAAACCGATACATAGCACAATGATTCCAGCCCATACGACCATTGCGCCTAGATTATTTTTGACGGCGTTATAGCTAGTAAAGACGGCGGTCATCATATCAACTCGTCTTTCCATCATTAAGGGAATGGAAAATGCTGACATAGTAAAAATGACACACGAGAAAATAAACCCAACCACAGAACCACTAATTAAAAAGGGTAGGAAGGCTTCTAGTGAGGCGCCTTGCATTTCTGGATATAAGGCATGTAAGAGGGCGGCAATACGCATCCAAAAAATCATCGCCACACAAAGTAGTAAGGCAAAGCTCCATTGTGAAACCCCATTACGCTTAATCGCTTTTATGGAATGGAATAATTTAGGTTTATGGTGTTTTTCTATCTGCCAGCTAGCATCGTATAGCCCTAGTGCTAAAAATGGGCCGATTAACATATAGACAATCAGGCTAGGGAAAATCACTAAATGAGAACCTTGCAAATAGACTAGCCACTCGATACCTGCGGCGGCGGCGGCAAAGCAAATACCGTAAAATAAGCTGATCACTGGGGCTTTGAAAATATCGCGAAAGCCGAGTTTCAGCCATTGTAATGGTGCGGATGTAGCGATTTTCTCGCAAGGTATGGTGCGAGCATATTCGCTATCTGGTGTTCTAAAATCTGATGGTTTGGCAGTACGAGGCATAAATCCTCCTAGCAGTTCATGAGGGAACAAGTCTGTGCTTGTGTATATAAATATTGGCGCTTTTTGGGATAATTACAAATTTAATGATTAAAATTTGTGCGAATTTGACGGGTGGGAATATTTAATAAGTAATAAAAAACCCTCACCGAATGGCAAGGGTTTGAAAGTATAGTGTTTTGTTCTAAAGGCTAATTATAAGCCAGCAAATCCACGTAGTGCTTCTGCTTTGTCGGTTGCTTCCCAAGGGAACTCTTCACGACCAAAGTGACCATAAGCAGCGGTTTTCTTGTAGATAGGTTGAAGTAGGTTCAACATTTCTTGTAGGCCGTATGGACGTAAGTCGAAGTGCTGACGAACGGCTTCAATAATGATGTCTGAAGGTACTTTCTCAGTACCAAACGTTTCTACCATGATTGAAGTCGGCTCTGCGACACCGATAGCGTAAGAAAGTTGAATTTCACAACGATCTGCAAGGCCTGCTGCTACGATGTTTTTCGCTACGTAACGAGCTGCGTAAGCCGCTGAACGGTCAACCTTTGATGGATCTTTACCAGAGAAAGCACCGCCACCGTGACGAGCTGCGCCGCCGTAAGTATCAACGATGATTTTACGACCAGTTAGGCCACAGTCACCCATTGGACCACCGATAACAAAACGACCGGTTGGGTTGATAAAGAATTTAGTTTCTTTATTTAGCCACTCAGAAGGCAGTACCGGTTTGATGATTTCTTCCATTACCGCTTCACGTAGATCCGGTGTGGTAATTGAATCACAGTGTTGAGTTGATAGTACGACTGCATCGATACCAACAATCTTGCCTTGATCGTATTGGAAAGTAACTTGAGATTTTGCATCAGGGCGCAAGAAATCAAGTTTGCCACTTTTACGGACTTCAGCTTGCTTTTGTACAAGTAGGTGAGAGTAAGTAATTGGTGCTGGCATCAATACATCTGTTTCGTTACACGCATAGCCAAACATAATACCTTGGTCACCAGCGCCTTGATCTTTAGGATCGGCTTTATCAACACCTTGGTTGATGTCTGGAGATTGTTTGCCGATAGTATTTAATACAGCACAAGAGTCTGCATCAAAGCCCATATCAGAATGGACATAACCAATTTCACGAACGGTTTCGCGAGTAATTTCTTCAATATCAACCCAAGCAGAAGTGGTGACTTCACCACCAACCATTACCATGCCGGTTTTTACGTATGTTTCACACGCCACACGTGCTTTAGGATCTTGCTCTAGGATTGCATCCAATACCGCATCAGAAATCTGATCAGCAATTTTATCAGGATGGCCTTCAGATACAGATTCTGAAGTAAATAAATGCTTAGCCATGTGTGAGTGCTCCACTTTGAATCACGCCAATTCATCGCTTGATGATGAATGCAGTTAAGTTAGAAAAGACGCGTTCTTATATAGCTAAATGCTATGAATCGCGTCTTTTAAAAAACAATAAATTCTGTAGGTGTTTCTACATCTAGACGTCTATTCTAGTTTTGATTGGTCGAATTACAAGCCTTTTTTACATTAAAGGGAATATTGCTTGTGAAAGTGGGAGAGGGAGTGGCGCAAAAATGTACATAAATATGGCAATTTACTCTATTGACGTATTCGATTGCATTCCCATAATGACGGGAGTTGAGGGGAAATAATGTGACAATGCTAAAAAAGCAAAAAAAATAACCCCAAAAGAGAAAATATCAAGTGGTTAAAGTTTGCAGTCATGCAGTCGCTTTGCGACAATACCACGCAGAATTTAAAGTGAGTTGAAGTATTCGGCAAGCTTTCCCAACCTTAATAAATCGCTTATGCACTTTTAATGCACAAATCAGGAGCAGACATGACGTCTCGTAAAGATCTAGCAAATGCAATCCGCGCACTTAGCATGGACGGTGTTCAACAGGCTAATTCAGGCCACCCAGGTGCCCCAATGGGCATGGCCGATATCGCTGAAGTTCTTTGGCGTGGTCACTTGAATCACAACCCACAAAACCCTGAGTGGTTTGACCGCGATCGTTTCGTGCTTTCAAACGGCCACGGTTCGATGCTGATTTACTCTTTGCTTCACCTTTCTGGTTATGACCTTCCTCTTTCTGAACTGAAAAATTTCCGCCAACTGCATTCAAAAACCCCAGGTCACCCTGAGTATGGTTATGCACCAGGTATTGAGACTACCACTGGCCCACTAGGCCAAGGTATCACCAATGCGGTTGGTATGGCGTTAGCTGAAAAATCATTAGCGGCTCAGTTTAACCGTGAAGGTCACGATATTGTTGATCACTTTACCTATACATTCCTAGGCGATGGCTGTTTGATGGAAGGTATTTCACACGAAGCGGCTTCTTTAGCGGGTGTGTTGGGTCTAGGTAAATTGGTTGCATTCTGGGATGACAACGGTATTTCTATCGATGGTCACGTAGAAGGTTGGTTTGCAGACGATACACCTAAGCGTTTTGAAGCATACGGCTGGCATGTAATTCCTGCTGTTGATGGTCACGATTCAGATGCCATTGAAGCGGCTATTCAAGCGGCGAAAGCGGATCCTCGTCCAACGCTTATCTGTACTAAAACGGTTATTGGTTTTGGTTCTCCAAACAAAGCGGGCACGCATGATTGTCACGGCGCTCCATTAGGTGCTGACGAAATTACAGCAACCAAAGCTCAGCTTGGTTGGGAACACGGTCCATTCGAAATTCCTTCAGATATCTACGCTGAGTGGGATGCCAAAGAAGCGGGCGCAGCGAAAGAAGCCGCTTGGAACGAAAAATTTGCAGCGTATCAAGCCGCTTTCCCTGAGCTTGCGGCTGAATACACGCGTCGTATGTCTGGCGACCTTCCTAAAGAGTGGGAAGAAAAAGCAAACGCAATTATTGCTGATCTTCAAGCAAACCCTGCGAATATCGCTTCACGTAAAGCATCACAAAATGCACTAGAAGCGTTTGGTCAAATGCTTCCTGAGTTCATGGGCGGTTCTGCTGACCTTGCACCTTCAAACTTAACTATGTGGTCTGGTTCTAAGTCTTTAACGGCTGAAGATGCTTCAGGTAACTATGTACACTACGGTGTGCGTGAGTTTGGTATGACAGCTATCATTAATGGTATTGCATTGCATGGTGGCTTTGTGCCTTATGGCGCGACTTTCCTAATGTTTATGGAATACGCTCGTAACGCAATGCGTATGGCTGCGTTGATGAAAATTCAAAACATCCAAGTGTATACGCATGATTCAATTGGTCTTGGTGAAGATGGTCCAACTCACCAACCGGTTGAGCAAATGGCATCACTTCGCATGACACCAAACATGAGCACATGGCGTCCATGTGACCAAGTTGAATCAGCAGTGGCTTGGAAACTTGCGATTGAGCGTAAAGATGCACCTTCGGCGCTGATTTTCTCTCGTCAAAACCTAGCACAACAAGAGCGTAATGCTGAGCAAGTAGCAAACATTGCTAAAGGTGCTTACGTTCTTAAAGATTGTGCTGGTAAACCAGAGTTAATCTTGATTGCTACTGGTTCTGAAGTTGAACTAGCGGTTGAAGCTGCAGCGCAACTTTCTGCTGAAGGCAAGCAAGTACGTGTGGTTTCTATGCCATCGACTGATGCATTCGACAAGCAAGACGCGGCTTACCGTGAATCTGTACTACCATCTGACGTAACGGCTCGTATCGCCATTGAAGCGGGTATTGCTGATTACTGGTTCAAGTACGTTGGCCTAGACGGTCGTATCATTGGTATGACAACATTTGGTGAGTCTGCACCTGCAGGTGAGCTATTTAAAATGTTCGGCTTTACGGTTGAAAACGTAGTAGAAACTGCGAAAGAGTTGATTGCTTAATTCTTTCGAATGTAAGTAATTGCAAGATGAAAGCCGGGCATAATGCTCGGCTTTTTTAATGCGTATTAAAAGACGATGAGGTAACATACTGTCACTTAAGATTGATGCCACGGAATGATTATGCTCAGGATTGCTATTAATGGATTTGGTCGAATTGGACGCAGTGTATTGCGCGCTTTATATGAAAGTGGCAAAAATCAGTCGATTCAAGTAGTAGCAATTAATGAATTGGCCGAACCGGAAGGCATGGCGCACCTACTACAATATGATTCGAGTCATGGTCGTTTCTTCAAAAAAGTTACCCACGATCAAGAGCACCTTTTCATTCATCACAGCGATAAGGTCGAACCGGGGTTTGATTCGATTCGTATATTGCACCTCTCTGATGCCAAGCTTCTGCCTTGGAAAGATTTAAATGTCGATATCGTTTTAGATTGTACAGGTAAGTTTGGCTCTCAAGCCGATGGCCAATTGCATATTCAAGCTGGAGCAAAACGAGTGTTGTTTTCTCATCCCGGTGGCAATGATGTCGATAACACCATTATCTATGGTGTCAATCATGAAACATTGACGGCTGATCATCATGTGGTCTCGAATGGCTCTTGTACCACTAACTGTATTATTCCTGTGATCAAAGCACTGGATGATAGCTTTGGTATTGAATCAGGTACCATTACCACCATTCACTCATCAATGAACGATCAGCAAGTGATTGATGCTTATCACTCGGATTTACGCCGTTCTCGAGCTGCCAGCCAATCCATTATTCCCGTTGATACAAAGCTGCATTTAGGCATCGCCAGAATTTACCCAAAATTTGCTGATAAATTTGAAGCAATTTCAGTTCGAGTGCCTACAATTAATGTCACTGCGATGGATTTAAGTGTCACAGTTCACAAAAATGTCGATGTTAATGACGTAAATCAATCTATCGTAGAAGCATCTCGTTGTACATTGGACGGCATATTGGATTACACCGAAGCGCCTTTGGTTTCGATTGATTTCAATCATGATTCGCACAGTGCGATTGTTGATGGTTCGCAAACTCGCGTCAGTAATCATCGCTTAGTAAAAATGCTAGTGTGGTGTGATAATGAGTGGGGCTTTGCCAACCGAATGCTCGATACCGCATTAACTATGGGGTCAATGCTTGACTCAAAATAAGATTGAATAAATTTACTGTTGTGACGAATAAATAATCGATTTATTATTTTTCAGCTTGAAATAATAAATAGTCGCCCCCAGTATATTGGGTATGAAATGATTAGCCCTGTTTGGTTTACAGGAAGGCGCTATAGTCGCTAAGCTAGATAAGAATTTTGATCATTGGGCACTATGCCGGATGATAATGGTTTAAATATTTTTAATTTCACTAACATTGAGAGGACAAATAATGTCTGTAATCAAGATGACTGACCTGGATCTTGCAGGTAAACGTGTATTCATTCGTGCTGACCTAAACGTGCCAGTAAAAGAAGGTAAAGTAACTTCAGATGCTCGTATCTTAGCGTCTTTACCAACGATCAAAACTTGCCTAGAAGCAGGCGCTAAAGTAATGGTGACTTCTCACCTAGGTCGCCCAACTGAAGGTGAATACAACGAAGAGTTCTCTCTACAACCTGTTGTTAACTACTTAAACGACGCACTAGATTGCGACGTTAAACTAGCAAAAGATTACCTAGATGGTCTTGAGCTTAACGCTGGTGAGTTGGTTGTTCTTGAAAACGTTCGCTTTAACAAAGGCGAGAAGAAAAACGAAGAAGAACTATCTAAAAAATACGCAGCACTTTGTGACGTATTCGTAATGGATGCATTTGGTACAGCTCACCGAGCTCAAGCATCTACTCACGGTGTTGGTATGCACGCGCCAATCGCTTGTGCGGGTCCTTTACTTGCTGCTGAACTTGAAGCGTTAGGTAAAGCAATGGATAACCCAGAGCGTCCACTTGTTGCTATCGTTGGTGGTTCTAAAGTTTCAACGAAACTGACTGTTCTTGAGTCTCTATCTAAAATCGCTGACCAACTAGTTGTTGGTGGTGGTATTGCGAATACTTTCATTGCTGCTGAAGGTCACAACGTTGGTAAATCTTTATACGAAGCTGATCTAGTAGAAACAGCTAAAAAATTAATGAAAGATTGTGCAATTCCAGTTGCGACTGATGTTGCGTGTGCAAAAGCGTTTGATGAAAATGCTGAAGCTGAAATCAAACACGTTTCTGAAGTTCAAGATGACGACATGATTTTTGACCTAGGTCCAGAATCAACTGCAGCATTAGCTGAAATTCTAAAAGGTGCGAAAACTATCCTTTGGAATGGCCCTGTAGGTGTATTTGAGTTCAAAAACTTTGAAGCGGGTACTCGTGGTATTTCTGAAGCAATCGCTGCTTCTGAAGGCTTCTCTGTTGCAGGCGGCGGTGACACACTAGCAGCTATCGACAAGTTTGGCATTAAAGCTGATGTTTCTTATATCTCAACGGGTGGCGGCGCTTTCCTTGAGTTTGTAGAAGGTAAAATATTACCTGCAGTTGCAATGCTTGAAGAGCGTGCAAAAGCATAATATTTAAAAATAAGGCGGGAGAAAATTCTCGCCTTTTTTACGTTTGTAGATTTTTATCTGTTGCGTAGATCACACTATGTGAATTGAAGCGATTTGTTGCTACAATGCCCCCGTTATCAAGCAAACGTTTATTTAATTAACGATTTCGTTCTTTGAACGGGATTTTAAACGATAGAAAAATAGGACTAAACCCATGTCTAAGATCTTCGATTTTGTAAAACCTGGTGTTATCTCTGGTGATGACGTACAGAAAGTTTTTGAAGTAGCTAAAGAAAACAAATTTGCACTTCCAGCAGTTAACGTTGTTAACACTGACTCTGTAAACGCAGTACTAGAAGCAGCAGCAAAAGTAAAAGCTCCTGTAATCGTTCAGTTCTCTAATGGCGGCGCTGCTTTCTTTGCTGGTAAAGGCCTTAAGCTTGAAGGCCAAGGTGCACAAATCCTTGGCGCTGTTGCTGGTGCGAAATACGTACACGCTGTTGCTGAAACTTACGGTGTACCAGTGATCCTTCACACTGACCACGCTGCTAAGAAACTTCTTCCTTGGATCGACGGTCTACTAGACGCTGGTGAAGAATACTTCGCTGAAACTGGTAAGCCTCTATTCTCTTCTCACATGCTAGACCTTTCTGAAGAGTCGCTAGAAGAGAACGTTGAAACATGTGCTAAGTACCTAGAGCGCATGGCTAAAATGAACATGACTATCGAAATCGAACTAGGTTGTACTGGTGGCGAAGAAGATGGTGTTGATAACTCTGGTATGGACGAGTCTGAGCTTTACACTTCTCCTGAAGATGTTGCTTACGCTTATGAAAAACTAATTGCAGTAAGTCCTCGTTTCACTATCGCGGCATCTTTCGGTAACGTACATGGTGTTTACCAAGCGGGTAACGTTGTTCTTACTCCAACTATCCTACGTGATTCTCAAGCGTACGTTTCTGAGAAATTTGGCCTACCAGCTAACTCTCTAAACTTCGTATTCCACGGTGGTTCTGGTTCTTCTGAAGCAGAAATTCAAGAATCTATCGGTTACGGTGTTATCAAAATGAACATCGATACAGATACACAGTGGGCTAATTGGGATGGCGTTCGTGCATACGAAGCTGAAAACCACGATTTCCTACAAGGTCAAATCGGTAACCCAACTGGCGAATCTGCGCCAAACAAAAAATACTACGATCCTCGCGTATGGCTACGTGCTGGTCAAGCGTCTATGGTTGCACGTCTTGAAAAAGCGTTCGCTGACCTTAACGCTATCGACGTATTATAATTTATCTCTAAGTGTTTGATAAAAACCTCGCATATAAATGCGAGGTTTTTTTTATCTATGAGTTTAAGAGTTAGTGCTAGGGTTAGTAAAAGTATTATGAATTGAATTATGTAGTTTGTGAAAGTGGTATTGTTATTAACAAATTATTTTCATTCGCAGGTAAACTCTTATATATTTACTGAATTACTATTGAATACTCAACGAGCCACTAGTAAATCCCCTTTTTGTTATAACCCTTTATGTTAATAAGGAAATCATTATGTCTGCAGAAGATGTAGTAAAAGAGCAAGTAGATCAGGCGGCGAATATTGTTCCTGAAGCTGGAAAGTGGTTAGAAAGCCATTCTGAGCTTTTTATTCAATATGGTGTGAATATCCTAGCTGCGATTGTTATTCTTTTTATTGGTAACATCATTGTAAAAATGATTAGCAACAGTGTTGCTAAACTTCTTGAAAAGAAACAAATGGATCAAGCGGTTGTACATTTTATTAGCTCGCTTGTCCGCTATGTTTTATTTGTTATCGTCCTTATTGCAGCATTAGGTAAGGTTGGGGTTCAAACCGCTTCTGTCGTTGCTGTTATTGGTGCGGCTGGTTTAGCGGTTGGTTTAGCTCTACAAGGCTCTCTTGCAAACTTTGCAGCAGGTGTACTGATTGTGGCATTTCGCCCATTCAAAGCTGGTGACTATGTTGAAATTGGTGGTGTTGCAGGTAGTGTTGAGTCTATCCAAATTTTCCAAACCGTATTAACCACACCTGATAACAAAATGATTGTTGTTCCAAACGGTAGCGTGATTGGTGGTGCGATTGTTAACTACTCTCGCCATGCAACTCGTCGTATTGACTATGTAATCGGTGTTTCTTACAAAGCAGATTTGAAGAAAACCAAAGATGTGATTACTCGCGTATTAGAGTCAGAGAAACGCTTACTTCAAACTCCAGCTCCAACCGTTGGTGTGGTTGCGTTAGCGGATTCATCAGTAAACTTCGTGGTACGTCCATGGGTTAAAACTGCAGAGTACTGGGATGTATATTTCGATTTGCTACAGGCTATTAAAGAAGAGCTTGATGCCGAAGGTATCGAAATCCCATTCCCACAAATGGATGTACACTTAAACAAGCTAGAAGGTTAATTTTAGCCTAGTGTAAATTATTGAAAAAAGGCGCCTAGTGCGCCTTTTTTATTGCTAGAGTGTTGTTATACCAATCGTACTAATTATGACCACCTAATTAGTGTGATTGATATGAATTGAATATATAACTAATTTCACATTTTAGAGGTTGTTATGAAAAGAGTAAGTACACGGTTTCTTTCATTTACTACATTTTGTTTGTCATTATTGGTGGCGGCACCCGCCGCGATGGCTAATGATATTAATGTGCCGACACTGTCGACAACCGGTTATGGGGAAGTGATCGCAAAGCCTGATATGGCTGAGTTTTCGGTCGCGATTCAAGCGGATAGAAGCCAAGCGAAACAAGCCAAAGCGGCGGTAGATAAAGTCGTCGAAACTTTTATTGTATCTTTAACGAAATCAGGCATAACACGCAAGTCGATAGTAAGTAGTCACTTACAGTTATCACCTCAATATAACTATCCTAAAGATGGTAAGCCTGTGCTCAATGGTTATCGAGCGGTACGTGATATTACTGTGACAGTGGAGCAATTAGATAAGCTGAATACTTATCTCGATCTTGCATTGCAAAGTGGGGTGAATCGAGTTAACAACATTAATCTAAAAGTGAAAGATGAAACTCAGTATAAACAGCAAGCTCGCAAAGCGGCGATTGCAGACGCTAAGCAAAAAGCTCAGCAGTTAGCGAAAGGCTTTGATAGTGAGCTAGATGGTGTGTGGTCGATTGTCTATCGTAGTAACTCAGTTCGTCCGATTATGATGGCAAAAGCGGTGGCAATGGAATCTCGCTCTGCAGATCAAGGTTATCAAGATGAAGAGATGACAATCAGCGATCAAGTGGATGTAACTTTTAAATTGAAAAATTAATCATGTTATAAAAGCTATAGATGAAAAAACAGCGACTATTATGTCGCTGTTTTTGTTTGTATAAACTAGCGTTATTGAAATTAATGCAAGATACGAGCGCGAATGGTGCCCTGTACCGCTTTCATTTTCTCTAATGCTTCTTCTGAGCGTTCCGCTTCGATATCGATTACTACATACCCCATCTCAGCGTTCGTTTGTAGATACTGGGCGGCGATGTTAATTCCGGCTTCTGCAAAAATGGTGTTAATTTGAGTCAGAATACCCGGGCGGTTTTCGTGAATATGAAGTAGGCGAGATGTGCCAATATGCTCTGGTAGTGAGACTTCTGGAAAGTTAACACAAGACAACGTAGAGCCATTATCTGAGTATTTAGCGAGCTTGCCAGCCACTTCAATACCAATGTTTTCTTGAGCTTCTTGAGTTGAACCGCCAATGTGAGGGGTGAGAATCACATTATCAAATTGCATCAGTGGTGATTCAAACGGGTCATTATTGGTTTTTGGCTCGACTGGGAATACGTCAATTGCCGCGCCACCTAGGTGACCAGACTCTAAAGCACTACATAATGCAGGAATATCAACCACAGTCCCGCGAGCGGCGTTGATAAAGATTGCTCCCGGTTTCATTTGTGCAAATTGATCAGCGCCCATCATTTCTTTGGTATTCATAGTTTCAGGTACATGTAGAGAAATAATGTCTGATTTATTGAGCAACTCACTCATGGTCGAGACTTGAGTAGAATTACCTAGCGACAACTTGTTTTCAATATCGTAGTAATAAACGCGCATCCCTAAGTTTTCAGCAAGAATACTCAACTGAGTACCGATGTGCCCATAACCGATAATACCAAGACGTTTTCCGCGCGCTTCATAAGAAGCATCGGCACTTTTCTTCCAGATACCACGGTGAGCCAGTGCATTCTTCTCTGGGATACCGCGCAGTAGTAATAAAATCTGGCCAAGAACCAGTTCTGCAACGCTACGAGTATTAGAAAATGGTGCGTTAAACACAGGAATACCACGAGCCGCCGCAGCATTAAGATTGACTTGATTGGTACCAATACAAAAACAACCTACTGCGACAAGTTTTTCTGCTGCATCAAATACTTCTTGAGTCAATTGGGTACGAGAACGTAGACCAATGAAGTGAACATCTTTTACTGCTTCAAGAAGATCTTCTTCTGAAAGTGAGCCTTTGTGATATTCAATGTTGGCGTAACCAGCAGATTGTAGAACTTCTACAGATGATGGATGAAGGCCTTCAAGAAGGAGAATTTTGATTTTGTCTTTGCCGAGAGAAACTTTAGCCATTTAACATCGTCCTTAATTTAGAAAGTAATTCTTGCGCACGAACTTGCCAACTCTTGGGTAGTGTTTGAGCATTCCTTGTACGACGGTTTAAATAAAGTATCAAAAAAATGTGAGCTTGGGTAAGTTTTTTAATGAATAAAGTATAAAAAACGGCACTTTAAGCACCGTTTTGTTATTGATTCTTAAAAATTGAATTTAACCTGCTTAATAGCTGATTATTCTTCGATTTTTGCGCCTTCAGGTGTGCCAGTAATCACCACATCCGCACCGCGGTGGGCGAACAAACCAACGGTTACTACACCCGCAATGCTATTAATTTTATCTTCTAGTGCTTTTGGAGCGACAATCGATAGGTTATGAACATCTAAGATCATATTGCCATTATCGGTCACGATGCCTTGGCGATATTCAGGAGTGCCACCAAGCTTAACCAGTTCACGAGCTACATAAGAGCGAGCCATCGGAATCACTTCAACCGGTAGTGGGAATTTACCCAATACATCTACCGCTTTAGTACCATCAACAATACATACAAAAGTTTTCGACATTGCTGCGACAACTTTTTCGCGAGTTAACGCTGCGCCACCGCCTTTGATCATATCTTTCTGTGCATTGATTTCATCAGCACCATCAACATAAACATCCAGACCATCCACTTCATTCGAATCGAATACGTGAATACCTAGCTCTTTTAGTCTTTCGGTTGAAGCTACAGAACTGGATACTGCGCCTTCAATTTGATTTTTCATGGTCGCAAGCGCGTCAATGAAGTGATTAACAGTTGAACCGGTTCCCACACCCACAATGGTATCTGGTTTTACGTAGTTTAAAGCAGCCCAACCAGCGGCTTTTTTCATTTCATCTTGTGTCATGCGAACTCCTAAATGGCTAAGTAATCGATTGCTTTTAAGCGTGGTTTGGTAGATTTTGGCGTGATTATAACGACTTCTCGCTTTTTTCCCAGTGCCAGATTTTATTTGGGGTCACAAATATAGGTAATGGGATATCCCAATCTTCTACTGGAATGCGTTCTACTTGCTGACAATCATGAGCTAACCCTATCGGAAGAGGGCCGACTCCGGTATTAAACCATTGCTCTAAAGTGCGATCGTAATATCCTCCGCCCATTCCTAGGCGCTGCCCTGTATGATCAAAGGCGACTAATGGGGTAAAGATAATATCGATGTCTTTAAGGAGGCAGATTTGAGTTTGAGCGAGTTTAGGCTCAACAATGCCGTATTTATTATGAGTGATTGGGCTGTCGGCATGATAATTAAGAAAAAGTAGATGTCCCTTTGAAAAAGGATGCAATACCGGTAGGACGACTTGTTTACCTTGCTGCCACAACCATTCAATGGTTGGCCTAGTGTCAATTTCACCATCAGATGAAAGGTAGATAGCGATATTGTTGGCATCATGGATAGTTGGAAGTTGTTTGAGTTGCTTCAGAAGTGCGATGCCTGCAGCGGTTTGCTCATCAGAGGTTAAACTAGTGCGTCGTTGACGAACCAGTTGTCGTAACTGTGGACGGGAAAGTTCAGGTTGAGTTGGATATTTCATAGTAAGGAATACCCCAAAGTGCCGTTGAGAATTGATGGACCTATGAACCAGCGAGTTCAAGGCGGATCCGCAATGAAAACCGTAGGCTTCTCGATACGAGCCGAGCCTGCTCAATAGTTCTCAAATACCGATCCTGGGTTGTTGCTTATCGGCTCAGGGACTTAAATCCTCTGACAAACACTCCAGGGTAAATTTGGATACGTTATTGAATATATAGTTTACTGATTCAATAGCGTTAGTTTTTGGCTAGCGCTTTGTCTAATGCTTTTGACAATTGCTCGATGCGCTGTGCCATTTGCTGACTATCACGAAGTTCATCTTTTAATTCTTGAACTTCATAACAAGCATTTAAAGCTGCGATAATCAGTAGCTGTTCAATGTTGTGTACTTTAGTACGTTCAGTCATTTGGTTCAAGCGTCGGTTTAATTCATTAGCAGCAGCATGCAAGGCTTCTTCTTGTCCCGGTGGACAATTGACGCGAGTGAGTTTTCCTAATATTTCGACTTCCACTGGGGCGCACTCTTAATAGCTGATGAAAAAGTACAATCTTAATATTAAAACGGTTAGCTAAGATTGTTCGACTGAGGGGAAACTATAGGCTAAATTGCCTTACATGTTCAAGCATTTCAGACGTGTGGGCTTTTATTTTGCTGAATGTTGACCTATTCGCTTACAAAGTGAGTCATTTACTTCATTTTATTGCTGATGATGGCGGTTATTTTAGGATTAACATTTTCGGGCTTGGCTTTGAATTGATATACTCAAATAAAATTGATCAACCAAGTGAGACGACCCATGAGCAATATTCGCCCATCTGATTACAATCAAGCCTTAACAGAACTTACTTCTGCTTCATTATCGGTAACACCGGCAGAATTACAGGGCTTAATTGTCGGTATGTTAAGCGGTGGCATTCCAACGGATAATGATAACTGGAAGACTATCTTGTTTGATTACACTAATGATGGAATGGGCTGGCCAGTGAGTGCAGCGACATTAGCTGAAACGATTTACGCATTTTCGATAAAAGAACTAAGTGGCACGAGCATGGAATTGACCATGTTATTGCCAAGTGATGATGAACTGCTTAATTATGCCGATGCGGTTTCAGAATGGGTCAATCACTTCATTTCTGGTTTAGGTCTTGCAGGTTCAAGCTTAGCGAAATTATCTGCCGAAACCAAAGAAGCACTCGCCGATCTAGAAGAGATCTCTAAGCTAGGGATCGATGAAGATGATGATTTTTCTGAACAGGCTATTTTGTTAGAACAAGTGATTGAGCATGTCAAAGTATGTGTACTCACCATTCATGCCGATCTAGCAGCAAAACCGGCGGCTCCTGCTGAGTCTAAAACCTTACATTAAGGTCATCTTATGAAGTGTTACGATATTGCAATTATTGGCGCAGGAATGGCTGGTGCAACATTAGCGCTGGCGGTTGATCGTTTGTGTCACGGGCAGTTGAGCATTGCGGTGATTGAAGCGCATCAAATGAATCAACAGCAAGCTCATCCGGGGTTTGATTCTCGCGCGATTGCATTATCTTATGGCACGATCAGTATTTTACAGCGGCTAAAATTGTGGCATCACTTTGAAGATCTCGTCACAGCGATTACCGATATTGAAGTCTCTGATCGCGGGCATCTTGGTCTCGCGGATATTACCGCGGAACAAGAGAACGTAGATGCTTTAGGTTATGTGGCTGAACTTGAAAATGTTGGCCGCATTTATCAGCAAACATTGAGTGATTGTTCTGCGGTTGACTATTTTTGTCCTGCGAAAGTTGCGAATATTGAACGTACGCTTGATAAAGTCACCGTCTCATTAAATGATGGACAAATGTTCGAGACTCGCTTACTGGTGGCCGCTGATGGCGCGTTATCGGAAAGTTGTCAGCAACTCAATATCCCATTGCAAGAAATTGATTTTGAGCAATTTGCTGTGATAGCCAATGTTGCTACCGAAATAACACCAAAAGGTAGAGCATTTGAGCGATTTACGGAAACTGGCCCTGTGGCTTTTTTACCTATGTCTCAAGGGCGCAGTTCGGTCGTATGGTGCATGCCAGAAGCGCGAGCACAACAAATGATGCAGGCCGATGAAGCAACGTTAATTGCGACCTTACAAAAAGATTTTGGCTGGCGTTTAGGCAAGATCACTAAAGTTGGCAAGCCAGCTTGTTATCCTTTGTTATTGCGTTATCGAGACTCGGTGGTATCACATCGCTTTGCCGTTGTGGGGAATGCGGCACAAACCTTACACCCGATTGCAGGTCAAGGCTTTAACTTGGGGATTCGTGATGTGATTAGTCTTGCTGAAGAAGTTTCATCGGCTTATCAATTGCATGGTGATATCGGCTGTTACTCTATGTTGTCTCGTTACCGACAGCGCCGTGAGTGCGATCGTAACCAAACGATGTCATTGACGGCGAGTCTAGTGCATTGCTTTTCAAATGATTGGCCAGCGATGCGTATCGGTCGTAACCTAGGTTTACTTGCTATCAATCATTTACCTTATATTAAGCAACCTATAGTCAAGCGTACTATGGGATTAGTGGAGCGATAACATGCAGAGTTTTGATATCACCATCGTTGGCGGCGGTATGGTAGGTCTAGCCTTAGCTGCATCGTTTGCCGAGAGTAATTTACGTATTGCGGTAATCGAAGGGCAGACACCTGATGAGTCATTAAGTGATGCGCCCGATACACGAGTTTCCGCTTTGAGTCGCGCTAGTGAACACTTCCTGAAAAATATTAAAGCTTGGGATGGCATTACTCGTCGTCGAATGGCGGCTTATCATGCGATGGAAGTATGGGAAAAAGACAGCTTTGCTCGTTTAGAGTTTAAAGCCAATGATTTAGCTCAATCGAACTTAGGGCATATTGTTGAGAATCGAGTGATTCAATTAGCCTTGCTCGAGCGAGTAAAGCAGTTATCGAATGTTTCATTATTTATGCCAAATCGTTGCGCGACCATGGCCATAGGTGAAAGCGAAGCTTGGTTAACCCTCGATAATGGCGACTCTATTTCAAGTAAGCTAGTCGTAGGGGCTGATGGGGCGAATTCTTGGGTTAGAAACCAGCAAGATATTCCATTAACACATTGGGATTATGGTCATAGTGCGATTGTTGCGAATATTCGAACCACCGAACCTCACCAAGGTGTGGCAAGACAAATCTTTACTCCACAAGGGCCAATTGCTTTCTTGCCGTTATCTGATCCTCATTTATGTTCTCTAGTTTGGTCTACCGATCCTAACCGTGCAGATACTTTACTTTCTCGTTCAGAGACAACATTTAATCAGGTTTTGACTAGTGAGTTCGATACTAGACTAGGCTTGTGTAGTGTTGAGGGTGAGCGCCATGCTTTTCCATTGAAAATGCGTTATGCGCGTAATTTTGTGGTTGAGCGAGTTGCGTTAGTAGGCGATGCGGCGCACACCATACATCCACTAGCTGGCCAAGGAGTGAATTTAGGTTTTCTTGATGCGGCGAGCTTAGCGGAAGAAGTATTGGCTTTGTGGCAGCAAGGGGAAGATATTGGTCTACAGAGCAATTTGAGATCGTATGAACGCTGGCGTAAAGCAGAAGCGGCAAAAATGATCGCGGCGATGCAAGGCTTTAAAGATTTATTTGAAGGGGAAAACCCTGCTAAGAAGTTAGTTCGTGGGCTTGGCATGCAATTTATTGGTCAGTTACCAGGCATGAAAGAAGAAATGATGAAAAGAGCGCTAGGTATTACCGGAAAATTACCAAGCTTAGCTCAAGCGAAATCTCCTCAACTGTAAATAACTTCCGCTGGGGTTAAATACACGACTGATAAACGAAAAAAAGGTTGGCTATCAAAGCCAACCTTTTTCAATTCTATTCATTTTAATTTAAGCACAGCGCATACGATTGATCTCTTGATTGATTTCTTTAACCATCTTGTAATGCTGAATTTGCGCCTGTGATGGAATGATTAACTTTGCATTATCGAATTCAAACTTACCCACACCATTGATATAAATACGCCCTTTGAAAAAACGGCTTACATGCCTTGCGACGGCTCTTGGTACATATTTATTAAATAATCTCATACTAACATCCTTATAGTAACCAAGGATATTATAGTGCTTTTATGAATCCATATTGTTAAATTTTTATTTTTTATGTGAAAAATGATGCAGGCATCAAATTTTAATGCTGTTTTAATTTGAAATGTTAGTATTTGTATCTGGAAATGGAATGGATAGTGATGCTTTATTGTTTTGAATGATGATTTAGGCAAAAAAATGCCCACGAAAAAATAGCGTGGGCGAATAGTCACAGATGCATTATACAAAGTGGATATGGCTGGAGGTACCAGCACAACACTTTACTAGTTAATCCATTCAATCAAATGGCGTCATGAATCAACCTGCAAAGAAATCATACATTAAAAAAAGTTAGATCAATATTTATTCAAAATAAATGATTAAAAATTCTTAGTTTTGTTTTTTCTTGTGTGAGTAAGATCAATGTTTAATGAATACGAGTGCAATAAATTGTATTGATAAGCGATCAAGCTTTGTTCTGAAGATTGAGGCTCGAAAGATTAACGAGTGAACGCTTGGGCTAAGTGATAGTTAGGGGGAGAGATTAGAGGATCGAGTCGGTAGATGTGCACTCTAACTAACCTAGTCAATTAGAGTGCATAATTTCAATTATTTTTCTTCAAGTGAGTAAGGGAGTTCCGCAAAGCTTAATTGAGCCTCTGGAAATGCTTCTAAGCGAAACACCGTATCAGGCTCTAAATTATTTGGTAGTACCGCTAGTGCGATCAATTTACCATCACTGAATTGATAGTAATTATTGAGCTGACCCGCCCCTCGCCAGTTTTCACCTACTTGACGTTCTAATTTAAGGTTGTCGCCTAACTCTGAATGGAGTTCACCTTGTAGGCAGAATAATGCACGTTTATTAATGCCGCGGTATTTAGCTCGAGCGACCGTTTCCTGTCCAGTGTAACAACCTTTTTGGAACGAAATGCCACCGAGTGCTTGCAAGTTCATTGCTTGTGGAATGTGTTCGAGTTGTTCATGTTGGTCGATTCGCGGTAGGGCGTCCATCACATCGGCGTGATCCCATAAACGCTCATCGGATAAAATGAGAACGCTATTTTTTTCAATAAGTTGTTCTGCGCTTTGCTTTGATAACATCAATAACCAGCGGTTGGCGCTTATTGGCACTGCGGTACCAGATTCTAGCGCTATGACTTGTAAGTTATCTTGATCAATAGCTTGGCCAGATAGTTGTGCGATAAACGAAGTTGCTTGGCTACCCATAAGACCAAGGAAAACATCAGCGCTTTGTTCGATGACTACCTTAGAAAAAATGGCGTATTTTTTTATTTCCACTAATTCTTTTTCGATAGCAGAAGCACGCTGAAACATGGCATAGCCGTCATTGTGGTGAAATAGACGGAAAGTACTAAGCATTTTTCCTTTGGCATCACAATGAGCACCTAGTGTTGATTGGTCCGCTTCGAGCGATACTACATCACTGGTAATTTGTCCTTGTAGATAAGGTTTTTTGTCATCACCGGTTATGGTGATAGCACCCCAAGAGGTAAGGTGACACAGGACTAAATCGGGCAAGGTTTGTGTTGATGTGAGAGGATAAGCGGTAAAAGAATCATTCCAATTCATCATAATGTCCTAGTTGATAGTTCAGAAGTTTTTATACCCAAGTGACTTCAAAATGCAGAATTCAGAGCTATCATCCAACCCTTTAGGTAAGGAAGATTGGCGAAGGAATGTAAACACCTTTCAAACCAATCTGACACAGCATAAAGGGTTGGATGAAGCTCCCGGAGGGCAAGTTAAAACAAGCTTTATGCTGTGTTAGATTGAACAGATATAGAATCACTATGATCATGTCCAACCTGCCTTGCCTAAAGCTTGTTTTACTCTTGCTGAAACTCGCATCTTGAAGTTACTTGAGTATACATGGTACTGGCGTAATTGATATTTGTCAGCATTTGTTGTGATTGTTACTGAGTCTGTGATTGCTGCACTAGTTGCTAGACTGGTGAGCTGATAAACTCAACCAATATGCATTATGAGATGGAACCGTTATGTACACACCAGAACAAAAAGCACGTATAAAGTGGGCTTGCCGTCGTGGCATGCTAGAACTTGATGTGGTTATCATGCCTTTTTTTGAAGAATGTTTTGATGATTTAACTGAAGATGATCAAAAGTCATTTGTTTCTTTGCTTGAATGCGATGATCCCGATCTGTTTACTTGGATCATGGGGCATGGCCGTAGTGAGCATTTAGGTCACGCGAAACTTGTGGATCGAATCGTTGCCCACAATCTTAGTAAAGTGCGCTAAGCGCCATAATACAACAACCGTTCTTTATTATCGTCACACCTATATCGCTCAAATTGGGTTTGTTGTCCTAAACAACCTGTCTATTTGGGCGATATCTGTTTCTACTCTTCCGCTCGCCGCTTCAATACTATTGATAATGTTATCTTTTCTATGCCTTAACCAGCTTGGTTTTCGTTTTGATAACGAGTTTATTCAACTTGAGTCATATCACGCCGTAATACGGGTAGATCGGCAGTTATCGGAATTTGGTCTGCAATTGCTTTTGAAAAATGGCCAAGTATTACGTTTGATGCGCCATCAATTTGATCGTGATGAATATAAGAAATTAAATGTGCTATTGGATGAAGGGGAAAGTAATCTTTCAATTTGCCTTCTACCTCTTAAGAAACGTCAAGAATCAAGATAAAAAATAGGCCTCTACTTTTGAAAAGAGAGGCCCCAGCGGTTTGTTATTCGTTTTGTTGATTAAAACAAAGGATTACTGGTTCTGAATTTTTCAGGCTCGAGAATAGTTGGGCCGCTATTTTCTAATTGTTCTGGATAGTCCAAAGTGTAGTGCAGACCACGACTTTCTTTACGTGTCATTGCGCAGCGAACCATTAATTCAGCCACTTGTAATAGGTTGCGCAGTTCCAGCAAATTATTGGATACTCTAAAGTGGCTATAGTATTCATGAGTTTCTTGCTGCAATAGTTGTATTCTACGTAAAGCTCGCTCAAGGCGTTTATCGGTTCGAACTATGCCCATGTAATCCCACATAAATAAACGTAATTCATGCCAGTTATGCTGCAAGATTACTTCTTCATCAGAGTTGGTTACCTGGCTTTCATCCCAATATGGAAGTGCTGGTGGTAGCTTTACTTCATCAAAGTTTGCGATGATATCTTTGGCGGCAGACCAAGCATAAACCACGCACTCTAATAATGAATTAGATGCCAAGCGGTTAGCACCATGCAGTCCGGTATAAGTCACTTCACCCACCGCATATAAGTTAGCTAAATCAGTTTGCCCTTGTTGATTGACCATCACACCACCACAAGTGTAGTGAGCGGCAGGAACGATTGGAATTGGCTCTTTGGTCATATCAATGCCCAAATCGAGTAAGCGCATATTGATGGTTGGGAAATGCTTTTCAATAAAATCAGCTGGTTTATGGCTGATATCTAAATACATACAATCCGCGCCAAGTCGTTTCATTTCGTAGTCAATGGCACGAGCCACGATATCACGAGGGGCGAGTTCGCCTCGCTGATCAAAATCAGGCATAAAACGGCTACCATCAGGGCGTTTTAGGTAAGCGCCTTCGCCACGCAACGCTTCAGTTAATAAGAAGTTGCGCGCTTCAGGGTGAAATAGACAAGTAGGGTGGAACTGATTGAACTCCAAATTAGCAACCCGACAACCTGAGCGCCAAGCCATAGCTATGCCATCTCCAGAAGAGACATCTGGGTTGGAAGTATATTGATAAACTTTTGAAGCGCCGCCGGTTGCTAATACTACAAATTTCGCTCTAACCGATTCTACGTGCTCTTGGTTTCGGTTCCAAATATAAGCGCCAACGACTTTTTTAGCGTCACCACCAATGCGGTCTTCGGTAATTAAATCTAAAGCGTTGTAGCGTTCTAAGAAATGGATGTTGGGGTGGTTATTCACGTTATCTTGTAGGTTGGTTTGCATTGCCATGCCCGTTGCATCAGCAGCATGTAGGATCCTACGATGGCTATGGCCACCTTCACGCGTTAAGTGGTGGCGAGGGTGCTCACTTTTATCATTTTCATCAAGATCAAATGGCACACCACCATCAATCAACCATTGCACACATTCTTTGGCGTTTTTGGTGATAAAGCTAACGGCATCTTTTTCACATATACCCGCACCAGCAATTAACGTATCTTCTATATGAGATTCGACACTGTCTTCCTCATCAAATACGGCTGCGATACCGCCCTGAGCATAATAGGTGGATCCTTCATTTCGAGGACCCTTACTTAATACTATGACTTTGCCATGAGGGGCAACTCTCAGTGCTAAAGATAAACCTGCAGCACCACTACCAATGACTAGTACATCACATTGATGTTCACTATTTGTGTTCATAAGTTCGTTTCAGTTCCTAAGCTAGTACCGAGAAATAGAGCCCGATACTTATTGGTATTCACTCCGTTGGCGCGCAATGAGCATATTCAATTTTCCTTGCCTACAGCTTGTTTTATTCTTGCTGAAACTCGCACCTGGAAGTTACTTGGGTATAATATGCATAGATATCAAACTGAGTTTCAAGTGTTGTTTTACGTTGCCATGAAAAAAAATGACAAAGTTCAGTGACGATTACAGCACATTTTATGGTTAAAATGGAAAAAGTTGTTCATTAATGAACTTTTCTTGCCGCCACATGTCACAATAGTGGTCGGTGATACATCAATACTACAATATACCCTAGTGACCACCAAAGGCTGTTTACTTATAGGAAAAGTAGCCCCAAGGTCATTTAAGTATAATAAGAAATGCTTATGTCGTTGAGACAAAAAGTAAAACAAATAGGAGTAGGTGCTCGAAATGAGCGAGCAGTTGACTGATCAAGTTTTAATTGAGCGGGTTCAAAACGGAGATAAACAAGCATTCAACCTTTTGGTCACCAAGTATCAAAGCAAAGTCTGTAGTTTGATTTCCCGCTACATTAAGAACCCCGGCGATGTGCCTGACGTGGCTCAAGAAGCCTTTATCAAAGCCTACCGAGCGCTGCCAAATTTTCGTGGTGAAAGTGCTTTTTATACATGGCTTTATCGTATCGCAGTCAATACTGCGAAAAATCATATCGTCGCTCAATCACGCCGCCCTCCAGCCAGTGATGTCGATGCTGAAGATGCTGAATATTACGAATCTGGAAGTGCATTAAAAGAAATATCGAACCCTGAGAACTTAACGTTGTCAGAAGAATTAAAGCAGGTCGTTTTTCATGCAATTGAAGCCCTGCCAGAAGATTTAAAAACCGCAATGACTTTACGAGAACTGGATGGTTTGAGTTATGAGGAGATTGCGGAGGTGATGGACTGTCCGGTTGGTACGGTTCGTTCTCGGATTTTCCGAGCTCGCGATGCAGTGGAAAAGAAAATACGCCCATTGATTCAGCGATAACAATGACTAATAATGGTGAGTAAAATGACCAATAAACAGCAGATCTCAGCTCTAATGGATGGAGAGCTTATTGATCAATCATTGATTTCTGAGATAGAGCAAGATGATGAATCTTTGCAATCTTGGAATCACTATCATTTGATCGGAGATACGCTTCGAGGTGAAACGCCAAGTAACCCAAGTTGGGATATTGCTTCTAAAGTCGCTTTAGCGTTAGAAGATGAGCCTGCTCATAATAGCTTGTCTTCAAGCAATTCGTCTTCAAGCAAAGTTACGCCAATTTTAGAAGCTCAACCTAAGCCAGAGAAAGCTCGCGCAAGAATGCCTGCTTGGTTAAGTAATTTGACTCAAGTCGGTGTGGCAGCATGTGTCTCATTGGTTGTGGTTCTTGGAGTTCAGCAATACTCTGGTTCAGATGCTAATGTCGCTTCTGATTCTGATCAGCTTCCGGTTTTACAAACGATACCTTTTGCTGGTTCAGCAGAGCCAGTTAGCCTGACTCGCGACGCTGTGCGTTCACAATCGTCTGAAGCCAAAGCGATGGAACAGCATCGTCGTGCTAATGAATTGATGCAAGATTATGAATTACAACTGCGTTTGAATCACACGAGCGAATAATATGTCTTTCGTGGCGATTAACCCGATAGAAGCGGTATTTAAATGAAAAAAATTCTGATTAGTACTTGGTTGCTATTCAGCTTATTTAGTCAAGCAGCCTCAGCCGAAGATGTTAAGCCTTCTGCTGAGGCTTTATTGCTTAAAATGAGTGAAGCCAGTAAGACCCTCAATTATGAGTTGTCTTATATCTTGGTGCGCAAGAATAGTATTGAGCCATTAATTTATCGTCATGCGATTGAAAATGACAAAAATTTAGCTCATCTGGTGTATTTAAGTGGTCCGGTACGTGAAGTGATCCGTCGTGGTGATGAGATCAGTTATATCGAACCTGGGCTCGATCCATTTTCTATCCGCTCAGGCAACATGGTTGCTCCGCTTATCCCTCTTATTGATAGTGATATTAAAGATCTGAGCAATATTTATGACTTTGTAAAAATTGGTCGTTCTCGTGAAGCCGGTGCAGCATGTCAGGTGGTTCGCGTAGTACCTAAAGATGGCCAACGTTACTCTTATATCGTCTGGATCGATGAACGTACTCATTTGCCATTAAGGGCGGATTTAGTTGAACGTAATGGTGAAGTTCTAGAGCAATATCGAACTATTTCTTACGCGGTGAGCGATCATATTGCGACGATTTTAGATGGGCTTAATTCAGCGAAATTACCGGATGTATTAACCTTACCTAAATCACGAAATATGGATGCTAATTGGCAAGTTAATTGGGTTCCGAATGGTTTTGAAGCCAATAGCCTCAATCGCTACCGAATGCCATTGACGGATACCATTGTAGAAAGCCAGCTTTATAGCGATGGTTTGTTTAATTTCTCCGTCTATGTCTCGGATATGAAAAGCACAGATAGTAAGCCTCTAGCGTATCGTCAAGGCCGTCGAACGCTGCAAACCTTTGTCAAAGACAACCGTGAGATTTCGGTGATTGGTGATATTCCGCCATCTACCGCGAAGCGCATTGCGGACTCAGTGACATTTAACAATAAAGGCAACACTCCATGATGACCGCTTTAGCGACCGTTATTTCGGTTGAACAAGATCAAGGAATGAATACCGTACAGCTGAGCTGTGAACAGCAAACCAGTTGTAAAAGTTGTAAGTCACAAAAAAGCTGCGGCACCGGTATGGTGTCAAAAGCACTTGGCAGTAAAGCGCACTTTTGGAAACTACGGACTAGCCAAACATTACAAAATGGCCAAGTGGTTGAAATTGGCTTACCGGAAAAAAGTTTAGTGCTTTCCGCGCTGATTGTTTACTTATTACCTTTGCTAACCATGATAGCAGGGAGTGTATTTGCACAGCTAGTTTTAAGACCTTGGCTAAACCTTGGTGAAGGTATTGTCATTTTGATGTTTTTCATCTGTGGTGGCCTTGGTATCTATTTTGCCAAACCCATGACTCAATGGTTAGAAAAAAAAGTCGATAGTGAAGTCTCTTTGATCCGAGTTTTAGGTCAACCTATTATTTGAGATTTTCGACTAGGTTTTCTTCAAGGTATAGCTACCCAGCAGGAAATTGGGTAGAATCGCTGCCACTAAAATGAAATTGACCTAGCAAAAGGGATTTCATATCCAATCCACCATTTATTTGAGTATTGTCTCCAGCCTATGAAGCACATTCGTAACTTTTCGATTATCGCCCATATCGACCACGGTAAGTCGACTCTTTCTGATCGCTTAATTCAAGTATGTGGAGGGCTGACCGAGCGTGAAATGGCAGCTCAAGTACTTGATTCAATGGATCTTGAGCGCGAGCGTGGTATCACGATTAAAGCGCAAAGCGTGACATTGGATTATAAAGCTAATGATGGTGAAACTTACCAACTTAACTTCATCGATACCCCAGGACACGTTGACTTCTCTTATGAAGTTTCTCGCTCTCTAGCCGCGTGTGAAGGTGCATTGTTAGTTGTCGATGCCGGCCAAGGTGTAGAAGCTCAAACACTAGCAAACTGTTATACCGCGATCGAAATGGACCTAGAAGTGGTTCCCATTTTAAATAAAATTGATTTACCTGCTGCCGATCCTGAGCGTGTGGCGGAAGAAATCGAAGACATCGTTGGTATTGACGCGATGGAAGCGGTTCGTTGTTCGGCTAAAACAGGTATCGGTGTCGATTTAGTTTTAGAAGAAATTGTTCGTAGCATTCCTGCGCCAGAAGGCGATCCTGAAGCACCGTTACAAGCACTGATTATTGATTCATGGTTTGATAACTACTTAGGTGTGGTTTCTTTGGTTCGAATTAAAAATGGTTCACTAAAGAAAAACGACAAAATTAAAGTGATGAGCACTGGCCAAACATGGGGTGTTGATCGCATTGGTATTTTCACGCCTAAGAGAGTTGATACAGACGGACTCAATACTGGCGAAGTAGGCTGGGTAGTGTGTGGTATCAAAGATATCTTAGGTGCACCGGTTGGTGATACTTTAACTCATGCCAAAGGCGGTTGTGAGAAAGGTTTACCAGGCTTCCAAAAAGTGAAGCCTCAGGTATATGCAGGCTTGTTCCCAGTATCATCAGATGATTATGAGAACTTCCGTGATGCGCTAGGCAAATTAAGCCTGAACGATGCTTCATTATTCTATGAGCCGGAAAGTTCAGCTGCGCTTGGTTTTGGTTTCCGTTGTGGCTTCCTAGGTATGCTGCACATGGAGATTATTCAAGAGCGTTTAGAGCGTGAATATGACCTTGATCTGATCACAACAGCACCAACGGTAGTGTATGAAGTAGAAAAGACCAGTGGCGATATCATGTACGTTGATAGCCCAGCTAAGCTACCGGCGATTAATGATATAGAAGAAATTCGTGAGCCTATCGCTCGCTGTAATATCTTAGTGCCTTCAGACTACCTAGGTAACGTAATCACACTGTGTGTTGAAAAACGCGGTACTCAGGTTGATATGGTTTACCACGGCAATCAAGTTGCATTGACCTATGACTTGCCAATGGCAGAAGTGGTATTGGATTTCTTTGACCGCTTGAAGTCGACGTCACGTGGTTATGCATCACTTGATTACAACTTCCACCGTTACGAAAGCTCAAGCATGGTACGTGTCGATGTACTACTTAACGGCGACACCGTTGATGCATTAGCGATCATTACCCATAAAGACCAATCACAAACGCGTGGTCGTCAATTGGTTGAGAAAATGAAAGAATTCATTCCTCGCCAAATGTTTGATATCGCGATTCAAGCGGCAATTGGTAACCACATCATTGCTCGTTCAACGGTGAAGCAATTGCGTAAAAACGTAATCGCGAAATGTTACGGTGGTGACGTGAGCCGTAAGAAAAAGCTACTGAAGAAGCAGAAAGAAGGTAAGAAACGCATGAAGCAAATCGGTAATGTTGAATTACCGCAAGAAGCGTTCTTAGCTATTTTGCACGTAGGTAAAGATTAATCACGGTAATGACGCTGTTCGTTTCCGTGAGCACAGGCAAATGGCCATATCATAGGTAAATGACTATATAAAGTGAAAGGGCGATAATGCCTTTTCACTTTTGTTATTTATAGCAAACATATTAGTACAATCAGTATTAGATCATAGGGAAGCCGAATCGGATGGCGAATACATTTTCATTAATCTTAGTGCTAGTGACATTAGTGACTGGCGTGGTATGGGTATTAGAAAAGTTTGTTTGGGGCAAGAAGCGTCAACAAGCGGTTGCTGATGTTGAGACCAAGACAACAGAACCACTAACTAAGGAAGCGTCTGCGAAAATTCACCCGCAACCTTGGTGGGTAGAAAATAGCGTATCGATTTTCCCAGTGATTGCCTTTGTTTTGGTATTGCGCAGCTTTATCTACGAACCATTTCAAATTCCATCAGGCTCTATGATGCCAACGTTATTAGTTGGTGACTTCATCTTGGTAGAAAAATTCTCATACGGCATTAAAGATCCAGTGTTCCAATCTAAATTGATTGAAACTGGTGAACCTAAACGTGGTGATATTGCGGTGTTCAAATACCCACCACAACCAAATATTGATTACATTAAGCGTGTGGTTGGCCTACCTGGCGACACCATCCGCTATACTGAAGATAAGCAAATTTGTGTTCAAGCTGCCGGCACTGATACTTGTAATCCAGTGGCACAGTTTGATGCGAAAGAAAGTCCATTTTATCAAGATGGCATTCCGTTGATTCAAGCGAAAGAAAAGCTTGGTGAAGTGGAACATAATATTTTAGTCAGCCCAATTCGTCGTGATAACGTACAGGCATACCAACCTCGTCCGTACCACAATGAATGGGTTGTACCAGAAGGTGAGTACTTTATGATGGGTGACAACCGTGATAACAGTGCTGATAGTCGTTACTGGGGCTTTGTTCCAGAAGCAAACTTTGTGGGTAAAGCCACCGCCATTTGGATTAGCTTTGAATTTGATCGTGATGCGAACAGCGTATTACCTTCTTGGATCCCTTCTGACGTGCGATTTAATCGTATCGGCGGACTAATATAATTGAAAGAGTATGAATTCTCAGATTCCTAAATTACAAAAAAAGATTGGCTATCAATTTAACGATACCAATCTTTTAAACCTCGCACTGACTCACCGCAGTGCTAGTAGCAAACACAATGAGCGCTTAGAGTTTTTGGGCGATTCAATTTTAAGTTTTGTTATTGCCGATGAGTTATATCATCGCTTCCCTAATATTAACGAAGGGGATATGAGCCGCATGCGTGCAACTTTAGTTAGAGGTCATACTTTAGCGGAGTTAGGACGTGAGTTTGTGCTTGGTGACTACTTAAAATTAGGTCCAGGTGAATTGAAAAGTGGCGGTTTCCGTCGTGATTCTATTCTAGCTGATGCCGTCGAAGCGATCATTGGTGCATGCTACCTTGATAGTGATATTGAAGTGGTACGTAAAGTGGTACTTGCTTGGTATCAAACTCGTTTGGATGAAATCCAGCCGGGGGTATCACAAAAAGATCCTAAAACTCGCTTACAAGAATTCTTGCAAGGTCGTCGTAAACCGTTGCCTGTTTATACTGTGGCGAAAATTAAAGGTGAAGCGCACAACCAGGAATTCACCGTTTCATGCGAGATCATTGGTGTTGCTGAGCCTGTCGTAGGTAAAGGCACTAGCCGACGCAAAGCCGAGCAAGATGCAGCTGAGCTGGCTTTAGGAGTATTAGCAAATGGTAAATAAAAACGATCCACAAGATGATCAAGAGTTCGATCTTGATGCTTACTTTGCAGGTGAAGCGCAACCAAATCAAGTTGCCGTGGAAGATGTCGAACCTAGTGAACAACACTGTGGCTTTATCGCGATTGTTGGTCGCCCTAACGTTGGTAAATCAACGCTGCTAAACCATTTACTTGGTCAGAAGATTTCGATTACCTCACGTAAACCTCAGACGACCCGTCACCGCATCATGGGTGTGGATACTGAAGGCGCGTTTCAGGCTATCTACGTGGATACTCCGGGATTACACATCGAAGAAAAGCGTGCGATTAACCGTTTGATGAACCGCGCGGCCAATAGTTCATTAAGTGATGTTAACCTAGTGCTGTTCTTGGTTGATGGTACTCAGTGGACGGCAGATGATGAAATGGTACTCAATAAATTGCGTACGGCTAATTTCCCAACCGTATTGCTGATCAATAAGGTCGATAATGTAAAAGATCGCACCGAAGTGATGACGCACATGCAAACCTTGTCTGAGAAAATGGATTTTGTCGATATTATCCCAATCTCAGCTAAACAAGGCCGCAACACAGACGCGATTCGCGAACGAGTACGTGCAGCCTTGCCACAAGCGGTACACCATTTCCCTGAAGAGTATGTGACAGATCGTTCACAACGTTTTATGGCATCGGAAATCATCCGTGAAAAATTGATGCGTTTTACCGGTGAAGAACTGCCTTATTCGGTAACGGTTGAAATCGAACGTTTCGACTACAATCCAGAAACCGATGGTTTTCATATCAATGCCTTGATCTTGGTTGAGCGTACTGGCCAGAAAAAGATGGTGATCGGTAAAGGTGGCGAGAAAATCAAAACCATCGGCCGTGAAGCCCGCCTAGATATGGAAGATCTATTTGAACGTAAAGTTTATCTAGAAACTTGGGTGAAAGTGAAATCCGGTTGGGCTGATGATGAGCGCGCACTGCGTTCTCTTGGCTATATTGATGATTTATAATCGTTAATCGGAATCTCGAGACTCGTTTCTCGATATGCTAACTTCGAGAAACGAGCATTCGAGATTCGAGCTACGGAAAAATTATGTCTGACGCTTTAGGACTTCAACGCTGTTTTATCCTACATCGCCGTCCTTATACTGAAACTAGTCTCATCTTAGATGTGTTTAGTGAAGAGTACGGTCGCGTTAGCATTTTAGCCAAAGGGGCTCGTAGTAAACGTTCTAATCTAAAAGGGGTGTTACAACCCTTCACACCGCTACTGCTTAAATGGTTTGGCAAGGGCTCGATGCGCACGCTCAGGCAAGCCGAACCGATCAGTTTAGGTATCCCTCTCAATGGCATTAATCTTTATTCGGCGATGTATATCAATGAATTGATTAGCCGAGTGATTGAAAGCGAAACCGCTTATCCCGAATTATTCCATGACTACCTAGCTTCTTTGACGGAACTGGCGCAGGCAGATAACCCTGAACCAGCTTTACGTCGTTTTGAATTAGCCTTGCTGTCCTCGCTAGGCTATGGGGTGGATTTCTTACATTGTGCCGGTAGTGGCGAACCTGTGTCCGAAAAGATGACTTACCGTTATCGAGAACAAAAAGGCTTTATTGCGAGCGTAAGAAAGGATAACTTAACCTTTCTTGGGGATGAGTTGATTGCGATCAGTGAGCGCCGCTTCCTAACCAAACAACAATTACAAGCTGCTAAGCGTTTTACTCGAATGGCATTAAAGCCGTATCTTGGCAGTAAACCATTAAAAAGTCGGGAGCTATTTATGGCGCTTTCACCGTATAAAGCCATCCCGAAGACAAGGAGCTAACCATGAGTGAGATTTACTTGGGCGTCAATATTGACCACATCGCAACCGTCAGAAATGCCCGTGGCACTAAGTATCCCGATCCTGTGCATGCAGCAGAAATTGCAGAGCGTGCTGGGGCTGATGGCATTACAGTTCACCTACGTGAAGATCGCCGCCATATTAAAGATCGCGATGTGCGTATTTTAAGTGAAACCATTCAAACTCGTATGAACCTTGAAATGGCGGTTACCGATGAAATGGTGGAGATTGCGATTCAAACCAAACCTGAATATGTATGTTTAGTACCAGAAAAACGTGAAGAGTTAACGACTGAAGGTGGTTTGGATGTTGCAGGTCAATTAGATAAAGTTAAAGCAGCAACGCAAAAATTGACTCAAGCGGGCATTAAAGTGTCACTATTTATTGATGCTTCTCATGAGCAAATTGATGCAGCAAAAGCGTGTGGCGCGCCTTTTATCGAACTGCATACGGGACATTATGCGGATGCAGAATCGGATACTGAGCAACAAACTGAATTAAAGCGCATTGCTTCGGGTGCCACTTATGCACACAGTATTGGTATCAAAGTAAATGCAGGCCATGGTTTGACGTATCATAACGTGGCACCAATTGCCGCGTTACCTGAAATTTATGAGTTGAATATCGGTCACTCGATCATTGGCCGCGCCTTATTTGATGGCCTAGATAAAGCGGTTGCTGATATGAAAGCCATTATGCAGGAAGCGCGTTGTCGATAATGGCTATTGTTGGATTAGGCACAGATATTGCCGATATTGAACGTATCGAAAAAAGCTTGCAGCGTTCTGGGCAAGCTTTTGCTGAGCGTATTCTTCATCCGACTGAGTTGGCTATTTTTCATAGTTTAAAACAGCAAGGTCGTTATTTAGCAAAACGTTTTGCTGCCAAAGAAGCGGCATCTAAAGCACTCGGTACTGGCATTGCTTGTGGTGTGAGTTTTCAACACTTTGAAATTGCAAATGACGAATTGGGTAAACCGATTTTAACGCTACACGGCAAAGCAAAAGAAATTGCTCAAACACAAGCCGTTAGCCATATCCATTTATCGATTTCCGATGAAAAGCGTTACGCTATGGCGACGGTGATTTTAGAGTCCTAGTAGCGAATTTATCTACTACCTAAGTTGTCATAGATTAAATAATAAAAAACCGAGCTGTGTACTGTGAAGTAGGCTCGGTTTTTTTATTATTGGATATAAACCTTTACCCAATAAGGTACTGCTTCGAATCTTCTCTTACTTTTTCCATTTCATCCTGCAGCTCAAATAATTCAGGCTCTATTTCAGCGAGATCTTGCTCTGCTCTTAATGCAGTTTCAATGGTTGCGCATAGTGTTTGTAGCTTAGGTACGCCACTATAAGCACAGCTGCCATGTAGTTTATGGATAGTGGTAAGCAGTTGATTTTGTTGCTCACTGGGCTCTATCAGTGCTTTTTCTATCGACTCGTCTACCTCAGGTAAAAACTCAATCAACATTTGTAGCATATCTTTGGCTAATGCTTCCTTGTTAGCTGCTTGCTTTAAGGCGGTAGACCAATCAATACTAGACCCACCAATACTAGAAACTCTAGTACTAGAAATATCTGCTTGCAGACTAGTCGTGAACGCAGGGGTACTATCTAATTGGCTTTCTTTTAAATCCAACTTTTCAATGATGCCTTGCTCTGCATAAGGATTCCAATGCACCAGTACTTGATGCAGTACATGTTCTTCGATTGGTTTAGACAGGTAGTCATCCATTCCTGCTTGTAATAAGCGCTCTCTTTCACCGTCAATCGCATGAGCGGTCACCGCTATCACTGGAGTTTGATGATTGAGCTCGGTTTTTTTGATATTTTGACAAGCGGTTACCCCATCCATATCTGGCATTTGTATATCCATTAATATCACATCAAACTTCTGTAATTGTGCTTGCTCAACCGCCTGTGAACCACTGCTACAAGTAACAATACCTTCCACTTGCTCTTCTAATAGCGCGCAGATTAATTTCAAGTTCGCTGGGTTATCATCGACAGCCATCACCTTAAGTGGTAAGGCCGTTTTTGGTGGTTGAGGCGCTGCCAATAAAGTGGACTTTGCTTGATTTGGCAGCATAAGTTGAATCAGCTTACGGCGCACGATTGGTTTGGCGATACATTGAATTGGGTAGAGCTTGATTAAGTTTTCAGCTAACGCTAATTCCGTACTTGGCAGTCCAAGAATAAGTTGCGGCGATAAGGTTAACCCTTGCTGAATCATGGCAAATAAATTGCTTTGGTCGTGCTGGATATTCGGTGGTAAGTTGAGCAAAACAATATCAAAGCGATCAGGGCTATCTGCTAATTGTGCTTGATAAGTAACTTTCATGCCAACGCGAGTTAATTGCTGCTCAATAATTGCTGCAGCAGGCAGGTTCGGTTCAACTAAGAGAACCGATTTACTTTGTAGCGAAGAAGTATCAACTTGCGGTGCCATGGGCATATTAGTGGCTTGGAAAGTGACACTAAACCAGAATGTTGAACCTTGGTGTAAGCGACTGGTTAAGCTGATTTCACCACCCATCTGATTTACCAGGTTTTGAGTAATCACTAACCCTAAACCTGTACCACCATAACGGCGTGAAATGCTGGCATCGGCTTGACTGAATGCTTGGAATAATTGAGCTTGTTGACGCTCTGAAATACCAATACCGGTGTCACGTACCATGAATTGCACTTCGATATTTTTATCTTGGCTTGAGCGTAACTCGGCAACAATATCAATGTTGCCACGTTCAGTAAATTTGATTGCATTAGCCACTAGGTTAGTAAGTACTTGCTGTATGCGTAGTGGATCGCCAACTATACCTTGAGGGATGTTAGGGTCAATATTTAAAGTGATTTCTAGGCCTTTCTCATGAGCGCTGGTGGCTTGTAAGCTAACCACTTCATCTAAGGTGTCTTGTAAATCGAAAGGAATGTTTTCTAGTAGTAACTTGCCAGCTTCTAATTTAGAAAAGTCTAAGATGTCATTAATGATGGACAGTAAATTTTGCGCAGAACGTTCAATGGTTTGTAGGTAATCAACCTGGTTGGCGGTGAGCTCAGTTTTAAGCATTTGTCTGGCAAAGCCAATCACACCATTTAATGGAGTACGTAATTCATGCGACATATTGGCTAAAAACTCAGATTTAACTCTGGCCGCTTCTTGAGCGCGTTTCTTGGCAATATCAAGCTCAATGTTTTGAATTTCTAGCTGCTCTAGCGTTTCACGTAAATCTGAAGTGGCTTGGTCAATACTATGCTGCATTTCAATATGATATTCAGACAGTGACATCGCCATGGCATTGATACCACTTTTTAAGGTATCGAGTTCACCATGCAGCTTGCCTTCAATTCGCACATCGAGATGACCACGGCGAATTCGGTCAACTACGCTCACCATATGAGAAATCGGTAGAGTAACATCCCGCATGAGTCGATAAGCAAAAAATCCCGACAGGCCCATACCGAGTAGTAATACAATTAAAGCGGCAAAGATTTCTTGGTATTGCTGTAAGCGCAATGACGATAAATCGAGCTCCATTGCGATATAGCCCAAAGCTTGATTGGGCCCCACTTCTTTACCACTCGGGCTGGAAAATTGACCTTCCGCTAATATAGGCGAACGTAAGATCATTAAATTAGGGTTTGTTTTAGATTGAGTGATTGAACTAAGAAGCGGGATCGGTTTACTTCTATCAAAAGTGAGAGACTGAAAATCAGGGTGAAAATTAGAGGTTACGAATAGTTCGTGATGAGTATCAAACACCGCAATACTACGTACGATATCAGAGTGCTTACGGTGGGCGTAACTTATCAGGCGACGTACCGCTTCACGACTTTGCTGAGTCATGCCATATTCACTGGCGATGGCTAAAGGCTCGATAATATCCGTCCCAGACGTGATAAGCTGAGTCTCAAGATCGTTATAGCGATTTAAAGTGAAAAATGTGCTTAATAATAAGCCAATGATCAACGTCGGTGCTAACGTTAATGTAATTACGCGGGCGCGCAAGCCATACCTTGTCATGATTCTTTAATTACAAGCCTGTCTGGATATGGGAAAATAGCAATAATTCTGATTATCGCCAATGTGCACTTAGCTTAATCAACTAGGCGACATTCGACAATCATTGTTATGAATAAACACGAATTAAGCCCGATAATATATTTACTGATAAAGGCATGATGACCTTTATATATTTATGGATACTTGCACCAATGGTCAATTTTTACCAAGCCAAGAAAAATACAACTAATAATCAAAAACATCAGACTGTGACCATTGATAAGCTCGATCATCAAGGTGCCGGTATTGCGTATTACAATAATAAGCCGATGTTTGTGGAAGGCGCACTGCCGCAAGAAAAGGTGTTGGTTCAACCGAGTGAAGAGAAAAGCAAATATTCACGGGCAAAAATTATCAGCATACAGCAGCCGAGTAGTCATCGGGTTGAGCCTTTTTGTCCGCATTATCAAATTTGTGGGGGCTGTAATATGCAGCATTTGGATCATAATGATCAAATTACGCATAAGACCACATCACTGCATCATTTAATGGCAAAATTCGCCCAACCTAATCTTGTGATGGCTGAGACTATCCGCTCTAAGAGCACAGGTTATCGACGTCGAGCTCGCATCAGTATGTTGTTTGATAGCAAGCTGCAACAATTACAATTTGGCTTTAGACAAAAAGCCAGTAAGCAAATTGCAAACGTCACCGATTGTCCCGTTTTAGAACCGGTATTAAATAAACTGCTGCCAGAAATAAAATCTATGTTGCAAGCTTTTGATAACCCAAGAGCGCTAGGGCATGTTGAGGTGGTGTTTGATGGACAGCGTAAAGCCTTGTTATTGCGTCACACTGCGGCATTAACCGAACAAGAACAGCAAAGTTTATTGGCGTTTGCTCAGCCACATGAGGTGACAATCTACTTGTTAGGTAATAGTGGTGAACTAGACTGTTTGACGGGGGAGCCTCTGCAATGCATCGAGACAGGTAATAATATTGATTTTCTGCCGACAGACTTTATTCAAGTTAACCAAGCGGTAAACCAAGCGATGGTTGCTCAGGCGATTTCATGGTTAGCGATCACTAAAAATGATCGCATACTGGATTTATTCTGCGGTTTAGGTAATTTTAGTTTGGCGCTCGCTCAGCAGGCTCAATCGGTTGTCGGCGTTGAAGGCATTCAAGCCATGGTAGATAGAGCGAGATCCAACGCCCAAATCAACCAACTAGATAACCTAGAGTTCTATCAAGCTGATCTAGAGCAAGACTTCACCCAAACATCATGGGCTAAAAAGGCGTTTGATAAAGTGTTACTCGATCCGGCTCGAGCTGGGGCATCCGGTATTATCGATAAAATGTCCGATCTGGGCGCTAAAACCGTGGTTTATGTCTCGTGTAACCCCGCGACATTAGCCAGAGATAGCCATAGTCTACAAAAGCAAGGTTATCAGCTGAAAAAGCTGGGCATGATCGATATGTTTCCGCATACCAGCCATTTAGAATCAATGGCGCTGTTTGAAAAAGTCGCCAAAACAAACAAGAAGAACCTTAAGAATAAAAAGCCGACGAAACTGAAATTATTTTAATAGATTTTCAATTACGAAGATAAGTTTAAGGTTGAATAAAAAAGTCGTCATTTGGCGGATATGCATCAGCATCACCTTTAAAGATTAGATAAACAGGATAGTGTAATGGTCGCAGTTAGAAGCGCACATTTGAATAAGAATGAAGAGTTTGAACTGGAATCTTGGATTGCAAGCCTACATCAAGACGGCAAGACCAGTAATAAATTGACGCAAGTCTATCAAGCGTGTGAAAGCTTACTAAAAGATCATCCAGAGCGTTCATTGCTGATATGGCGTGGCCGAGAGATGATTGAAATACTGATCACCTTGTCGATGGATCGACCGACTTTATTGGCAGCGCAGCTTTTTCCAATTGTCACGGCGGGATTGTTTGAGCGTGAAGCCTTAGTTGAAAAGTACGGCAAAGAAATCGTAAAGCTGATTGATGGCGTAGAAGAAATGGCCGCGATTGGTCAGTTAAACGTGAGTCTTGATGATTCAGAAGCTTCAGCGCAAGTGGATAATGTCCGTCGCATGCTACTGGCGATGGTCGATGATTTTCGTTGCGTTGTCATAAAGCTGGCTGAGCGTATTTGTAATTTACGTGAAGTCAAAAATGAGCCAAATGAAATTCGTCAAGCAGCGGCGAAAGAGTGCTCCAACATTTATGCCCCATTAGCCAACCGTTTAGGTATCGGTCAACTTAAGTGGGAAATTGAAGATTACGCTTTCCGTTATCAACAGTCTGATATCTATAAAAAAATTGCCAAACAGCTTTCTGAGCGCCGAATCGTTCGAGAGCAATACATTCATGACTTTGTGACCAATTTATCCAAAGACATGAAAGCGGCCAATATTAATGCTGAAGTCAGTGGCCGACCAAAACACATCTACAGCATTTGGCGTAAAATGCAGAAAAAGAACCTTGCATTTGATGAATTATTTGACGTGCGTGCGGTAAGGATCATTGCAGACCAATTGCAAGATTGTTACGCCGCTCTAGGCATGGTGCACACCAAATATAAGCACCTACCTAGTGAGTTTGATGACTATGTTGCCAATCCTAAACCCAATGGTTATCAATCGATTCACACCGTGGTGCTTGGCCCTGAAGGCAAAACCATTGAGATCCAAATTCGTACCAAGCAAATGCATGAGGATTCAGAGCTAGGGGTTGCCGCACACTGGAAATACAAAGAAGGCAGTTCGGCAGGCCGCAGTGGTTACGATGAAAAGATCACCTGGCTACGTAAGCTGATTGATTGGCAAGAAGAGATGGCGGATTCTGGCGAAATGCTGGATGAACTACGCAGCCAAGTGTTTGATGACCGCGTTTATGCCTTTACACCACGCGGCGATGTGGTTGATCTACCGATGGGTGCAACGCCACTGGATTTTGCCTATCACATTCACTCTGAAGTCGGTCATCGCTGTATTGGTGCAAAAGTAGGCGGGCGCATCGTTCCGTTTACTCATAAACTGGCGATGGGCGACCAAGTCGAAATCATTACTCAAAAAGAGCCGAACCCCTCTCGTGATTGGCTCAACCCTAATTTAGGTTTTGTCCATTCAGGCCGTGCTCGCGCCAAAATCAACGCTTGGTTTAGAAAGCAAGGCCGCGAGAAAAACTTAGAAGCGGGTAAGGATATTCTTGAAGCCGAATTGCAAAAAATTGGCGCGACGCTAAAAGATGCCCAACAGTACGCATTAAAACGTTTCAACGTGAATACGCCTGATGAGCTATATGCCGGAATTGGCAGTGGCGATTTACGTATTAACCAAGTCGTCAATCACATTAATGCCTTAGTAAATAAGCCAACCGCCGAAGAAGAAGACCAACAAGCGCTGGCTAAACTGCAAGAATCACAAGTGTCGCAACAAAGCCGCCCTCGTAAAGATGCCGTTGTGGTGCAAGGGGTCGATAACCTTATGAACCACTTGGCTCGTTGTTGTCAGCCGATCCCTGGTGATGACATTTGCGGTTATATCACTCAAGGTCGAGGTATTTCAGTACATCGTACCGACTGTGAGCAACTTGAAGAGTTAAGGCATCACGCACCAGAACGTATCATTGAAACCGTTTGGGGAAGTGGCTTTACTGGTCTGTACATTCTGACTATTCGAATTGAAGCTCTAGAGCGCGGTGGACTACTCAAAGATATTACTGCACTGTTTGCCAATGAAAAACTGAAAGTCAGCAGTATGAATGGGCGCACGGATTACAAACGTCAGATAGCGATCATGGACTTTAATTTAGAAGTGCAGAATGTCGAAATCTTATCGCGGATTATCGCTCGGATTGAACAGCTCAAAGATGTATTAAGAGTGAAACGTCTGAAGTAATTTTATCAATTCAAACCTCAACACCGCTTATATACCCAAGTTATTAGAGTATATAAGCGGTGTTTTGTTATCTAAACCCAGTATCTATTTAATCTCAGCAGAGGTTATTTAAAAAGAACATAAAGAGAAAGTCATGACAGTACCAATTGAACAACTCAAATCCATCATGCAGCAGTTACGCGATCCTGAAAATGGTTGTCCTTGGGATAAACAACAAACCTTTGATTCTATTGTGCCTCATACCATAGAAGAAACTTATGAAGTCGTGGATGCGATCCACAATCAAGATTGGAAAAACCTACAAGAAGAGTTAGGTGATTTGCTGTTTCAAGTGATTTTCTACAGCCAGATGGCCAGCGAGCAACAACTATTTGATTTTGATGATGTGGTAAAGGGCGTGAACGAGAAACTCATACGTCGCCATCCTCATGTGTTTGCAGATGAAAATATTGAGACAGAAGATGAACTGAATGCGCGTTGGGAACAAGAGAAGCAAAACGAAAAATTACAACAAGGCAAAGTAGAAGAAAGTATTCTAGACTCTATACCAAAAGCATTACCAGCCTTATCTCGAGCCAATAAGTTACAGAAAAAATGCGCTAAATACGGTTTTGATTGGGGTACCTTAGGGCCAGTCGTGGATAAGGTTCATGAAGAAATTGATGAAGTTATGGAAGAAGCCTTACAGGTTGATAAAAACGAGCAACGCATTGAAGAAGAGTTAGGTGATTTGATGTTTGCTACCGTTAATTTAGTTAGGCATCTAGGCAAAGATCCTGAAGTGGCCTTAGCTAAAGCAAACCATAAATTCGAGCGTCGTTTTCGAGGGGTAGAGTCAATCATCTCTGGGCAAGGTAAAGTATTGACCGATTGCTCACTGCAAGAGCTGGATATTCAGTGGGAAAATGTAAAATTAGCAGAAAAAAGAATATAATAAATACTTTTGATGCTTATTGATTGTTTTATATAGATATTATTTATCTGTAACACGTGGCTTTCCTTGCTGAGATAGCTAAATTGATTTGAAGCAAGAAATAAATTAATCGAGTGTGATAGATTTCACGTTGTAGCGGAAAAGGGGTTCTGGTATATTTTCATCCCGTCCAGAAGTAATCCATTTCCCTCATTCAACCAATTTCAGGTTAAGCATGACGACAAATTACATTTTTGTTACTGGTGGGGTCGTATCCTCTCTAGGTAAAGGTATTGCAGCAGCATCACTTGCAGCGATTTTAGAAGCTCGTGGTCTTAAAGTGACCATGATGAAACTAGACCCATACATCAACGTGGATCCAGGCACAATGAGCCCGATTCAGCATGGTGAAGTATTCGTTACTGAAGATGGCGCTGAAACCGATCTCGATCTTGGTCACTACGAACGTTTTATTCGTACCAAGATGAGCAAACGTAATAACTTTACGTCAGGTCGTGTTTACGAAGATGTTCTACGTAAAGAGCGTCGCGGTGACTACCTAGGTGCAACCATTCAGGTTATTCCTCATATCACAAACTCAATCAAAGACCGCATCATTGCTGGCTCTGAAGGTCACGATATCGCGATCGTTGAAATTGGTGGTACGGTAGGTGATATCGAATCTCTACCATTTATGGAAGCCATTCGTCAGCTAGCGGTTGAAGTTGGTCGTGAGAATGCATTATTTATGCACTTAACTTTAGTTCCTTACCTTGCTACCGCAGGTGAAGTGAAAACTAAGCCAACTCAGCACTCTGTAAAAGAATTACTTTCTATTGGTATTCAACCAGATATTTTAGTTTGTCGTAGTGACCGTATCATTCCGGCTAACGAACGTAAGAAAATTGCACTATTCTGTAATGTGCAAGAAAAAGCCGTGATCTCAATGAAAGATGTGGATTCTATCTATAAGATCCCACAACTGATTCGTGCGCAAGGCTTAGATGACCTAGTGTGTACTCGTTTTGGTATCAGTGCTCCTGAAGCCGATCTGAGCGAGTGGGAACAAGTGATTTACGAAGAAGCAAATCCAACCGGTGAAGTGACTATCGGTATGGTTGGTAAATACACTGAATTACCAGATGCATACAAATCGGTTAACGAAGCATTAAAACACGCAGGTTTGAAAAATCGCCTAAGCGTTAATATTAAGTATGTTGATTCTCAAGATCTTGAGTCTAAAGGTGTTGAGCTACTTGAAGGTATCGATGCGATTTTAGTACCAGGTGGCTTTGGTGACCGTGGTATTGAAGGTAAAATCCTTGCGGCTCAATATGCTCGTGAAAACAAAGTTCCATATTTAGGTATTTGTCTAGGTATGCAAGTAGCACTCATTGAATATGCGCGTAATGTCGCGGGTATGGAAGGTGCACACTCAACTGAGTTTAACAAAGAAACCAAATTCCCAGTGGTTGGTTTAATCACTGAATGGGTAGATAAAGAAGGTAACGTTGAAGAGCGTACTGAAGCATCAGATCTAGGCGGCACTATGCGTCTAGGTTCTCAGCTTTGTCACCTAGAAAAAGGCACCAAAGCGTACGAGTTGTACGGTAATACTCAAATTCATGAGCGTCACCGTCACCGTTACGAAGTGAACAACAACTTTCGTCCTCAAATTGAGAAAGCAGGTCTGAAAGTATCTGGTCTTTCGGCTGATAAAAAACTAGTGGAAGTGATTGAAAACCCGAATCATCCTTGGTTTGTGGCTGCTCAGTTCCACCCTGAATTCACATCAACGCCTCGAGATGGTCATCCATTATTTGCAGGCTTTGTAAACGCGGCTGGTCAAAAGCAACGTGGTGAATTTGAATAATTGCCTTTGGCAACTAATCTAATTAGCAATAATTTGAATTAGTAATGGTTCTAATTAGAAGTAATTTGAAAGTAAGATGTAAAAGGGATACAGGTAGTGGCTCTAGTTGTGCGACTACCCATTAAATTGACATTTATATTTAAATTGAACGAGAGGAAACATCAATGTCTAAGATCGTTAAAGTTCTAGGTCGCGAAATCATCGATTCACGTGGTAACCCAACAGTAGAAGCTGAAGTACACCTAGAAGGTGGCTTTGTAGGTATGGCTGCTGCTCCATCTGGTGCATCAACTGGTTCTCGTGAAGCTCTTGAATTACGTGACGGCGACAAATCACGTTTCCTAGGTAAAGGTGTTCTTAAAGCTATCGAAGCAGTAAACGGCGCAATCGCTACTGCTCTAGTGGGTAAAGACGCTAAAGACCAAGCTGCAATCGACCAAGTAATGATCGATTTAGACGGCACAGAAAACAAATCTAACTTTGGTGCTAACGCAATCCTTGCTGTTTCTCTAGCAAACGCAAAAGCTGCTGCAGCTGCTAAAGGTATGCCTTTGTTCGAGCACATCGCTGAACTAAACGGCACTCCAGGCGTATTCTCTATGCCTCTACCAATGATGAATATCATCAACGGTGGTGAGCACGCTGATAACAACGTTGATATCCAAGAATTCATGATTCAACCAGTTGGCGCGAAAACAATCAAAGAAGCGCTACGCATCGGCGCAGAAGTATTCCACAACCTAGCTAAAGTACTTAAAGCTAAAGGCCTAAGCACTGCAGTTGGTGATGAAGGTGGTTTCGCTCCTAACCTAGAATCAAACGCTGCTGCACTAGCTGCAATCAAAGAAGCGGTTGAGCAAGCTGGCTACGTTCTTGGTAAAGACGTAACTTTAGCAATGGACTGTGCAGCATCTGAGTTCTACGACAAAGAAGCTGGCAACTACAACATGAAAGGCGAAGGTAAAATCTTCACTTCTGAAGAGTTCAACCACTACCTAGCTGATCTAGCTAACCAGTACCCAATCGTTTCTATCGAAGACGGCCTAGACGAATCAGATTGGGATGGCTTCAAGCACCAAACTGAACTACTAGGTGACAAACTTCAACTAGTCGGTGATGACCTGTTCGTAACTAACACTAAGATCCTTGCTAAAGGTATCGAAATGGGTGTTGCTAACTCTATCCTTATCAAATTCAACCAAATCGGTTCTCTAACTGAGACTCTAGCTGCAATCAAGATGGCTAAAGATGCAGGTTACACAGCTGTAATCTCTCACCGTTCTGGCGAAACTGAAGATGCAACTATCGCTGACCTAGCGGTAGGTACTGCTGCAGGCCAAATCAAAACTGGTTCTATGAGCCGTTCTGACCGTGTTGCTAAGTACAACCAATTAATCCGTATCGAAGAAGCTCTAGGTGCTAAAGCTCCTTTCAACGGTCTTAAAGAAGTTAAAGGTCAATAATTCATCATTGAATTAGTTTGATTGATACTTTGAAATCCTCGTTTCGGCGGGGATTTTTTTGATCTTAGGAATATGTTGCTTGTAGCTTGAGCGCTTTGCTTCTCGTTTTTCGAAGGTGAAAAACTGAGCTGATTTTCGAGGACGTTCCACTCGGGAGCCGAAAAGACTATGGCGAATTTTATATTGAGTGTTGCGCGTAAAAGTAACTGCGAACGCGGTTAAGCTTTTCCTAGAAACCAGGGACTAGAAACTAGGGACCAATACCCACGCCTCGTAGCCACGACCCATCCTTATTCTTTCCAACTTTTCACCTGTATTATTATGCTTCAATTCTTCGAATGAGGTATCATTAGCGCAAGAATTTTATAGCGAGTAGATGATGCGGATATTTACTTTAGTACTGATTGCCATCTTGGCTACCCTGCAATATGACTTATTTTTTGGTAAGAACGGTGTTCTTGATTATCAAGCGGTTCATTCTGATATTGCAGTGCAGCAAGAGGTAAATAATAGTTTGAAAAAGCGCAATCACCTGATGTTTGCTGAGATTGATGATTTGCGCCAAGGGCTAGATGCGATTGAAGAGCGTGCTCGCCATGAATTGGGTATGATCAAAAACGGTGAAACTTTTTATCGAATTATTGGTGATGACTCAGAAGCCAATACCACGTTTAATTCAGATGATAATTAACCATGACTAAGTTTCCACAGCAGTTTGCTGTCGTGGTGCCAGCCGCCGGGGTTGGTAAACGTATGCAGGCTAACCATCCCAAGCAGTATTTATCTCTGCATGATAAAACCATTCTTGAGCACACGGTCGAAAATTTATTATCACACCCTCAAATCGAATTGGTGGTAATTGCAGTGAGCGACGGCGATGAATATTTCTCAGAGCTTGCCTTAGCCAAAGCTGACAATGTTATTCGAGTCGCTGGTGGGCAAGAGCGTGTTGATTCCGTACTTTCCGGGTTGGAATATCTATCTCAAAATCATGCAGACCAATATTCATGGGTCATGGTGCATGATGCAGCGCGTCCTTGTTTAACTCATGACGATATCAACAAATTAATTAATCAGTGCCAGCAAGCGCACCGCGGTGGCATTTTAGCCGCGCCAGTACGTGACACCATGAAACGTTCTTGTGTTCAAAATGGCTTGAATACCATTGAGCAAACCGTCGACCGCAGTCAATTATGGCACGCATTAACGCCGCAGCTTTTTCCGCTTATTGAACTAAAATCAGCTTTAGTCGATGGATTAATCAACCAAAAGGTTATTACTGATGAAGCCTCCGCGATGGAGCTGTCAGGCTACCAACCATTACTGGTCCAAGGTCGCTCCGATAACCTTAAAGTCACCCAGCCTGAAGATTTGGCCCTAGCGGAATTTTTCCTATCTCAGCGTAAATAAATAATAGGTAATGTAATGATTCGAATCGGTCATGGTTTTGACGTGCATAAATTTGGTGGTGAAGGCCCAGTTATCATTGGTGGTGTCGCCATTCCTTATGAACAAGGTTTAATTGCTCACTCTGATGGCGATGTTGCGCTACATGCACTAACCGATGCTTTACTAGGGGCGATTGCGGCTGGAGATATTGGTAAGCATTTTCCAGATACCGACGATAAGTGGAAAGACGCAGATAGCCGAGCTTTACTACGCGAAGTGTATCGCTTTGTTAAACAGAAAGGTTATGTATTGGGCAATGCAGATGTCACTATCATCGCTCAAGCACCGAAAATGCTGCCATTTATTCAAAGCATGCGCGAAGCCATCGCCGCTGATTTAGAAACCGATATTGATAATATTAATGTCAAAGCGACCACTACCGAAAAATTGGGTTTTACTGGTCGTAAAGAAGGCATTGCATGCGAAGCGGTTGCATTAATCGTTCGCCAATAAATTTTATAAATAAAAAAGATCTTAATTCATGACTGATATTCTAGCGCCATTTGCATACTTACTGGGTAAACCTGTAGCTCAAGCCAAACTGAAATCTAAAGCGGAGGATTTTCAAGTGATTGAAGATCTAGGTTTTGAGTTCTCAGGTGACGGCGAACACTTGATGGTGCGAATTCGTAAGCAAGGTGAAAACACGACCTTTGTTGCCAATGAAATCGCAAGATTGTGCGGCGTGCCATCGAAAAATGTCGGTTGGGCAGGTTTAAAAGATCGTCATGCGGTGACTGAGCAATGGTTAAGCGTTCATCTACCAAAGCCGGATATGAGTTTTGATGCTAAAGCTTTAGAGCAACAGTACCCAAGTATTAAAGTGCTTGAGACCGCCCGTCATAATAAAAAACTGCGTCCGGGTGATCTGGTCGGTAATCAGTTCGTGATTCGTCTGGTTGATGTGACGGATATTAACGATGTGATTGAGCGTCTGGAAAAGATCAAACAAAGTGGCGTGCCAAACTACTATGGTTCACAACGTTTTGGTCGTGATGGTAATAACTTGGCGGAAGCTCGTCGTTGGGGACGTGATAATGTGCGCACTCGTAATCAAAATAAACGCAGCATGTATTTATCGACCGCACGCTCTTGGATCTTCAATCATATTTTGTCTCATCGAATTGAGAATGGCTTGTTCAATCAGCTAGTTGAAGGTGATTTAGTTCAAAATGCTCAAGGCAAATTACTGACCGTAGAAGCCGATACGCTAGAATCATTACAATCTCAACTTGAACAAGGTAGTGTATTTTTAACCTCAGCATTGGCGGGAGATAACGCGCTTCCAACTCAAGGTTTAGCACAACAACTTGAAAATCAATTTCTAGATGCCGAAGAAGATTTGATGAAGCTTATCCGTGGTAACCGTATGCGCCATGATCGCCGTGTGGTGGGATTAAAAGCCGATAACATGAATTGGCAAGTTGATGGCAGCGATGTTGTGGTGTCGTTTTCTCTACCAGCAGGATGCTTTGCTACCTCGATTTTAAGAGAAGTGGCTGATGCGGTTGAAGTTGAGCGTGTTTACGAAAGTTAATCGACAGATCTTCAAGGAAGAATCATGAAAATATTATTAAGTAACGATGATGGTGTGAATGCTCAGGGGATCAATACCTTGGCCGAAGTATTGTCAGAGATCGCTGAGATCATCATTGTGGCACCAGATCGTAATCGATCGGGTGCTTCAAATTCATTAACATTAGAAACACCACTTCGCGTGACACAAGTTCGCCCGAATGTCTATTCCGTGCAAGGGACTCCGACCGATTGTGTCCACTTTGCTTTAAATGAATTACTAAAGTCGGATATGCCCGATTTAGTGGTTTCAGGGATCAATCATGGTGCAAACCTAGGCGATGACGTATTGTATTCCGGTACAGTTGCAGCGGCAATGGAAGGGCATTTTTTAGGTGTTCAATCGATAGCTATTTCGCTGGTGGGGAAAACCCATTTTGATACTGCGGCACAAATTGCTAAAGATCTGGTTTTACAGCATGTGAAAAACCCGGTTCCGGCTAACCATTTGATCAGTGTTAATGTTCCTGATTTAGCTCTCGATCAGCTTGGAGCGACTCGAGTGACTCGACTTGGCGCACGTCATCATGCGGAAGATATGATTAAACAAAAAGATCCACGTGGTGCTGATATCTACTGGCTTGGTCCTCCGGGAAAAGAAGCGGATGCGGGTGAAGGTACCGATTTCTATGCCATAGAAAAAGGCGAGGTGTCGATTACGCCATTACGCGTTGATCTTACGGCACATGAAGCGATAGAAAAAATGAAACACTGGGTTAGCCCAAAATAAACATCACAGGCAATAATGAAGAATATCAAAGCAGATCAACTCGTCTCTATTTTGCAGCACAAAGGCATTAAAGATCCTCAACTTCTAGAGGTAATGAGAAGCTTGCCCCGCGAGTACTTCTTATCTGAAGCGATGCGTCATCAAGCGTATGATAATAATGCGCTGCCTATTGGGGCTGGACAGACAATCTCTCAGCCTTATATCGTGGCAAAAATGACCGAACTATTGAATTTAAAGCCCAATAGTCGAGTTCTAGAAGTTGGCACTGGATCGGGTTACCAAACCGCCGTATTGTCAAAAATGGTTGATCATGTTTATTCAATAGAGCGCATTAAGTCCTTACAGTGGGATGCCAAGCGTCGTTTGAAACATTTAGATATTTACAATGTCTCAACTAAGCATGGTGACGGCTGGCAAGGTTGGCCATCGAAAGGTCCATTTGATGCGATTATTGTCACTGCGGCGGCTTCCCATCATCCACAAGCGTTAGTTGACCAATTAGCTGAAGGCGGCGTTTTGGTGGTACCAATAGGTGATGAACATCAAGAATTGATAAAAATCGAAAGAAAAAAAGGGGAGTGTGTTTCTACTTTGGTAGAAGTCGTTCGTTTTGTCCCTCTAATCGCGGGCGATTTAGCCTAATAAACGAAAGGTACTCAGGTTGTTATCGATAAGAAATACGCTAATTGCTTTGTTTTGTCTCACTTTTTTAGCAGCGTGTTCATTGAACCCAGCTAAAAATGATCGTGGTAGCTATAAGGGTAGTTATTACGTCGTTGAAAAAGGTGATTCGGTCTACTTAATTTCTTATTTAGCAGATAAAAATGTTAATGACATCATTAATTTCAACCACCTAAAGCCCCCTTACACTATTCATCCTGGTCAAAAATTAAATTTGTGGCGTCCGGTTTACATCCCGCCAGCATTTGATGGTACCGGTGCTGGAGATAGCCAAGTGGCCTCAACTTCTACGACTAAAGTGGCACAAAAACACAACGCTTCCCCAGTTGTGCAATCACAGTCAAAGGAGTATGTTGAGCCTCAAGCAACACAAAATAATAATAAACCTGTCACACAATCTACATCGAGTAATGACAAGGTAGAACGCTGGGTGTGGCCAACAAGAGGACGAGTAATTAGTAAGTTCTCAGTTGGTGACCAAGGTAACAAAGGGATAGATATCGCAGGGCAACGAGGGCAGGACGTAGTATCAACCGCAGCAGGTGTTGTGGTGTATGCAGGTAATGCACTTCGAGGTTATGGGAATCTGATTATTATTAAACATAATGATGAGTATCTCAGCGCTTATGCCCATAACGATAGTTTATCGATAACAGAAGGTCAGTCTGTAAAAACTGGCCAGAAAATTGCATCGATGGGAAGTACGGGCACCAATAGTGTTCGACTACACTTCGAAATTCGATACAAAGGTAAGTCAGTCAATCCAGAAAACTACTTGGAGTAGACCTATTTGGGAATGACGAGACTTACAATAATGACATATTAAGTTGTTATGTCTTGCTAAAACTTTATTCGCCAAGGGGAGGCGCTTATGAGTATCAGCAATGCAGTAACTAAAATAAACGACATCGATGATTCTGAATTTGATGTTGAGGCTCTTGCAGCCCAAGCGGTTTCAAAAAAAGAAGAAGCGAAAGAAGAGTATGAAATTTCGGCCAAAAGCCTTGATGCGACTCAACTTTATCTTAGTGAAATCGGTTTTTCTCCACTCTTAACAGCAGAAGAAGAAGTACTTTATGCTCGACGAGCACTTCGCGGCGATGCAGCAGCACGCAAGCGTATGATTGAAAGTAACTTACGTCTGGTCGTTAAGATTTCTCGCCGTTATAACAGCCGTGGTTTAGCACTACTTGACCTAATTGAAGAAGGTAATTTAGGGCTGATCCGTGCAGTGGAAAAATTCGACCCAGAACGTGGTTTCCGTTTTTCAACTTATGCAACTTGGTGGATTCGTCAAACCATCGAACGCGCTTTAATGAATCAAACACGCACCATTAGATTGCCTATCCATGTGGTGAAAGAGCTGAATATCTATTTGCGTACTGCTCGTGAGTTAGCACAAAAGCTAGACCATGAACCAACCGCAGAAGAAATTGCTTTCCAACTTGATAAGCCAGTGGAAGATGTCAGCAAAATGCTGCGTTTGAATGAGCGTGTAAGCTCAGTTGATACACCTATTGGTGGTGATGGCGATAAAGCACTGTTGGATATCATTCCTGATATTAACAACTCGGATCCTGAAGTCTCGACCCAAGATAACGATATTAAATCGTCGTTGATTGATTGGTTAGATGAGCTTAACCCGAAACAAAAAGAAGTCTTGGCACGCCGCTTCGGTCTTTTAGGCTATGAGCCATCAACTTTGGAAGAGGTTGGCCGTGAAATTAGCTTAACTCGTGAACGTGTTCGTCAGATCCAAGTGGAAGGCCTACGTCGTTTAAGAGAGATTTTAATGAAGCAAGGTTTGAGCATGGAATCGTTATTTGATGCTGAGTATGAATAATTCATTTATAAGGTGAGCAGATAAAATAAAGGGAAGCCACGGTGGCTTCCCTTTTATTTTTTGAGTTAATTTAGTTCCTAGGCCATTAAGCTCTTGAGTCGGTATAAAGCATCGAGAGCTTCTCTTGGACTCATATCATCTGGATTAACCTGTGTTAATGCTTGTTCCACTTCGCTGATTTCAGGAATTAAACTTAACTGCTGCTCAACGGTTTGAGTTTGCATGCTTGCAGTAGACTGAGCTGAATTGCCTTGTTCTGCTTTTTGGTGACCAAGCGCTTCTAATTGTTGCAGTTTAGCTTTGGCTTGTTTAATCACTGATTTTGGCACACCAGCTAAACTGGCTACCGCAAGGCCATAAGATTTACTTGCGGCACCTTCTTGAACGGCGTGCATAAAGGCAATGCTATCACCGTGTTCAATCGCATCTAAATGCACATTCGCAAGATGATCTATTTGGTTCGGCAGTTCGGTTAATTCAAAGTAGTGAGTGGCAAATAATGTCATTGCGTTAATTTTAGTGGCTAACCAATCTGCACTGGCCCACGCTAATGACAGACCATCATAAGTACTGGTACCGCGACCAATTTCATCCATCAAAACTAGGCTGTTTTTAGTGGCGTTATGCAAGATATTGGCGGTTTCGGTCATTTCTACCATAAAGGTTGAACGACCTGATGCCAGATCATCTTGCGCGCCAATTCGAGTAAAGATGCGATCAATCGAACCTATGGTAGCCGCTTTCGCTGGAACATAGCTGCCAATGTGCGCCAATAAAGCAATCAATGCCGTTTGACGCATATAAGTCGATTTACCGCCCATGTTTGGGCCGGTAATGATCAACATCTGGCGCTTAGCATTTAGCTCTACTGGGTTGGCAATAAATGGTACATCCAGCACTTGCTCAACCACCGGGTGGCGACCGGCATCAATATGTAGCTCAGCATTATCGGTCAGTATTGGACGGCAGTAGTTGAGCGAATCAGCACGTTCAGCAAGATTTTGTAGTACGTCTAATTGAGACAAAGAGGCTGCCAATTCTTGCAAACGTTCTAGATGCGGCATTAATAAATCAAAGAGTTCTTCCCACAAACGTTTCTCTAACGCTAACGCCTTTGATTTTGAATTAAGCACTTTATCTTCATGCTCTTTTAATTCAGGGATGATGTAACGTTCAGCATTTTTTAAAGTCTGGCGACGAACATAATGAGGTGGCACTAAGTGGCTTTGCCCGCGACTCACTTGAATGAAAAAGCCATTCACATTGTTATAGCCAACTTTTAAGCTATCGATACCGTGACGTTCGCGCTCTTCTGCTTCCATCTTGTCGAGGTATTCAGTTGCACCATCGGCTAAATTACGTAGTTCATCTAATTCCGCATGATAACCTTCCGCCAATACACCACCATCACGGATCACCACAGGCGGATTTTCTTTGATAGCACGTTCGAGTAGTGAACAAATCTCGTCCATCGGTAAACAAGCTTTAGCCAACCTTTGTAGGTGATGGTGCTGGAAGCTTTGCGTAATACTGCTTAATTCAGGTAATTGTTGCATGGCATTACGTAAGCGAGCTAAGTCACGTGGGCGAGCCGAACGTAGAGCTAAACGCGCTAAAATACGTTCAATATCACCAATGCTTTTTAGGCTAGGGTGTAGCTCTGCAAAGTAGGCGTTGTCTTTAATTTCAGTAATAGCGTCAAGACGTTGATTCAGTATATCGTTGTTACGCATTGGCTGATGCAACCAACGTTTGAACATACGACTACCCATTGGCGTAGCGGTTTTATCGAGTACTTCCGCTAGCGTATTATCAGTGCCGCCAGCTAAATTGTGAGTAATTTCTAAGTTACGGCGAGTGGCAGCATCTAAGATCACTGAGTCATCTTGGCGGTCAAACGTCAAAGAACGAATATGCGGTAAAGCGGTGCGCTGAGTATCTTTAACATATTGAATTAAACATCCGGCAGCGCATAAACCAAGCTTGGCATTTTCAACCCCAAAACCAACCAGATCTTTGGTGCCAAATTGCATATTAAGTTGTTGCTTAGCGGTATTGAGTTCAAATTCCCAAATCGGGCGGCGACGTTGACCTTTTGATTTTTCAAGTAAAGACATCGCTTGTAAATCTTCTGGATATAACAACTCTTTTGGCGAGGTTCGTTGCAGTTCTGCTTGCATCGCTTCTAGGGTTTCGGGTTCGCACAGTTGAAAGCGGCCAGATGTCATATCTAACGTGGCATAGCCAAATTTTTCATCTTGCTGGTAAATGGCGGCAACTAGGTTATCAATACGCTCAGGTAGTAGCGCTTCATCGGTAACCGTTCCCGGCGTGACAATGCGGACTACTTTACGCTCAACTGGGCCTTTGCTGGTGGCAGGATCGCCAACTTGTTCACAAATGGCTACTGATTCACCAAGCTGAACTAATTTGGCTAGGTAGCCTTCGACAGCGTGAAAAGGAACACCCGCCATCGGAATCGGTTCTCCAGCGGAAGCGCCACGCTTAGTTAAAGAAATATCCAATAATTGCGAAGCGCGTTTGGCGTCATCGTAGAATAATTCATAGAAATCACCCATACGATAAAACAGTAAAATATCTGGATTTTCTGCCTTTAAACGCAAGTACTGCTGCATCATTGGAGTATGAGTTTCTGATTTGGCCACGCTTACCACCCGAGGTTGTGTTGAAAAATATTAATATACCCAAGTAACTTAAAGATGCGAGTTTCAGCAAGAATAAAACAAGCTTTAGGCAAGGCAAATTGAACATGATCATAGTTATTCTATCTCTGTTCAATTTAACGCAGCATAAAGCTTGTTTTAACTTGCCCTTCGGGAGCTTCATCCAAACCTTTATGCCGCGTCAGATTGGTTTGAAAGGTGCTTACATTCCTTCGCCAATCTTCCTTGCCTCAAGGTTTGGATGATAGCTCTGAATTCTGCATCTTGAAGTCACTTGGGTATATAGCCCGACATAATATTTTTCATACCAGTAGAAAGCAATGAAAATGGCCCAGTTCATATTGAAGTGGGCCATTTTTAATGCAGAGTTAATTTATATTTTCGATTTAATCGTTCATTTAAGTTAATGCGGGTTCTGCTCGTTTAGCATTAAGTAGAATAATCACCGCGACAATAGCAATACAAACTAAGCGATAAATATCGTCCGTAAATAAGATCCCTAGTGCAAGAATCAATAGTAAACCACGTTCGACAGCATTTAATGGTTTAACTAAGCGACCCTCGATTCCTCCTGCAAAGGCAAAGATCAATCCTAATGTGGTGATCACGCCAATAAAGAAGTGAGTCAGCTCACCATCAAGCCAAATTAAGCCGGAGAAAGCCATCATGGCTGGAATAATGAAGAAGCCTTGCGCCAGTTTGAATGCTTGAATAGCAGACTTCATTGGTGAGGCACCGGCAATCCCAGCTCCCGCAAAAGCAGCTAATGCAATAGGAGGAGTGACGTTAGAAGTTTGGGATAGCCAGAACACAATCATATGAGCGGTTAATAACCCTAAACCAAAATCATTGAGCGCCGGCACCGCCATCACTGACAGCACGATATAGGCAGCTGTAACCGGAAGCCCCATGCCTAAGATCACCGCAGCAATCGCAATTAAACCTAATGCCGACCACAAGTAGCCGCCAGAGAGCGCAATTAAGAACTGAGTAAATTGCAAGCCTATACCCGTTTGACCAACCACGCCAACGACGATACCTGCGGTGGCACAGGCAATTGAAATCGGTACTGCCGAAATCGCGCCTTCTTTTAGTCCTTGTAGAAAAACAGGGAAAGTAATACGACTATGTTTTCTTAACATCGCCGCCACTAAAATCGCTGCACATCCTGCAATACCAACCAATACCGGCGAGTAGCTCATCAATAACAAGGTAGTAATGAAGACCAGCGGCACTAAGAAATGCCAGCCATTTTTCATTACCACGCCGATTTTATCTGTCACGCTCATGCCCTGTAGACCTAGCTTACAAGCCATTAAATGCACATAAAGTAGGGTACTTACAAAGTAGAGAATCGCAGGGGCAATCGATACCAGTAAAATGTCGCTGTAGGGAATGCCGGTAAATTGTGCCATCACAAAAGCGCCGGCTCCCATCACTGGTGGCATGATTTGCCCTCCGGTTGACGCCGCCGCTTCTATGCCTGCCGCTTGCTCTGGTTTATAGCCGAGCTTTTTCATCATAGGAATGGTTAAAGCGCCGGTTGTTACTGTGTTGGCAATGGCTGAACCAGAAATCGAACCTAGTGCAGCAGAAGCCAAAACACTCGCCTTGGCTGGGCCACCTCGGTACTTGCCCGCAATAGCAAACGCGGCATCAATGAAAAATTGTCCAGCGCCAGTTACTTGTAAAAACGCGCCAAATAACACAAACATAAATACTACCCCGGCAGCAATCGCGAGTGGGGCACCGAATACACCGTTGGTAGAGAAAATATGAAAGCGGATCACTTCTTCAAGTGAGAAACCTTTACTGGCAACACCAGCCGGTAGGGCGTCGCCAAAGAAAGCGTAGGCTAAAAATAATCCCGCGATAAACACCATGACAAAACCTACGGTACGGCGAGTCGCTTCTAGTAATGCAACGATTAAAATCACGCCCGCAAGTTGGTCGATAGGTTGCAAGCCATCTAGTAAAAAGCTGATGTCATCGTAGTCAAAAATACTGATTTGATAAGTGGCCCAGCAAGTCGCTACGATTAATGCCATATCAATTAGACGTGAAGATAAATAAAGCCCAATCGGTTTATTTTCAGCTTTGAGTAATGGATAGAGTAAGAAAGCTAAAGTTAGGATCCAAGCTAAGTGAATAGGTCGAAAAATAGGGGCGGATAAAGTGGGTTGTAGACCTTGCCATACTTGAAAAACAGATAAGCCAACAGCGACCACCGCAGCAAAATAGACAAACCCATCAGTGACGGTTTGACTAAGCGGTTTGGATTGTGTCATTTCAAACTCCGTATGAAAAAACAGGGGGATAGTTGATGCATTGAGAAATAAGCGGCAACAGTAACGTTGCCGCATCGAGTATTAAAGATAGAGTTATTTCTTCATTTGCTCATCAAGATATTGCTGCGCACCAGGGTGTAGTGAAATGCCTGATAATTTATTCATATTCTCAAGTGTCGTGAATTTAGTGACACCAACTACTTGGCGAATTTTCTTCATGTTATCAAATGCTACTTTGGCCATTTCATAAGCTTGCTCTTGTGGCATATTCTTATTGACGACCAGAACATTCCATACTGCTGGTGTGGTAAATGCTGGTACGTTTTTATACGTTTCAGCCGGTGCTTCTAGTGGTTGATAAGATGGATTGGCGGCAATGATCTTTTGCATGTCATCTTCGCTAAAAGACAAAATACGAATATCGCGGGTCAGGGCTAATTCGGTAATCGCACCAACGCCTAAACTGCCTACGATCACGCCTGCATCAATTTGACCATTGGCGAGCGCATTGGTTGTCGCTGTGTAGTTCAGCGATTGAGGTTTAACGTCACTCTCATTAATGCCTAGGGTGCTTAAAATATTGACCGCACTAACACGCGTACCCGAACCTGGAGCACCTAGAGAAATACGTTTGCCCTTAAGATCTGCGACGGAATGAATATCAGAATTGGCAGGGACCATAAATTGCACCGCGTTTGGATAAAGTGCAAATAAAACCGAGACGTCCATTTTTCTTGGAAATGGTTTCACACCTTCATTGGCTTGTAAAACAACATTACCTTGTGCAATACCAACCAGCTGTTTACCTGTTGCGACCTTGATGGTGTTCTCAACTGATGCAGCGGTCACTTCGGCACGCATATCAAAATTATCAATATTCTCACTCCATATTTTGGCTAAAATGCCTCCAAGTGGGTAGTATGTACCGCTCTGACTACCAGTTCCTATTGTATAGCTAGCCGCAAAAACGGGGATTGAAACCGCAAGTGATACGGCGACTAGGGTTTGTTTAGCAAACTTTTTTAACATGGTAACTTCCCTTTTAGTTATAAAGACAACCGATTGAGTATAGAGTGAAATTTATTGTAAAAGAGTTGTTAAGTTATCTAGGTGTGATTTCTAACAATGAATTACAGCAAAAAGTTAAGTAACGTCACAAAAATGAATTACAAACAAAAGAGGGATGAGCATGAATTTATCGGAATTACATATTCTTAGTAAAAGAGTGGGTATTAAGCTAAAGCAGCAATCGCAAGTATTAGTGACCGCTGAATCATGCACTGGCGGTGGAATAGCAACGGCAATAACCGATGCATCAGGAAGTTCTGCTTGGTTTGATCGTGCATTTGTCACTTACAGTAATGAAGCTAAAATGGAAATGTTGGATGTTTCAGAGACCACTTTGCTAGAACATGGCGCGGTTAGCGAACAGACAGTAAAAGAAATGGCTCTTGGCGCTTTGCAATATTCAAGAGGGACATTTGCCATATCAGTCAGTGGTATCGCTGGGCCTTCTGGTGGTAGCGATGAAAAGCCAGTTGGTACGGTTTGTTTTGGCTGGGCAAATTCACAAGGTGAGCTCGAAATCGAAACCATACATTTTAGTGGTAATCGTGAAGAGGTAAGGTTACAAGCTTGTTGGCATGCCTTAGAGCACCTAGAAGATATGCTAGACAAAACGGAATAAATTGACTGAAAAAAATTTAAAAGTAAAAAAATCATATACAGGTGTGGACACTGTACAAACAAACAGTATAATGAGCCCATCTTTACAAGAACAAGTTTAACGCATCTGATAGGTGGAATTAGAATGGACGAGAACAAACAAAAGGCTCTAGCGGCGGCACTTGGCCAAATCGAAAAACAATTTGGTAAAGGCTCAATTATGAAATTGGGTGACAACCGCACGATGGACGTAGAAACTATTTCTACAGGCTCTCTTGCTTTGGATATCGCATTGGGTGCGGGTGGTTTACCAATGGGACGTATCGTAGAAGTATACGGTCCTGAAAGTTCAGGTAAAACAACATTAACATTAGAATTAATTGCGGCGGCGCAACGTTCAGGCAAAACCTGTGCATTCGTTGATGCAGAGCACGCGCTAGACCCAATTTACGCGAAAAAATTAGGCGTAAATATTGATGAGCTACTAGTTTCTCAGCCAGATACTGGTGAGCAAGCACTTGAAATCTGTGATGCGTTAGCTCGTTCTGGTGCGATTGATGTATTAGTTGTCGATTCAGTTGCTGCTTTAACACCGAAAGCGGAAATTGAAGGTGAAATGGGCGATAGCCACATGGGTCTTCAAGCACGTATGCTTTCTCAAGCAATGCGTAAACTGACGGGTAACCTAAAACAATCTAACTGTATGTGTATCTTCATTAACCAAATCCGTATGAAGATTGGTGTGATGTTTGGTTCACCAGAAACCACAACTGGTGGTAATGCGCTGAAATTCTACGCATCTGTTCGTCTTGATATTCGCCGTACTGGTGCCATCAAAGATGGTGACGAAGTAGTCGGTAACGAAACGCGTATTAAAGTTGTTAAGAACAAGATTGCGGCACCGTTCAAACAAGCTGAAACGCAAATTCTTTATGGTAAAGGTTTTAACCGTGAAGGTGAGCTAATCGATCTAGGTGTGAAGAACAAACTGGTTGAAAAAGCAGGCGCATGGTACAGCTACCAAGGTGATAAAATTGGCCAAGGTAAAGCAAACTCTTGCAACTACTTACGTGAACATCCAGCGATTGCACAAGAAATCGATACTAAGCTTCGTGAAATGCTATTAGCACCAGTGGTAGAAGAAACTGATGCGGTAGAAGCTGCTGAAATTGAATCTGGTGATGAGTTTTAATTTACCGATTTAAACGATAGATATAAATTGAGCCCTGCCAATTGCGTAGGGCTTTTTGTTATCTATACCCATCGTACTTGAAGCTGCAGCTTTGTTGACGGCGTTCATTCGCCCCAATCATTTAGACAAGCTAAACTCATGGGGTCTCATTCACTTGTCGCCTCACTGCAACTCCAATTACTTCGGGTAAATCTTTGCCACAAAGCCCCTATTACTTAATTTAGATGGTTTTCCATGTACCGAAAAAAGATGAAACTTTCAGCCCGAGAAGTCGCCGTGCAATTGCTTAGTCGACGAGATCATGGAGAGTTTGAATTAAAGCAAAAGCTAACGTTAAAAGAATTTGAAGAGCAAGAAATTAATCAAGCATTAGAGTACTGCATCTCTAATGGCTGGATGGATGATCTTCGCTATGCCAAAAGCCAAGTCCGGCAACACGTTTTCAAAGGCCATGGTAAGCGCCGTATTCAGCAAGCGCTATCAATGAAGAAAGTTGCTGACTATGTTATTGAGCAAGCGTTTGATGAAGAGCCACAAGATTGGTTTGAATTGGCAAAAGAAACGGCGCAAAAAAAGTTTAAAGGCCAAAAAGCGATCGATCAGAAAGCCTACGCTAAACAGATTCGTTTTTTACAGTATCGCGGCTTTGATTTTGACCAAATACAATATGCACTATCGAGTTTTGACAATGAAGATTAACCTTCTGGGGGCTGAATAGTTAGCAACGAGCGCCTACCCCAAAATAATCAATAATCCCCTACCGCAACTTGTTTTACTAACGAGTCGTCATCCATTACAATGACCAACAATTATACCTCGAATATTTCCGGAAGAATTGCATGTACATGAGCACAGATGAGGTACGCCGCGCGTTCCTATCGTTCTTTGAAAGCAAAGGACACCAAATTGTTGATAGTTCTTCATTAGTTCCTGCTAATGATCCAACCTTGCTATTTACCAATGCAGGGATGAACCAATTTAAAGATTGTTTTCTAGGTGCTGAAAAACGCAACTATACCCGTGCGACTACCGCTCAACGCTGTGTGCGTGCTGGTGGTAAGCATAACGATTTAGAAAATGTTGGTTTCACCGCGCGTCATCATACCTTTTTTGAAATGCTAGGTAACTTCAGCTTTGGTGATTACTTCAAGCATGATGCAATTGGTTATGCGTGGGAATTCTTAACCGAAGTTCTGCAACTTCCGAAAGAAAAGTTATTGGTTACTATTTATGAAACCGATGATGAAGCGTTTGAGATTTGGAACAAAGAAATTGGTATTCCAGCGGATCGTATCGTACGTATTGGCGATAAGCAGGGTGGTAAAGCTTACGAGTCAGACAACTTCTGGCAAATGGGTGACACGGGCCCTTGTGGTCCTTGTACCGAAATTTTCTATGATCACGGTGAACATATTTGGGGCGGACGCCCGGGTACACCTGAAGAAGACGGTGACCGTTTTATCGAGATTTGGAACAACGTATTCATGCAATTTAACCGCCATGCTGATGGTACAATGGAGCCGCTTCCTAAGCCTTCAGTTGATACTGGCATGGGCATCGAACGTATCTCTGCCATCATGCAGGGGGTGCACTCGAACTATGAAATCGACGTATTCCAAACACTGATCAAAGCCGCAGCGGAAGTGATCGGCACTGAAGATTTAGATAATCAATCACTACGCGTAGTGGCGGATCATATTCGTTCATGTTCATTCTTGATCGTTGATGGAGTAATGCCATCTAATGAAGGCCGCGGTTATGTGCTTCGTCGTATTATCCGTCGTGCGGTACGCCACGGTAACAAGCTTGGTGCTCAAGGTGCCTTCTTCTACAAACTCGTGGGTCAATTGGCAGAAGTCATGGGAACCGCTGGTGACGAGCTGAAAAAACAGCAGCCTGTGGTTGAAAAAGTATTGCGTATCGAAGAAGAAAACTTTGCCCGTACTCTTGACCGTGGCATGGCAATCTTAAATGAAGCGATTGATGCTATGGACTCACAACAAGGTGAGAAAGTGCTTGATGGTGAAACGGTATTTAAACTTTACGATACTTACGGTTTCCCTGCTGATTTAACCAATGATGTTGCTCGTGAACGTAATGTTGCGATTGATGAAGATGGTTTTGAAAAAGCGATGGAAGCTCAGCGTCAACGTGCTCGTGAAGCGGGTCAATTTGGTACCGACTATAATAAAGCAATTAAAACGGATGCAGACACTAACTTCTGTGGTTATACCGATGTAACAGGCGAAAGCACAATTCGTGAAATTTTTGTGGAAGGTGAAGCGGTTGATAGTATCAGCGCAGGTACTGAAGCGATTATTATTTTGGCTGAGACGCCTTTCTATGCAGAATCAGGTGGTCAATGTGGTGATGCGGGTACTCTAAAAACCAATTCAGGTTTATTTGAAGTACAAGATACTCAAAAACTGGGTAATGCTATCGCGCATCACGGTAAATTGCTTGAAGGTGTGATGGCAAAATCGGATAAGACTACTGCTCAAGTTGATGCAGAGCGTCGCAGTGCTATTACTTTAAACCACTCAGCAACTCACTTGTTACACGCAGCACTACGTAAAGTACTGGGCGATCACGTGACGCAAAAAGGCTCTTTAGTACGAGCAGAAAACCTACGTTTTGACTTCTCACATCTTGAAGCGGTAACCGCGGCAGAATTGCGTGAAGTAGAGCGTCTAGTGAACCAACAAGTACGTCGTAACCATGTGGTTGAAACCAATGTCATGGATATCGAGTCTGCTAAACAAAAAGGCGCAATGGCCTTGTTTGGTGAGAAGTACGATGATGAAGTACGTGTATTATCAATGGGCGACTTCTCAACTGAACTTTGTGGTGGTATTCACGCTTCAAATACTGGTGATATTGGTTTATTCAAAATCACATCAGAAAGTGGCATTGCTGCGGGTATTCGTCGTATTGAAGCGGTAACTGGCGAAGCAGCACTGGATGCGATTGAAGCGCAAAATTGTCAATATGAGCAGAAGATTTCTGAAAGCCAAGCTAAAGTGAAGCTGTTAGAAAAAGAAATTCAACAGCTTAAAGACAAGCTAGCTTCACAAGCGGGCGCTAGCTTAATTAGCCAAGTTAAAGAAATCGCAGGTATTAAGGTATTGATCAGTCAACTAGATGGTGCGGATAACAAAGCACTACGTGGCATGGTCGATGAGCTTAAAAACCAAATTGGCAGCGGTATTATCTTATTAGGTAATGTGGCTGATGATAAAGTTGGTTTAATTGCTGGTGTGACGAAAGATTTAACAGGACAAGTTAAAGCGGGTGAGTTAGTTAACTTTGTTGCCCAACAGGTTGGTGGTAAAGGTGGTGGTCGTCCTGATATGGCTCAAGCCGGTGGTACAGACCCCGCTGCACTACCAGCAGCATTAGCTGCCGTCGATAATTGGATCAGTGAAAAACTATAACTTTTCTGATTTTTAATGCACTATCAAAAGGCGACGTAGTTTACGTCGCCTTTTTTGATAAATCTGACAGGAAATGGCGTTATCGCTGACATAAACCGAAACGTAACGGTGGTAGCTTAAAGTTAGCTGTCGGCTTATACTAAGCAAAAATTTGGTTGTCTCATTAGATTACGATTTAATCGTTATTCAGCCTTCGATTTTTATTGATTGCGTAAATGGAATGCTTGTCAGTATTTAGTTGGATTATATTCTATCCTTCGGGATAAATGATTTAACGCTCATTGACAGCAAATTACTAAAAAATGTCCACTTTGTGATTAAGTTTATTTACCCAAATGTAACTTTTCATGGATAATGGCATCATTGAAATAATAAATAGAGATTACTCAAGGAGTATACAATGCTAATTTTGACTCGCCGAGTTGGTGAAACTTTAATGATTGGTGATGAAGTCACCGTAACTGTGCTTGGCGTAAAGGGGAATCAAGTTCGTATTGGTGTTAATGCACCTAAAGAAGTATCGGTTCACCGTGAAGAAATCTATATGCGAATTCAAGCAGAAAAAGGTACGGCTTCTGCCGCTCCACCTGGAAACTATTAATTTGCATTGTAAAAGTGAGGTCGGTGTTGCTGGCCTTTATTTTTGTAAATAATGAAAGTAACGAAAATTGAGAAACAATATCTAATTTAATGCCACTTTGTTTCCGTTAGATTAGCTTTGAACATGATGACATATTGGAATAAAAACAATAAATAGGTCATATTTTATCAAATTTGATTGAATACTATCCTGTTGAACTGTTTTTGAGTTTTTTTACCAAGAAAATGTTTGACATATTTTGGGTAAAACGTAATATGTGCCTCCGCAAGACGGTGAGGTGGCCGAGAGGCCGAAGGCGCTCCCCTGCTAAGGGAGTATACGGTTTGTAGCCGTATCGAGGGTTCGAATCCCTCCCTCACCGCCATTCTTGCAAATTCTTAAATACCTTGATTTGCACCTTGGTTATCATTAAGAAATCCTAGCAATAGGAAATCAGAAATCGATGCGCGCGTAGCTCAGCTGGATAGAGTACCTGGCTACGAACCAGGCGGTCGGAGGTTCGAATCCTCCCGCGCGCACCATTCTGAAGTGAGTTTTAAAGTGGTGAGGTGGCCGAGAGGCCGAAGGCGCTCCCCTGCTAAGGGAGTATACGGTTTGTAGCCGTATCGAGGGTTCGAATCCCTCCCTCACCGCCATTAAATTGGTTAATATCAATTTAATTTGAAATAAGTTTTTATAAATGACTTATGTGATTGATAAAAACAACGATGCGCGCGTAGCTCAGCTGGATAGAGTACCTGGCTACGAACCAGGCGGTCGGAGGTTCGAATCCTCCCGCGCGCACCATT
>NZ_KE384567.1:0-355006 GCF_000426765.1 Vibrio litoralis DSM 17657 | reverse complement strand
TGCGCGCGTAGCTCAGCTGGATAGAGTACCTGGCTACGAACCAGGCGGTCGGAGGTTCGAATCCTCCCGCGCGCACCATATTTTGAAGCCCTGCACATTTGTGTAGGGCTTTTTTGCCTTTTGTACTAAAGGCGCTCTAAGTTGCTTTTAGTCGAATGAATAGTAGGGTAATTTACATCTAATTAATCATAAGCGTCATCGATATATACGTTTACCAATGCGAGTTTGTTAATTGGTTATGCTTGGTAGAACTTCAGTTCAGCAAGAATAATGTGGATGTCATCAATGATGGCGTAACGTAAAAGGACAACAACCCATGCCTTCAAATGCAAAGATTGTAATTTCTCAATTCGGTGCTCCAGAGCAACTTGAAATATTAGATAGCGATATTCCTTCACCACAAGAAGGTGAGGTATTAGTTAAAGTTTCGTATGCTGGCGTAAACCCTATCGATGTAAAAACGCGAGCAGGGCTAGGTTGGGCAGCTCAGCATAATAAAAATAACTTACCATGGACTCCCGGCTACGATATTTCTGGTGTTGTACTAAAGCAGGGGGAAGGGAGCCTTAAATTTAACCTTAATGACATGGTTACCGGCTTTATCGGCTTCCCACTACGTGGCGGCGGTTATAGCCAATATGTATGTGTGCCTGAAAGTGAGTTAGCACTAGTACCTGAAGATATTTCTTTGAAAGCGGCTGCCGCTATTCCTCTGGCGGGTCAAACTGCGGCACAAGCGTTAGAAAAGGCAAAAATACAATCAGGTGAAACAGTGGTGATCTTAGCGGGCGCTGGCGGTGTCGGTCATATTGCGGTGCAAATTGCAGTTGCTGCGAAAACAACAGTTTATGCGACATGTAGTGCCGACAACTTGGAATATATTCATTCTTTAGGTGCTACTGGGCTTGATTATGCAGATGCCGATTGCCTTAAAAATATCGGTCATATTGATGTGTTGATTGATTTGGTGGGTGGCGATACGGCGATACAAGCGATGAGCCATTTACACCCAGGAAGTCGAGTGATCACAGTTCCAACCATTACGGCATCGAGCGTTTGTGAGCACGCTTCTCAAATGGGTATTATTGGCATGGGAATGCTAGTCGAGCCAGATGTCACTCAGTTGGAAGATTTAGTGAAATTGATCAGCGCAGGTATGATCAAAGTTGAAATTGAGCAAGTCATAAATTATCAAGACGTAGTGACTGCACACCAAAAAATTGAAACAGGCCGAGCTCGTGGTAAAATTTTATTGAATATGCAGTCTTAGGCTTTTAGTTGTCAGATTTCTATTTAGCCCTGCAACACCTACTTGCAGGGCATCCTCTCTGGTTTTTATTTAGCTCAGGCTTTTTAAGTGCCACTTTGCTTCCTGGAAGCTCTGAAGTGACCTTATATGCCGCACTTCGTTTCGATAACATATCGATTTATAGTGTGATTTTTATTGCTACTCTAGGAAATACACTAGGGGGAATGACTAATTATTACATCGGCTTACTACTACCAAATCGAACATTACGGAAAAAGCGTGGTCAACAACTAGAGAGTTGGATTGAACGTTACGGTTATTGGGTACTATTAATGAGCTGGCTACCTGTGATTGGTGACCCATTGTGTGTTGCTGCAGGTTGGCTAAGAATGAATCCATGGGTATGCTTAATAGCAATTATGCTGGGTAAAGGCGTGCGCTATGCATGTCTTGCGATGATTTTTAAGGGATTGATATAAATGAAAAACTGGTTATTAGTTTTTACTCTTCTTACGTTATCTGGTTGTTCTTTGTGGGGAGAGCTCAGTTCATCTAACTCTTTGCCGCCAGGTGTCCACCTCATTGAATCTCAAACTGCTGATCCTGATAAAGCATCCATCCCATATTCAAAATATCAATTAGATAATGGCCTGACTGTTATCCTTTCTCCTGACCATTCTGATCCACTTGTCCATGTTGACGTTACCTATCATGTTGGTTCTGCCCGTGAAAAAATTGGCCGTTCCGGCTTTGCGCATTTCTTTGAGCATATGATGTTCCAAGGTTCAGAGCATGTTGGTGACCAGCAACACTTTAAGATTGTCACTGAAGCCGGTGGCACTTTAAATGGTACTACCAACCGAGACCGCACCAACTACTTTGAAACCGTGCCATCTAACCAACTAGAAAAAATGTTGTGGTTAGAATCGGATCGTATGGGGTTTTTAGTTAATGCGGTATCACAACGTAAATTCGAAATTCAGCGAGATACGGTGAAAAATGAGCGCGGTCAAAATTATGATAACCGTCCTTACGGCTTGGTGTATGAAAGAATAGGCGAAGCGTTATATCCGAAAAATCATCCTTATTCATGGCAAACCATCGGGTATGTTGAAGACCTAGATCGCGTTGATGTGAATGATTTAAAAGCGTTCTTTTTACGTTGGTATGGCCCTAACAATGCAGTATTAACAATCGGTGGTGATATTGATGAAGCGCAAACTCTTGAATGGGTAAATAAGTATTTTGGTTCTATTCCTAAAGGTCCAGAAGTGACTGATGCCGATAAGCAGCCAGTGCGCTTACCCAATGATCGCTTTATTACCCTAGAAGACCGAATTCGTCAGCCTATGGTGATGATGGCATTTCCAACCCAATACCGTGGCGCAGAGTCAGAAGCGTCGATTGATGCGTTGGCGGCCATTCTAGGTGATGGTAAAAATAGTATCTTGTACCAAAACTTAGTGAAAAACCAAGTCGCTATAGATGCTGGGGCTTTCCAAGATTGTGCCGAGTTATCGTGTACCTTATACGTGTATGCAATGGGTGATTCAGGTGATAAAGGCAATCTCACACCAATCTATCAAGCATTGAATAAAGCACTAGAGCAAGTGAAAGCAGAAGGCGTTAAGCAAGAGCAACTGGATGCGATTACCGGTCAAGCTGAAGCAGGCACTATTTATGCGCTGCAAAGTGTCAGTGGCAAAGTTTCACAACTTGCTGCTAACCAGACTTTTTACAACCAGCCAGATCGCTTACAGACAGAATTAGAGCAAATTCGTAATGTGACACCAGAGTCAGTAGAACAAGCTTATCAACAATTCGTCGATGGTAAGCACAAAGTGGTGCTCAGCGTGGTGCCGAAAAAGCAAACTCAGCTAGAGGTGCAAAAGCCAAACTTTACGCCGCCGAAGCGCGATCTACCTGACTATCCAAAAATTACGGATGAGCAACTTGATATTCGTCAGCCAAAAGACAACTTCGACCGCTCGCAAGTACCAGAAGTCGGCCAAGCAGTTTCCGGCACTATGCCTGAGTTATACCGCTTTAATTTAGACAATGGTATTCAAGTTCTTGGCACCACTACCACTGAAACGCCAACAGTGGCTATTCAAGTGTCTTTTCCTGCCGGCAGCCGTTATGTGCCATCGGGTAAAGAAGGTTTAGCCGATTTAACTGCTGCTATGTTGCAAGAGGGCACCACCGAGCGCACTAGTGAGCAACTGCAGCAAGAGCTAGACAAGCTCGGCAGTAGTGTGAGTTTTTCCGCTGGTGGTTATCAGTCGAGTGTTGTGATTACCTCATTGACTAAAAACCTGAATGCGACCTTAAAAATTGCCGATGAAATGCTATTTAAACCTGCTTTTAATCAGCAAGATTTTGAGCGCGTGAAGAATCAAACTATCCAGGGGCTAATTTACTCACATCAACAGCCATCATGGCTTGCCTCACAAGCAACCAAGCAAGTGCTGTACAAAGGAAGTTTATTTAGTCGCAATGCCGATGGTAGTGTCGATTCACTTAAGAGCTTAACCTTAGACGATGTACAACAATTCTATCGCAGCTATTACACTCCGGTAGAGGCGAAAGCAGTAGTTGTTGGCGCGATTGAACAATCACAAGCATCGCAAGCGTTGAGCTTCTTAAATAAATTGTCTGGCGAAAAAGTAGCAATGCCTACTGTCGGCAAGATAACGCCACCAACTAAGCAATCTATTTATTTAGTGGATAAACCTAACTCACCACAAAGTGTTGTTCGGTTAGTGCGCATTGGTATGCCTTATGATGCGACAGGGGAGATGTATTTGACCCAGTTAGCCAACTATAACTTAGGAGGCAACTTTAATAGCCGAATCAACCTAAACTTGCGTGAAGATAAAGGCTTTACCTATGGTGCGGGTGGCGCAGTTTATGGAACCAAAGAAACCGGTTTAGTGCTATATAGCGCACAAGTGCGGGCAGACTCTACCGCGGCCTCTATTCAAGAATTATTGAAAGAATTGAAAAACTATAGCCATGATGGCATGACCGATGAGGAACTTGCATTTATGCGTCTAGCCGTTGGTCAACAAGATGCCTTGAAATATGAGACTCCAGGGCAGAGAGCCAGCTTGTTGTATTCAATCTTAGACTACTCATTGAGTGATGATTTCATCGATAAGAAAGCGGAAATAGTGAAAACGGTTGATAAGCCGACACTCAATAAAGCCGCTGCTACTTGGTTCCAGCCACAAGATTTTCAAATTATTGTGGTAGGAGATGCTAAAAAGCTAACTCCTGAATTGAAAAAATTAGCAATTCCTATCCAAAACCTTGAAGTTAAGCACTAATGCCCATAAGTTAATGATTGGCCCGTTATTGATGTTAATTCACTTTATCGATAACGGGCCTTTATTTTCTTTGATGTCAGGTTTTCCTGATGGCAATTATCTTCCAGAATGATTATCCTACTCGGATCGCAAACCACAATAAGTGAGTGCTATTTTGACCGACTTTTCTGCACGCCTTGAGCAAGTTGCTAGTAACCCAAACACGTTTAAGCAATTTGGACGCGGAATTGAGCGTGAAGCGTTACGTTATGATCTTAATGATCACCTTGCCTTAACGCCTCATCCTCTAACTTTAGGTTCGGCGTTAACCAACCAATGGATTACGACCGACTTCTCTGAATCTTTACTCGAATTCATTACACCGGTTTCTCATGATGTTGATGTATTACTACAGCAATTAAAAGATGTTCATCATTTCACCATGACGAAAATGGGTGATGAGAAGTTGTGGCCGATGTCTATGCCTTGTTTTGTGAGTGATGAAGATAAGATCCCGCTTGCAGAGTACGGCACATCGAATGTTGGACGAATGAAAAACTTGTATCGACAAGGTTTGAAGCACCGCTATGGTAGCTTGATGCAAATCATTTCTGGCGTGCACTTTAATTTTTCCTTCCCAGAAAGTTATTGGGATAGCCTATATGGTGAACAAAACGAACAGCAAAGAGCGGATACTAAATCAGAAGACTACTTTGCCTTAATTCGTAACTACTATCGTTATGGCTGGATCATTCCATATCTATTTGGTGCTTCACCAGCATTATGCCCTTCATTCTTACAAGGCCGAGAAATTGGGCTAGATTTTGAAAAGATTGGTAAGACGCTATATTTACCTTATGCGACAGCGCTACGTTTGAGCGACCTTGGCTATACCAATAGCGCTCAAAGTGATTTGCATATAGGTTTCAATGGTTTGCAAGAGTACCTTGATGGGCTTAATTCTGCGATGCATAAACCTTCAGAGCGATTTGCTAAACTCGGCGTGAAAGTTGATGGTGAGCACCGTCAACTGAACAGCAATGTTTTGCAAATCGAAAATGAACTTTATGCGCCAATTCGACCTAAGCGTGTTGCAAAAGATGGGGAGAAACCATCGGAAGCGTTAAAACGTGGTGGGGTTGAATATATTGAAGTTCGTTCGCTAGACGTTAACCCATTCAGCTCTATTGGGGTGTCTAAAGAGCAAGTGCTATTTTTAGATTTGTTCGTGACTTGGTGTGGTTTGAAAGAATCAGCACCAATGAAAGAGGGCGATTTAGAGTGCTGGCGCAATAACTGGAACAATGTCATCTTGGAAGGTCGTAAGCCAGGATTAGAATTTAAACTATGCTGTGATCAAGCACCGAATTCTCTTGTTCACTGGGGCAAGTTGATGTTTGCTCAGTTACAAGAAATTGCGATTGAAATGGATAAAGCGCATGGTGGAAATGATTACCAATCGGTATGCCAAACGTTAAGTTCATGGATCGACGATCCTGAGTTAACCATTTCTGGTCGTTTGCTGAATAACATTCGTCAAGCGGGTGGTATTGGTAAAGTCGGTTGCCAACTTGGTGAACAATATCGCGATGAATTATTAGCGCATCAGTACCAAGTCTATAATCAACAGATGATGGAAGCGGAAGTGGTGCGTTCTCGCCAGGCTCAGCAAGAGATAGAAAATGCTGACCAATTAAGCTTTGATGATTTCCTTGCAGACTACTTTTCTTATTTAGGTCAGTCGTAACATGGCTTGGGGGAGAAAACTATCCGTCAGCGTAATGCTTGGTATTAGTATCCTATTGTCTGGTTGTGCAACGCCGCCGCCAGATAATCAAGATAATATATGTGATATTTTTCGCCAATACCCCGATTGGTATGAAGATGCTTTAGATATGAATGATGAATATGGCGTGCCTATTCAGATTTCCATGGCATTTATGAAGCAAGAAAGCGCTTTTGTTGGTGATGCTAAGCCTCCTCGTTACTACTTTTTAGACTTTATTCCTTGGGGTAGAGTGAGTAGTGCGTATGGTTATGCGCAAGCCCAAAATCCGGTCTGGTCCGAATATCAAGACGAAGTGAGCTCTTGGTCTTCAAGGGATGACTTTGGCGATGCCATTATGTTTATCGGCTGGTATATTGATGGTTCACAAAAGAGCCTAGGTATTTCTAAGTGGGATACTTATAGCCAGTACCTTGCTTACCATGACGGTCGTGGTGGGTTTAAACGAAAGACATACGCGAGTAAGCCTTCACTGATTAAAGTAGCTCGCCGAGTAGAGCAAACTGCAAAAAATTATGGCTGGCAGTTGAAAAAGTGCCAAGCTGAACTGGAAGATAACCGCGGTTGGTTTTTTTAATTGAACCAATTGTGTTGCAAAGAATTAGGAGAATAAGCAATGCCTTTATTAGATAGCTTCACCGTCGATCACACTCGTATGAGCGCACCCGCAGTTCGTGTTGCCAAAACAATGCAAACACCAAAAGGCGATACTATTACGGTATTTGATTTACGTTTTTGTATCCCGAACAAAGATATTTTATCTGAGAAAGGGATTCATACTTTAGAGCATTTATACGCAGGCTTTATGCGTGCTAACTTAAACAGTAGTGAAGTGGAAATTATCGATATTTCACCAATGGGTTGCCGTACAGGTTTCTACATGAGTTTGATTGGTACTCCAACTGAACAACAAGTAGCCGACGCTTGGCTTGCAGCGATGAATGATGTATTGAAGGTAGAGGACCAAAACAAGATCCCTGAATTGAATGAATATCAATGTGGTACTTATTCAATGCACTCTTTGAATGAAGCACAAGAGATCGCTAAAAACATCATTGAGGCGGGTATTCAAGTCAATAAAAATGATGAACTAGCGCTACCTGAAAGCATGTTGCAAGAGCTTAAAGTAGACTAGTAGCGTATTACGAGTCTCGGGCGCTTCGCTGCTCGTATCTCGAATAAACGGTTACAGACAAAAGGACCCTTAGCTTGTTATAAGCTAAGGGTCCTTTTAAATAATATTACTTTCCATATAGAATCGAGCAACGAGAAGCTGGGCGCCCGAGACTCGAGCTCTGCTAATGCACCTTCTTCGGTTTCTTCTTCGAAGGGTAGACCTTCACTAACTTGATCTTGTTCTCGGCGATTTCGATTAATTCCATCTTATGATTCGCCACTTCAATACTGAGGTAACTTTCAGGAATATCTTCTAAATGCTCTAGAACCAAACCGTTTAATGTTCTAGGGCCATCGGTTGGTAGTTTCCAATTCAAGCCTTTGTTGATATCACGGATATTAGCACTACCTTCAATCAGGTAACTGCCGTCGCTTTGCGGTGTAATTTCATCGGCAAGGCTTGGAGACATTGAGGTAGTAAACTCACCAACGATCTCTTCAAGAATATCTTCTAAGGTAATTAAACCGATAATATCGCCGTACTCATCGACAATCATGCCAATGCGTTCTTTATTACGTTGGAATTTTAATAACTGAACGTTAAGCGGTGTTGCTTCTGGAATGAAATAAACTTCATCGGCAGAACGTAGTAATGTTTCTTTATTAAATTCATTTTTTTCAAGCATTAAGCGGTAGGCTTTACGCAGGCGCAACATGCCAACCACTTCATCAATCTGATCACGGTATAACACGACTCGACCATGGGCTGAATGGGTCAGCTGACGAACAATTGACTTCCAATCATCATTAATGTCGATGCCAGTGATTTCGTTACGAGGCACCATAATATCGTTCACCGTGACATGTTCTAAATCTAAGATTGAGATCAACATATCTTGGTGACGACGAGGGATAAGACTACCTGCTTCATTTACCACGGTACGGAGCTCCTCAGAACTTAGAGGATCGCCCGTTGAGTCCTCCGCTCTTACGCCTAATAAGCGTAATAGGCCATTAGTGATAAAGTTGACGAGAATAACAAGCGGTGACAGTGCCTTCATTAATATGCGTAATAAAATACTGCTGGTATAAGAAACTCGCTCTGGGTAAAGCGCTGCCAACGTTTTTGGTGTGATTTCGGCAAACACTAAAATGACTAAGGTGAGCGCACCTGTAGCAATTGCTACCCCATAATCACCATATAAACGCATCCCTATGATGGTGGCAATTGCCGAGGCAAGAATATTAACTAGGTTGTTACCAATTAAGATTAAGCCAATTAGGCGATCTGGACGTTCAAGGAGAGACTCAACCCGCTTAGCACCTTTGTGACCTTGATTTGCTAAATGCCGTAGGCGATAGCGGTTTAGCGACATCATGCCAGTTTCTGAACTAGAGAAATAAGCAGAAATGAGGATAAGTATTGCAAGTAGGGCAAACAACAGCCCCGTCGATATTTCACCCAAACTTAGGTTTTCCTTTGATTATTATAATTAGATTCAAACCATCGACATGATAATTTGAGGTTAGAAGTTATGACGAAATCTCATTACCCTGCCAATAGGTGTGACAATTATACCTAAGTGACCTCAAGATAGCTCTGAATTCTACATCTTGAGGTTACTTAGTGATAAAAAATCAGTTTAAAATTATTTCTCTTACAAAACGGCTGCCGAAGTAGGCCAGTGTGAGTAGGCTTGTGCCACTAATGGATAGCCAAAGTACTCTTCTACCACGCCAACCTTGTTGGTAATGCCCCCACAATAAGATGCAATATAAAACCCAAGCAATAAAGGAGAGAACACTTTTATGGGCATTAGGTGATGAGAACATACCTTCGGTGTAGATAGCACCAGTAATAAGTGTTGCGGTTAATAAAACCGTACCAATCAGTATGACCTTGAAAAGATGCCTTTCCACCATCATTAAAGGAGGAAGGTTAGGGTTAATGACCAATGACTTTTTGCTTTTTAGTTGATGATCAAGCCACGCCAATTGCAGGGCAAATAGAGCCCCGATGGTAAGCGTTGAATAAGCAAATAGCGCAATGGTGATATGAATCAGTAATTCAATTTTACCTTCAAAGTGGGTAATGAAGGTGCTTGGCAAAAAGTTAGCAGCGCATAGGTTAATTGCAGCAAAGCTATAAACGACAGGCAATAAAAACCAAAGACGTGTTTTCCACATCGAAACCGTGAGTACTAAACAGATAATAAAGCCAATTAAAGACGCGACATTCAGAATACTCATGTTCTGCCCATTAGGGTTAAAAATGAGATCGCTAATTAGCCAACCGTGAGTGGCGATGGCGAGAATGGCTAAACTAAATACCAGTTTAATTCTGATGCCAGAGCGGTGCACTAGCCCCGGGACGATCATGCAAGTCGCCGCGAAATATAAAATAACAGCAATGATTGAAAGCAAATTTTCCATATTACTCATTAAAAAATCCATCAGATAAGTGATTATAACTCGTATGCACAACATGGGCTACGTGTGTCATATAATTAAAGATTCTACCACTTTAAAGTGATGAATTATCCCTAATAAAGAAGAAAAAATAGTCAAGAATAGGAAAGTCAGTGAAACATCGAGCTTGCATCGTTATACTGTCTAGTACTAGAGAGCCAAATGGCCCAACTTAATTAGAGTAAAAAGCTGAAATATTCCTGAATCCTCAGTGTCTTCATTCGGCTTTTTCAATAAAACTTATGTTTAATTAGGCAGAATCATGTTTGATAATTTAACCGAAAGACTGTCCGGTACACTGAAAAACATCAGTGGCAAAGGGCGCTTAACAGAAGATAACATCAAAGATACCTTGCGCGAAGTGCGTATGGCGTTGCTTGAAGCGGATGTTGCCCTTCCTGTTGTTCGTGATTTCGTAAAACAAGTAAAAGAGCGTGCGGTTGGTATTGAGGTTTCTAAGTCTCTAACTCCAGGCCAAGAGTTTATTAAGATCGTTCAAGCTGAACTTGAGTCAGTGATGGGTGAGTCGAACGAAGCGCTAAATCTTGCCGCTCAACCACCGGCTGTCATTTTGATGGCGGGTTTACAAGGTGCGGGTAAAACCACCAGTGTTGGTAAATTATCGAAATTATTAACTGAGCGTGATAAGAAAAAAGTGCTGGTGGTGTCTGCCGACGTTTATCGTCCAGCCGCGATCAAACAGCTTGAAACCTTAGCGACTGAAGTTGGGACGGATTTCTTCCCATCTAGCGCTGATCAAAAGCCGATCGATATTGCTAATGCAGCCATCGATCACGCGAAGAAAAAATTCTATGATGTTGTGATTCTTGACACCGCTGGTCGTTTAGCGGTTGATGAAGAAATGATGTCTGAAATCAAAGACCTTCATCAAGCTATTAAACCGGTAGAAACGCTGTTTGTGGTTGATGCAATGACAGGTCAAGATGCGGCGAACACCGCAAAAGCATTTGGTGATGCACTACCGTTAACCGGTGTGATCCTAACTAAAGTAGATGGTGATGCGCGTGGCGGTGCGGCACTGTCGGTTCGTCATATCACGGGTAAGCCAATCAAGTTCTTAGGTGTTGGTGAGAAAACCGATGCATTAGAAGCTTTCCACCCCGATCGAGTTGCTTCACGAATTTTAGGTATGGGCGATGTTCTGTCTCTTATTGAAGACTTAGAGAAGAATGTTGATAAAGCCAAAGCCGAAAAAATGGCGAAGAAGTTCAAGCAGAAGAAAGGTTTTGACTTAGAGGATTTCCGCGAACAACTTGGCCAGATGCAAAACATGGGCGGTATGGCTGGCATGATGAACAAACTGCCAGGCATGGGTAATTTACCTGCTAATGTTAAAGATCAAGTTGACGATAAAATGTTCACGCAAATGGAAGCGATGATTAATTCGATGACCATGAAAGAGCGTGAACATCCTGAACTGATTAAAGGCTCACGTAAAAAACGTATCGCTGCTGGTTCAGGCACACAAGTTCAAGACGTTAACCGCATGCTAAAGCAGTTCACTCAAATGCAGAAGATGATGAAGAAAATGCAAAAAGGTGGAATGAAAGGCATGATGCGTAACATGCAAGGCATGATGGGCGGAGGGGGAATGGGCGGCTTCGGTCGTTAATTCTATCCCCAAGTAACTTCATCTAAATGCGTTCCGTGACATGAAGTGTTAACTCTGTCACACTATGTTTTGATGAAAACTTAAACATAAAGATACTTAAAGCTCTTGCATTGACTCTGAATAAGAGTAAAATTCGGGGGCTTTATTTTGGCACGAGGCCCCAAGTCGTTTTTATCCTCACATTGTGAGTGAAGAAACAAGGTTTGGGGCTAATTTAATTATTGAGAAAGCAAAAGAGGACGACATGGTAACCATTCGTTTGGCACGTCACGGCGCTAAGAAGCGTCCATTTTATCAAATCGTTGTAGCTGACAGCCGTTGTGCAGCAACTGGTCGCTACATTGAAAACGTAGGTTTCTTTAACCCTACAGCTCAAGGTCAAGAAGAAGGTCTACGTTTAGATCTAGATCGCGTTAACCACTGGGTTGGTCAAGGCGCATCTGTATCTGACCGTGTTGCTAAACTAGTTAAAGACGCTCAAAAAGCGGCTTAATTATTAGCACATTAGTAGTTGTAAAGGTTGAAGGTAAAAACAATGAGTAAACAACAAAACGAAAAAATCGTTGTAGGTAAGCTTGGTTCTTCTTACGGCATTCGTGGTTGGCTTAAAGTTTTTTCCTATACCGATAATGCTGAAAGTATTTTTGAGTACAGCCCTTGGTTTATTAAACAAAAGGGTCAATTGGTTCAATATAAAGTTGAAAGCTGGAAACGCCATAATAATGGTTATGTTTGTAAGCTTGAAGGCATTGATATTCGCGAAGACGCACAATTGTACGCTAACGTGGAAATCTGGATTGATCCAATCGCGCTACCTGAACTGTCAGAAGAGGAATTCTACTGGCGTGAGTTGTTTGGCATGCAAGTTTACACAACTCAAGGCTATCACCTAGGTGAAGTGACTGATTTGATGGAAACGGGCTCGAATGATGTTCTGGTAGTAAAAGCGAATTTAAAAGATGCCTTTGGCCAAAAGGAACGATTAATTCCGTTCCTTGAAGAGCAAGTGATCAAAAACGTTGATCGCACAGCTCAACGGATCGAAGTTGACTGGGATCCTGGATTCTAGACACCTAACTAGATAAGCGAGAAACACAATGTGGATTGGCATAATTAGCCTGTTTCCCGACATGTTCCGAGCCGTATCTGATTATGGTGTAACTGGTCAAGCGGTTAAAAAAGGTCTTTTATCATTAGAGTCATGGAATCCTCGTGATTTCACTCATGATAAACATCGCACTGTTGATGATAGACCTTACGGTGGTGGCCCTGGCATGTTGATGATGGTTCAGCCTTTGAGCGATGCCATTAATGCAGCCAAGCAAGCTTCACCGGGTAAGGCGAAAGTAATCTACCTATCTCCCCAAGGTCGTAAACTCGACCAACAAGGAGTAGAGGAGTTGGCAACCAATGAGAACTTGATTCTGATTTGTGGCCGCTACGAAGGAGTAGATGAGCGCATTATTGAATCCTATGTTGATGAAGAATGGTCGATAGGGGATTTTGTAATGACGGGTGGGGAAATCCCGGCCATGACGTTAATTGATTCAGTATCTCGGTTTGTTCCGGGTGTACTTGGAGATTTTGCTTCGGCAGAAGAAGATTCTTTTGCCAATGGCTTGTTGGATTGTCCACACTACACACGTCCTGAAGTGTTAAACCAGAAAACGGTACCAAGCGTACTGACTTCTGGAAATCACGAGGACATTCGTCGCTGGCGGTTGAAACAATCGCTAGGCCGTACTTGGCTTAGAAGACCAGAGCTTCTGGAAAACCTAGCTCTGACTGACGAACAGGAACAATTGCTGGCGCAGTTCATTAGTGAACAGCGGTCTTTGAAAAAAAGATAGAAGCAACTAGCCTAATAAATTTAGTATCAGTTTAATCTAGGAAATAGACACATGAGTAATATCATCAAGGCTCTTGAAGAAGAGCAAATGAAACAAGATATCCCTGCATTTGCACCAGGTGACACTGTTGTAGTTCAGGTTAAAGTTAAAGAAGGCGACCGTGAGCGTCTACAGGCATTCGAAGGCGTAGTTATCGCTAAGCGTAACCGTGGTCTTCACTCAGCATTCACAGTTCGTAAAATCTCGAACGGTGAAGGCGTTGAGCGTGCTTTCCAAACTCACTCTCCAATGGTTGATAGCATTGAAGTTAAGCGTCGTGGTGCAGTACGTCGTGCCAAGTTGTACTACCTACGTGAGCGTTCTGGTAAGTCAGCTCGTATCAAAGAGAAGCTGGCTAAGAAGTAACGCACGCTGCGTTCTCAAAGTAAACGGGTCCCATTTGGGACCCGTTTTTTTTTCTTCTTCCCATTCTTTTCTAAAAACGCTACATTCCTAATAACAAAATCATCAAAGGAGAGAGATGCAATGGTTCGTATTGCGATTGCAGGCGCAGCAGGTCGAATGGGCCGCAACTTAGTAAAAGCTACCCACTTAAATCCAAACGCTCAAGTAGGAGCAGGTTCGGAAAGACCTGAGTCATCATTAGTCGGTGTTGATATTGGTGAGCTTTGTGGTGAAGGGCAATTTTCCGTTGCATTAGTCGATGATTTATCAAAGGTTATTTCACAGTTTGATGTGATTGTTGATTTTACAGCTCCTAGCAGCACGTTAGCCAATATCGAACTTTGTAAATCGCATGGTAAAAAAATCGTGATTGGTACAACTGGTTTCTCTGAGGAAGAAAAGCAGCTTATCGATCAGGCTGCTAAAGAAATCTCTATCGTGATGGCACCCAATTACAGTGTTGGTGTGAACCTGATGTTCAAACTGTTAGAAAAAGCTGCCAAAGTGATGGGAGATTACTGCGATATTGAAGTGATTGAAGCTCATCACCGCCATAAAGTAGACGCACCATCGGGTACCGCTTTAGGTATGGGGGAAGCCATTGCTGGCGCGATGGGTAACAAACTCAGTGATGTTGCCGTTTATGCTCGTGAAGGGATTACCGGTGAAAGAACCAGAGATGAAATTGGTTTTGCAACCATCCGTGCTGGCGATATTATCGGTGAACATACCGCAATGTTCGCAGATATTGGTGAACGAGTTGAGATCACCCATAAAGCCACCGATCGTATGACATTTGCCAATGGTGCAATTAAAGCGGCCGTTTGGTTAGAAACACAACCGTCAGGCTTTTACAGCATGCAAGATGTATTGGGGTTAAATGAGTTGTAACGACTTATAGCTAGTACTTGAGTATATATTCATTTTAGAATCAGCGAAATATACCGAAAGTGTTACTTTCAACGAAAATCCGTTCAGATAGTGAGCGGTTTTTTTTGTGTTTTAGCCTGGCTGAAGAAACGATTACGTGAAATTGTTTTGTTGTTTTTATTATGGTCTATGGTGTTGCTCTGTGTTTGATGTCTGAAATTTGCAGTTATCTTGGCTGTTTTTGATGAAAAGTAGTCAGTTAATTTTTTATTGGGCGAAAATAATACTAAGTAAAGGTTTAGGCATCTTAGTGTGTGGTTAACGCCACTAAGAGATAGGTAGATTGTTGTTTTTGAGCCTTTAGTGAAATAAATGGGGTAAGTTGTCTTTTATTGTAGATTTCTTTTTCTAACACTATTGACACATTTAGCCACCATCTCTAGAATAGCGCCAATTTACCTAAATTCCATAATTATGGTGATTTAGAAAGATAAGAGCGAGAGCTTATACATTTATTTTGCATATTTATTCTGGAGGTTATCTTGAGTAATTCCGCACTGTTAGTCCTAGAAGATGGGACAGTGTTCCGCGGTCAATCCATTGGAGCAGATGGGTCCGCCGTTGGAGAAGTTGTTTTTAATACCTCGATGACGGGGTATCAAGAAATTCTCACTGATCCTTCCTATTCACAGCAAATCGTTACTCTAACTTATCCTCATATTGGCAATACCGGTACTAACTCAGAAGATGAAGAGTCCTCTTCAATCCATGCTCAAGGCTTAGTTATCCGTGATCTTCCTCTTATAGCTTCAAACTTCCGCAGTGAACAAACCCTTTCAGAATACTTAAAATCACAAAATATCGTCGGCATTGCTGATATTGATACACGTAAACTCACTCGTGTATTACGTGAAAAGGGTGCGCAAAACGGTTGTATCGTAGCGGGCCCTTCTTTTGGTGAAAAATCGCTAGATGAAGCACTGGCACTTGCTAAAGCTAAAGAATTCCCTGGCCTTAAAGGCATGGATTTAGCAAAAGTGGTTTCTACCAAAGAGTCTTATTCTTGGAAGCAAGGTTCATGGACCTTAACTGGCGGACTACCAGAAGCAAAATCTGATGCTGAATTACCCTACCATGTTGTGGCTTACGATTTCGGTGCGAAACGTAACATCTTACGCATGTTAGTTGACCGTGGTTGTCGCTTAACCGTGGTTCCAGCTGAAACCTCAGCGGAAGAAGTATTAGCGTTAAATCCAGATGGCGTATTCCTATCAAATGGCCCTGGCGATCCAGAACCTTGTACTTACGCCATTGAAGCGACCAAAACTTTCCTTGATAAAGGTTTACCTATTTTTGGTATCTGTCTTGGTCACCAGATCTTAGCCTTAGCCTCTGGCGCTCAAACCATCAAGATGAAATTTGGTCACCATGGTGCTAACCACCCAGTAAAAGATCTTGATCGTAACGTTGTAATGATCACTTCTCAGAACCACGGTTTTGCCGCGGATGAAGCAACATTACCAGACAACCTACGTGCGACTCACAAATCATTATTTGACGGTTCGCTACAGGGTATTCACCGTACGGATAAGCCGGCATTTAGCTTCCAAGGTCACCCTGAAGCAAGCCCTGGTCCACACGATGCTGCGCCATTGTTTGACCACTTCATTGAATTAATCGAACAACATAAGAAATAATTGGGAGTTGTAGAAAATGCCAAAACGTACTGACATAAAAAGCGTACTGATTTTAGGTGCTGGCCCAATTGTTATCGGTCAGGCTTGTGAATTTGACTACTCTGGCGCTCAAGCATGTAAAGCTCTGCGTGAAGAAGGTTACCGAGTTATCTTAGTTAACTCTAACCCAGCAACCATCATGACTGACCCAGAAATGGCCGATGCAACTTATATCGAGCCAATTCACTGGGAAGTGGTTCGTAACATTATTGCTAAAGAGCGCCCTGATGCGGTACTACCTACCATGGGTGGTCAAACGGCTCTGAACTGTGCACTTGATTTAGAAAAACACGGCGTACTTGAAGAGTTTGGTGTGGAAATGATCGGTGCGACCGCGGATGCAATTGATAAAGCAGAAGACCGTTCTCGTTTCGATAAAGCAATGAAATCAATTGGCCTAGAGTGTCCACGTGCGGATACGGCGAAATCGATGGAAGAAGCTTATAAAGTTCTCGATATGGTTGGCTTCCCTTGTATCATCCGTCCTTCATTTACTATGGGTGGTACCGGTGGTGGTATCGCGTATAACAAAGAAGAATTTGAAGAAATCTGCCGTCGTGGTTTAGATCTTTCACCAACTAATGAACTTCTTATTGATGAATCATTGATTGGTTGGAAAGAGTACGAGATGGAAGTGGTTCGCGATAAAGCGGATAACTGTATCATCGTATGTGCGATTGAAAACTTCGATGCAATGGGCATTCACACAGGTGACTCGATCACTGTGGCTCCAGCTCAAACTCTAACAGATAAAGAATACCAATTAATGCGTAACGCTTCTTTAGCGGTATTGCGTGAAATTGGTGTTGAAACAGGTGGTTCAAACGTACAGTTTGGTATCAACCCGAAAGATGGCCGTATGGTTATCATCGAAATGAACCCACGTGTATCTCGTTCATCAGCGCTTGCTTCTAAAGCAACAGGTTTCCCAATTGCTAAAATCGCAGCAAAACTGGCGATTGGTTATACGCTTGATGAGTTAATGAATGACATCACTGGTGGTGCAACGCCAGCATCATTTGAACCAACCATCGACTACGTTGTGACTAAGATCCCTCGTTTTAACTTTGAGAAATTTGCCGGTGCCAATGACCGTCTAACCACTCAAATGAAGTCGGTTGGTGAAGTAATGGCAATTGGCCGTAACCAACAAGAATCACTACAAAAAGCATTACGTGGCCTAGAAGTTGGTCGTGATGGTTTTGATGAAATGGTCGATTTGGATGCACCAGATGCATTGACTAAGATCCGCCAAGAATTGAAAGAAGCGGGTTGTGACCGTATTTGGTACATCGCTGATGCATTCCGTGCTGGCATGTCAGTGGATGGTGTATTCAATCTAACTAATGTTGACCGTTGGTTCCTAGTTCAAATCGAAGAGCTAGTGAAATTGGAAGAAGAAGTCAAAGCGGGCGGTTACGCTGGTCTAAACGAAGAAGTATTACGCAAAATGAAGCGCAAAGGCTTCGGTGATGCACGTTTAGCGAAACTACTTGGTGTGGCTGAAAGTGAAATTCGCCGTGCTCGTGAGCAATACAATATCCACCCAGTCTACAAGCGTGTTGATACTTGTGCTGCTGAGTTCTCTTCAGATACGGCTTACATGTACTCATCATACGATGAAGAGTGTGAAGCGAACCCAACTGACCGCGATAAAATTATGGTATTGGGCGGTGGTCCAAACCGTATCGGTCAAGGTATCGAATTTGACTACTGTTGTGTGCACGCATCACTGGCATTACGTGAAGACGGTTACGAAACCATCATGGTGAACTGTAACCCTGAAACGGTTTCTACCGATTACGATACGTCTGACCGTTTATACTTCGAACCAGTAACACTGGAAGATGTGCTTGAAATCGTACGTATCGAGAAGCCAAAAGGCGTGATCGTACAGTACGGTGGTCAAACGCCACTGAAACTGGCTCGTGCACTAGAAGCGGCTGGTGTGCCAATTATTGGTACTAGCCCAGATGCGATTGACCGCGCGGAAGACCGTGAGCGTTTTCAAACGGCAGTCGATCGTTTAGGTTTATTACAACCTGAAAATGCCACTGTAACCACAATGGAACAAGCGATTGAAAAATCACGTGAAATTGGTTACCCGTTAGTGGTTCGTCCGTCGTATGTACTTGGTGGTCGTGCGATGGAAATCGTATATGATGAGCAAGATTTACGTCGCTACTTCAACGAAGCGGTAAGCGTATCGAATGAATCTCCAGTTCTTCTAGACCTATTCTTAGATGATGCGGTTGAAGTTGACGTTGACGCGATTTGTGACGGCGAGCAAGTAGTGATTGGCGGTATCATGGAGCACATTGAGCAAGCCGGCGTTCACTCAGGTGACTCAGCATGTTCACTACCTGCTTATACCTTAAGAAAAGAAATCCAAGATGTTATGCGCGAGCAAGTTGAAAAGCTAGCGTTTGAGCTTGGTGTTCGCGGCTTGATGAATACTCAGTTTGCAGTTAAAGATGGCCAAGTATACTTAATCGAGGTGAACCCTCGTGCCGCGCGTACGGTTCCATTTGTATCAAAAGCAATTGGCGCCCCGATTGCTAAAATTGCCGCTCGCGTAATGGCTGGTCAATCTTTAGCATCACAAGGTTTCACTAAAGAAATCATTCCACCTTACTACTCAGTTAAAGAAGTTGTATTACCATTTAACAAGTTCCTAGGTGTGGATCCACTGTTAGGCCCAGAAATGCGCTCAACCGGTGAAGTGATGGGCGTAGGTAAAACCTTTGCTCAAGCGTTTGCGAAAGCGGAACTGGGTATTGGTAATGTTTACCCTGAAGGTGGCCGTGCACTGCTTTCTGTTCGTAAAGAAGACAAAGAGCGTGTTGTAGAGTTGGCATCTCAGTTAATCAAACTGGGTTACCAATTAGATGCAACACACGGTACAGCAGTCGTGCTAGGCGAAGCTGGTATTAACCCTCGTTTGGTGAATAAAGTACATGAAGGTCGTCCTCATATTCTTGACCGTATCAAGAACAATGAATACACCTACATTGTGAACACGGCAGCCGGTCGTCAAGCAATTGAAGACTCAAAAGTACTACGTCGCGGCGCATTACAAGAGAAAGTGAACTACACCACGACCTTGAATGCGGCTTTCGCAAGTTGTATGGCTCATAAAGAAGACAACCGCTCGAATGTTACCTCTGTACAAGAGTTGCATGCGAAAGTGAAAGAGTCTTTGGCGTAATAAGCAAACGTTAATAAACAAGCGTTAATAAGTAATAAAAATAAACCCACTTTAGTTGTTGTAGCTAAAGTGGGTTTTTGTTTAGTTGCGTTTCTCGGGGCTCGAGCGCTTTGCTTCTTGTCACTCGAAGTCAATACGGAAAGTTCGAGAAATTAAATAAACGCCATTGATGTGAATGTAATGATTTTAAATTGTTCACTCAACACTCACTAGTCTTTTCGGCTCCCGAGCGTAGCGTCCCCGTAACTCGTATCCACTCTTCTTTTTCGAGTCACGAGTAGCAAAGCGTCCTAGCTACGAGTACCGCTACTTTTCCTTCGTCGCCTTAATCAAATTCTGATAAAACGCTTGCTCAAATTGGGTTAGTGGTGGAATGGTGCTGGTATTATTTTGTGGGTGATAATCCGTCACTAATTGAACAAACATAGTTGTTGGTTCACCTTGCTCATTGAGTACGAAACCCGCCATATTGTGAGTGGCAAATAAAGAACCACTTTTCGCGACTATGTTGCCTTTTATTGGCGCTTTTCTCATGCTAGAGCGGTATTTTAATGTGCCGTCTATGCCTGCTGTTGGCATTAAGCGAATGAAGTCCAGGTTATGATCATTGGCTTTAATAAATTTTAATACTGAGTACAGTTGATTTGGAGTAACGCGGTTGTTACGAGACAGCCCTGAACCATCTTCTAAAACCGCATTAGATAAATCGACTTTGGCTTGTTTGTTTAAAATCTGCTTAATGGCTTCGGTGCCATTAGCAAAGGAACCCGCTTGATTAAAGTAATGTTCGCCTAAGGTTTTAGTTAAGTTGTTGGCGTATAGATTATCAGAGTCTTTTAGCATGTGCTCGAGTAGAACAGGCAATGGCACCGATAGATGTTTAGCCAGTACCTTTGTATTCTTGGCCTGCTTTTTGGTAGTAACAGCTGTTGCCAATTTAATGCTGCCTTTAAGCTTGATACCTTGTTCATCTAAGATTTGATGCAAGGTTGCCGATGCATACAAGAAGGCGTTTTGCACTGCAAAGTTAAGCGGTAATGGCTGATCTCGTTTCACTAAACAGCCTGATAAGCGGTAATGGTTAGCTGGAGTGGTAGTCAGTTCTAAATCACAGTACTGCTCTTTTTGTTGCTTACGGGTAATTGCTGTCGCTGTCGTACTGACATTGACAGGCTGATGCTTAGGCGTAAACACACGAGTGCTACCATCTGCATTGGTATAAATGGATGCCATCACACAGTTACCATTTAAGGTAATTGCGCTAGAAGGTGTGCTGTAACAAACGCCAAGAATATCCCACGGCCAACCAACCGCTTTTTCATAGCCAGTAAAAGCGCTGCTATCTAAGATAAGGTCGCCGCTAATTGTTGAGATGTTTGCATTTTTTAGCAGTTGACTAATGTCGGCGGAAGTTAAGCTCGGATCGCCAGAAAAGCGTACTACTAGATCCTTACCATTTTGCTCTAATTGTGTTGAGTAGCGAAAATCATCACCTAGTTCGATTTTAGCTGCCAGTGCGGTCACTAGCTTTAAGGTGCTAGCTGGTGGGAATAGCTGATCATTGTTTTGTCCCAATAATGTCGAGCTCGGTGACTTGGCGATTAAGCCCACTCGAGTCCCTGACGGTAGGATATCGCTACTTGGGAAATGTGGTTTTGGTAATGCAGCTTGTGATGAGAATGAACTCAACAAGAAGAAAAGATTAATAAAAACAAAAAATAAGCGCATTATTCACCTGTGGGGTAGGCATTGAAATTGAGCGCTAAGTATAAACAAAAACGCCTACTAAAATAAGTAGGCGTTTTAAGATTCTTATCTAACCTCTAAGAGGTGCTAGATTAGAATGCGTAGCGTAGACCAACTTGGATTTGGTCTTCAGTTTGTGCGTCAGTAGCAGCATCGCCGTCAGAAAGAAGGTTTAACTGGTATGCACCGTAAACAGTTGCGTGCTCACCAAAGTAACGAGCGTACTCAAAGTTCACATTGCTCATGTTTAGTGAATCAAATTGATCTTTATCAGCATCAAAGTAGTTGTATGTTAGGTTTACGTTGTTGTCGCCAAAAGTGTAACCAGCGTAAAGGTCAGCAGCGTTGAAGTCTGTTTCTGCAATAGAAGTATCAGCAGTGGAGATTGTACCGCCTTCATACGTTGCAGCAACTAAAATGCCATTTTTCGAGTAACGAGCAGCCGCTGTGTATGTGTTATTGTCGCCAGTACTGAATTGGTCATCACCTGCAGCATTAGCATCAGTTTGTGCATAACCTAAACCAAGCTCGATAGCGTCAGTGATTTTGTATGCAGCAATAACGCCAAAACCATCAGCATTTTGAGTTACAGGAGTACCATCTGAATCAGAGTCACCTTGAACACTTGCTTGAATAGTTAGCTTTTCAGTGTTGAATGCATAACGTAGAACATTGTTAGCACGGTCAGAAGTTGCAACGTTATATTCGTTGATGTAACCAGAGAACACTTCAGCCATATCGGTGAAGTTAGTTAGGTAAGTGAATGCGTTGTCTTGGTGACCGTAAGTTAGCGCACCGTAAGTTTGTGACGTTACACCAGCATATAGGTAACGAGTGTTGAATAATGCGTCGTCAGTATTAGTTGCATCTGATTGATCTTCAGTTACTTCAAACTCAGTAAAACCGATGAAAGAGATATCTTCATTTAGCTTTTGTTCACCACCAATGTTTAAGCGGATACGAGAAGCGTCTTTGTACATGTTGTCATCTTCAGCAGTTTTGTTTGCATCAGAGAAGTTAGCACGAACTTCAACACGGCCACCCATGTTTAAAGTAGAAGTGTCATCTTTGTAGATAGTTGCTGCAGAAGCTGCAGTTGATACTGAAGCAGCGGCCACTGCTAAAGCTAGTAATGTTTTTTTCATTGTATTAATCCTAACTGATTTTTAATTATCCATATATAGAATGAAAGCCATTCTATGGGGGCGAATTTTACTGCATTTTTCTTTTTAAACGTAATAAATTTCGTATTGATTTTAAGTAATTGTTATAAATTAACATAAATAAAACGCCTGGTTGTATTTATCCTAATCGTTTAATTGATTAAAGTTGGTAGCTAATGACTACTCTATAACTTTTGTTTGTATACACGCTTGTTGCATACATGGGTTTTATTTGATCCAACTAATATATAGTGCATATATTGATAGCTGGCATAAATAATTCCTACATGTGTTGTACCGTGTAAGTTCCCGCTCAAGATAGTCAAATGATCTCAAAATACCTAAAAATCATAACTCTCACAGTGGTTTTAGTTTTTTTGTTCTGGTATTTTTCATTTTATTCAGTAGGTTATGGTGGTGTCCTGGTTTTTGTGATGGAGATCTCAAGTTTGATTTTTTTAGATTTTAGCCACGAAATTGACTAAAAGTAGTTGTGTTTTAGAAAAAAGTTAAAGTTTTAAAAGTGCCTGTATTTTCAATGAAATGTGATTGAGATCTTATTTTTATAGTGACGAAATAACCAAGTTTAATTACACTAGTTGCCAATTAAATATTCTAACGGCACCTACTCAGCAACAAGTTGAGTGGGTATTTTTTGTCTGAGGTTCGCTCTTTGGAGTTGAAGTCGGAGTGAGGTTTAAAATGGATAAAGTCCCAATGACCGTGTGTGGTGAGCAATTACTACGTACAGAATTAGAAGCATTATTAAAGCGCCGCCCATTGATCTCGGCGGCAATTGCCGAAGCGCGTGAATTAGGTGATTTAAAGGAAAATGCTGAATACCATGCTGCTCGTGAAGAACAAGGCATTTGTGAAGCTCAGATCCGCGATATTGAGTATAAGTTGTCGGTTGCTCAAGTAATTGATGTGTCTAAGATGGAAAATACCGGAAAAGTTATTTTTGGAACGACGGTAACTTTGCTTGATATTGATACTGACAAAGAAGTGAAATATACAATTGTCGGTGACGATGAAGCTGACATTAAAGCTGGTAAAATTTCAGTAAGTTCACCAATTGCTCGTGGTTTGATCGGTAAAATGGAAGGTGATGAAGTGGTTATCTCAACCCCAGGTGGCGATAAAGATTTTGAAATCACTCAGGTAGATTATATTTAAGCATCCAGAGTAAGATATTTATTTAAAAAAGCCGCAGTTAATGCGGCTTTTTTGTATAAGATGGAAGCGAGGTGTGGAGACGTTTTGATCGAGTAACGAAAAGCTTAAACGTGCTTTAGTTGACGTATGCTATGTGATGCATAAGTGCTTTTATTCGCAACTCTAAGCGCTCTCTGAACTAGTAACATAAAAAAGATCGCACTAGGCGATCTTCTATTTGAAATGAATTGAAAACAGCAAGTAAGTGGTTACTTACGAGGGATCTCAATTTTACGCTGCTCGCTTTGACGGAATAAAACCAAAATTTTACCAATAGTTTGTACTTTTTCCGCTTTAGTTTCACGAACAATGGCGTCTATAATTAGCGACTTTGTTTCACGGTCTTCAGAAGCGACTTTGACTTTAATCAGCTCGTGATGGTCAAGTGCAAGCTCAATTTCCGCAAGAACAGCTTCAGTCAATCCATTTGCGCCCATTAGCACGACAGGTTTTAAATTGTGAGCTAGTCCTTTCAAGTGCTGCTTTTGTTTGGTGCTTAGGTTCATTGTGCGGCCATTTTTTTATAGTATAAGGGTTGAAAACATCTATTTTAGCGCCATCTATTGTGGAAGACTATATTTTCCGTAATAGTTTTTATATCCAAGTGACTTAAAGTCACTTGGATATGTTAATCGCAACGGCTCTTGTGATGTTTTCTGCAGTAGCAGAAGCTTTCTACCATAGAGTGTAGGAAGCGTTGAATAATCAGTAGGAATAAAATGAGTAAGAAAAAACACTCGGCTAGTTCTGGTCGTTGGTTACAAGAGCATTTTGATGATAAGTATGTAGCAGAAGCCCAAAAGCGAGGTTACCGTTCACGTGCTATTTTCAAAATTGAAGAGATTCAAGAGAAAGATAAACTCTTAAAACCTGGAATGACAGTAGTAGATTTAGGTGCAGCACCTGGCGGCTGGTCTCAATATGCTGCTGAAATTGTAGGCGATGAAGGACAAGTAATAGCTTGTGACATTTTATCTATGGATTCAATCGTAGGTGTTAGCTTTCTTCAAGGGGATTTTCGTGAAGAAGCCGTATTAGATGCCTTACTAGAACGCATTCAACCTGATATGGTGGATGTAGTTATGTCTGACATGGCGCCTAATATGAGCGGAAACCTTGCTGTAGACCAACCAAGAGCTATGTATTTAGTTGAATTAGCGTTGGATATGTGTCGACAAGTTCTAGCTCCTGATGGTAGTTTTATAGTTAAGGTATTCCAAGGCGAAGGCTTTGATCAGTACGTCAAAGATGTACGAGATATGTTTAAAGCTGTAAAAATTCGTAAACCAGACTCTTCACGTGCGCGTTCTCGTGAGGTATATATCGTAGCTACAGGATATAAACTGTAGTAATCTACTTTTAATTAATAGTGACCGAGAGGCTGACACCTTGAGTGACATGGCAAAAAATTTAATTTTATGGCTAGTAATCGCCGTAGTTTTGATGTCAGTTTTCCAGAGCTTTGGGCCTGGGGACAGTAACGGAAAAGCGATTGATTACACATCCTTTGTAAAAGACGTTGGTCAAGGCCAAGTTCGTGAGGCAAAGTTTAAGGATAGAGAAATTACCTTTGTTCGAACTGATAATTCTCGCAATGTAACTTATATGCCAGTTTATGATGATAAGCTTCTCGACGATCTTATTAATCAAAACGTGAAAGTATCGGGTACAGCACCAGAGCAACAAAGCTTATTAAGTACTATCTTTATCTCTTGGTTCCCAATGATCTTACTGATCGGGGTGTGGATTTTCTTCATGCGACAGATGCAAGGCGGCGGCGGTAAAGGCGCTATGTCGTTTGGCAAGAGTAAAGCTCGCATGATGGGTGAAGAACAAATCAAAACAACTTTTGCCGACGTTGCTGGTTGTGACGAAGCAAAAGAAGACGTAAAAGAGCTGGTTGATTACCTACGCGACCCTAGCCGTTTTCAAAAACTTGGTGGTAAAATTCCAACAGGTGTATTGATGGTTGGTCCTCCAGGTACAGGTAAAACTTTATTGGCGAAAGCAATTGCTGGTGAAGCAAAAGTACCATTTTTTACTATTTCTGGTTCTGATTTCGTAGAAATGTTTGTTGGTGTTGGTGCATCTCGTGTGCGTGATATGTTTGAACAAGCCAAGAAAGCATCTCCTTGTATTATCTTTATCGATGAAATTGATGCGGTAGGGCGTAAACGTGGTGCAGGTGTTGGTGGCGGTCATGATGAACGTGAACAAACACTAAACCAAATGCTGGTTGAAATGGATGGTTTTGAAGGTAATGAAGGTATTATCGTTATTGCGGCAACTAACCGCCCTGACGTACTAGACCCTGCATTGCTTCGCCCTGGCCGTTTTGACCGTCAAGTTGTGGTTGGCTTACCTGACGTTCGAGGTCGTGAGCAAATTCTAAAAGTACATATGCGTAAAGTTCCGCTAGCGGAAAATGTTGAGCCATCGCTGATTGCTCGTGGTACACCTGGTTTTTCCGGTGCCGATCTTGCAAACCTAGTAAACGAAGCTGCATTATTTGCTGCTCGTGGTAATAAACGCAATGTATCTATGGTTGAGTTTGAGCTTGCTAAAGACAAAATCATGATGGGCGCAGAGCGTCGTTCAATGGTGTTGACGGAAGAAACCAAAGCATCGACGGCATACCACGAGGCAGGGCATGCGATTGTTGGCCGTTTAGTGCCAGAACATGACCCGGTTTATAAAGTATCCATTATTCCACGTGGCCGTGCGCTGGGTGTGACGATGTACTTGCCTGAACAAGATCGTGTGAGTATGTCTCGCCAACACTTAGAGTCTATGATTTCTAGCTTGTATGGTGGTCGTTTGGCTGAAGAACTTATTTATGGTTCAGATAAAGTGTCAACCGGTGCCTCAAACGACATCGAACGTGCAACGGATATTGCTCGCAAAATGGTCACTCAATGGGGCTTCTCTGAAAAACTTGGACCATTGCTTTATGCCCAAGAAGATGGTGAAGTCTTCATGGGGGCTGGAATGTCTCAAGCTAAACAAGTATCGGATGAAACCGCTCGCTTGATTGATCAAGAAGTACGAATTCTTATAGACCGTAACTATGAACGTGCTAAAAAGATATTAGAAGATAATATGGATATCATGCATGCAATGAAAGATGCGCTGATGAAATATGAAACTATTGATGCTGGTCAGATTGATGACTTGATGAATCGTGCAGAGACAGTTCGTGCTCCACAAGGCTGGACTGATAGCGAAGTGAAAACTGCTGAGCCGACTGCTAAGGCACCTGATGCCAAAGTAGAAGAAGATAAGGTAGAAGAAACCAAGTCTGAGGAAGCTAAAGGTGAAGCGAAGCCTGATTCTGAACAGTCACAAGATGACAATGAATCAAAAAATAAAGATTCATAAGCTTTTATAAGCATACTCAAGCCCTGATGAAAGTCGGGGCTTTTTGCTTTTTACCTTACAGAAGAAATCATCTTTACTTTAATCTCCAATCTCTCCTAAGCAAATTGTGAGTAATATTCTTGTTATGAAATTAATTTTTAATCACAAACAACTTGATCTTAGCCGTCCTCAAATTATGGGGATTTTAAATGCCACGCCTGACTCTTTTTCTGATGGTGGCAAGTTTAATCTACTTGATAAAGCTCTCCTACAAGTTGACGCTATGATAGCGGCGGGGGCGACTATTATTGATATTGGTGGTGAGTCGACGCGTCCTGGCGCAAAAGAAGTATCGCTAGAAGATGAATTAAATCGGGTTATTCCACTGGTTAAAGCGATCCGCCAAAAATCTGATGTCTGGATTTCTATTGATACCAGTAAAGCGGAAGTGATGAAGCAAAGTATCGAATGTGGTGCTGATATTATTAATGATGTGCGCTCTCTTAGCTTACCTGGGGCGCTAGATGTGGTTGCCAAAGCAAATGTTCCTGTTTGTATTATGCATATGCAAGGTGAGCCTAAAACCATGCAAGATAATCCTGAATATCATGACGTATTACAAGATGTCGATGACTTTCTGACTCTGCGTATCGATGAGTGTGTTACGGCAGGAATTAAGCGCGAGAATATAATTATCGATCCAGGTTTTGGCTTTGGTAAAACTTTAGCGCATAATTATCATTTACTGGCAAACCTTGAACGTTTTCATCAATATAAGTTACCGATTCTTGCAGGAATGTCGAGAAAGTCTATGGTATCGAAGGCTTTGAATAAGCCAACTAGTGAATGTGTTATAGGCAGTGTGGTTTGCGCGACTATTGCTGCTCAGCAAGGGGCTCAAATTATTCGAGTCCATGACGTACAAGAAACTCAAGATGCCATGCGTATTCTTGAAATGATTCAAACTAATCAATAATTCAATTTAATTAATGGTGGTTATTCATATTTGCCATTAATAAGCCGCTTGAAGAATAAGGACAAATCATGTCAACGAGAAAATATTTTGGTACCGATGGTGTACGTGGCAAAGTTGGTGACTATCCAATTACTCCTGATTTTGTATTAAAGCTAGGTTGGGCTGCGGGCCGTGTATTAGCCAAACAAGGGACCAAGCAAGTTATTATAGGTAAAGATACTCGCATCTCTGGCTATATGCTGGAATCGGCATTAGAAGCGGGTCTGGCTGCTGCTGGGTTAAAAGCGATCTTAACTGGCCCAATGCCAACACCTGCTGTTGCTTATTTAACGCAAACATTCCGAGCAGAAGCGGGCATTGTGATCTCGGCATCTCATAATCCTTACTACGATAACGGTATTAAGTTCTTTTCATCGGAAGGCACCAAATTGCCAGATGATATTGAACTGGCGATTGAAGCGGAACTGGAAAAAGATATCGAATGCGTTGAATCAGCCATGCTGGGTAAAGCTAAGCGCATGGTCGATGCGGCAGGTCGTTATATTGAGTTTTGTAAGAGTACTTTCCCTAATGAATTAAGTTTGAAAGGCTTAAAGATCGTAGTCGATTGCGCACATGGTGCGACGTATCATATTGCTCCGAGTGTCTTTACTGAATTAGGTGCTGATGTTATTGCGATGGGGTGTGAGCCAAATGGTCTGAATATCAATGATCAAGTTGGAGCGACGGATGTAAATGCTTTACAGCAGCGTGTTATTGATGAAAAAGCAGATCTGGGCTTAGCATTTGATGGCGACGGTGACCGAATCATCATGGTTGACGAACTAGGCAACAAAGTCGATGGCGACCAAATTGCTTATATCATTGCTCGCGATGCCCTGCGTCGTGGTGAGCTGAAAGGTGGGGTAGTCGGTACTTTGATGACTAACCTAGGCATGGAAAACGGCTTGAAACAGCTAGGTATCCCTTTTGTTCGTTCAAAGGTCGGCGACCGCTACGTAATGGAACAGTTATTAGAAAAAGGCTGGAAAATTGGTGCAGAGAACTCTGGCCATGTTATTTTGCTTGATAAAGTGACAACGGGGGATGCGATTGTTGCCGCACTACAAGTGCTTGCTTCAATTGTCGGCAGTAAACTATCACTCAGTGCCTTAGCATCAGGAATGACGCTATATCCGCAAGTTTTGGTGAATGTACGTTTCGCAGGTGATAGCGATCCGTTGCAAAACCAAGCGGTACTTGATTCAGTTAAAGATGTTGAATCTAAATTGGGCGATAAAGGCCGAGTACTATTACGTAAATCAGGTACCGAACCACTGATTCGAGTAATGGTTGAAGGTGAAGATGCCCAGTTAGTTGAATCTTCGGCGAATGCAATTGCTGAAAAAGTTAAAGAGAATTGCTAAAACAACTCAAGGCTGGTGGTGAATCGTCACTGGCCTGTTTATTGTTGTTTTGTCCCTTTTTTAATCGTTTGAACCGCAAGTTATACTTTTTTGGCAATTTTCACTTGTCAGTTAGTGTCGCTTTGGTTAGTATCACTGCGCCTCATTAGGGAGGTGCGTTATTGTTTTTAATTAAAAGCAATAGCTCAAAAATTTAGAACATAGGTGGAAAAATGTTAACAGTTCTACTTGTGATTTATCTACTGGTTGCGCTTGGTGTAATTGGCCTAGTGTTGATTCAGCAAGGTAAAGGCGCAGACATGGGAGCCTCTTTCGGGGCTGGAGCATCAAATACAGTATTTGGCTCTGGTGGCTCAGGTAATTTCCTTACCCGTTCAACAGCGATCTTCGCAACAATTTTCTTTATCATCAGTTTGGTTCTTGGCCATATGTCAACAGCGAAGCATGAATCTAAGTTTGCTGCACCACAATTAAGTGTTGAGCAGAAGACTGATAAAGAACAAGTTGCTACTGATGAAATTCCAGCGCCTAAGAGCGGTGACGAAATTCCTCAGTAATTGTTACTTTGGTAACAGTTATTCTTAATAAGAATATTGCCGAGATGGTGAAATTGGTAGACACGCTAGCATGAGGTGCTAGTGCCTTATGGTGTGGGGGTTCAAGTCCCCCTCTCGGCACCATTGTTTGTAAAGCTTGTAATGTCTATTGCAGCGAGTATAATGCGCTTAGATAGAAAGCAAAATCGGACGCGGGGTGGAGCAGCTTGGTAGCTCGTCGGGCTCATAACCCGAAGGTCGTCGGTTCAAATCCGGCCCCCGCAACCAATCCTTTATAGGATATGCTGTTATAAGTTTTCGTGTTAAAAGTCTGACTTTTGACACAGCTAAGCAAAATATATGCTTAGTAATATCAGGGTCCAGCAATAAAAAACCCCGACTTATCGGGGTTTTTTATTATCTGCATAACTTGATTGGTCAAAATTGACCGTTCAAATTATTGACTATGCAGATAATGCATGGTGTTTGAATTGGGCTTTAAGCCCTTTTTTTGTTTCTGGACGATTGGCTTTAAGTGTAGCTTCTTGGTTTTGTTGGCTTTTTTATGTGTTAAAGCGACAGAGAGTGTGGAGAAGGCTTCATTTCCGGAGAGAGTATGACTGGTTTAGAAAAACAATTAACCGAATTATTGGAAGCGCCAGTGGCAGCTTCTGGTTATGAATTAGTTGGCTTGGAATTTATCCGAGCTGGTGAGCACTCCACATTGCGTATTTTTATTGATCATGAAAATGGCATCAATGTTGATGATTGTGCAGAGGTTAGCCGCCAAGTAAGCGCGGTGATGGATGTTGAAGATCCAATTACGGTTGCATATAACTTAGAAGTTTCCTCACCAGGTTTAGAACGTCCACTGTTCAAGCCTGCTCACTACCAACAATTCATCGGTCACGATGTAAACTTGGTGTTGAAAATGGCGGTCAATAACCGTCGTAAGTGGAAAGGCGTGATTACTGCTATTGAGGGTGAAATTGTTACCATTACCCTAGATGGCACCGAAGAACAATTTGCTTTAAGTAATATTTCTAAAGCTAACTTGATACCAAAATTTTAAGTCTGAAGAGGCGATAACAATGAACAGAGAAATTTTAGCGGTTGTTGAAGCAGTTTCGAATGAAAAAGCTGTTCCCCGTGAGCGTATTTTTGAAGCATTAGAAATTGCTTTAGCTACGGCAACAAAAAAGAAAAGCCCACACGAAATCGAAGTGCGTGTTGAAATTGACCGTAAAACAGGTAATTTCGAAACTTTCCGTCGTTGGTTAGTGGTTGAAGAGGTAGAATTTCCAACGAAAGAGATTTCAATTGAAGCTGCTAAATACGATAATGAAGAAATTGAGCTTGGTGGTTACATTGAAGATGATATGGAGTCGGTAACTTTCGACCGTATTACCACTCAAACCGCTAAGCAAGTTATCGTACAAAAAGTACGTGAAGCTGAGCGCGCTCAAATCGTTGAACAATTCATCGACAATGAAGGCGAACTAGTAACAGGTGTTGTGAAGAAAGCAACACGTGATGCAGTTATCGTTGATCTTGGTAATAACGCAGAATCTGTGATTTTACGTGAAGATCAATTACCACGTGAAAACTTGCGTTCAGGTGACCGTATTCGTGGTCTTCTATATGCAGTTAAACCTGAAGCTCGCGGTTTCCAACTATTCTTAACGCGTTCTAAACCTGAAATGCTGATTGAACTTTTCCGCATTGAAGTGCCAGAAATTGGTGAAGAACTGATTGAATTGAAAGCGGCTGCTCGCGATCCAGGTTCTCGCGCTAAGATTGCAGTAAAAACCAACGACCGCCGTATTGATCCAGTTGGTGCTTGTGTTGGTATGCGTGGTGCCCGTGTACAAGCGGTATCTGGTGAACTTGGTGGTGAGCGTATCGATATCGTTCTTTGGGATGATAACCCTGCGCAATTCGTGATTAACGCAATGGCTCCTGCCGATGTGGCTTCAATCATTGTTGATGAAGACTCACACTCAATGGATATTGCAGTTGAAGCAGATAACTTAGCTCAAGCTATTGGCCGTAGCGGTCAAAACGTACGTCTTGCTTCTCAGCTTACTGGTTGGGAATTAAATGTCATGACGGTAGCTGAGTTGAATAGCAAGCACCAAGAAGAATCAGTTGTTGCTATCGAAAGCTTCATGAAGCATTTAGATATCGAGCAAGATTTTGCCGAATTACTGGTTGAAGAAGGTTTCTCTACTCTTGAAGAAATCGCTTACGTTCCAGTAAACGAATTACTTGAAGTTGATGGTCTTGAAGAAGAGTTAGTTGAAGAGTTACGTACTCGTGCGAAAAATGCACTGACTACGTTAGCGCTTGCTCAAGAAGAATCATTTGAAGGTTTAGAGCCTGCTGAAGACCTACTTGCTTTAGACGGCTTAGAGCGCGAAATGGCGTTTAAACTCGCGGCTAAAGGGGTAGTGACTTTAGAAGATTTAGCTGACCAAGGTACTGATGAGTTAGAAGGCATCGAAGGCCTAAGTGAAGAACGTGCAGGCGAATTAATTATGGCTGCGCGTAACATTTGCTGGTTTGGCGACGAAGAATAATTTTCAGCAAGGAGAAAGCAGTATGACAGAACTGACAGTGAAAGCACTAAGTGAAGAAATTGGTACTCCAGTTGAGCACTTGGTAGAACAACTTGCTGATGCTGGTATGAAAAAAACCAGTACAGACAGTGTTACAGATGATGAGAAGCAAAAACTTCTTGCTCATCTAAAAAAAGGCAACGGTTCAACAAGTGACTCAGAACCGACTCGCCTAACTTTGCAACGCAAAACTAAAAGTACATTAAGTGTGTCTGCTGGTGGCGGTAAGAGCAAAGAAGTACAAGTTGAAGTACGTAAAAAGCGTACTTACGTGAAACGTTCTGCGGTTGATGAAGAAGCCCAACGTGAAGCGGAAGAATTAGCAGCACGCGAAGCAGCAGAAGTAGCGAAGCGTGAAGCAGAAGAAAAAGCAAAATTAGACGCTGAAGTTAAAGCGAAAGCTGATGCTGAAGCAAAAGCAAAACGTGAAGCAGCAGATGCCGCGAAACGTGAAGCTGCGGAAAACGCGAAAGCTGAAGAAGCGAAAGCGGCCGCAAAACGTTCTCCTGAAGAAAAAGCGCAACATGACGCTGCTAAGAAAGAAGCAGAAGCATTGAAGCGTCGTCAGGAAGAAGAAGCTCAACGTAAAGCAGAACAAGAAGCACAAAAATTGGTTGAAGAAGCTCGTAAGTTAGCAGAAGAAAACGAAGTTCGTTGGTCGGAAGAAGAGAAGAAGAAAAAAGAATCTGAAAACTCTGATTACCACGTAACGACAAACAAACATGCACGTGCAGCTGAAGATGAAGCTGACCGTCGTAGCGAAGCAAGTCGTCGCAAGAAGAAAAAGCCAGCGAAAAAAGAAGATGACCGTTTTGGTGGTCGTAATGCTCGTGGCGGACGCAACCGTAAAGGTAAATTGTCTAAACCAACGTCTATGCAACAAGGCTTTGATAAAAATGCCACTGTTGCAAAAGCAGAAGTTGTGATTGGCGAAACAATCGTTGTTTCTGAACTGGCGAATAAAATGTCAGTAAAAGGTACCGAAGTCATCAAAACCATGATGAAGATGGGCGCTATGGCGACGATCAACCAAGTGATCGACCAAGAAACTGCTGCTCTAGTAGCGGAAGAAATGGGTCACAAGGTAGTACTTCGTAAAGAAAACGAATTAGAAGAAGCGATTCTATCTGATCGTGATAACACAACTGAAGCAACACCTCGTGCGCCAGTGGTTACTATCATGGGTCACGTTGACCACGGTAAAACATCGACGCTTGATTACATTCGTCGTAGCCGTGTTGCATCAGGTGAAGCGGGTGGTATTACTCAGCATATCGGTGCTTACCACGTTGAAACTGAAAACGGTATGATTACCTTTTTGGATACTCCAGGACACGCCGCATTTACTTCAATGCGTGCTCGTGGTGCTCAAGCAACGGATATTGTTGTGCTTGTTGTCGCTGCCGATGATGGTGTTATGCCACAAACAATTGAAGCGATTCAGCATGCTAAAGCCGCTGGTGTACCTTTGATTATCGCAGTAAACAAGATTGATAAAGAGGGTGCAAACCCAGATAACGTCAAAAACGAGCTAGCTCAATACGACGTTATTCCTGAAGAGTGGGGCGGCGAGAATATGTTCGTCCATATCTCTGCTAAGCAAGGCACCAACATTGAAGGCCTACTAGAAGCTATCTTATTACAAGCTGAAGTTTTAGAACTTAAAGCGGTAACTGATGGTATGGCTTCAGGTGTGGTTGTTGAATCTCGTCTTGATAAAGGCCGTGGTCCAGTAGCAACTGTACTTGTTCAAGAGGGTACTCTACGTAAAGGCGATATCGTACTTTGTGGTCAAGAATACGGTCGTATCCGTGCGATGCGTGATGAGAATGGTAAAGAGATCACTGAAGCTGGTCCTTCTATTCCGGCTGAGATCCTTGGTCTATCAGGTGTGCCAGCTTCAGGTGATGAAGCTACTGTAGTTCGTGATGAGCGTAAAGCACGTGAAGTCGCAAACTACCGTCAAGGTAAATTCCGTGATGTGAAACTTGCTCGCCAACAAAAATCGAAACTTGAAAACATGTTCTCTAACATGGAAGCCGGTGAAGTTGCTGAGCTTAACGTAGTACTAAAAGCAGACGTTCAAGGTTCTGTTGAAGCTATCGCCGATTCATTACGTAAACTTTCAACTGAAGAAGTGAAAGTGAACATCGTAGGTTCTGGTGTTGGTGGTATTACTGAAACAGATGCAGTACTTGCAGCAGCATCTAACGCTATCATTCTTGGCTTTAACGTACGAGCCGATGCTTCAGCTCGTCGTACCATTGAAAATGAAAACCTAGACTTACGTTACTACTCAATCATCTACCAATTGATTGATGAAGTAAAACAAGCGATGGGCGGCATGCTTGCTCCTGAATTTAAGCAAGAGATCATTGGTCTTGCGGAAGTTCGTGATGTCTTCAAGTCACCTAAACTAGGCGCTATCGCTGGTTGTATGGTTACTGAAGGTGTTATCAAACGTAATAACCCAATTCGTGTACTTCGTGAAAACGTAGTTATTTACGAAGGTGAGCTTGAATCTCTACGTCGCTTTAAAGATGACGTACAAGAAGTTCGTAATGGCTACGAGTGTGGTATCGGCGTTAAGAACTATAATGATGTTCGTGCTGGTGACCAAATCGAAGTATTCGAAATCGTTGAAATTAAGCGTACTCTTGATTAATCAAGTTTCGTTACCTTTCAAAGGTATATGACGAACGGTTGTTTAATACACCATGGGGAGCATTATGTGCTCCCCATTCTTTCTGTAGAAACACTCTAAATTGAGTGAACAGATGTGAGAAAAGATATGTCAAAAGAATTTAGCCGTGCACAACGTGTTGCACAACAATTACAAAAAGAATTAGCGTCAATCCTTCAGCGTGATGTACGTGATTCACGTATCGGCATGGTGACCATTTCAGATGTAGAAGTGTCACGTGACCTAGCTTATGCCAAAGTATTTGTGACCTTCCTATGCGTCGGTGAGCAAACGCCAGAATCTAGCCTAGAAGCTTTAAAAGAGCACGAAGTTGCCGTTCGTATGGCACTTGGTAAGCGTATTCGTCTACGTCTAACGCCAGAGATTCGTTTTACTTATGACAACACTCTCGTTGAAGGTATGCGTATGTCTAACCTGGTAAGCGAAGTGGTTAGCAAAGATAACAAACGTAAGAAAGATGCTGGTCGTGAGGACGAAGGAGAAGAGTAATGGCTCGTAGACGTCGTGGTCGTCCTATTGATGGCGTTTTATTACTAGATAAACCAACCAGTATTAGCTCAAATGATGCGTTGCAAAAAGTAAAGCGCATCTATTTTGCTGAAAAAGCTGGGCATACTGGTGCGCTTGATCCTTTAGCAACCGGCATGCTGCCAATTTGCCTAGGAGAGGCGACTAAGTTTTCTCAATTCTTATTGGATTCAGATAAGCGTTATCGTGTGATCGCCAAACTAGGTGAGCGTACCGATACTTCTGACTCTGATGGCGAAGTGGTACAAACTCGCGAAGTGAAAATAGACCGAGGTTTGCTTGAGCGTTGCATTGCCAAGTTCCGTGGTACGACTGACCAGATTCCATCGATGTTTTCAGCATTAAAATACCAAGGTAAGCCTTTGTATGAATATGCTCGTCAAGGCATCGAAGTTCCGCGTGAATCTCGTAAAATTACGGTTTTTGAGATTACCTTGATTCGCTTTGAAGGTCATGAAGTTGAGATGGAAGTGCATTGCTCAAAAGGCACTTACATCCGTACAATCGTTGATGATCTAGGTGAAATGCTAGGCTGTGGCGCGCATGTTACTTACCTTCGTCGCACTGGAGTTGCGCGTTATCCCTATGAGAAAATGGTGACACTTGAGCAGCTTGAAGCCTTGTTAGAGCAAGCACGTGAGCAAGATATTGAACCTAGTGAATTACTTGATCCATTGTTATTACCTATGGACACTGCGGTAGAAGATCTCCCTGAAGTGAACATGATTCCTGAATTAGCCGAATTAGCCCAACATGGTCAACCTGTGCAAATTTTAGGCTCACCGACTGAAGGTGTGGTTCGTATGACGATGGGTGAAAAACGTACCTTTATTGGTGTGGCGAATATCGATGATGATGGACGTGTCGCACCGAAACGATTGGTGGTGTTTAGGTAAAGAGCGGAAGCGAGTATTTTAGTTCCTAGTTCCTAGTTCCTAGTTCTTAGGAGATCGACCCTCGTGGTTCGGGCGCTTCGCTTCTCGTATCTAGGGGTGAGCGACGAATAGCAAAGCACGAAACTCGAGCGGCGAGTAATGAAGAATGTCTTGCTCTTCCAGTTTTGTTCCCCTATAATCCGCGCTTCGCGTGTCGGCTGAATCAGAGATTGGCTGACACATTTATACACTCACTCTTATTAGGAGAGCATTATGTCTCTGAATGCAGAAACTAAAGCAGCAATCGTTGCAGAATACGCACAAGCTGAAGGCGATACAGGTTCACCAGAAGTACAAGTAGCATTACTTACTGCTTCTATTAACCACCTACAAGGTCACTTCGCTGATCACAAACAAGATCACCACAGCCGTCGCGGTCTACTACGTATGGTTTCTCGTCGTCGTAAACTTCTAGATTACCTAAAAGGTAAAGATCTAGATCGTTACTTCGCTCTAATCAAGCGTCTTGGCCTACGTCGTTAATTCGTCGTTTGGTTTAATACCAAGATTAGAAAGCATTTGTTTTATCTATGGCTGCTTGCTCAACAAGCAAAGATAAATTAAACAGATACTGAAAAAAGGAGCTTCGGCTCCTTTTTTTGTGCGTGTAATCTAGCCAATCTCACAGTGATTAAGCATTTATCTAGTGTTGAAATAAGACATTTCTCCCTAAGTGGTTTATACTACGACTCGTTTGTTTTAGTTAACGTGCTCATTATGTCTAACTTAAAATAAACCTCTGTTGATTAACTTTACAGTCACCGATGTCGACCATGAAGGTCGCGACTAATAACAGCCTTTTCTTGTACCGCCTTTTCACTATTGAGCGAGTTACCATTTGAAAAATCTGCTATTAGTCGCGATTGGTAAAGTAGTCACAGTGTATTGATATACTTTGAAATTATTTAATTAAGGATCTTTACGTGAAAGCAATCGTAAAAAAATTCCAGTACGGTAACCATACCGTTACTCTAGAAACTGGCGTAATGGCTCGCCAAGCAACTGCTGCTGTAATGGCAAGCATGGATGACACTTCTGTATTCGTATCTGTTGTTGCGAAAAAAGAAGCGGTTGAAGGTCAAGACTTTTTCCCTCTAACAGTAAACTACCAAGAGCGTACATACGCTGCAGGTAAAATCCCGGGTGGTTTCTTCAAGCGTGAAGGTCGTCCTTCTGAAGGTGAAACATTAACCGCTCGTCTGATTGACCGTCCAATTCGTCCACTTTTCCCTGATGCATTTAAAAATGAAGTTCAAGTGATTGCGACTGTGGTTTCTGTAAACCCAGACATTCAACCTGACATGATCACTATGATCGCAACATCAGCGGCATTAGCTATCTCTGGTGTTCCATTTAATGGTCCTATCGGTGCGGCGCGCGTAGGTCACATTAATGGTGAGCTAGTACTTAACCCAAGCCAAACTGAACTTGAGTCTTCTAAATTAGACTTAGTGGTTGCGGGTACTGAAGGTGCAGTGCTAATGGTTGAATCTGAAGCAGACAACCTAACTGAAGAAGAAATGCTAGCAGCGGTTGTTTATGGTCATGACCAACAACAAACCGTTATCAGCGCGATCAATGAGTTTGCCGCTGAAGTGGCGACGCCTTCTTGGAACTGGGAAGCGCCTGCTGAAAACACAGCATTAAAAACAAAAATCGCAGAACTTGCAGAAGCGAAAGTAACCGAAGCTTACCAAATCACTGAAAAAATGGCGCGTTACGATCGTATTCACGCTATTAGCGATGACGTAAAAGCAACATTACTAGCCGAAGATGAAACCCTAAATCCAAAAGAAATCCACGCGATTTTCCACGATTTAGAGAAAAACGTTGTACGCAGCCGCATTATTGCAGGTAGCCCACGTATCGATGGCCGTGAAAAAGACATGGTTCGTGCACTTGATGTACGTACTGGCGTTCTTCCACGTACTCACGGTTCTTCACTATTTACACGTGGTGAAACTCAGGCGCTTGTAACTGCAACGCTTGGTACACAACGTGATGCGCAAATCATCGACAGCTTACTAGGTGAGAAGAAAGATAACTTCCTTCTACACTACAACTTCCCTCCATATTGTGTGGGTGAAACTGGTTTTGTTGGTTCTCCTAAGCGTCGTGAAATCGGCCATGGTAAATTAGCAAAACGTGGTATTGCTGCAGTAATGCCTTCGGTTGAAGAATTCCCATACACAGTACGTGTTGTGTCTGAAATCACTGAATCAAACGGTTCGTCTTCAATGGCATCTGTTTGTGGTACCTCTCTTGCGCTTATGGATGCAGGTGTTCCAATTAAAGCTTCTGTTGCGGGTATCGCGATGGGTCTAGTTAAAGAAGGCGACGACTTTGTTGTTCTTTCTGACATCCTAGGCGACGAAGATCACCTTGGTGACATGGACTTTAAAGTAGCGGGTACTAACGACGGTATCACTGCGCTACAAATGGATATCAAAATCGAAGGTATCACCAAAGAAATTATGCAAATTGCGCTTAACCAAGCACAAGGCGCACGTAAGCACATCCTAAAAGTGATGGACGAAGCAATTTCTGGTGCTCGTGAAGAGATTTCTGAATTTGCTCCACGCATCTACACCATGAAGATCAGCTCTGAGAAAATCAAAGACGTGATCGGTAAAGGTGGCGCTGTGATCCGTGCACTAACTGAAGAAACTGGCACCACCATCGAAATCGATGATGATGGCACGATCAAAATTGCAGCAACAGAAGGTAAAGCCGCGAAAGAAGCGATCCGTCGTATCGAAGAGATTACTGCGGAAGTTGAAGTAGGCCGTATTTACTCAGGTAAAGTAGCTCGTCTTGCTGACTTCGGTGCATTCGTAACGATTCTTCCTGGTAAAGATGGTCTAGTACACATTTCTCAAATCGCTGATAAGCGCATCGAGAAAGTATCTGACCACCTATCTGAAGGCCAAGAAGTTCAAGTTAAAGTACTTGAGATTGACCGCCAAGGCCGTGTTCGTCTAAGTATGAAAGAAGCGGTAGAAACAACTGAAGCGCCGGCTGAACCATCAGCTGAGTAAGTTGTCTTAATCTAGACGCTGATAAAAAGAGGGGCTTCGGCTCCTCTTTTTTTATAATAGTAGTTGTCGTTCCCGTTCCCAAGGTTCTACTTTATAAGAAGTGGTTACTAGAAGAAACAACGTGTATATTGGTCGCTAACCCCATGTCATTAAACTGATATTCGAATATGCAACAACAGTTATACTGCAGAGGAGCTCGTTATTCGTGAAAAATGTTAAATGGTTTAGCCTTATTGCCGCCTTCTTTTTAATGGGTTGTGCAAACCAAGGTAACTCTTCAAATTCATGGGCATATCCGCCGATGGCGATTCCATTGCAGCCTTCTATTCAGCAAGAAGTTCAGATTGCTCGCTTAAACCAACTACTAACCCGCAAAGATGTGAGCCAAAATGTACGAGCTCAAATGTTTGCTGAACGTGGTCGCTTTTTAGATAGTGTCGGTTTAGCTGATTTAGCGCGCCTCGACTACGAACGTTCACTAAAACTCAATCCTGCACAATCGGAAGTCTTTAATGTGCTTGGGGTGTATTTTACCCAAATGAGTGATTATGACTCTGCTTTTGATGCGTTTGATTCAAGTTTAGAGCTGGATCCAAATAATCAATATGCTGAACGTAACCGTGCGATTGCTTTGTATTACGCAGGACGTAATCCTCTAGCGTTGCAGGATATGACCAGTAACTACGAGAAAGATACTTCTGATCCGTATCGCGCACTGTGGTTGTACTATATTCAGCGTGAAGACAATGCGGAACAAGCAACGGCAGATCTAAAACAACGCTATCAACAAAAAGGTGAGCAATGGGGCTGGGATCTTGTCGGCATGACACTGGGTGAACTAAGTGAAAATGAAGTCCTAGAGTCGGTTGCCATGACGACACAAAATAATGTCGAACTGGCGCAAAAACTAACAGAAGTGTATTTCTATTTAGCGAAGAATTACCAATATAAAGGTGATTACTCTAACGCGATTGCACTGTATAAACTGTCGATTTCATTGAACGTCTATGAGTTTTCTGAGCACCGCTACGCTTTCTTAGAGCTAGGTCGTATCTTTAAGTCTATTCAAGCTGAACGCGCTGAAGAGGCCCCAAAAGATAACCAAGATCAAGATAATAAGGCAAATGAAACGCAAGAAGGTGAGCCTACACCGCAGCAAGAATCGAATAATCAACAGCTACAAACTTATCAAGCACCAAAACTGAGTGCTTAATACTCTTCGTACTTGAAGTTGCAGCTTTGTTGACGGCGTTCATTCACCCCAATCGAATAGGCAAGCTATGCTCATGGGGCTTCATTCACTTGTCGCCTCACTGCAACTCCAATTACTTTGAGTATATAACGCCTGTATGCGTGAGGCGTTAGTTTTGAACTAACCCTGCCAATTGATGCCAATAGCCATTACATTGTTTACTATCGGTAATGATGCGTTTTGGGGTGTCTTGATTGGCTTTAAAGTCCGATAAAGTGGTTAAGGTTTCTGCGCCTAGAGGGCTTAAACGCACCACATCTACCAATCCTTGCATGCTTTGCAGATCATTACCTAGATTATAACAATAGCCAGATTGAGTTTGGATGCCATTTAAGTTGAACACCTCTTGGCCTTCTTGGCTGCTGACTTGAATTCCTGTTGGGTACTTAATACAGCAAGTTTCACAATCATCTTTGGCCTTATCTTCAGCGCGAGCAGTAAAGCAACGAGCAGAGTAGGCTAAAGGTAAGTATCCGTAGCTGAACACTTCCACTTCAAATTGGTCACGAATACCAATTTCATCGCATTGTTCTAATGTATTGCGTAGCCAGTCGCGAGATAATTCCACCGGCATACACCAGCGAATCATACCTTGCTTGGCAAAGACTTTAAGCGTGTGAGCATTATAAGTATTGACCGCAGCACCGACCACGAAAGGCACTTTCGCTTCGTATGCCAACTGAATAGCAGACACATCGTTAGCTTCAATCGCAAAATCACCGTTATCGATGTATTTCTTCATTACATTGACTTCACTCGGCGCTTCTAATAACGCCATGGTAGACAACACTACTTGTTTACCAGATTGAGCTAAGTCTTTGGCGATTTCAAACCACTGTGCCGGTTTCATCTCACGACGTTTCGAGCACACTGCTTCGCCTAGGTAGATAATATCGGCTTGGCTATTTTTCGCTTGTTGGTAAAAGCTTTCTACATCGGCTTTTGGCCAAAAATAAAGAATAGGGCCAAGTGAGTACTGTAAGTTTTTTGCTTGAGTCATTGTCTTGTCCTATCTACTGCCATTTACGATGATAAGCACCGAGTGTGGTTTGTGTGCCTTCGGATACATTGGCTAAGGCGGCATTCCATTGAGGTTCAACTTGATACGCTTCAGGATTCGCAAGATAGTGGTCGATAGCGACGCGCCAAGTGCGAGTGACTTGTTCCACATAAGCCGGACTACGTTGACGACCTTCAATTTTTACTGAAGCGACATTGGCAGCAAAAAGCTCAGGCAGCATGGATAATGTATTGAGACTGGTTGGCTCTTCTAGCACGTGATAACGCTGATCTTCGCCAGTAATATTGATATCAAAGCGGCCTTTGCAAAGGGTTGGGTAGCCTGCATTTTCACCTTCGCCATAACGGTCAATAAGAATGTTATTGAGGCGAGATTCTAAGCCATCTTGGGTTTCTTGCCAGCGAACATATTTGGCAGGAGAGCAAGCTCCGACGGTATTTGGTGATTCACCCGTCAGATACGAAGATAAGTAGCAACGGCCTTCCGCCATAATGCATAGACTGCCAAATGCAAACACTTCAAGTTCAACACCTTGTGGAATATTACGTGAGAGTTGTTTTACTTGATGCATTGAAAGCACGCGAGGCAATACCACACGTTTAACATTAAAGTTGTTGGCGTAGAAGTTAACCGCTGCGCTGTTGGTGGCTGAGGCTTGAACCGATAAGTGTAGTTCCATGTCTGGATATTTATTTGAGGCGTAGTCCAGTAAAGCAATATCCGCGATGATGAGGGCATCGACACCAATATCGACCGCTTGATCGACCGCATTGGTCCAACGTTCGAAGCCATTTGGGTGAGCAAAGGTATTTAACGCGACATGAATTTTTTTATTATGATCGTGTACGTATTGAACCGCTTTATCTAACTTCTTACCGTTAAAATTAAGTCCGGCAAAGTGACGAGCGTTGGTGTCATCTTTAAATCCAATGTAAACGGCATCCGCACCACAATCGATGGCCGTTTTGAGTGCCGGTAAATTACCCGCAGGGCAAAGTAGTTCCATCCTTTTTTCCCTTATAAATTGTAGGATGGGCGTCATTTTATGGGATCTATCACCGTGGGAATTGATGTAAGGCAGGTTTCAGTTCGATACCTCTACCTATAAAGTGGTTTTTTTATAAAAATGTGAGCTTTTTTGATTCAACACAGGTTAGCCGTAGTGTAGCTATGTAAAGTAAGACTCTTTATCATGGAGGTATTATGTTCTCACGTTTTCGTACTCAAGCTGTGGCTAATGCCGCGTCATTACTCGCTATTCCTAGCAAACTTATTCCGCAATCCATTCATAATAAAGTGCTATTAGAAGGACTAAAGCGTGTTTTTCATGAAGCGCTAGAAGATGGTGACTTTGAGTTTTTGCAAGACCGCTGGCTAAAGGTGTCGATTAGCGATATTGGCTTAAGTTGGATGATTAGCTTTGATGATGGCAATTTGATTGTGTCAGATAAATCTCAACAGCAAGATGTCAGTTTTTCAGGTTGCTTGAACGATATGGTTTTGATTGCGGGTCGCAAAGAAGATCCCGATACATTATTTTTCCAACGACGTCTAAAAATTGAAGGGGATACCGAGCTTGGGCTAGAAGTGAAGAATTTAATGGATAGCTTAGATTTAGATTCACTGCCTAAACCGGTCACTCAAACCATGCAGCAATTAGCAAGCTTTGTTCAACAAGGCCTAGTGGAACAACCCTCACAAACCGCGGTAGCGTAAACTCGAATCTTGGCGTCCTTTGGGTATAGAAGACCCTTGGATATAGAGGTGGTTTGACTATATAAGTTACTTGGTTATAAATGTCTGCTTTTTGAGTTTGCCCACAATTGATGTGAGAAAAGTGAGAATGATGGCGTGATTCGGTATAGAATTCACTCCCTATTTTCACAATCATAATGAGAGTCACCATGCAAATTCGTACCGAAGCTCCGGCTGATATTTTAACGATAGATGCATTACTGAAAGCGGCCTTTCCAACGCCAGCAGAAGCTAAGCTAGTTCGCGCTTTACGTGAAAACAGCCGCTTTACGCTTTCGCTAGTCGCTTGTAGTGATGACGGCGAAGTGCTTGGTCATGCTCTATTTACGCCAGTGACGGTCGATGGTGAAGACTATGGTTGGCAAGGTTTAGCGCCGGTTGCGATAAAAGAATCTCATCGCGGCCAAGGTATTGCAGAGCAGTTAATCCGTTCGGGGTTTGATTCGTTACTTGAATTTGGTTATTCCGCTTGTGTGGTACTGGGTGAACCTAACTACTACTCACGCTTTGGTTTTAAGAATGCGGAGTCATTTGGTTTAGCTTCTATTTATAATCAAATGCCGGAATTTACCCCAGGTGCATTTCAAGTGATCGCATTAGAGGATGGCGCTTTAGAAGGTAAGTCAGGCTTGGTAGAATATAGCCCTGAGTTTCAAGGTTAGTAATATCATGTTTGACGATTCCAATTCAGAGCTACACCAACCAGAATTACGCCAACAAAGCTATTTAAAGGAAATGGGTATTTCAACCTTTGAAGTCGCCCATCCTGATAAGCTAGAAGGTTATCAATCTCCTGGTATTAGTTTGCCAACTGACTGCGTTTTATTGCTGGTGGCAGATACTTGCCCGCAAGGTGAAGATGCGACGCTGTTTATTAAAGTATTAGCCAGTATGAAGTTGCAGCCAGAGCAAGCCTTGCATTTAACCCCCGGGCAATTAGCTCAATTGCAACAGCATAGTCTCAATTGGGTGTGGTTTGCCGGATGCGATGATTCAATCGCCAGCAATGATGATTTGCCCCAATGGGACTCGGTGAAGCAGCTGCATTCTCCTGCGCTTAGTGCGATTCATGGTAATACTCAAAACCGTCGAGATCTTTGGCAGCAGATTTGTTCTTATGACTAATAACCTTCGTATTACACCGCTACAAACTGAGCACCTAGATGCCGTGTGGCAAATTGAGCAAATTGCTCATAGTCACCCTTGGTCGGAATCCATGATCCGCGATCTATCTCATCAAAATTCAGCCAACTCTAGTAAGTATCAATTTGCGCTGTGGGCCGATGAGCAATTGGTCGGTTATCTGTATAGCCAAAATATTGTTGGTGAAGTGACATTACTGACCATTGCGGTGGATCCTAGCCAGCAAGGTAAAGGCTATGGACGGGCATTGATTGAGCATTTAATCGAACATAGTGAAAACGACAGTGCTGAGAGTATTTGGTTGGAAGTTCGAGAAAGTAATCGTGGCGCGTATCATTTGTACGAGTCGCTTGGCTTTAATGAAATCGATCGTCGCGTCAACTACTACCCTTCAACAAAAAGCAGCAGTGGTAAAGAAGATGCCATCATCATGAATTTGATCTTGGATGATGATTTTAATCCCTTCGCTTAACTAACCATTAAATAGGTTGAGCCTGAAACTGTGATGAGTTTGGGCTTTCAACTAGAGTTATCACAAATTTTGCGTATAATTCGCCCATCTCACATTTGTGACCCATTATTTATTTTGCTGCGCGAGTGCAGCGATAAGCTAAACTGTTTATAAGGTTTCCTTCATGTCATTCCTTTCAGAAGTTAGTAAGCGTCGTACGTTTGCGATTATTTCTCACCCGGATGCGGGTAAAACGACCATCACTGAAAAAGTATTGTTATTCGGAAACGCTTTGCAAAAAGCCGGTACGGTTAAAGGTCGTGGTTCAAACCAACATGCCAAATCTGACTGGATGGAAATGGAAAAAGAACGTGGTATTTCGGTTACTACTTCTGTTATGCAGTTCCCATACAACGATTGCCTAGTAAACCTGCTGGATACTCCGGGACACGAAGATTTCTCGGAAGATACTTACCGTACGTTAACCGCAGTGGATTCTTGCTTGATGGTGATCGATGCGGCAAAAGGTGTCGAAGACCGTACTCGTAAATTGATGGAAGTCACTCGTTTACGTGATACGCCAATTGTTACCTTTATGAACAAATGTGACCGTGATACGCGTGATCCAATGGATTTGCTCGATGAAGTAGAAAGCGAATTAAAAATGGCTTGTGCACCGGTTTCTTGGCCGATTGGTATCGGTAAAGAATTTAAAGGCGTGTATCACATTCACCGTGATGAAACGATCCTTTATGCCACTGGCCAAGGTCACACCATTCAAGAGGTTCGCACTATTAAGGGGCTCGATAATCCTGAACTTGATTCGGCGATTGGCGAAGAAGTGGCTGAGCAATTGCGTGAAGATCTAGAACTAGTGATTGGCGCGGCTCACGAGTTTGATCAAGAGCTTTTCCTGAAAGGCGAATTAACTCCGGTATTCTTCGGTACCGCTCTGGGTAACTTTGGTGTCGATCACATGCTAACCGGTTTAACCGAGTGGGCTCCAGCGCCACTTGCTCGTGAAGCCAATGAGCGTACCGTAGAAGCGACAGAAGAAAAATTCTCAGGCTTTGTATTTAAGATTCAGGCAAACATGGATCCTAAACACCGTGACCGTATCGCTTTCATGCGTATCGTATCGGGGACTTATACTCAGGGCATGAAAATGAATCATGTTCGTACTGGTAAAATGGTCAACATTTCTGATGCAGTAACCTTTATGGCCGGCGACCGTGCACGTGCTGAGCATGCTTATGCTGGCGATATTATTGGTTTGCATAACCACGGCACGATTCAAATTGGTGATACCTTTACTCAAGGTGAAGCGCTTAAGTTTGCTGGTATTCCGAACTTTGCACCTGAATTATTCCGTCGTATTCGTCTGCGTGATCCGCTAAAACAAAAGCAGCTGCTTAAAGGCTTAGTACAGCTTTCTGAAGAAGGCGCAGTACAGGTATTCCGTCCATTACAAAATAACGATCTTATCGTTGGTGCTGTGGGCGTGCTGCAGTTTGACGTGGTTGTTGCGCGTTTGAAATCGGAATACAACGTAGAAGCGATTTATGAAAGCGTTAATGTGGCAACGGCTCGTTGGGTTGAATGTGATGATGAGAAGAAACTTGATGAGTTTAAGCGTAAAAACCAAACTAACTTAGCACTGGATGGCGGTGATAGTTTATCTTACATTGCGCCAACTATGGTTAACTTAAACTTAGCCAAAGAACGCTTCCCAGATATTGAGTTCCGAGCGACGCGTGAGCACTAAGTTGTAATCATACTTACTGAAGTTATAACGAAAAGGGTTGGCGTAGTGCCAATCCTTTTGCTTTAATTGTTTCGAGACACGAGACACGAGACACGAGACACGAGACACGAGACACGAGACACGAGACACGAGACACGAGACACGAGACACGAGACACGAGGACGTTATGTTATTAGCAAAATTAAAACACTGGCTGGCACGCTATGATGCATGGTGTGAAGAGCTCGGTTTAACGCCAGAGCATAAACGTAGTTGTTGTGCTTATCGTCCTGATCCGGCGCATACCACAAAGCCGACCGATAAAAATGACTTTAATGCCTAATTACACCTTTATAGATACCCACTGTCATTTCGACTTTCCTGTTTTTTCAGATCTCAATAAAGAGTTAGCTAAAGCGCAAGAGGCTGGAGTCAGCAAAATAGTCATTCCAGCGACTCAACAATCCGGTTGGGAATATTTACAATCGCTGTCAGAACAATATCCTTCACTTTATTACTCCCTAGGCTTACATCCTTATTTTCTAGATCAGCATAATTGTCTAGAGCAAAACCGTTTTTTAAACCAATACAGTGAATCCTCGCTTGAGCAACTTGATGCGGCGTTAATTCAAAGAGATCTTAAGTGTGTCGCGGTAGGAGAGTGCGGTTTAGATTTTATGCTCGATGCGCCATTGTTAACAGAGCAAAATATCCAAAAGCAATATCAGCTCTTTGATGGCCAACTACAGCTTGCGATTAAACACGACCTGCCGCTCATTATTCATGCACGTAAATCTCACGATAAGATCTTGCAACGTTTGCGAAATAACCCTCCACAAAAAGGTGGTGTCATTCACGCTTTTTCAGGAAGTTATCAGCAGGCATTGGAATATGTGAAATTAGGCTTCTATATTGGAGTGGGCGGGGTAATTACTTACCAACGGGCGAATAAAACTCGTCAAGCAATTGCCCAATTACCACTAAACCGTTTGGTGCTTGAAACCGATGCGCCAGATATGCCGGTTTTTGGGTATCAAGGTCAACCGAATCATCCTGCGCATTTGTTAGACATATTTGATTCATTATGTGTATTACGCAAAGAGCAAAAATTCGAGATTGCCAAGCAACTTTGGCATAACAGTTGTCAGTTATTTCAAATTGACTAATAAATTGGACGAATACAAGGCAACCGTTTGCTTTGCTGTCAACATGAAAAAAGCAAACGTTTGGTGATATAGATCACGCTAAAATATGTTTTTCATTTATTTTTCATGAATAAGTGTGATTTTGGTATTACTTTGTTGCCTGTTGTCAGAGTATAATCGCCTTCGCTTTTTCGAGCTCCACTTTAAATAACTCACTTAAGAATAAGGAAGCCATATACCATGAGCCTGGTTATGAGCATTGTTGGCATGTTTGTACTGATTGCAATTGCAGTACTTCTTTCTGACAACCGCAAAGCAATTAATTTAAGAACCGTAGGTGGCGCATTTGCCATCCAATTCCTACTTGGCGCATTCGTACTGTATGTACCATGGGGTAAAGATGTATTGAGCTCTATGACTAATGGCGTTCAGTATGTAATAGACTTTGGTAACGAAGGTATCGGGTTCCTTTTTGGTAACTTAGTGAACTTCTCTGTTGAGGGCGTTGGTTTCATCTTCGCGTTTAAAGTACTACCTACTATTATCTTTTTCTCTGCGCTTATTTCAGTACTTTACTATATTGGCATTATGCAATTAGTCATCAAAGTATTGGGTGGTGCTTTACAAAAGGCACTCGGTACTTCCCGTGCAGAATCAATGTCTGCAACGGCTAACATTTTTGTTGGTCAAACAGAAGCACCATTAGTCGTTCGCCCATTTGTCCCTAAAATGACTCAATCTGAACTTTTCGCAGTAATGTGTGGTGGTTTAGCTTCTGTTGCTGGTGGTGTAATGGCTGGTTATGCTGCAATGGGTGTTCCTCTTGAGTACTTAATTGCGGCATCATTTATGGCTGCGCCTGGTGGTCTACTGTTCGCTAAACTAATTAAGCCTGAAACGGGTGAGCCTATCGATCAGCTTGAAGATATCGAACAAGCTGGTGATGATAAACCTGCTAACGTTATCGATGCTGCAGCAAATGGTGCATCATCTGGTTTACAACTTGCATTAAATGTAGGTGCGATGCTATTGGCTTTCGTTGGTCTAATTGCATTGGTTAACGGCGCTCTTGGTGGTATTGGTAACTGGTTCGGTATGCCAGAACTAAGCATGGAACTTATCCTTGGTTACCTATTTGCGCCACTTGCATGGTTAATCGGTGTTCCTTGGTCTGAAGCGACTATCGCAGGTACTTTCATCGGTCAAAAAACTATTTTGAATGAATTTGTTGCTTACTCTAACTTTGCCCCTTACTTAGCTGAAGGTGCACAAGTTGTATTGTCTGAGAAGACCAAAGCAATCATCTCATTTGCTCTATGTGGTTTTGCTAACCTTTCTTCAATTGCGATTCTTCTAGGTGGTCTTGGTGGTCTAGCACCAGCTCGTCGCTCTGAGATTGCAAGTATGGGTATGAAGGCAATTGCCGCTGGCACATTATCTAACTTAATGGCTGCAACGATTGCAGGTTTCTTCTTAACTCTATCAGCAATGTAAGTTAAGGTTTCTTTATATAGACGCCATTTTTATGAAGTGTAAAGCCGTAGCATGAACTTGCTACGGCTTTTTTCGTCTTAATAGTTATAATATTTATATGGGTATTAAGGCTTTTTGAGATACAAACCGTTTGCGTTCAGGATAGTGACTGACCTCACGGAATAAATCAGTATAATCATCAGTAAATTCACACTAACAATGTATGTTCATTCAGTTTTGTTTATCGAACTTATTAAGGATTCAATAAGTTTGTTAGTGAGATATGTTCACAACACATGATGTGTTTGCAGCCAAACTCAGGCTTTACTGGTGAGTTGGTTGTGCGGTGACAGGGATTGCAATTAGCGCGCGATACTAATCAAATGAATTAGTTGACGAGCTAAGTCTTCAAGGAACCAAGTCCGTTCATTTCTGACAACTTGGCTCTGGCGACCTTTAAAACAGATTGTTTTTGAGGAGAGTACAGAGAATCGCACTACACTTTAAACGTGTTATTTGAAGTAGTGTGAAAACAACAGTTGTCATAATAATTTTTTGATATCGGAGATAGAAATGAGCGATTTACAAGCAGCAGCTTTACGTGCACTAAAATTAATGGATCTCACCACATTAAATGATGATGATACCGATGAGAAAGTGATTGCCCTTTGTAAGGATGCAAAATCACCAGCTGGCAATACTGCCGCCATCTGTATTTATCCACGTTTTATTCCAATTGCGAAGAAAACGCTGCGTGAACAAGGTACTCCTGAGATCCGCATTGCCACCGTGACGAATTTCCCTCACGGTAACGATGATATTGAGATTGCGGTTGCTGAAACTAAAGCTGCTGTTGCTTATGGTGCTGATGAAGTGGATGTGGTTTTCCCATACCGCACATTAATTGCAGGTGATGAAAAAACAGGTTTTGAGCTTGTGAAGCAATGTAAAGCTGCGTGTGGCGATGTACTACTGAAAGTGATCATCGAAACCGGTGAGCTTAAAGAAGAAGCCTTGATCAAACGTGCTTCAGAAATTTCAATCGAAGCAGGCGCAAACTTCATCAAAACCTCAACCGGTAAAGTGCCAGTTAACGCAACGCCAGAATCAGCTGAAATTATGCTGAAAGTGATTCGCGATATGGGCGTAGCGGAAACCGTTGGCTTTAAGCCTGCAGGTGGAGTACGTACCGCTGAAGATGCTCAAGCTTATCTTGCAATGGCTGATGAGATCCTTGGTGCTGATTGGGCTGACAGCATGCACTACCGTTTTGGTGCATCTAGTCTACTAGCAAACCTTTTAAATACGTTAGGCAAAGGTGAAAAAGCGGCGGAAGGCGGCTACTAATCTTACCTAATTGATAGTAATGCTTTGGTTGTCAAAGTAACCAAAGTATTACCTTTTCCTCTCGTATCTGAATGGGTGATAGCTATGTATCTTCCTCAAGAAATTATTCGAAAAAAACGTGATGGTGAAGTACTGACGGCTGAAGAAATTAACTTCTTTATCCAAGGCGTCGCCAATGACACGGTTTCAGAAGGTCAAATTGCGGCATTTGCAATGACCATTTTCTTTAATGAAATGAATATGGATGAGCGTATTGCATTAACGTGTGCGATGCGAGATTCCGGAATGGTGATTGATTGGTCACACATGAACTTTCCAGGCCCAATCGTCGATAAGCATTCAACTGGCGGTGTTGGGGATGTGACCTCATTAATGTTAGGTGCGATGATCGCCGCTTGTGGTGGCTTTGTTCCTATGATCTCGGGCCGTGGCTTAGGGCATACTGGCGGTACACTGGATAAATTAGAATCAATCCCAGGTTATAACATTATGCCTTCTAATAAGGTTTTCGGTGATGTAACCAAAGAGGCGGGTGTAGCGATTATTGGCCAAACAGGCGACTTAGCACCGGCTGACAAACGTGTTTATGCCACGCGAGATATCACGGCAACGGTCGATAATATTTCTCTTATTACCGCTTCTATCTTATCTAAGAAGCTGGCAGCAGGTTTAGATTCACTGGTTATGGACGTCAAAGTCGGTTCTGGCGCATTTATGCCAACTTACCAGGCTTCAGAAGAGCTTGCTCAGTCTATTGTTGCCGTGGCAAATGGCGCAGGCACTAAGACCACTGCTATTCTTACTGATATGAACCAAGTCTTGGCTTCATCGGCAGGTAATGCTTTAGAAGTGAAAGAAGCGGTACAATTTTTAACCGGAGAGAAAAACTCTCGCGGTGAAGTTCGTAACCCTCGTTTACTTGAAGTGACTATGACGCTATGTGCCGAAATGTTAGTGCTTGGCCATTTAGCCGATAGTACTGACGATGCTCGAATTAAATTACAGGCGGCTTTAGATAACAGCCGTGCAGCGGAATGTTTTGGCAAAATGGTAGCCGGTCTTGGTGGCCCGAAAGACTTTGTACAAAACTACGATGCTTACCTACCTAAAGCTGAAATTGTTAAGCCAGTCTACGCAGAGCAAGCGGGTACAGTAACCGCTATGGATACTCGTGCGATAGGAATGGCTGTGGTATCAATGGGTGGTGGCCGTAAAGTGGCATCGGATAGCATTGATTACGCGGTTGGCTTTGACCAATTTATCCGCCTAGGTGAGCAAGCCGATAGCAATACCCCATTAGCGATGATTCACGCAAGAAGTGAAGCGCAATGGCAGCAAGCGGCTAACCAATTACAACAAGCGATCACGGTGTCTGATGAAACTTATCAACCGACACCAGAGATTTATCGTCAAATCCGAGCAGAAGATCTATAACGGTCACTGTTTGGCAGGAGTATCAACTATGAAACGTGCGATTATTTTAGTATTGGATTCTTTCGGTGTTGGCGCAACGCAAGATGCTGATAAATTTGGTGATGTAGGTGCCGATACCTTAGGTCATATTGCCGAGCAATGTAATAAAGGTTTAGCGGATAATGAAAACCGCAGTGGTCCTTTACGTCTACCTAACTTATCGAAACTAGGTCTAGGTAAAGCCGCTCAAGAATCAACCGGAACTTTCCCTGTAGGGCTTGATGAAAATGCCGAAATCACCGGTGCTTATGGTCATGCGGCTGAATTATCTTCAGGTAAAGATACGCCGTCAGGTCACTGGGAAATTGCTGGTGTACCAGTACTGTTTGATTGGGGCTACTTTACCGATGAGAAAAACAGCTTCCCTCAAGAGTTGCTCGACAAGATTGTTGAACGCGCTAACTTGAAAGGTTATCTAGGTAACTGTCATTCATCGGGTACGGTGATTTTAGATGAGCTTGGCGAAGAGCACATGAAGAGTGGTAAACCTATCTTCTACACTTCTGCTGATTCAGTGTTCCAAATTGCTTGCCACGAAGAAACCTACGGCCTAGACAACTTACTTGAGCTATGCCAAATCGTACGTGAAGAGCTTGAGCCTTATAATATTGGCCGTGTCATTGCGCGCCCATTTGTCGGTAATAAGCCAGGCGAATTTACTCGTACTGGTAACCGTCGTGATTTATCCGTTGAGCCGCCATCTGCAACTGTGTTGCAAAAACTGGTTGATGAGAAAAATGGCGAAGTGATCTCGATTGGTAAGATTTCAGATATCTACGCAGGTTGCGGTATTACACAAAAAGTAAAAGCAACAGGCTTAGAAGCATTGTTTGATACAACTCTAGAACAAGTGAAGACCGCGGGTGGTAACACTATCGTGTTCACTAACTTTGTGGATTTCGATTCATCTTACGGCCACCGCCGTGATGTAGCAGGTTATGCTGCAGCATTAGAGTACTTCGATAAGCGTTTACCTGAAATCCAAGCAATGCTGCAAGAAGATGACGTACTGATTTTGACCGCTGACCATGGTTGCGATCCAACGTGGCCAGGAAGCGACCATACGCGCGAACATATCCCAGTTTTAGTGTCAGGCCCTAAAATCCCAGCCGGATCATTAGGTCGCCGTGATACTTTTGCCGATATAGGCCAAAGCTTAGCAGAATACTTCGGTACATCTGATATGGAATACGGTAAGTCGTTTTTATAGACGAATCTCGTTTCTCGAATGCTCGTAACTCGATAGCGACGGCATTCGATTAAACAAATGTCTAAAAATTAATTGTCCGAGTGCTTTGTTCGAGAAGCAAAGCGCTCTAGTTACGAGAAGCGTAGCGCACGAGCTACGTACCTCATTAACGATTAAACAAAAATACATATAAAGGATATACAAACATGGCAACTCCACATATTAATGCTGAAATGGGTGATTTTGCAGACGTCGTACTTATGCCGGGTGATCCACTTCGCGCACAGTACATTGCAGAAAACTTTTTAGATAACGCAGTTCAAGTGTGTAATGTACGTAATATGTTTGGTTACACAGGGACTTACCAAGGCCGTAAAGTGTCAGTAATGGGTCACGGTATGGGTATTGCGTCTTGTTCTATCTACGTCACTGAGCTAATCAAAGATTTTGGCGTAAAGAAAATCATTCGCGTTGGTAGCTGTGGTGCGGTAAGTGACGGCATTAAATTGCGTGATGTTGTGATTGGCATGGGCGCGTGTACGGATTCAAAAGTAAACCGTCTACGTTTTAAAGATCACGACTTTGCAGCGATTGCTGACTACCAAATGGTAAAAAATGCAGAAGAAGCGGCGAAAGCTCGCGGTATTGACGTGAAAGTAGGTAACTTATTCTCTGCAGATTTATTCTACACGCCAGATCCAGACATGTTCAAAGTAATGGATAAATACGGCATTCTAGGTGTAGAAATGGAAGCAGCTGGTATCTACGGTGTTGCAGCAGAGTACGGTGCGAAATCAGTAGCGATTTGTACGGTATCTGATCATATTAAACACGGTGAGCAAACTACCTCTGATGAGCGTGCAACCACCTTCAACGATATGATTCATATTGCTCTAGATTCTGTACTACTTGGCGACAAGTAAGCAGCTAAGCAACGAAGTTAAATCTTAACAATAAAAAACCTCTTGATGGGTCGACCATCAAGAGGTTTTATTTTTTCTGTTCTTTTGGCCGTCATACCGTGCATGAGCCTAAGCGAAGAAGATAGGTAATCTCCTACCACACGTGACTTAGCCACTCGCTGTCGGAGATCCTGAACTGCGCTCCTACGTCGCTATTCAGGGTGACAATGATTACTACCGTCTATAAATCTTTAAGTAAAATATTTTCTACTTGATCTTTTGGCTTATAAAGCAGTAGTAAGCACAATAGCACGCCACTAATAAAGCTTAATATCAGCATCATATACATTAAATGATCACTATTACGGTAGCGGTGATCGGATATCGCTGTGACCTTGCCTTTTTCAAAGGTAATACGCATAAAACCAACGATAGTACCGTCATTAACAATTGGTTTAACTAATTGCTCTCGACCGATAGAAGCGGTTTTTAATGGCGTATCTAAACCGAGAATTTCTCTTACATCTTTTGCTTGATCACTGGCAACCAGCTTGATCCCTTCTGCATTGTAAATGGTGGCATCAAACACTAATTCGTCAGAGGCTATTTGGTTGGCCAGTTTGAGTAAGTTGTCTTGGTCATCATTGGCAATTAAATCGGTTGCGGTTAATGCGGCTTGTGATATTAAAAGGTTGGTTAGGGTTTCAAGCTGCTGACTTTGGATATGTTCGTTATCACGGCTGATCACAAAGCTATTAATGATAGTATAAGCAAACATTCCGCCTAGCAGGATGATCGCGACAAAGCGTAAAAAAACACGCCAAGAAAACAGCGAAGTTTGCATCAAGAGTTTCCTTTATATCGTAATAATTAACGAAAAGAAGTGAATTGTTAGTTTGGGACTTGCGTTAATAAATTGCAATAGGGTAAGTTGCTATGCATTATTGTGAGATAACGCATAAAACCCAGTTACTTGAGGGTAAACCTAGCCATTGCTGTTTGGGTAATATTAATACCGCAATGACATAAATTCTAATTGTTTGGATAAAAAAGGCAAAAACATGGACGTGTCAGCATCTTTCAGTATTCCGCAACGCAGTTTAAAAATTCAACGAAGTATGTCGTTGGTAAAGCGTTTGCCGGAATCTCGTTTGTATTCGAGTTTAGATAAACAAAAAGCTCAGTGGATCATTTTTGGTGAGCATTTAGCGATTGGTCACTTTGACCGAATTGACGTGTTTACGGGACGCTTTAACCCTGTGCTTGATTCATGGAAAGTTGGTCATTATGAAGTCGCTTTAATGGGCGGCGAGCTTATTCCTGAAATGATTGAGTTTATTCATGCGCTTGGTTTAGATTGCGCGTCTATCAGCGTACTGCCTGAATTAACCAAGCCGGGTTTAATTGTGATGGATATGGATTCCACCGCAATTCAAATCGAATGTATTGACGAAATTGCCAAGCTAGCAGGTGTTGGTGAGCAAGTATCCGAAGTCACTGAGCGAGCAATGCAAGGTGAGTTGGATTTTGAAGAAAGCTTAAGAGAACGTGTTGGCGCATTAAAAGGCGCAGATGAATCGATTCTAGCTCAGGTACGCGAGAATTTGCCTCTAATGCCAGATTTAGCAGAACTTGTGACGACTCTAAAACAACTAGGCTGGAAAACCGCGATTGCTTCAGGTGGCTTCACCTATTTCTCTGACTACCTAAAAGAAACACTAGGGTTAGACTACGCCCAATCAAATACCTTAGAAATTGTTGATGGTAAATTAACCGGAAAAGTTCTCGGCGATATTGTTTCGGCAGAAACCAAAGCTGATATTTTAGTAACCCTTGCCGATGAATATGACGTCGAACAACACAATACGATTGCGGTGGGTGATGGCGCGAACGATCTCATTATGATGGCAACTGCCGGTTTAGGGGTGGCTTATCATGCAAAACCTAAAGTTGAACAACAAGCTAAAACCGCGATCCGTTACGCCGGCCTTGGCGGAGTGTTGTGTATTTTGTCAGCGGCATTAGTACAGCAAAAACGTGTGAGTTGGAAAGCGATTCCGTAGTTATAAAAGAAGGTTTCTAGGAGTTGGTGCTGAATACATACAGCAAAAAATTACTTATTTATTTGCTTTATATCCTGAGCGATTGAAAGCAGCCTTCCAGGAACCAGGAACCAGGAACCAGGAACCAGGAACCAGGAACCAGGAACCAGGAACCAGGAACCACCATTTAACGCAGAACTTTAATCGTTCTGCTTTTATTAAACACTTTGAGATTTTTTCATGGCGAGTAAAGCAAAACGAGCGTATGTCTGTAATGACTGTGGTGCGGATTTTCCACGTTGGCAAGGGCAATGTAATGCCTGTGGTGCATGGAATACCATTACCGAAGTTCGATTAGCAGCTTCGCCTCAAGTGGCGCGTAATGAACGTTTATCTGGTTATGCCGGTTCCGTGTCTGATGCACAAGTTCAAAACCTATCAGAAATTGATTTACAGGAAGTACCACGCTTTTCGACAGGCTTTAAAGAGTTTGACCGCGTACTAGGCGGAGGGATTGTTCCCGGCTCAGCGGTGTTGATTGGTGGTAACCCCGGTGCAGGTAAAAGTACCTTATTACTGCAAACCGTATGTCGTTTAGCGGCGCAAATGCCAACCTTATATGTCACTGGTGAAGAATCTCTACAACAAGTGGCGATGCGTGCTTCACGTCTTGGTTTGCCTAAAGAGCACTTAAAAATGCTGTCGGAAACCAATGTCGATAAGATTTGTCAGATCGCAGAAAAAGAACAACCGAAAATCATGGTGATCGATTCCATTCAGGTAATGCATGTTGCCGATGTTCAATCATCGCCAGGGAGTGTTTCTCAAGTTCGTGAATCGGCCACCACCTTAACTCGTTACGCCAAGCAAAATAATGTCGCGGTATTTCTGGTAGGTCACGTAACCAAAGATGGCACCTTAGCTGGCCCGAAAGTTCTAGAGCATATTATTGACTGTTCTGTATTACTGGATGGTAGTGCGGATAGTCGCTTTAGAACTCTACGCAGTCATAAAAACCGTTTTGGCGCAGTCAATGAATTAGGCGTATTTGCCATGACAGGCCAAGGGTTAAAAGAAGTTAGTAATCCTTCGGCGATCTTCTTGTCGCGTGGTGATGAAGAAACCTCTGGCAGTTCGGTGATGGTGGTATGGGAAGGTACCAGGCCTTTGTTGGTCGAGATTCAAGCGCTGGTGGATTATTCTCAGCTATCCAATCCACGACGCGTGGCTGTCGGCCTCGACCAAAACCGTTTGTCCATGTTACTTGCAGTGCTACATAAACACGGCGGTTTGCAAATGGCGGATCAAGATGTATTTGTTAACGTCGTCGGTGGTGTGAAAGTTGCAGAAACCAGTGCTGACTTAGCATTATTAATGGCGCTGCTCTCTAGCTTTAAAGACCGCCCACTACCCAAAGATGTGGTGGTGTTTGGTGAAGTTGGTTTAGCTGGTGAAATTCGCCCGGTACCAAGTGGTCAGGAGCGCTTAATGGAAGCGTATAAACATGGCTTTAAAAAAGCGATCGTACCAGCCGCGAATATGCCGAAAGGTGGAATCACGGGGATGCAGATCCACGGAGTGAAGAAGTTATCGGAAGCGATAGATGCGTTTGATGAGTTGTAAGAACGAAGCTCGGGCGCTGCGCTTATCGTTGCTCGGTACTCGATGTGTTCTTTCGATAAACGAACAGCGTAGCGTCCGAGACACGATAGACGAGCTTCGTTAATCCATCCCCCTCAAATATCCCAATCCTAATTGATTCATCTGAGTTTCTATCCAATCAATCCGTTGCCAGACATAAGGTGTTGGGCTTTGGACATGAAACTTATAGGGATTGGGAAGCACTGCGGCTAATCGTGCGGCTTGTGACATAGAAAGTTGACTGGCTGAAATTCCATAATAATGTAGGCTGGCAGCTTGTACGCCAAAAATGCCCGGGCCAAATTCGACTATATTGAGATAAATCTCTAGAACTCTAGATTTACCCCATTCCAATTCAATCAATAAGCTGAGATAGGCTTCCAGTGCTTTGCGGAAGATATCTTTACCGGGCCAGAGATATAAGTTTTTAACGGTTTGTTGAGTTAAGGTACTGGCACCACGAAAGCGTTCGCCAGAGATCATATCTGCAATGGCTTTTTGGGTTGAAACAAAATCAATACCGTAATGTTTTGGAAAACGTTGATCTTCTGAAGCGATCACTGCTAGTTGCATATATGGGGAAATATTGTCTAAATTTACCCAGTCAGTGGGAGAGTAGTGGTGGTATTGTTCTGGTGGAAACCAAGCGCGTTGCACTTTCCAGCTCCATACGAATGGATTGATGAATTTAAGTGGCAAAGTGATGACGATGGTAACAACGAAGAAAGAGATTAATATCCGTATTAACCATTTTTTAAACCACTGACTCATGCGCTTCCTTTGCTTGAATATGTTTAAAGTAGAATAATGTGAAGCAATTAGAATAGCGAGAGTTTGAGAAAAAGCTAACCGATTAATGACGAAATAATCACTTTATATCTAAGTGACTTCAAGATGCAGAATTCAAACTGGCAAAAAAAGATTTTTTATCCAAATGCACGCAGGGGATATCAGTCTTGACAGATTGTGTTATACTCTGCGCGAACTTTATATCCTATTAATAGAGTAAGACAATGACTGACTTATCAAAATACAGAAACATTGGTATTTTTGCGCACGTTGATGCGGGTAAAACTACCACAACTGAACGTATCCTTAAGCTAACTGGTACTATCCACAAAAGTGGTGAAACGCACGATGGCGAATCAACTACTGACTTCATGGAACAGGAAGCTGAGCGCGGTATTACTATCCAATCTGCAGCAGTAAGTTGTTTCTGGAAAGATCACCGTTTCAACGTTATCGATACTCCGGGACACGTTGACTTCACAGTAGAAGTATACCGTTCTCTTAAAGTTCTTGATGGCGGTATCGGTGTATTCTGTGGTTCTGGTGGTGTTGAGCCTCAGTCAGAAACAAACTGGCGCTACGCGAACGAATCTGGCGTTGCACGTATCATTTTCGTAAACAAACTGGACCGTATGGGTGCAGATTTTTACCGTGTTACAGATCAAGTGAAGAAAGTACTTGGTGCAACTCCACTTATCATGACTCTTCCAATCGGTGTTGAAGATGACTTTAAAGGCGTAGTTGACGTTCTTGAGCGTAAAGCTTACATCTGGGACGAAACTGGTCTTCCAGAAAACTACACTGTTGAAGACGTTCCTGCGGACATGGTTGACGATGTTGAGCAATACCGTGAAGAGCTAATCGAAACTGCTGTAGAGCAAGATGATGAGTTAATGATGGCTTACATGGAAGGTGAAGAGCCTTCTGTTGAAGAAATCAAACGTTGTATCCGTAAAGGTACTCGTGACCTAGCATTCTTCCCAACTTACTGTGGTTCTGCATTTAAGAACAAAGGTATGCAACTTGTACTTGATGCTGTTGTTGATTACCTACCAGCTCCAACAGAAGTTGATCCACAACCTCTTATGGATGAAGAAGGCAACGAAACTGGCAATTACGCTATCGTTTCTGCTGATGAAACTTTCAAAGCACTAGCATTCAAAATCATGGATGACCGTTTTGGCGCGCTAACTTTCGTTCGTATTTACTCTGGTAAATTGAACAAAGGCGACACTATTATGAACTCATTCACTGGTAAAACAGAGCGTGTTGGTCGTATGGTTGAGATGCAAGCGGATGACCGTAAAGAACTGACTTCAGCACAAGCAGGCGATATCATCGCTATCGTAGGCATGAAAAACGTTCAAACAGGTCATACTCTATGTGATCCAAAAGATAAAGTGACTCTAGAACCAATGGTATTCCCAACTCCAGTAATCTCGATTGCTGTACAGCCTAAAGATAAAGGCGGTTCTGAGAAAATGGGTATCGCGATCGGTAAAATGGTTGCAGAAGATCCATCATTCCAAGTTGAAACTGATGAAGAAACTGGCGAAACCATCCTTAAAGGTATGGGTGAGCTTCACTTGGACATCAAAGTTGATATCTTGAAGCGTACTTACGGCGTAGATCTAATCGTTGGTCAACCTCAGGTTGCTTACCGTGAAACTATCACCAAAGAAATTGAAGATAGCTACACGCATAAGAAACAGTCTGGTGGTTCTGGTCAATTTGGTAAAATCGACTACCGTATCAAGCCTGGTGAGAAAAACTCTGGCTTTACGTTCAAATCAACTGTTGTGGGTGGTAACGTACCAAAAGAATTCTGGCCTGCAATCGAGAAAGGTTTTGCTAGCATGATGGACCAAGGTGTTCTTGCTGGCTTCCCAACTCTAGATGTTGAAGTTGAACTATTCGATGGTGGTTTCCACGCAGTCGATTCATCTGCAGTAGCATTTGAAATCGCAGCGAAAGGTGCATTCCGTCAATCTATGCCTAAAGCTGGCGCGCAACTTCTTGAACCTATCATGGCCGTGGACGTGTTCACTCCAGAAGATCACGTTGGTGATGTAATTGGTGACCTTAACCGTCGTCGTGGTATGATCAAAGACCAAGAAGCAGGCGTTACAGGCGTTCGCATCAAGGCTGACGTACCGCTTTCAGAAATGTTCGGTTACATCGGTTCTCTACGTACAATGACTTCAGGTCGTGGTCAGTTCTCTATGGAGTTCGCAAACTACTCACCTTGTCCTGCAAACGTAGCAGAGCAAGTTATTGCTGACGTTAAAGCACGTAAAGAAGCTGAGAAGAAGTAATTCTTTTTTAGCTGATTAAATCTTAATAAAAACCCGCTATCTGATAGCGGGTTTTTTTATGTCGGAATAATGAAGGTAGCTAGTTTCTAGTCCCTAGTTTCTAGGAAAAGCGGGTTCAGGGTACGAGGACGCTTTGCTCGAGAGCCGAAAAGCAAGATGTTCTCAACTATCCTTTTAAATCAATATAGATCTGTTCAACTTTTTCTCTTGCCCAAGGTGTGCGGCGCAAAAACTTTAAGCTTGATTTAATGCTTGGATCTTTTTTGAAGCAGTTAATGTTTACCATTTGACTGAGTTGTTCCCAACCGTAATGCTCAACTAGATCGGTTAGTAATTTTTGAAGTGTGATTCCATGTAGAGGATCGTTGTTTTGAGTCATGTTAGGGGAAACCTGCTATAAAATAAGATGATCCGAGTATAGCAAGGCGCAATATGAATAAACATAAAAGGATGAATAGACATAGAAGGTATTGACAGGAAATTGGACGTTTGAAAAATTAGTCCCCGAGCCCCGAGACCCGAGACCCGAGACCCGAGACCCGAGACCCGAGACCCGAGACCCGAGACCCGAGACCCGAGACCCGAGACCCGAGACCCGAGACCCGAGACCCGAGACCTAGAAACTTACTCTTCCCAAACAATAAACTTATCACTTGGCCAATTGGCTCCAACGTCGTGATATTTTTTCTCTAGTATGTGACGCTTGATTTTAAGAGTCGGCGTGAGAATACCATTCTCGATACTCCACGGTTCTTTAATCATCAGAACCCCTTTGATCTTGGCGTGAGATTCTAAACCATCGTTGACTTGATTGATGATCTTAATCGTTTTACGTTCATATCGCTCACGATCAAAATTCTTAAATGAATGAGGAATAACCAGTAAAATTGGTGCAGGTAAGCCCAAACCAATTAAGCACATCATTTCGACTCTAGAGTGTTCAAAGATTTTTTTCTCAATTGGTACAGGTGAGACGAACTTTCCTTTGGCTGTTTTGAACGTGTCTTTTTTACGCCCTTCAATCGATAAATAACCTTCATCATCTAGGCTACCGATATCACCAGTATGCAGCCAACCTTCATCATCAAATGATTCTTTTGTTGCTTCATCATTTTTATAATAGCCAGCAAATAGTCCCTTACCGCGAACCATGATCTCTTGGTCATTGGCAATGCGAACATCAACCCCTGGACCTACTGCGCCAACAGTGCCAATTTTATCGGCGCGGAATGGGTAGTTGATGGTGCTATAAGCGAAGGTTTCTGTCATGCCCCATGCTTCGGTAATATTCATCCCAACACTGCGATACCAGTGCAGTAGTGATGGAGAAATCGGTGCAGAGCCACAACCGAGCACGCGAGCATTTTCTAGTCCTAAGCCTGTGATTATTTTTTTCTTCACAATGCTATTTAAGAAAGGTATTGCAAGTAGGATGCTGAGTTTTTTCTGTGGCATTTTATCCAAAATACGTTGCTGGAAAACCGTCCATAAGCGAGGCACAGAAATAAACAAGGTAGGCTTGTGAGCCTTAACATCATCGATAAAGGTATCCAGATTTTCGGCAAAACTGGTCGGTACACCACCTAATACAGAAGACCCAAAAACATAGACGCGTTCGGTAATATGGGCGAGTGGCAAATAAGAGAATAATCGATCATTTTCTTGTAAACCAATATGCTCAACAATTTTTGATGCACACCATGCAAAGCCGCCATAAGTCAGCATTGCGCCTTTAGGTAGACCTGATGTACCTGAGGTATAGACTAAAGACATCAGCGTATCGTCGTTGTGCTGAGGGCGTTCTGTGCTAGGTTGATGGCTGTCGATTAAATTATTGAACTCATATTGGCAGCTTGGCGCACTGTCGTAAGGTAAAGAAATAGAGATGAGTTGTTGGTGTTTGCCTAATACTTCTAGCGTGGCTGCATCGTCATCGAGTTTACCGACAATAATCGCTTTGGCTTCACTGTGGATAAGGCAATGTTCGATAGTGTCACTGCCTGCCGTTGGGAAAATCGGTACGCTTACGTAGTCACCTAGCATTAAGGCTAAATCACAAATAAACCACTCCGCGCAGTTCTTCGAAAGCAAGGCAACTTTATCTTTAGGCTCTAGACCTAAACCTCTTAATGCCGACACTAGGCTCAACGCTTGATCGGCCACTTCAAAGAAAGTGAATTCTTTAATTTCACGGTTAATCGGCTGAGTGAGATAAACATCATTAGGTCGCTCTTTTGCCCATTTTAAAATCATCTCATGGGGAAATTGCGTGGTGGATGTTGGTTGTTGGTTGAGTTCAGTCATCATTTCCGCCTTATATAACAAGTTATTAACACTTTTAGGCTATTAACGATCAAACCACAATAAGACAAAGGTCCAACCAGTGGAATCTTGTGAACTGAAGCATCAATTTGATTGTAAATATTTTTGTCTGTAACTCGATGGGGTTATGCCAACTTTCTTTTTGAAGTGACGAGTAAAGTAAGCTTCATCACGAAAGCCACACTGAAAAGCGATGCTAGAAATTTTTTCGCTAGGTCGAGTGAGTAACATGTGCTTGGCCATTTCGGTGCGTTTTAAAGACACATAGTTACGAAATGACATACCTACCACACTGTGAAACTGGCGTGAAAAGTAATAAGTCGAGCAATGACACATTGCCGCCAGAGTTTCGATCTTTATCGGTTCATGCAGGTTGATCTGAATATGATCCAAGCAAACCATCAACTTGCGTGTAAAGTCATTGTTTAATGGGGCTTGTTCGAATGGTTGTTGACTACTAGCGGCGTCGGAGGTGTCTTGGTTATCTACTTGATTACTATATTCATGATAAAAATGGGTTTGTAGCTGCTCCACTAAAATATTGACCGGTTTAGATTCGATATCAAGGCAAAATAAAACACAGGGTGAATTAGCAATGTAGTCCATTATTTTATGGTGATGAATAACGATTAATTTTTTATTTAAGTTTTTACAAATAATTAATGCGCACTCAATTTGTAGGTATTTATTTGAATTTAAGTAATAAATTGAGGTTTGTATTTTACCCTCCGTTAACATTGACACGTTGTTTGCTGTTTCTAGTAGATCAAAATGATTGCGGAACCCTCGCTGAACACTTTGTGGTAGATCGGAGAAGTTCCCCCCTAACCATGGGATATCAAGCTTTTGGGGTGGGAGTGATTCACAATCGCTAAACATAATTTACCTATAGAAAGTCCATTTTCTAATCAATGTTAATGTCAGTATAGTGTGAAAAATAAAAACTTTTGGAAAGTTATTTTTATCAATTGGCAAGAAAGTGCAATAGCCTAGCAATAAAGTCCTATCACATTAAAAAAACAAATTCTAATCTAAAGTTGTGTCAAATATATTTTGTTTGATGCGTGTAAATGACGTTGTAGATAAAAGTTGCGTTATAAAAAACATATAGATAAGGAGTTCAATATGAACAAATTTATGCAATTAACTAAAGATTTTATTGATGATGAAGAAGGTCTAACCATTGTGGAGTATGTAATTGGTGCTGCTGCATTAGTTTTAATAGGCACTTCATTTTTCACGGATTTCTTTACTGGTCTAAAAGGAAAGCTTACATCTTCATTAGATAATATATCTACTTCTGGTAGCTAATAAGTATGACTCCCCTCACTTGGTCGGTCTTGCTGGCGATCGCAATTTACGATGCTCGCGAAAATAAAATCCCCAACCGTTGGGTCGGCTATTTGTTGTTAGCCTTTTTACTTGAAGGCAGCGTGCAACATTTCACTATCGAACAATGGTTGGAGCACACCCAAGCAGGTTTCACCATGTTTGCCGTGTGTTTAGGGTTATATTTTTTCGGCGCCATGGCTGCGGGGGATGTCAAGTTATTAGGGGTAGTGGGATTGCTCATAGGCTGGAATGGTTTGTGGCCTTTTACCCAAGCGTTATTAATGTTTGGTGCGGTGTTTAGCGTGTTTTACTGGCTAAGCGGTTTTGCCAGTAAAACACAGTCTAATCGCTCACTAAAACTGCTGACTCAACAAGCTTATATGCGAATAACCTATGGACAAAAAATGCAAGCTGGGGTCATTACCAAAACTTATGTTCCGTTTGCCCCTGCAATAGTCTGCGCACTGGCTTGGTATCACTACAACATTTAGTACTTAGTTAGTAGAGATTGGGGAATGTAAAAGCAGTAACAACTGAGCTTATAAAAAATCACGAAATGCGTTGTGAATGATATATCACAGCCAAGAATCATGGATTGATAACAAAGATAAGGGGAAGTTATGCAGCTCTCAAAGACGCCTGAAACACATGGCCACGCCCCTGTTAACCCTCCGCAAATGGCGACTTCATTAGAAGGGCTCGGTGTGCCAAGCTATGTTGCTGAAGCCTTACTTCTCAAATTATTAAACATTGAGCCTAAAATTAATCTATTGCAGTTAACTCAAAAACTGGCGATTAGCAGCAATTTGATTCAGCTGCTGATTAACCAATTAAGAGAGTATGGTTATATTGAAGTTCTCCAGCCGGATAGTTTGAAAACACCGGTTAATGGCGCGCAAGGGCTCAACAGTTCTATTTTGCGCTATCAATTGACCTCATCCGGTGAAGAGCAAGCTAAAGCGGCCTTAAAAAAAGATGGTTATGTTGGGCCGGTTCCTGTGCCATTACGTGATTATCAATATATGGCGAAGCAACAAAGTTTGCGTCATTCGCCGATCACCCAAGATTTACTACGTGAAGCGCTAAACGATGTCTATGGCGCGGATCAATATGTTGACCTCATCGGTCCTGCGATTAACTCCGGTCGTGCGATTTTATTTTATGGCGACCCAGGTACCGGCAAAAGTTATATCGCCAATCGAATTATTCGTTCTTTGAATACCCCAATTTATATTCCTTATGCAGTGTTTGTTTCTGGCAATATCGTGCGTTTATTTACTCCGCAACATCATCATGAATTAGCGCCTTCATCAGAACAAGCCGAAATCTTTTTTAATCAGCATCATGATCGACGCTGGGTACTCTGTTCTCGCCCGTTAGTGCAAGTTGGCGGCGAACTCACCATGAATATGCTGGAAGTGTCAAAATGTGAGGCGACTGGCGCATGGCTGGCACCATTACAAATGATGGCTAATAACGGCATTTTTATTATCGATGATTTTGGTCGTCAGGCCATGGCAACCGACCGTCTGCTAAACCGTTGGATAGTGCCAATGGAATATCAAATAGACTACTTATCGTTACCTAATGGACAACAAGCCACCATTCCATTTGTGACCACACTTATTTTCTCAACCAATTTGACTCCTAAAGAAATAGGCGATCCTGCTTTTTTACGTCGCTTAGGTTACAAAGTGCATTTTCCGCCATTAGAGGCTCACGATTATCAAGCTCTGTGGCAAGCGCAATGTGAGCTACAAAACTTCCTTTTTGATGAAGCGCCGCTGCAACACTTATTGCTATTACATAAGCGAGATCAAGTGGCGTATTACCCCTGCATACCGAAAGACATCACGAGAATTTGCCACGATTTGATGGCGTATAAAAAATTAGAAGCACGTATTACCCCTGTTTTGGTGGAGTCAGCGTGGCAAATTTACTTTAGTGATGAACAACTTAAGAGGATAGCGCTATGAGTCGGATACAAGTGGTGTTGCTATTTATACTCTCCATTCTACTTGGGCTTGGCGCAGTCTATTTCGCCCAACAATGGATGAGTGAACAAGTTCAGCCAGAAGTGAAAGTTGAACAAGTGGATCGTCAGCCGATTGTGGTTGCGGCATTAGAGCTTGAGCCGGGAAGAATCATTAAAGACACCGATCTAAAGCTGAAGTTGATAGAGGATTCATGGCGTAACGAATTTCAATTTGATAAGCCGGAATTAGTGATTGGTAAGGTAACCACTTCAATGATCTATCAAGATGAACCGATTACCCAACAGCGTGTATCACTACCGGGCGAAGGGTCTACCTTGGCGGCTTTAATTTCGGAAGATAAACGTGCCGTGACTATTCGCGTGAATGACGTGATTGGGGTGGGTGGCTTTCTACTTCCAGGTAATAAAGTGGATGTGATGAACACGGTGTCTTACGGGCGCAATAGTGCTAACACCAATACCATTTTAAAAGACATTAAAGTGCTGGCGGTGGATCAAACGGCTAAGACCAATGATAACAAGCCGATTATCGTTCGTGCCGTCACGTTGGAAGTGAGTCCGAAAGATGCAGAAAAGTTACTCACCGCGAAAAGCAAAGGTGACATTCAGTTGGCACTGCGTAATCCACACCAAGAAGATAAACCTGAAGTGGTTCGTCGCACCGTGTCACAACCACGAGTGACGATTATTAAAGGTACTGAATCATCGAGCATTAAAGTTCGAAATTAGGGGGCAAGTATGAAGGGATTAATACTAAAAATAAGCTTTCTTGTTCTGCTGTTATCGAGCTGGAATGTTGCGGCACTGACTCAAACCGGTAAGACACTAACGGTGCCTCATCATAAATCGGAGCATGTGCTGTTATCGGGCAATGCTCAGCGGGTGTCTTTAGGGGATCCGGATGTGCTGGATATTGTGATGCTTAAATCCAATGAATTGTTTTTGATTGGTAAGAAACTCGGTTCGACCAACTTAATGGTGTGGGACCGAAATGGCCAACTGATGGAATCAATTAATGTTGAAGTGACTCATGACTTGAACTCATTAAAGCAAAAAATCTATGAGTTTATGCCTAATGAAAAAATTGAAGTCCATAGCGCACAAGATCGTTTAGTACTGAGTGGTCAAGTGAGTAGTCAGGAGCAAATGAACAAGGTTCTCAAAATTGCCGAGACTTACACCGCAGGCCAAGCAGCAGATCAAAGCAAAGGATCTTCCGATGAGCAAATTGCCAACACTGGGGTAGTGAACCTAATGTCGATTGGTGGTGCACAGCAAGTGACGCTTGAAGTATCGGTAGCGGAAGTGCAGCGCAATCTCGTGCGTAAATTTGATGCCAACTTTAACTTTCTACAACTGAGTGGATCGAAAATAAGTTGGGGCGCGACCTCTATTCCTAATGTTGGTGGAGTCTTGCCAGCTCCGAGTACCAATGACTACGGCTTATTAGGCGCGTTTGCCGATAGCAATACTATTTTTGAAGTAGCTTTAGATATCGCCAAACAAAACGGCATGGCCAAAGTATTAGCCGAGCCTAACTTAACCGCATTAAGTGGCTCAAAAGCAGAGTTCTTAGCCGGTGGTGAATTCCCTATTCCTGTGCCCGATGGTGATGATGGGGTGACGATTGAATACAAAGAATACGGGGTAGGGCTTAAATTCATTCCAACCATTTTAAGCGATCAAAAAATCAATTTAGAACTGGTGGTTGATGTGAGTGAAATTTCCAATTCAAGCTCACTGGTACTCAACCCATCAGGCACCAACGGAACTTACATTATTCCGCCGATCACTCGCCGTAGTGCCGCTTCTACCCTTGAGCTTGCTGATGGCCAGACTATTGGTATTGCAGGGTTACTTAGTGAAAACGTAAGGGATAACGCCAGCAAAATGCCCGGCTTTGGTGACATTCCTATTTTAGGTCAATTGTTTAACAGTGAAGAGTTCGTTAAAGGTGAAACTGAGCTGGTGATTTTGGTAACGCCTCGTTTAGCTAAGCCGATTGACCGTAGCAAGGTCACCTTACCAACTGATGCCTTTATTGAGCCCAATGACTTGGAGTTTTACATCCTAGGTATGGGAGCCAGAATTCAAGATCGCGAGTTAGAAGATTCAAATACGAACAATGCTGACAATACTGAAGTTGCCACCCTTGGGGGTAGTGAAGGTCAGTTCGGACATGATTTATAAGGAGAGCACGATGAAAACGACGCAATCAGTTTTTATGAGCCTGTGGGCGGCATCGTGTTTGATGCTGGTGGGCTGCGCTAATGATAAGCCACTTGGGGTGTCAGTTGCGCAAGTTCAGCAACAGCAAGTGTATAACCCGAATGCTAGCGAAGAAAACAAAGATGTGATCCCAACGGGAACAGGAGCTCGTTCGCAAGTGGCATACGATGTGTACAGCGGGCAAACCGAACAAGGAATAAGTGGCACATTACTTGAGCCACTTACAACAGATGAATAGCGATTGTCTGTGATGCCAGTTCTAGAAGTGTAGTAGTAAACACTTATTGACTAGGCATAGCAGGGTAGGAGGTCAGGATGAACCATCATTATACGAATCGCAATAATTGTAAACTCAGGAATAAGCAACAAGGCTTAACGCTGATTTTAGTGACTTTCATGATGATCGTGATGCTGTTTTTTTCTGCCTTAGCGATTGATTACAACCATGCTATTTCTAATAAAACCCAGCTGCAAAATGTAGTGGATGCAGCCGCACTTGCTGGCGCATCGGAAATCAATCAAGCATTAATTAATGAAGAAGCCTCGATTGATCAAAGTGAAGTCGAACAAGCAATTAATACCAGATTGAGCAAGATGGTTGAACCGGATAATAGCACGGTGCTAATTGAATACCTGACTTCACCAACGGAAAAAGAGGATAGATCTTCTTCGCCCTCCATTTCTCAAACCTATGTACGAGTCGCCGTATCGGATGTGAATTTGGAAAGCTATTTTACGCAAGTTTTTGGTGTGGGTAAGCAAGTTTCGGCTTCCGCATTGGCAGGGCCGGCGGTGAAGGTAGTTAATCAAGTATGTAATGACATTATGCCAATTGGGGTATGTGATTTGCGATCGGCAGGTGATACCAGCAATGATTTTGGCTATACCGGCGGCAGTAATTATGAAGTGAAGTCCAAAAAATTCTCAGGTAATGATGATGCAATAGGCCCAGGGAACTTTGGTTTTTTGGCGTTTGATGGCCGAGGGGCGAGTAATTTGGGAGATAACTTAAGGGATGATTATGAAGGCTGCTTAACCATTGGACAACCTGAAGATGTCACAGTGTGTGATGTTAATGCTGATGGAGAAGAAGTCGGTTGTAGTGTAACCACTGAACCGGGCAATAAAAACTCAGTGAATGATGATTACAACAGCCGATTTGGTGAAGATTCGACGATTAATTCTTATGAAGACTACCTTGCGGCATTAAACAACTGTGATACCGATGCTTGTAAAGCCAGCTTAGTCGCAGAGTACAAACAGCGTATTGCTGCTTTACCGGTACTCGACTGCCAAGTCAGTGGGCGTAAATCGGTAGATGTAGTCGGCCTAGGTTGCTTCTTTTTAACAGAAAAGATTCAAGGGAATGGTAAAGATGCAATTATTACAATGGAGTACATCGATGATTGTACTGCAGGTCTAGGTGACTACGGCGAGCTCGGCGGTGAAACGACTATTGTGACCGAAGACAAAGTCCAACTTTATAAAGATCCACTGAGTGGAGAATCCTAATGAAGATCAGATCGCATCAACAAGGCTTGGCCGCTATCGAGTTTATCATTGCTCTGCCTGTGTTGTTGTTACTGATGGCGGCAATGGCCGATATTGGACACTTATTCATTCAATATAACGTACTAAACAAAACGGTACAAAATGGCGCTAATTACGCAGCGATTCGTATGCAGGAGGCAACCTTGCTAGAGCCTACACCGAATATTAATAGTGTCTCTAATGATACTAAGACAGTCGTGGTTTATGGCAGCCCGGATATGAGTCAATCCAGCGTTATGACAGGGATGAGCACGGGCGATGTCAATGTGGCTATTGATGATGCAGCTAAAACCATATCGGTTAGCGCTAGTTATCAATACAACGCATTTTTTTCACCTCTACCCTTTACCAATATTGAGGTAGGAAAAAATTTAACCGCATCGGCTGATGTACTGTACCGCAACTAAGGAGGCGAAGATGAAAACAACAACAATCAAACGCCAACTTGGCCTCACTATTGTGGAATTTACCCTAATAGCTTCCGCTTTAATGTTGACCTTATTCGGTGCCTTTGAAGTGGGGCGTTATGTTTTTACTTATCAAATGATGAATGAAATGACACGTAAAGCGGCGCGATTGGCGAGTGTGTGTACTGTGGATAGCAATATTCCCAACTTACCCAGAGTACAACAAAACTACCCACCGAACTTTCAGCCGGAAAAACTGGTGATCGATTACCTACGCGATAACGGGCAAGTGGTGGCAGATCCGGCCAATAATCAGGGCAGCATCTATTTTGTGCGTGCAAGGGTCGACAATTATCAATATCAATTTATTCCACTGTTAAATTTTATTGGCAATAGCGGCGCGCTGACTATGCCTAGTTTTGAAACCGTATTACCGCGTGAGAGTTTAGGGATTACCGTGAATAGCTCTGATGAAGAAGTGAATCAATCATGCTGAGGTACTTATGAATATGCAAAACCAATATCAGAATACTTCACCATTATTGTCGATTAAGACAACCTTAACTATTTGGGTGATTTTCCAAAGCGAAGGCTTTAAGTCTCATATCCAAAATCAGCTAGAGACACACAGTAAGCTGAAAGGTGTGTTTGTGCATGCTGTGGATTTAGCGGCACTGACGAAAAAAGATTCAATCGCGCCGGATCTCATCTTTGTTGAAGCACAAGACAACTGGATGCAAACCATTAATGAATTGCAGTCTTTATCGTATCCATTCAAAGAAATTGCAGCCGCATTGATTGTGTTTGGGGATGAGCATGATCCTATGGCGTTAAAGTCGGCGCTCAAACTTGGGGCGTCGGATTTCTTATCTCATAACAGCAGTATTGAGCAACTATCTGAACTACTAGTGCACACGGCGCAAGAAAAGCTGACCAATGTGGCACAAGGTGAAAGTTTTGCTTTTATTAATACCAAAGGCGGCACCGGCACCACGACGGTATCTATGAATACCGCTCTGGTTTTAGCTGAATATCATCCCGGCAAAGTACTGTTTCTTGATATGGATAATCAGTTTGGGGTGGCGGCTTCTTATATGGATGTCTACCCGAAATACAATATTCAAGATGTTTACGATGAGCTAGATGGGTTAGATGAATCCTCTCTTAGTGCTTTAGTGACGCAACTAGAATCAGGGCTGCACTTCCTTAGCTTATGCCAAAACAGTGTATTTAACGATATCGATAGAAATATGAATGTGGATCAGTTCTTCTCAGTACTACGTCGTTATTACGATTATATCGTGGTGGATTTTTCTCGTGGGGTAGAGCCTTTTATGTCTGAGGCGGTCTCTCATTTCACCAAAGTGGTTTTAGTGGTTCAGCAAAATATTACCTCTATTCGTAACGCCAGCTTAGTAGCTAAAACCTTGACCTTTGATTATGGGGTATCTAGTGAGCAACAAGTCTTACTGATTAACCGCTATGAAAAACGCCTTACACCTTTTTAGACGATCAACATCTACGCAATATTATTGACCGCATTGTCAGTCAGGTTGGCCGACGGATTGATGAGTCGTCACCTATGGTAGATGCGCGTCTTGCTGATGGTTCAAGGGTTAATGCGATTATTCCACCACTGGCGATTGACGGGCCATCGGTATCAATTCGCCGCTTTGCGGTTGATCGTTTAGTGATGGATAACTTACTAAGCTTTGGTTCGATATCACCACCGATGGCAAAATTTATTCAAGCCGCGGTAAAAGGTGAGTTGAATGTATTGATCTCGGGCGGAACCGGCTCAGGGAAAACCACTACCTTGAATATTCTGTCTGGTTTTATTCCCGAAACACAACGAATCATTACCATTGAAGATTCCGCTGAATTACAACTGCAACAACCGCATGTTATTCGCCTTGAAACGCGTCCTTCCAACCTAGAGGGCAAGGGGGAAATAACCCAGCGTGAGTTAGTCAAAAATGCGCTGCGTATGCGACCTGACCGAATCGTCGTCGGGGAGGTGCGTGGTAGTGAAGCGGTCGATATGCTTTCGGCGATGAACACAGGTCATGATGGTTCGCTTGCTACCATTCACGCCAATACGCCTAGAGATGCATTAAGCCGAATCGAGAATATGTTTGCTATGGCCGGTTGGACGATTTCCACCAAAAATTTACGTTCGCAAATTGCTTCGGCCATTCACATTGTGGTGCAGATGGAACGCCAAGAAGATGGTAAGCGTCGCATGACCAGTATTCAGGAAATTAATGGCATGGAAGGGGAAATCATTACTATGTCGGAAATTTTCCGCTTTGTACGAACCGGGGTCAATGACAAAGGTGATGTGCTGGGACGTTATATGGCAACAGGGATCATTCCTGAATGCCATGATGCACTGGTTAAACGGGGTATTGATCTACCGATTGATACTTTTAATGACTAGTTGAGGAGGCGGTATGCAAGATTTATGGATGTTTTTTATACTGCTATTTTTATCGGTGTTTTTTATTTCTCAAGCACTGATCTTGCCTGCGGCCGGTCGTAAGGCAAAGCATTCAGAGCTAGTGAAAAGGTTAGAAGCCAGTCGCAGTAAATTAGATAGTAAAAGTCGTTCTTTATTGAATGAACAGTACTTGAAAGGCTTAACGCCATTTGAGCGCACTTTAGTTAAACTGCCTCTTATCGCTCGCTTACAAAAAAGCGTTGAGCTGGCGGGGATCAATTCAAGCTTTGGTAACCTTTTTATCGTTACCTTAATTATCAGTATTGCCTTCGGTTTATTTTTGCTACTGGTTGGTGCTCAGTGGTATTTGATTATTGCTGCAATGGCGAGTGTTTGGGTGGTTCTGCATTTTCATTTACAACAAAAAATCATCAAAAGACTGAATAAGTTTGAAGAGCAACTGCCAGAAGCCTTAGATATTATTCGCCGGATGCTGCAAGCCGGTAAGCCGCTCAATCAAACCTTTCATGAAGTCGGCATGGAAATGGATGCGCCGATCAGTGAAGAATTTGAAAATACCTTTAACCTGCTTAACTACGGCTACGACTTACGCTTAGCGATCTTACAAATGGCCGATAGAGTACCCACCGTCTCCATGCTGGCGTTTTCTTCTGCGGTGATGCTGCAAAAAGAGACCGGCGGTAACCTTTCTGAAAACCTTGAAAAAGTCTCTATCGTATTACGTTCTCGTTTTAAATTGGCGCGAAAAATCCGTACCTTATCTGCCGAGAGCCGTTTATCTGCCTGGATCTTAGTGCTAGCTCCTTTTGGCTTGTTTCTCGGTTTAACCTTTTTAAATCCAGAATATCTTGATCCTCTTTATGATGATCCTGCTGGAATAAAAATGGTCAGCATTGGGGTAGTGAGCTTATTTCTTGGCTCAATATGGATCAAAAAAATCATTAACTTCGAGGTGTGATTATGGACAGCTTATTGAATGTTTTTGATTTTTCGCAACTCAATAATACCTCAAGAGAATGGTTGGTTTTATTGGCGATTATGCTCGCGACCATAATGGCAGTGATGGCGTGTGGCATGTTGATTTTTGGTCACCATAATTCCGTTAAGCGACGTTTAGCTTCGGTGAATGGTCAAGAGACGTCGAGCTCGAGTGCTCGTTATTCACCTAAGGTTTCCAATACATTAGAAAGTTTATCTTCTTATATTCTGCCTACCAATGAGAAAGAAAAAGAAGGCGTTCGTCATCAACTTATGCACGCTGGTTTTTACCAAAAGACGGCGGTGGCCAATTTTTATGCTATCAAGTTATTCGCTTCTCTTTTCTTTTTATTTATCGCGGCACTTGTTTATATCTTTATGGGGGGGGATGTTTCGATTCTTACCTTATTGATTGCGGCACTAGCGGCCGGTGTCTTTTTACCTAATATTGCCTTGAACCGCTTAATTAAACGTAGGCAGAGAGAAATTCGTAATGGTATTGCCGATATGTTGGACTTATTGGTGGTATGTACTGAATCTGGACTAGGTTTCGTTGCATCGCTGCGCCGCGTGAGTGATGAACTCTATATCTCTCACCCAGAGTTGGCTGATGAGTTGGATACAGTGTGCGTCAAAATCAAAGCTGGGGTGGAAATGCCGGATGCTTTTCATGGCCTGATCACTCGTACTGGCTTGGAAGAGTTCCGAGGCTTAGTGGCGATGCTGGCTCATGCCAATAAAGTGGGCGGTAGTATTGCCAAAACATTGCGAGATTATGCCGATGATTATCGTGATAAGCGTAATCAAGCAGCAGAAGAAATTGCCGCTAAGATCCCGACTCAAATGTTATTTCCGATGCTGATATTTATCTGGCCCTGTTTCTTTATTGTCGCGGTTGGCCCCGCAATTTTATCTTTAATGGATGCATTTAAATAGCTACACCTATAAATAACTATACCTATAAATAACCACACCTAAGTGAATTCGAATAGAAGCTACTTTGGGGATAAATATAAGTCGTCAATTTAAGGAGAGCAACATGAATAAATGGATAGTGATGATGATTGTTGTGGCACTACAAGGCTGCAGCTCGCAAGATCCAGTGAGTGCTTTTGATGACTCTTTGTATTCTGGTAAGCCAGTAGATAGCTTGTCTTCTAGTGAAGCGCCAAAAACCGAAACAGAAGCGATTACCCGAGGTGACAGAGCGCTAGCCAATAAAAAAATGGATTTGGCCTTGTATGAATATATTCGTTCGCTTGAGTTTGACGATTTAGAGTTCGCCGATAAGACCTTAATGACTATTGGTGACATTCATCAGGCGAGAGGAAATATACCATTAGCTGAAAAAGCCTACACAAGAGCGGTAGAAGAGAACCCGAACAATGCCGCTGCGCTTGAAAGACTCGGTGTTTTATATAGTCGAAATGGCAATTTACCTGACGGCCAAGTGTATTTCTATCGCTCGATTAATGCGGATCAAATTCGGCTAAAACAAACCGAACCTTTTGCTCGTGGTAAAGATGATGTTACGGCTGAACAAGTCGAATCATTGACGTTTGATACCGATTCACCTCTACAAGCTTATATCGGTTTAGGGATCCTCGCCGATGTAAACCAAGAAATTGAGGTTGCTCAGGCGTATTATCAAAAGGCATTAGCGATTGAACCTTCATCGAGCCTTGCCAAGCTTAATCTAGGCTATTCCTACTATATGGCAGGAGAATACAAACAAGCGCTTTTTTATACCAAGCAAGTGGTTGCCATGCAGCCGGATAATCAAAGAGCGGTGAATAATTTAGCCTTGATTTATATTCGTCAGGGGCAAGTGACCAATGCATTGAATGTGTTTATGAGAGTGATGCCAGACTACCAAGCGCTAAATAACGTAGGCTATTTGCTAATGCTCAATCAACAACAAGAACAATCGGTCCCTTACTTTAAGCAAGCTATCAATAAAAAGCCGTCTTACTACCCACTCGCGAATGATAATTTATCGCGCGCATTAGCGGAAATTCGCGCTAAGGGTGCAGCATAGAAGTTTCAGCGTGAAAAGCACTACCTAATTCCTAATTGCTGTTTATTCATTGAGTAGCCTCTGCGATGTTTCCAGAGGCATTTTTTATTTAGAGGAAATGGATTTCAATTTGGGCTCGGCATCCATACAGTTATGTTCTATCCAAAATTGCGGCATGTAGTATTCCACGTTTAAATGGCGATATTGATTATTGTCGATGCGTTGGTAGGTTTTGTAACCGATAAAAACGATGGCCCAAATCGATAATAGTATTAATGCGCCATGGCTAATGATGGTCAATCTCTTGGAGAAAGGTTGTGCGGCTTGCTGGTTTGTTGCTGTTGATGATGTTGCCAACGGTGTAGGAGCGCTCATTGCCCAAAATGAAGCCACGGAAATGACCGCCAAGCCTTGGCTAATAGGTGTGTTGAGTACACCTGAGATTAAGCTGTAAGCAAAGCCAGATAGTACCGTAATACCTAAAACTTGTAGCTTTTCATTGGCGCAGGTGCAAACACGATAAAAGGTCAGTAGTAGTAGGCTGATGTAGCATAGTGTCGCGACAATTCCCCATTCGATTGCAATATTCAGCACTGAATTGTGAGTCGTGTGGGCAATCACATCATTATTGCAAACGAAGGTATCGCCACCATGCCCCCAGAAAGAAATCATCGCGCTAGCATTGCTCCATAATGCTAGGCGGTTTGAATCGCTTAATCGAATGTCGCCTTGTCCTTCTGGCCATACACCTTGCATAAAAAATTGGGGTAAAGGGGTAAACAGCAGCCACTTAATTAATAGTCCTAGCGCGAGTAATGTGCCCAGCCATTTTAAATGCTCAATCTTATTAGGGGAGAGGATTATCCAAAGCACGATCCCACCTAAACTGGCGATAAACGCGCCGCGAGCATCTAAGGCAAATAATAAGCTGAAATGCATGACCGCTGGAATGGCATAGATCCAAGAGCTTGGTTGTTTCCGGTACTGCTTTTCTTTATGTAGGTAGGCCCAATACAGTAAAGGCAGAATCAACCAAACTTGAATATGGTTGATGTTTCTTGGGTTTACAAAACTGAAAATGTATCGGTAGTTAGGAGTGTCACCTTGCCAGGTCGCAATGCCATGAAATAGCAGCACTGACATGAAAATGCTGCAAGTCAGCCAAATATACAGGCGCAAAATGACATCGCGGTTTTGTATCACGACATTGCGCAGTAACGTGGTCACGGTGATTAACATCAATCCATAACTAAATACGGCCTGAGACTTGACCCAATACAGACTGGTGAGGTTGGCAAATAGCGCGCATGTGACTGCCAATAACAGTAGCCATTTGCTCAATCTAGATTGGTTACTCAATGAATGGATGATGTCTTCTCGTAGGCTGGAAGAGCACAAGGTCATCAGTGCACTGAGTAATAAATAAAACACAATAAAGAAGCGTTTTGAATCAAACAAGGTCGTGGGATCGAGCCAATATGGGGTAAAGCTTAATAGGATGCTGCCTCCTAAAATCAAAGACAGCAGAAATTGCGGGTAATAGCCGATATTGATGTATGAAGGGGAGACCGCACTCGTTTTCATAAAGCCTCATGATAATTATGCTTTATTTTGAGTATAGAAAGGCTGGCCTATTAAGGTGATGTTTTTGCTCTGATTCTAGATTTAATTTATTAAAAATGAGATGCCACAGCCGACAATCGCAAATGAAGCAACAAGCGCAATAATCGGAAGTTTGATACTACGTAGTACAAAAATACCAGCGACTACCGCTATCATATCGAGTGAATGGTGAATGGCTGAAACAAAGATAGGTTGGTACAAAGCGGCCATTAATAAACCAACCACTGCAGCATTCACACCGGCGATCATTGGTAGTACATGGCTACGCTGGCTAAAGTTCTGCCATTGTTTTAATAATCCAATCACCAACAAAAATCCCGGCAGAAAGATCATTAGAGTCGCTAATAACGCACCAATAATCGGCATACTCGGTAGCAACATATAACCAAGATAAGTGGCAAAGGTAAACATTGGGCCGGGCATCGCTTGAGCGGCGGCATAGCCTGTCATAAAGGTATCGTTGGATAATTGACTACCTACGGTCGATTGTAATAATGGCAACACCACATGGCCACCACCAAACACTAGACTGCCGGCTGAGAAAAAGTCTTGCAGCATGCTTGTGAACACATTGGTTGCAGGCCAAAAAATGGCGAATAAGAATAAGCTAACGAACAGTGTTAATGCCAATTTTGCTGATAGAGATAGGTTTATTGAGACGGCTGTTGAGGCATTGCCGACAGGGGGCTTAGTCGCTGTATTTTTGGCAGAAGTGACATTGAAAAAATAACTAATGCCAGCTGCGATAATTAAACAAATAATTTGGCTAATGGCAGAGGGCCAAAGTAAGCACACACAGGCAGTGAGCACACATAACGCTTGATGTTGCTTTTGCTGGCAAAACTGTTTGAACATGGTGTAAGTTGCATCAAATACCACTACCACGGCTAACAATTTTAGCCCATGAATAACGCCTTGCATCCAAGTATTATCTAGCCACTGTCGGCTAAATGCCGCTATGGCGATCATTAACAGGATAGAAGGTGTGGTGAAGCCAAGAAAAGCAGCGATCCCACCTAAAAGCCCACCACGCTGATAACCAATTGAGAATCCAATTTGGCTAGAACCTGGGCCGGGTAAAAACTGGCTTAAGGCAATGAGTTGAGCGTATTCAGATTCAGTTAGCCATTGTCGTTTTTCAACAAACGCAGTACGAAAGTAACCAATATGAGCAGCCGGGCCGCCGAAGCTCACCCAGCCAAGTAGGAAGAAGGTTTTGAATAGTTCGAACATGAAGTCAAAATGATAAAGAAAATATTTGGGTATATTGACTATAGTTTATGACAGTAGGATGAAGGGGGTTATCGTTACTCGAATCTTGGGCGCTTCGCTGCTCGTTGCTCGAATAGGCCAAAAGCCCGGATCGAGTAACGAGAAACGAAAACCGCTTTATCCGCTCTATCCTGTCATTCCTATCTTGATTGTTCTCGCGACATTTTCGGCAAGGTTAGCCATGTTCACTTCTGCTTCGGCAAAAGCGGTCTCTAAATCAAAGGGTCTTGGAATCGCAGCAAATACTGCATCAATACCGTGATCGTAAACCGCTTGGTAGTTATCGCCGACACAACCTGCTAGTGCGATTACTGGAAGGTCAAACTTCTTCGCCGCTTGAGCAATTCCAACTGGGGTTTTTCCGTGGGCGCTTTGCCAATCAATTCTACCTTCACCGGTAATCACCAGATCGGCATCTTGTAGATGATCTTCAATCGATAGTGTTTCTAATACAATGGCGATCCCCGGTTTTAAAGTGGCAGAGGTAAATCCTAAGAAAGCAGCACCAAGCCCACCGGCAGCACCTGCTCCCGGTTTATCTTTTACTTGTCGATCAAGTTGAGAGGCAATTAAATCTGCATAATCACTTAAAGCGTTATCGAGCAATTTGGTATCTTCTGCTGTTGCACCTTTTTGTTTACCAAAGGTCGTGGTCGCCCCATGCTCTCCACACAATGGATTATCAACATCACTGGCTATTACAATTTCACAATCGGCCAGCTGAGGGTGTAAGGCATTAATATTGATTGATTTAATTTGCGTAAGACCAATGCCATTACCTGAAATTATATGGCTATTACTGTCTAGAAATTTAACCCCTAGCGCTTCTAACATGCCCATGCCGCCATCATTAGTGGCACTGCCACCTAGGCCAATTATTAGTTTCTTAGCGCCATTTTCTAGCGCGTGTGCAATCAGCTCGCCAGTACCAAAGCTGGTGGTGATTTTCGGGTCACGTTGTGCACTTGGTACATGATGTAGTCCGCTTGCTGCTGCCATTTCAATCACAGCGGTGTGGCTTAACTCTCCACCTAGTCGACCATAAAAAGCGTCAACTTGATGGCCAAGAGGTCCTGTTACTGCGCAATCAATTATCTCACCTTGTGTCGCATCGACTAAAGATTGCACTGTCCCTTCACCGCCATCCGCCAGCGGGATATGTACATATTCAGCGTCTTGCCAAACTCGCTTCAGCCCGCTTTCAATGGCTTGGCAAACTTGCTTAGCAGTTAAGCTTTCTTTAAACGAATCAGGAGCAATAATGATTTTCATACTAGGACCTCAAAGTAAAAGTTAAAGTAACACTAGGCTTAATAGGTAAACCAACAGCATAGCTGTCACACCTTGGACTAGGGTTGCCATGGTTTGAGCACGATAGGCCAAGCCTACACTCATGCGACTGAATTGAGATACGACCCAGAAGAAGCTGTCATTAGCATGAGATACTGTCATTGCGCCAGCACCGATAGCCATTACCGTTAACACTCGACCCATTTCTGAATCTAAGCCTAATTGAGCAAGCAAAGGAGCAACAAGTGCAGAGGTCGTGACTAGGGCAACGGTTGAAGAACCTTGCGCCGATTTAAGCGCAGCCGCCACGATAAATGGCATGAAAATACCCACACCTAAAGTAGATAGTGTAGTCCCTAAATATTCGCCAAGTGGTGTCGCTTTTAAAACTGCACCAAATGCACCGCCAGCACCAGTGATGAGTAGGATAGGAGCTGCAGCCACAATACCTTGGCTAATTCTTTCGCTAAATTCAGTGATTTTTTGTTCTGACTTTAGAAGGCGAGTGGCTAATAAAAGGCCAATAAACAATGCCGTTAAAGGTTGACCTAGAAAGGCTAGAGTTGCTTGAAAACTTCCGCTACCAAATGGTTGACTCGGGAAGTTTGCAATAGAAGCAAAACAGATTAATACAATAGGAACGAAAATAGGTGCAAAGGCTTGAGTTGGTGATGGAAGCGTTCCGTATGATGCTTTTAGCGCTTGCCAGTCTTGATTTTCAGCCGGTGTTAGGTCGTCATTTTCAATACCATCGGGTTCTACATCAGAGAAACGGCTAGCCCAAAGCATACCGGCAATGGCAGCCACTGCCGCGACAAACACACCGACACCAATCACTAAGCCCAAATTTGATTCTAAGCCTAGGTTACCAGCCGCTGCAATAGGGCCAGGGGTTGGCGGCACAAAGGTATGAGTTGCATACAAGCCGGTAGCCAGCGCGACACTCATTGCAACACTAGAGGTTTGCATGCGTTTGGCTAATGATTCTTTTAAAGAGTTTAAAATAACAAACCCAGAATCACAAAAGACTGGAATTGATACTAAGTAACCAATAATAGACATAGTTAAGGTTGGAAACCTTTGTCCTAGGCACTTTATGACACTATCTGCCATCGTAATTGCTGCGCCACTTTTCTCTAGAATAACGCCAATAATAGTACCAAGCACAATGACTAAACCAATGTAACCTAAAATGCCACCAAAGCCGGAAGCTATGGTTTTTGCAATGGATTCAGGGGGTAGACCGTAGGCAAATGCTGCGATAAATGCAGACATTAATAGTGCTAAGAAAGGGTGGATTTTAAATTTTGTAGTCGTAATGACGATAAACGCTATTACGGCTAAGAGGATTAATATCAGACTCATCGTAGGGTAACTCCATGTTTTAATTATTATGCTACGAGAGGATCGGTTTCTCCGATTTTGGGTTGGGATCTCGTAGTTTTATTATTATCAATGAAGTTTTCAAAAATTACTTTGGACAGTTAACCAAATTATATGTCGATAAATAGCACTGGCTTTGTTCGTTTGACTAGTTTTTCGATCATTGTGTGATCTGGCAAGCAATATAGAGTTCAACTAATCCGGTGAAGTTATGTGGCGATATTTGAGTGATGCTTTCAATTTTATTTAAGCGATAGCGAAGAGTGTTTCTATGGATATACAGGCTATTAGCGCATTGAGATAGATTGCCTTGGTGTTCAAATAAACTGAATAAGGTTTTGATTAACTGTCCGGATCGGTCTTGGCTTTTGAGTTTAGCTATAGCACTGCATAATTGTGCACCTTGCCAATTTTCTGTTAATGGAGAAAGTAGCACTGGCATGCGGAAACCTTCAAACAGGTACTTAGTTTGTTTCGGTTGGTAGTGTTTGCCCAACGCGAGTACTTGCTGTGCACTTTGAAACGACAGTGGCATATCCATGACGGAAGGGAAGTATTCGCCTAGTGCAATATGAAGCTGGTGTATATCGTGTTGTTGAAGTGTATGAATGAGCTGATCAATACGCTTACTTTCAATGGTGTAGTCCCAGCGTTCAGCCGCTTGTTGGCATGGTTTGAGAACGAGGATTTGATTCATCGCAATGACAGCGATTAAGTTACTACGCTCAGGATATTCAAGCAGTTCCACGATTTTTCTGATGGTATCGAGCTGGTTGCGATTGGAGGTTTCGCTGATTTCAATTAATACCGCAACTCGTGGCTGTTCTATATTAATCGACAAGCGTTGTGCCCAACTTTCTAGTGCTTCTTTGGTTAATTCATTATTCACCCAAGATGAAATAAATTCCTCAATATGGCGTTTATCCCACTGCAATTGCTCAATCAAAAGTGAGCGCTCGATGATCATCTCTGAAGTCATTTTGACCAAAGCCGCATAGTTGCGGATCTCATCAGGGTTTCCGGTGATGCCGACCACGCCAATAATTGTGTCATCATGTTTTAAGACTAGGTTGATACCCGGTTTAACGCCTTTTAAATTCTGACTAGTTTGCTGGGTAATTTCAGTAGTGTCGCCATGTTGGATCGCCAGTAAAGCACCATCGTGCAACTGCCCAATTCGCTCAGATTCTCCGCTACTTATTATGATGCCACGATCATTCATAACGTTGATGTTAGTGTCGATGATTGCCATGGTGCGATCTACGATTTGCTGGGCAAGCTGGGTATCTAGGTACATAAAAAAGCCGATAGGAAAGTGCGTATAATAAAACACTAACCTAGTCGGCTTCTTTCGTCATGATGGAGTGATAAATTTGTGAATATGCACAAATAATAGCTTAGCTTGCTAAATGAAAAGCCTGCTTTAATGCTTGTAAATATGCTTCATCACGGCACATGCTTTTACCTGGCTCATCGGAAATCTTCGCTACGGGTTTGCCTTGGCAAGCGGTGAGTTTAAGTACGATGTTGAGGCTATCCACATTCGGGATATCGCAGGTTAATTTGGTGCCGATACCAAAACTGGTTTGAATACGTTGGGCAAAATGTTGGTAGATCTCTATGGCTTTAGCAAGTGATAAACCATCTGAAAATACCAATACTTTCGATTTAGGAGCAATCCCCAGTTTCTCATAGTGAGCAATCGCCTTTTCTCCCCATTCAATTGGGTCACCACTGTCATGGCGTAGTCCAAGAAAGGTCTTGGCAAGGATTGGCGTGAAATCGCGTAAAAAGGCATCCATGTTTATGCAGTCGGTCAGCGCAATACCTAGTGTGTCCGGATATTCCTTTATCCAATTATGCAGAGCTAATTGTTGCGAGTCGGCAAGTTCTCCTGCTAATTGCTGATGTGCTTGAAACCACTCATGAGCTTGGGTGCCAACTGGCTTTAATCCTTTGCTAAAGGCGAGGTAGTAATTGGACGTGCCATCAAATTGAGGGAAGTGATCGATTAATTGGTCGACAATATTAGCCTGCAATGCTTTAGAGAAACGACGACGCGTACCAAAGTCGATTAAAGAAAAGCCAGACATATCTAAGGTTGGGTGATCTTGTTTGAGTAATTTCAGCTTGTGGTGCAAATGCTGACAGGCTTGCTCAACACTGGCTTGTGGGTAACGACGACGTCCTCGAATTTCACTGATAATCGCCAGCAATGGTACTTCCCATAAAATCACATCTAACCATTTACCACGCAGTGTTATTTGTAGCTGCTCACCATCTTTACGGACTTCAACATTACTTTGCTGAAAACGAAATGCCGCTAAGTACTCAAGGTAGTCAGTTTCAAAGAAGGGGAGTTGTGCAAGGTAGTCTAGTTCTTCGGGCTGAAAGCGCAGTTGGCATAAGTGATCGATTTGCTGCAACACTTCATCGAAATATGGGCGTAAATCTTCTTGGCTTCGGCAATGAAATTCAGCGACCACTTCTACATCAGGGTACTGGTGAAATACTGCTTGCTGCATATGCAATTTATAAGCATCGGTATCCAGTAGTGATGTAATGATCGGTTGCGAGTGAGACGTATGAGAAGAAATGGTCATAGACAATATTTAATAAGGAGTTTATCAGAGTAGTGTACTCGATCTCGCTCCAATTGAAAAAGTCGTGCATAAAAATAGACTTGTACAGCGACTAGAGTATTTGGCCTATGATGATCCAAAAGCTTTTAGATCATCATAACCCTCCCTTATTTATACCCTTCGTACTTGAAGCCGAAGATTTGTTGACGGCGCTCATTCACCCCAATCACATAGGCGAGCTATGCTCATGGGGCCTCATTCACTTGTCGCCTCACTGCAACTCCAATTACTTTGTGTATAGATATAAAAAAATCCCGCCAAAGTGACGGGATTTCAATTAGTTAAACTGTACAGCTTTTTATAGTTTCCAGATTAATAGGTATTTAACCTACCATAACCCTAAAGCTATTTTTCTAGTATCAAATACATTAGTTATTTGAATGCAGCTCGCTGTTTAACTCAACCGCAGATTTATTAGTTAAGCATTCAATCTTGCCGGTTACCGAGTTACGACGGAATAGTAGGTCTGGTTTGCCAGCGAGATCGCGCGCTTTGGCAACTTCTACTTCATTACCAGAAGCATCAAGCATAGTCACTTTAGTGCCAGCTGTGATGTAAAGACCTGACTCAATCGTACAACGATCACCTAGTGGGAAACCAAGACCTGCGTTAGCACCTAGTAGGCTGTTCTCACCAATTGAGATCACTACTTTACCGCCGCCAGATAGCGTACCCATGATGGAAGCACCACCACCGATATCAGAACCTTCGCCAACCATAACGCCAGCAGAGATACGACCTTCAACCATACTTACACCGGTTGTGCCCGCATTGAAGTTGATGAAACCTTCGTGCATCACAGTAGTACCTTCACCCACGTGTGCGCCAAGACGTACGCGTGATGTATCAGCAATACGGATACCGGTAGGAACAATGTAATCCACCATTTTCGGGAATTTATCAACGCAATCGACAGTGAGAGTTTCGCCGTTTAAGCGAGCTTCAATTTGACGGCTTGCTAATTCAGGTAGATCGATGGGGCCTTGGTTCGTCCATGCGATGTTGTGCAGTAGACCAAAAATACCATCAAGTACGATGCCATGTGGCTTAGCTAAACGATGCGAGATCAGTTGTAGTTTTAAGAAACCTTCAGCTACAGAGCTTGGTTGCTCATCGCTTGCTAGAACTACTAATACTAATGGTTGAGAAGATTGAGCGGCTTTTTCTGCAAAATCAGCATTGGCAATGTCGCCGTTTGCTGCAAATGCATTCGATAGTTCACCAGCAAGTTTGTTGCTGATTTCAATCGCTTGGTTGCCTTCTGAATATCCTGAAACTTGCGCAATTGCCGCAACAAGAGCGTCTGATGGGTTTAATACCGGGCTTGGGAAAAATGCTTCGATGATTTTACCATCACGGTTTTTGGTAGCCGTACCAAAGGCAAGTGCGAAATGTGCCATTACTGAATAATCTCCGTTTATAGGGGGTTAAGATAAAAATTAAGTCTAATGCTAAGAAAGTATAATGATTAGCGATTTAAAACAAACCTTAATTTTCTAAGGGCATATTCTTTATTAGGCTGCTACTTGCTTCTCGCTAGGCAGCTTGCTCTAAAGCGGGAGGCGTTAAGTAATACTGCCAAACATCATTATATAGGCTTAATGACTGATTTCTAAGCTGGTCTACTTTGGCTTTTTCGAAGGTGTTGAGGTCACGGTTTTCGATCATCGCGGTGCGTTCAATATGCTGGATTTTTTCGTAGAGACGGTGCTCTTCACCACTCTTAATCTTGGCTATCTCGTCTAGGTGGAATTGTACTTCAGCAACTAAGCCTGAATGGGGCATTTGCACGAGGACTTTAAGATCTCGATAGCCAGAAGGTGCTGGAGTTTTAAAGCGGTTTTTTACTTGTAGTACGTTAGTTTGTTGGTGAAGCTGTTGATAGGCTCTAACTAGGCTCGGTAAGTCTTGCGAGACAATGGTTGCTCGAGCTAAATCGGTAATTCTATCGGCTTGTCCGTTGAGCTCTTTCTCGACTTTTTCTTTTGCTCGCTGTTGAGACTTAATACCAGCAAAGATAGGTTGTGTTTGGGTATTTAAGGCGATGCTTTTACATAGTACTTCTAGCTCATGTTGAGCTTGTGGTACTTGTGAATAGAGGTTCTCGAAATCAGCAATGGGCTGTCGAATGGTCGCTGAGTTGATATCAGGAATGCTATATAAACCGCTGAGTGAGAGTTTAAAGGCTTGAGGACAAGCTTGATTGATTTGCGGACGGGATTGTGATGATTGCGCTTGATTTAGCGGAACTGCAAGAGCAGGCGTGCGACTGAGTAGCAGCAACATGAGCGTTGTCGTACGTAAGAAAAACTTCATTAGCAACCTCTATCAGACAATAAAACGGTGTAACTAAAGGGTGTGTTTTGTCTTTAAGTGGAAACGAATTGTATTAGCTCGTAATAGATAGCTTGGGGTGAATTTTGATAGTTACAATAGCAGTTTTTAAATTGCGGAAATGTTATGGCAGTTTTAGTTTTGGCTTCAATCTGTTAGTTAACTGTAAGGGAGTGTAAAAACAGCCAGTTGCGATAGGGCGAACTGGCTGTTTAATCTGGATAGTCAACTTCAGGTTTAAGCTGCTTCGCTATCTTTATCTTCGGTTGCTTTTGGTGCTTTGGCTTTTTTCTCAGTAGGGCGACGTTTCGCACCTAGTGCAAAGAGTACTTCATCTTTGTTTTGGGCAAGGAACATAGATAACTCTTCTTTTTGGTTATCATCTTCAATAATCTTGCTGTTTTCTAACAAAGTGAAAAGCTCGTCCGCCATATCCAACATTTTGTCATAAGCGTCAGCTTCAGCCTTGGAAGTAAAAGTCATCTTTTCTTCTCCGTTGCGTTCCACCACGTACTTGACGATTACAGCCATGGTTATCCTCGTATGCAATTTTTGAATGAATTTAACTGGTTTTTTATACAGTTATTTATGGGGGATGTCCAGTAGTTATCTGTTATTTGGCACCGGTTTTCAATGATTCGAGCATTTTCCAATCGGTGCAAAATTGCATGAAGGTTTTGAGTAGTGGGCTTTGGTATTTTTCTTTATGTACTAACAGCCAAAAACGGCGCGTCATATCAAGAGGAACTTTAAGCTCTACCACTCGATGACTTTCAAGTGCCGATTGAGCCGCTAAGCGAGATAGACAAGCTAAACCAAGGTTGGCAGCGGTGGCGTTAATAATCGCTTCCGTAGTATTTAATTGAAATGATTCAGTCCAGACTTCAATTCTTGGAGCTACGGTGCGTAAGAAGAACTCACGAGTTCCCGATCCCGCTTCACGCAGTAGCCATTGAGTATTCTCGAAGTCTCTGGCTAGAACCGAATCTTGTTGCGCTAGCGGATGAGTAGGGGCGCAGATGATGCACATTTCATCTTGGTTCCAAGCTTGCATTAACAGTTGATCGGATTGAACTTTACCTTCGACTAAACCTAAATCGAGTTCGTAATCGGTTAACTTGTCACAAATTAAACGGGTATTGGAAATCAATATGCTTTGTTGTTGGTGTTGTGAATGCTGACGAAAATCGCGCAGCAGGTAAGGTACAACTTGGTTGCCAATGGTATCACTGGCACCGATTTTTAATTGCCCGTGCAGCGCTTGATCAAAGGTAAACATATGTTGAATATCTTCACTGCGGTGTAGCAGTTCATCGGCCAAAGGCAGTAAGCGTTTACCTTCTTGATTCAATACTAAACGGTTATTTACGCGATCAAACAATACGTGGCCGAGTTGCTTTTCAAGTTCACCGAGTGACAAGCTTACCGCAGCTTTTGATAGGAACAATTTTTCAGCCGCTGCCGTCAAGGTTTCATGTTGAGTTAAAGCTGTGAAAACCTTGAGTTGTTTGAGGGTGACATTAGTGGCCATAAAAATTCATCTCGTTTTGTTTTTTTTAACGCGTGTTAAGTATAATTAGATATATTAAAACAACTTGCAAGTTTATTATTGATTCATCGGTCACCTTTACCTTGTGAGGCAATTATGAATAAGACATTAAAAAACTTAGTCAGTGGTGCTCCAACCCCGATGGCAGGTTTGGCGCTTGGTATCGCAAGTTTAGGCTGGTGTTGGGAAAATGCCCTAACACTTAACCGCCATGCTCAACATTGGGGCGCGGGGATTGCTGCCGTTTTATTACTTATCTTAACGGTTAAGTTTATCTTTCATCCGAAATTGATTGCCAATGATCTTGCGCATCCGGTTGTTGGTAGTGTTGTACCGACATTCTCAATGGCAACGATGGTGGTATCAAGCTCAGTTGGTCATTTTAACCCAGCTTTAGGTGACAGTTTGTGGTTATTCGCGGTAGCGCTGCATATTATTTTCTTAGCTGCGTTTATCTACCATAGGGCAAAAGAGTTTGAAGTCCATCATATGGTGCCGAGTTGGTTTGTTCCACCGATTGGTATTATTGTGGCAGACGTTTCGTATTCAGGTAACCCAGCACTTTATTGGATTGCTTATTCGGTATTGGTTTTTGGTATCGCATGCTACGCCGTAATGTTACCAGCGATGATTTATCGGTTTATTTTTTGCCAAGAAGTACCGGATGCCGCAAAACCAACATTAGCTATTATGGCGGCACCTGCAAGTCTATCGCTTGCTGGTTACCTTACATTTACCTCTGATCCATCGTTATTGTTGGTGATGGTATTGATGTCGATTGCTATTTTGATGACGATTATTATTTATTTGTCATTTTTTACTTTGCTCAAACTACCGTTCAGCCCTGGTTATGCGGCTTTTACTTTCCCAATGGTGATCGGTGCTACCGCGCTATTTAAAACATCACATTGGATGTCAACCATGGAGGTATTAACTCAATATGCCCATCAAATTCAGATTCTTGCGGTGATTGAGCTAGTAGTTGCCACCTTGATTATGAGTTATGTAGCGCTGCGTTACTGGATGTTCTATACCCCACATAAAGTATTAGTTTCAGCGAATAATCACAAAGTTGTAGAGCACGTATAACGGAAAGAATAATTTCAGCTAAACATTTCAGCTAAACAAGGCACTTATGCTAATCTGTGGGTATCTAAACCCCGTAGCGTGAGTGCCTTGTGTTTACTGTTTACCATTCCAATCAAGTCGATGTTTTAAAGTCCTTACTGGTTGAACTTATTCGTTTAAATCCGTTAGACAATCCATTCCAAGCTGAACAAATTTTGGTGCAAAGCCCCGGTATGTCGCAATGGCTGAAAATGGAGCTTGCCAAAGAATTTGGTGTGGCAGCGAATCTCGAATTTCCTCTTCCTGCGACTTTCATTTGGAATTTGTTTACCCAAGTTTTGCCAGATGTTCCCAAGCGTAGTGCATTTAATAAAGATGCGATGACCTGGAAGTTAATGCAAATTCTGCCAACTCAACTCGAACGTGAAGAATTCTCTCCCTTAAAACGCTATTTAGAGCATGACGATGATCAATCTAAGCGTTATCAATTAGCTGAAAAAATTGCCGATATTTTTGATGGTTATCTAGTGTATCGCCCTGAATGGATTGCTGCGTGGGAAGCGGGAGAAACGGTTAAAGAACTCAATGGTGAACATCCGTGGCAGCCTATTTTATGGCAAGCTTTATACGATCAAACGGTCTCGCTGGGTCAATCGCCTTATCATCGCGCCAATTTGTATGAACACTTTATTGATATGCTGGAAAACTACGTAGGCGATTTAAGTCAGCAAGCGAATTTGCCGAAGCGTTTATTTGTGTTTGGCATTACCGCATTGCCGCCTCGTTATATGGATGCGCTGCGTGCTCTGGGCGAACATATTGATGTGCACTTAATGTTTACCAACCCTTGTCGTTATTACTGGGGGGAAGTGCGCGATCGTAAATACCTTGCCAAACTGGCCGCTAAATCTCGTCAAATCGTGCATAGTCATCAATCATCGGCTTGGCTCAAAGGTTCAATTGAACAAAATGCCCTAACCGAATCTGAAACCTTGCACACCAAAGATGCGGTGGGGAATAGCCTGCTCGCCTCAATGGGCAAGTTGGGGCGCGATAATCTGTACTTATTATCTCAGCTGGAAGCTAATGAAATTGATGCGTTTGTCGAAAGTGAGCTCGACAGTTTATTGCATGCGATTCAGCTAGATATTTTAGAGCTGCGCGAACATCAAGATGACGATCTATCCGCGACGATAAGTCGTTATAAGCCGGTAGTTTTACCTGATGATACTTCAATACAATTGCATGCTTGCCATAGTCCAATGCGCGAAGTGGAAGTACTGCACGATCGTTTATTGGCGATGTTTGATGCTGATCCGAATCTAAACCCTCGCGATATTATTGTGATGGTGGCGGATATTAACGCTTACAGTCATGCCATTCAGGCCGTCTTTGGTAATGTTGCTGGCGAGCGTTTTATTCCTTATTCAATTTCCGATCGTAGTGTTGACCAAGAAAACCCAATTCTACAAGCCTTTATGCGTTTGATGTCGCTGCCAATGCGCCGTTGTCAGGCGACTGAGTTGCTTGAGTTATTAGAGGTACCTGCGGTGATGCGGCGTTTTGCAATCAGTGATGATGAGTTTGAACGAGTCGCACAATGGATCCAGCAAGTGGGCATTCGTTGGGGACTCGATGAGAAAACCGCGCCACAATTTGAATTGCCGAGTCATAAACAAAACACTTGGCTATTTGGTATTGAGCGAATGCTACTTGGTTATGCGATGCCAGAATCGGCTGGTTTGTATCAAATCGGTGAGCAACAGATTGCCGCCTTTGATGAAGTCCAAGGCTTAGATGCAGAACTTGCCGGCAAGTTAGCGAGTTTTGTTAGCTTATTGCAGCAATATCGCGACCGTTTATCTCAAGCGCAGCAGTTTTCTAGCTGGCAGCAATATTTGTTATCGATGCTAGATGACTTTTTTGCGGTGGAACTAGAAGGCGAAGTGGTACTTGGGTCAATTCGAGAATGCATTCAACAACTCAGCCAACAATTGCACGATGCTGGAATTGCTCAAAATGAAGAGATTTCGCCGCAAGTTCTCGAACAATACCTGCAAAATCATCTTTCGAATGCCAGAGTCAGCCAGCGTTTCTTAGCCGGGCAAGTCAACTTCTGTACCTTGATGCCAATGCGTTCGATTCCTTTTAAAGCGGTTTGCTTACTGGGAATGAACGATGGCTTATATCCGCGCAGTGTCGCGCCAGAAGGGTTTGATTTGATTAATGGACGTACCCGTCATGGTGACCGTTCTCGTCGTGATGATGACCGTTACTTATTCTTGGAAGCCTTGTTATCAGCGCAGCAGTATTTGTATATCAGCTACGTGGGACGCTCGATTCAAGATAACAGTGATAAAGAGCCATCGGTGCTGGTGGCGGAATTACTGGAATATTGCCAGCAAAACTACACACTTGCTCAGCATCAAGAATTGCCGAGCGATCAATCCGGGCAAGCGTTAGTTGAGCATTTAACTCATATTCATCCTTTAGTGCCTTTTAGTATCAAAGCGTTTGATGGTAGTGATGCTGCGCTCGCCAGCTATGCCAAAGAATGGTTACCTGCTGCGCAACAAGCGAACCAACCACCAAGTGAAAACCAATCGCTGCCATTTATTCAGCCACTAGAGCCGTACTATTTGCAGCTGGATAAAGAAGCCAACGGGCAATATTGGCTAGAACTGCAAGAGTTGCTGCGTTTTTGGCGCTTGCCAGTGAAGTACTTCTTCAATCAACGTTTAAAAAGTTATTTAGATATTAGCCCGTTATTGGTCAATCAAATTGATGATGAGCCTTTTGCTATTAATGGCCTAGATAACTACTGGTTTGGCGAAAATCTACTAGATCAATGGTTGCAATCAGAAATGCCTACTCTAGAAAACTTTGAAGATTGTGCCAAAGTGTATTTGCAGCAGTATCAGGCCAAAGGGCAGTTGCCGATGTCGGGCTTTGGTGAATTGGCTGCACAAAGTTTACTGGCGAATATCCAACCTTTAGCTGCCAGCTTATTGCCTTATCTTGCAGCGCCTAAAGCGGATGTTGAGATCGCTCTTGAATTTGAATTAACGCTCGGTGGTTACAAACAAACCCACCACTTAGCCGGTTGGCTGGGCGGACAATATCAACAGGGTATGTTGCGTTATCGTAGTGGTGGAGTTCACAGCGCAAACTTATTGGGATACTGGATTGAACACTTGTGTTTAAACGCGAGTGGGTACTCACTCCCTACTCATTTATTTGGCGTTGGTAAAGGCCAGGTTCAGCAACTGGAATTAAAGCCTTTAAGCTCTGAGCAAGCCAAACACTATTTGCAATCTTTACTGGAAGCCTATTATCAAGGTATGGATGAGCCACTCTGGTTTGCTCCAAAGTGCGCCTTTGCTGGTATCGAACAAGGATATGATAAGCAAGGACAATGGCTTGGCTTTGACGATGAAGAGATCAAGCACAAAGCGTATCAAGCAATGGAAAATACCTTTAACGATAACTTTGTTTCGTCAGGTGAAGGCAGTGATCATTACATTCAACGAGTTTGGAAAGAGTGGAATAGTGAGCTGGCGGAATCATTATTCCAAAAATCGCAGCAGTGGTTATGTCCATTAATGGAGCATTGCCAAGATTGCAGTGATGATGAATAGTATAATGCTTAATGCTTAATGCTTAATGCTTAATGCTTAATGCTTAATGCTTAATGCTTAATGCTTAGTGTTTAGTGCGGATAAAAAGAAACGCCGCCAGCAAGTCATTATAGTGTAGGGCGCTTGCTGGGCGGCGGAGAGTAGAGGTAATCGTTTTGTTTCTGTCTACTTTTTTATTACCGATACGAAATAAATATCATGACGGTAACCTAAGTAGATCGTTATTAGATTGGTATTTTATATAAGCCATGTTAACGATGGCTCGATATGGCCGGCATAGTAAGTCAATCATAAGGTAATAAATGTGAGTCAATTCTCACTATCTGTTTTGCCTAGCGTTTGAGTCGTATTCATCGCTTAAAGTGAGAATTTCCTCACGAAATATATACCCAAGTGACTTCAAGATGCAGAATTCACTTGGGTATATAAACGAAGAATTTTAATTAGGACAAAGTTAATGGCGCAATCTCTCAATAGTATGGCTTTTCCACTTCACGGTGCTCGCTTAATTGAAGCGTCTGCCGGTACGGGCAAAACCTTCACCATTGCAGCGTTGTATTTACGTTTGCTACTGGGCCATGGCAAAGATGGCTCGGCACACCAAACGCCATTAACGGTAGATCAAATTCTTGTGGTGACTTTTACCGAAGCGGCCACCGCAGAGCTACGTGGCCGAATTCGCCAACGTATTCATGAAGCGCGTATCGCGTTTGCTCGTGGCGAAACGACCGATCCTGTACTTGAGCCGTTATTAGCTGAGACGACAAATAAACAATCGGCGATTGAAACCTTACTGCAAGCCGAACGGCAAATGGATGAAGCGGCGATCTTTACAATCCACGGTTTTTGCCAACGCATGCTGACCCAAAATGCCTTTGAATCGGGCAGTCGTTTTCAAAATGAATTTATTACCGATGAAAGTCAGTTAAAACTGCAAGTAGTGAGTGATTACTGGCGTCGCCATTTTTATCCATTGCCGACGGTATTAGCCGCGCAAATTCAATCGTTATGGAGCAGTCCTGAGCAGTTATTGCGTGAAATCGGCAACTACCTTTCTGGCCCTGCGTTAAGTTTTCCGAGCATCAAACTGGATGTCGATTTACCGGCGCTTTATCAGCAGCACCTAGATCGCATCGAAAAAGTGAAATCGCTGTGGCATGCCAGCCGCAATGATTTGTTTAGTTTGATTGATGGTTCAGGCATTAAACGCAATCCATACAATAAAACGCGTTTGCCAGCTTGGTTAGATGAAGTGCATGAGTGGGCGGCTAGTGAGCGAAACGATGGTCAAATTTGCGATAAATTGATTCGTTTTTCTCAAAGCACGTTAACGTCGGCCACCGATGCCAAAAAAGGCCCTGTAGCAGAGCATTCTGCGTTTGTAGCGATTGATCAATTGCTTGATAACCAGCCGGAATTTGAGTTGATTTTTAAATACCAAGCGATTCAAGGTTGTCGCCAGTTATTGGCACAAGCCAAACAGCGTCAGGCACAACTTTCTTTTGATGATCTACTCAGTCAGCTTGAGCAAGCGATAGTACAGGACGAGGAAGGTTTATTGACCAGTCGAATTCGTCAGCTTTATCCAGTGGCGATGATCGATGAATTTCAAGATACCGATCCGCAGCAATATCATATTTTCCGTGAGATTTATTTGGATCAACCACAAACTGGTTGGTTTATGATTGGCGATCCAAAGCAGGCGATTTATGGCTTCCGTGGCGCGGATATTTTTACCTATATTCAAGCGCGTAATGAAGTGACTGAACATTACACCTTAGACACCAACTGGCGTTCAAGTGAAGCGGTGATCCAAGGAGTAAATGGTATTTTCAGCTTTGATGACAGACCATTTCTCTACGATGACGATATTCCATTCCTACCAGTTAAAGCCAGCCCGAAAGCCGACAACATGCATTGGACGATAAATGGCAAAGCTCAACCGGCGATTGGATTATGGCTACATCAACCCGATGCTGGGCTGCCTGTTGCGGCGCAAGATTATAATCATCACATGGCCGAACATACGGCTCATTACATTCATCATATTTTGAGCGCCTCCCAGCAACAACAAGCGCAATTTATTGATAAAAAATCCCAAGCGCATCCGATTCAAGCCGGTGATATTGCGGTGCTAGTGCGTACTGGGCGAGAAGGTAAATTAATTAAAGAAGCATTGGCGAATCAGGGCATTGCCAGTGTTTACCTTTCCAATCGTGACAGCGTGTTTGATAGTGAAGTGGCACAAGATGTGCTGCGTTTATTGATGGCGGTGGCCAGCCCGAGTGATGAATATTCACTGCGCGCGATTCTTGCTAGTGATTTGTTTGCCTTGAATATGGCGCAGCTCGATCAGTTTAACCATGATGAAACAGCTTGGGAGAATGTGGTTAATGAGTTTGAGCAGTATCATCAACTGTGGTTAAAGCGTGGCGTTCTACCTATGATGCGCGCGGTGATCAGCCAGCGAAAAATCGCCGAGCGTTGGTTATTGGAAACGCATGGTGAACGCAAATTAACCGACTTGCTGCATTTATCTGAATTGGTGCAACAAGCCAGTTTATCGCTAGAAGGTGAAAGTGCGCTGATTCGTTGGTTGGCCGAAAATATTGAACAGCATGATGGCGAAATTAGCGAGCAAACGCAGCGTTTAGAATCTGAGCGTAACTTGGTGCAAATCATCACCATTCATAAATCAAAAGGCTTGGAATACGACTTGGTGTTCCTACCGTTTGCCAATAACTTTAAAGCTGCCAAAGTGGCGAAGTATTATCAAGCCGATAAGCAGCAAACTATTTTGGATTTATCCAAACCCGATGAAGGTTTAGCGTTGGCTGAAAAAGAGCGCTTAGCCGAAGATCTGCGTTTGCTTTATGTTGCTCTTACACGTGCGGTGTACGGTTGTATTATTGGCCTGGCACCACTCAAAAAAAGCAACAGCAAAAAGGATGAATCGACCGCCCATTTAAGTGCGATTGGGGCGATCTTGCAACATCATCAAGCCAAAGAAAGTGCCGGATTAATGGCGGCGTGTCAGCAATTGGTTAACGATGTGACGAGTGTTGAAATGTTGGATTTTCCGCAACCGCCAAGCGAGCGTTTTGCGCCAATTCAAACCGAGCAGCCTAATTTACAAGCCAAGCGCTTTAGTGCTTCTATTGATCGTCAATGGCGCATGACCAGTTATTCAAGTTTAGTTAAGCAAGGTCATCATGCGGCGCTTAGTCAAGGTGAAGCGGCGGATTTTGATGTGGCCATCGATGCGCAAAAGCCGATAGATTCGGACGCGGCGGAAAATAACAACACGGTAGAAGTGGGTGCCTCTATTGAGCTTGAAGCTGAAAGCAGCGTCGATCCTTGGTCGATGTTTGAATTTCCACGAGGCGCAAGACCGGGGACTTTCCTGCATACGATTTTCGAGGAGATCGAATTTACTGAGGCGGCAACCAGCCCGGAAAACACTCAAATCATTACCGATTTATTGCAGCAAGAACAATACGACCTGCAATGGCTGCCAGCAATTCAAGCAATGATCACTCAAGTAATGCAAACGCCTTTAGATGGTGATGGGCTGCGTTTGGGAGATAAAGGGCCCACTCAAAGGTTGGTGGAGATGGAGTTCTTACTGCCGGTTGAATCACTATTGTCTAGCCAGCTTAACAGCTTGGTAAAAGATCATGATGCGCTATCAAAGGTTGCTGGCGAGCTAGGCTTTATGCCAACCAAAGGCATGTTGAAAGGCTTTATTGATTTGGTGTTTGAACATCAAGGTAAGTATTACATCTTAGATTGGAAGTCCAACCACCTTGGTCATTCGATCGAAGATTATCATCCTGACAACCTTAATCATGCAATGATCGATCACCGTTATGATTTCCAGTATCAAATTTATGCTTTAGCCTTGCACCGTTTCTTGCAAAGTCGACTTGCTAACTATGATTATCAGCAACACTTTGGCGGTGTGTACTATCTGTTTTTACGTGGCTTTTCTGCTGAGAAATATGATATTACAGAAGCTCAAGAAGACGCTCCAAAAGGAGAGATTGATCCTCTGTACGGCGTATTTTCAGCCAAACCAAGCGAAGCTTTCTTGCAGCAATTTGACCGCTTATTAGATGGAGAGTCGGCATAATGACCCAGACTATCAACTCGTCGACGATAGAAGGTAACTCAGCGCTAGACTTGCTGTTATCACTTGAAAAACTCGGCGTAATTCGTGCCATTGACGCTCAGTTCGCTCGCTTTATCCATCAACAATGTCTGTTCGCTAATCACGATACTAGTGTGGATTTTCGCCAACAAGCGGATCATATAGCGTTACTCGCCGGCCTTGTCAGTTATGAGTTTGGTCGTGGCCATATTTGTTTGCGTTTAAATGAGCTCGATATTCCTCAAACGTTATCTTGGTCTTTTTTGACTCGCCAACACCCAGAATTGGCAAGCCGCTTTGCCAATCTATTCTCTCAATTACAAAGTGTTAATTGGTTAACGTTAGTTGAAAAATATTCTTCCCAATCAGACGCAGTGGTGGGATTAGCACAAGTAAACCAGGCCAGTTTGCAGCCACTACCGCCACCACTACCATTAGTGCTTGAACAAGATCGTTTGTACTTAACTCGTTATTGGCATTATGAATCACAAGTTGCGGATGGTTTTATGGTGCGCGCGAAAACCTTAAGCGTGGCGCCAGATGCATTTTCGGCAATGAAACAAGCGCTCGATCAATTATTTGCTCGTGACTACCGTTATCTTTGGGATGGGCTACAAAGTGGTGAGCATACGACTTCAATTGAGCGTCAGCGGTTGGTATGTGAAATGCTCGATGTGGTGCAAACCGATGGATTAGACTGGAGCCTCATTGATTCTGTGTTAACTCAAGCAACACAAGTCGATCAGCTTAATCAGCTCGATAGGTTAGTGCCTTTATCTGCGTGTTTGAATTGGCAAAAAGTGGCCGCAGCCGTGGCGTTAACTCGTCAGTTTTCGGTGATTTCTGGCGGGCCGGGAACCGGTAAAACCACCACGGTTGCCAAACTATTAGCCGCGTTAATTACTCAGGCTCAACAGCAGTCAATTTCACAAGAGCCAGTTTCTCAACAATCAACTTCACAAGCAGCGAACAGTAAACAAGCACCAATTATTAAATTAGTTGCGCCAACCGGTAAAGCGGCGGCACGCTTGACGGAATCTATTGGTCTAGCGATTGAACAATTACCTGTGAGCGATGAAATCAAAGCGATGATGCCGGCGCATTCTAGTACTATCCACCGCTTGTTAGGGGCGAGACCCAACACGGTTGAGTATAAATACAATCAATCGAATCGCTTACACTTGGATATTTTAGTGGTAGATGAAGCCTCTATGGTCGATTTGCCTATGATGTTCCGATTGCTGCAAGCGTTACCAAGTCACGCGCGTTTGATCTTATTGGGTGATAAAGATCAGCTAGCCTCAGTTGAAGCCGGCGCGATTTTAGGGGATATCTGCCAGTTTACTTCATTCGGTTATCAAGCGGAATTCGGGCATCTTCTTGTCGATCTAACGGGTTATCAAAGTCTGGTTGACCCTCAATCTGCCATCAAAGCGAATGCTATTTCGGATAGCCTATGCATGCTGCAAAAAAGTTACCGTTTCCATGCGCGATCTGGGGTAGGACAATTGGCAAAAGCGATTAATGCTGGCTCTGCGAAACAAGTGGAAAAGGTGTGGCAGCAAGGTTTTGAGGATATTCAGTTACATGTTATCAAAGCGCATTCATCCAGTTCTCAATCTTCTACGGACAGCTCTCCAGAAAGTCTCGATCTTGCACAAGCACAAAACGCGCTATGTCAGATGATGACGGAAGCTTATTCACCTTATTGCCAGCAGCTCAATCAAGCCGTCAATTCAGGTGGAGGTTCTGTCATTCAAGGGGATCTATTTGCCTCGGTTGAAGCGCCCACCAAAGCCATGATGGAACAAAAAGCCCAAGCTGTGTTAAAAGCCTTTTCTCAAGCGAGATTATTATGCGCGGTGCGAGAAGGGGAATTTGGCGTAGAGCGTATGAATCAATTAGTGGAAGACTCATTGGCTCGCATTAAGTTAATCAATCCAGTTGAAAATGAACATTGGTATGTCGGTAGACCTGTGATGATTAGCCAAAATGATAGTGCACTAGGTCTGCATAATGGTGATATCGGTGTTTGTCTATTGGATGAAAGCGAGACGACACCACGCCTACGAGTGTTTTTTGAAATGCCCGATGGACGAATTAAAGGGGTATTGCCGAGTCGAGTCCCTAAGCATGAATTGGCCTTTGCAATGACGATTCATAAATCACAAGGTAGTGAATTTACTCATACCGTGATGTTACTGCCGAATAAGATGAATCAAATATTAACGCGAGAGCTGATTTATACTGGTGTGACGCGTGCCAAATCTCGTTTAGATTTATTTGCCAATCCGGCGATCTTAGCGCAAGGTGTTAGCATAAAAACCCTACGATCTAGCGGGTTAAGTGATAAGCTAATAAAAAACAAAATATAAACAATAAACAGAGTAGTGAAGGTGAAGCATGTTTTTTGGTAACGTTGAGCGCTTGAAGTGGAGTTCTATTCTCCCAGACACATTTTTAAATTATATCCACCAAGCTTTGAAAATAGCACAAGATAACCAAGAAAATGGACGTTATGAGATTGATGGCGATAACGTTTTTTGTTTTCTAATGACACCTGAAACAGAGGCGCGTGAAGAGCGTAAAACTGAAATTCACCGTGATTATTTAGATATCCAAATTATTTTAGACGGTGAAGAAACCTTTGGTTATTCAATAGAAACCCCACAAGCTTTACTCGATAAACCAGACTACACCAACGATGTACTGCTATTTAATGAAGTGGGCAATGAAAGCTTTATTTCATTAAGAAAGGGCGATTTTATTATCTTCTACCCTGGTGAATCTCATCGTCCACAATGTGCGACACGCGAACCAATGACGGTAAGAAAAGCGGTCGTGAAAGTGCATAGGGATTTGATATAGCACGTTACTCGGAAAATACGTGTCTCGTTACTCGATGATTCCAATTAACATTCGAGTAACGAGCTACGAGAAGCCTAGACTCGGCTCTTGCTTTTTCTAGCAGCGCAGCGAATCTAGGAACTAGCCCCTAGAAACCTATTTATATTTTCAACACCAATATCTTCGATTTACGCTGGTAGTTATATAAACCGCGCTTTTCCATTGGTAGTGAGTCTACGCCGACTTCTTCAAAACCTTGCTCGCGAAACCAGTGTAGGCTGTGGGTAGTTAACACAAACAGCTTATTGATGCCCATATTTTTGGCTTCTTGGCTCATATGTTTTAACAGCATCACGCCACGGTCGCCATCGCGATAATCAGGGTGAACCGCTACACAGGCCATCTCAGCCATTTTATCTTCGATATACGGATAAAGCGCCGCGCAGCCGATGATTAAGCGATCTTTCTCGATAATGGTGAATTGGTGAATTTCCTGTTCGAGTTGCTCACGTGAGCGGCGTACTAAAATGCCTTGTTCTTCCAAAGGCTGAATTAAATCAAGAATACCGCCAATATCATGGATCTGTGCATTGCGAGTTTGTTCGGCACTCGCCATCACTACTTGAGTACCTATACCATCAAAAGAAAATAGCTCTTGCAGTAGTGCACCATCTTCTTTGTAGCTAACCAAATGACAGCGTGGTACGCCAGCGCGACAAGCGGTTAATGCACCACGTAAAAATCGGAAAGTACCGCTGGTGTAGCCACTTTCGGTATCTTGTTTTTGTTCTATTTCTTGCAATAGTGTTTCTGCGCAGCTAGGGAAGAGTTCAGGGATCACTCGACCATCTTGCGCTAAGATCCCTTGCTCAGAACAAAAGCCAATCAGCTTATAAGCTTTCAATCGAATCGCCGTTTGAGTGGCGACATCTTCATACATCAAGTTAAAGCTTTCACCCGTCACTGAACTGGCAATCGGGCCAACCACTACAATAGAACCCATATCCAACATGCGATTAATAGCATCACTATCGATACGCCTTACTTTACCACTGTGACAATAATCGACCCCATCATCGATGCCTAATGGCTGGGCGATCACGAAATTACCACTGACTACGTTGAGTTGAGTACCTTGCATAGGGGTATTGTTTAAGCTCATAGAAAGGCGAGCCGTTAAAGCCAGTTGTAACCGTCCAGCCGCTTGCATTGCAAGGTTTAAAGCCGATTCATTGGTGACTCGAATGCCTTTATGATATTGCGATTCACAATGGTTACTTTGTAAGTTGTCATTGATTTGCGGACGTGCGCCATAAACCAACACAATACGCACACCTAGACTGTGTAATAGCGCGATGTCATTAATGATGTTATCGAAATTAGCATCGGTAAACACTTCGCCACCGAGCATAAAGACCATGGTTTTGCCGCGGTGCGCATTCAGGTAGGGGGCAGATTGACGGAATCCTTTAACTAAAGCTGTACTACGTAACTTCACAACACCTACTCCTTGGTTTGTTATTTATACCCAAGTGACTCCAAGATACTGAAACTCGCATCTTTGCAGTTACTTAGGTATATAAATAGTGACTAATAATTCACTTGGTGGCAATAACTATTTATTTAATGTCATTGGTGAATTTATCGTTATTAATAATGACCGGGAATTTGTTGAAAAGCTGACAAAGATTTTGACCTCATCTGTATGCTTTTTGTTTGCTGTTTTTTCTATTGAAGTCTTTATGTTGAAATATGTTTCAATAGGTGGTTTTTGACTTGTGTGGCATGATGATCTTTGTCATTCTTCGGTCGTTTCTTTTTATCTAATTGGTGATTTTTCGTGTTTAATTCGCTTGTTGTTTCTCGTTCATTTTTTTCTTTTCAGGCCAAGCCCATTTTGACTCGTACTTTAATGTTGACTTCAGCGTTAATCTTATTTGGTTGTGCTCAACCGACTGAGCGTGGGCAGCAATATTTGGATGGTAAATTAGATACTACTTTAGAGCATGTTGATAAGATTGAGACTGATTCACCACGAGATTTTAATACCTTTGCAGCACAAGCTGAAAAGGTAGAAGAAACATCCCCATCGTTAAAAGCTAAATACCAAAACTTATATGCGCAATTAAAAGTGTGGGCGCAAGAAAGTGGTGATACGAGTGAGTTAGCTAAATATGGCGTGAATGTTGAACAATTGGCGGGTGGGGATAAAAAGGGCAATATCCTGTTTACTGGTTATTTCTCTCCTGTAATTGAAATGCGCCACACACCAGATCATTTATTCAAATACCCAGTTTATGCCAAACCTCAATGTGGTTCAGTATGTCCTACTCGCGCGCAAATCTATGACGGTGCACTAGAAGGAAAAGGTTTAGTGCTTGGTTATGCATCGAACATGATCGACCCATTTTTGATGGAAGTTCAAGGCAGTGGTTTTGTTCATTATGCGGATAACGATGAATTAGACTACTTTGCTTATGCTGGCAAGAATAACCACCCTTATGTGAGTATTGGTCGAATTCTGATTGAGCGCGGCTTGATTCCGAAAGAAAAAATGTCGATGAAAGCGATCAAAGAATGGGTGGCGGAAAATGATAGTGAAACCGTACAGGAAGTATTAGAACAAAACCCTTCTTATGTATTCTTTGATCGTCAAGCGACGGCTGATGTAGTAGGGGCGGCGGGCATTCCTTTATTACCAATGGCATCAGTTGCTGGAGACCGCAGTATTTTCCCAATGGGAACCCCAATTCTAGCCGAAGTCCCTCTACTGGATGCCAATGGCAAATGGACAGGCGTTCATGTGCTTAAACTGCTGATCGTTCTTGATACCGGCGGTGCAGTGAAAGGTGGTCATTTAGATTTATATCATGGCATGGGCGCACGTTCCGGTATTGCTGCTGGCCACTATCGACACTTTGGCCGTGTGTGGAAGTTAGACTTAACCGCGCCACCGTTGCAGATTCCAGCGAATTAAGAGCGAAGCTCGAAGCTCGGGCGTTTCACTGCTCGTTGCTCGACAACGGTAACGGGCGTGTTTTAATCTTTTTCGAGAAACGAGAAACGAGAAACGAGAAACGAGAAGCGAAGCGCTCTAGCTCCGCGTATCCTTATCCTCTATAATACGCGCTCTTTTTGATCGCGTTAATCTAAGGTTTACCATGAATACTCTTCCTCCTGCTTCTGATAGCTACAACCAACGCTTTGGCGGCACACGTCGTCTGTATGGTAATAGTGAAGTGGATATCTTGCGCGCCGCTCATGTTTGCGTGGTGGGTATTGGCGGGGTAGGTTCATGGGCGGTTGAAGCATTGGCTCGTACTGGTGTCGGTGAATTAACCTTGATCGATATGGATGATGTTTGTGTTACCAACATCAATCGTCAAATTCACGCCTTAAATGGTACGGTTGGACAGAGTAAAATTGAAGTGATGGCTGAGCGCGTTGCTTTGATTAATCCTGAATGCAAAGTTAACTTGGTGGATGATTTCATTACGCCTGACAATGTTAGCCAGTACATCGGTAAAGACTTTGATTACGTGTTAGATGCGATTGATAGCATTAAGCCGAAAGCCGCTTTATTAGCTTATTGTCGTAGTAATAAGATCAAAGTGATCACCACTGGCGGCGCGGGTGGTCAAGTCGACCCGACGCAAATTCAAATTGCTGATTTAACCAAAACGATTCAAGATCCATTAGCGAAAAAATTAAAAGATACGCTGCGACGTCATCATAATTTTAGCAAGAATCCGCAACGTAAATTCGGTATTGATTGCGTTTTCTCAACTGAGCATCTGAAATACCCTCAAGCAGATGGTAGTGTATGTGCGACTAAATCCACCGCTGAAGGCCCAAAACGTATGGATTGCGCCAGCGGTTTTGGTGCTGCGACGGTAGTGACAGCTACTTTTGGATTTGTGGCGGTATCGAGAATTGTTGAGAAGTTGATTCAGAAGTATAAATAGTTCCTAGTTCTTAGAAGATCGACTCTCGTGGCTCGGGCGCTTCGCTTCTCGTATATCGAAAAGCGGTCTGTGGTAGTTGACAGGTTAGCTAATCACATTAAAACTCACTTCGAGCAACGAGCAACGAGCAACGAGCAACGAGCAACGAGCAACGAGCAACGAGCAACGAGCAACGAGCAACGAGCAACGAGCAACGAGACCCCATTATGACTCACCCATTTGGCAGCACCATTACTACAGAGACGATCATAGAAACCATGTCTGGCTTTTCAAGTTGGGAAGATCGCTATCGTCAAGTGATCATGTGGGGAAAATTACTGCCTAAAATGGATGATGCGTTAAAGCAAGAACAGCTTCTTGTTTCAGGTTGTGAGAGTAAAGTATGGCTAGTGTCGGAATTTGATGGCGAACGTTGGCACTTTCAAATTGATTCAGATGCACGAATTGTGCGCGGTTTAATTGCTTTGGTGTTGGCGGCTTTTCATTTGAAAACCACTGCTGAGATTAACGCTTTCGATACACAAGCCTATTTTGCACAATTGGGGCTGATTGATCATTTAAGCCCATCACGTGGTAATGGGCTTAAAGCAATTGTTGAGCAAATTCAGCAATTAGTTGAGTAATACCAATCTCACTAATTATCTGATCATTCTTACTTGTGAAAAGCCTCGATAACTGCGTTATAAATTTTGATTGTAGAGCAACTACTTATCGAAATTTATGTCTTGTTCTCAAGGCTTTTTCCTTAGCAATCTCTGCTCAGCTAATTAATTTGATTGGTATAAATGAATCGATGAAATTAAAGCAGGTCGATAGCTTTATTTAGGCCTGCCAAAAACATCTCAATATCTTTATCATTGTTATAAATCCCCAAAGAAACTCTCACCGTTCCGTTGATTCCCAATGCGTCCATTAGTGGATGCGCACAATGATGACCGGAACGTACTGCAATGCCTTGTTGATCGAGTAGTGTTGCAATATCGTTGTGATGAATATCTTCACCATCAAGCTGTAAGGTAAAACTCACCACGCTGGCATTTGATTGTAAGCCAACAATATTTAGGCCATCAATGTGGTCTAACCCTGAAACGAGTTGCTTGAGTAGTTGTTGATAGTGAGCTTCTACTTGTGGTTTATCAAATTGATTTAGCCATTCAATCGCGGTAGTTAAAGCTATTGCTCCTGCCACATTTGGAGTACCAGCTTCAAACTTTCCTGGTAGTGCAGAATAAGAAGTTTGCTCAAAGCTCACCTTCTCTACCATTTTACCACCGCCATGCCACACTGGCATTGATTCTAAAATGGACTGCTTACCATATAATGCGCCGATTCCAGTCGGGGCGTAGAGTTTGTGCCCAGAAAAAACATAGAAATCACAGTCTAGTGCTTGAACATCAACGCTCTCATGCACAATGCCTTGCGCGCCATCAATTACACAAATCGCATTAAATTGGTGAGCAAGTTGAATGATGTCCTCAATAGGCTGGCGAGTCGCGGTGACATTGGTAATGTGTGCCGCGGCAACAATTTTGGTCTTTTCACTTAAAAGCGCTTGGTAGGCTTGCATATCCCATTGGCAGTCTGAGGTCATTGGCACTTTAACTACTTTAGCACCGGTTTGTTGGGAGGCGATCTGCCACGGCACGATATTGGCGTGGTGCTCCATTTCTCCAACCAAAATTTCATCACTGGCTTGTAAAATGCTACGAGCATAGGTTTGAGCGATTAAGTTTATCGCTTCAGTTGCCCCGCGAGTCCAAATGATTTCTTTACTCGAATTAGCATTGATAAAGCGTTGTACACATTCACGCGCTTGCTCAAATTGAGTGGTTGCTTGCGCCGTTAAGCTGTGACTACCACGATGCACGTTGGCATTTTGCTTGGCGTAATAGTGACTAATTGCATCAATCACACATTGAGGTTTTTGTGTGGTCGCGGCGCTATCAAGGTAAACCATTGGCGTATCATTATTAAGAAAAGGGAACTGCTGGCGAATCGCCTGAATGTCAAAGTGAGTCGAAGAAGACATTAAATAAACCTGTTACGTCAATGAAGTGGGCGAAGTATAGAACATATTAGAATGGGCTTAAACTTTTCTCGCAACTCGCAACTCGCAACTCGCAACTCGCAACAGCTACGCCTTACTCTTCTAATTGTTTCACTTTCTGAAATAGCCGTTGATGGTTTGGAACTTCAATACCATAGCGTTGTGCTTGTTTGATTAGAAATTCGGTGATGAAATCAATTTCAGTGGTGCGCTGGTGGTGAATATCCTGATGCATGGATGAAAAGTTATCGCCAGTGGCAAGCATCACTTGTTTAATGGTAGTGGATAATTCGCTTAACGATGGGCTTTGTCCAGCTGCTTGCATTACCTGATGGCACTCATTAATTAAGTTATCAACTTCTGTCTGGTATTGAGGTTGAAGCAATTCACCGTTCTTGCATTGGTAGATCGCGGTCATCGGGTTGATAACACAATTGATGGCTAATTTTTTCCATAGTGCGTCATTAATTTGGTTGTGCCACATTACTTTAGGGAGGGCGGAATCTAACACCTGAATGATGGATTCTAGTTGAGCTGTTAACTTCTCTGTCTCTCGATATGCCCCAATCAAGGTTTGACCAATGCCGGTATGTTTTACTTGTTGTGAGCTTGGCTTAAAAGCGGCTTGAGTAGTGGTGGCTAAAAATAAAGGGTGCTGATTCCACTGATCGCTAAGTTGGTCAAGTGCCCCCATGCCATTGTGAAGAAAGATAAGCGGTATGTTGGAAGCTAAGTAGTCAAACAAAGGTTCTATGGCTTGTTTTACCTGAGTGGATTTCACTGTGATGATAATTGTTTGGCAAGTGCTGAGTTGAGTTAGGTCATTGGCGGGAATCTCGAACTCCGCTTGTTCATCAAGTGCAATCGCAATGGAACGTTGTGAGTGATCGCGGGTGATCGCAAGTACATCGTGACCAGCTTGCTTCAGTTTAGTTGCCCATAGTGAACCTAGTGCGCCAATGCCAACGATGCCAATCTTCATTCGTTTTCCGTTTCTATTTTGTATATAGGAGTTTTAGTTTATCGCAAATAGTAAAATGGCGCAGACTGAATATTCAATCTGCGCCATAAGTAGCTTAGCAATAGTTTAAATCAAGCAACTAAGTTGCCAGTGATTAGAACTTGTAAGTTACGTCGAAGTAGTGAGATACACCTGTCGATTCTAGAGCGTTAGTGTCTTTGATACCGTAGACATTATAGTAAGCTTTTAAGCCATAGCCCACAGCAAAGCGTTCACTATGCCAGTATAGACCGTTAAACCAAGCACCGCCGTTTGAGGCAGTTGAATACTTATCTTTCATACCAAATTGGTAATCGATGTAGCCTTGGTATGATAAGAATGAACCATTGCTGAATGAGTAGAAAGGCTTGAACCAGTTTGTTGAAACCTGGTAACCATTCCAGTCGTTCTTGTTTGAATCGTAAGTAGCGTAAAGGTTAAGACCCATCTTGCCAAACCAAGGCATGTTGATATCAGAGCCTAGACCGATTTTTTGTGTGTTAACACCAAAAGTTGTATCACGACCACCATCCCATTCAAACAGTGAAGCAACGTAAAGTTCTTGCACTGGGCCAAATGATAGATCGTAGCCAGTCATTGCATCAATTGACATACGAGGAGCAAATTTCATAAAGATTTTATCTTTTTGTCCATTTGCTTTATCTGTATCGTCAGAATCATCATTACTTAATAGGTTAAAGATATCGACATAACCGTATAAGTCAAAGATACCAGAGCGGCCGCCAAATTCCATTTCTAAGTAATCATGAGCGTTAGAGCCAGAACTAGCTTCCGGTTTTTCTCCAACAGAATACATTAGGTTAAAGTTGAGAAACTTATAGTCATTCTTATGAATGTCATCTGAGTAGTCTGCAGCTAAAACAGGCGTTGACGCAGCAACAAGACTAAGAGCTAAAAGTGTTTTACGCATGAGTAGGGCTCTCTTTTAATCTAAGTTAATTTATAGGTACACCGATTAATGGTGTGGGCTTTAAGTGGCGCAGATAATAACGGTTTCAATCTCATTTGTAAGTGATAAAACCTGCAAACCTAAATATTTATTGTGATGGTGGTCACACTGGAGAGATCTTTGATGGAACTAGTTGCTGAAAGCTGTACAGATCTTTGAGTTTAGAACAAAAAAACGCCAAGGCAACCGCTTGCCTTGGCATTTTTCATGTTTTCGAGTAGGGGAAGTTATTGTTGGTTACGCGCTTTTTCCAGTAAATCGTGGAAATAATGACGCAATGTATACAGCATAATTAAACTTGGGATTACCATTATCGCGGTGACAACAAAAAACAGCGGCCAGCTATTTAAGCTATCAGCTAACTCTCCACTGAATGAGGCTAAGGTAGTACGGCCAAAATTGCCTAATGATGCCAGTAATGCATACTGAGTTGCTGAGAATGCTTGTCCGGTTAGTACCGTTAAGAAAGACACAAACGCTACTGTTGAAAATGCAGTAGTGAAGTTATCGACTAATACAGTCGCAAGCAATAGGTGCTCATTTGGGCCAACCGAGGCAATCCAAGCGAACATTAAGTTACTGCTTGCCATGGCTATACCACCTATCATTAACCCTTTCACGATACCAAAGCGAACGTTAAACATACTGCCAACAAAGGTAAACAACATGGTTGCGCCCCAGCCGATCAGTTTGGAGTATTCACCGATTTGTTCGTTGCTAAAGCCGATTTCTTTATAAAAGACGATCGACATGCGACCAAGAAATGCTTCACCGATTTTGAATAGGAAAACGAACAGTAATAAAGTGACCGCAACCCCCACGCCATTGCGACGGAAGAAATCCAGGAAAGGTTCAACTACGGTTACCGTAAGCCAAGCCGCCACTTTTGAGTTGACGACTTTTGCATGTCGTTTTTCTGCTTGATGTTGCAGTTGATCACGCTGTGTTTCCGGTTCACCAGTCAGTAAAGTAAACAGCATTAAGAGTACGATCACTAAAGTCATGCCGTAGTAGACCGCGTTCCAGCCATAAGCATCGGCATTGGAAAAAGCGAGGTAACCGGGAAGAGAATAGCCAGTCCACCAACCAATCACGGCCATTGCTGAGGCTTGTGGGAGTTTGCTGTTATTACTCTTAGGGAAGCTATCGATACGAAAAGCATCGATGGCAATATCTTGAGTGGCTGAAGCGGTTGAGATCGCTAATGCGAATGCAGAAATTAGAATTAAGTTATTAGTTGGGTTTAGACCAGCTAAGAAGAAGGTGCAGACCAGCATGATGATTTGGCATAAAAAGATCCAACTACGTCGCTGGCCTAGCCATTTGTGTAGCAGTGGGATTTTCACTCGGTCGATGAGCGGAGCCCACAAAAAGTTAATCGCATAAACTGCAAAAACAGCACCAAAATAACCAATGGTTGCACGGTTTAGGCCTGCATCGGCTAGCCAACCAGACATGTTTGAGCCAATTAATACCCAAGGAAAACCACTCGAACAACCTAACATGAATACCCACAATAAACGCTTATCTAAGTAGGTTTGTATGGTTGCCTTCCAAGTCATAGAGGCCATGAATTTCTCCTTGGTTGTACTCGGCTATGCAAATAAAAAAGGTAAATAAATTACTGCAGCATAGAAAAATCAGCCATCAAGTTAAGATGGCTGAACAGGTTATTGTATTTATTATGGATAAGGGTTACTTCACCGTTACTTTAGTGATGAAAATCGGTGTAACGGGTATGTCTTTCATCATGCCTAGTGAGCGAGTTGGTTTTTGACCCATAGCTCTTACAACATCAAAACCTTCTGTGACTTTACCAAATACAGCATAGCCAGCAGAGTTACGTGAGAAGTTTAAAAAGTCGTTATCGTTCAGGTTGATGAAAAACTGACGAGTGGCTGAATTCGGGTTATTAGTACGCGCCATTGCTACGGTTGCGGTTAAGTTTTCAAGTCCGTTGCTGGCTTCATTACGAATAGGTGCATAGCTTGAACGTTCATTCATGTCTTTATCAAAACCACCACCTTGCGCCATAAAGCCAGGAATGACACGGTGAAATTGAGTGCCTACATAGCTGCCATCGTTAACGTATTTTAGAAAGTTTTCTACTGTAATAGGTGCTTGTTTTTGGTTCAGTTCAATAGTGAAGTTACCAATGGTGGTTTCAAACTCAACGCTTGGCGCTGCAAAGCTTGTTGCACTAAATAGCATCAGTAATCCAAATAAGATCTTTTTCATTAAAAGTTACCTTTCATATATTTTGTCAATTCTGAATCTTTGGCAATGGTAGTCAATACACGGCTTGATACGCGGTTAATTACTTCTTCGACATCGGTTTTATCAGCAGTAAATGAGCCTGATTTGGTGCCTGAACCGGTATAGGTTCGAACGAACTTACCATTTGGTGTTTCGGCGGTGATTTTCAGAGTCACTTTACCTTCGATATCGTATTTCATTGGCGATTGGTTAACAGTCGCGAGTGCATCAACAACTTGTACATTAACAATGTTGTTGCTGTTTTTAGTCATAGTGAAGCCTTGCGAGAAGAACTGTTGATAAACTGCTGCTTCATAGGCTTTACGCACATTTTGTTTTGCGTGCATAGGTTGAGCTTGTTCTTCGTCATCATGCTTGATTACGGCAATAAATTGCGCACTGCGGATATCTTGGCTAGTGAGTGTAAAGGCTAAACCATCAGCCACTTTACTTGAGCTAAGTGTTGAAGATGGCGTGAGGTTTATCAAATCAGTCTGAGAAACACTGGCACAAGCCGTTAACACCAAAGCGGCGCATAACATAATCAGCTTTTTCATCTTATATATCCTTATTTAGTATTCGGTTTTTTATTTAAATCGTTGTTTTTTATTGCTTCTATAATGACGAATTTATTATTTTCCGCCACTATTGTCACTTGTTGATCGCCAAACAAGCGCGATAACTTGGTTGGATATTCTAAGTGTCGATTCCCTACGACCAGCAATTTACCATTATGGTTCAATGCATCTTTGGCATCGCAAAACATTTGCCAAGCGATATGATCGGTAATGGTGTTGTTTTGATGGAAAGGAGGGTTACACAATACAAGATAACTACTGTTGTCTTTCATACCATCTAAACAGTTATTAGCGATAACTTGAATGTTTCTATCTGGGCCGAGGTTCTTTTCTAAATTCTTTTGTGCTGAGGCAACCGCCATAAAGCTTTCATCAATACTGGTGATTCTCGCTTGAGGGTTAAGTTGACCGGCTTTGATCGATAACACACCGTTACCACAACCAAGATCAATGATGTGTCGTAATTCTTCATCGACCGGAATATGTTCTAGCATGAATCTTGCGCCGAGATCTAAGCTTTCACCTGAATAGACATTGGCATAGTTAGATAAGACGATATCTTCATTGTCTACTTGCCATTCACATTCTGCTGGTACTGGAATGATGGGGTGGCAATTGGCTTTTGAGAACACTAAGCGATGTTTCTTCCAAGCCAGTGAGGTTTTGGTTTCTCCTAAGTGTTTCTCAAACAAATTGAGGGTAGAGGTATGGATTTCTTTGGCTTTATTTACCCCAATCACTGGGCATTCTTCCGAAATGGAATTACGTAATTGAGATAGTTGCCAAGTTAGTAAGCGATTACTTTTTGGGAGTTGCATTAATACCAAATCAACTTGCTGAGGGATCGCTTGCAAGCAATTTAAAAACTGGATTTTAGGACATTTATTTCGCTGTAAATTTCTCAGAGTACCTTTGTGGGAAATAAATGAATCACTCATCATGGTGACGTTATGTTGTGCTGAAAACCAACATGAGAGCGCACCAAAGTGGTCGTTGAGGATGAGGATGTTTTGACCTGCAGGGAGAACCATTTCTTCTACATGATTAATCAAATATTCATCGCCAGCATCCCAAGCTTGTAATGTTTCATTGGCACGTTTAGGGAAGCGGGATAAGGCTAAGGTCCGGTCATGTAATGTTAATTCAGTCTTCATACTTTATCTTTATTCTGTGTCTTAAGGCACTTCAGGTGTTGTATTGTCGCAGAAGGTGTTTGAACAAGATAGTAGAAACATAGTTATACCCAAGTAATTTCAAGATGCAGAATTCAGAGCTATCATTTAAACCTTTAGGCAAGGAAGATTGGCGAAGGAATGTAAGCACCTTTCAAACCAATCTGACGCGGCATAAAGGTTTGAATGAAGCTCCCGAAGGGCAAGTTAAAACAAGCTTTATGCGGCGTTAAATGGAACAGAAATAGAGTAACTATGATCATGTTCAATTTGCCTTGCCTAAAGCTTGTTTTATTCTTGCTGAAACTCGCATCTTGAAGTCACTTGGGTATATGAATGTCATGGTTACATTAATTCCATTGAGCTTTGAACCGTTTTCATGGCATCTTGAAAGAAATAATTAGAAGGTGAGTAATATGATTCAAGATCTAATCGAAAGAAAACTACAAGCGGCTTTTAATCCTATTCATTTAGACGTTCAAAACGAAAGCTATATGCATAACGTACCACCGGGTTCTGAAAGCCATTTTAAAGTGGTAGTGGTGAGTGAACAATTTGAAGATAAAAAATTGATAGCTCGCCATCGTGCGATTAATGCAGCGCTCAGCGATGAGCTAGAGAATCATATTCATGCTCTATCGATTCATGCTTATACTCAATTGGAATGGCAGCAGGTGAGTGGGGCTGTACCAAAATCACCAAAATGCGCGGGTGGCGGTAAATAAATACCGAAGATTGAGGTTAATCCTTGCTCTCATTAGGGAATAGCCTCATTCGATGAGAACATTATTCTGAATAAATGAATAACGATAATTGTGGTGTGCTTCAAATATATACAATTTTGTATTTAATCCCGTTAACTTAGCTGTAAAAAAATAGCTGAATACCCCTAATGAGAATGGCAAGGCATTCATAAAAGATGCTAGAATACGCCACCTAGAAGAGCTTATTGATAAAATTAGGCCTTTTTATATGGATGTTGCGACTCTGCTTTTTACTTAAAAATCAGAGGCGGACACAAAAAAGTCGTGTCTTTAAGTTACGCAATTAAAAGAATCTTATTTCCTTAAAATAAAGTAGTGCAAGCGCGTATGATTACAATAAAAAAGGGCTTGGATCTTCCTATTGCTGGAGTTCCTGCTCAGGTGATTAATGATGGTAAGTCCATCAAAACAGTCGCCTTGCTTGGCGAAGAGTACGTGGGCATGCGTCCAACAATGCATGTTCGCGTTGATGATGAAGTGAAAAAGGGTCAAGTTCTTTTTGTAGATAAAAAGAACCCTGGCGTTCAATACACTTCACCTGCAAGCGGTAAAGTTATCGAAGTAAATCGTGGTGCAAAACGTGTTCTTCAATCTGTTGTGATTGAAGTTTCAGGTAATGACCAAGTGACTTTCGAAAGCTACACTGCCGATCAACTAGTAAAACTTGACCGTGAAGTGGTTAAGACCCAACTTGTTGAATCTGGTATGTGGACTGCATTGCGAACTCGTCCGTTCAGCAAGGTTCCAGCAATCGATTCGACCACTCAGGCGATCTTTGTTACTGCAATGGATACTAATCCACTAGCAGCAGATCCTGCCGTGATTATTAATGAGCAAGCAGAAGCCTTTACAGCAGGTCTTGATCTTCTATCTGTATTAACAGATGGCAAGGTATACGTATGTAAAGCATCAACAACATTGCCACAATCTTCTCAATCTAATGTAGAAGAACATGTGTTTGCCGGTGTTCACCCAGCTGGTTTAGCGGGAACTCACATGCATCACTTGTACCCAGTGAGCCTAGAAAATGTTGCTTGGAGCTTAAACTACCAAGACGTTATCGCGTTCGGTAAGCTATTCCTTACTGGTGAAATTTACACTGATCGTGTGGTTTCATTGGCGGGTCCTGCAATCAAAGAGCCTCGCTTAGTTCGCACTAGCATTGGTGCAAACCTAGATGATTTAACTGAAGGTGAGATTTTACCGGGCGAAGCTCGTGTAATTTCTGGTTCAGTGTTATCAGGTACTGCAGCATCAGGTCCTCATGCTTACCTTGGTCGTTACCATACACAAGTATCTGTTCTTCATGAAGGTCGTGAAAAAGAGCTCTTCGGTTGGGCAATGCCTGGCGCGCACAAGTTCTCTGTGACTCGTTCTTTCTTAAGCCACTTATTCCCAAACCGTGTGTTCAATATGACCACTACGACAAATGGTAGTGACCGTTCTATGGTGCCAATTGGTAACTATGAGCGTGTAATGCCATTAGATATCGAACCAACATTGTTGCTTCGTGATATCTGTGCTGGGGATTCTGATAGCGCACAACGTTTAGGCGTTTTAGAGCTGGATGAAGAAGATTTGGCGTTATGTACCTTTGTATGTCCTGGCAAATATGAATATGGCGATTTACTTCGCGATTGCCTAGACAAGATCGAGAAGGAAGGTTAATTCATGGGCCTTAAGAAATTTATAGAAGATATTGAACCGCATTTTGAACCTGGCGGGAAACATGAGCGTTGGTTTGCTTTATATGAAGCAGCTGCAACGCTATTTTACACCCCAGGTACTGTAACAAAACGCAGTTCTCATGTCCGTGATAGCGTTGATTTAAAACGTATTATGATCATGGTTTGGCTAGCGGTATTCCCAGCAATGTTCTGGGGTATGTACAATACTGGCCATCAAGCGATTGTCGCACTTAACCACATGTATTCTGGTGAGCAACTTGCCACAATCATTTCTGGTGATTGGCACTACTGGCTAACTGAAATGCTCGGTGGCACACTAACCGACCAAGCCGGTTGGGGCAGTATGATGCTGCTTGGTGCAACGTACTTCCTACCTATCTACGCAGTTGTTTTCGCAGTAGGTGGTTTCTGGGAAGTATTGTTCTGTATGATTCGTAAGCATGAAGTTAACGAAGGTTTCTTTGTTACTTCTATCTTGTTTGCGCTAATCGTGCCGCCAACACTACCACTATGGCAAGCTGCGTTAGGTATCACTTTCGGTGTTGTTGTCGCTAAAGAAATCTTTGGTGGTACTGGTCGTAACTTCCTAAATCCAGCATTGGCTGGCCGTGCATTCCTATTCTTTGCATACCCTGCGCAAATTTCTGGTGATGCAGTTTGGACCGCGGCAGATGGCTTCTCTGGTGCGACGGCGCTTAGCCAGTGGGCACAAGGTGGTCACGGGGCACTAGTGAATACAGTAACTGGTCATTCAATTTCTTGGATGGATGCATTCATCGGTAATATCCCAGGTTCTATGGGTGAGGTTTCTACCTTAGCTCTAATCCTTGGCGGTTTGATGATCGTTTATATGCGAATCGCATCATGGCGTATCATTGCGGGTGTAATGATTGGTATGGCTGCTGTAGCAACAATGCTTAACCTTATCGGTTCAGATACTAACCCAATGTTTGCTATGCCTTGGTACTGGCACCTTGTACTAGGTGGTTTTGCGTTTGGTATGATCTTCATGGCGACAGACCCAGTATCTGCATCATTTACTAATAAAGGTAAGTGGGCGTATGGTGCTTTAATCGGTGTGATGTGTGTATTAATCCGTGTAGTTAACCCTGCCTATCCTGAAGGTATGATGCTAGCGATTTTATTCGCTAACCTCTTTGCTCCGTTGTTTGATTATTTTGTCGTTGAAAAGAACGTCAAAAGGAGACTAGCTCGCTATGGCAAATAAAGATTCCATTAAAGGTACCCTAGTTACCGTTATTGCTCTGAGCCTTGTGTGTTCAGTTGTAGTATCAACGGCAGCAGTACTGTTAAAACCAAAACAAGTAGCAAATGCTAAACTTGATGTTCAAAGCAACATCGTAGCGGTTGCTGGTTTTGATGCGAAAAATGCAGACGAAATCCAATCTATCTACCATGAAAGCATTGAACCTCGTTTAATTGACTTCTCTACTGGAGAATTTGTAGAAGGTGACGCAACTCAATATGACATGCGTGCTGCAGCAAAAGATCCAAGTCAATCAACTAAGTTACCGGCTGATGAAGATATCGCTAAAATTATGCGTCTTCCGAATAAAGGCTTGGTTTACTTAGTAAAAGACGGCGAGCAAGTTAAAGAAGTTATTTTACCAATTAATGGTACTGGCCTTTGGTCTATGATGTATGCATTCGTTGCCGTGCAAACCGACGGTAATACAGTAAGTGACATCACATTCTATGAACAAGGTGAGACTCCGGGACTTGGTGGTGAAGTAGAAAACCCTAAATGGCGTGCTCAATTTGAAGGTAAGAAATTGTTTGATGAAAACAACCAGCCTGCAATTAAGATCGTAAAAGGTGGAGCACCTGAAGGATCTGAACATGGTATCGATGGTTTGTCTGGCGCAACGCTAACAAGTAATGGTGTTCAGAACATTTTCGACTTCTGGTTAAGTGATAAGGCCTACGGTCCTTTCTTAGCTAAAGTACGAGCAGGAGAACTGAACTAATGAGTGCAAAAGACTTAAGAAAATCTATTGTTTCTCCAGTGTTAGATAACAACCCGATTGCACTACAGGTGCTAGGTGTTTGTTCTGCATTGGCAGTAACAACTAAGTTGGAAACCGCATTTGTTATGACATTAGCTGTAATGTTTGTAACCGCATTTTCTAACTTGTTCGTATCTCTAATGCGTAATCACATTCCTAACAGTGTTCGTATTATTGTACAAATGGCGATTATCGCATCGTTAGTAATCGTGGTAGATCAGGTATTACGTGCATACTTCTTCGATATTTCGAAGCAGCTATCGGTATTCGTTGGTTTGATCATTACTAACTGTATCGTAATGGGTCGTGCTGAAGCATTTGCAATGAAAGAAGCACCATTTCCGTCATTTATTGATGGTATTGCGAATGGTCTAGGCTACGGCTTTGTATTGATCGTAGTGGGCTTCTTCCGTGAACTTCTAGGTTCAGGTAGTATCTTTGGTATGCAAGTATTGCCTTTAATTTCAGACGGTGGTTGGTATCAGCCAAACGGTATGATGTTACTTGCGCCTTCTGCATTCTTCATCATTGGTTTCTTAATTTGGGTTATCCGTACAATGAAACCAGAACAAGTAGAAGCTAAGGAGTAATCGCAGTGGAACATTATATTAGCTTAATGGTTCGTTCGATCTTCATTGAGAACATGGCACTGTCTTTCTTCTTAGGCATGTGTACGTTCCTAGCGGTATCGAAAAAAGTAAAAACCTCTATCGGTCTAGGTATTGCAGTTGTTGTTGTATTGACGGTAGCGGTACCAGTAAACAACTTGGTTTATACCTATATTTTGAAAGAAGATGCTTTAGTTAAAGGAGTGGATTTAAGCTTCTTAAACTTCATCACTTTCATCGGTGTTATTGCTGCATTAGTACAGATTTTGGAAATGGTGCTTGACCGTTTTTTCCCACCTTTGTACAACGCATTAGGTATTTTCCTACCGTTGATTACGGTTAACTGTGCCATCTTTGGTGGTGTGTCGTTCATGGTTCAACGTGACTATAACTTCACAGAATCAATTGTGTATGGTTTTGGTTCAGGTCTAGGCTGGATGTTAGCTATCGTTGCGTTAGCAGGTATCCGTGAGAAGATGAAATATTCAGATGTACCTCCAGGTCTACGTGGTCTAGGTATTACTTTCATCACGGCGGGTCTTATGGCGTTAGGCTTTATGTCTTTCTCTGGTATTCAACTGTAGGGTAAACGCCCAATAAATAAGGAATAGTCAATGGACATTATTCTTCTTGGCGTCGTGATGTTTACTCTGATCGTTCTGGCTTTAGTTTTAGTAATTTTATTTGCTAAATCGAAGTTGGTTCCAGACGGTGACATTACGATTTCCGTAAATGGCGATCCTGAGAAAGCCATTGTAACTGGTGCTGGTAGCAAATTACTTAATGCACTATCAAGCTCTGGCATCTTCGTGTCTTCAGCTTGTGGTGGCGGTGGCTCTTGTGGCCAGTGTCGCGTTAAAATTAAATCTGGCGGTGGTGATATTCTACCAACAGAATTGGATCATATATCTAAAGGCGAAGCCCGCGAAGGTGAACGTTTAGCTTGTCAAGTGAACGTGAAAACTGACATGGAAATTGAATTGCCTGAAGAAATCTTTGGTGTGAAAAAATGGGAATGTGAAGTTATTTCTAACAATAACGAAGCAACCTTTATCAAAGAATTTAAGATTGCGATCCCTGATGGTGAATCTGTACCATTCCGTGCAGGTGGCTACATTCAGATTGAAGCACCACCCCATCATATTAAGTACTCTGATTTCGATATTCCTGAAGAATATCGTGCTGATTGGGATAAGTTTAATTTATTCCGCTATGAGTCAAAAGTCGAAGAAGAAACCATCCGAGCATACTCGATGGCAAACTATCCAGAAGAAGAAGGTATTATTCTGCTGAATGTGCGTATCGCTACGCCGCCGCCTAATAATCCTGATGTACCGCCAGGTATCATGTCTTCTTACATTTGGTCTCTGAAACCAGGCGATAAGTGTACAATTTCAGGTCCATTTGGTGAGTTCTTCGCGAAAGATACTGATGCGGAAATGGTGTTTGTTGGTGGTGGTGCTGGTATGGCTCCAATGCGTTCACACATTTTTGATCAGCTTAAGCGTCTGAAGTCTAAGCGTAAGATGACCTTCTGGTATGGTGCTCGTTCTAAGCGTGAAATGTTCTACGTAGAAGACTTTGATGGTCTAGCTGCTGAGAATGATAACTTTGAATGGCACTGTGCATTGTCTGATCCTCTTCCAGAAGATAACTGGGAGGGTAAGACTGGCTTTATCCACAATGTTCTATACGAGAGCTACTTGAAAGATCATGAAGCTCCAGAAGATTGTGAATACTACATGTGTGGTCCACCAATGATGAACGCAGCCGTTATCGGATTGTTGAAAGATCTTGGTGTGGAAGATGAAAACATTCTATTGGATGATTTCGGAGGCTAATCACTAAGCCTCTGACAACAATGGCTGACTTGCTTAAGTCAGCCATTGTTTTTTAGAATCATTAGAAATGGATAGATTAGCAACGTATTTATCTCTGATTTCTAATGTTTTTTATTAATACCTCTTAAAGGAGTAAGCAAGTGAAATTACGAATGATTCAACTTGCTAAGTCAGTTCAAACTTGGCTTTTTATCATTGTTTCTGGTTTATTGTTAACTGGTTGTTCTAAGCCAGCAGAGCAAGTGCACTTATCAGGCCCTACTATGGGAACTGGCTATAATATTAAGTACATTGTTCAAGATGAGCAGCCAAAGCCTGACGTTTTACAAAAAGAAATCGACAAAGTGCTGGAAAAGGTCAACGATGAAATGTCGACCTACAGAGAGGACTCTGAATTAAGTCGCTTTAACCAGCATACTAGCAATGAACCTTTTCCAGTATCGAGTGATACCGCGGCGGTAGTACGTGAAGCATTACGTATTAATAAGCTGACTGAAGGTGCAATGGATGTAACGGTTGGACCTATTGTCAACCTCTGGGGCTTTGGACCTGAAGATCGTCCTGACGTAGTGCCAACACCTGAAATGCTATCTGAGCGTCGCAAAGTGACGGGTATTGAACACCTAAGCGAAACCGGTGATGCATTAATCAAAGATATTCCAGAGTTGTATGTTGATTTATCAAGTATTGCGAAAGGCCGTGGTACCGATGAAGTGGCAGAATATTTAGAATCTGTAGGTATTCATAATTACATGGTGGAAGTGGGCGGTGAAATTCGCGTTAAAGGTAAGAACCGTGATGGTGTACCATGGCGTATCGCGGTAGAAAAGCCGGTAGTAAATCAACGTTCAGTTGAGAATATTATCGAGCCAGGGGATATGGCGATTGCCACTTCAGGTGACTATCGTAACTATTTTGAAGAAAATGGTGTTCGCTACTCACATATTATTAATCCGAAGACAGGTAACCCGATTAGTAATAAAGTGGTTTCAGTGACGGTTTTGAATTCATCTTGTATGACCGCGGATGGTTTATCGACTGGCTTGATGGTATTGGGTGAAAAAGACGGATTGCGTATTGCCAACCAAAATAATATCCCAGTCTTATACATAGTTAAGACAAAAGATGGTTTTAAAGAACTCAGTTCAGATGCCTTTAAACCGTATTTGAAAGACACACAATAAACGAGGTGCTCTATGGCAACTTATGGAATTACATTCTTAATATTTTTGGCTATCATTGCAGCAATGTCAGTCGGCTACATCTTCCAAAAGAAAGTGGTAAAAGGCAGCTGTGGTGGTTTAGGTGCGGTAGGTGTTGATAAGGTCTGCAATTGCCCTGAGCCGTGTGATGCACGTAAAAAGCGTGAAGCGAGAGCAGCTCTAAGAGCTGAAAAATTAGCGAAATGGGAAAACGAGCGAATCATGTAAAATGGTTTAAGAGCCGTATTTCTATTTTAATGCCCCTTCTTGCAAGAGTTGGGGCATTTTTATTGCTTGGTACTTTTGGGAAATAGCGCTATTATTTGACTGTGTTTTTATACAGTGGTTGTTTCGGTTGTAGTGGCGGCTAGTTATTTTGACGACTAATTATTGTGACGGCGGATTGTGGTGATGGCTGATCGTAAAATTATTCATATTGATATGGACTGCTTTTTTGCTGCAGTGGAAATGAGAGATTTTCCTCAGTACCGCGATATACCACTTGCGGTAGGTGGAAGCAGTAAGCAGCGCGGTGTGATCAGCACTTGTAACTACATAGCGCGTCAATATGGGGTGCGATCAGCGCTATCCACGGCAAAAGCTTATCAACTATGTCCACATTTAACTTTAGTAAATGGACGAATGGATGTTTATCGCCAAGTATCAAAGCAGATCCGAGAAATATTCTCTCGCTATACTTCATTAATTGAACCGCTATCCCTAGATGAAGCCTATTTAGATGTCACCAATAGTAAAATGCTGCATGGTTCGGCAACCTTAATTGCACAAGCTATTCGGGTCGATATTGAACGAGAACTCAATCTCACCGCATCAGCTGGCGTTGCGCCACTCAAATTCTTAGCCAAGATCGCCTCCGATCTCAATAAACCTAATGGTATTACCGTTATTCCACCAGAGAAGGTTCAGCAAACGATTGATGGTTTAGCACTAGAGAAAATTCCGGGAGTTGGCAAGGTAACCATTGAGAAGCTACACCAAGCTGGTTTGTATACCTGTTTGGATGTTAGGCAATCGAATTACCGTGATTTATTAGGTCAATTTGGCTTGCTGGGCGCTTCTTTATGGAAGAAAAGTAATGGCATTGATAATCGTGAAGTGGTGGTTGAACGCAATCGTAAATCGGTAGGGGTTGAAAGGACCTTTAGTGAGAACATTTCAAGCTTTGGTGAGTGTTGGCAGGTTATTGAACAAAAGCTCTACCCAGAATTAGATAAGCGATTACTCAAAGCATCACCATCAAAGGCAATCACCAAACAAGGTATTAAAGTAAAGTTTGCTGATTTTCAACAAACGACCATTGAGCATAATGCTCAGCTATTTAAGCTAGAAGATTATAAAGAATTGCTACAAGAAGTGCTGACTCGTCAAAAGGGACGTGAAATACGTTTGCTTGGGGTGAGTGTGATGTTAAAACCAGAAGAGCTGGAAAGGCAACTGTGTTTGATTTAACGATTCTCGAATGACGAGTCTCGTTTCTCGAGGGCTAATCGAGAAACGAGAAACGCTAACCGAGCAACGTATTTACTCTTTTTCTGGAATATTTTCCAAAATAGCGATCATCTGCTCCCAGTAAAGTGCCACACTAGCGATCTCTACTTTTTCATCTGGTGAGTGTGGGAACTTAATGGTTGGGCCAAACGAAATCATATCCATATTTGGATACGGTTTTTTGAATAGACCACATTCAAGACCTGCGTGAATCACCATTATATTTGGTTTACGTCCATAAATGCCTTCATAAACATCACGGAAAATATGCATAATTTGTGAATCTGGATCTGGTTTCCAGCCAGGGTAAGCACCATCAAATTGAATATTTGCGCCCGCAAGTTCCGCTAACGATGCCAAAGTACCTTCAACCATTTCGCGACCAGAATCAATCAATGAGCGAACGAGGCAAAGAATGGTGATTTTGTCTTCTTCTGTTGTAATTACGCCTACGTTTAATGACGTTTCCACCACACCTTCAATATTGTCATCCATGCGAATTACGCCATTTGGACAACTATTCAACGTGGCAATAAAGCGTGATTGAACAGATTGAGTCAATGGTGAGAATTGGCTGCTAGCTTCAGTAATTTGGCTAGTCAAAGCGGTTTCGATTTGACCGAGTTCTTGTTGAACTAAAGCGGTGTATTGATTGTATGCTTCTGCCAGTTCAGCTTGTTTTGCTGTTGGTATGGCGATAATCGCTGCGGCTTCACGTGGAATCGCATTACGAAGACTGCCACCTTGGAATTCAATCACACGTAAATCTAAATTTTTCGCTTGATTGGCTAGGAAGCGAGCAAGGAATTTATTGGCATTACCGCGACCAGTATGAATATCACAACCAGAGTGACCGCCTTTCAAGCCTTTAACGGCAAGTTTTAGGGTAGTGTGGTCGTTTGGCATTGCGTCACGCTCTAGATCAAAAATGATTGAAGCGTTTACACCACCGGCACAACCCATGTAGATTTCACCTTCTTGCTCTGAATCGGTGTTCAGCAGAATATCCGCATCAAGCCAACCTTCCTGTAGTGCAAAAGCACCTGTCATGCCTGCTTCTTCATCAATGGTCAGTAATACTTCTAATGGGCCATGTTTTATGTCTGTTGAAGCGAGAACCGCTAAACATGAAGCCATGCCCATACCGTTATCAGCACCTAGAGTGGTCCCTTTCGCGGTTACCCACTCACCATCAATATATGGTTGGATAGGATCTTTAGTGAAATCGTGTGCTGTGTCTTCATTTTTTTGCGGCACCATATCAATATGCGCTTGAAGAACGACTTTCTTCTTATTTTCCATTCCCGCGGTTGCAGGCTTAGTAATAAAAACATTACCCACTTCATCACGTTTAACTGGTAGGTTTTGTGCTGTAGCCCACTCTACGATGTACTGAGCAAGTGCTTCTTCATGTTTTGAAGGGTGAGGTATTGAGCAGATTTTATCGAAAAACTGCCAGACAGGTTGAGGGGAAAGTTGACTGATTTCAGAATGTTGATTCGACACAAAAGACTCCTAACTGAATATTGCTACCCTGATGGTGTTAATAGGATAGTAGAAATATACCCTTGGTACTTGAAGTTACAGCTTTGTTGACAGCGTACTCTCGCTTTACTGCGGCGATAATTACTGTGGGTATGCGTAGTAATAAGTAGAATAATGCTACTTGAAAGGCGCGATGTACAGCATAGAGATAATATAAATACCTTCAATTGAGGTATATCAAACTTTAAAGGCTAATTATTATTACTTTTGTGTAATTTTATTACTGGATATTGTGATTTTTAATGCATATTTTTCTTTTTGGCAGTATTCTAAAATATAACTCGTAATTTAATTACCAGTAGTGTATTATCTCGTCACTTATTTAATGATAGTAAGCACGGAGTGATTGCTGTCTTAGATGTGTGCAAATATTGAGTTACTGATAGCACGTAGTCTCCATTATTTATGGGTACTCGTTATTGAAGAGATCTGATATTTGTTTGTAATACCCCTTATTGTTAAGAGTTGATGAACCGTTTAGGTTACAGAATTCTATCGCCGCCTACTGTTTAGGTGGCTTTTTTTTATCCAAATTTTAATTATCAGTAAAGTTACTTGGGTGTATATCGAGCAAAAATCATTAAAATTGATATTTGTATTAGATACAGATTGCTTTCATTATCATTATTTGGAAAACTACACGCCTTTTTATTCAAACGATTGCGCAATCGTTTAAAATTTGCTGCTAAGCACACTTTAGGGATACCACATGTTAGAAAAGTTATTTAAGTTATCGGAGCACGGTACCAACGTGAAAACCGAAGTCTTAGCCGGCGTTACGACGTTTTTGACGATGGCTTATATTATTTTTGTTAACCCTGCAATTTTATCTCAAGCTGGAATGGACCATGGCTCGGTGTTTGTGGCTACGTGTCTTGCTGCTGCAATTGGCTGTTTCATCATGGGCTTTTACGCGAACTACCCGATTGCTCAGGCGCCAGGTATGGGGCTAAATGCTTTTTTTACCTACACGGTAGTACTTGGCATGGGGCATACTTGGCAGGTCGCTTTGGCAGCTGTGTTCTGCTCGGGTATCCTGTTTATCATATTAAGCTTATTTAAAATTCGTGAGCTTATTATTAACTCGATCCCGATGTCATTGCGTTTAGGTATTTCTGCCGGTATCGGTCTTTTCTTAGCTTTAATTGCATTAAAGAATGCAGGTATCGTAGTAGCTAGTCCAGCAACATTGGTTACCGTGGGGGATTTAACCTCAATACCAGCTATTTTGGGGGCACTAGGTTTTATATTAACGATTGTTTTGGTTCACCGTGGATTTAAAGCGGCGGTAATGATTGCCATTTTAGCGATTACTGCAGTTGGTGTGCTCTTGGGCGATGTGGATTATGGCGGCATTATGTCTATGCCACCAAGCATGGCTCCGACTTTCTTACAGCTCGATTTCTCTGCAATTTTAGATGTAGGGATGATCTCCGTCGTATTTGCTTTCTTGTTTGTCGATTTATTTGATACTGCTGGCACATTGGTCGGCGTTGCAAACAAAGCTGGCTTTGTTGGTAAAGATGGCAAGATTCCACGCCTGAATAAAGCGCTACTATCTGACTCAACTGCTACTTCTATTGGTGCGTTGTTAGGTACATCAAATACCACTTCATTTGTTGAGAGTACGGCAGGTGTTGCGGTTGGTGGGCGTACAGGTTTAACCGCAGTTGTGGTTGGTGTTTTATTCCTTCTTGCATTATTCTTTTCACCATTAGCCGGTATGGTTCCAGCCTATGCAACAACAGGCGCATTATTTTATGTGGCTATTTTGATGCTATCGGGCCTTGTTAATATTGAGTGGGATGACTTAAGTGAAGCTGCGCCAGTTGCGGTAGTTTGCTTATTAATGCCGTTAACTTTCTCGATTGCTGAAGGCATCGCAATGGGTTTTGTGACTTATGCAGCGATTAAACTATTCAGCGGTAAAGCGCGTGAAGTGAACATTGGCGTTTGGATTCTAGCCTTAGTATTCTTGTTGAAATTCATTTTTACAGGTGCCTAATCGCATCTTAAAAACAATAACAAAGCAGGTTTTATTTTATGAGTAATAAATTCATTATCACTTGGGACAATATGCAAATGTATTGTCGTCAATTAGCGGCCAAGCAAATGCCAGCAGAGCAATGGAAAGGTATTGTCGGTGTTAGCCGCGGCGGTTTAGTTCCTGCTGCTATTTTAGCTCGTGAACTTGGTATTCGTTATGTGGATACGATTTGTATTTCTAGTTACGACCACGATCACCAGCGCGATATGAAAGTCTTAAAAACCATTGAAGGTGACGGTGAAGGCTTCTTGATCGTTGATGACTTGGTAGATAGCGGTGATACTGCTCGCCACATCCGCGAAATGTACCCTAAAGCTAAGCTTATTACAGTATGTGCTAAGCCTGCTGGCCAAGATCTTGTTGATGATTATATTGTCGATATTGCTCAAGATACTTGGATTGAACAGCCTTGGGATATGACGCTTCAGTTTGAAGAACCTGTGAATCGCAAGCAAAAGTAATTCAGCATCTTACTGACTGATTGATTAAACCCTGCACTACGGTGTGGGGTTTTTTATTTGTTTTGCGATGAATTGATTGGCATAACCTAGGCGGTAAGCGTTATTCTAGGTACTGAGATCCGAGCTATCAATTTTCATTTGAAGGATTTACATATGACTGCACTCAAACATGATCAATCTAAGCAGCGTTATGAAGTTGAAGTAGCCCCGAATTACTGGGCGCATTTAGACTATCTCGGACATAACGGCGTTTTAACCATCACTCATACTTTTGTACCTGATGAATTACGTGGACAAGGCTGCGGTAAAACCTTAATGGAAACGGTATTAGCTGACATTGATGCTCAAAATCTTAAAGTCCGACCAGTTTGTAGTTATGCCGTTGTATATTTAGAGCGTCATACTCAATGGCAGCATTTGCTGGCGAAATAATGATTAAAAGAACATGTGGAGATGTACCTTGGAACCAAGCAATAAGAATTTATCTGAATCACTGTTCAACAAGCATCAGCACGCTAAAGAAACGTCGAGTTTCATCACTTATTTATCAGATAGTCAGGACTTATTAGATGCCAATCAAAAGCGCAGCAAAAGTGCATGGTACCGTGCTCTACGTCGCATGCAATGGATATGGCAAGGTTTAGATCCTATTGAGATTGAATCAGTTCTTGCTCGCATTGCTAGCTCAGGTAACAAACATAACCATCCTGATTGGCTTGATACGATAGCAGGTTACCGCCCGGGAAATTGGTCGTATGAATGGAGCCAACAAGGCGCGATTCATCAGAAAAAAGCAGCGTTATTGAAAGGTGAAGCCGCTTCCGATGAATACTTTATTGCTAGCTTATGCTTTAGCGTTGCCAGTTACCCACACCTTAAGGGGGATAATCTCTCTATTCAGGCTCAAGTGCTTGCCAATAAAGCGTATTCTGATGCGATGGAACATAGCCCTTATGTTACAAAGCAACTGAAGATTCCATATAAGAACAAAAAGATCATGGCTAATCTTCATCTACCTCACACTGAAAAGTCGCTACCTGTTGTGATCGTGAGTGCCGGTATTGATAGTCTACAAACCGACATGTGGCGTTTATTTCGAGACTTTCTTGCCAAGCATGAGATAGGCATGCTTACGGTAGATATGCCAGGAGTTGGTGCGAATATCCATTGGTCAATGACCGAAGATTCAAGCTGCCTACATCAAGCTGTACTGAATGAGTTGCCAAATATCCCTTGGGTTGATCACTATAAAGTTGGCTTACTTGGTTATCGTTTTGCCGGTAATGTAATGGCAAGGCTTTCATTTATTGAGCAAGATAAGATCAGTGCTTGCGTCGCGTTAGGTGCACCTATTCATGAACTGCTATCTGATGCCACTAAATTCGGCATGATGCCTAAGATGTATCTCGATACGTTGGCCTCTCGGATGGGCAAAAATGCCGTGGATATCGAGAGTTTTTCAAAGCAAGTTCGAGCTTGGTCACTCAAATCTCAAGGTTTGCTTGCCGGCAGAAAAACGACAGTGCCAATTTTAGCTCTGGGATTAGAAGGTGATCCGGTTGGTTCAAAGATGGATAATCAAAGTTTGGCTAATTTCAGCCAAGGTGGTAAAGCGATTGAATTGAGAACTAAGTCAATTTCACAAGGGTATGATCAAGCGCTCAATTCTGCCGTCGATTGGCTTAAAGTGGCGCTCAAAAAGTGACATTTATGAGCGAATAGTGAACTATAGATAACTAAGGTCAATGGATTATTGATCTTCTTAATTATAATAATGTATGGAGAATTCAATGACTGACGCTTCTGCACCAACTCACTATCGTTTAATGACCGCTTTGAAAGCGATTGGCCCTTATTTACGTGAAGGTGAATGCGAGTCGGATACTTACCTGTTTGATTGCTTGTCTGTCTGTGTGGATGATAAAAAGTCCCCGGAATTAAGAGAGTTTTGGGGCTGGTGGTTAGAGTTAAACAAGCAAGAAGACAACTTTGTCGCCAACTACACTTTGGGTAAATACGATGAAAAAGGCGATTGGGTTGATATAGCCATCCCTAAAAAATCACAACTTGAAGTGGAAAGGACATTAGAAGAATTCCATAAAAAGCTTGTCGCTGTATTGTCTGGCGATTACAACTATACGATCAGCCTTCATAAAAATTCGGTTGATACAGTGTAATTGGCCTCAACATTATCAGAATATAGAACCTTGCAAGGCGTGTTTGTGGATTATCCGCAACACGCCTTATCTTTTACTTGTGAAATGGCGCTTGTATTGATACAACATCAAGATATTTTATACCCAAGTTACTTGGGTACACCATTTTATTATTTTCATTTTTGACAGGAAACACATGTCAACTCAAGCCTCTTCAAATCAAAGCGGAAACAACAGTCAACTTGAACCACAAACCATAGTGGTAAAATTGGGAACCAGCGTGCTGACCGGCGGTACCTTGGAAATTAATAAAGCTCGTATGGTTGATCTTGTGCGTCAATGTGCTGAGCTAAAAAATCAAGGCCATCAAATTGTTATTGTCTCTTCTGGCGCAATAGCCGCTGGGCGAGAGCATCTTGGCTACCCCACATTACCCAACTCGATGGCAAGTAAGCAGTTGTTAGCCGCCGTTGGGCAAAGCCGCTTGATTCAAGTTTGGGAATCTTTATTTGAATTGTACGGAATTAAAATCGGCCAAATGCTTCTGACTCGTGCCGATTTGAAAGATCGCGAACGTTTCCTTAATGCGCGAGACACCATTAACGCCTTGATTGATAACGGCATTGTACCAGTGGTTAATGAAAATGATGCGGTAGCAACAACCGAAATCAAAGTTGGCGATAATGATAACCTTTCGGCATTAGTTGGTATTTTATGTGGCGCAGATAAACTGTTGCTATTAACCGATCAGTCGGGGTTATTTACTGCCGATCCTAGAAAAAACCCTGATGCAGAATTAATCCGTGAAGTGAAAACCATTGATGAAACACTGCGTAAAATCGCGGGGGGCAGTGGTACAACTTTGGGTACCGGTGGCATGGCAACGAAATTACAGGCAGCCGATATTGCAAGACGCACTGGCATTGAAGTGGTGATTGCCGCAGGAAGTAGTCCGAATGTGATTGTTGATACCTTAAGTGATAATCCTCAAGGTACACGTTTTCTGGCTTTAGAAGAGTCATTAGAAAACCGTAAACGTTGGATCTTAGCTGGCCCTGCTTCTGTGGGCGATTTGGTTTTAGATGATGGTGCCGCTAAAGCGGTTATAGAGAGAGGCAGTAGTTTATTAGCCAAAGGAATAACGCAGACTCAAGGCACTTTCTCTCGCGGAGATGTGGTTCGTTTGCGTAATCAGCAAGGGCAATTGTTAGCCAAAGGTATTGTAAGCTATTCAGATACCGAATTAGCGCTATTGATCGGTAAACACAGCACCGAGATTGAAGCGACACTAGGCTATGCGTATGGTGCAACTATTATCCATCGTGATGATCTCGTTATTATTCAAGAATAGTTTGGCAAAAGAATTTAAGGAAAAGATTGTGGATTTAACACTAATGGGTCAAGCGGCAAAGCAAGCCGCATTTCAGTTAGCGACAGCGTCAACCGCTCAAAAAAATAAAGCACTCTCGATTATTGCAGATGAGCTTGAAGCAAACGCGAGTACGATTTTAGCGGCTAATGCCCAAGACCTTGAATTAGGGCGCCAAGCTGGCTTAACCGATGCGCTTTTAGATCGTTTGTTGCTCAATGAATCTCGTTTAGCGGGCATAGCGGCTGATGTGCGTAATGTTATCAACCTTAATGACCCAGTTGGTAGTGAGATAGACAGTAAAGTTTTAGAAAATGGCATGTCACTTTCACGTCGTCGTGTGCCATTAGGTGTCGTCGGTGTGATTTACGAAGCGCGTCCAAATGTGACGATTGATATTGCGGCACTCTGTTTGAAAACGGGGAATACCAGCATTTTGCGTGGTGGTAAAGAAACCTTCTTTTCTAATATGGAGCTGGTTAAAGTGATTCAAATTGCGCTTGAAAAAGCCGGCCTACCTGCCGCATCTGTGCAATACATTGAAAAGCCTGATCGTGAATTGGTTTCACAATTGCTAAAACTGGATGATTATGTCGATATGATCATCCCTCGTGGTGGTGCTGGTCTACACAAAATGTGTAAAGAAAACAGCACGATCCCTGTGATCATCGGTGGCTTTGGGATCAGTCATATTTTTGTTGATGAAACGGCAGATTTAGCAAAATCTATTGATGTAATTGAAAATGCCAAAGTACAACGCCCATCGGCTTGTAACTCTCTTGATACGTTGTTGGTGCATGAAAAAGTTGCTGCTGAGTTTTTACCTAAATTAGCAAAACAGCTCGGTGAAAAAGTGGCTTTAGTGGCCGAACCAAAAGCAAAAGCAATATTAGGTGAAAATGAGCAAGTACGTGATGCTCAAGAAGGTGATTTTGATACTGAGTGGTTAAGCTATACCTTAGGTATAAAAGTTGTTAGTGATATTGCGGAGGCGATTGACCACATGCAAGTGCATAATGCGAGTCACTCTGATGCCATCATGACGGAATCAATTCGTAATGCTGAATTATTCATTAACTCGGCAGGCTCAGCCGCAGTATACGTTAATGCCTCGACACGCTTCACTGATGGCGCGCAATTTGGTTTGGGTGCGGAAGTGGCAGTATCGACTCAAAAGTTGCATGCACGTGGCCCTATGGGCTTAGAAGAGCTCACAAGTTATAAGTGGGTGGGTAAGGCGGATTATCTGATTAGAAGCTAGTCCGCTGCGCGGAGGTAGCGAGTTTCGAGAGCGCTTCGCTTCGAGTCGCGAGAAAAAGCAAAAAAGATCGTGATTTTAACCACGATCTTTTCTTTTTCTAGGGACTAGGAACTCGTAGCCTAGCATCCTATTGTTTACTTAATTTCAATCCCCTGCGCTTGCATATCGGCATGGTACGAAGAGCGTACAAATGGGCCACATGCAGCATGGGTAAAGCCTAGATCTAGAGCGATTTCTTTGAGCTCATCAAACTCCGAAGGTGGCACGTAGCGCTCAACTGGTAAGTGGTGACGGCTTGGTGCTAAATATTGCCCTAGTGTCAGCATGGTCACGCCGTGAGCACGTAGATCTTTCAATACTTCGACAATTTCTTCTTTGGTCTCACCTAAGCCCATCATTAAGCCTGACTTGGTTGGAATATGCGGATGCTGCTCTTTAAACTTCTGCAGGAGTTGCAGAGACCATTTATAGTTGGCACCAGGGCGAGCTCGGCGATATAAGCGAGGCGCAGTTTCTAAGTTGTGGTTGAATACATCTGGTGGGTTGTCTTTCATTAGCTCTAGTGCGACATCCATACGACCACGGAAATCAGGCACTAAAGTTTCAATTTTAATATTTGGGTTTTTTTCACGAATCGCTTTATTACACTCAGCAAAGTGTTGTGCGCCACCATCACGTAAATCATCACGGTCAACTGAGGTGATCACCACGTATTTTAGTTTCATATCAGAAATAGTTTGCGCGAGCTTTTGTGGTTCATTGGCTTCAGGTGCATTAGGGCGACCATGGGCCACATCACAGAAAGGACAACGACGAGTACAAATTGCACCTAAAATCATAAAGGTTGCCGTACCATGATTAAAGCATTCTGCAAGGTTAGGGCAAGATGCCTCTTCACAAACAGAGTGAAGATCATTTTTACGCATGGCGGCTTTGATTTCTTGAATACGCTGACTATCAGCAGGCAGTTTTATTTTCATCCATTCCGGCTTGCGTAAGATCTCCGTCTTTTCCACGGCAACCGTCTTGGTTGGAATTAGTGCCATTTTATCAGCGTCACGATACTTAACGCCTTTTTCCATTTGGATTGGTTTACTCATAACTTCCTACTTACTTTTTAAAGCGGGCGCTGATTTTCAGCAGCTTTCTGTCGTAACCTCAACTTGGGTATATTCAAGCTGTCGAGTGATTTTTTCAATTAACACAGTTTCGACACTGGCAACAGAGTTTGGTCCGTTAACATCTTTAACTTGTATCATTTCCATGCCAGCATACCCACAAGGATTAATACGCAAAAATGGTGATAAATCCATATTGACGTTTAAAGCTAGGCCATGAAAAGTACATCCTTTTCGAATGCGTAAACCTAATGAGCAGATTTTACGCTGTTCAACATACACCCCTGGAGCATCAGGTCGTGCGGCTGATGTGATGCCAAATTCATTGAGGGTAGCAATAACGATGTTTTCGATATTGGTTACCAGCTCACGCACACCAATATTTTTACGGCGCAAGTTTATCATGAAGTAAGCGACAATTTGCCCTGGTCCATGATAAGTCACTTGGCCGCCACGGTCACTCTGTACTACTGGAATATCTCCAGTATTTAATAAATGTTCAACTTTACCAGCCTGACCTTGAGTGAAGACTGGATTGTGTTCAACTAGCCAGACTTCATCAACCGTTTGGGCATCTCTTTGGTCAGTAAATTGATGCATGGCTTGCCAAACAGGAAGGTAGTCTTGACGACCGAGTTGCCTAATCACAACATGATTTGGCGACGCAGTAGGGGATTCTAATGTCTCGGCCTGAGCTGATTGACTATCCATGAGCAAAATCCTAACGCAGAGTGATGTGTAGTGAAGGAGGCTAAAAACTGGATCAGCTAACGATTATATACCCAAGTAACTTCAAGATGCGAGTTTCAGCAAGAATAAAACAAGCTTTAGGCAAGGCGAATTGAATATGATCATAGTTATTCTATATCTGTTCAATTTAACGCAGCATAAAGTTTGTTTTAACTTGCCCTTCGGGAGCTTCATCCAAACCTTTATACAGCGCCAGATTAGTTTGAAAGGTGTTTACATTCCTTCACCAATTTTTCTTGTCTAAAGATTTGGATGATAGCTCTGAATTCTGCACCTTGAAGTCACTTGGGTATCAACTTGTTCATCAATACTAAATACGGATAAGCAGTAAGGATATAGTGGTTTGTTGTCGTTATTTGAACTGATCCAAATTTTGTTTTTATAAAACTGTCGGTTTATAAAACGTTCTCTTTATAAAACCATGCGTACGATTTCTATTTCACCAAGCTCTTTGTATAAGGTTTCAACTTGCTCAATTGAAGTGGCGGTAATCGTTACGGACACTGAGTTGTAGGTACCTTTACCACTTGGTTTGACACTTGGAGAGTAATCACCCGGCGCGTGTTTTTGAATAACACTTAAAACAAGATCTGGTAATTCTGGTTTCGCATAGCCCATAACTTTGTAGGTAAATTGGCATGGGAATTCAAGTAAATCTTTTAGTTTTGGTTGCTCTTGCATACCGTGCTCCTGAAAAGGGGAAGGTGCGATAAAGCGTGAATAGTAATGGGATTGACGTAGGATCTCAACCATCACGTACTATCCATATCGCATAGATTATGTGCTTTTATTTTAAGTCGATGGGGTATTGATTAGGAATATAAATAAAATTAACGATTTATCATATAGAGGCGTTGAGCATCAAAAAACAAAAAAGCCGCAACGAAAGCGGCTTTTGATGTTAGCAATACTACTTATTGGCTGTAAGAGACTTAGAACCAACTTTTAAATAGTAGAACAATGTAGTCGATTAGGCGGCTGAAGATACCACCTTCTTTAACATCTTCTTGAGCAACAAGCGGGTACTCAGCAACGTCTTTACCATTTAATTGATAGAATAGTTTACCAACTACTTCACCTTTGTTGATAGGAGCTTTAAGCTCTTTATCTAACACAAAGCTAGCCGCTAAGTTTTTCGCTTGACCACGAGGTACCGTAACAAAAGTATCCTCTTTTACACCTAAAGAAATTTCGCTCTTATCGCCCATCCAGATTTTTTCTTTAACAAACTCTTCACCAGCCTTGTGTGGTGCAACCGTTTCAAAGAAGCGGAAACCAAAGTTTAGAAGCTTTTTACTTTCGGCTTTACGAGAATTTTCGCTCTTAGTTCCCATAACAACAGATATTAGACGCATATCGCCTTCAGTTGCAGAAGTCACTAGGTTATAACCTGCACCGCTTGTATGGCCAGTTTTAATGCCATCTACGTGCATGCTTTTATCCCACAATAGACCATTACGGTTGTATTGAGTAATGCCGTTATAAGTGAAAGATTTTTGAGCGTAAATTTTGTACTCTTCTGGTACGTCACGAATTAACGCGGCACCTAAAGTTGCAAAGTCGTGTGCAGTCGAGTAATGCTCATCATTGTCTAGACCGTGAACATTTACAAAGTGAGAATTCACCATGCCGATTTTTTGTGCCCATTGGTTCATCAAATCAACAAATGAATCTTCAGAACCGGCAATGTGTTCAGCCATAGCAACACAAGCATCGTTACCCGAAGTGACAATAATGCCTTGGTTTAACTTATCAACCGTTACGGTTTTTCCAACTTCAATGAACATTTTTGAAGAATCAGGGAAGTTTTTCGCCCAAGCGTTTTCGCTGATCACAACTTCATCAGAGCGTGAAATACTACCAGACTTAAGCTCTTGTCCAATCACATAGCTAGTCAGCATTTTAGTTAAGCTCGCAGGGTGGCGACGCTCATCCATATTTTTCTCAGCTAAGATTTTTCCTGAATGGTAATCCATTAACACAAAGCTTTGTGCGGCAATTTCTGGAGCATTAGGCACTACGATAGGATCGGATGCAGAAGCATTCAATGAAATCAAAGATGCTGAAAGTGCCAATGAAGGTGTTAGCAGAGATTTTAGATATTTAGCTGTATTTTTCATGTGATAAATGCAATCAATATTTTAAGTGAACGTATATTTTTCGTATTCTAACAGAAACTTTTCCAGAAATCAGATATGGATCAAAGTCTACGAAAACTGACAATATCGTTTAACCGTTGGACGATAAAGAGCGAAGGTTTGTTGATTCTATTTACGCGCTCGGTGTTTCATAAAGGCGGATTGGTAGCCGCTTTGTTGAAGCTTATGAAGCACTTCATTCGCTTGGTTTTGGTCTTTCCAAGGGCCAAGCATGATGCGATTAATACTGCTCGAATTTTCGACACTGTATTGTGATGCGTATGTTTGACCAAGATTTTTCGCTAAAGTTCGCGCTTTTTCGGAATCAGAAACGGCAGCGACTTGAATCAGATATTCTTGTTTTGAATAAGCATGATCTACCTTGCTTTTAGGAACCGTAATATAGTCAATTTTGACTGGAGCAGTACCTGCTTGGTAGACACCGAGTTTGTAAGCTGCGGCGTAACTTAAATCTATAATGCGACCGTCATGAAACGGTCCGCGGTCGTTAATTCGAACGATAGCCGTCTTACCATTTGCGGTATTGGTGACTTTGACATAGCTAGGAATAGGCAAGGTTTTGTGTGCCGCAGACATGGAATACATATCGTACACTTCACCGTTTGACGTCAAATGACCATGAAATTTCTTACCATACCAAGAGGCATAACCTGATTGCGTGAAATTTTTGGTATCTCTTACGATTTTATAATCTTTACCACGTAGGCTGTAGTCACGGTTGCCACCACGGCTAAAAGGCTCATAGCGAGGATGGGCATCTTCTACATTGGCGACAGAAATAGGATCTTCAGGTGCGACATCATCAGATAGTTTGTATCGCTCATCTGGAGATGATGAGCAACCTGCTAAAAGAGTGAGGGCCATCCATAGGCCGTAACGGCAATATTTTTTCATTAATTTAATTCGCCTTTGAAAGCATTTTTCTATGAGTGTGAATTGACATTAAAATACCGAAACCAACCAACAGAGTGATCATCGAGGTACCGCCGTAGCTGATTAGCGGCAAAGGTACACCAACGACTGGTAGAATGCCGCTGACCATGCCAATATTTACAAAAACATAAACAAAGAAACTAAGTACAACACTGCCTGCCATCATTCGACCGAAAGCGGTTTGGGCTTGTGTCGCTAAATATAATCCTCGTGCGATGATGAATAAGTATACCGAGAGCAAAAATGTCACACCGATAATACCCCATTCTTCCGCGATAACTGCAAAGATAAAGTCAGTATGTCGTTCTGGAACAAATTCAAGTTGCGATTGGGTTCCATGCAACCATCCTTTGCCAGTCAAGCCGCCAGAGCCAATGGCTATTTTACTTTGAATAATATGGTAACCCGCTCCAAGCGGATCGGATTCTGGATCAAATAATGTTCTCACCCGAGTTTTCTGGTACTCGTGCATTAAAAAGAACCAGAGGATTGGAATGAACCCACCAATTGCAGCAGCTGCGGCAATGATAATTCTCCAGCGGATACCAGCGAGGAAAATAACGAAAATACCTGAAGCTGCGATCAGTATTGACGTTCCTAAATCTGGCTGTTTAGCAATTAAAATCGTTGGCAAACAGACCAAAATTAATGACACCACTAAGGTTCGAAATGTCGGTGGTAGAGGTTGCTTTCCTATGTACCTTGCAATCATTAAAGGCACAACTAACTTCAAAATTTCCGATGGCTGAAAGCGTGGACCAAAGCCTAGGCTTAACCAACGTTGAGCGCCTTTAGAGGTCTCGCCAAAGAATAATACACCGAGTAATAAGATAATCCCGATGAAGTATAAGCTTGGCGCTAAGGATTCCATTGTTCTTGGTTTTACTTGGGCGACAGCAAACATGACGGTTAGAGATAGCAACATTCTCATGGCTTGCTTGTCCATCATTTCATAGCTTTGCCCACTGGCGCTATACATGATCACAAGTCCGATTGCCATCAGTAATAAGATACCAAGTAACAACGGCAGATCGATATGAAGTCGCTCGAAAAATGAACGGTTTTGCCCGGTGGCAGGATCCATTTTCATACTACTTTTTATCCTCTTTATTTGCATCTGCCTCAGTGGATGAGTCAACAAGTACATGGTCAAAAATTTGACGGGCGATTGGACCGCCGACGCCAGACCCCCCCCCGGCATTTTCAAGTACCATCGCGACGATAAGTTTAGGATCTTCCAACGGTGCAAAGCCCATTAATAATGCGTGATCGCGTAAGTGTTCGGCAATTTCATCGGCATTATATTTCTCACCTTCTTTCAAACCATAGACCTGCGCGGTACCTGATTTGACGGCAGCTTCGTATTTTGCACCATAGAATGAGCGACGTGCGGTACCTCGTGAGCCTGTTGCAACCAAGTGCATGCCTTCTTTGGCGATTTCCCAATCAGAATCTTTAACCCCGGTAATGGTCGGAAATGTTTTGATTGGGCTCAATATTGGTTTTTGTTCCGGTTCTGTTTTATCGATAGTGGCCCGTAAAAGGTGAGGGGCACGCACTTTGCCGTGTGAAACTAATACCGATAATGCTTTAGCAATTTGCATCGGTGTTGCTGTCCAGTAACCTTGACCAATTCCAACAGGTATGGTGTCACCTTGATACCAAGGAGTGCGGTGGCGAGCCATTTTCCAGTCACGAGTCGGCATATTGGCGCTACTTTCTTCGTGCAAATCAATACCAGTATATTCACCAAAACCAAATTTATTCATCCATTTAGAGAGGCGATCGATCCCTAAATCAAATGCAATTTGGTAATAGAAAGTATCAACTGACTCTTCAATCGATTTTTTCACATCAACCACACCGTGCCCCCAGCGGCTCCAGTCGCGATAACCTTTATGGCTTCGTGCATGTGGGATATACCAAATTCCTGGATCATTACGGGTAGTTTTGGTTGTGATCACCCCTTCAGTTAATGCCGATACCGCAATAAACGGCTTGACAGTCGAAGCGGGTGGATAGATACCCAAAGTGGCTCGGTTTACTAAGGGACGGTTGGGGTCATTTAATAATTTATTATAGGCTTTGCCACTAATGCCATGCACAAAGGCATTCGGATCATAACTTGGGCTCGATACCATCGCGAGAACGCCATTGTCCTCAGGGTCTAAAATGATGATAGAGCCACGGCGGTGATCCATTAACTTAAAAGCGTATTGCTGTAAGTTAATATCTAAGTTCAGAATAATATCTTTGCCCGGGATAGGTGGTACGTATTTTAAAGTGCGAATGATACGACCTCGGCTGTTGACTTCTACTTCCTGGTAGCCTGATGTACCGTGTAAAACATCTTCGTAATAACGTTCGATGCCTAACTTACCAATATCACGTGTCGCTTGATAATTTGAGACTTTATCTTCTTCGGTTAAGCGTAAAATATCGCGGTCATTGATGCGAGACACATAACCTAAAACATGCGTTAGTACCGAGCCGTATGGGTAGTAACGTTTCAATGCTGCCGTGATTTCCACCCCTGGGAATTTATATTGGTCGACAGAAAACTTTGCCACTTGTTCGTTAGTTAACTGGGTTAATAATGGAACAGGCTTGTAGTGTCTAATGTGTAGTCGCTCTTTTTGGAAGGCGGCAACTTGCTCATCGGTAATGGTTAAAATTTTACGCAGTTCTTCGATGGTCTTATCGATATCAGGGACTTTCTCAGGCGTAATTTCAAGGCTATATACCGGACGGTTAGACGCCAGCAATTTACCATTACGATCATAAATAAGACCGCGATTGGGCGCGATCGGGACAATTTTAATTCGGTTATCGTTTGAACGAGTTTTATAGTCTTGATATTGCTCGACTTGGATGTAATAAAGGTTGGCTAGCAAAATGCCAACCAACATAATGATGCCCATAAACGCAACAATTGAGCGTCGTGCGAACAATTTTGCTTCAGCAGTGTAATCGCGTATTTGGCTACGTCTACGTCTCATTCTTTATTATTCTCGGTGGTACGGGTGATTAGCTGTGACGCTCCAAGCTCGGTATAGGCTTTCAGCCATAATCACGCGAACCATTGGGTGTGGCAAAGTAAGTGGTGATAATGACCAACTTTGATCGGCAGCAGCCTTACACGCTGGCGCAAGTCCTTCAGGACCACCAATTAAAATCGACACATCACGACCATCTAGTTTCCAAGCATCGAGTTGAGAAGCCAATTGACCGGTATCCCAACGTTTGCCTGGAATGTCTAATGTTATAATGCGATTCCCTTTAGGTACAGCGGCTAGCATCGCTTCGCCTTCTTTTTGCAGAATCCTTGCAATATCGGCATTTTTACCACGTTTTCCGGCTGGAATTTCGACTAAATCAAACGGCATATCACTTGGGAAGCGACGCTGATATTCGTAAAAACCATCATCTACCCATTTGGGCATCTTGGTTCCGACTGCAATAAGTTGAATTTTCACTTACTGGCTCCAACAGAGTGGTAGGGGGTTAACCCCACAGTTTTTCCAATTGGTATAAATCGCGAGAGGCTTCTTGCATGATATGAACCATGACTGAGCCCATATCTACCACGACCCATTCGCCTTCTTCTTCACCATCAATACCTAAAGCTTCAATGCCGGCGATTTTTGCTTCTTTCGCAATATTATCTGCAATTGAAGCGACGTGGCGTTTTGAGGTGCCAGTACATACGATCATGTAGTCAGTTATGCTTGATTTGCCTTTAACATCTAGCGTTATGATGTTTTCAGCTTTCATGTCATCTGCTTTATCAGCAAGAAAATCTTTTAACTCATTCAGTTGCAAAGTATTGCCTCTTTAATATGGTATTTAATGGTACTTCTTAATGGTAAGGGGAAATACCGGGTTTGGAAAGAAACCACCGAATTGAAAATCTATCTAGTGGTCAAATAGGTTGATCTAAACGAGATAACGCCGCTGTCGGTTGGCATAGTTCGATGGATAGTTGGCTGAGCTTTGGCCAGGGTTCTTGATCAAACGTTGTTTTGACCGACAGTTCTAATTGACACAACAGATGAACTTGTTTTTGCAAAAACGTTAAGTTTAATCGTTGTAGTGCCGATGTATACAGCGGGCGTTTGTTTTGCCAGATTCGATGTTGGTCAAATATTTTACCGAGAACTGCGCCATGATCAAAAGCTTGTCTCATTTCGATGAGTAGAAAGAGCTCTTTTTGTATGGTGCGCAGTAATATGATCGCTTCTTGGCCTTCTGCTTGTAGTTGACGCAAGATTCGCTGGGCTCGTTTGGCTTGCCCGGCGAGGAGAGCATCGGTCCATTGAAAAGGGGTAAAGTGGTTGTGTCGGCTTAGTGATGTCTCAACTCTTGGTAGGGTCAGATTACCGTCTGGGTACAATAATGCTAATTTCTCTAAGCTTTGTGCCAGTGCCAGTAAGTTACCTTCATGCCATTGCGCCAGCATTTGTACAGCTTCGGCATCGGGCGTGAGTTTTAATTTACGACAGCGTTGTTGGACAAACTGTGGTAACTGGCGCAACTCCGGGCTATTACAACTAACTAGTAGACCATTTTGATGCAGAGCTTTAAACCACTTGGTATTTTCTTGAGTACGCGACAGCTTATTGCCAATCACGACCAATAAAATGTCAGGATTTAGCATGTCTGCTAAGTTAACCAGTTCTTTGGCGTTCGCGGCGGTGACACCTGTTTCTGGAATTTCTAACTCAATAATCTGCTGATTAGAAAATAAGCTTAACGCTTGGCAGCAATCAAATATCTGATTCCAATCAACTTGCTTGTCGAGAGTAAATCGCTGTTTATCTAAGAAGCCTTTCTCTTTGGCCTGTTTATACAAAAGATCTTTGCTTTCTTGCAGCAATAAAGGCTCATTCCCCATTAGTAAATAAATAGGGAAGGATTTTCGTTCTAGATTTTCAGCCAGTTTATCGGCAAATATACGCATGGTGATTACGGCGTTTCAGTTTGAGAATCGCTGGTGACAGACTCGTCACTATCGCTTGATACTTTACTAGCGCTTGATACTTCACTGGTAGAAGTCGTTTGTTCTACGCCTTCATCAATAGTGATGGTTTCTGGTTGATTCTTAGTACCATCAATATCGGTTGGGAAATCTTGTAATTCATCACTTCCTGCTGGAGTAACGATGAGTTGGGCTTTCAAACGTGCCATTTGACGGAGAATTTGCTCAGCGGCTTGCTCTCGCATCTCTTCAACAATCAGATCTCGTTCAACCGATTTTGCCAATGCGGCTAATGGGTTATCTAAGTAACTACGAGTAATATTGACGTTAAAGGTTTTTTTGTCATAACTCGGAACCGACACACGGTAAGACACGCGGTAAGACAATTCATATTCCGCCGCTCGTGAGTTTTGGTACAAGGATAAGGTTCGACCATTATCACTGTCATCATTGGCGGCTTCACTTATTAGATGTAGGTTAGTGATATTGGAACCTGGTGAGACAACATCCACACCGTTAAGGCGTAATTGGTTTTTTACATCACGAGTAATTTGGTTATAAGAGTCAAAACTGGTAACGGAAATGGTTGAAACTTCTTCGGGTAGTAGATAGCTGCCTCTGAAGTGGAAGCCACATGCACTGGTCATCATGGCTAGGCCGATAATGGCAAGAAGACGAACATGAGAACGAGAAAACAAATGTGCCACTAATGAGTACCTCAAATCGATTTAAATATAATATCCTTCGTACTTGAAGCTCCAGCATTGTTGACTGCGCTCATTCACCTCCCTATCTTTTTATAAAGAAAGTCATAGGCAAGCTATGCTCATGAGGCTTCATTCACTTGTCGCCTCACTGCAACTTCAATTACTTTGGGTATATACGTACGGTGCTTATCTTATAAATTCTTTTGTTCAAAACCTATAAGATAAGCGTAAGCACCTTGCGATGCCTACACTTTTAATTTTTATTTGTGCTTATGATTAGTTAGCAACGATATTCAATAGCTTACCTGGTACGTAAATTACTTTGCGAACCGTTAAACCATCAGTGAACTTAGTCACATGTTCATTTCTTAAGCCCATCGCTTCAATATCATCTTTACTAATATCCGCAGGAACCGTTAGTTTCGCGCGTAACTTACCATTCACTTGAACGATGATGAGTTTTTCATCTTCCACTAAGGCTTTTTCATCAAATGTTGGCCACTCACAGCTATCGACATCCGATTCACCTAAAGCGTTCCATAATTCATGACAAATATGTGGAGTGATAGGATAAAGCATGCGAACAACCGCTTTTAACGCTTCATCAAGAATCGCGCGATCTTGTGCGTTTTCTTGTGGTGCTTTACCTAGCTTGTTCATTAATTCCATGATAGCGGCGATGGCAGTGTTGAAAGTCTGACGACGGCCAACATCATCGCTTACTTTAGCAATGGTTTTATGAACATCACGACGCAGCGCTTTTTGATCGCCGGTTAACGCTGCAACATCTAGTGCTTCAACATTACCTTTAGCAGTATGCTCACCAACCAATTTCCATACACGACGTAAGAAACGGTTTGCACCTTCTACACCTGATTCTTGCCATTCCAGCGTCATATCAGCAGGAGAAGCAAACATCATGAATAAACGAACAGTATCTGCGCCGTATTTATCAACCATTTCTTGTGGGTCAATACCGTTGTTTTTCGACTTAGACATTTTGATCATGCCTGAGTGCTCAACGTTACGACCTTGGTTATCAACCGCTTTTTCGATGCGACCTTTACCATCACGCTCAACGGTTACATCGGTTGGTGCAACCCATTCTTTGGTGCCTTTTTCATTAGTGTGGTAAAAAGCATCCGCTAGTACCATACCTTGACAAAGCAGTTGCTTGAACGGCTCATCAGAAGTCACGTAACCTGCATCACGTAATAATTTATGGAAGAAGCGTGAGTACAATAGGTGCATACAAGCGTGTTCAATACCGCCCACATATTGATCGACAGGTAGCCAGTAGTTAGCTTTTTCTGGATCTAGAATGTCATCCGCTTGTGGAGAACAGTAACGTGCGTAGTACCAAGAAGATTCCATAAAGGTATCAAAGGTATCGGTTTCACGTAGTGCATGTTCGCCATTGAACGTGGTTTCTGCCCAAGCTTTGTCTGCTTTAATTGGGCTAGTTACGCCATCCATTACCACATCTTCAGGTAGGATGACCGGAAGTTGGTCAGCAGGAACAGGATGTACTTCACCGTCATCTGTAGTCACCATTGGAATTGGTGCACCCCAGTAACGTTGACGAGATACGCCCCAGTCACGTAGACGGAAGTTAACGGTTTTCTTACCTTTACCTTCAGATTCTAATTTCGCAGCGATAGCATTGAAAGCCTCTTGGAAATCTAAACCGTCGAATTCACCTGAATTAAATAACTTACCTTTTTCAGTGTAAGCTGCTTCAGAAACGTCCGGTTGGTTACCGTCTTCATCAAGAATGACCGCTTCGATGTTTAGGCCGTATTTTGTTGCGAACTCAAAATCACGTTGATCGTGAGCTGGAACTGCCATTACTGCACCTGTGCCGTAATCCATTAATACAAAGTTAGCCACATAAACCGGTACTTCTTTGCCGTTTAATGGGTGAATGGCAGTCAGGCCTGTATCCATGCCTTTCTTTTCCATTGTAGCGAGTTCAGCTTCAGCAACTTTGGTGTTTTTGCATTCTTCACAGAAAGCCGCAAGCTCTGGGTTATTTTGTGCTGCAATGGTAGCCAGTGGGTGCCCAGCCGCAATACCTACGTAAGTTACACCCATTAGCGTGTCAGGACGTGTGGTATACACTTCAAGATCAGCTTGGTCTTTTACTTTAAAGGTTAATTCAACACCTTCAGAGCGACCAATCCAGTTGCGCTGCATGGTTTTAACCATCTCAGGCCAACCGTCTAGGTTATCCAGGTCATCTAATAACTCTTGTGCGTATTCAGTGATTTTAATAAACCACTGTGGAATTTCTTTTTGCTCAACCGGGGTATCACAACGCCAGCAGCAACCGTCTTCTACTTGTTCGTTAGCAAGAACCGTCATGTCGTTCGGACACCAGTTCACAGAAGAGGTTTTTTTGTAGACTAGGCCTTTTTCATACAACTTAGTGAAGAACTCTTGTTCCCAACGGTAGTATTCAGGTGTACAAGTCGCAAACTCACGGTTCCAGTCATAACCAAAGCCTAAGAGTTTAAGCTGGTTTTTCATGTATTCGATGTTTTCGTAAGTCCAAGGCGCTGGCGCAGTTTTGTTTTTAACCGCAGCATTTTCAGCCGGTAGACCAAACGCATCCCAACCAATAGGTTGCATTACGTTTTTGCCTTGTAGACGCTGGTAGCGAGAAACCACATCACCGATAGTGTAATTACGAACGTGCCCCATGTGCAGGCGGCCACTTGGGTAAGGGAACATAGACAAGCAGTAGAATTTTTCTTTGCTTGGATCTTCTGTTACTTCAAATATTTTGCTGTCATCCCAGTGTTGTTGAACCTTTGGCTCAATGTCTTGAGGATTATAATGTTCTGATAATTTCACTTTATGCTCTTGCATCGATGATATCCGGTAATCGTAGATTTGTGAGATCGGTTAAAACCGATAATACTTGATCAGCATAGAATACCTTAAAGGGGTTGCGCACAACAATAGGTAATGTGACCCTGTATACCTAAGTAACTTCAAGAAGCGGGTTTCAACAAGAATAAAACAAGCTTTAGGCAAGATATAATTAACTAGATGGTTAAGGAGAGCAATATGTCAAAGCGTAATCAAGACTATAAAAAGCTGTTAGAAGAGATTATTGAAAGCTTAAAGCATACGCCTGAAGAGCTAAATAAAGCGCTCGATACGCCCAAGAAGATGTGGAAAGCGACTAAAGATATGACCAAAGATGAGTACGCGCTTATTAGTCGATATGTGAAATCGGATCTTAAAGAGTTTGCGGAAAATTATGAAAAAGACAAAGAAGCGATTGCGAATGACCCATTTAGAGACGTCATTGCTGAGTCTATTTGGCAAGGCTTACTTGATATTACCGATAAAACGCAAATCGAGTGGATGGAAGTGTTTCAAGATATTGAGCATAAAGGACTCTATGAAGTTGGCGATGTGATCGGGTTGGGCGCTTTAGTATGTGAGAAATGTGGCCATAGACAGGAATACAGCCACCCTTGTGAAATCACCCCTTGTGTCCAGTGTGGTAATGGTGCATTTACTCGGGTTCCATTGAAGCCTTGATCACATTATGAGCAAGTTTGTTTCATGCGATAAATCAAAAAATGTGAATTGAAGCACTTTATTTCAGCGCTACAAGACTAAAAATTGATAGAGATTAATATTTACTGTGTTGCCTTTTGGTAGTTTCTTGCAATCAAAATTACTAAAAATTAGAAGTTTTATCCCCAAACTACTTGGGTATAGCTAAAAACTTCTAAAAGATAAAAGGCAAACACTTATGTTAGAACTATTAGTTGGTCTGGTTGTGACCATTGCAGTAGGCTACTTTATTGTAAAAGGTTATAAGCCTACTGGCGTGCTCTTAACTGCCGGTACGGTGTTACTATTATTAGCCAAACCATTAGGCCACTCAGTACTACCTGAAGGTATGGAATCAACCGGTAGCTTTTTTACTGATGCACTGTTTTTCTTAAAAAATACCTTACAAGGTTATAATGGCGGTTTAGGCTTACAAATTATGTTGTTGTGTGGTTTTGCTTCTTACATGACACATATCGGTGCTAACAACATTGTTGTGAAGCAGTTTTCTAAACCTCTATCTTTTATTAAGTCACCTTATGTTCTTTTGGTAGCGGCTTATATTGTTGCGTGCTTAATGTCATTAGCGGTAAGTTCAGCAACTGGACTAGGTGTGCTGTTAATGGCGACATTGTTCCCAATGATGACGGCAATGGGCATTTCTCGTCCTGCGGCAGTGGCAGTATGTGCTTCTCCGGCTGCAATTATCTTATCGCCAACCTCTGGTGATGTGGTTATCGCGGCACAGAAATCCGGTATTCCTTTACACGTTTTTGCGGTTGAAACCGTACTACCTGTCTCTATTTCAGCCATTATCGTGATGGCGATTGCGGCTTTCTTCTGGAACAAATACCTAGATAAGAAAGACAATACGCCAATGGAAAAAGTCGATATTTCTCATATTGATACTAGCGCGCCAGCTTATTATTCTATTCTGCCATTCCTACCAATTGTGGGTGTGTTCTTATTTAATGGTGAAACCATCCCAGGCATGACATTAGATATTTATACTATCGTAGTGCTTTCTATCTTTATTGGTGCTGTGGTTCATTACGTTTCTAATCGTTTTGATGGTAAGAGAGCGGTAGAAGATTTAGAAGTATGTTACCAAGGTATGGCGGATGCGTTTAAAGGCGTAGTGATGCTATTAGTTGGTGCTGGTTTATTTGCTCAAGGTTTAATGTCGGTTGGTGCGATTGATACTTTACTTGGTCTTGCGGATAACGCAGGTGCGGGCGCAGTGGCATTGATGTTGCTTCTTACTGCTATTACGGTGGCCGCTTCAATTGCAACAGGTTCGGGTAATGCCTCTTTCTATGCGTTTGTTGAATTAGCGCCGTCACTTGCTGCGAAAATGGGTATCAACCCAGCGTTCTTGATTATTCCAATGCTACAAGCTTCAAACTTAGGCCGTACAATTTCTCCAGTTTCGGGGGTTATTGTTGCTACTTCAGGTATGGGACAAGTTAACCCATTTGATGTGGTAAAACGCACGTTCGTGCCTGTTATTTGTGGCCTAGCCACTGTGATTATCGGTACTGTGTTCTTAGTCCCAATGATGGCTAGTTAATCATAAATTGATGTTCAAAAGCTCACAGGTTTGTGAGCTTTTATTTTTTAGGAGCGTTTATGTCTCACTCATTTGATCTTAAAACTTATATTCAACAGTTAGAAACATTAGTCAATGTTGATTGCGGTACTCGTACTCCTCAAGGGGTGGCGAAAATTGCCGATATTCTGACTCCGATGTTTGAACAAATTGGTTTTACGGTGACTCGTCATCATATTGATGATAACGCGGGCCCATGTTTGGAAATTACCAATAAGCCAGATGCGGAACAATACGATGTGATGTTAAGCGGTCACATGGATACGGTTTTTCCTGAAGGCACGGTTGCACAACGACCGCTGACTTTTGACAACGAAAAGATTTACGGTCCAGGTACCTCAGATATGAAGTCTGGCATTTTGAGTGCTTGGTATGCGTTGCAACAACTCACCGATGAAGAAAAAGATAAGCTGGCAATATTAGTCGCATTAAATTGTGATGAAGAAATTGGCTCTATGTATTCACGCCCTTGGATTGAAGCCATGGCAAAGAAAAGTAAACGAGTATTAGTGTGTGAAGCAGCCCGTGTGAGCGGTAATTTAATTCGCTCACGTAAAGGCAATGCCAAATATGAATTAGTGTTCAAAGGCGTAGCCTCTCATGCAGGTTCTGCATTGCAAGATGGAGTATCAGCAATTTATGAGTTGAGTCATTGGTCACTAGCGATTAAAGATCTAGTGAACCTAGAAACCGGCACTACCATGAATGTTGGTATTATCGAAGGTGGACTTGCTGTCAACGTAGTACCCGATTACGCCAAAGCGACCGTTGATTTGCGTTTCTGGAATAATGAAGAAGCGGAAGCCATTGATGCTAAGTTGCGAGAAATGGCAAAAACACCGTTTGAAAAAGGCGCAAGCGTTGAAGTGAATCGTTTAGCGTTCAAGCCATCGATGCAGCCAACCGATGCGACAGAAGAAATGATCAAACTCGTCAGCGAAAAAGCAGATGAACTTGGTATTCAATATGGTTGGGAAGATGCTGGTGGCGGTTCTGATGGTAACTTTACGGCGAACGTCGGTATTCCAACCTTAGATGGATTTGGTCCAATGGGAGCTGGTTTCCATTCTGATAAAGAATACCTACTGATTGATTCGATTAAACCTCGTATTGATTTATTAGTCAGTGTTTTAAAAAGCTTCTAAAAGTTCCTTAAATGTCGTGATTTTTCAGAAAATGGGCGTTATATCGTCCATTTTTTATTTATCTTGTAGGTTTAACTTGAAATTAACACCCTTTAATGGACTGCTAAAGATAATAATGTTAGTAATGTGCCCCATTTTTTAATTTGAGACACATAATGGATGTTTTGAAATCACTGTTAGGCGTTTTGTTTCCTATCGCGGCTACATTCTCAGCCGGCATCATTTTACTCGCACTTTCTCGCCTTGGTTTATGTTATTGGAAGCGTGAACGGGTGATAAATGCCAATGGTGTCAAGCCTATCTTTTTATCAGGGTTACGTATGGATATCGTGACCATGTGCTATTTATTAATCCTACCAAGCTTGCTCACTTGTTTGCTAACTGGCGTAGAACCTATCAATGATATCTGGCTTACTTTCTTGCGTGTTTGGATAGTTGCCGGTCTATGGCTGCTAGTATACATGGAGATATCAACGCCAACGTTTATTAACGAATATGACGTACGCCCAAATCGTTTCTTTGTGGAATACCTTATTTATCCTAAAGAAGTTATGAGCATGCTATGGACAGGCTATAAATTAGAGCTCTTTCTTGGCGTGATCATTTCCGCTTTATCCTTGTACGCAGGTTGGATCTTTAGCGGCCTAATTGTCTCCGATTTACCCTCATTAGCATGGTATTGGCGTTTGCCGCTTGGCCTTTTGATTGTTGGATTGTGTGTTCTAGGGGCTCGTTCAAGTTTTGGGCATAGAGGAATTAATCCATCTATGATTGCCTTTTCCAATGATAATTTAATCAATGATATGGCTTTAAATTCGACTTATTCAGTTATCTATGCGATTAAGTTAATGACGAAAGAGCAAGATTCTGCCAAATATTACCCAAAAATGAATCAAGAAAAAGTCGTTGAATTGATACAAAAATCAACCCATGTGCCAAGCAATGAGTATGCTCACCCTAAATTACCAACTCTGGTTCATCGATCTGCAAGCTATAAAGGTAAGCCTAAGAATTTAGTTATTTTATTACAAGAAAGTTTAGGCTCACGCTTTGTTGGAGGGCTTGGTGGCTTGCCTCTTACACCGAATCTTGATGCGATTTTAGAAGAAAGTTGGTATTTTACGCGCATGTATGCAACCGGTACTCGCTCTATTCGAGGAATTGAAGCGGTGACGAGTGGTTTTTCTCCGACACCTTCGAATGCGATTGTTAAGCTACCAAAAGGCCAGCAAAATTTTTATACCATAGCGCAAACCTTATTTTATCACGGCTACCATACGCAGTTTATTTATGGTGGTGAAAGTCATTTTGATAATATGAAAGGCTATTGTTTGGGAAATGGTTTTTGTGACATTCAAGATTTACCCACCTTCATTAAGCCGCAATTTGTCGGTTCTTGGGGGGCTTGTGACGAAGATCTTTACGATAAAACCCATCAGCAACTCAGTGAGCGTCATGCAACCGGTCAGCCTTTCTTTAGCTTTGTGTTTACGACTACCAACCACTCACCGTACGAATATCCTGACGGTAAAATTGAACCGTATAATTCACCTGCAGCGACTCGTGAAAATACAGTTAAATATTCAGATTTTGCCTTTGGAGAGTTTATTAAAAAAGCCAAATCTTCTGATTATTGGAATGACACTATATTTGTGGTGGTGGCAGATCACGATTCGCGCGTATATGGCGATCAAGCGATTCCGGTTGACTACTTTAATATTCCCGCGGTTATTTTCGGTGGTGGTATTGAGCCAAGAAAAGATGATCGTATTGCTAGTCAGATAGATATTCCACCGACCTTATTATCTCTTATTGGAATTGATAATTACGGCCCTATGATTGGCCATGATATGACGCAAGATATCCCAAGCGAAAAACTTCGCGCTATGATGCAATATCATAATACTTTTGGTTGGATGAATAACGATGATCAGGTTGTGGTATTTAAGGCAGATAAGCCAGTAGAAACTTATCAATATGATAATACCAGCCATCAATTGAATTCGGTTGAACTGCCTCAAGAGCTTATTGATACCGCTAATGCCAATGCCTTATGGGGAAGCTTAGCTTATAAACAAGATTATTATCATTGGGGAGAAGTCAAAGCGATGTTGGACTTGCAAGAAAAAACGAGCGTAAAAGTCGCTTAAGGTAACAATCATTGGAATTATAAAGCCGCTCAAGTGTAATCACTTAAGCGGCTTTAGTGTTTTTAAGGAGCCTAATCTTTAGAAGTTAGAAGTATTCTAGCTATTCATAGTTGAGGCTATTTCTTCGCTTTTTTCTGTTGAAACCAGACACCAAATAATCCCGAGGCACACCATAGGTACAACAGCCAAGAGCCTAAGGTTCTATAAGGTGTATTGCCTGATGTTGACGTCACTTCAGCCTTTAATACTTCCGTTTGGAACTGTGGTACTTGTTTAGTAATGCGACCTTTGTAATCTGTTACAGCCGTTACGCCGTTGTTGGTGGCACGAATAAGCGGTTTACCAAGCTCTAGGGCGCGCATACGAGCAATTTCCATATGTTGTAGTGGACCAATTGAATTACCAAACCAAGCATCATTAGAAAGCGTTAAGATGAAATCGGTATCAGGCGTAACATTTTGTCGTACTTGTTCGCTGAATATGATCTCATAACATAAAGCGGCGACAAGGTGGCGGCCGTTGGCGATGAGGTTAGGCTGGATGAAATTACCTCGTTCAAATGAGGACATTGGTAAGTTAAAGAAAGGCGCAATAGGGCGCAGCAAGTCTCCAAATGGTACAAACTCACCAAAAGGTAATAAATGATGCTTGCTATAGCGTTTAGCCGTATCGTAATCGTACGGGCCTAATCCATTTTGACCAAGCGTTAGAACGTTATTATAAAAACGCCCCATATCATCTTGCGATAACACGCCAGTAATTAAAGCGCTGTTATTGGCTTTTGCCGCGGTATCTAAATTATGTAGAAATGCTGGTAAATCAGATTCTAACGCAGGAATTGCCGCTTCAGGCCAAATAATAATATCGGTGCCCCAATTGTCACGGCTGATATCGGTGTATTTCATTAAGGTAGGCCAGCGGTGACTAGGCACCCACTTCATTTTTTGATCGATATTGCCTTGGATAAGTGCAAATGAGGTTTTGGTTGAAGGGTCAGGTTTTACCCATGAAACTTGGTTTAAAGCAAAAGCGACCAAGAAAACAGCTGTAGGTATTGCCAAGTAAGCCCATTTTCTTGTTATGGCGACTAGCGCTAAACTACCGGCAATAAGCCATAGCATGAGGGTGATCGCTTCAACACCAGAGACCGGTGCATACGCATTTAACGGGCTATCTATTTGGCTGTATCCTAACCATAGCCACGGAAAACCAGTCATTACCCAACCACGTAACCAATCGGTGATGAGCCAAATGATCGGTGCGGCAATCACTAAACGCTGGGTCGTCGTTTTCGGGAAGAAACGGTTGAGCAGGGCACCAAATAGAGCTGGGTAGAGCGCTAAGTAAGCCACCAACAAACTCATTAGAGTTACGCTGGCAATCTTAGGCATACCACCAAAGGTATCTATACTGACATGTACCCAATTGATACCTGTGCCAAATTGGCCTAAGCCCCAAGCAAAAGCAATCCAAAAACCAAACTTAGTGGACTGTTTATCAAGGAGTAGCAGTAGAATGAAAGGGCTAAAAATCGCAATTGGCCAATAAGAAAATGGCGCAAACGCAAGGGTAGTTGTCGCGCCAATAAAAGCGGCCAATAAAGGCCGCCCAATGCGCTGAATCCAAATTGTTTTCATAGGTTCAGATTGCTTTTTAGGTTAGAGAAGCTTCGCTGCTAATCGTTACTTTCAGGTACGATATTGGTTTCTGAGTTGGTTGGAATCGTGACTTGTAGTTGAATCACTTTACGGTTGTCTGCTGCCGTCACTTTAAAGTTGTAGCCATCCAGTTCAACCACTTCACCACGCTCTGGTAGGTGACCAAAGGTTAGAGTAACCAGTCCACCAATAGTATCGACTTCTTCATCACTGAAATTAGTGTTAAAGGCATCGTTGAAATCATCAATATCGGTCAATGCACGAACTGAGAAGGTGTGCTTGCTCAGTTGGCGTATATCGGCGGCTTCTTCATCATCGAATTCATCTTCGATTTCACCCACGATTTCTTCAAGAATATCTTCGATGGTGATAAGGCCAGAAACCCCACCAAACTCATCTACCACAATAGCCATGTGGTAACGCTCTTCGCGGAACTCTTTTAGTAGGCGATCAACACGCTTACTTTCCGGAACAACAACCGCAGGACGTACCACTTCATTTAATATGAATTCAGTACTGTCTGACACCAAGTAACGTAATAAGTCCTTGGCAAGTAAAATACCTTCGATATGGTCTTTATCTTCATTAATCACAGGGTAGCGCGAGTGAGTCGCATCAATGATTAAGGTCGCTAAAGAATCTAGGTCATAGTCACGGCTAATAGTGACCATTTGCGAGCGTGGGATCATAATGTCGCGCACTCGCATTTCCGATATTTCCATCACTCCTTCAAGCATATCTCGTGTGTCAGGATCGATCAGATCGTTCTCTTCTGAATCACGAAATACTTCGACGAGCTCTTGGCGATCTTTAGGATCACCTTGAAATAGATGAGCTAGGCGTTCGAAGAAGGATTTTCTACTGGGACCTTCAGATTTATCATTATTGCCTTCATTATGTGAAGGCGAGGTACTGTCGTTCATGTCTACTCTTTCGTTAACGCTATCAAAAGCGGATAGCTCGCGATACCCTTCGTACTTGAAGTAGCAGCTTTGTTGACGGCGCTCATCCACCCCAATCATTTAGACAAGCTAAACTCATGGGGCCTCATTCACTTGTCGCCTCACTGCAACTCCAATTACTTTGGGTATAATTATTAAATTATATCAATCAAAATAAGTAACGGTTCTGCTATGCTTTTTCAGAAATGTACGGGTCATCAAATCCGAGCTTTTGCATGATTTCGGTTTCAATGCTTTCCATTTCTTCAGCTTCTTCATCTTCAATATGGTCATAACCTAGCAGATGAAGACTACCGTGTACAACCATATGCGCCCAATGCGCTGACAGCGGTTTACTTTGCTCTTTTGCTTCCGCTTCAACCACTTGCTTACAAATGATTAGATCGCCAAGTAAGTCGATTTCGATACCTGGAGGCGCTTCAAAAGGGAATGATAGCACGTTAGTTGGCTTATCTTTGCCTCGGTAATCACGATTTAATTGTTGGCTTTCTTCATTTTCAACAATGCGAATAGTCACTTCTGCTTGAGGTTGAAATAAGGTAATTGCCGATTCCAACCATTGTTGTAACTGGGCCTCTGTAGGAAGCCCTGTTGTTTCTTCGACTGCAATTTGAAGATCGAGTTCAATAGACATAGTTTGTATTATTCCGCATCTTGCTCTTGCTGAGGATTAGCAGCAGTAAATAACGCGGCTGCTTGAGCTTCACGTTGTTCTCTTTCTTCTCGGCGACGCTTTTCTATCGCTTTCTTTTCTTTTTGATCTTGCGCTTCCCATTTCTCGTAGGCATTAACAATACGAGCAACCACAGGATGACGCACGACGTCATCGGCTAGGAAGAAATTAAAGCTGATGTCTTCTACTTCTGACAGTACTTCAATCGCATGTCGCAAGCCTGAACGAGCCCCACGAGGTAAATCGATTTGGGTAACGTCGCCAGTGATCACTGCACGTGAGTTAAAGCCGATACGGGTTAAGAACATTTTCATTTGTTCTACCGTAGTATTTTGGCTCTCATCAAGAATGATAAAGGCATCGTTCAAAGTACGGCCACGCATATAAGCAAGCGGTGCCACTTCAATGACATTACGTTCAATTAACTTTTCAACGCGCTCAAAGCCCAGCATTTCAAATAAGGCATCATAAAGTGGACGCAAATAAGGGTCGACTTTCTGGCTTAAATCACCCGGCAAGAAACCGAGTTTTTCACCTGCTTCAACCGCAGGGCGAGTTAATAGAATACGACGGATTTCTTGGCGCTCTAATGCATCAACCGCTGCGGCAACCGCAAGGTAGGTTTTACCTGTACCAGCAGGCCCAATACCAAAACTAATGTCATGGGTCACCATGTTGACTAGGTATTGACCTTGATTTGGCGTACGAGGCTTAATCACACCTTTTTTGGTTTTGATGAAGACTTCTTTGCCGTATTCCATCGGCTGTTCTTGGTGTTGCTCAAGAATGCCAGATTCTTTTACCGCGAGGTGAATTTGCTCGGGGTCTAAATCAGGGATCGTGCCACGTACAGGGGCCGTATCGACATACAAATCTTTGATAATATCTAACGCAGCTGCGGCAGTATGAGGCTTGCCAGTAATAGTGAAGAAGTTACTGCGGTGGTTAATCTCAACGCCTAAGCGACGTTCAAGGTGTTTGATATTGTCATCAAAAGGGCCACAAAGGCTCGAAAGTCTGTGGTTATCGGAAGGTTCTAGATTTACTTCAAGCGTTACGATTTTATTGCTCACGTTTTCCCTCGCTATAAGCGGTTCGTGCTTTTGATATCAGCCATTCGAACCGCTTTATTGAACTTATCTTAATACTAAGATGGTGTTAGGGCGTGAAAGTAACAACCCCTAATTCATCTTCTTTGCGTGTTTTTTTCATCATTTCAGCCGGAGATACTGCAGAACGTAAGCCCATTTCCGCTTCAGTACGAATTAAAGTACCACGAAGTGAGTTAGGGTGAACTTCAGTAATATGAACATCAACAAATTGACCAATTAAGTCTGCTGAACCTTCAAAGTTAACGACTCGGTTGTTCTCTGTACGGCCACGTAATTCCATCAAGTTTCTCTTCGATGGACCTTCAACAAGAATGCGCTGCTCAGTATCAAGCATTAAGCGAGAGTATCGCATAGCTTGTGCATTAATTTGTTGTTGAAGCTCATACAATCTTTCTTTCTTCTCTGACTCAGGCACATCGCATGGATAGTCTGCCGCAGGCGTACCTGGACGAGGAGAGAAAATAAAGCTAAAGCTCATGTCAAAATCAACATCTTTGATAAGCTTCATTGTATCTTCAAAGTCTTTCTTCGACTCACCTGGGAAGCCAACGATAAAGTCAGAGCTGATTTGAATATCAGGACGTGCTTTACGTAGTTTGCGAATAATCGATTTATACTCAAGGCCAGTGTGTGGGCGCTTCATCATGGTAAGAATGCGATCTGAACCACTTTGTACCGGTAGGTGTAAGAAGCTCACTAGCTCTGGCGTATCTTCATATACCGCAATGATGTCATCACCAAACTCTAATGGGTGGCTGGTGGTAAAGCGAATACGGTCGATACCATCGATAGATGCCACTAAACGTAACAATTCAGCAAAAGTACAGATATCGCCATCGTGCATCGGGCCACGGTACGCATTAACGTTTTGACCTAGTAGGTTAACTTCGCGCACGCCTTGCTCGGCAAGTTGAGCGATTTCAAATAATACATCGTCCATTGGACGGCTAACTTCTTCACCACGAGTATAAGGTACCACACAGTAAGTACAGTACTTCGAGCAGCCTTCCATAATAGAAACGAATGCAGTTGCACCGTCAGCACGAGGCTCAGGTAAACTATCGAATTTTTCGATCTCTGGGAATGAAATATCCATCACAGGGCCAGTGTTGGCTTGCGATTGTTTGATCATCTCAGGTAGACGGTGAAGGGTTTGTGGTCCAAAGATAACATCAACAAATGGCGCACGTTGACGGATATGGTCACCTTCTTGAGTCGCTACACAGCCACCCACGCCAATAACCACACCTTCTTTTTTGTCTTTTAAGGTTTTCCAACGACCCAGCTGGTGGAAAACTTTCTCTTGTGCTTTCTCACGAATCGAACATGTATTGAGTAATAATACATCTGCTTCCGCTGGATCTTCAGTTAGCTCATATCCATTTGCGGCATTAAGTAGGTCGGCCATTTTCGATGAATCGTATTCGTTCATCTGACAGCCCCAAGTTTTAATTAGCAGTTTCTTACTCATTTCACATTCGCTCGTATTAAATCAGTGTTGGGTTGAGCTTTTGCTCATCGTTATGCTAGTTGAGTGCTGTTCAAAGATCAGGCTTAAATCTAGCAAGCCGCGTATTGTACTGGTTTAAATCCAACCTGACTAGATCTTAGAGTGTACAAAGCCTTGATTGAATTATAGACATATTTTTAGTAAGGAGATGTTCTTGCTGAAAACTGAATAATTTGAGGCACATGGCTGAAAAATTTGCAGGGTAGAGTAGAATGCTCATAAGATATTTTTTTGAGGTTTGTTATGTCTAAGTTTGATGTGGTGATCATTGGTGGTGGCATGGTAGGGGCGGCTCTTGCGGTCGGGCTTGCTAAGCAAAAAAAGACAGTAGCTTTAATCGAAGGCAAATCTCCATTGCCATTTGAAGCGTCACAGCCGATGGATTTACGAGTATCTGCCATTTCAAAAGCCTCGGTTGATCTTCTAACCCAACTCGGTGCTTGGCAATCAGTAGTAGATAAACGGGTTACGCCATACTTAGGTCTCGAAACTTGGGAGCACCCTGAGTGCCGTACTCGATTTCATGCCCATGATATTAATCTCGATAAGCTCGGCTATATGGTTGAAAATCGCTTATTACAGCTAGGTTTGTGGGAACAATTTGATGCTTATCCTAATTTAACGGTCATGTGCCCAAATAGCTTAGATAGACTCGAGTTTCTGGCTGAGTCTACCAAGGTTCATTTGGATTCAGGCGAATGTTTAGAAGCTTTATGGGTAGTAGGGGCAGATGGTGCCAATTCGAAAGTACGTCAACAGGCGAATATCGGGATCACCGCGTGGGATTATCGTCAACGTTGCATGCTGATTAACGTGGCGCTGCCAAACTTAGCTGATGGTTCTCAACGTGATGTGACATGGCAATGGTTTACTCCATCAGGCCCTCGCTCGTTCTTGCCGTTAGCTGCAACGAGTGACGGTGTTCAGCAAGGTTCATTGGTGTGGTATGACAGTCCTAAGCGCATTAAACAATTGCAATCCTTATCACCGGAAGCTTTACGCCAAGAAGTGCTGACACATTTTCCTAAAGAGCTTGGTGATGTCACGGTTCTGCAAGCTGGATCTTTCCCTCTTACTCGTCGTCATGCCCAATCGTATTTTGCTAACCGTTGTGTACTGGTTGGGGATTCGGCGCATACGATTAATCCATTAGCAGGACAGGGCGTTAACTTAGGATTTAAAGATGTCGCAGTTCTGCTGGATACGATTGCGGATAAAGGGCTCTATTCTGAGCAGGCTTTTGTGGATTATCAGAAGCAAAGGCGTACGGATAATCTATTGATGCAAAGCGGAATGGATTTTTTCTATAAGACGTTCAGTAATGATATCCCACCACTAAAACTACTTAGAAATGTCGCCTTAAAAGCAGCTGAGCATTCTGGTGAAGTTAAGAAGCAAGTGCTTAAGTATGCACTAGGTCTATAAAGTCGTCGTGCAGCTTGTTTCTATTCAAGCTGCATATAATATATTCTCGTGTCTCGGCTCAGCTGAACTTCACACAAACAGGTGACGGCATCTTCTGCCTATAACCCGTATCTTCCAGTTTCCCTGTTGCAATATCTCTACGGTAGGTTGCCACGTTATGGCTGTTTTGATTGGCAATAACTAGCCACTGGCCACAAGGTGAAATAGCAAAGTCTCGCGGAAAGTCCCCACCACAATCAGTCGAAAATACATAACTCGATTCCCCGGTTTGCTTATTGAACTCAAAGCAAGCGATCAGGTTTTGTCTTCGCCCTGTTAGATAAACAAAGCGTTCATCTGGCGAAAATTTTATTGCGCCTGCTGCTTGTCCATTTTGAGTATTAGGGAAAGCAGGTCGGCTGGAAAGCACTTGCCATTTATCTTGTGGCTTATATAGAGTGATGAGCTGTTCTGAGATCTCGCATAAGATTAGTCCAAAACGTTCTTGTTTATCAAACACCATATGTCTCGGGCCGCTTTCATCGGGAAGTTCGATGGAGTAATGCTGCTCAATTGAGAACTTTTGTTCTGTGGCATCAAATGGGAAAAAGCCGATACAGTCACAACCTAAATCAACGGTGACTAAGGTTTTTGTCTCATTGAGAATCAGAGATTGATGAGCGTGTGATTCTTGATTTTCTGATGAGCACAAAGATTGACTATCGATCGTTTGTAAGTGCTGAGTGATATGGTGATTGATATCAGTAGCAAAAACATCAATATGACCAGAACCATATTGAGCGGTGGTGACTAAGTGATGCTGAAGATGATGTTGAACATAACAAGGTGCACTACCAGATAATGAGAATTCTGTTGCTAGTTCGCTTTGTTTGTTTTGTAAGCTGTACTGCTGAATAGTGGGCTTTTGAGTTTCGAGCACTTCAGAAATAACAGTCAGCGTTTGATTATGAACATCGAAATAAGAAGGGTGACGTAAAGCTATCGATGATGGCTTGAGGGATAGATGCCCAGTTGTGGTATCTATTTGTGCAAAGTACAGCCCTGTAGCTTCATGTTTATCGGTATAACCACCAATGATAAGCGATAAATCTGTCATTACTTTCCTGCCATCTCTCGTTGAAAATATCGAATAGCATTTTGCGGGGTTTTAGCCGATAAGAAAAATAATATTTACAGAGATAGGGTGATCTGAATGGAAAAAATAAAATCATGAAGGCTAGAAACAACAAAGCCCACAATAAAGTGGGTTTTGTTAAATGATGGTGCGGTCGGAGAGACTTGAACTCTCACACCTTGCGGCGCCAGAACCTAAATCTGGTGCGTCTACCAATTCCGCCACGACCGCATGTTCGTGTTTGAGAGTAGTACTCTCATTTTCTCGATAAAAAAACAAGCTGATTGGTTAAACTTGCTTTCGAGAATCAAATATCGTAAACGACATTTGATTTTAAAAATGGCTGGGCTACCTGGATTCGAACCAGGGAATGCTGGCATCAAAAGCCAGTGCCTTACCGCTTGGCGATAGCCCAACAATGATGGTTTCCCATCTTAATAATGGTGCGGACGGAGAGACTTGAACTCTCACACCTTGCGGCGCCAGAACCTAAATCTGGTGCGTCTACCAATTCCGCCACGTCCGCAGCGCTTCTTTTTGAGTATAAGAAGAAATTTATAGTTAGAAAGATAATTGGATAATCTTAATAACGTTTTATGAGCTTTTTGCTCTTCCTAGAAACTAGCTACCTAGGAGCTTTAAAAATGGCTGGGCTACCTGATATTAAACAGGGAACTCTTTTGGTGTCGACATCAAAAGCCAATTGGCTTAACAAGGACACTTGCCACTTTAGAATATGGCTGGGCTACCTGGATTCGAACCAGGGAATGCTGGCATCAAAAGCCAGTGCCTTACCGCTTGGCGATAGCCCAACAAATCATGGTGCGGTCGGAGAGACTTGAACTCTCACACCTTGCGGCGCCAGAACCTAAATCTGGTGCGTCTACCAATTCCGCCACGACCGCAAATTCGTGACTAGGATAAATCCTAGCTTTTCGATATTAATGGTAAGTTGATTGGTTAAACTTACTTATCGAATAACGATCCTTTATAAAAGTATCGTTTAAAATATGGTGGCTACGACGGGATTCGAACCTGTGACCCCATCATTATGAGTGATGTGCTCTAACCAACTGAGCTACGTAGCCTAAACTTTGTTGTTCTGTGCCTCAAGGACGGAGCGCATTATGCGTATCTGGGCCGCAAGCGTCAACAGTTTTTTTTAATAAATTGGCATTCTTGAATTGTTCGACTTTTTTTTAAACAAAAAGCTTTGTTTGTGAGCAAATACTAGTACTTAAAGCGAATTTTTTTCAAAAGAACCGTCTTTCAAAGACTTAATCCAAATAATAAAAAAGCCAGCAAATGGCTGGCTTTATACAAACGTTAAAAAAATAATGTTTGTTATTTATACGTTAAAGCGGAAATGGACAACATCGCCATCTTTTACGATGTAATCTTTACCTTCTAGGCGCCATTTTCCGGCTTCTTTAGCACCGCTTTCACCTTTAAACTGGATGAAGTCTTCATAAGCAACCACTTCGGCACGGATAAATCCTTTTTCGAAATCAGTATGGATTTTACCCGCTGCTTGAGGAGCGGTTGCGCCAACAGGGATAGTCCAAGCGCGAACTTCTTGTACACCAGCGGTGAAGTAGGTTTGTAAATCTAGTAATTCATAACCAGAACGAATTACGCGGTTTAGGCCTGGTTCTTCAATACCCAAATCAGCTAAGAATTCGTTACGATCTTCTTCGTCTAGTTCTGACATTTCAGATTCAATCGCTGCACAAACCGGTACCACAACGGCATTTTCGTCTTTTGCGTATTCACGAACTTGATCTAAAAATGGATTATTTTCAAAACCATCTTCGTTTACGTTGGCAATATACATGGTTGGTTTTAACGTAAGGAAGTTTAAATAGCCTACCGCAGCAAGTTCTTCTTTACTTAGTTCCACAGAGCGAGCCATGCCACCTTCAGTGAATACTGGAAGTAGTTTTTCTAATACTGTGATTTCATATTTTGCGTCTTTATCGCCGCCTTTTGCTTTTTTAGCTTGGCGTTGAATGGCACGTTCACAGCTATCCAAATCGGCTAGAGCAAGCTCAAGGTTAATAATTTCGATATCTTCAATTGGTGAGATGCGACCTGCAACGTGGACGATGTTTTCGTTCTCAAAGCAGCGAACAACGTGACCAATCGCATCAGTTTCACGGATGTTAGCTAAGAATTTGTTACCTAAACCTTCACCTTTTGATGCGCCGGCAACTAAACCTGCAATATCAACGAATTCCATAGTGGTTGGCAGAATACGTTTAGGGTTAACAATTTCAGCTAACGCATCTAGACGTAGATCTGGCACCGGTACGACACCAGTATTTGGCTCAATCGTACAGAAAGGGAAGTTAGCCGCTTCAATACCAGCTTTAGTTAGTGCATTAAATAGAGTTGATTTACCTACGTTTGGTAAACCGACGATTCCACATTTGAAACCCATGATATTAACCTTCTTTCATTCGGCATCGTTAGCCGACTTATGTTGTAATTTGATAACTCTTAAAGCGACTTATTCGGCTTTAAAAGTATGTAATCTATTTTGCGCTTTTGCTAAGCCGTCTTTGAGTAGGATGTCTAAACTTCTTACTGACTCATCGACCACTGCATCGAGTAACTCTTGTTCTTTGGCAGGAGCTCTACCGAGTACATAACCTGCCACGCGGTCTTTATGTCCTGGGTGACCAATACCGATTCTAAGGCGGTAAAAATCTTTGTTGTTGGCTTGCTTGGCAATAATATCTTTTAAGCCGTTATGACCGCCGTGGCCGCCACCTTTTTTAAACTTTGCTACACCGGGAGGCAGGTCGAGTTCATCATGAGCAACCATGATTTCCTCTGGTTTTATTTGGTAAAATTTCGCAAGAGCAGACACGGATTTACCAGACAGATTCATGAAGGTAGTCGGGATTAGTAATCGTAGATCTTGGCCATTAACCATAATGCGTCCGGTGTAGCCATAGAACTTACTTTCATCTTTTAGCGTCACGTTATGGACGCGAGCTAATTCTTCAACTACCCATGCACCTGCATTATGGCGTGTTTTTGCATATTCAGGCCCGGGATTTGCCAGACCAACAAGTAATTTGATAGGTTGAGTCAAAGTCTAGTTCTCTTTTCAAATTTAAAAAGCGCGGCATGATAACACATTTTATAAGTCAATGTCGCAGGAGTGTTTTTGAATTTAAAGGCAAAATATCACTTTAAAATATTTATGCTAGATTGAAGGGGACACTCATAAAAAATAAGGGAGCTTTATGGTTTCAGAAAAACAGAAATTAGCCGCACGACTAGAAGCTAAAAAGAAAGAACTCGAATCTGAATTAGCCCGATTAAAAGCGGACTCTATGGATGACATGAGCCAAAAATCAGATGATTTAGAGAGTAAATTAAATGAAACCAAAGCGCATTTGAAGGAGGTGACGGATAACTTTACCGAGGATGTTGCTAAGAGAGTCAATGATTGGCTGAAATAAATAAAAAAAGCCACTTTATTTTGTAAAGTGGCTTTTTCATGTATTCGATATCTAATTAGTTAAACATCGCAGAAATTGATTCTTCGTTGCTAATACGACGAATAGCTTCAGCAAGCATACTTGAAAGCGTTAGCTGCGTTACTTTACCCGTTGCTTTCATCTCTTCTGATAACTTGATTGAGTCAGTAATGATCACTTGGTCAAGTACAGAGTTTTTAATGTTTTCAGCAGCTTTACCAGAGAATACGGCGTGTGTTGCGTATGCGAATACACGCTTAGCGCCACGTTCTTTCAATGCTTCAGCGGCTTTACATAGTGTACCACCAGTATCGATCATGTCATCAACGATCACACAGTCACGACCTTTAACATCACCAATTAAGTTCATCACTTCAGAAACGTTAGCACGTGGGCGACGCTTATCAACAATCGCAATGTCCGTATCGTCTAACATTTTCGCTGTTGCACGAGCACGTACAACACCGCCTAAATCAGGAGATACAACAACAGGATCTTCAAGGTTTCGAGACTTCATATCTTCCATAAGTACAGGTGTACCGAAGATGTTATCAACAGGAACATCGAAGAAGCCTTGAATTTGCTCTGCGTGTAGGTCGATAGTTAGAACGCGGTCTACACCAACGTTAGAAAGGAAATCTGCAACTACTTTTGCAGTGATTGGAACACGGGCTGAACGGACACGACGGTCTTGACGTGCGTAACCAAAGTAAGGAATTACCGCTGTAATACGACCCGCAGAAGCGCGGCGCATTGCATCGATCATTACGACTAATTCCATTAAGTTGTCGTTGGTTGGGGCACAGGTAGATTGGATGATGAATACATCACTACCACGAACATTTTCATTGATTTGTACAGCGACTTCGCCGTCAGAAAAACGGTTAACAGTTGCGTCACCAAGGGAAATGTAAAGACGATCTGCAATACGTTGGGCTAGTTCAGGTGTGGCGTTACCAGCAAATAGCTTCATATCAGGCACGGTGGAAACCTCGGGTTGCGTCCAGTTTTAAATTGAGTTGTGGTTGGCTTGTTTGTAGTCAGCCAAAGTCTTATGAAGTGGTGAAGTATTCACCCCTTTGGCGATAAAGCCGAAGACACTATTACCTAACTGAGTTTGAGTATTTAACTTAGTTAGGGTTGATTCTGTTTGGTCGTTTAATTTAGCAAGAACACATTCAGCTTCATCTTGAGTATCAAACTCAGCGAAAAGACATGAACCCGTTCCGGTTAATCTCGACGGCGCGTATTGTAGCAGCCATGAAAGTTGCTTAGCAACCTCCGGATAGAGCAAAGTGACGATTTTTTCGCAATCGTTTCCGTAAGGCTGCTGCAAAAGTGTTGTAAGATCTTGCTTTGGCGTATTTCTGGTTAAATCTGGGTGAGTGAAAATTTCTGCTGTTGCAATATTTTCTTCAGGCTTGATCACAAGATACCACTTCTCATCAGGTGTCGCTGCGGTGAGTTTTTCACCTACACCTTCTGCAAATGCCGCTTGGCCGCGAACAAATACTGGCACATCCGCGCCTAGTCTAAGGCCGAGTTCAGCAAGTTTGTCGAGTGAGAAATTTAAGTCCCATGCCGTATTTAATACCACTAAGGCCGTTGCCGCATTTGAAGACCCTCCACCCAATCCACCGCCCATGGGCAGTACCTTGTGTAGATTAATCTCAGCACCTAAAGCTTGTGCATTTGATATGCCTTGTCGTTCAGCTTCATCTTTCAGTGCTTGCGCCGCTTTCCAAATTAAATTGCTTTGCAGTGGCACCCCAGAAATTTCCGGAGTAATGATGACGTTCCCTGATAGGTTAGGGGAGAATTTTAAGGTGTCACCATAATCAATGAATTGAAATAAGGTCTGCAATTCATGGTAGCCATTATCGAGACGGCCAGTGATATATAAAAATAAATTCAGTTTTGCAGGTGAAGGCCATCCAATCTGAGTAAGCGTTGAGTGTTGAGACATTATAGAATCCATTTACTGATCAAGATTTTAATTTCAGTGTCGCTTTGGTGTAACAGCATTTGTTTTGGCAAAGTGATGCTTTGTTGTTGATTCATCACGCTTTGATAATTTAAGTAAGACAGGGTCCAATCGCGGCCATCGATCGTTTTATTTAAACTTTCAACTGTATTCGATTGATTGAATGTGACGTTATCCGCTTGGGTTGGTAGACCTTTAATCCAGTCGGGTAACTGGCTCACCGGAATGGCTAGGCCGGTTAAGTTTTGAATTAGGGCATTGGCTTGTTGTGCGGTTTGAACTTTGCCATCTGAATTGGTCACCATCGCGCCTGTTGGCGTCATTTGAACAGTGAGAACAGTTTGCCCAAAAACGGACAATAGTTTGAGCTCGCTAAAAGAATTAGCCTGTTTAAGAATGAAATTTAGCGACTGGCGGTGCTCTGGATCTTTATAGCCAATCTTACCGGTCGCTTTAAAGGTGTCGAGCTGTTCAAGTACAGTTTTCTGGTTCTGCCAATCGACAGAGTAATTTTTTTGAGTGGGCGGTACGCTACTACAACCTGACAGAATAAGTACCAATGTAGCCAATATTGCTGTGGTTAGGCGTTGAACAAGAGAACGAGCACTCAATGTGGTGCGAATAAAAGCGAAATCAGAAAACAAAGCGGCTTCCTTTGGCAGTTCGTAATTGAGTGTCAACTATACCACTCTATTTGTGGTGAGAGCATTAGTAATGGAATATTTAACTTTCTGCTGTAATTAGAGAGTCAATAATAACGTTGTTTTGATCTTTTGTATCACGCAATTACAAGGCAAGAGGTTAGAAAAGTACTAATAAAAACCGATGCCTCTTTCATTAATAAGTCCCATCAAGTAAAATTGCGTCCCTTTTATAATAACTTTCAGAGTGTCCTCACTAGATGTCCTTGCTTGCTATTGGTATCAATCACAATACAGCGTCGGTTGAGTTGCGAGAAAAAATTGCATTTTCACCGGAAAAACTGTCTGAAGCTTTAGCGCAGATAGCGGTTAGTGACACCATAAAAAGCGGTGTGATTGTTTCCACATGTAATCGAACTGAAATTTATTGCGATGTAAAAAAAGGCACAGCTAAAGGTTATGTCATTGATTGGTTGATGAATTTCCATCAACTAGACTCTGATGAGTTAATGTCGAGTATTTATACTTACGAAGAACAAGCTGCGGTGCGTCATTTAATGCGCGTGGCATGTGGCTTAGATTCTTTGGTACTTGGCGAGCCGCAAATTCTAGGTCAAGTAAAGCAAGCTTATGCTGAATCTACCGAGCTTAACGCGGTTAACGGCATGACAGAAAAGCTCTTTCACAAAGCATTCTCAGTGGCGAAACGAGTTCGTACGGAAACCGCAATCGGCGGTAGTGCGGTATCTGTTGCTTACGCAGCGTGTATTTTAGCCAAACAAATTTTTGAATCGATGAAAAATGTTACCGTACTGCTGGTTGGCGCGGGTGAGACGATTGAACTAGTCGCAAAACACATTTCATCGACAGAATGTAAAAAAATTATTGTCGCCAACCGTACGCTAGAACGGGCGAAAACCTTAGCCGATCAATTTGGTGGCGAAACCATTACTTTATCTGAAATCCCAGAGCATCTTGCCGAGGCAGATATTGTGATCAGTTCGACCGCCAGCCCATTACCGATTATCGGCAAAGGCATGGTTGAATCCGCTTTGAAGAAACGTAAACACCAGCCGATGTTATTGGTTGATATTGCAGTTCCTCGCGACATCGAATCCCAAGTTGGCGATTTAGATGATGCTTATTTGTATAGCGTGGATGATTTGCAAGGCATCGTTAATAAAAATATGGAACAAAGAAAAGTCGAGGCCATTCAAGCCGAAGCGATTGTTTCCGAAGAAAGTGCGGCCTTTATGACTTGGCTGCGTTCATTGCAAGCGGTTGATAGTATTCGTGATTACCGCGAACAAGCCAATGACATTAAAAATGATTTACTAGAAAAAAGCCTTAATGCACTCGCTGCTGGTGGCGATCCAGAGAAAGTATTACGAGAATTAAGTAATAAACTGACTAACCGTTTAATTCATACCCCAACACGAGCGATGCAAATTGTTGCAGAACAAGGTGAGCCTGAAAAGCTGACCGTTATCCGCCAAAGTTTAGGTTTAGAAGAGTTGTAGCGACGCTTATTTTCAGCCTTGCTATGATTTATGCCTCCCATTTTATTGATACTAAAAAAGAATTAAATTATGAAATCGTCAATTTTGACTAAATTAGAAACACTGGTTGAACGCTATGAAGAAGTTCAGCACTTACTTGGTGACCCTGATGTTATTGGCGACCAAAATAAATTCCGCACTTTATCTAAAGAATATTCTCAGCTAGAAGAAGTGACCAAATGCTTTCAAGCCTATCAGCAAGCGCAAGAAGACTTAGCCGCGGCTGAAGAAATGGCGCAAGAAGATGACGCCGAAATGCGTGAAATGGCGCAAGAAGAAATTAAAGAATCAAAAGCGGTGATTGAGCGTCTATCTGACGAGTTGCAAATCTTATTAATTCCAAAAGATCCCAATGATGAGCGTAACTGCTTTTTAGAGATTCGCGCCGGTGCAGGTGGTGATGAAGCGGGCATTTTTGCCGGTGATTTATTCCGCATGTATAGCCGTTTTGCTGAAAAGAAAGGTTGGCGCATTGAAGTGATCAGCAGCAACGAAGCTGAGCACGGTGGTTACAAAGAAATGATTGCTAAAGTTAATGGCGATGGTGCGTATGGCGTATTGAAATTCGAATCAGGCGGTCACCGTGTACAGCGTGTTCCAGCTACTGAATCACAAGGTCGCGTCCATACTTCAGCATGTACTGTTGCGGTTATGGCGGAAATTCCAGAAGCTGAAGTCCCAGAGATTAAAGCTTCTGATTTAAAAATCGATACCTTCCGTTCATCAGGTGCGGGTGGTCAGCACGTTAACACCACCGATTCCGCTATTCGTATTACCCACTTACCAACCGGTACTGTGGTTGAGTGTCAGGATGAGCGTTCACAGCATAAAAACAAAGCCAAAGCGATGGCAGTTCTGGCTGCCCGTATCATTAAAGCGGAAGAAGAAAAACGCGCGGCGGCTGAGTCTGATACCCGTCGTAACCTATTAGGTTCTGGTGATCGCAGTGACCGTATTCGTACTTATAATTACCCACAAGGCCGTGTGTCGGATCACCGCATTAACTTAACCTTATACCGTTTAAACGAAGTGATGGAAGGCGATCTACAAAGCCTGGTGGATCCAGTTATTCAAGAATACCAAGCCGATCAACTAGCCGCGCTATCAGAGCAATATTAATCTCAATGATCAGTATTGAAGCTAACCTACAGACCGCGATTGAAGCATTGATCACCAGTGGTTCCGATACGCCCGCACTGGATGCCGCAGTACTGCTGTGTCACGTATTGGATAAACCGCGCAGCTATTTGCTCACTTGGCCAGAGCGCGAGCTTGATGCGGTCCAGCAAGTTCAATTTGATGAACTATTAGCTAAGCGTATCGAGGGTCAACCGGTAGCTTATATTGTAGGTGAGCGAGAGTTCTGGTCATTACCACTGGACGTTGCGCCTGCTACTTTAATTCCGCGTGCCGATACTGAAAGGCTGGTGGAGTTAGCACTAGAAAAAATTCCTGCCATTGACGGGGATATTTTGGATCTCGGTACCGGTACTGGAGCCATTGCTTTGGCACTCGCTTCTGAATTTCCTGAGCGTCGTGTGATTGGTATTGATTTACAGCCACAAGCACAACAACTTGCCACCCGTAATGGACAAAAACTCAACCTAGCTAATGCATCGTTCTTGCAAGGTAGTTGGTTTGAACCATTAGATGATAAAGCTGAATTTGCCTGTATTGTGAGTAACCCTCCTTATATTGATAAGATGGATCCTCATCTTGCTCAAGGTGATGTTCGTTTTGAACCTCTGACGGCGCTAGTCGCTGAAGAAAAAGGGCTTGCCGATCTCAGTCATATTGCTGCCAATGCGCGTCAATATTTGAAATCAGGTGGTTGGCTATTAATGGAACATGGTTACGATCAAGGTGCTGATGTTCGCCAAATTCTAATGGATGCAGGTTATCAGCAAGTAACAACCGAACAAGATTATGGCCACAATGACCGTGTCACACTAGGTTGCTGGTTGAACGCTTAACTATCGAATAAAGACAACAGTTGGCATGATGCTGACTATCAAAGGAAGAGATAAACAATGTTATATACCTCAATGAAGCACGTACATTTATTGGCTATTGCACTCAGTGTTTTATTCTTAACGGTTCGTTATATTTTAATGATGATGGATTCTCCATTACTTCAGAAAAAGTTCTTCAAAGTCACGCCTCATATTGTAGATACCGTGTTATTACTATCGGGTATTTCACTTATTTTCATCACAGGCTTTATGCCGTTTACCGCTGCGGGCGCTTGGCTAACCGAAAAAATTAGCTGCGTTCTAGTGTATATCGCACTTGGCTTTGTCGCTCTGAAACTTGGTAAGAATAAAGTGATTCGTAGCGTGGCATTCTTTGGTGCTTTAGGTTGGTTGTATTGGGCTGCACATCTTGCGATGACCAAAGTTCCGACGTTATAAACATTGTTTCAAAACCGATAGCTTTAACTTGAGTAGTTTGACGTAATGACTGATTTAGAATTATTTGAACAAGAAATTGATGAATGCAGCTTGGTGGAAGGAGCGTTAGCGCTAAATGCGTTAATTTTTCCTGAGACCGATAAGCCATGGGTGATGCATACATTAAATACTATGTTTGAAGAGCTTGAACATGCGTTAGTACATGAAACTGATGAAAAGCAAAAGTTCGAATCTTTCCTACGCTTTTTTTACCACGATTGGAATTTTTCTGGTGACAGCGAGCAGTTTTTTGACTCATCTAATGCGCGAGTGGAGCTGGTATTAAAGCGCCGTAAAGGGATCCCCGTTAGCTTAGGTGCGTTGTTGGTCTACTTTGGTGAGCGTTTAGGCTTTCCAATTGTAGGCGTAAGCTTTCCGAGTCAATTTATTGTTAAAGTGAATTGGCCAAATGAGGCTCCACTGTACATTAATCCGTTTAATGGCGAATATGTGTCTAAGTCTATTTTACGCGCTTGGTTGATTGGTTATGAAGGGCCATTAGCCAAGATAAAACCTCAAGATCTTGCCGCTTGTGATAATCCAAGTGTTTTAGGTCGTTGGCTAGCGGTCATTAAAGGGGCTTTGATACGTGAAGATAATTTTGCTCAGGCATTAATGTGCACAGATATTGCGCTAAGCTTTGTACCAGACGATCCTTATGAAATACGCGACCGCGGTTTTATTTACCAACAGCTTGATTGTCAGCAATTAGCAATGGAAGATTTCCAATTTTTTATTGATAGCTGCCCGGAAGATCCCTCTTCTGAAATGCTTAAAATTCAGGTGAACGCATTAAGCGGGCATCAAGTAACGATCCATTAATAGAGATGCATTAGTAGAGATTCACTAATAGCGACTCACTAATAACTTATTCATTAATTTCAAACATAGCGTTTGAAGGACGGAGCGAACAGTATGCAACAGAAAACCGTTAATATCGGCAACATCCCAGTTGCTAATGATAAACCTTTTACTCTTTTTGCTGGCATGAACGTACTTGAGTCTCGTGATCTTGCGATGCAAATCTGTGAGCACTATGTAAAAGTCACTGAAAAGCTAGGCATTCCATACGTATTTAAAGCGTCTTTTGATAAAGCAAACCGTTCTTCAGTGCATTCTTACCGTGGTCCAGGCTTGGAAGAAGGCATGAAAATCTTCCAAGAGCTGAAAGATACTTTCGGTGTAAAAATCATTACTGACGTGCATACGGAAGCACAAGCACAACCAGTTGCTGATGTGGTTGATGTTATTCAATTGCCAGCTTTCTTAGCTCGTCAAACTGACCTTGTTGAAGCGATGGCAAAAACGGGCGCAGTCATTAACGTGAAGAAACCACAATTTATGAGCCCGAACCAAGTGGGTAATATCGTGGATAAATTCGCAGAATGCGGTAACGATAAAATCATCTTATGTGAGCGCGGTTCATGCATGGGTTACGACAACCTAGTGGTTGATATGCTTGGTTTTGGTGTTATGAAAAATGCATCAAACGGTAGCCCAATCATTTTTGATGTGACGCACTCGCTGCAAATGCGTGATCCTTCTGGTGCCGCTTCTGGTGGTCGTCGTGAGCAAACAGTAGAGCTAGCAAAAGCAGGCTTAGCAACCGGTATTGCGGGTCTATTTATCGAAGCGCACCCAAATCCAGACCAAGCTATGTGTGATGGCCCGTCTGCATTGCCACTCGATAAGCTAGAACCATTCTTGAAGCAAATGAAAGATCTTGATGATTTAATCAAAGGTTTTGAGCATATCGATATTCGATAGTTTGTATAAAGCTTGCCAATAAACTTTAAAAACCAGTCAGTTGTATGACTGGTTTTTTTATATCTATAGAATCGTTTTCTTGTGATCGTGACATCAATTCTATGGGCTAATTATTCTTAAAGTTAATCAATCTATTACACTTTGTGAATTAATCTATTTGTACGTAGTTTTCCCTTTCTATACTTCCCACTTTACAGGTATTCATCGATGAAACATTTTGTACTAAAAACGTCAGTCGTCGCGATTGCTCTAGCTTCTGTTGTCGCTTGTTCTAATCAATCAGGACATGAGTGGCAAGCGGATAAAACTTATAAGCTTACCGTACTGCATACCAATGATAACCATGGCCGCTTTTGGCATAACCAAGATGGTGAATATGGCATGGCGGCACGTAAAACCTTAATTGATAGCATTCGTCAGCAAGTACAAGCTGAAGGGGGCAATGTTTTACTGTTCTCTGGTGGTGATATTAATACCGGTGTGCCTGAGTCTGACTTGCAAGATGCTGAGCCTGATTTTAAAGGCATGGATAAAATTGGCTACGATGCAATGGCAGTGGGGAACCATGAATTTGATAATCCATTATCGGTACTAATGAAGCAGCGTGATTGGGTTAATTTCCCAATGCTTTCTGTCAATATCTACGATAAAAAAACCGGTGAGCGATTATTCCAGCCTTATAAAATTTTCGATGAACAAGGGATCAAAGTTGCGGTCATTGGTTTAACGACCGAAGATACCGCCAAGATTGGTAACCCTGAATATATTGGCGATGTTGAATTTCGAGATCCGAAATCTGAAGCTAAGAAAGTGATTGAACAGCTACAAGCTAATGAAAAGCCCGACCTGATTTTCGCGGTGACGCACATGGGCCATTATGACAATGGTTTAAGTGGTGCCAATGCGCCGGGTGATGTCACTCTCGCACGCTATTTGCCACAAGGTGAGCTGGATATGATAGTCGGTGGACACTCACAAGAGCCAGTGTGTATGGAATCTGAAAACCACAGAAAACAAGACTACAAGCCAGGTGATGAATGTGCGCCGGATAAACAAAATGGCACTTGGATTGTTCAAGCTCACGAATGGGGTAAATATGTCGGTCGCGCCGATTTTGAGTTCAAAAATGGTGAACTCAACATGGTGAGCTATAACCTTATTCCGGTAAATTTAAAGAAAACCATTAACGTAAATGGTGAGAAGAAAAAAGAGTTAGTACAAGCTGAGATCCCACAAGATCCAGAGTTAAAAGCTTTCCTACAGCCATATCAAGATAAAGGCCAAGAGCAGCTAAACGTGCAAATTTCTTATTCGAATAGCAAGCTTGAAGGGGATCGTAACGTAGTGCGCTATAAGCAGACGAACCTAGGCCGCTTAATTGGTATGTCACACATGGAACGAGTGAATGCCGACTTTGCGGTGATGAACTCTGGCGGTGTGCGTGATTCAATTGCCGCAGGTGATATCACTTACAAAGACGTGCTTAAAGTGCAGCCATTTGGCAATATCGTCACCTACATGGATATGAAAGGCAGCGACTTGTTAGATTACCTCAATGTCGTGGCGACCAAGCCGGTTGATTCGGGTGCCTACGTGCAGTTTGCTGGTATATCAATGACAGTTGCCAAAGACAAAGTGAGTAATGTTGTTATTGGTGGCAAACCGCTTGATGCAAACAAAGTTTACCGTTTCTCGATCCCAAGCTTTAATGCCGCGGGTGGCGATGGCTATCCAAAAATTGATGATAAACCGGGCTTTGTGAATACAGGGTTTGTTGATGCTGAAGTACTAAAAGACTACCTAGAAAAACACAACCCAATCAATGCAGCTGATTACCAGCCGGATGGTGAAATTAAATACCTTAATTAACCTAAAGTATTGAACTAAAAGTCAGTCTATTTAAGAATGTACTTGAGTAACTTAGGTATAAAGCAGCGCTAAATTGAGCGCTGTTTTTGTTTGTAAAGGTAATCGCTTATAAAGGCAAATTATGACACCGGCAATTAACCTCGCGAAAAAGAAAAAAATCCCGAATACGGTTCATCAATACAAGCATGATCCTAATGCAGCAAGTTATGGGCTAGAGGCGGCAGAAGTCCTTGGACAAAATCCTGCTCAAGTATTTAAAACCTTATTGTTTTGCCTTAATGGCGAAGCGAAGAATCTTGCAGTGGCGATCATTCCGGTTGAAAACAAGTTAAACCTCAAACAAGCCGCCAAAGCCGCCGATGCTAAAAAAGCTGAAATGGCCGATCCGGATATCGCACAAAAAACTACAGGTTATGTAGTAGGGGGAATTAGTCCGCTAGGCCAGAAAAAAGCCTTACCAACCTTTATTCATCAATCAGCCACCAACTTTGAAACCATCTGTGTGTCAGCAGGAAAGCGAGGCTTGGAGATAGAACTTGCACCACAGGATCTGGCTAGTTTAACGAGGGCGAGATTTGTGGATTTGTGTTTGGGGTAAAGGGCGGGATAACAGAGTTTTAGAACTTCGATATTAATGGTGTAATGAAACTTTGCCTATAACTTATGTATTATTTTTCTTAATTGCTCTACAGTCAGCGGTGGTGTTTTGCGGTGGAGCATTGCATGACAATTAGGGCATACAGGAACAAGGTCATTCACTGGATCTATCTCATATTCCTCGCAGATCTCGCTTATTGGAATAATGTGGTGAACATGAATGAAACCCGCACCAAGATTGCCATAAGTTTGCATAAAGTTAAGATCACATACTTTACACGATGCACCGTGATGTGAAATACAGACCTCTCTCGCCTTTAGGTTACGTTCAAAGCGGTTTACTTTTACAGTAAGTGAGGCTCCTTCAACATAAGCTATAGACTTCTCAGGATAGGTTTCATTAACAAGAATAATCTTGTCTATAAATAGGGAATAAGCTTTAAGTGCCATAACACAATTTTTGGCATGGTTTTCTGTTAAGTGCTTACGGAGGTGGAGTATAAAATCGCGGTAAACGTCTACTGATAGGTTATAAATATCTGATACAACATCCATATTAAAGCACGCGTTCACATCATCAAGCCACTTGACGTACTTGATTGCATCCTCAAGGTGAAGTTTATTACGCTTATGCGTTAGGTAATTTACAAACTCAGAATGAAATAGGATTGGAGGTTTATTTTTAATCTGTTCTATTCGCATAGTATACTTTTAATTTATATCTATTTTTATGGGTTAATATGGCGTTCGAACTAAGGTAAGTCTAGCCTTCTTTTTAGGAAAAGAGTGTGTTTGGTAACACTGTCGAATATTAAATCACTTTCCAATAGACGTAAAAAAGCCTGACTATTTCTAGTCAGGCTTTCTAAATCTGGAGGCGCCTCCCGGAGTCGAACCGAGGTCCACGGATTTGCAATCCGCTGCATAGCCACTCTGCCAAGGCGCCATAGAATTTGGGTGTTAATTTGAAAAGATATTTTCAGAGGTATAACTAAAGCAAGATTTAGATGGTGCCCCGGGCCGGACTTGAACCGGCACAGCGCGAACGCCGAGGGATTTTAAATCCCTTGTGTCTACCAATTCCACCACCAGGGCACATGTAATCTAAATTACAGGGCACTTAACTGAAAAGTTAGAACACCATCATCTTCGCTTGAAGACGGAACATACTTTATAGCATTCAACGCAGAGGTAAACATTTTTTTTCAAAAACAAGGTTTAAGTGCCTGCTTTTTGGGCTTTTTGCTTTGTTTGTAGCCAAGGAGAGGTGCATTATATACATTCTTCTATCATGTTTACTTATGGGCCTTCTCAGAGGAACAAGGTGATGACTATCTTTAAGGTGAGTATTTTGGCTATTAAAAACTGGCGAATGATTTGCGGGATCAGTTTGGTATTGTTGACTTTAAGTGCCTGCTCACCAACCGAATCTCCACAGGCTTCTGGAACATTAGAGCGAGAGCGTATTAGCTTACTTGCCACCTCAAGCGAAATCATTACATCATTGCCAGTCAAACAAGGCAGTGTAGTGAAAGTCGGCCAAGTGATTGCTCAATTAGATCCTATTACACAAAAAGCTATTTTAGCTAAAGCCAAGGCTGAACGAGATCAACAACAAGCCAACTTAAATAAAATGCTTAATGGTGAACGTTCAGAAGATATTGATGTGGCGACAGCGAATTTAAATAGTGCGAAAGCGGAATTGCTGGATGCACAAAAGCACCTGAAACGCATCAATGAATTAGTGAATAGAAAACTCGCCTCAATCGCAGATCAAGATAATGCGTTAGCAGAAAGGGACACTAAGCAAGGTCAGTATGACTCTGCCTACAAAACATGGCTGAAGCTTACCAGCGGGAACCGCATTGAAGATATTGAATTTGCTAAAGCGCAGTTGGCCGCGAAAAAAGCAGAAGTTAGATTACAACAACATAAACTCAAACAACTAACGATTGTCGCAACCCGAAATGGCATTCTTGATTCGTTACCTTATAACTTGGGTGAACGAGTCACACAGAATTCGGTGGTGGCGATTATTCAATCTAATTCTGCGCCATACGCTCGTGTTTACCTTCCTGAACAGTATAAGTATTCAATTCAAGTCGGCAGTTCATTAATGGTACATATTGATGGAGTCGAGCAGGGATTACAGGGAAAGGTGCGTTGGATTTCCGTTGACCCTGCTTTTACGCCTTATCGAAATATGACCGAAGAAGATCGTTCTCGTTTGGTGTATTTAGCGGAAATTGATTTGCCTAAAGAAGCGTCAAAATATGCCGCGGGTATCCCTCTACAGGTGGACTTGGAGTCTGAACATGAGTGAGATTGCTATTTACGCTCGTAATGTCGTGAAGAAGTTTGGTCATTTCACTGCGATTGATGATATTTCCATTTCCGTGCCGAAAGGGTGTATTTATGGCTTTCTTGGGCCGAATGGATGCGGTAAATCAACCATGATCCGCACACTGACGGGCTTGCTCACGCCGACTTCCGGTGAAATCGATGTTCTAGGGTTACGTATTCCTAAAGATGCTGAGAAATTGCGTTTAAATATTGGTTATATGAGCCAAAAGTTTTCACTTTATGATGATCTCAGTGCTGAAGAAAACTTGGTTTTTATGGGGCAAGTTTATGGCATGGATAAGCGTAAGTTAGCCGAACGCCTAGAAAAACAACTAGAAACGTATGGTTTAGACCAATTACGTAAGCAACGAGTTAAAGGCATGAGTGGCGGGCAAAAACAACGCTTATCTCTTGCTTCGGCCACGATGAACAACCCTGAGTTATTGTTTCTTGATGAGCCAACTTCGGCTGTCGATCCGGAAAATCGCCGCGACTTTTGGGAAAAGTTATTCGACTTATCTGATCAGGGCACCACAATTTTAATTACCACGCATTACATGGATGAAGCCGAAAAATGTCACCGTTTGGCCATTATGGAAGCGGGCAAGATGCGAGCTGATGGTGAGCCGGAAGAACTCATGGATAAGATGGGGGTAAATATTGTTGAAATTAAAGCGGATAATCTTCGTCAGTTGAAAACAAATTTATTGAAGCAGCCTGAGATCCGTACCGCAGCACAGCTTGGAGTGAGACTACGAGTCTTGGTATATCAATCGGTTAGTGATCCTATTGACTGGTTGCGACAAACATTTTCTCAATTAGCGGATTGTGAAATGAATTTAGTGCGCCCAACATTAGAAGATGTGTTTGTCAGCGTGACCGGAGAGGGCCGTCAATGAGCAGCCTTTTTCGTATGAAAGCGATAATGGTGAAGGAATTTCGTCAGTTATCACGAGATAAACTCACCTACGCCATGATAATCATGATCCCGTTGATCCAGTTGTTATTATTTGGCTATGCGATTAATACTGTTGTGCGTCAAATTCCGGTCGCGGTGGTCGATCAAAGTCATAGCCAAACCTCGCGTTGGTTAGTGGAATCGATGAAAGCATCACAAGTGGTTGATGTGGTTAAATATTATCAATCCACAGCAGAAGGTCAGAAGGGGATTCAAACCGGTGAAGTGCGAGCCGTTTTAGTGATCCCTTATGATTTAGTACAAAGGCAAGCGCAACAAAGGGTGCAAGCACAGTGGATGATTGATGGTTCTGACAGCATGATAGGTTCGGCAATTTTAGGATTAGAAAACATGCCAGTGGCCAATACCTATAAATTGTCTAATCTACCTGTTGATTCCAAAGCGACCAATCAAACCTTTGAAATGACAATGTTTTATAACCCAGCGCAACGGTCGGCGATTAATATTGTACCGGGGTTGTTAGGCGTTATTTTGACGATGACGATGGTGCTATTTACCAGTATTTCTATCGTCAGGGAATCAGAACAAGGGAACTTGGAGCTGTTAATTACAACGCCTGTGAGTTCATTTGAGCTAATGATCGCTAAAATTATTCCTTATATATTTGTTGGTCTACTGCAAGTGGCGATTGTTTTAGGCTTAGGTTACTTTATTTTTGATGTGCCAATAAACGCGTCATTAATTGATGTTTTTCTTGGTTCCCTGGTCTTTATTTCCGCAAGTTTGACACTAGGTTTAGTGATTTCCACGATTGCCAAAACGCAACTTCAAGCAATGCAATTGACCCTGTTTATTATTTTGCCTTCCATTTTATTGTCTGGCTTTATGTTTCCAATCGAAGGAATGCCTGTATTGGCACAATGGATAGCTGAAGGATTACCAGCAACACACTATATGCGGATTATTCGGGCACTAGTGTTAAAAGGTGCAGAGTTAGGGGATTTGTATAAAGACGTGTTGTGGTTGTTGGGTTTCACTGTGGTAGGGATTGCGGTTGCAGCGTTAAGATTTAAGAAAACCCTTGATTAGAAAGATGTGATTAACAATAAACGATTGATAATAAAAATACCGGTAGCGCTTTGATAAGTCGCTACCGGATTAGTTATTTGTTGGGGTGGGTATTATTTAATGATTATTTCTTTGGCGTCCATTTTTTGATGGTACTGCTATTTGAGTTACCAAAACGCGAGCCTTTACTCGCCGGTTTTCTTGATGGCGACGCTTTTGGTTTGTCTTGATTACGAGTACGGTTACCGCCAGAACGTTCGCTTGTCTTGCCATTACCACTTTTCGCGTTGTGGCCACGAGGTTTACGTTCAAACTCACCTTTACCGCGGTAAGTTTTAAATTGAGTTTCGCGTTCTTTTTCCGCTTGTGCTTGCTTGCGCGCATCGTGCAATTTAGCATCCGTCGCTTTTGCGATGGTGTGCCCATCGGCAGCCAGTTTAGAGGCTTCTTCGGTGTTAACGGAACCTTCAATCATGTTATGAATTTCAGTGATTTCAGCATCGGTTAAGTAACGCCATTTACCATTTGGTAGACCATCAATGGTGATGTTCATAATGCGAACGCGACGTAGTTTATAAACATCGTAACCCAAGGCTTCACACATACGACGAATTTGGCGGTTTAGGCCTTGAGTCAAAGTCATGCGGAATGAAAAATCCGTTTCTTTGCTTACCTTACAAGGTAGGGTTGTGGTATCTAAAATATCGACACCGGCTCCCATCTTAGCAATAAACTCTTCGGTGATTGGCTTATCAACACGTACTACATATTCTTTTTCATGGGCATTACCGGCACGTAAGATCTTGTTGACGATATCGCCGTCATTGGTTAAAAAAATCAAACCATCAGAAGGTTTATCTAGGCGACCAATTGGGAAGATACGTTTACGGTGACCAATAAAATCAACGATATTGCCTTCAACGTGACGTTCGGTCGTACAAGTAATTCCCGTTGGTTTATTTAGCGCAATATAGATAGGTTTTTCTTTGGTCTTAATTGGTTTGTTATCAACCTGAACATCATCACCCGGTAGCACTTTAGTCCCCATTTCAGGAATAATGCCATTAATGGTGACACGACCTTGGTCGATAAGTTTGTCGGCCTCACGGCGTGAGCAAAAGCCTGAATCGCTGATGAATTTATTAAGACGAATAGCAGAGGTTTGATTAGTCATAGTGATCTCTTTTGACGTTTCACAACGGAAATGCTCAGCTATATCTTAAAAAGATAGCTTGAGCGATGAAGGTGGCAGAGTTTAGCAGATTTGCTGATTTAACTCATTCGTTTTTGGTGACGCTCGCGGTTATCCAGTTTCATTTCAGCGCTTTTCTTAATCAGGACATACACCGCACCGGTGCCGCCATGAAAAGGCTGGGCGCTATGAAAGCACATCACATCAGAAATTTGCTCAAGCCATGCGGCAACATAGCTTTTCAACAAGGCTGGTGGGTTAGAACGTTCACCTTTACCATGCACAATGAGTACACTGCGAGTATCAAGGCGCTGTGCTTGGCGTAAAAACGACACCACATCTTCACGAGCTTGCTCTAAAGTGCGACGGTGTAAATCTAACTTGGCGGTAATCGGGTACTTACCTAAACGTAGTTTGCGGAACACGCCGTCTTGAACGCCATCTTTTTTGTACTCCAATATATCATCAGGTCTTAGTTGTGGGGCATTATCCAACGATAGATATTCGTCATACTCTTCTGCTAAAGATACGGCTGCTTTGCGTCTGGCAAGGTGAGCTTCAGTGAGACTGCGTTCTTTGGTGCGAATGGTCGTGTCTTGCTTTATCGGTTTAACATCACCCATCATTTGTTGAAATAAGTCTAAGTCGTTATCGTCTGTCATAATCATCACCACTTGATGGAAAGCTGTTATACCTTTCGTACTTGAAGCTGCAACTCCAATTACTTTGACTATATAGATAAATTATAACGGTGGAGAGGGATATGGGAATCGTATCTGATTATAAAATCAGCAAACGAACGTTATTTTTTAAAATCGTAAAATAATTGCCTTAAACCCCTTGCGCTTGCGAATAAAATCCGTAATATACGCATCTCCGGTGAATAGCGCAGCTTGGTAGCGCATCTGGTTTGGGACCAGAGGGTCGGGGGTTCGAATCCCTCTTCACCGACCATATTAAGAAAAAGGCTCTGCAGAAATGCGGAGCCTTTTTTCGTTTTAATCCCGACGGGTCGGGGGGTCGCCTGAAATTAGAATCTTGGCTCTTCACCGACCACATTAAAAAAGCCGTATTAGCAATGTGAGGCCTTTTTGTATTTAAGCCCGACTAATCGGGGGTTCGTCTGATATTAGAATTCTGGCTCTTCACCGAGTACTTTCAAAAAGGGCTCTGCAGAAATGCGGAGCCTTTTTGCATCTACCCCACCAGGAAGGGGAGCGCCTGATATTAGAACTTTAACCAAACGCCATCTTCAATAAAAGTAGCGTTGATTTTCGCTTAGACGACACCTTGTTCGATCATTGCATCGGCAACCTTTCTAAAGCCAGCAATATTAGCACCTAACATTAAGTTACCAGGTTGACCAAACTCTTTACTTGTTTCGTTCGCATTATCAAAAATGTTTTTCATAATGGCTTGTAAGTGGGCATCTACTTTCTCGAAAGTCCAATTCTGCATACTGGCATTTTGTGCCATTTCAAGCTGACTGGTTGCCACGCCACCCGCATTAGCCGCTTTCGCTGGACCATAAGCGATTTTAGATTCAATAATAGTTTGAACCGCTTCTGGCGTGGTTGGCATATTTGCACCCTCACTGATTAAGTGACATCCATTACTGAGCAATGCTTGGGCGTCAGACAGTGTCAGTTCATTTTGTGTTGCGCATGGGAAAGCTGCGTCTGCTTGATAGCGCCACACGCTATGACCATCTTCTGGGTAATCGTCCACGGGAGTATACTTTGCTTCTGGGTAGGTGGCTAAATAGGCTTCTAAGCTGGCACGTTGTACTTCTTTGAGTTGTTTGAGCAGTTCAAGGTCGATACCTTGTTCATGATAAATTGTGCCTCTCGAGTCACTGCAAGTTACTGGGGTCGCACCGATTTGATATAGTTTTTCGATAGCGTAAATAGCCACGTTACCCGCACCGGAAACTAAACACCTTTTTCCTTTTAATGAGCTTTGTCGATCATTGAGCATGTATTCTGCAAAATAAACCGCGCCATAGCCGGTGGCTTCTTTTCTTACCAGTGAACCACCCCATAGCAAACTCTTTCCGGTAAGAACACCTTCATAACGACCAGTTAAACGCTTATATTGACCAAATAAATAGCCGATTTCACGAGCCCCAACCCCTATATCCCCTGCAGGAACGTCTGTAGTTGGACCAATATGGCGGTATAGTTCATTCATAAAGGACTGACAAAAACGCATGATCTCGCCATCAGATTTGCCTTTAGGATCGAAGTTCGATCCGCCTTTACCGCCACCAATTGGTAATCCAGTCAGGGCATTTTTGAATATTTGCTCAAAACCAAGAAATTTAATAATGCCAGCATTGACTGAGTGATGAAATCTTAAGCCGCCTTTGTATGGACCAAGGGCAGAGTTAAATTCAATTCGGTAACCTTTGTTTACTTGAACTTGGCCGGTATCATCAACCCAAGGAACACGAAACATGATTTGACGCTCTGGTTCGACGATTCTTTGGAGTATAGCTTGCTCTTGGTATTGTTTGTTACTTTCAATCAGGGGAACAAGTGAATGTAAAACATCTTCAACAGCTTGATAAAATTCCTTTTGAGCAGGGCTGGTGTGTTGTAGTGAGGAAATGGTATCGTGAATATGAGTCATTTATACTTCCTTGATATGGCTAAAATTATGAGAGTGCGATTATTTAATGCTACTTTTGATTGAGATTCAATCATAACAATCTGATGGTTTGTTAAGCATCGTAACTTAACGCTTTGATGATGCATATTTGTTTTGCTATTATCGCGCGACCGTTTTCTACTATGACTTTCTTTATGCCGATTAGTAATACTCACGTCATTCTCGGTTTAACTAACCCAAAAAGCCCATCTAATGTCGGTGCGGTGATGCGTGCTGCTGGTTGTTATCGCGCGGATGCGGTTCGTTATACTGGCGTGCGATATGAAAAAGCCGCCAAGTTTCATACCGATACCAAAAGTGTTGCCCGTCATATTCCACTTGATGGGGTAGATGACATGCTGCAAGGCTTAGATGCAGATACCAAGATCGTGTGTGTTGAATTAGCGGAAGGGGCGATTGCTCTACCTGAGTTTGTGCACCCAGAAAAAGCATTATACGTGTTTGGCCCTGAAGATGGCAGCATCGAACAGTCGGTGGTATCGAAAGCCGATGCAGTGGTGTATGTGCCAACGGTAGGGTGTATGAACCTAGCTGCCACGGTCAATGTTTTGCTGTATGACCGCTTAGCTAAATCATCAAACGTTGAACAAGGCGACGAGCTTATCCGTAAAAGTCGTGATAACCGCAATCATTTGCAAGTTGTTTAATTTTTTCAAAATAGCTTAAAGTGGACAATAACTGTCTGTGCTGGTGGTGACTTGAGTAACCTGATAACCATGCTCTACCAGTGCTTGAATCAAGTTTTGTTCAGCGATTAAATGCAAAGCACCTACCGCAATCACATATTGGCCTGTCGGAGATAAAAACGATGGGTCAGTTATTTTGTTTATCCAATCTCGGTTACGGCTATACAGTAAATCATCGCTGGTTTGCTGATCCCATTCTGATGTTTCCAGTAATTCGAGTAAGTTGTCTTGATCGCCATCTTGCCAGCTTTGAATTATGCACGAATAAATATCTTCAGTTTGCGGCTCTTCATCACTGATCGCATCAAGCAATAAGCTTTTGCCGTTATCCGGTAGGTTTTGCAATACATCAAGTTGTTGGGCAAGGGTTTCAAATGTCAGTAATGGAACTTTTAATGCTTGAGCTTGTTTTTGTATGGTTTGATCAACGCCTTCACTAGCATCATAACCAAGTGATTCAAATGTTTGATTTTCAATGCTGACTGCGGTTAACCAAGGCGGTAAGTTGAGTAATACTATCGGGTCTAGCTTGAGCTGTTTGGCGGTTTTCTCAAGTTGCTTTCTTTGTTCTGAAGTTAGAACTTGCTTGGTGAGTGTCACGCCATCAAAGTTTATTTGTGGTATGCTTTCTTCAAGGTTAGCTTCTAATACTAATCCATCACTGGTTTTCAAAAATTGCTCTAACACTTCCGGCAATGGGTACATGCTTTTATGCCCCAAATGAATAGTCCCAATTAGCATCAATTGTTGTTGCCCTTTAGTCGCTTTCCAAACCAATGGTTCCGCGTGGCTTGTAGTGGCAAACAATAAAGAGGGCAGTGACAATAAAGAAAGTAGAAGAGGTCGCCAGTTTTTCATATCAGCCATGTACCTTGAATCACTTGGAAGTAGAGTTCGGTTTTGTCTTAAAGATAGAATAGCATGATGAAAGTGGGATCATGCTATTCCGTTCTGGTTATTGTTTTGGTTTAAATAATCTTAAGCGATTGGCATTACTCACCACGGTAATCGATGAAAGCGCCATTGCCGCACCAGCCACGACTGGGCTGAGCATGATACCGAAAAATGGATACAGAACACCTGCCGCCACCGGAATACCTAAACTGTTATAAAGGAAGGCGCCGAGCAAATTCTGCTTGATGTTTTTCACCGTCGCTTTCGATAATTCAATGGCATGTACCACCGCGAGTGGTGACGATTTAAGTAGTGTCATATTGGCATTTTCTATTGCAATATCAGAGCCACTTCCCATTGCAATGCCCACATCGGCTTGAGCTAATGCCGGCGCATCATTAATGCCATCGCCTACCATCGCCACTACACGCTTACCTTCATCTGAATTTTGCAGTGCGCGAATATGCTGCGCTTTTTGATCAGGTAGTACACCTGCAATCACTTTATCAATTCCAAGTTGTTGACCAATCGCATTAGCTACCGATGGATGATCGCCCGACAGTAGTACGACTTCGATGCCTATTTTGTGCAATTGCTTGACGGTTTGTTTCGATTCTTCACGCAATGGATCCGATACCCCAATGATGGCGGCGAGTTCACCATCTTGAGCAATCAGGATTGGCGTTTCGGCATTTTTTTCAAGTTGTGAGAGCGCATCGCGATGTTCAGTTAGCGATACTTGGTTTTCCTCTAAGTAACGCGGACTACCAATCCAATATTGATGACCACTTACGTTACCTTGCACCCCTAGGCCACGCTCGGTTTGGTAGTGATCTACCTTAGTGTTGGAGATATCAATTTCGGTATGGGTTTGCTTAATATACTGGCATACCGCTTGAGCTAATGGATGCTCCGATTGTGCTTCTAGCTGATAAACATCACTCCATAGGCTATCCGGATTTGAAAGTAGGCAAGTTTCACTTTGCACACTCGGTTTACCTTGGGTCAGCGTGCCGGTTTTATCAAATACGATGGTCTGAATTTGGCTGGCCGTTTGCAGCACTTCGGCATCTTTAATTAATATTCCGAGTTCTGCTGCTTTGCCGACTCCAACCGTAATTGATAGTGGAGTAGCAAGGCCAAGCGCACAAGGGCAAGCAATAATTAAAACTGTGGTCACCACAACCAACATATAACTGGCTTGTGGTGTTGGGCCAAATAGATACCAAACTGCTGCAGCAATGATGGCAATCATAATGACTACCGGCACAAATACCGAGGATATTTGATCCGCTAAACGAGCCAGCGCAGGCTTACTACTTTGAGCTTGGCGGACTAACTGAATAATGCGCGCTAGGGTAGTCTGTTCGCCAACCATAGTCGCTTTAATCAATAAGCTACCGTCTTGGTTGATGGTGCCGGTAAACACTTTGTCGTCTTTTTGTTTAAGCGCAGCAATCGGTTCACCGGTGAGCATAGCTTCATCAAGATAAGATGACCCCTCAACAACCACACCATCAATTGGAATACGTTCACCGGGTTTGACTCGCACGACCATGCCAGTTTGAATGTCTTTTACGGCAATGTGCTTTTCTTCACCATCTTGATACAGCGTGGCGGTTTTCGGCTGTAGGTTAATCAAGCCTTGTAGCGCATCGGTGGTTCTTGCTTTAGCTTTTGCTTCTATATAGTGGCCGAGCGAGATTAAACCAATGATCATGGCGCTGGCTTCAAAATACACATGGCGTGCTTGTTCAGGAAACCAATTTGGCGCAATGACTATCAACATGGAATACAACCAAGCAGCGCCAGTACCAAGCGCGACTAAGGTATCCATAGTGGCACGCTTGTGAGTCAGCGCCTGCCAAGCATTAATGAAAAACGGTTTGCCAGCGCTTGCCAATAGCGCGAAACAAATGATGCCAATGATTCCCCAAGCCCATTGGGACTGAGGGCTAGTGATCATCATGCTGCCACCAAGTACACCCCACAACATTAAAGGAACGCCAATCACAATGCCTGCAACTGCACTGTTACGATGCGCTTTTTGGGTTTTGCTAAATTGAGCTTGTTGTTGCTCACGCATTTGGTCGTCATTTTGAATGCGTTCGGCTTGGTAACCTGCGGCTTTTACTTGTTCAATAATTTGTGCTGATAGAGACTCTGATTCTTGTTCAACGCTGTTTTGCTCAAGACGACTGTTCTCAAGGCTATTATTTTCAAGATAGGCCCAGGCGGTTTGTTCGGCTAAATTAACTTGAGCGCGAGTCACTTGCGGATGGGAGGCAATGGCTTTTTCAACAGATGAGACGCAACTGGCGCACGTCATACCAGAAATTAAGAAATGCAAAGCGGTTGATGAATCGTTGATTTCTTCTAATTGTTGAGGCGTTGGCTGTTCTACCTGTGGCGTAGCCGTGGCTTCAGTAGAAGTAACAGGTTTTTCTGTCTCAAATGCTGCGCTTTCTACTTGTTTGGCTTGATAGCCAAGCTGCTCAATAACCTCACTAATATCAGAGGCTTCATGGTTACTAGTGAGTTGTAGTGAATACTTACTCACTTCCATTTGGCTAATGTCAGGAAGCTCACTTAAAGCGGTTTCTAGTTTTGCCACACAACGTCCGCAATTTAAGCCGGTGAGTTCAAAATGCAAGGTTTGCTCTGCGCGATAACCAAACTCGCTTAGCGCATGATTAATATCCCCTAATGTTGCTTCGGTCTTTAGTTCTGCTCGAGTAGGGCTTATCGACTCAACTTGAGTATTGTCGAGCGCTTCTAATTTAGCGCGCGCTTTTTTAGCGCAGCCCATGCAATTTAGCCCATGCAAAGTTAGTTGATAATGATTCATAACGGCCTCTCAAGCACTGATTATCTAGGGAATTACTGCACTATAAACCTTCCCACAAGGGTAGGGTCAAGAAAATGAGCACAATATAATTGGCTGTCTAGGCGAATTGGCTGGTGGTTTTAGTGTGTCATGGGGCTCTGGGGGCAAGCTAGCTAAAACCATTCCTTTCACAGTGAAATAATCACGGAAGTCTGAGTTAACAGCAACACCAAGTGGTCTCATGGCGTTATGTTGTGAGCCACTTGCCGAATGAAGGTGGCCGCCATTCATTCAAAATCCTAAACTGATATAGCTATACCCAAGTGACTTCAAGATGCAGAATTCAGAGCTATCATCCAAACCTTTAGGCAAGGAAGATTGGCGAAGGAATGTAAGCACCTTTCAAACCAATCTGACGCAGTATAAAGGTTTGAATGAAGCTCCCGAAGGGCAAGTTAAAACAAGCTTTATGCGGCGTTAAATTGAACAGAGATAGAATGACTATGATCATATTCAATTTGTCTTGCCTAAAGCTTGTCTTATTCTTGCTGAAACTCGCTCCTTGAAGTTACTTGGGTATAAAAAAGGAAATGTCTTATCGATGTTTCCTTTTTTTTGTTTTAGTTACCGCAGATGAGATTACTTCGAGCCAATTTATTGGTTGGCTATTTTAGTGCCTAGCATTGGGTGCTAGAATGTGTCCAACATTTTGCCACTGTATTGGTTTCACCACGCAGTGAGTCAAAAACCTGTTTTGTAAAACACTCGATAAGGTAATTTTGATGACGGTTAAAACACGTTTTGCTCCTAGCCCAACAGGCTATCTTCACGTAGGCGGTGCTCGTACTGCTCTTTATTCTTGGTTATACGCAAAAAGCCAAGGCGGTGAATTTGTTTTACGTATCGAAGATACCGACATTGAACGTTCAACCCAAGAAGCGGTTGATGCAATTTTAGAAGGCATGCAATGGATGGGTTTGGATTGGGATGAAGGTCCTTACTACCAAACTAAGCGCTTTGATCGTTACAACGAAATGGTTGATAAGCTATTAGCTGAAGACAAAGCTTATAAATGCTACGCATCAAAAGAACTTCTTGATGAAATTCGCGCTGAACAAGAAGCGAATAAAGAAATGGCGCGTTACGATGCCAATCACCCAAAAATTGTTGCCGTAAACCAAGCAGCAAAAGACGGTGATCCATGCGTAATTCGTTTCCGTAACCCGAAAGAAGGTTCGGTAGTATTTGAAGACCAAATCCGTGGCCGTATCGAAATTTCAAATAGCCAATTGGATGACTTAATCATTCGTCGTACTGACGGCTCTCCAACTTACAACTTCTGTGTTGTGGTTGATGATTGGGATATGGGTATTACTCATGTGGTACGTGGTGAAGATCATATCAACAACACGCCTCGCCAAATCAACATCTATGAAGCACTAGGCGCGCCAGTTCCGACTTTCGCTCACTGTGCAATGATCTTAGGTGATGACGGTGCCAAGCTTTCAAAACGTCATGGCGCAGTAAGCGTAATGCAATACCGTGATGAAGGTTACTTGCCGAACGCTCTAAATAATTACCTAGTGCGTCTAGGTTGGTCTCATGGCGACCAAGAGATCTTCTCTCGCGAAGAGATGATTGAATTCTTCAGCTTAAATGCAATCAGCAAATCAGCATCAGCATTTAACACTGATAAACTACTTTGGTTGAACAACCACTACATCAAAACGTCTGAGCCTGAGTACGTAGCAGAGCACCTACAATGGCACCTAGATAATCAAAACATCAACATCGAAAATGGCCCTGCGATTACTGATGTGATCAAACTGGTTGGCGAGCGTTGTAATACTCTTATTGAATTAGCGGAACAATCTCGCTACTTCTATGAAGATTTCTCAGAGTTTGAAGCTGGCGCAGCGAAGAAACACTTACGTGGCGTAGCAAAAGGTCCTCTTGAGTTAGCGTTAAGCAAAGTCGAAGCCTTGAGCGATTGGACAACTGAAAACCTACACGGCGTTATTGCGCAAGTATGTGAAGAGTTAGAAATCGGCATGGGTAAAATCGGTATGCCACTTCGCGTAGCCGTAACCGGTGGTGGTCAATCTCCGTCTGTTGATGCAGTAATGCAGTTAATTGGTCAAGAGCGCGTGATTGCTCGTATCAAAATGGCATTAGCTTTTATCGAAGAACGTGAAGCAAACGCTCAGTAATTGAAGTTGCAATAAAACACCTTATAAAAAAGTCGATCGATTGATCGGCTTTTTTTGTTTTTATGTATACCCAAGTAACTTCAAGAGGCAAGTTTATCGAGCCGTGGCAAAGCGGCAGAGGTAGAGAGATTAGAATATAAATGGGGGCAATAATACCTGAGTATGTTGGGATATTGAATGAATCTAATAAATGGGCAATGCTAATCCAGTATTGGAATATGACATTGTTTCAACTGGAGACTCATTTTGAAGGTTGCGTAGATGGCGTCTTAGATATGTAGTCAAAATTAACTGACGCAGAATTCTAAACGCCCTCATAATTTTGATCTTAAATTGGTATGAAACAGTGAAATTTTTTAACAACGCCATACAGGAAATTAAACAAACACGGTTTTTATGCCCGTCTGCTTTAATTTTTCTTGGTCTTTAAGAGGTAAATGAGAATCACATACAATGTAATCTAAATCTTCCAGATCACAGGCTTTAAATAGCGAATATTTGCCAAATTTACTGCTGTCAGCAATCAATACTTTCGTTGTCGCACTTGAGATTAAATCATGCTTTAGAGCCGATTTTTCTTCTGTTGGTGTCGTGATTCCTTTCTCGATACTCCATGAATTACAAGTAATAAAAGCAACATCGGGATTAATATTTCTCAATAAAGAGCGGCCATGCTCACCGATAGTGGATTGACTGCTATCATCCACTTTCCCACCAGCAACGAACACTTCAATTTGCTTAAATTCCGACAAAAATAAAGCAATATGCAAATCCACCGTAATCACTCGCAACGGCAACTCAATAAAGTGCCGAGCGAGAGTTAACGCAGTGGTCCCAGCATCGAGTACAACAGAGTCTCCCGCTTTAACTAACGACATGGCAGCCGCTGCAATCAACCTCTTTTCACGAATATTTTGGATCATTTTCTCGTGAGTAGTGGGTTGATTGGCGACAAAACGATTTAAAGAAACCCCGCCATGTGTACGAGATATTACGCCTTGTTCATCTAATTGAATTAAGTCTCGACGAACCGTCGCCGGCGATGCAGAGACAACTTTTACCAAGTCCTCCACCGTCGCCAAGTTATAAGACTTTAAATATTCTATTATTTTTTCAACTCGATGCTGATTTTTCATATATTGCTTAACTTTACGGCTAGTTCAACAGAAACGATCATGCTCTCTGGATTTGCTTTACCTTGCCAAGCAATATCAAATGCGGTGCCATGATCAGCGGAAGTACGGAAGAATGGTAACCCTGCTGTGATATTAACACCATCATAAAAGCCCATTAATTTTAATGGTATATGGCCTTGATCATGATACATGGCCACAACAATATCATATTTGCCCTGATGGGCTTGTAAGAAAACCGTATCAGGAGGACAAGGGCCATACACATCAATGCCTTCTTCTTTCATGGTATTTATCGAAGGAGTGACGATATTGATTTCTTCTTTACCAAATAATCCGTTCTCACCCGCATGAGGGTTTACGCCTGCAACGGCAATTCTAGGATGCTCAAAGCCCGCTTTCTTCATAAAAGTGTCAGCAATCCCAATAACCGTATTAATTCTTTCTTGATTTAAATTTGTTAAAAAATCAAGCAAGGCAATATGAGTCGTAACATGGATCACCTTCAATGTATCCGTATACAAGACCATTGCATAATCTTTAGTATTGGTTAGTTTGGCAAGTAGTTCGGTATGGCCGGGATATAAATGCCCAGCAGAATGAAGCGCTTCTTTATTCAAAGGGGCGGTGGCCACAGCAGCAATATCACCAGATAAAGCTAATGATGTCGCTTTTTCAATACAACGATAAGCCAAATCACCTGCTTGTGGTTGAACTTTACCAAATTCAAAGCTGCTAATATCATCTAGCGGTATATCAATAACATTCACGATATTAGATGAAAAATTAGCCTCACTTACCTCATTAATAACGTTTATTTCTACTGGAGCGCACAGGCCTTTTTCAAGGGTCAATTTCAATATATCGACACTGCCAATAACAACACATTGACGCCCTTTAACTGAAGGTGCTTCCAATGCTTTCATAATAATTTCAGGACCAATACCTGCCGGATCGCCCATCGTGATGCCAATAATGCCGCTCATATTAAATCCTCTTTTCAATAAAATGGATAACTTGTAATAAAGTCGTTGGGTCGCCAAACCCGCCCGCCTTTGTAAAGACAGGAATAGATGTAAGTTGTGGGTAGGATAGATATCCCCAAGGAACACAGCCTGCTGTAATACCTTGAAGTTTGAATTTACTTATATTTAATTGATGACAGAGAGCCAATGCGATATCACCACCACATAAGAAGAGAGAGCCTGGTTTTTGCTTGGTGATGATCTTTTGAGTTAACTCTGCGAGGGTGAATTTCACCTTATTGCCAAGCTCTTGGCGAGAAAGGCCTAAACGGTTAGCAATATTGATAATCTGGTGTCGTTGCTCCACATCACTGCAAGTTCTCAAAAAACAATGTTGCCCTGCTGCTAAAAATTTCACGGCTTGCCCCACAACCATTGAGCAATACTGTTCATGGTTTAAAGACAATAATGCTTCTACGTCAATATCAATCACGTGAGTATTATCTGATCCTTCAAGCCGTTTTTGCTGCTGCACACTCACTTCACTCATCGATCCAACAATGCCTAACATTGATATGGCATCTGTCTCGATTAACCTTGATCTATCAATAGTTCGTTCAACTAATGGCGGCACTACATGCGTCATATCTCCAGTCGAAACTAATAACACCTTGCTAGATAGCGATATGGCTGCTTGATAAATAGAACTTAAATCTTGAGTGTTCTCGACATCGCAAATGACTACCTGTGGAGGGGATTGATGATGCAACATAAGTATTTCTGTGAGTTGTGGAGAGCGTACGTCATTAAGAAAGATATTCTGAATTGGCCAATCTGTTTGTGACGAAATAATATCGCTAATACGAGAGGATCGAATAGGTGACTTAGGATCGCTAGCAAACTCGGTCTCTATCAATGGTAACTTATCCACATAACAAACGCCCTGTATAGTAGTCCTTCCCACACTAGGAGCACCGATCGCGACAATAACCAATGGAAAATCATCACCCGCAAGTGCTTCTATTTCTGCACCAATATTTCCGCGAAGTGTTGAATCCACTTTTTTCAACAATATTTTTTGTTGTGAAAGCTGAGGAAAGCTGGACTTTATCTTATGGATTTTAGCCTGAGCAACAGAGCAATCATCATCGCGACTGTCTGTGCAGAAAATGTAGTGGTGATCGGCGGATAGGTCGAGAATGCCGTCATCTTGTTGCAAAATGACGGAAACGTTACTTCCAGAATTCACTAGACCAATACCAATGTCATTAGCACCAGTAAAGTCATCCGCTACGATATAATTCAATGCCTGCCCCATGTTTATTATCACTTCTGCTGCTTAATTTGACCGTATCAGCATCATAAACAAGAAATACGCACAAATAAACAACAAAATGATTAAACTTAATCATTTTGATTAAATGAGAGCAAGATCAAACTAATTTTTCTATTATTGAATTAGGATTGTGTTTAATTAACAAGCAATGTGATTGAAATAAATCAACTGAGGGATGGTATGAATATTTTTACATCGGTATTAAGTGGCGATACAAAACAAATTACAGAAGTGACCCGTCACTGCAATAATCTATTGTTAATGACCGATAAGAATGTCTCTGGGTTACCGGCTATACAATCGCTCATTAATGAGCTAAAACGAACCACACATCATATATCTATTATTGATGATCTTCCCGCCGAGCCAACGGATCAAGATGTCGCTACACTCATTAATCAACTTCCACAAAACATCGATATGGTACTAGGTATTGGTGGCGGCAGTGTATTAGACATAAGTAAACTGATTTCCGTTCTCTACGCTGAGCAAGGTGACAAAACAAAAAGTGACATTTTTCAGTCATTACTAAAGGGCGAGAAACCTAGCCAAAGAATTACACTAGCATTAATACCAACTACGGCAGGTACCGGTGCAGAAGCAACGCCCAATGCAATTATTGCCTTGCCTTCACAAGCAACGAAAGTCGGCATTATCTCACCAATAATGCTGCCAGATTACGTGTTACTTGCTCCTGAACTTACTTTATCAATGCCTCACCACATTACTGCATCGACCAGCATCGATGCTTTGTGCCATCTAATTGAATGCTTTACCGCCAGTATTTCTAACCCTGTTGGTGACAATTACGCCTTAATTGGTATGCAAAAGTTCTTCACCAATATCGAAAAAATAATTGACCAACCTGAAAACTTACTGGTTCGTTTAAATTTATTGTGGGCTTCTTATTATGGTGGGGCAGCTATATCTCATGCAGGCACGCATCTAGTTCACGCCCTTTCTTATCCGCTTGGTGGTAAATACAAGATCCCTCACGGCCTAGCCAATTCCTTATTACTAGTTCCGTGTATGAAGCATATTTGTACACATTCCAATGAAAAATTTTCACAAGTTTATGATTTATTACCAAGTGCTGATTTATCACTAAGCAAAACAGAAAAAGCAAATCAATTGGTCATTTACCTTGAAAGCTTAGTGAATAAATTACAACTTCCAACCAAGCTTAATGAAATTGGCATCGACAAATCTCAAATAGCCGAACTAGCTAAAAATACGATGGAAGTAACACGTTTACTCAATAACTCTCCAGTCAGCGTGACTGAACAAGAAGTTTTTGAAATCTATAACAGTATTTGCGAATAAGGAATCATGATGAAACAAGCAATTTCAGGACCATATGTTGCCATTATCACTCCATTTAACCCTGATGGTTCGTTGAATGAAAATGGCTTAAGAGCCCAAGTGGAACGTCAAATTGGCTTTGGTAACAATATTTTCTGCAATGGTACCAATGGTGAGTTCTTTGTATTAAATGATGAGGAAAAGCGGCGTGTGACTGCGGTATGCATTGATCAAGCAAAAGGCCGAGTGAGTGTGGTTAGCCATATTGGTGAGCTCACACTAGAACAAACCATTGCACATGGTAAAGACGTGCAATCGCTAGGTTTAGATGCCGTATCCGTTATTACACCATGGTTTTCAGCGCTAAGAGAAAGTGAGTTAATCAATTATTACCGCCAAGTCGCCGATAGCTTAGATATTCCGGTTTATCTTTATAATATTCCAGCACGTACTGGCAATACGATTACTCCAACTATCGCAGATGTATTGGCAAGTCATCCCAATATCTATGGCATAAAAGATAGTGCTGGTTCATACGAAAGCTTATCAGGATTCTTAGAGATCTCTCGTAAACATAATAAGTTTGATGTACTCACTGGCCCAGATTCTTTGATCTTAACTGGCTACCAAGAAGGCTGTATAGGTTGTATTTCTGGCATTGCCAATATCGTCCCGGATCTTGTTAACCAAATTTATACAGGATTCAAGAGTGATGATTTGCAATTAGCCAATCAAGCCCAAGAAAGAATTAATTACTTGAGAGGAAATTTATATCCAATTGCTTTTGCACCTGCGGTAGTTAAAAAGACCATTAGTTTACTTGGTGAAGATGTCGGTGAAAGCCGTTACCCAGTATGTTTTACGGATGATGATATCAATAAAATAAAAACAATTATTCATAACCAATAATCTGAAACAAATAACAAAAGGACTAGAGTGATGATGACAAAAAAAATCAAAAATAAGCTACTTAATTATGCAAAAGGAATTGTAATTGCAGGATTATTAATTGCACAACCAGCATTTGCGAAAACCTCAAGTATTATTTCTCAACCGCCAGGTAATGGGTGGTATACCTATGGGACCACCTTTTCTCAACTTATTCCCAAGACAACAAATGGTGAGTATAAAATCAAGCTAATCCCTCGAGGAGGCGGTATGACTAACCCTGTCGCCGTCAACCAAGGTAAAGCCGACTTTGGCTTCGCAACATCAAATGCAGCGGTATGGGCCCGTGATGGTCTAACCGATATTTATAAAGGTCGTACTAACAAAGAGCTCAGAATGGTTCTGGATAATGTTCAACAAGCTTACACAATAACTGTCGCTCGCAAAGGTTGGGTTGAAAGCACAGGTAATGACACTTGGGAGAAAATCATTAAAGCAGATAAAGTTGTTATTGCGATGAAGCCAACGGGTTCTCAGGTTCCAATTATTGCTGACTATATTTTTGAATCTCTTGGTACTGATTTTGAAACACTAAAGAAGGAAGGAAAAATTGTTCAAATGGGTAGTGGTCAAGCTAGCCAAATGATGCGTGATAATGCAATTGATGTGTACATCGATAACGTTCCTGCTATGCACCCTAATCTAACGGAAATGACTTTAACAAGTGATGTTACTTACATTCCTTATTCTAAAAAAACTCTGACTGATTTAGCGAAAGTTGGTCTACCTACAGGGACTATGCCTGCAGGTACTTATGATGACCAAACTGAAGACTATGTTAATCCTGTTAGCGCAACGGTATTTTTAACCAATTCAAAAGTAAGTGACGATATTGTGTATAACGTGACTAAAGCCTTAGTTGAAAACCAAGCCGAAATTAAAAAGACACATTCACCACTAAAATTTTGGCACCCAGAAGACATTGGTTCTCATGAACAAGTTATAGAACTTCATCCAGGTGCTGAGAAATATTACCGTGAGAAAGGTTGGATTAAATAACCTTCAGTTATAAAAAAGTCTAAGAGATGTATGTTCTAATATCTCCGCATGCATCTCTTATCGTGGGCCTCTATAGGTAGACCCCGCTGATTCTGTAGATAGGATATCGCCATGAAATATCGTCATTTAATGAACACTATAACGGCAGTGATTAGCATTGCTTACCTAGTGTTTCTACTTAGACAGTTCTTTTCCCCGGTTTCACCACTGACTGCTGCAAGTATCCACGTATATATGGCAACAGCACTTGTTTTATGTTTTAAGCCTTTAGATCTTAAGAACAAATCTTTTCTCTATTTAGGAAGAGCGCTCAACCTTGTATTTGTCGGGTTAACACTCACTGTTGTATATCATTACTATACAGCTATTCCACGATTAGAAACCCGCTTAGAGATGATTGATGACATTCTATTTTCAGATAAGTACGCATTTTGTGTTGGCTTACTAATGTTGTTTGAAGCGGTAAGACGTTCGGTTGGCTTCTCATTATTATCCGTTGTTATTGTTTTCATTATCTACGGATTCTTTGGTCCATATTTTCCTGGCTGGACTGCATATGATGGTTTCAGTCTAGATACCATGACTGAACTGATTAGTATGCAAGCTGATGGGTTATTTGGTATCACAGCAAGCACAGCAATTAACTTTGTATTTTTCTTCATCATGTTTGGTTGCGTTTTCACTATGACTGGTGGCGGTAGTGTTTTCATTGATTTAGCAATGAAAGCAACCGCATCTCTAACTGGTGGTGCAGCTAAAATGTCATTATTAGGCTCTGCTTTATTCGGTATGGTAAGTGGTTCAGCTGTTGCAAATACAACATCAACAGGTGTACTAACAATTCCAATAATGAAACGTTCGGGGTACAGCAAAGAACAAGCTTCAGCGACAGAAGCTATTGCATCTACTGGTGGTCAACTAATGCCACCAATAATGGGCATTGCTGCCTTTGTTATGGCTGACATGCTTGGTATTCCGTATTCAGAAATTGCTGCTGCGGGTATAATTCCGGCAGCTGCGTTCTACTTCGCACTATTCGTTATTATCGATCTACGTGCTCGTAAAACAGGTATTGGTAACATTGCAAAAGAAGACCTACAATTTGAACCGATTCTGCCTCGTCTTCACTTGATAATTTCTCCGGTATTTTTAGTTATTGCGCTGATTTCAGGATACTCGGCTCCTTATGCAGCGTTTGTAGGCACGGTAGTTGCTTTGTTCGCTCCTCTTCTACGTAAAAATACTCGTTACAGCTACAAAATCATTTATCCGATGATTTTGGATATCGCTAAGCAGATGTCTTGGGTATCGGTTCCGCTAGCATCAGTAGGAATCATCATGGTACTGGCAACTCAATCAAACCTAGCATTTAAATTTGTAGAGATTCTAAGCTTAGTTGGTCAGGATAACCTCTACCTATCTTTAGCTATGGTTATTCTGGGTTGTATAATCATGGGTATGGGACTACCTACAGTGGCGGCATACATTATTGGTTCTATTATCTTTGCTCCTGCACTTATTTCGATGGGGGTGGATGTTCTTGCAGCGAACATGTTCATTATGTACTACTGCGTACTGTCAATGGTTACACCACCCGTAGCACTTTGCGCATACGCAGCATCAGCAATCGGAAATGCCGATTCATCTAAAACAGGGTTCATCGCATTCTCTTATGCTCTTGTTATTTTTCTAGTGCCATTCAGCTTTATCACTGACCCAGTTGTACTATGGCAAGGTAGCTGGTATCTAATTCTAATCGCTTTCTTTGGTATGTTAATGGCTACATTCTGTTGGGCAGTATTCCTACAAGGCTGGCTGAAGAAGAATTTAACTATTATTGAACGAATGTTGTTCTTAGTAGCAAGTTTAGGGATCGTCATAGATAACTCAGCAACACCATTATGGTTTTTCTTCATAGCTGTGGCCATAGGTCTAATTGTATGGTGTTGGAAATCATCACCCAGCAAAATTCCTAATGCAACGCTAGTTTAAATCCTTCTTCAAATTAGCCCTCAAAAGTGAGGGCTACATTAACCTATTTATGAAACATCTACACAATGGAGTGTATTCAATGAATCAAGACGTCATTACGGTTGTTCGAGATGGAAAATTAAAAGTTACAGATGATAATATTTCTATAGCAATGCTTCCTTCTAACTACCCGCAAAACCACGCATCGAATTTATTAGTACTACCAAATGGTGACATCCTGTGCACCTGGTTTGCGGGTACACAAGAGGGGGTATCTGATATTTCCATATTATGTTCTCGTTTACGTAAAGGTTTTGAGGTTTGGGAAGCAGCGGTTAAATTGTCAAATGATCCTGAACGTTCAGAACAAAACCCAGTATTATTTTTAGACCCAGACAATATTCTTTGGTTGCTTTGGACTGCTCAAGTATCCGGTAATCAGGACACTGCAATTGTTCGTTACAGAAAATCAGAGGATTTAGGTGAGACATGGCAAGATATCGATGTACTTATTGATAAGCCTGGAACATTTATTCGTCAGCCAATTGTGGTTCTCGATAATGGGAATTGGTTATTACCTATTTTCAACTGTACAGTGAAATCCGGTGAGAAATGGGTGGGTAACTACGATACAAGCAGTGTGAAAATTTCTGAAGACAAGGGAAAAACATGGCGTGATGTGGCTGTTCCTGAAAGCTTGGGTTGTGTTCATATGTCGATTGCACTACTCAAAAATGGTTCTTTAATTGCTGTTTATCGTAGCCGCTGGGCTGATAATATTTATCAAAGTTATTCTTATGATAATGGTGAAACATGGACTAAGCCTAAAGCAACGGAACTGCCTAACAATAACTCATCAATTCAGGTTGCTGTTTTAAATAATGGTGATTTGGCCATGGTGTTCAACAATATGAGTGCAGCAGGAGCAACCGATCGCCGTAGCTCTTTGTATGATGAAATTGAAGATGACAGCGGTGCGATAGAGCCAGAAATCATCGACGGTAAAAGTGCATTTTGGGGGGCCCCAAGAGCCCCTATGTCATTGGCAGTATCGAAAGATAATGGAGATAGTTGGGCTATCGTCGCGAACCTTGATGAAGGTGATGGCTTTTGTATGACGAACAATTCACAAGAGAAACTTAACAGAGAATTTTCTTATCCGACCATTACTCAATCAGAAGATGGCGTTATTCATGTAGGGTACACCTATTTCCGCCAGGCAATTAAGTACGTTCGTATTAACAATTTGTAATAAATCAAACTATGTATGTAGCCCTCTAACTTTATTGGGCTACCTCTTTGTTGAGGGATACCGTCATGATATGTGGAAGCTTATTTTCATTACAAACAGCGGGGTTACCCGCGTCATTTAAAAAAATTCTTTCTTTACCTCAATGTACATTTGAAGCTTTAGTGAGTGCGGGTGATCAAAAATTACAACTCGCAGATGAGGTGTGGTTTTGTAATATAGGTCCGGCATCAACTCAAGAATCCGAATTGCGTCATACGGAGTTTCACAAATTATACGCCGATATTCAGGTTGTCTTAGAAGGTGAGGAAATCATCAATTATGGTGTCCTTAATTGTATGGCTGAGGAGGCTACTGAGAAAAAAGCAGATTTGCTTATTTTAAGCCAACCAAACCTAACACAATCAGTGCATTTGAAAGCAGGCGATTTTGCAATATTTTTACCTGGTGAACCTCATCAAGCTCTGTGTATGGTTACTGAGCCACAGTCAGTGCGTAAAGCGGTATTTAAAGTGCCGTTATCCATGATTAAGGAGCGTCTATGAGCCGTCATGCATTAGTGACAGGAGTAAGTTCTGGCATCGGTCAGGCAATTGCGGAAATGCTATTATCACAAGGCTGGCGGGTGACAGGGCTAAGCCGGACCAAAGTGGAGCATGATAACCCTTATTTTGCCGGCCATTCGGTTGATTTATATGATACTGATAATTTACTGGAGTGCCTACAGTCATTGCCACAAGTTGATGCGGTGATACATGCGGCAGGAAAAATGGTGGCCGCGCCGTTAGGTGAATTAAATGTAGAAGAGAGCCGCACTATATGGCATCTCCATGTCGGCGTGGCTGAAATATTGGCTAATCACTTTGCTGATAAGTTAGGTGAAGGAGGGCGTATTGTTATCATCGGCAGTCGAACATCTAAAGGTGTCGCTGGTCGCTCTCAATATGTTGCGACTAAATCTGCTTTATATGGCATGGTTCGTAGTTGGGCTGCTGAACTTGCTCCTAAGGGAATCACGGCTAACATCGTGGCGCCTGGAGCAACAAAAACGCCGATGTTGTTAAATCCAAACAGGCAATCTTCCCCTCCTAAGTTACCACCAATGGGACGGTATATTTCTCCATATGAAGTAGCAGAATATGTGAATTTTATTCTTTCCCCACACGCAGGTGCTATTACTGGTCAAGAGCTTGTTATGTGCGGAGGAGCATCACTGTAACTTCCCCAAAATATGGAATTTAACTATCAAGATGGCCTTCACTATTAAAAAGGGGCAGTCCTAGGTAACTAGTCGATATCTAATGTTGATCAGTCGCTTGCGATACGAATTGGTCAGATAATAGGAGATCCATCTCTGCCAAATATGGCTTACAACCATTACCCTTTGTATTTTGTAGGTCCATGGAATCTAGGCCAACGGTTCTTAATGCATGGTTTTTTTACTGAACATTTATATGCAGAGTTGGAATCTCATAGAACAAGAGGGGAAAATAGGAAATAAATAAATTTTTTAGAAGGTAACCTGATATTAATCAAAGTGAATTGTATTTTATTTCTTAATGGTAACTATTATCATTAACTTTTGCGTTTTTATCATATAGAATGTTTTCTTCACTGAAATCCGTTGGTTTACCTGACGTCTTATATTGAACGGACTTAATCATGCAGTTTCCATCATCAATAACACTTCCTCGTTATGCGCAAGCGAGTGGCAAGCTTAAAGGTATTACTTTAGCTTTATTGGCCATTTCTAGTTTTTCAGCCCAAGCAGATTCTTTAGATAATGCACGCAGCATTGAGCGTCAAACCAATCAAGTGGCGAAAAATGCACAGCAAAAGATTGATGCTAATTCCGACCAGAGTTTCCAGTTGCAAGCGGAAGTTGAACGCCTGCAAGATCAAGTTGATAACTTGTCGTTATACCAAACTCACTTGAAAAAGCTGGTGGAAAGCCAAGAAGCGGAAAAAGTCAGCATTGATGAGCAATTGACCAATATTGAAGAAACTCGTCAAGGGGTTGTGCCTTTGATGTATCACATGATTGATGGCCTGCAATTCTCATTAGAGCAAGGTGCTCCGGTTCGTTTTGCTAGCCGTGAAAAGCGTCTCGATGAATTGAAAACCCTAATGGGACGTTCTGATATTTCTGATGCAGAAAAATACCGCAGAATTTTAGAAGCTTACCAAATCGAAATGGACTATGGCTCAAAGCTTGGCCTTTATGAAGGGCAGATTAAGCTAAACCAAGATAATGACGGCCAAGATGATACACGCCAAGTAGATTTGTTGTATGTCGGTAAAGTGGTGTTACTGGCTCGTAGTAAAGATGCGCAACATGCCTGGTTATGGTCTCAAGCTAAGCAACAATGGCAAGAAGTGCCAGCAGAACAAAAGCCGGGTATCAATCAAGCCTATGCATTGGCCAATAAGCAACAAGCGCCAAGTTTATTGCATTTACCGCTTTCTGTGACTCAAGCATCCGCGTCTAATTCTTCAACTCAGGAGACAAAATAATGAAGTTACTGTCTCTTCTTATCACTTCAATCAGTTTAGCGATTGTGAGTGTCAGCGCATCAGCCGATGATCTTGCAAGCCTAGATAACAAAGCGAAAGCTGAACAACAAATAGAAAATGCACACAATCAACAACGTGTGGCGTTAAGTGCTAAGCAACGTGCTGCGCTGCAAGCTAAGCGTGATCAACTTGCTAAGCAACTGGCAAAAATTGAGCAAGAAAACGCCCAATTGAGCGATACCTTTTCTGCCAACGAAGAAATTTTGGCAGAGAAAGAAAAAGAGCTTCAGTTAGCGACAGGTAGTTTAGGCGAATTGTTTGGCGTAGTTCGTCAAGCCGCCAAAGATGTTCAGCTAAGTTATGAAACGTCACTACTTGGCGAACAAGGTAAAGCGTTTAATACCACATTAGATAAAGTGATCAGTACCGATACCTTGCCATCTTTAAAATTGCTGAATGGCCTATGGCAAGCGATGCAATACAAGGTGACGACCGGTAGTGAAGTGGCTTCTGTGACACTTCCTTTCGTGCAAGGTGATGGTAAAACACAGCAAGTTAACGCACTACGCATTGGCGACATGGCATTACTCACCGAGCAAGGTTATGTGAAGTGGGATTTTGCTCGTCAGCAAGCTTCTAACTATTTAGCGCTACCATCGGATGCTCCAACGCTGGCAAGCTTTAAGCAAGATGCGAATCAAGCCATGCTTATCGATCCTACTCGTGGCGTGATGCTTGAACAATATGCCCATAAGCCAACCTTGATGCAACGCATCGATCAAGCGGGTGTAGTTGGTAAAGTCATCATTGCGATTTTAGTGATAGGCTTAATCATTGCGTTGGTTCGCGGTGTTCGCTTAATGATGACGCAGCAACAAATTTCAAGGCAGCTAAAACAGCCAGAAAACCCAACTGATGATAATCCATTAGGCCGTATTCTTAATGTGTATAACAAAGAGAAAAAGCAATCAGTGGAATCACTAGAGCTTCGTTTATTAGAAAGTATTCTTGATGAACAACAAGGTTTGGAGCGTGGTTTGTCGATGCTGAAGTTATTCGCCGCTCTTGCGCCAATGTTGGGCTTACTAGGTACCGTAACCGGCATGATCGAAACCTTCCAAGTGATCACTCAATTTGGTAATGGCGATCCAAAAGTGATGGCGGGTGGTATTTCTATGGCCTTGATCACTACGGTACTTGGTTTAGTCGCCGCAATGCCGTTGTTACTCGCGCATAATATTCTTTCAAATCGCGCAGAAGTGATCCGCAATACGCTTGAAAAACAAGGCGTGAGCTTAGTGGCTCGCCGTGCGGAAATAGAATCGGACAAAGCCAATTTATCGGCAACCAATTTAGCCGGAGCTAATGCGTAATGTTAGCTTGGATTTCCACTCAATTCCCTGAACTGATGGACTCTCATCTTTTAGAGTTCATGGCGCGTGGTGGGCAAGTGTTGTGGTGGCTAGGTGCGGTCGTGCTTTTGTGTTGGGTGCTGATCATTGAACGTATTCTGTTTTTAAGTGTGTCTTATCGTCACGCTAAAGCAGGCTGGGTAGGGCAATGGAAGCAGCGCTGCGAACACGACTCTTGGTATGCACTGGCACAAAAGCAAGGAATGCTGCAGCAAGCTCATGTAATGCTGACGCAAAACTTAGACTTGATTAAAGCGCTGGTTAGCCTATGCCCAATGCTCGGTCTACTCGGTACGGTAACAGGCATGATCACTGTGTTTGATTTGATGTCGATTTCAGGTAGCAATGACCCTAAATTAATGGCTTCAGGTATTTCAATGGCAACATTACCAACAATGGCAGGCATGGTTGCCGCATTAGCTGGAATGTTTGCCCATTCTCGTTTAGTGAAAGTCGCGACTCGTAAAGAGATGCACTTAGAACAACAATTAAGGAGCGGCGAATGAGATTAGTTCGTCCCACAAAAGCAAAAGAAGAAGCGCAAGTCGATTTAACCTCGATGCTTGATATCGTGTTTATCATGTTGATTTTCTTCATCGTAACCAGCTCATTTGTTAATGAATCAGGTGTTGAAGTCAATCGACCTCAAGCCTCTCATGCGACGGCGCAAAAAGATGCAGGCATTTTTATTGCCGTGACTGCCGCCAATGATGTGTATATCGATAAACGCCGCGTGGATGTTGAGCGTGTAGAAGCTGCATTAGAAAAAATTGCGATTGATAAACCGGATGCAAGCTTAGTGATTCAAGCGGATAAGCATGCTTATAACGGTACAGTAGTTGAAGTGATGGATGCAGCCAAAGGTGCAGGGATTTCAAAAATTGCTTTAGCCACGGCTGATAAGTCTTAAGCGAGAATGGATGATGAGTGACAGCAGTACAGCTCACAATATGAATAACGCATCGTTACGTTTATTGATTGCCATTCCGCTTGGCCTAGTCACGGCGGTGGCGTTATTTGCATTTATGTCTTGGATGGTCGGGAGCGTTAAAACCGGCGTGACTGATGACCAAGGGCCATTAGCGTTTGATGTGGTGATGCAAGAGCAAGATTCCGATTCACAACGTCGTCAGCGCCAATTGCCTGAGCCACCAAAAGTACCAGAGCAACCCCAGGCATTATCAACACCAGCGACGCCAGCTGCCTCGATGCCGTCAGTACAAGCACCTCAAGCAGCACTAGATACTAGTATGGCATTCTCAGATGTTGGTGTGGCGATCAATATGCCGAATATCAATGTCAGCGATAACATTTCGCAAGGGGTAGGCCAACAGCAGCAAGCGATGCCGTTATATCGTGCTCAGCCGACTTATCCTGCTCGCATGCTTAAGCGCCGTGTTGAAGGCTACGTGGTGATGTCGTTTACCATTAATGAACAAGGTCGCCCTGAAGATATTGAAGTGGTTGAAGCTGAGCCTTCGAAAGCTTTTGTTCGTCCAGCCGTTCAAGCGTTGCGAAACTGGAAATATCAGCCACAAATTGAAGCTGGTAGTGCGGTTAAGCAACCCGGTCAGCAAGTGAAAATTGAATTTAAGATCAGCCAATAAACCCATTGTCATTATGGTAATGAGTAGTCAGAAGATTATAGAGAATGATGGTCAAACTTATAATGTTGAATATGGATAAGTTATTTCACAATCTTTCGCTTTCTTTGTTAAATAAGAAGGCAATATTGGCGTGTCTGGTAACCAGTCTACTTGCTGTGTCATTCAATAGTAGTGCCGCAGGCGTAACGCCTTATACCGGTAAAAAGCTTACTCAAGCTAGTGAATTGGCACAAAATGATCACCTTGATAAAGCGATTCGAGTGTTAACGTCTTATGATCCTAAAGCCGACTATGACAAAGCGTTTGTCAATCGAGTTTTAGCGATCTACTACTGGCAAGCCGAACAACCAAAATCATCTATTTCAGCACTAAGAACCTCGGTAGGTTTAAAGGTGTTAGAGCCTAAAGTGCAATGGCAAGCCAATCGCATGCTAGGGGATATTTTGTATTCTGAGCAAGATTTCGCCAATGCAGCCAAAGAGTACCGTAATACGTTAGCGGTAAAATATACCCCAAGCAGTGCAGATAAAACGCAATTTAAAAAAGACACTAATGAAGTCTATTTTCGTTTAGCCGCCGCTTATTACCAACAGCAGCAATGGGCGCAAGTTCGTCGCTCAATTGTGAAGTACCAAGCACCGGATGCACAAAAGCGTCTGCAAGCATTACGCATGCAAGTGATTGCCGAGTTGCGATTGAAGCAATGGGGCAATGCTGAAGGGACGCTGAGCAATTTGATCCGCCTTGAGCCAAATAATAAAGCATGGTGGCAGCAACAAATTTCTACTCAGCTACAGCAACATAAAAATCAATCGGCACTTGAAACCTATTCACTGGCGAAAAAGCAAAATCTCGAATTTACCGCCAATGACTATAAGTCGTTATCTCAATTGTATGCACAAAATAAGATCCCAGAGCGTGGCGCGAGAATTTTACAAGAAATGTTTAATGCCTACCCAGAGAGCAAGACGATAGATAATCAAAAGATGCAAGCTTATTACTATCAAATGGCACGCGAGTGGCCGCAAGCGATTAATAGTTGGGAAGCGTTAGCTAAACGTGATGCTCAGTATTATTGGCCGCTAACTCAGTTGTATATTCAACAAAAAGAGTACAACAAAGCCAACCAAGTGATTGATAGAGCCCAGCCTTATGCAAAGAAAGCCGACTTTGGTTTAGCGAAAATTCAACTATTGTATCGTTTAGATAAATACAACGATGCACTGGCAGAAGCCAAACGTCTTAATGAAGTATTACCATCGGCTTCTGCACAAACTTGGATTGTATTCCTAAATAATAAACTGCAAAGCCAGCAGCAAGACATCCCTCAAGGGGTAGCCTCTTAATGACTGAGTTGGTGAGATGCAGCGTGCAATCTGCCCAACTAACCAGAATAGAAAAGGTGCTGGAGTATATTCATCAGCATCTTTTTTTACCTCTATCGCTTGATGATATCGCGCAAAAAAGCTGTTGGTCACGCTGGCAATTACAGCGAGTTTTTACCGCTAAAACGGGTGTCAATGTTGCTCAATATATCCGCGAATTAAAACTGAGTCGCGCTGCAGAAAGCTTGCTAGATTCCCCATCGGAACGAGTGATTGATATTGCACTTTCCTTTGGTTTTAATTCAGAAATTAGCTTTAGTCGCTCATTTAAACAATTCTTTGGTTGTTCGCCAAGAGAGTACCGTAAGCGTGGTATTCGCAGCGGTTTACGCCAGCCGATTACCAGCATATCTTTCTCTAGTAGTGATGTTGAGCACTCCCCATCGACACCATCACATCTTAGTTTTACCCAAATTCGCATTGAATATAAGGCTGCATTTAGTGTGGCTGGCTATCGGGGGGAGATCAGTGGTCTGTTTTCGTCGCAACCAGATTTTCAACAGGCGGTGCCGGAAATTTGGCGAGCGTTTGATGCGGTGCAACAATCGATACCTACATTAATTAATACAGAGAAGAAACGCTATGGCGTCATTGATACGCTGTCATTAAATTCTGAACGCTTACACTATTGGGCCGCAGAAGAGCTACAAACAGCGACATTTCAGCCATTAAATACGCTTGAAATTCCCACACAACAATACGCTGTTCTCCCACATAAAGGTCCAATCGACGGCCTAAAAGATAAATTAGAATGGCTATTTACTCATTGGTTACCGCAAAGTGGTTATCGTGGGGTAGATGGTTTTGAACTAGAAATCTATCCTGAGAATTATCAAATGAATTCAGCGGATGCTTATATGGAATATTGGCTGCCGATTGAGTAAATGTTTTGAGCAACAACATTTAACCTTTCAAAAAAGTTCCCTCCAACCTCAAACATGCACCAAATTGTTAACTTTCTCTAGTTGCAAATGGATATCATTTAGAAATGATAATTATTATCGTTAATTGATACCCATTATTTGTAGGAAAGGGAAAGACCTCGCGTGAAAAACATTAATCATAGTTCGAATTTACTTGCCGCTAGCCCACTAGCTTTAGCGATTACCAGTATTCTATTTGCCCCTAATTTGATGGCGGAAGAAGCGGATACAGTGGCGACAGAACAAGAAACCATTACGATACTCGGCCAAACCTACCGTAATACTGCGACCAAAACTTCACTTGAACCAGAAGAAACGCCTCAGGCTATTTCTGTTATCAATTCTGATGAGTTTGAAAATCGTGGCGTGTCATCGGTTCAGCAAGCTCTGCGTTATGCTCCGGGTGTAAATGCAGAATTGAAGGGCGGTAGTGTCACCATGTATGACAACTACAACATCCGTGGTTTTGAAAACAACCAGATGTACTATGATGGGCTGGTTCTACAATACCTAGTTGGTTGGAACTTACAGCCACAAATTGACCCAATTGCCTTAGAGCGTGTCGAAATATTTAAAGGGCCTAGTTCCGTATTATATGGCGCGATGCCTCCGGGTGGGATGGTCAACTTAATCGCCAAATCACCACAAAAAGAACGTAATACTGATTTTTCGATTGCCACAGGTTCGCGCAACCTAGTCAAAGCATCACTTGATACGACTGGTCAGTTTGGAGACTCTAACGTTTATTATCGTCTTATTGGCTCGGCTTCTCATCGTGATGGACAAGTCGATTACACCGAAGAAGAACGCTACGTGTTTGCACCGTCTATCGATTGGTACGTGACTGATAATACCCTTGTAAACTTCAATTTTTATTATCAGAACGATCCTAATATGGGCATGAACTCAGCAATGCCAGCGTCTGGTTCGGTATGGAATAACCCAAATGGCAGCATAGATAAAAATGCTTCGATGGGAGATAAAAACTGGAGCAAGTTTGAGCGTGAGTTCTGGATGGCTGGTTATAAGATCGATCATTCATTTAATGATAATTGGTCATTCTTGCAAAATGCTCGTTATATGAAAGCCGATCTTTATCAGGAAAACACCTACCATGCAGCGGCGGGTTGGGATCCTTCTACAGGTAGCTTAGATCGCTACATCTACAGTACTGATGAAGATTCAGAAGGCTTTACGATTGATAATCAGTTATCCGGTCGAGTCGCAACAGGCCCAGTTGAGCATAACTTATTATTTGGTGTTGATTATCAGCATTTAAAAGGCAGCTCAAACTACACTAGCTATGGGTATGATGGTGGCTATACCGCTCCAAGTTTTAATGCCTTCGCCCCGAATAATAACCAAATCGATCGCTCAAAAGTGACCGCTTCTGGTGTGTATATCGATGATGTGAAAGTCGAACAATTGGGCTTCTACTTCCAAGATCAAATGCGCATTAACCGTATCGTATTAATGGCCGGTGGCCGCTTTGATAATTATGAAGCGACCAGTGACTACGCTGGCACTATCACCAAAACCGATCAAAATAACTTTTCTTATCGCGTTGGTGCGATGTATGAATTCGATTCTGGTTGGTCTCCATACATCAACTATGCAACTAGCTTTGAGCCAGTAGCCGGCGTTGATAGTAGTGGCGATAGCTTTGAACCATCGATAGGTCAACAAGTTGAAGGTGGTGTGAAATACTTATCTGCCGATTATGCAACTTCTATGACCGCTTCACTATTCCACATTATTAAAAGCGATGTAGTGGTACCTGATCCGAATGATCCAAGCTATCAAGGTAAAATCCAAGTGGGTGAAATTCGCTCGCAAGGCTTGGAGCTAGAAGGGCGCACCATGCTAACAGATAGCTGGGACGTATCGGCAAGCTACACTTATACCGATATGGAAATCACCAAAGATACCACTGGCCTTGAAGGTAAAACACCGATTTACGTACCTGAACACGCCGCGACTTTATGGACTAACTATTACGTGTATAACGGTATTTTAGGCGGCTCTCGTTTCGGTGCTGGTGCACGTTATATTGGCGAGCGTCAAATGGATGCAGCCAACACCGACACAGTGCCAGATTACACGGTAGTTGATTTGTCATTAGGTTATGATTTGGCGTACTTAACCAATAGTCTAAAAGGCGCAGCGGTTAATTTAAGCGTTAATAACTTATTTGATGAAGACACTTACGCTTGCTATGACTCAGCAAACTGCTGGTATGGTGAAGAGCGTACAGTCGAATTTAAGTTTGATTATAAGTTCTAGTGTCTGTCGCTTAGCAAATAACTGTAAAGAGCTAGCCGTTGGTTGGCTCTTTTTTGTTGTGAGATGCGGGGCGAGAACCGAGGACGCTTCGCTCGAGACACGAGTAAAAACTACAAATTAAAAAAGGCTCGTCATCCTGAACATGAGCCTAAGCGAAGAAGATCCAGGATCTCCTACAACACTTGACTCACTTAAAGACAAATTAAGTCTTAACGCGCTTTGGGAGATCCTGAACGACACTCGTGCCTCGTTTTTCAGGATGACGATTTTCTTTCGGCAATATCTTTTCATGCTACTCGCAGCACATCACATGAAACAACTTTTCACGCATTTTAAGCATCTTTTTACTTTGTAATCTAAATGAAAATTAGTATCATTGCGTTTAACGTAATTAAGTTTGATGAGTCTTGCAGTGAGTGATCCTAGATACCAACAATTATTCCATTATGCCGATCATGTAACGCCTTATCTCCGAGGTGAATTATTTGACGGCGAACTAGTGCATGCGCCGCTAGGTGATGATTGGTTACTCTCAGAACATAACAATCAAGAATTGCTACAAGACATCTACGCAAAACTCCAACTTTCTCATCCTGAAGCAGGTCATGCTTATTGGTTAAACCGTACCTGGACATTGCTTATCTGGCAGCCGGTTTATGTCAGTTTTATCAGTATTTATGGTATTCATGCATTGCCAGCTATGTCGACCATTGCCCAGCAGTGGCGCGGTGATGCCAACTTTGTGGCAGGCTTTACGCTGCAAGATGTGCCTATGCATGATGGTGAGCCTGAAGAGTTGATTAAGATTGCCGCTAACGAGTTACTGCCGTTATTTGAAGATTACCGTAGCCAACTTGATGAGAATGTACGTATTCGTCCGGGATTTACCCAGTATTTATTAGCGGATTTGTTGGTAATGGCTCTATTACGTTTGCAAGATTTGCATAAAGACCTGCCACAGGAGTATATTCCTCAACATGCCAAACGCTGGCTAGAAGCGTTTGGGTTATCGACAAAAGCGATGGATTCACTGCATTACGATGTCGTTGCCAGCAAATGGCATTACGTTCGTACCACCTGTTGTATGGTGTATCGCTGCGAAGGTCGAGGTTTATGTGATAACTGCCCACGAACGGCAAAAGACTGAGGATTAACTCGTTTTCAACCCATTCGTTTCCAGCCTAAGCTAAGCCTTGCAGAACAAGCTTAACTATATAGGCAAATAGGAAGATGAGATGAAAATAGGTATTGTTGGACTAGGCGGTATTTTTGAGACGGCTTATTGGCCTGCGTTTCATCAGTTTCAGATTGAACATTCAGACAAATCTATCCAGTTGGTTGGCTATGATCTTAAGTATAGTGACCTTAAACATAGCGAACACACTTCAAACTCTCAATTTCCCAATCTCAGCTTCACGACTAGTTACCAAGATTTATTGTCATTTGACCTCGATTTACTTCTTATTCTAACGCCTCCAGACACGCATTATTGTTTGCTAGTTGAAGCGCTTCAATCTGATATCGCTTCAATTGTGATAGAAAAGCCAGTAGTAGCAAACCTTGAACAGCTATCTCAATTGCGTTCGTTATTGCAAAATCCAGCTTATGCTACACGAGTATTAGCGCTTGATCATTGGAGTGGTCGATATGGTATTCAATCGTTATTAAGTGGTGAGTTAGATTCGTCGTGGGAACTTCAAATTGATGATTCTAGCGGCAAAACAATACCATCGATTAAATCTGTTGATGTCCAAGATATTGTTAAAGTAGAAGGGCACTTATTGGAGCCTTGTGGTTTAAATCAGCAAGGTGAGCCGATTGCGCTGAACTTTGCTACCGGTTTAGAAGATAGCCGCCAATTCTTTCATCCAGAAGGCGTAATTCTTGATATTGGTACTCATGTTCTGACGATGGTGCGTGAGTGTTTAGCCTGCATTCTTACTGAAGCTAAGGTTTTTGACTACCGACTGCAACTACAAGTTAAGGTCGCTCGTGATCGTTTAGGTCATGATATTCGCTTTGGTGATTTTAAAACCGCAGAAGGTGAGGCGGTACTCGAAGGCCATTATGGTCCAGTAAAGCTTATGCTGCATTTGAACAAATACGCTGGGCTTAAAGGTGGGCAAAAGGGTATGACGGTGCATTTAGCCGATGGGCGAAGCTTTACTCTTGATCGCAAAGGGTCTGATGACCTGATGATCTACCATGATGGAGCCGATACTTGGCAATGGGTTCGTTATGGCGCTTTGTACCAGCACACTATCTTTGAGTTACTCTTAAGCCTTCCCCTTGAAGGTGACACTATCGCAGCCATGACTTCACGTCGTATGGATGAAGTAGAAAGTTTGTTGAACATTCAGCAAGGCTTACGCGGTAAGCATTGATTTAGTCATAGAGTAAACATTCACTGCCATTTTCATCCTATCTAAGCTAATATCAGCGGCCTTTTTTGAGTGTCGCAGAGGTAGGTATGTTTATTGGCTTTGACTATGGGACGGCGAACTGTTCTGTTGCAATGATGGAAAATGGCAACCCTCGCTTATTGCCACTAGAAGGTGACAGTCATTTTATCCCTTCGACTATTTGCGCTCCCACGCGGGAATCGGTCGCTGAATATCTGTATCGTTTTATGCAAGTTCAGCCGAAAGATACTGCTGGTGAACAAGCCTTACGACGCGCAATTAATCTCAACCGTGAAGAAGATATAGAGCTGCAATTGGGCGATGTTCAATTTGGTCAACAGGCGCTGGATACTTACCTTTCCGACCCACAAGAAGTCTACTACGTAAAATCGCCAAAATCCTTTTTAGGCGCGAGCGGGTTGCATGCCACTCAATTGGTATTTTTTGAAGACTTGGTTTGCAGCATGATGAAAAACATCAAGAGCCAAGCCGAGCTTTCTAGCCAGCAAGACATTACTCAAGCAGTGATTGGTCGCCCGATTAATTTTCACGGACGTGGTGGAGAAGGGGCGAACCGACAAGCCGAAAGCATTTTATTACACGCTGCTACTCGGGCAGGCTTTAAAGACATTGAATTTCAATTTGAACCAGTTGCTGCCGGTTTAGAGTACGAAAGTACTCTGAGCCAAAATCAAACCGTACTGGTGGTGGATATCGGTGGTGGTACGACCGATTGCTCATTGATTGAAATGGGTCCGGGTTGGCAGCAAAAAACTGACCGAACAGAGAGCTTACTAGGGCATAGTGGACAGCGTGTTGGTGGAAATGATTTAGATATTTATCTGGCGTTTAAACAAATTATGCCTTTATTTGGCTTTGGCTCGCAAATGAACAGTGGGATTGAAATGCCGATTACTCAGTTCTGGAACCCCATCGCGATTAACAACGTGGTGGCGCAAAAAGGTTTCTACGAAGCGGCGAACTTCAAGTCGTTAAAGCTATTACAAAAAGAAGCCAAAGAGCCAGCGAAGTTAGCTCGTTTATTAGCCGCCTATCAACACACACTAGGCTATCAAATTGTGCGTAAAGCGGAAGAGGCTAAGATTGGCTTATCGGATACTCAGAAACATTCATTGATAATACCTGTAGCTTCAGAGATGTTAGAGCTTGATATTAGCCTAGAGCAAATGGTGGAAGCGGTAGATACGCCAGTGCAAAAGATGATGGATTTGGTCACTGAAGTGATGAAGCAAGCTAGCAAAAAGCCGGATGTGATCTTTATGACCGGTGGTAGTGCTCGCTCGCATTTCTTACGACAAGCTTTAGAACAGCAACTACCCAATGTACCGATTGTCAGTGGTAATTATTTTGGTTCGGTGACAGCAGGTTTAGCTCGCTGGGCACAGACGGTGTTTGCTTGATCTGAATTTTGATGAATTAAAACCAATCGTACTAATTATCTGCTCATCCTTGCTTGTTAAAAAACTCGATAACTTCGTTGGAAATTTTGATTGTAGAATAACTACTTATCGAAAATTTTCGCCTTGTTCTCAAGCTTTTTTTCCTACGCAATTTCTGAACATCTAATTAGTGTGATTGGTATAACCGTATCAATAAAAAAGGCAGTGATCGCTAAGATTACTGCCTTTTATTTATGTGCTTCGATTTTGTGGTTAAGCTTTTGCTACTAAGCTTTTTTAAGCCACAGCCATCATTTTCTTCTGATGATCTAAGTACTCATCATAAGTACCTTGGAAGTTCACTAATTTCTTATCCTTCACATCAATGATCGATGTGGCAAGTGATGAAACAAATTCGCGGTCGTGGCTAACAAAGATTAAGGTGCCTTTATAGACTTTAAGCGCTGAGTTTAAAGCTTCAATCGCTTCCATATCCATGTGGTTGGTTGGCTCATCCATCACTAATACGTTGATGTCTTGCATCATTAGCTTGCCAAACAATAGACGGTTCTTTTCACCACCAGAACAGTTACGCGCTTTTTTATTCGCGTCATCCGCAGTAAAGAGTAGGCGACCTAAAATGCCACGTACCATTAAGTCATCATGTTTGGTGGTACGCCATTGTGAAATCCAGTCAAAGATGCTCAAGTCGTTATCGAAATCTTTGGTGCTGTCTTGCGGGCAGTAACCGATAGAGGCATTTTCCGACCATTTCACCACACCTTGGTTTTGTTCCAAGTCTTTCACTAGGCAACGTAGTAGAGTGGTTTTACCCACACCGTTCTCGCCAATCACTGCAAGGCGAGTACCGGCTTCAAGTAATATATTACCGCCTTCAAACAGTAATTCATCTTCAAACGCGTGGCCGAGTTCTTGAAGCTCTAATGCTAAACGGTGCAGTTTTTTACCTTCACCAAAATCAATCGATGGGCTGATACGGCTTGAAGATTTCACTTCATCCAGTTTGATTTTATCCATCTTCTTAGCACGAGAGCTGGCTTGTTTGGCTTTAGATGCATTGGCACCAAAACGGTTTACAAAATCTTGTAGTTCGTTAATTTCGGCTTCTTTCTTAGCGTTACTAGAAAGTAGTTGCTCACGTATCAAGCTCGACGCTTCAAGGAAGTATTCGTAGTTACCCGGGTAGATGCGCAGTTCACCGTAGTCGATATCTGCCATGTGAGTACACACTGAGTTTAAGAAGTGGCGGTCATGCGAGATGATGATCATAGTGCACTTACGCTGGTTCAATTCTTCTGCCAGCCAGTTGATGGTGTGGATGTCCAAGTTGTTGGTTGGCTCATCGAGCAACAAGATATCTGGGTTAGCAAATAGCGCTTGAGCCAGTAACACACGTAGTTTCCAACCCGGTGCAACTCGTTGCATTAGGTCAAAATGGAATTCTTCTTCGATACCCGCTTGGATCAGAATATCACCCGCACGGCTTTCCGCTGTGTAGCCATCCATTTCGGCAAATTCGCTTTCAAGCTCTGCGACTTTCATGCCGTCTTCTTCACTCATTTCAGGTAAAGAGTAAATCCGGTCACGCTCTTGTTTGATTTCCCATAATTTACGATCGCCCATGATCACAACATCAATCACGTTATGTTGTTCAAAGGCAAATTGATCTTGGCTTAGTACGCCCAGTTTTAACCCTGGAGTGATAGAGACATTGCCAGAGCTTGGGGTAAGCGCACCGCTAAGGATTTTCATGAAAGTTGATTTGCCGCAGCCATTGGCGCCAATTAAGCCATAACGATTGCCGTTGCCAAACTTGGCTGAGATGTTTTCGAATAAAGGTTCAGCACCAAATTGCATGGTGATGTTTGCGGTTGAAATCAAAGAAATATCCTTAGGTGATGGGTAGCACTGAATAGCAGGTAGAACGCATCAAAATTGAAGTGTAAATAGGCGGCGGATTATACAGCTTTATTGCTTAAAGAACAGACAAGAAAGTTCAGGATTAACGAATAACAAATGTTATGCTGATTTTACTATTCTAATTTTGGGAGTTTTATAAATGGCTAAGCAAAATGCACCATCATGTGAGAGAAATAAACAACCGATCTTAGACGTGATTGCTCCGCACTTTTCCAAAGCATCTCAAGTGTTAGAAATAGGTTCTGGCACTGGGCAGCATGCCGTGTTTTTTGCTAAACATCTGCCGCATTTAATTTGGCAAACCAGTGATGTTGCTGACAACCATGACAGTATTAATGCATGGATAACAGAGAGCACGCTATCCAATATTCAATCGCCTGTGGAGTTTATGCTCGGCCGTGATCAGTGGCCATCTATCAAGGTAGATGCAGTATTTACCGCCAATACTACGCATATCATGCAACCGCAAGAAGCCAAGACGATGATGGCGTTGGTCGCCAAGCAATTACCGAAAGAGGGTGTGTTTTGTCAGTATGGCCCGATGAAAGTGAACGGTGAATTTACTAGCGAAAGTAATCAAGCGTTCGATCACAAGATTCGCAGTGAAGGGCGCGGCGGAATTCGTGATATTGAAGAGCTAAAAGAATGGGCAGCAGGAATAACGTTAACTGAGGTTCACCCTATGCCAGCTAATAATTTTCTTTTGGTTTGGTATAAGAAGTAAAAAGAATTGGTTAAATAAAAAAGAGTGACGCCGTAATCGACTTCACTCTCTTAAAGTACTTACTTAGCTAACTTCACCAAATAAGGTGAGTAGTAGGTAGTAAAACTATTATTCTGCAGCTGGCTCTTCAGTTTCAGTAGCTTCTGGAGCAGCTTCAGCAGGTTGTTCGATTTCAACTGTTACGCTAACGTCAGCACGGCGGTTTTGAGCACGGCCTTCAGCTGTTGAGTTATCAGCAACTGGAGATGCTTCACCTTCAGCGCTAACAGTAATTAAGCTAGCATCGAAGCCTTTACCCGTTAGGTAATCTGCAACTGCTTGAGCACGTTCTTCAGATAGCTTTTGGTTGTATTCATCAGTACCAACGCTGTCAGTGTGACCAACGATAGTGATTGATTTTAGGTTAGCTGCTGTTGCTTTGCTTACAGCTTCGTCAATTGAGTCAGTTGTTTTTAGAGTAGCCGAATCAAAATCAAATAATAGATCAGCACTTAGGCTAACAGGAGCCATTACTGGTGCAGGCGCTTCAGTTTGAGTTGTTGCTGGAGCTTCTGCTACTTCTTCACTTGAACTACAACCCGCAAGAGTTGCCATTAGACCTAGAGCACAAGCCATTCCTAAAACATTCTTTTTCATATTTTTTTCCATTATTGTTACTCCGATTTTAACTATAAAACGTTGTCGTTTTGTAGCCCTTCAGCTAAGCAGATTCCTTTAGAGCCATCAATGAGAACTTAATTAGTGATTCTAAATATAGTTGAAGATTACATTTTATTACAACTGCTTGTATTTAATTTATGTATGGCTTCAACGTCCACTTACAGTATGGGTAATAATAAATGAAAAACAAGCATTTACCAATTAAACCCTGTTAAATGTATGTTATTTTTCATGAAAAGAGTGATATTTAGGTTGCGATTCTTACCTTATCCTGATTGCTTTTTTAAAAAACATCACGGAAAGATTAAATATTAATGTCCTTTTTGCCCTCTGATTAATAAGAGCAAAAAGTAGCTCCCGCCAACAATCGAAACAACGGTGCCAGCTGCCACTTGCATTGGGAATAAAATGCTCTGCCCAATCCAATCGGCAATTAGCATAAGTAAGCCACCGGTAAGCCCTGCAACCAATAGTTGACTACGAGCTTGTTTTGCACCAAGCATCACAGCCATATGTGGAGCTAATAAACCTACGAATGCCACAGGGCCCATGGTGGTAGTAACCAATGCGCAGAGTAGGGCTACGCAGCAAAGTAGAATGACGCTAGTGGCTTGTACATTTAACCCGCGAGCGGCAGCAAATTGACGGCCTGCTGAAATAAGCGTTAGCCAACGAGACACACTGATTAACGCTGCAAAAATAACCGTAACGCTAAGTGCTAAAACAATCGCCCCATGAGCGGTGACTCGATATGTCGAACCGGCTAACCAACCGATAATGGTGTAGCTATCCTGAGTACCTTTTGCTAGTGCAAACTGAACTAAAGATTCGATTAATGCACTGATGGCGATACCAATTAAGATCATACTCGATGGCGCAAATTGATTTTTACGCCCTAACAGCAGTAGAACGGCAAGAACGATCATACTGCCGGCAAAGGCAATCAATGAACCTGATGCAAAAATATTGGTGCCTAAAAAGACAGTAGTACCTACTAATGCGAAGGTTGCGCCAGCGGAGATACCAAGAATGTCTGGGCTCGCCAGTGGGTTGTAAATAAGACGTTGCAATACAGTACCGGCGGCCGCTAATGCAACACCTGCGGCAAGCGCAGTCACAAAGCGAGGCCAGCGCAGATCCCATGTAAAACTATCGGGAATCGCCCAGTGAAAACCAGTATCTGTCATGGATAAAGTGGCACTAATAAACAGCATAAAGCATGTCATCGTGATTAATGTCGGTATCGCTAGATTAGACAGATAGGCTTTACTCGGTGGGAGCTTGATGGAGATTTGGTCTTGTGCTTTTAATGCTCGGCGGCTAAACCAAACTAAAGCGGGGGCTCCGATAGCTGCTGCTGTAGTACCGCTTGGTATCATTTCTTGAGTGAATTGGCTAATTAACAGAGCCAGTATATCAGTGGCTAAAAGCGCGATACTACCAATGATCATACTGGTATACAGCTCAGCTTTCGGTGTTCTCGCGCCTATGGCACGGGCAATATTGGGTGACAGTAAACCAATAAAGCTAATTACACCAACTGCGGTGATCGAAGCAGAGACTACCCATAGGCCAAGTGCGATCAGAACAATAAAATAAGGAATAACATTGAGCCCACGAGCGGCTGCGCCCTGATGCCCTAAGCGCATTAAGTTTAAAATACGTGGTGCGATAACCAGTAATATTAGAGCAACCGAGAGTCTAGGCAGTAGCCATTGCACCATTTCCCAGCCATTCTGAGCAAGATCGCCAGCACCCCAGATAAATACGTTTTTAGCGTATTGATCGTTAAGCAAAATAATCGCTGTGGCAATTGCGCCAAACAAGATGTTGACGACCATGCCGGATAAAATAAGCGGTAGACCAGTGATGTTTTTCGGTCCGGCAATGGTGATCACAAGCCCCATCGCAAACATTGCCCCGACCATTGCCGAAAGCGCCATGTAATCGCTAGCAAGGTTAGGAAACCAGACGTTGACAACGATGAGAGCAAGCCAAGCGCCAGAAGAAGTACCAAGCGTAAGCGGAGAAGTCAGCGAGTTTTGAGTTAACTGCTGCATCAAGCTACCGACTAAGCCAAGCATCGCGCCGACGATAATCGCCATCACCGCACGAGGCAGTTGCGCGTAAACAAAATTGAAATCGGCAAACTCTTGCGCTTCCGCACCCAGCAATAAATGCCATTGTTGAGAGATGGATAATGGATTAGCGATCTGTAGGCTAGCTACCGCGATTAGAAATAATGAGGCGAAAGTAGCAATGATGATAGGGAGGCGAAGGGAAGACATGTTGGGTTCCTAGTTTCGAGTTCCTAGTCCCTAGGTTGGAGCCTAGTAGATTAGTGGATCTTTATAGCATTTTGGTGTTGTTGATTTGATTGGCATTAAAGCGATTACTTTAGCCGCCAAGCTTTTCCTAGGAACTTTTATTTATGGCTTTATCTCTAGTAAGCTTTCCGTTATCGATTCTGCAATATACTGCATCGACATTGCACCGCCATAATTCCATACCGATTCTGCTTCATTAACATGACCATTGCGAACAAATGGCATCGCTTTCCAGAGCATGGATTTATTCAATTTCGCTTTTTGTGCGTCGGAAAATGGACCAAAATAAATCACATATCCATCTTTGATGTGCTGTAAGTCGGTGATACGTTTTTGTACGATTCCCCACTCTTTAGCGGGTTGCGGGAGCGCCGTCGTTAAACCGAGTTGGTGGATCACGTAGTCAGTGGTTGAATTGCTCGCGTATAAATAGATAGAAGTTTGGTTAGCAAAACGCATTGCAGCGACACTTGGCATTTCACCATTAAACGCGGTTTCTAGTTGTGATTTTAAATCGGCAAAGCGTTGGTTCATTGCATTGAGCTTTTGTTCCGCTAAATCAGTTTTACCGACAACGGCTGCAATGTTGCGGAAGTTCTCAATGGCGGCTTTTGCGCTGTTTTGATCGGCATTGTAGGTTTGGTAATACAGCACCGGTGCAATAGTCTGCAGGCGAGGGATCAGATCTTTTTGTGGTGAGGCTGCCAAAATAAGGTCAGGTTTCAATTCCGCTAGCTTTTGCATATTAGGCTCAGCACGAGTACCTAAGTCTTCTACACCTTCCGGAATCGCCGGTTTGACAACCCAAGTGGTGTAGTCTTTGATATTTGGCACGCCAACGGGAGTAACATCAAGTTCGAGTAATTGTTCAGCAAGATCCCAATTTAACGCCACAATACGTTTCGGGTGACTATCTAATTGATGTTGGCCAAGGCTATCGGTGACGGTAATCGACGCGAAACTTGGTAGGCTAAATAACGCTATGGTTAAAGAGAATAGTTTGAAGAATGTTTTCATATTGAAAATGGTTCCTAGTTTCTGGTCCCTAGTTCCTGGGAAAAGCGATAATCGATAAATCTTCAGGCTTTCAAATCACGACGGCTATTTTTTGATCATCTTGCTGTGGGTGATCTAAAAGTTGGATATCGGTTTCGTATAAATCCGTTAATCGTTGACCGTCGAGTAGTAATTCTTTTGCGCCGCTAAACGCTATCTTGCCTTGCTTTAGCGCCACGATATGAGTGGCATAACGCAGCGCCAAGTTCAGATCGTGCAAGATGACTAAAATGCCACAGCCAGTTTGCTGGTTCAGTTCTTGCAGCAAATCCATTAAATGGTATTGATGATGGATATCGAGGGCAGAGGTCGGTTCATCGAGAATCAGCACTGGAGATTGCTGCGCCAATAACATGGCAACCCAAGCGCGTTGACGTTCACCGCCAGAAAGTTTATCGGCAAGGTTATCAGCATATTGTTCAACGCCGGTTTTTTGCATCGCTTCGACAATGATTTTCTCATCATCATTTTGCCAACGACCAAACACACCACGCCAAGGGAAGCGGCCTAAACGCACTAATTCTTGCACGGTAAGCCCTGCAACGTCTGGCAACTTTTGCGGTAAAAAGGCAATTTCTTTAGCTAGTTGTTTTTGGGAGAAATCTGAAATTTCAGTCTGGTTGAGTGTCACTTGCCCAGAGTCGGCTTCCGATTGTCCTGAAAGCAGGTTAACCAGTGTCGATTTACCGCTACCATTATGACCAAGCACAACCGTCAATCCATCACTTGGAATGGAAAGTTCATCAATCGATAAAATATCGCGATTATCTCGGTGAACACGAACTTGGTTGAGTTTGAACATATTTTTCTCTGGGGTTATTTATTAGGTACTAGAAAACAAAACTAGGGCCATTGTACTCAATAGCCCTAGTGAGTTTAAGGTGTTTATTTACCACATGTAGTTAATGGTTGCGGTTGCGGTCAACTCTTCACCGTAGTAACAGTAGTAATCACAGCTAGAAACGTACTCTTTATTCGTTAAGTTATTGACGTTAACTTGTGCACGCCATTTAGGAGTAATGTCGTAGCGAGCCATGGCGTCGTATAAGGTAACTGCTGGAACGTGTAATGTACCTGCTCCATCTGAAGTTGAGCCAACCGAAGTTCCCATATAACGAACACCTGCACCTACCACAAAGCTATCCAGACCTAAGCTAGAAAAATCATATTCCAACCAACCTGATGCCATATGGCGAGGAATTAGAGCAGTACGCTGTTCATTACCTAAACCATCATCCGATTTTGCATCGGTATAGGTGTAGTTTGCTCTTGCCAGTAAATCTTTGGTGACGTGAGCAACGCTTTCTAGTTCCACACCTTGTGATGTTAATTCTTGGGTTTGAGTTTGTTGAGCCGTTGTTGGATCATACACTAGGCCGTTTTCTTGGCTTAGGTTAAACCAAGCAAAGTTAAAGTAGCCATTAAAGAAAGATGGTTCGTATTTGAAGCCAGCTTCGGTTTGTTTACCTTCTAATGGTTTATAGGCTTTACCGGTTGAAGCATCCACCGATGCAATGACTTCAAATGATTCAGAATAACTAACATAAGGCGTAAATCCGAAGTCAGTGAGATACATAACTCCACCGCTGAGCGAGAAGTGATCATTGTGAATATCTTCGTCGCTAGTGACATTTTCATTTTGTAGGCGAACGATATCGTAACGGCCACCTAATTTAGCAATAAACTTTTCATTGAATTTGATCTGTTGCTGAGCATAAACGCCTAGCTGTTCTTTTTTGATATTCACCGGAGTGGCGCGATCATCAATCGGAACAATGTTGCCATGTTGCGGATGGAAAGCATCGATGTTTGGTGTCGTACCACCATACGGGCCCCAGTCATCCGCTTCCATGCTGTCATTTTTGAATTGCTGTACATCCACGCCAAGTAGGGTGGTGTTATCGGTATTACCTAACCCCCAGTTAGCGATGAATTGGTTATCCATGCTTAACATTTGAGTTGAGCCATCACGATAAACAATCCCACGCCCTAAATCCGCACTGGTTTCACTACCAAATGCATAAGTACTGCGAAGTAGTAAGTCAGTATAAGCGTAACGAGTATTTTGCTTGAATTGCCAAGTATCGTTGATGTAATGCTCTAGCTCATAACCAACCGAGTATTGATTACTTTCATTTTTATCGTAATCAGGTTCGCCATAGTTAGTACTAGGATCAATTTTACCTTGTGGTGTATCAATCAAAGTACCATAAGCGGGAAAGAAACCAGCGGTTGGTACACCATCATCTTGCTGCCATGAGGCTAAAAAAGTAATCGAAGTATCAGAGTTTATGTCCCACGCGAGGCTAGGAGCTAGGTAAACTCGATTGTTATAGGTATCGTCAAGCGTACCGTCTTGTTTGCTCATCAAAGCGACTAAACGAAAACGAACGTCGCCATCTTCATCAACAAAGCTGGTGGTATCAATTCCAATTTTTTGTAGATTTCGACTACCACCGGTTAATTCAAACTCACCACCTTCAGTGTAACCTGGACGTTTGCTGACCGCATTTACAACACCACCCGGAGGCGCTTCACCGTAAAGTAAAGATGCTGGACCTTTTAGGACTTCTACTTGCTCTAAGCCGTAAGGTTCGAGGTTCCAAGTATAGTAGCCTGTATTGAACAAGCGGTTACCATCGAGATAAGTCGCCGCATCAAAGCCACGAATTTTGAACCAATCGGTATTATTGTCTGAACCATAAGGTTGGGTCATTACACCAGGTTGATAGCGCAGCGCTTCATCCAATTTTTGCGGCTGCTGTACAGATAACTGTTCGTCATCAATCACAGATACACTGCGTGGAGTTTCAGCGAGCGGTGTCTCAACCTTCAACGCTGAAGCGGTTACTGTGATGGTATCTAAATTTTCAGTTGAAGCTTCTTCTTCAGCAAAAGAGGGTAGAGCGATAAGGGCTAAAGAAAGACTAAGCGCAGGTTTCATAATGTGAGAAACCGCTTGTGAAACAGGGTGCAAAGCGAAAGACATAAATCAATCCGTTGTTTTATTAATTGCGAATCATTATTGTTTAGAATTGTATTCATTTTTAAAGGCTCTGACTAGAGTTTATTTGCAAAATTATTAATAAAGGAAAGAAGATCATGATCGATATCAATGGGGGGTGGGAAATTGACCATTTTACCTTTATGATAGCGGCACATTTCTACTGCGCGATTAGTCGGTAGCACATGTCTTTATTGAGTCTCTCTCGATTCAACTTTTGAACGCCTCACTTCTGAATGGAACCATTTTATGTTCAAGTTTTTTGAAGGTTTAACTAAGCCTTTCCCTAAAGATACGGTCAATACTCCGCCGAGTACCTTGTTTGCTTTTTGCATGCATTACAGCCGTGATTTTTTATTGCCTATTCTGTTTATGTCGATTCTGAGTGCGTGTATCGCCATTATTGAAGTCTCTTTAATGAGCTTTATGGGCTCGATTGTAGATATGCTTTCAACTCATACGCCAGAAACACTATGGGATGCTGAAGGTGCACGCATCATGGGAATGGGATTGGTGATTATCGTGGTGATCCCTGTGATTGGCTTTTTCCATTCGATGATCATGCACCAAACGTTACTTGGTAACTTTCCTATGTCGATTCGTTGGCTAGCGCACCGTTACCTACTTAATCAAAGTGTGACTTTCTACCAAGATGATTTTGCTGGGCGAATTGCCACTAAAGTGATGCAAACGTCGCTAGCTATCCGTGAAACGGTAATGAAGTTCGCCGATATGCTGGTTTATATCACGGTCTATTTTTTGTCTATGTTTGTATTAATGGCGCAGGCTGATTTATGGCTGATGGTTCCGGTATTTGTTTGGCTGGTGGCTTATGTTCTGACTCAAGTTTACTTTGTTCCGAAAATGAAACGCATTGCCACTGAACAAGCCGATGCTCGCTCTTTAATGACGGGAAGAATTGTCGATAGCTATACTAATATCTCGACTGTGAAACTATTTTCGCATACTAATCGCGAAACGGAATATGCAGAAAAAGGCATGCAGTCATTTTTGAAAACCGTTTATGCGCAAATGCGTCTGGCGACGGTTTTCCTATTTAGCATCGACATGCTTAACTATCTACTACTTTTCTCAGTTGCCGCATTATCGATTGGTTTATGGATGAATAGCATGATCACCGTGGGTGCAATTGCAGTGGCGATCAGCTTGGCATTGCGTATTCAAGGCATGTCGAAATGGATCATGTGGGAAATCAGCGCCATTTTTGAAAACATCGGTACCGTGGTAGATGGTATGAATACGCTTTCTAAACCAGTTGTGACTCAAGATGTTGAAAATGCACCAGCACTTAAAGTCGATAAAGGCCAAATTGAATTCGATAAGATCAGCTTCCACTATGGTGAATCAAACAAAGCTGTGATCACTAATTTGAGCTTGAATATTAAGCCGGGGGAAAAAGTTGGCTTAGTCGGTCGTTCTGGTGCGGGTAAATCAACACTGGTTAATCTACTACTGCGTTTTTATGACTTGGAAAGTGGTACGATCCGTATTGATGGTCAGGATATTTCTAAAGTCCAACAAGACTCGTTGCGCGGTAAGATTGGTATGATCACGCAAGATACCTCGTTATTGCATCGCACGATTCGTGAGAACATTCTATACGGTCGCCCTGATGCGACAGAAGAAGAGCTTCTTGCGGCGACTAAGCAAGCCCATGCGCATGAGTTTATTGAAACCCTAACTGATACGTTTGGCAATGTAGGTTACGATGCAGAAGTGGGTGAGCGTGGGGTGAAATTGTCCGGTGGTCAACGTCAACGTATCGCGATTTCTCGTGTGTTGTTAAAAGATGCGCCAATCTTGATTATGGATGAGGCGACATCAGCACTTGATTCAGAAGTGGAAGCGGCCATTCAAGAAAGCTTATATGAATTGATGGAAGGTAAAACTGTTATCGCCATTGCACACCGTTTATCAACCATTGCGGCAATGGACCGTTTAATCGTACTTGACCAAGGTGAAATTCTTGAACAAGGATCTCATCAAGAACTATTAGCGCAAGGCGGTATTTACGCACAACTTTGGGCACACCAAACTGGTGGGTTCTTAGGGAGTGATGAAGCCGACTCAGTTGAGGATGAAAAAGTATCGTAGTTTATTACTCTAGATAAACCCATTTATCAAGTGAAGGCTTGTTGCTTCGGTGGCAGGTCTTTTTTGTGGTTTTTTATATCTAATGGTGTCCCCAGTAGGAGTCGAACCTACGGCCTTCCCCTTAGGAGGGGGACGCTCTATCCAGCTGAGCTATGGGGACCAAAAGACTAACCTTGAGAATAATACGGATTTTAGTTAGATAATCCAATAGCCCAATAGGTTTCTACGCTTGAATGCTGCACAAGCGTTGTTTTTTTGTTCATAAGTTCAATTCTTGATGAATTTTAATTGCTTAATGTCCTCCTTAACTCTTTAATTAATTGGTGCTTATTTTATTAACACCAATAATGAGTTAAGGATAATTTATGGCGGCTAGCTATTCTCGAGATCACCTGCGTTTTTTATATAATCGCCTCAAAGATAAACTGTGGGTGAAGCCATTATGGATGTGCTTTTGTTCTATATGTGCAGTTTTTATCGCTAAGCTTGCCGACCATTATAATGCAGGTTTATTTGTTCCTCCGATCAGCCTCGACTCTATTGTGGCCTTGCTTGAAATTATGTCATCGAGCATGTTGGTGATTGCCACCTTTTCTGTTGGCTCGATGATAGCCGCTTACACTTCAGCAAGTACTTCCGCTACGCCACGGGCTTTTAGTGTTGTGGTGTCTGATGACGTATCTAAAAATGCTTTATCACGATTTATTGGCTCATTCATTTTTAGCATTGTAGCACTGACCGCAATCAAAAATGATGTATTTGAAATCACCGGTTTATTTGTACTGTTTATTTTAACTTGCTTGGTTTTTGCGTTAGTTATTTTGACGTTCATTCGCTGGGTAGATCGCTTAGCTAGGCTTGGTCGAGTCGGGAATACGGTTGATCGGGTTGAGCATGTGGCAATGCAGTCATTAATTCGTTTACGTAATGCTCCTAATCGTTCTGGTGCGCCTTGTGTCGATGCGGAGCAAGGTGAAGCGGTGGTAGCAACGTCGGTTGGTTACATTCAACATATTGATATTAGTCGTTTGCATCACTGGGCTGAAGATAATGATGCAGTAGTAGTGTTATCCGCATTACCCGGAAAATTTGTCGCGCCCGGTACGGTGATTGCTAAGGTGATATCTGAGAAATCAGAACAAGAATTTGATTACAAAAGTGTATTAGCGGCCTATCAAATAGGGGCCGATCGTTTGTTTGATGATGATCCTCGTTTTGGTTTTATTGTGCTATCTGAAATTGCAGGTAAGGCGTTATCGCCAGCGGTCAATGATCCCGGTTCTGCGATTAAGGTTATTGGCAGTTTCGTAAGGCTGTTTGTGTGTTGGAGTGAACCGGTTCCTGAAGGGGATGAACAGCAATCCTATTATGATCGCGTACAAGTGCCAGAAGTGAGTATTGACGATATGTTTGATGATGCTTTTACTGCGATTGCTCGTGATGGTGCAAGTTGTGTCGAAGTGGGAATTCATTTACAAAAAGCACTGACCGCGTTGTGCATGGTTGGTGATGATAAAATGAAAGCGGCAGCGAGACGCCATGCCGAGCTTTCATTAAAACGTAGTCAGATAGCATTATCCTTAGACGAAGATCTACAAGCCGTTAAAAGTGCCAGTATGCTTGGGTAGGATTAATCAATTTAAGTATATCGCTCACGGCTTATTTTTGCCCAGTAACCTAGAATGGGTAATAAAATCGTCCATGCAATCGCATAACCAAGAATAAAGGAGGGTTGAGTAAACTCAGAGGTAAACACGCCCAGTTTCAGAGCGCTCCAGTAACTTAAAGTGCCGAACACTTCGCCCAAAAACGCCACCCAATACCAAGCCAATTTGCTCAGCCACAATAAGCTGTGATTTAGACATAATATAAAATGACACCACAGTAGGATTAACCAGATTGGGATCCATTGCTGATTCACTTCCAATATGCCAATCCACACCATCAATTGATCTACCAAAATACCAACTAGTGCTGCGATTAATAAAAAACCGTCAGCTTTACGCGTTGGTGTGAGGGCAAAGTGCACCCCTAATAGTCCAAGCATAAAAAAAGGAGCGCTAGCAGGAAACGAAGCCGCTAACGCCCAACAGGATTGGAATATTATGAAATTAATAATTGAGAATCGATGCATCGTGATTATCTAGATAATTAGGTTTACGCATCACAATATGATGGGTGCTGATCACTCTTTCCATAAATGCCCCTTCGCAATAACAGAAGTAGTAATGCCACAAATGTTTGAATTGCTCGTCATAGCCAAATGGCTGAATACTGTGCCAATTGCGTTCAAAGTTGCTGCGCCAGTCGGCCAAGGTTCTAGCGTAGTGCAGGCCGATATCTTCAATGTTATCGATCATCATATCGGTGGTTTGTGCCACTTGTTGATTAATGACATTTAATGACGGTAGGCAGCCTCCGGGAAAGATATATTTTTGAATAAAGTCGGTGCTTTTTCGATACTGATCATAACGTTGATCGGCAATGGTAATCGCTTGTATCAATAATTTGCCGCTTGGTTTTAACAAGTCATTACATTGCTTAAAAAAGGTCGGTAAAAATTGGTGGCCGACTGCTTCAATCATTTCAACCGAAACCAGTTTATCGTATTGACCTTCTAGGTGACGGTAATCTTGCTTGAGGAGCGTAATTTTATCTTCAAGGCCAAGCTGCTTAACTTGCTGTTGGGCATAAGCAAATTGTTCATCAGAAATGGTGGTGGTGGTGACGTGGCAACCGTAGTGTTGAGCGGCATAAATCGCCAGTCCACCCCAACCAGTACCTATTTCCAGTAGTTGATCGCTTGGTTGTAAATCAAGCTTATCGCAAATTGATTTGAGCTTATTGGTTTGCGCTTCGGCCAAAGTATCACTGGGTTGGTTGTAGAGTGCGCAAGAGTACATCATGCGATCATCAAGGAATCGAGTGTAGAGTTCATTACCTAAATCATAGTGTGCCAGAATGTTCTTTTTAGAGCCGGACAATGTGTTGGCATTCAATCGATTGGTTAAGAGGTTTTTGAAGGTGTAAATCCAACTGGTTTTCTTTTCGATCTGATCAAGTTGAGTTTGATGACGTGCAAAAATACGAATCAAAGAGGTGAGATCTGGTGTGCTCCAACGTTGTGCGATATAGGCTTCGGCGGCGGCGATGCTTCCACCTTTGATGAGATCACGAAACACATTGTCATCATGGATCGTAATATGGCCTTTTAATTGTGCGTTAGGGTTACCTACGAAAGTCGCTTGGCTGCCTTCATCAATTTCAATATAGGCATCATCCATTTTGTTGAGTAGGTTAAACACGAGGTGACGACATTGATTGCCGAACCAACCACTTTTGCTTTTATTGTTTTGTAGGGATTGAGTCTGTTCCATCATCAACACTCCATGGTTATTTTTATACCCTTCGTACTAGAAGCTGTAGCTTTGTTAACGGCGTTCATTCGGCCCAATCACATAGGCGAGCTATGCTCATGGGGTCTCATTCACTTGTTGCCTTACTACAACTTCAATTACTTTGGGTATAAGACTTATATTTTTTTTAAGATCTATATTTTATGTTTTGCTATAAGGCACAAACGGGACTTTTTTACGAAATAGCTTTAGTGCTTGCCAATAAATACCCTGTAAAACTTTAAAGTTCATAAAAGGTAGTGCTAGCCAATCTAGTTTGGTGGCAGATTGGCTTGTGTTTGGTCGCTTGGTTTTTGGGTGACTGGCTTTCATGTCCAGTTTGTTTTTCATATCTAGCTTGCTAAGCGCAATCGTGGCATCAAATACTTTTTTACCTTGTTGGTCTTTGTCATGGTTTTCGATATGAACAAAGGCTTTGTCTTCTGGTGCATTAACTCGCCATTTATATTTCATATTCATCTGCATAAAGGGTGAAACATGAAATGCTTTATCCGTCATTTGGTCGCTTTGCATGTTCACTAAATACATGTCTACTAAATAATAGTGCCGTTGGTTCCATGGAGTATTACTCACTTCGGCGAGCATGTACTTACAATTGCCTGATTTTTCAAAACAAAAGTAAAAATTGACCGGACTAAAATACACACCTAAACAGCGACATTGTGCCAGCATTACTGCATTTTCACCGTCCCACTCACCACCTAAATTGGCGACTTTGCTTTTAATACGTTGCAGCAATTCACCTGGTTCACTTTTAATGTAATCTTTTTGCGCAAAGCGAACTGGTTTGTACCATTGAGTGCCAAACGCCCAATGTTGATCATTCAAGCTATCGAGTTCAGCAACATTAATGCCCAGCATAGTAATCGGGTAGTTAAAGCTATGTAGAACCGGAGAAAAACGACGATGCCGCACCTTACCTTTGTAGATACCATGCTGAAAATCGAAAGGTTGCGCACTGGTGGTCATAACGAAATACCAAAGCGTTGCGCGACTTCAACCGCACTGCGCACGCCATCTTCATGGAAACCGTTATGCCAATAGGCGCCGGCAAAATGGGTGTGGTTTTTTCCACAGATCTCTAAGCGGCGCTGCTGAGCGGCTAGGCTGCTTTGATTAAAAACCGGATGCGAGTAGTGAAAAGTCTGGAGGATTTTGTTGGCATCAATTCGGTCTGTGTTGTTGAGTGTCACGCAAAAGGTAGTGTCCGACTCAAGCTCTTGAAGAATGTTCATATTGTAGGTGACGCAAGCTGGGCGATTCTGGTTTGAATCTAAGTGGTAATTCCAACTTGCCCACGCTAAGCGACGTTTCGGCAATAAATTGGTATCGGTATGCAGCACCACTTGGTTATCTCGATAAGGCATGCTTGATAAGATTTCCTGCTCTTGGGCATTGGCATCACCTAATAACTGTAAAGCTTGATCAGAATGGCAAGCAAATACCACGTCATCGAATTGTTTAGATTGACCACCTTCAAACAGTAAATTGACACCTGAACTGGTTCGAGAGACCGACTTTATTTGGCTATTCAATTCGATATTGTTTTCGAATGATTTGATCAGCGGGTAGATATATTGCTTTGAGCCACCTGGGATCACAAACCACTGCGGACGGTTTTGAATATCAAGTAGTCCGTGGTTATAGAAGAATCGCACAAAGAACTTGAGTTGAAATTGAGTCATTTCTACTAGGCTGCTTGACCAAATAGCCGCGCCCATTGGTAGGATGTAGTTTTGGCTAAATGCCTGATTAAACTTATGTTGCTTGAGAAAGTCGCCTAGGGTTAATTCGACATCGATTTCGTCTTGTTCATACAAAGCTTTGCACAATTTATTGAAGCGTAGAATTTCTAAGATCAAACGCCAGAAGCTTGGTTTGAGTAGGTTTGAACGTTGAGCAAATAAGGTATTAAGAGTGCTGCCGTTATATTCCAAGTTAGCGCTAGGGTTCATCACGCTAAAACTCATTTCGGCTTTTTGTTCAGTGATACCCAATTGGTTTAATAGCTTAATAAAATTTGGGTAGGTGCGTTCGTTATAGACAATAAAACCGGTGTCGATTGCATAACATTTTCCATCAACTTCAATGTCTTTAGTTGCGGTATGACCACCGATGTAGTCATTCTTTTCAAAAACGGTGACGTGATGCTCTCGGCTTAAAAGATAAGCGGAAGTTAAACCTGAAATACCGGAACCAATGATCGCAATATTCTTCATTATTTAGTAATCCTTACAGCTAGTGTCTTCCATACTGGAAACGGTAATAAAGCGAATGCTTTGAGTAACCAAGTAAATATTCTCGGGAAATGAATTTCGTTTTTATTGTTATTGATACCTTTGAAAATGATATCTGCCGCCTTTTCTGGGAGTGTCAAAAATGGCATTGAGAAATCGTTCTTATCGGTGAGCGGCGTTTTAACAAAACCGGGGTGGATCACGCTGACATGAATATTGTCTTTTTTCAGATCGACGCTCAAAGTACGTGCTAAATACGTCGCGGCAGCTTTGGATGCGCCATAAGCTTCTGCTCTAGGCAGCGGTAAAAAAGAAGCGCTGGAGCTCGTTATTGCCAAGTTGCCACCTTGCTTAATCAGCGGCAGCCAAGCTTCCAAGCAGTAACCAATCGCAATGAGATTGGCAGTGATAACTCTTTCAAAAAGTGCGCCATCAAACTGTTTTGCATCATCGATATATTCACAAGTTCCGGCATTGAGCAGCAATATATCTAATGCAGGTAATTGGCTTACACTGGCTTTCACCGCATCAAAATCAGTGATATCGCACAGCAATGGCAGTATATTTGGGTGCTGTTCGCATAGCTGCTGTAGCTTTTCACTGCTGCGTCCTCCCGCCCAAACTTGATAACCTGCATTTGCGTAATGCAGAGCTAAGGCATGCCCAATACCAGACGATGCACCGGTAATCAAAATACTTGGTTGGTTACTCATGAGGTTGCCCTCTGCTTTATGTATTTGATGCCTGCGCCAATCACTGGAAGCTGTTCATACAGCATGCTGCCAATATCAAAGTAATCTCGGTGGTGAGTGATTTTTTGCTCATCAAAGGTAAGGTGAGAGTGACCATCAACCAGAATCAATTGCCCGGATTTTAGCTTGGGATGCTGTAAGTGCATGGTCCAGTAAATAGCGGCTTGTTGGTCTTGGCAGAAAGCGTCGTGAATATCAAAATGACAATGGATGACATTGGCATACAGATTTTCAAAGTAGTGATGAAGGTTGTCGATACCATCAACTTTATGCAGCGGATCTTGAAATTGAACTGACGAATCATAGATCTCCGCCAATAAATGCAAATTGTCTTTATTGAGCTTTTGATATGTTTCTATAAAGTTGGAAATCCGTTCCGAAGCCTGCATCATATCTTGTCTCCTTATCGATCTATCCTGCTTTATAGAAACTTAGCGCTTGCTGCCTTGCGGTTGGGTGGTCGACAATGGCAGGCCAATAAGTTTCAATATCGTTTTGTTTTATATACTCGTGTGGAAAATGCAGGTGTTTCAAAGGTACATTTTCTAACTCTGGTAAATACTTACGGATGAAGCTGCCATCTGGATCATATTTTTCACTTTGAGTGATGGGATTAAATATTCGAAAGTAGGGCTGAGCATCACAACCGGTGCCTGCCGCCCATTGCCAACCCCCATTATTGGCACTGAGATCGCCATCAATTAAGTGCTGCATGAAAAACGTTTCACCTAGTCGCCAATCCACTAGGCAATGCTTGGTGAGAAAGCTAGCGACAATCATTCTTAAGCGATTATGCATCCAGCCAGTTTGCACTAATTGCCTCATGGCGGCGTCGACAATTGGATAGCCGGTTTTGGCTTGTTGCCAGGCGGTTAATAATTGAGGCGAGTTTGGCCAAGGCAAATGGTCGTATTTGTCATTGAAGTTATGATGCTTATTGAGTTTTGGAAAGTGGTGTAATAAGTGACGATAAAAGTCACGCCACGCCAATTCATTAAGCCAACTCCCTTCCGGCTGTGAAATCATTTCCAGAGCATTGGGGGAATGGTGAGAAAGTTCGGCAAACACGCGTTTTGCACTGATCGCACCAATCGCTAAGTAGGGAGATAAACCTGAGGTTGCTTTTATCGCAGGGTAGTCTCGGTTTTGATGATAGTCTTGATACTTAGTGGTTAGAAACTTAGGAAGCACTTGTTGCAATATGGTATTCGCCAAAGGCCATTTGCTGGAGTCTTGTTTGGTGGCGTTAAACGTAATGACAGGGTTGCTAACCGGTTTTAATGATGGCAAACAAACCTGTAAAGGTGCGGCATGGGTTCTTGCCAATGAACTTGCCCACGCTTTTTTAAATGGTGTGAATACTTTGTACATTTCATTCTGGCCATTGAGAACCGCCCCTTTAGACACAATCACGTCAGCTTCAAACAGCGTTAAGGGCAGGTCATTGTCTCGTAAGGCTTGGTCGCGCTGCTGTTCGTTGAATTCGACTTCTTGGTTAGCAAAAATAGTCTCAATATTTTGCTGCTGACAATATGTTTTGAGCGTTTGCGCTTGCTCTGCAAAATCGCTGGCTTCAATGTGTTTAAAATGAATGCCGGACTGGCCTAATTGTTGTGAAATCAAATTGATATGTCGCTCAATCAAATCAATTTTTATTGGTGCCATATCATGCGCTTGCCATTGCGAGGGCGTAGAAATAAATAAAGCATGAAAGGGCTGACCAGCGGCTATCGCGTGGTATAGGGCTGGGTTATCGTCGATTCTCAGATCATTGCGAAACCAAACAAGATTCATGGCTTACCTTTTGCTTGTTAATTTTATATAGCGAAAAACAATAATTTTAGATGTAGCGTAATTTAAGCTCTTGTGGATAGGGCGATAAATACACTTGAGCCGCTAAATATTGCTGGGGAAATTCTTTTAGATAATGATTAATCAAAGTTAGCGGCACCAGTAGGGGAACCAACCCTGCACGGAAATCATTGATATGAGTGGATAGCTCACTTTTTTGCTGTTTGGTTAAGACTTTTTTGAAGTAGCCTTGCAGGTGTTGCAGCGTATTGGTGTGGCTTTTATGCGTTGCCACATGCTTTAACCCCGACATTAGAATTGAGATGTATTGTTGCGCCATCTCTTCTAGTTTGAGATCGGCACGAGCAAGTAGACGGCCAGTTTCTTTATAGCTGATTAAATGGTGGCTCATTAGTAAGTACTTACGTTCACTATGGAATTCAATCAGTTTGTGTTTAGTCAGGCCAGAGGATAATAAATCCTGCCAATGACGATAGGTAAACACACGGAGCATGAAATTCTCGCGTAATGCAGGGTCCATTAAGCGACCATTTTCTTCACATGGTAGGTTAGGATTATGTACCATGATTTGCTTGGCGAATAAGCCTATGCCAGAAGCGGTGCTACCTTTACCGTCTTCTTGATAAACCTTAACTCTTTCCATGCCGCAGCTCGGGCTTTTTTGACAAAAAATAAAGCCGCTAAGGTGATCGATTTTACTGGCGACGGTTTGACCGTATTCGGTTAAGTCTTGTGTGACATCACCATCGCCATCAGGACGACTGACATGTATTCCATCACTTAGTTGAACTTGACGAATAGTAGGACGAGGGACCGGCAAGCCAATCGCCACTTCTGGGCAAAAGGCTTGATAGTTAACAAAAGGGGCGAGTTGACTCATACAGAAATCAGAGCGTTTGTGTCCTTTATCAAAGCGCACTTGCTCTCCGGCGACACAGGCACTGATACCAATTTTCGGTTTTTGAACTGGTAGTTTCATACTACGGCGACTCCTTGCTGCCTAAGATTAACTGAATTTAATAAATAAATTGCCCGATAGGATTTAATAGCTTTGAGATCCCTTGGGTAAATTGCAGCGCATCATTGGATACGGTGAAACATAAGCATCCTGTGGTAGTGGTGGGAGTATGCTCATGTTCTCCAGTTAGCCAAATGAAGTCACCTATTTGGTATTTGCCCATTTGATCTTCAAATTCACCGTCTAGTAATAACGTTAGTTCAAACCCTTTATGAGTATGCATTGGAACACTACCACCGGGTTCAATATGCAATAAGCTGGTTTTGAGACTACCTTCTTGTAAGTCAATTCGAGAGCGAGTGAGTTTGCCGAGTTTTTGCGGTTTTTGCAGCACCAGAGATTGCAGCGCTCTTGGCAAGGTGTAGTGCTGTCCTTTAAATTCGATGGTTTGTTCTACTGCCTTGTCTGAATAAATTTGAGCATCAAACAGGGCATCATCTTGGGTGATTTGCGCGATCATATCGGCGAAATCGTCTTCATGATCTTGCTGATAAGAAGTCGATGATGTTGTGAATTCTTGCTGAGCGGCTTGTTGAGTAATGCGATCGACAGTCGTTTGGCAGTCGCGGCATAATTCAAGATGGGCAGCGACGGCGATGCTCAACGATGCAGGTAGCTCGCCACTTGCAAAAACGCTCATCAATTCATGTGTTGGATGGTGTCTCATGAATTCTCTCCCATAAGATGTTTCAATTTAGCGATTGCCAGTCTTAAACGTGATTTTACAGTGCCTAAAGGAATATTAAACTGGGCGGCTAGTTGCTCTTGCGATAAATCTTTAAAGTACACGCCTTCAATCAATTGGCGTTGATCGTGAGAAAGACGACTCAGGTGACGCTCAATTTTTTTGCTCATCAGGTGGTCATCAAAACTGATGGTTTCGGTTGCCTCTGCTTCAACAAGTGGCCAAATGTCATCACTTAATTGATCTTCTTTATGAGTACGCATTTTTCGTAGCATATCGAAAGAAGTATTACGCATTATGGTGTACACCCAAGTGGTAGCTGCGCCTTTTTCCATATCGAATAAGTGCGCCTTACGCCACACATTCGTCATGGTGTCTTGCAATAATTCTTTGGCGGTTTCTGGGTTGTTGAATTGTTTGATGCCAAAACGCTGTATTTTAGGCGCAAACCAAATAAACAGACGTTGAAAAGCCTGCTTGTCGCGTTGGTTGGCAATATCGCACAGCCACTGTTCTAACGGTGGTGTCACTTCATTATCGTCGTTGATTTCCGTTCTCATTGTTATCTTCTTGCCAGTGTGTCTTTGAACACCTAGCTGCCGAGTGACTGGATACATAATGACAAATACCTAATGACAATTGATACCTGTATTACGCGTGTGATTAGTAATGGGATCACTTTTATTTTTTAATGCTTAGGTGTAGTCCATTTTGACTCAAATCATTAAAATCTCAGTTGATAACCAGTATACCCCTTTAGGGTTATAGGTATGATATGTCAGTCCGTTATCATCGGAATAAGATTGACACCTAATGTAACGTGTTCTTGAGTTTTTATTCATTGAATTAGCCGTATTTTGGTTATTTTTGTGATTATCTGAGCATTCGTTGAATGCTTTACATGTTAACGCTTTCGAGTGTGTTTTCCTGTGGTAACATAAGCGCCCCTTAACTTTAACTATAGATGAAGATTTATGCTGGAAGTGCGTGATTTAACAGCGATTCGTGATGACCGAGAATTATTTGAGTCAGTAAGCTTTTCTGTTTCTGCTGGTGATCTCGTTCAAGTTGAGGGCCGTAATGGTTCGGGCAAAACCACCATGCTGCGAATTATTACTGGTTTAGGTGATAGTGAAGCCGGAAAAATACTTTGGAAAGGCGTTGAAACACATAAAGACCGCGATGCCTTTCATCAAGATTTGTTGTTTATCGGACATCAAACTGGCGTTAAGAAAGAGCTGACTGCATTTGAGAACCTTTCCTTTTATCAGAAACTAAATGGCTCAACCGGCGTCACAGAAGATGATATTTGGATGGCGTTAGCCAAAGTTGGCTTGGCAGGTAAAGAAGATATTCCAGCCGGTAAGTTATCGGCGGGGCAGCAACGACGTGTCGCACTCGCACGTTTATGGTTAAGTCGTCATCCACTTTGGATTCTAGATGAGCCGCTGACGGCCATTGATAAGCAAGGTATTAAAGTGATTGAAGCTTTGTTTATGGAACATACACAAAATGGCGGAATGGTGTTATTTACCACTCACCAAGATATGTTTACCGAAAGGGATCAACTTAAAACCATTCGGTTGGGAGAGTAAGTAATGATTTCAAGTATGCTGGCGATTGTTCGCCGCGAGTTGTTAATTGCTTATCGCCGCCAAGCCGATGTATTTAACCCTTTGTGGTTTTTTATCATTGTGATTACGCTGTTTCCTTTAAGTATTGGCCCAGAGCCGAATTTGTTAGCACGTATTGCAGCTGGCATCATTTGGGTAGCAGCATTGCTTTCGGCTCTGTTATCTTTAGAGCGCTTATTTCGAGACGACTTTAATGATGGGGCATTAGAGCAATTAATGTTATTGCCAATCCCTTTGCCATTGGTGGTGATTTCTAAAGTGATCGCCCATTGGTTGTTAACTGGGCTACCGTTAATTTTAATTAGCCCGTTACTCGCGGTACTGTTATCGCTAGATTTTCAGACTTGGTTGGCGGTGGTCATTACCTTATTACTCGGTACGCCAACCTTGAGTTTTATTGGTGCGATTGGTGTCGGTTTAACGGTTGGCCTACAAAAAGGTGGCGTACTGTTAAGTTTGCTGGTTTTGCCTTTGTATATTCCAGTGTTGATTTTTGCCACTTCTGCGATTGAAGCTGCCACTAGTGGGTTCGGGTATTCTGGCCAATTGGCGATTTTAGGGGCGATGTTATTGGGTTCTGTAACCCTGACGCCATTTGCGATTAGCGCATCGTTACGCATCAGTGTGAATTAATAAACTATATAAGCTTGTGGTTGAACCGTTTGTGGTAGAGCCATTTGTGGTAAAAACGGCAAGCAAATACGATTTAAGTTAGAAATTATAAAGTAGAGCAAAAATAGCCTACAAAACAAAGTGAGAAGCAAAATGTGGAAATGGTTACATCCATACGCAAAAGCTGAAAAAACCTATCAGCTATGCGGAACGTTATTGCCTTGGTTTTCTGTCTTGGCATTTGGGCTATTGCTAGTAGGTACGATTTGGGGGCTGGCTTTTGCGCCTGCCGATTACCAACAAGGTGATAGCTTTCGCATTATTTATATTCACGTGCCTGCTGCTATCTGGTCGATGGGCATTTATATGTCGATGGCGATCGCGGCATTTATTGGTCTCGTTTGGCAGCTAAAATTATCGAATATGGCCGCTTTGGCAATGGCTCCAATTGGTGCCGTTTATACCTTTATCGCTTTAATTACAGGTGCGGTTTGGGGCAAGCCAATGTGGGGCGCATGGTGGGTATGGGATGCTCGCTTAACCTCAGAACTGATTTTATTGTTTCTCTACCTAGGCGTTATTGCACTTTATCACGCGTTTGATGATCAAAAGACCGCCGCTAAAGCCGCCGGTATTTTGGCAATTGTAGGTGTCGTTAATATCCCTATCATCCATTATTCAGTAGAGTGGTGGAATACCCTACACCAAGGCGCAACCATCACTAAAATCGGTAAACCATCGATTGCTCCTGAAATGTTGTGGCCCTTATTGTGCAATATTTTTGGTTTTGCGTTTTTCTTTGGTGCGGTCGCTATGGTTCGCTTCCGTACTGAAATAATTCGCCGTGAAAGTCACCGCCCTTGGGTGTTGCAATTGGTAAAACAAAATGCAACTAAAGGCCAAACTGCATCAGAGGTGAAGTAAATGTATTTTGATTCGTTTAGTGATTTCTTCTATATGGGTGGTTATGCCGCTTATGTATGGGCTTCATTTGGCATTACGTTTTTCAGTATGCTGGTTTTATATTGGAAAAGTGTTTCAGATGGCAAAACCTTACTAAAAGAAATTCAACAAAAAATTGACCGTGAAGAACGTCGTCAAGCGGCGAAAAAAATGGAAAACACACTATGACACCTAGACGTAAAAAAAGGCTCGCAATCATTTTGGCTATTCTGATCGGTGCAGCAGGAACGGTTGGTTTAACCATGTATGCGCTTAATCAGAATATGAACTTATTTTATACGCCGACAGAACTGGTCAATGGTAAGCCCGATGGTACCATGCCGCACGTTGGTGAGCGTTTGCGTATAGGTGGTATGGTGGTCGAAGGCTCGGTTAAACGTGACCCTGATTCTTTGCAAGTGAGTTTTGACCTCAAAGACCTTGGCCCTACGGTGACGGTAACTTATGAAGGTATCTTGCCTGATTTATTCCGTGAAGGTCAGGGGATCGTTGCTCAAGGTATATTGGTTGATGCAACAACTATTGAAGCGTTTGAAGTGTTAGCTAAGCATGATGAAAATTACATGCCTTCTGAAATTGAAGAAGCGATGCAAAAGAATCATAACCCCGATTATGACTACGAAACTCACACCATAAAAAATCAGGAATAAGTGCAATGATTGCTGAACTTGGACATTTTGCCTTAATTCTTGCATTAGGGTTTTCTATTTTATTAAGTGTTCTGCCTATGTATGGCGCGAGTGTTAATAATCGTACCTTAATGGGGATGGCTCGTCCTCTGTCTTGGGGGATGTTTTTAACGCTAGTGTTTTCATTCGGGGCGCTACTTTGGGCGTTCTATAGTAATGACTTTACCTTACAGTATGTCGCCAGTAACTCGAACAGTTTACTGCCTTGGTATTATCGCTTAACCGCTGTATGGGGCGCGCATGAAGGCTCGCTGCTACTTTGGGTGCTTATTCAAGCTATCTGGACAGTTGCGGTGGCAACCTTTAGTCGCGGAATGCCACAAGAGTCGGTATCTCGCGTATTAGCGGTAATGGGGATGATTTCGATTGGCTTCTTGCTGTTTATCATTCTGACATCAAATCCATTCTTACGTACCTTGCCTTACTTCCCAATAGATGGTCGTGACTTAAACCCATTACTACAAGATCCGGGCTTAATTATTCACCCACCAATGCTATACATGGGTTATGTAGGCTTCTCGGTAGCGTTCTCATTTGCTATTGCATCATTAATGACGGGTCGATTAGATACTGCTTGGGCTCGTTGGTCTCGTCCGTGGACAACCGCAGCGTGGGTATTCTTAACGGTTGGTATCGCACTAGGCTCATGGTGGGCATATTATGAACTTGGCTGGGGCGGCTGGTGGTTCTGGGATCCCGTTGAAAATGCCTCTTTCATGCCTTGGCTTGCCGGTACCGCACTAATGCACTCATTGGCGGTAACTGAAAAACGCGGCACCTTTAAAGCATGGACAGTATTGCTGGCGATCAGCGCATTCTCGTTGAGCCTGTTGGGTACCTTCTTAGTGCGTTCGGGTATTTTAGTATCGGTGCATTCATTCGCATCTGATCCTGCTCGCGGTATGTTTATTCTGGCTTTCCTTGCGTTAGTGATTGGTGGCTCTCTGCTACTATTTGCACTCAAAGGGGCTTCAGTCCGTGTGCGTGGTAACTACTCACTTATCTCTCGTGAAAACGCCTTGTTATCTAACAATATTTTATTAATAGCGGCATTGGTTGTGGTTCTGATTGGTACGTTATTGCCACTTGTTCATAAACAACTAGGCATGGGTTCTGTATCGATTGGTGCGCCATTCTTTAATACTTTATTCACTTGGTTAATTGTGCCATTTACCTTGATTCTAGGTATTGGCCCAATGGTGCGCTGGAAGCGTGATAACTTGGCGGAAGTGAAAATACCGATGCTAGTGTCATTGGTGGTTTCAGTGGTTGGCGCAACAGCGATTGTATTCATTTCCTCTAAGCAATTTATGCCGCTTGCAACGTTGGGTTGGTTCATGGCGATTTGGATCTTTTCAATGCATGGCTTTGAGTTACACCAACGCGCGACTCATCGCCATACTTTCTTTAAAGGTTTAACCAAGTTACAACGCAGTCATTGGGCGATGATGTTGGGTCACATTGGGCTTGCTGTCACGATCATTGGTATTGCGATGGTGCAAAACTACAGCATTGAACGTGATGTACGTTTAGCACCAGGCGATAAGTTTGAAATTGAAGGTTATCAGTTTGACTTTGCTGGTGTACGTGACCATGACGGCCCGAACTATGAAGGCTTTATTGCTGATTTCATCATTAGTGAAGACGGTAACTATGTAAATGAACTGCATGCTGAAAAACGTTTCTACCATACGGCTCGTTCTATGATGACTGAAGCGGCAATTGACCGCGGTTTCACCCGTGACTTGTATGTTGCAATGGGTGAGCGTTTAGAAGGTACCGATGCCTGGGCGGTTCGCATTTACTACAAACCGTTTATTCGCTGGATTTGGTTTGGTGCGATTTTAATGTCGATTGGTGGTGCGTTAGCGATCAGTGATAAACGTTACCGCTTCCGTAAAAAAGCCGAAAAATCAACGGAATCAGCCGAGAAGGAGGCGTAATCATGAACCGTAAAATCTTGTTTGCACCTTTGGCGTTATTTGCCATCTTGGTTGTAGTCTTTGCCACGCAGTTAACTCGCAATGCTGATGGTGATGATCCCACTAAACTAGAATCAGTATTGGTGGGTAAGCCTGTACCTGAATTTAAGCTAGAAGATTTATTCCAAGAAAATAAAACTTATGATCAAAGCTTATTTCAAGGCCAACCGTTGCTACTTAACGTGTGGGCGACTTGGTGCCCAACGTGTTATGCCGAGCATCAGTTCTTGAATAAGCTTTCAGATCAAGGTGTAAAAATCGTTGGTTTGAATTACAAAGATGATCGTGAGAAAGCCAAGAAATGGTTAAGAGATCTTGGTAACCCATATCAGGTCGTGTTATTTGATGGTAGTGGTATGTTTGGCTTAGATCTTGGGGTTTACGGCGCACCAGAAACTTTCTTGATTGATGCCAATGGTCATATTCAGTACCGCCACGTGGGTGATGTGAATATTGATAATTGGAACGAAACCTTACTGCCTTTGTATAACAAGCTAGAAGGTCAAAAAACAGCATTGCCACCAATTCCGATGGAGCGTGCCCAATGATGAAAAAATCTTCACTATTAATGCTGCTATGCATGTTATTTGCAGTACCCGCGATGTCTGCGATTGAAGTGTTTGATTTTGATAACGCACAGCAAGAAGCGCAATTTCAAGAGTTGAGCCATACGCTGCGTTGTCCTAAGTGTCAAAATAACTCAATTTCAGATTCCAATGCGGAATTGGCAAAAGACCTACGTTTGAAAGTGTATCAAATGACCAAAGACGGTAAGTCTAAACAAGAGATCGTTGATTACATGGTGGCTCGTTACGGTAATTTTGTAACCTACAATCCACCATTAACACCATCAACGGCAGTCTTGTGGTTTGCGCCGTTAAGCATAGTGTTACTTGGATTCGGTTTTATTGTGATACGTAGCCGTAGGAAATCAACCGCTGCTCAAGTGAAAGGTCCAACCTCATTAGATAAAGAACAAGAGCAACGTTTAAAAGAGCTTTTAGAAGAATCTGATTCAAACGACAAGAAGGGCAGTGATTCATGATAGCATTTTGGATTGGAACAATAATCTTACTCGCCATCTCTTGCGCGTTTGTTTTATACCCACTACTAAAGCCTAGAGAAGTCGATGAAGCGGCACAACGTGATGATTTAAACAAAGCGTTTTTCCGTGATCGTTTAACAGAATTAGAATCTGAAGATCAGGCGGGTATCGTCGGTAATAAAGATGATCTTGTTTTAGATTTAAAGCAGTCTTTATTGGATGATATTCCGGTTGCTGAGCAGCAAAAGAAAGATTCTGCCGCGGTTAAGTGGATGGCAATACCTTTAGTGATCTTTATGGCGGTGGCTTCGTATGGGGTGTATGCCTTATATGGTGCACATAATAAGGTCGCACACTGGAAGAAAGTTGAAAATAATCTTCCCGTTTTATCGCAAAAGTTGATGAATCCTCAAGGTGTTGAATTAACCGAACAAGAGATGGCGGATCTGACTTTAGCTCTACGTTCTCGCCTGCAATATAATGCGGACGATGCGACGGGCTGGGTGTTACTTGGTCGTATTGGTTTGGCGAATCGTGATATTGAAACCGCGATTGGTGCGTTGACCAAAGCCGATAACTTGATGCCGAATAATCAAGATGTGCAATTAAGCCTAGCTCAAGCGCTAATGTTCTCATCGGATCAAGTTGATTTACAAAAAGCCGATTCGATTTTAGCGCAACTGATGAAACAGCCTGATGTCGATTTGCGCGTTTACTCCTTGCTGGCATTTAGTGCCTATGAAAGTGGTGATTACGCTAAAGCCATCGACTACTGGAAACAGCTTCAAGCTAAAATCGGTAAAGATGATGATCGTTACGACATGCTTTCTCGTAGTATTAAAACGGCTCAGCGTGAGTTAGATGCGATCAATCATCCTGAACAGAAAACCTACCAAGGCACACCAGTTAAGGTCACGGTTTCATTATCATCAGAAGTGAAGCTACCAGAATCTGGCGTGTTGATTGTTTCTGTTCATACGGCCGATGGTGCGCCAATGCCGGTTGCGGCTGCACGTTACCCGATCTCACAATTCCCTGTGACCGTGGTTTTAGATGATAGCAACAGCATGATTGAAAGCCGTAAGTTATCGAGCCTGTCTGACATCATGGTAAAAGCACGTATCGATAGCGATGGTAACGTGGCTACTCGTGAAGGCGACTGGCATGGTGAAAGTTTGCCGATTCATCTTGGTGATGATGCGGTGATTTCAATTGATAAGAAATATTGATAATTAACATTAAGATGCAATACAATTAACGTTATTGCATATTCTTCTTTAATTATAGAAAGGCAATGTATTGAATTACGTTGCCTTTTTTATTCTCTTGGTATTTTAAGTTGTCGTTTTGTCGACGGGGCACCTACAACTCTAATTGCCTTGGGGATAAGTTAATCAATTTTTAAGCTGACACAGGATGTAGTGGCTTGGGTTATATAAAAACCAATTATTCATTTTCGCTTATCTTCCTCTCATCAACTCTGATGCTAGGCTGTAGCTCTACGCCTGAAGAAAAAGCCTCCATTACTCAAAATAAAACCGTTGCTTCCTCTAATAAATCGATGTCAGATCATGATGATGGCGACTTCTTTGAAGGCTTCAATCGGCTGATGTGGGACTTTAACTATGACGTTTTAGATCCTTATATTGTTAGGCCCCTTTCTATTGCCTATATGGAATGGGCACCATGGCCGATACATACTGGACTGAATAATTTTCTAAATAATCTCGATGAGCCAGCCAATGCAGTGAATAACTTGCTGATGGGCAATGGCGATCAAGCGGTAGAGAATTTTAGCCGCTTTTGGATTAATAGCACGATTGGCCTACTAGGACTTATCGATGTGGCATCGATGGCCAATATATCCAGTACCAGCCGAGAGTTTGGCGATGTGGTGGGGCATTATGGGGTTGGTAATGGGGCTTATCTGATGCTGCCCGCGTACGGTCCTGTTACTGTACGTGATGCTGCCGATACCATGGATGGCTTGTATATTCCTTTAAACTGGTTAACCTTCTGGCAAAAGGCTGGCAAGTGGGCATTTCAGGGATTAGAGTCGCGCTATGAATTGATAAGCCAAGAAGGGCAGTTGCGCAATTCCCCCGATCCTTATCAGCTCAGTAAAAGTATTTATATACAACATCAAGACTTTAAAGCTGAAATCACCAAACAGCCTGAACCTGCTCTAGATGAAGACCTATTAGAAGAGTACCTAGGGCACGATTACTAGCTATTTCAAGAAAATATCTGTCTCAAGACAAATTCAAATGAGCAACTAAACAAAAAAGCCTTACTACATATTTGCAGTAAGGCTTGGTTTTTTTGAGTCGAAATTCGAATTAGAAGGTTTTGCTGTATTGAACTCCGGTGATGATCGCATCAGTGTGCGTAGTCGCATCAATGCTTGAAATGCCAGAGTGCTCTTCATGGGTATCAACATCAACGCCTAACAAGTAAGTAAAGCCAAAGTCGATAGTGGAGTCTTTAGTTGGTGCATAAGAGAAGCCTGCAGATAACCAGTTACGGTTTGAATCAGGTACAGCAATGGTGGTCACCGCATCTTGTGCACCCTGGTCAAACATGTAACCGGCACGTAGTGTCCACTTGTCGTTTAGGTAGTAAGTACCACCAATCGCGTAGCTCCAAGTATCTTTCCACTCAAATTTTTGTAGTGAGATATCAGGTCCAGCAGTCGATAATTCATCAAACTTGCTCCAGTCTGTCCACTGAACAGTGTAGCTGATAGCAAATTTGGTACCTTCAAAGCGGTTGTAACCAGAGATCTGTGCAAAATCTGGTAGAGGCACTACGATTTCATCGGCAAGAGTGATCCCGCCTGGGCCATCGATTTTGCCTTTAGCGTGAATTTCAGGGCTAGCGTGATAAGAGATACCCCAGCGGTTGTTGTCGTTTAGCTCGTACGTGGTACCGACGTTCCAACCAAGACCTGCGCCAACGGCATCTACGTCTAAGCTAGGCTCAGCATCGATGCCAAATTGATGTTCACAGTTATTCCAACTACCTGGATTTTTACCATTTTGGCGGCTATTTACAGCAGCACATGCTTTTTGCAAGTTATTGCCTTTGAGTGAAGGAGTAATACTTAGAGTGGGGGAACCTTGTACCGCTAAGCTACGAAAAAATTCACCATGACCATAGATAATGTCTAAACCAGCACCAAAGCTCCATTGATCATTTAGACGATAAGAAGCAGCTAATGCCAGTTCAGCACTAATAATGCTTGATTTACCGCCGTACTCTCCCGGAAAAGAAGAATCAAATTCAGATGCAGTACCAAAGTTAGAATACATGCCTGCACCTACCGCCCATTTATCATTCAGCGGCATAATTAAAAACATGTTAGGAGCAACTGCCCATGCACCAGCATCATCATAACTAACATCACCACCATTGCTATTCACTTTACTCTGATAGTTACCATCTTTGACTGAGATATTAGGTCGAATACCTGAAGCACCCATGGTAAATGAAGTTTTATCAAACAACGCCATGGCAGCTGGGTTAATTGCCATTACAGAGGCATTATCAGCAATGATACCGTCACCAGCGTATGCGCGACCAACACCTGTTGCAGACTGAGCAGCAATTTGAAAGCCTGCAGCAAAAACAGATGGCGATGCAATTAATAAGGCGCTTGCAAGAGTGGATGTGGTGAACACATTCAACTTTTTCATTGGATAATACCTACTTTATGGTTTGTTTTATTTTCGTGTTGCGCTTGAAAATGGGGTGGAGCTTATACCCAAGTGACCTCAAGATGCAGAATTCAGAGCTATCATCCAAGCCTTTAGGCAAGGAAGATTGGCGAAGGAATGTAAACACCTTTCAAACCAATCTGACGCAGTATAAAGGCTTGAATGAAGCTCCCGAAGGGCAAGTTAAAACAAGCTTTATGCTGCGTTAAATTGAATAGAGATAGAGTGACTATGATCATATTCAATCTGCCTTGCCTAAAGCTTGTTTTATTCTTGCTGAACCTTGTATCTTGAGGTCACTTGGGTATCGAGGAGGCGCATTATGGTAGCTAAGTGCCGGTTAACATATCCGACCATTGACTAAAATCTGTTAAAAGTAGTTAATGTGACGCCATTGTCGGCGAATTACTATGTATTTTCGTGTTAATGGGTTTGGTGTTTTTATCTTGTAGTGATGGTGTTTTTGGTGGGTAATATTTGTCGTATGAATGAGTTTGACTGGGGGTTTGTTGTAAGTTGTTGATTTGTATTGATTGGTGTGTTTTCGATAATAGCAACTACTCATCTACCTAGTGAGACAGTAGTTGCTCTATTATCGAGAGTGGTTTTTTATTAAATTTTATTGGTCGAAATTAAGCATTGGGGTGATCTTTTGCGATAAGGCGGCAATATTTTCACCTTTTTCTCCCACCAACACTAAACTACCTTGAGTAAGCGGTATGATTTCACCTTGCATATTACCCTGGGTAAACTGACTGGTTTGTTTTGCTTCAATATTGGAAATGAAAGCAGTCACGCGGCCTTGTTTTCCTTGAAATACCATATGTAAAGCATGATGATCGTGACTAAATCCGCAGTGATTCAAATAATAAATATGGTAGGGGAAATCACCATTTAACTTATAAGAATACGCACTCAGTTTAGCGTTAATTTCTTGCGCACCATTTCCTTCATTAACACCAACAATAAATGGTTCTTCTTCTTTTATATGGTGTATTGCCATACTATCTAAACTTGCGTGTGCCGGTTCCACCAGAAAATTGCCCCAGTTAATCTGTCCTACGAGTAAACCAAAGGTAAAAATGATTGATGCGGCCAGAGCAAACGCTTTACGAGAAAAACTGATGTGAGGTTGGTCTGATGCATTATGCTGAAAAAGAATTTTATCGGCTAAGTCATCAGGTACATCAACGGTTAGTGCTTGTTCTATTTTCTTATCAAGTTGTTGCAGGCTTTCGGCATAATTTTTATTTTTCGGGTTAGTACGGAGTTCAACCAAAATATCATCACTCTTATCATTCGGATCAGAGAGTAAACGACGTCTTAATTCTAAATCATCCATGGTTGGCCCCCTGAGATGGTGAGGATGCATCAAGTTGCTCTTTGATTTGATTACGAGCTCGGAATAAACGAGTCATCACGGTGTTTTTATTGAGATCAAGGATCTGGCTAATTTCATCACCAGTTAATCCTCCAATCACTTGCAAGAATAATGGTTCGCGATATTCAATATCTAAATTCATGATTTGCTTCTGTAACCATTTTTGCTGATGATGTTCATTATCATCAGTTTTTCCGCTATTACCTGGTTCATCAATATCGACTAAATCGAATTGTTTACGTTCAAAGCGCCTCGCATTCTCACGGCGTAATATGGTAATTAACCATGACTTTGCAGCTTTCTCATCTTTCAGACTATCGATAGCTTTCCAAGCGCGCAGGCAAGTCTCTTGCACCAGATCTTCGGCAATATGTTGGTCTTTACATAACCAATACGCATAACGATATAAATCGCGATGGTATGCCCTTACGAGGGACTCATAACGTTTTTGTTTATTCATATCCTTATTGACCGTATCAGAGGATTTTTTCTTTCCAAATAATTTAGAAACTGCCATGTTTATCCCTCATGGTTCTCTTTTTATTTTTGAATTAACTTCCATACTGTATAGACAGTAGTAAGTTAAACTACAAATTCAATTACTTGAGCTAGTTTTTGAATATTACTGATAAAGAAAATGGGCTAGCTATTAATAGAATGATTTACTAACCAATAAAGGCTTGTTTATAGTGTGAATACTTTCAGGGGAAATGAAGCGCTAATTGTGATGTTTGTAAAGTTAGTGTTAATTTTGTCATTTGTGAGAATTAGAAATCAAATATAAATTCGGTGGTTTAAGTTTCTCAAGTTGTTTAGGTCACAACTTTTCATTTACAACCTAATAAAGACTAGTCCCTTGGTTTTAAGTTCAAATTGCTTTGTATACAATCAGAGGTCAGACCTCTTTGAGTCACTCCACTGTAGGTTTAATCGACAGTGACGGTATTTAAATGAATAAAGGAAAGAATATGAGTCAGCAGGAAGTGAAAACCCGCAATGGTGAGCGTATTGCGATTGTCTCTGGTCTTAGAACACCATTTGCACGTCAAGGTACGGCTTTTAAAGAAGTGCCAGCGGTCGACCTTGGAAAGATGGTGGTAAGTGAATTGCTCGCAAGAACTCAAATCGACCCTAAACTTGTCGACCAAGTGGTATTTGGTCAGGTAGTGCAAATGCCAGCTGCACCAAATATCGCTCGTGAAATTGTGCTTGGCACTGGCATGAATGTCTCAACCGATGCCTACAGTGTGACGCGTGCTTGTGCGACTAGCTTTCAATCTGCAGTTAATGTCGCGGAAAGCATTATGGCAGGCAATATTGAAATCGGGATTGCTGGTGGGGCAGATTCTTCATCCGTTCTTCCTATTGGTGTGTCTAAATCGCTTGCTCAAGGCTTATTAGAACTTAGCAAAGCAAAAACACTGCCTCAAAAATTATCTATTTTACGTAAGTTATCTTTCAAAGATCTCATGCCAGTGCCACCTGCGGTTGCCGAGTACTCAACCGGATTATCTATGGGACAAACGGCAGAACAGATGGCGAAATCTCACCAAATCGCTCGTGAAGAACAAGACGCGTTAGCGCACCGTTCTCATACTCTCGCTGCGCAAGCGTGGGAGGATGGTTTAATCCAAGATGAAGTAATGACGGCTTATCCTGAACCTTATAAAGAGTGGATTCATCAAGATAACAATATTCGTCAAGATTCACAGATTGAGCAATATGCCAAACTTCGCCCAGCCTTTGACCGTAATTTTGGTAGCGTGACGGCAGCAACCAGTACACCGTTAACCGATGGTGCCGCGGCAGTATTGATGATGAGCGAAAGTAAGGCGAAAGAACTTGGCTTAGAAGTGCTTGGCTATATTCGTTCTTATGCTTTCTCCGCGATTCAAGTAGAAGAAGACATGTTAATGGGACCATCTTATGCCACTCCTATTGCGCTTGATAGAGCTGGAATTGAGCTAGATGATCTTGACTTGATTGAGATGCATGAAGCCTTTGCTGCTCAAACCCTTGCCAATGTGAAAATGTTTGCCTCAGAAACCTTTGCCAAAGAAAAGCTTGGCCGAGATAAAGCCATTGGCGTGATTGATATGGAGAAGTTTAATGTGCTTGGCGGCTCATTAGCCTACGGACATCCATTTGCTGCAACTGGCGCACGTTTAATGACTCAAACCTTACGTGAATTAAAACGTCGAGGTGGCGGCTTAGCATTAACCACTGCATGTGCGGCCGGCGGATTAGGGGCAGCTGTCATTCTAGAAGTTGATAAATTAGAAACTGATAAAGATGAAGCACAGATGGAAGGAGCGGAATAATGACAATGGATAATCAACTTTCAGCAGAGCATGCTTCAACCAATAATGCGTTTACCTTAACCGTGGATGACAACCAAGTTGCTTGGCTTGCGGTGGATGTACCTAATGAAAAAATGAATACTCTGCAGGCCGAATTTGCTGAACAAATGCAGGCGATTTTTGAGCAATTAGAGCAGAAAAAATCAGACATTAAGGGCATGATCGTTCATTCCTTAAAGCCGGATAACTTTATTGCTGGTGCCGATGTTCGCATGCTGGATGCTTGCCAATCTGCGCAAGAAGCGGAAAGCTTAGCCACTCAAGGGCAAGAGATGTTTAATCGTCTTTCATCACTACCTTTTACCGTTGTGGCAGCGATTCATGGTCCTTGTTTAGGGGGCGGCTTAGAGTTAGCACTTGCTTGTGACTATCGCGTTTGTAGTGATAGCGATGCAACGCGTTTAGGTCTACCTGAAGTTCAATTAGGTTTGTTACCAGGATCGGGCGGTACTCAACGTTTACCTCGTCTTGTGGGTTTGCTTGATAGCCTAGATATGATTTTAACTGGTAAGCAACTACGTGCGAAGAAAGCATTAAAATTAGGTTTAGCGGACGCGTGCGTGCCGCAATCTATCTTATTGCAAGCAGCCCAACAGTTTATTAGTAAATCCAAGCGTAAAGCTAAGAAAGATATCAAAGAATCATTAATGGCCAATACGGGGTTTGGTCGTAAAGTGATTTTTGAACAAGCCGCGAAAAAAGCCAATCAAAAGAGCCGTGGCAACTACCCGGCGATTAAAGCTATTTTACAAGTGATTCAATATGGTCTTGAGAAAGGCATTAAAGAAGGACTTGCTAAAGAAGCTCAAGAGTTTGGTAAGTTGGTTATGACTTCTGAATCTCGTGCTTTACGTTCGATTTTCTTTGCTACTACTGAAATGAAAAAAGATTTTGGTAGTTCTGCACAACCTAAAAATGTTCAAGGTGTTGGCGTTCTTGGCGGTGGCTTGATGGGCGCAGGCATTGGTTATGTTTCGGCTACTAAAGCAAACGTGCCAGTACGCTTTAAAGATGTATCGAATGATGGCGTGTTACATGCTATGAACTACAGCTATAACTTGTTAACCAAGTTGCTGAAACGTCGCGCCATTAGCAAGGCTCAATTACAAAAGCAGATGCAGTCGATTTCTGGCGGTACGGACTTTACCGGTTTTAGCCAAAAAGACATGGTGATTGAGGCGGTGTTTGAAGACTTGTCACTAAAACAAAGCATGGTGCGTGATATTGAAGCTCAGGCCAAAAAAGGCGTTATCTTTGCTACCAATACTTCCTCATTACCGATTAGTAAAATTGCTCAAGGTGCAGCAAAACCTGAGAATGTGATTGGTCTGCATTACTTCAGCCCAGTAGATAAAATGCCATTAGTGGAAGTGATCCCACATCAAGGTACTTCTGAGGAAGTGATTGCAACCACGGTGAAATTTGCTCGTAAGCAAGGTAAAACACCGATCGTAGTTAAAGATAAAGCGGGTTTCTATGTGAACCGTATTTTAGCGCCTTACATGAATGAAGCGGCAAAAATTCTCCTGTCTGGTGAGCCGATTGAGCATATTGACGAGTCATTACTCAATTTTGGTTTCCCTGTTGGGCCAATTGCGCTGCTGGATGAAGTCGGGGTTGATATTGGGGCTAAAATCACTCCAATTTTAGTTGAAGAACTTGGCGAGCGTTTTAAAGCGCCAGATGTGTTTGATATCTTGCTAAAAGATGGTCGTAAAGGCCGTAAGAGCGGCAAAGGTTTTTACACTTATAAAGGTAAGAAGAAAGAAGTCGATAAATCGGTTTATCGCTTACTTAAACTGACTCCTGAGTCGATTCTTAATGAAGAAGTGGTTGCCATGCGCTGCGTTCTTCTAATGATCAATGAAGCGGTTCGAGCATTGGATGATGGCATTATTGCTAGCCCGAGAGATGGGGATATTGGTGCCATTTTCGGTATTGGTTTCCCTCCATTCCTAGGTGGCCCATTCCGTTATATTGATCAAATCGGCGCAGTGAAATTAGTCGACATCATGAACGAGTATGCTGAGAAATACGGCAGTCGTTTTGCGCCGTGTGATGGGTTGTTAACTCGCGCCGGAACCGGAGATAAGTTCTACCCATAGTCTATACCCTTCGTACTTGAAGCTGCAGCTTTGTTGACGGCGTTCTTTCGCCCCAATCACATAGGCGAGCTATGCTCATGGGGCCTCTTTCACTTGTCGCCTCACTGCAACTCCAATTACTTTGGGTATAAATTTGAATGGTGATAATAAACAAAAAGCTTTGCATGTTGAGTGCAAAGCTTTTTTACTATTTCGTGGCTTAACCTAGATCGACATCTTTTGGTCGTAACTGAAACTCATCAATAGAGCCAATTTCTAAGCCGGCCTCTAAATCGGGAGCATCAGCATGTTCGGTGCCTTTTGAATGCATGATTAAGCGGTTGGCAGTTCTTGGTTTTAAGGTATTGACGACAAACCGGATCATTTCGCTTCGGTCTAGTTTCAAAATTTCTTCGACTACCGTTTCTCGGTTATTAAACTCATAATCTTTGTTACCTATCGCAACCCATAGACGTTGACCACGAGCACGTAGATTACTGTCTGGCGACATGATTTGATTGAGCAAACCTTGCTTACTGTTTTGCCATTGTTGTTCGTTGAGTTCTAGCAACACCATATAAAAGGCATTTAAGAATTCATCGACAGAGGCAACTAACTCACTAGGCGCGGCATTGGGTGATTGTACATACAACGCCAAACCGGGGTGGCGATTAAGTGGCATGTTACCTGTGCCCACCATATAGCCGAGTTGTTGCTTAGTGCGAATCTCATGGAAGAATCCGGCAGACATTAAATGGTTGGCGAGCGTATATAGCGCAACATTTTCAGGTGATATTTCTGGTGATTGGTAGTACACCACCAAGGCTGAATCTGCTTGGTCACAATGTATTTCTCGCTGGAAGGTTCCGCTATCACCTAGCATCACTAGTGGCCGCAGAGATTCCTCGTATTGTTGGTCTTTAACATGTAACGCTGATTTCAAGCTAGTGGCCAAATCGGTCGCGGCTTGTCTAGTCCAATCGCCATAGACAAACATTTCAATATGCAATTCAGCCAACATCGCACTGACAAAAGAAGGCAGTTCGTCCACTTCAATCGATTCCAACGCTTCAATCAGTACTGGGTAGGGGGGATTGTTTGGTTGCAAAATGCCGGTCATCGCATTAAATAGCTGAGAAACCGGGCGATCTTTAGCGGTATTTTTCCAGTTACGCAGCATTTGTCGTTTGATGGAATCAAAACGTGATTGGCTAAATTCGCGTGACGCAAAGCGCTCAATAATCACATCCAGTAATTGAGCTTGTTTTTGCGTAAAACCAGACAACATCAATGTCACGCCGCCTTGGTGTGCATAGAGGTTGTAACCCATACCAGCAATTTCAGCTTGGTAGGTTTCTTTCGCCAGTGAGTCGAGAAACATCTCAACACACAAGCGAGTTTTGACTATGGTTCGCGCTGTTGAAACGGCATGTGGGCTATCAATTGCGATAAAGGCCAACCCTTTTGGCACACGAAACTCGGGCTCTTGTTGATGCCACAAACGAAAGCCCGGTTTATCTTCTATGAGCTCGGGTAGGGTGGATTCATTTTCTAACGGCGCAGGGTCAAGCTCATAACAAATATATGGATTGGGCTCCGGAAGTTTAAGCTCACCTGTGATCTCAGGTTGTGTCCAAGCGTCAAGTTCATGTTGAGCAATCGAGCGAATCGAATAAGGTGTGTTGTACCATTTCGCTTGGCGGTCGTATTGCAAACCTTTTGCGATCAACATAACGCGCATATTGTAGGGGGTAAAATGGCGTAATAGCTGACGTAGATGATCTTCATCGTAATGACTCATCATGTAGTCGCCATAGATCACATCATCAGGTTGGTAGTTTTGTAAGTTGATAACTAGGTGACTGGCAATATCAATAGGACGCGATGCTTCTTGGAAACGGAAGGCAGATTCCAGTACCGCTTGTTTTTCGCTATAGCGCCATTCAGCAAGCCCTTGTTGGCGAATTAATTCAATAAACTCAAAGATACGCTGAACGATATATTCAATTTCAGTTAGCCCTTGTTTGGTGAGACTGCAACTGATCGAGAACTCTCGGAAATTACTGCCACTGATACCACCACCAGCAGTCAGTGAGGTAATGAGTTCTTTAGTTTTAAGGTGCTGAAGTAGGCTACCTTCGCTTTCATCACCCAGTAAATGGGCAAAATACGATAAAGGCTTAGATTGGTAAAACTTGTCCATACTTGGAAAGTTAAACGTCATCATTAATTTACGAGAGTCTTTTTCTGGCTCGACACAAACAAACTTAGCAGCATCTTGTTCACGAACCAGTGGGATATTTATGCTTTTGCCTGCGTGTTGGTTATTAATTATAGGAGCAAAGTAGTTGTGCGCCGCTTCTTCTAATTGATCGAGAGAGTGAGGACCAACTAAAGTGACGGTCATTAAGTCCGCCGAGTATTGCTGGCGGTAAAAGTCGATAATTTCATCGCGAATGGAGGTTGTTGGTTCGCCGTCCTCATCAAATAAATCACTCAGTGTTTCGACATTACCGACCGAAAACTTAGCGAATGGATGCTCAGGATTCACTACTTCTTTATGCACTTGATATAAGCGTCTCATGTCGTCTTTAAGTTTTAAGCGAAACTCGGATTCGACGGCTTGACGCTCTTTCTCTAAGGCTTCTTGATTGAAAAGAGGGGCGATAAAAAACTGACTGAAGCGATCGAGTGCTTCTGGGTAGGCTTCGGGAACCACATCAAAAAAGAAACAGGTGTGTTCAGTGCCTGTCCATGCGTTATTTTTACCACCGTTTTGACTGATAAAGGCTTGAAACTCACCGATGGCAGGGTACTTTTCTGTCCCTAGAAACAGCATGTGTTCTAAATAATGGGCTAAGCCTTCACGATGGTAAGGATCATCGAAATGGCCAACGTTGACGGCTAGAGCCGCAGCAGATTTTTGCGCATGTTCATCGTGAACGAGTAAGACGCGTAATTGGTTGTTGAGTGTAATATGGCGATATTGTTTTTGATCGTTTGGACTGATGTGCACGATACACTCCTTGAGATGAGCCGTTTAGAGCACTAATAACGATGAGGCGTTAGAAGACTTAGTGCGTGAAACTGCAACTTTGATAGATGACTTTGAGTATAGAAAATTTAATAACGCTTTTAAGCTCTTATTTATAATATCAAGTATGACGCCTAGCCGTTTGGCTGCAAACGATTTATGCGAGTTATTAAGATGAAATCAAATAATAGTCTCGATTATTGTGGTCAAGTGACCATTTCTACAATTTTTTTGTCTTAACATTACGATTTTAGATAACATCTACCTTGGAGTTGTTATACTAAAGTCTACCTAGTTCGATCAATATTTAAGTTGTTATGTAGGATTGAGTATGCAAATTTTTATTATGCGCCACGGTGATGCGGAAACTTTTGCGGCATCGGATGCTGAGCGTCCATTGAGTTCAATGGGGCGAGATGGCTCTTATCAAATGGCGCAGTATTGCAAAGAGCAGGGTCATGATGAATTTGATCTGGTGTTGGTTAGCCCATATTTACGTGCTCAACAAACATGGCAAACCATTGAGCCTTTATTGAAAGCGGAAAAGGTAGAAGATTGCGCGGATATTACGCCGTATGGAGATTCTGAATCTGTCGTGGAGTACGTGTGTGCTTTAGCGGAAACGCAATTCTTGCAAAATATCTTGCTGGTTTCTCATCTACCTCTAGTCGGGTATTTAACCGCAGATTTTGTCACTGACATTCCGCCCCCAATGTTTCCTACTTCGGGCATGGCTTGTATTGATTTTGATGTCGATACACGTAAAGGGCAGTTGTTATGGCAAGCTCAGCCATAGTTTTAGTGGATTAATAGTTGTTGTGAATTAAATACTTTAATCAAGGAGGCCAATGTGTCTCCTTTGTTATTTCTCCGGAACACTGAGCAATACTAATAATGCCCCATTGCCGCCAAACTCTAATGGTGCTTGGTGGTAAGCCATTACATCAGGATGCTGCGCCAGCCATAGTGGGACTTTTTGTTTTAAGATGTGCTTACCAATGCCGTGCATCACACTAGCACAATCAATCCCTTCCTTCACACAGTGGGCAATCATCGCACCGAGTTCACGCTTGGCTTCCATTTGCGTCATGCCGTGTAAATCTAAAAACACATCAGGCACATACACACCGCGGCGTAAGCGTTTCAATTCATATTTAGACACATCATCACGAGCGTAACGAGTCGGGCCATCTTCATTTAATAGCGGTACGAACTCATCAGAAAAATAAAACTCATTATCTTTCGCTTCACGGAACGTTCGGCGAATTTCTTTTTGTTGTAAGTTCTTTTTCGGTTGTTGGATTATGGTATCCTGTGACAACTTTTTTACGCCCTTCATTTCTTGTTGAAATAGCGCAAAATCATCATCAATGTTGGTGTCTTTTTCGCTCATGACAAGTCCTTTACTGTAAGGGGCGGTATTGTAACCTTAAGCTTAACTAAGATGCGAGCTTCACTTTTGATGCGAATGGATCAAAAGTGAAAGCAAAAGCTATCTTAATCACGATAAGTTAAGAGCCATGCGGAGGCACTCTTGGATAAAATTTTTATAGATGAAGCGGTATCAGAACTGCATACCCTTCAAGACATGATTCGTTGGACAGTGAGTCGATTCAATGCGGCAGGACTGTTTTATGGTCATGGCACAGATAACTCTTGGGATGAGGCTGTGCAATTAATTCTTCCAACTTTATATTTGCCAATTGATGTTCCACCGCATGTATTGAACTCTCGTTTAATTACCAGCGAGCGTATGCGCATTGTTGAGCGTGTTATTCAGCGTATTAACGAACGCACGCCAACGGCATACTTAACTAACAAAGCATGGTTCTGTGGTCTTGAGTTTTATGTGGATGAGCGCGTACTTGTGCCACGTTCGCCAATCGGTGAGCTTATTCAACAGCAATTCCAGCCTTGGTTAACTGAAGAACCAACGCGCATTATGGATTTGTGCACGGGTAGTGGTTGTATTGCGATTGCTTGTGCCTATGCCTTTGAAGATGCGGAAGTCGATGCGGTCGATATTTCACTTGAAGCGTTAGAAGTTGCTGAGCAAAACATTCATGATCACGGTCTAGAGCAGCAAGTATATCCACTGCGTTCGGATCTCTTTAATGATATCCCGCAAGACAAATACAACATCATCGTGACTAATCCGCCGTATGTTGACCAAGAAGATATGGATAGCCTACCGGAAGAATTTAAGCATGAGCCTGAATTAGGCTTAGCAGCCGGTAGCGATGGTTTGAAACTGATGCGCCGTATTTTAGCTGATGCCCCAGACTACCTAACCGACAATGGTATTTTAATTTGCGAAGTAGGTAATTCAATGGTGCATGTGATGGAGCAATATCCTCAAGTTCCGTTTACTTGGTTAGAGTTTGAAAACGGCGGTCACGGGGTATTTCTATTAACTCGTGAGCAGCTAGTTGAACATGCTAGTGAATTTGCGATTTATAAAAAGTAGTCTTGATTAACGATAGATGAGCTTTGTAATGCCAACCTTTTTCTGGGGTTGGCATTTTTATTGGGTGATTTCTGGCGAATGTAGCGATTATTTTTAAAAATAGGGTTTACAAGTTTAAGGCTTGACGACACTATCTAAAGATATAGCAAATAAAAGCAAAAGATTGATTAAGAGGGATTCATGGCAGGGAATAGTATTGGTCAGCACTTTCGAGTGACTACATTTGGTGAAAGCCACGGTAAAGCCTTAGGTTGTATTGTTGACGGTTGTCCTCCGGGGTTACAAATTTCAGAAGAAGATTTACAAAAAGATCTCGATCGTCGTCGCCCAGGTACTTCGCGTTATACCACCGCTCGTCGCGAACCTGATGAAGTGGAAATCCTTGCTGGCGTGTTTGAAGGACAAACCACCGGAACTTCTATCGGTTTGATGATTAAGAACACCGATCAGCGTTCGAAAGATTATTCTGAAATTATGGATAAATTCCGCCCTGGTCACGCTGACTACACCTACCATCAAAAATATGGCGTACGTGATTATCGTGGCGGCGGTCGTTCTTCTGCTCGTGAAACGGCGATGCGTGTTGCGGCAGGCGGGATTGCGAAAAAGTATCTAAAGCAAGAATTTGGTATTGAAGTTCGCGCTTATTTATCACAAATGGGTGATGTGACGATCGATAAAGTCGATTGGGATGAAATTGAAAATAATCCATTCTTCTGTCCAGATGTTGATAAAGTTGATGCGCTCGATGAATTAATCCGTGACTTGAAAAAGCAGGGCGATTCTATTGGTGCGAAACTTTCTGTCGTCGCAACCAATGTACCGGTTGGCCTAGGCGAGCCTATTTTTGACCGTTTAGATGCCGATATTGCACATGCTTTAATGGGTATTAATGCGGTTAAAGGCGTTGAGATTGGCGATGGCTTTGCGGTTGCCAATCAAAAAGGCAGTCAACACCGTGATGAAATGACACCGCAAGGTTTTAAATCAAACCATGCTGGTGGCATATTAGGCGGCATTTCTTCTGGGCAAGATATCGTTGCTAGCATTGCATTGAAGCCAACCTCAAGTATTACCGTACCGGGTGAAACGATTAATCGTCAAGGTGAATCCACTTCATTGATTACTAAAGGTCGCCATGATCCATGTGTTGGTATCCGTGCCGTCCCAATTGCCGAAGCTATGCTGGCGATTGTGTTAATTGATCATTTATTAAGACATCGGGGTCAAAACCACGGAGTGGCAACCGAAACGCCAATTATTTAATTTTCCAGTAACTAATCTTATATTGTAAAAACGCCTCGCAAATTATTCATTGCGAGGCGTTTTTGCATGTGGAGTCTTAAAAAAGATAAATCTAATTAATTTTTTGCTGACTATACTCAATTTAAGAGTAAGAAATATCCTGCTTTTATAGTGTGGGGTTTATGCTGCGCATGCCTTAAAAAGGAATTTTTATGGATATTAAGAGTATTGTTTTAGCGTGTTTTCTCACCGTTTCTTTTATGGGTATTAACGGCTGTGATACTAGCAGTAGCGGTATGCCCTCACAGTCGGTTCAAACGCCTGTAGAGCCGGATACCGGAGAAGGGCCTGATGAGAATGTAGATTCTGGCAACGGAGGAGGCGTCACTGAGAATAATGGTGATAATACTGACAGCGATGGCAGTGGCGACAATGGAGGTTCTACGGATGGAAATGGGGGAACGGATACTGGTGGGGAAGAGGGCATTACTCTAACTGCTTTAACTGTATTACCGACTACACACTCTCTGGCAACGAGTGAACAAGTTCAATTTGTCGCTACCGCTTCGTATTCTGATGATAGTTCAGCAGTGGTTACCGATGCTGTTACATGGAAGAGTGGCAATACAGATTTAATTAGCGTAGTAAATTCCGGTTTAGCGACCACCATTGCCGCCGGTAGTACTTTTATTAGAGCGACTTTAACAGAAGACGGTGTGACGCAGTCATCAGAAGTATTGGTAACAATTACCGGGCCAACATTAACCTCAATTACGGTATCTCCGAAAAAATTTTTGTTGCCAGCTTCAGTTAAGAAGCAACTGACCGCAACCGCTCAGTATTCAGATGGCACTACCGAAGATATTACCGATCAAGTGATATGGACAACTTCTGAAACCACGCTTAATAACCCTGAACCTCCTGTTGGCTCAGATCCAATTTTTGTTACTGTGGATACTAATGGTGTGGTGTTTTGTAATGAGTTTGATGGCGATGATGATTTAGATAATGACACGACAATCACCGCGACTTTTAACGGTATGCAAGATACAGCACAGCTGACCGTTTTTGGCTCTGCAGTTGAAGCCATTAATGTGACTCCAACGGTGATAACTATGGAGAAAGATTCTGTGCAGCAGTTTACCGCAACCGCCTTGTTGGTAATGCAAGGGTTTGTAAGCTCAACGGATGTGACTCAAGTTTCAGGTGATGACCCTTATTACTCCGATTGGGGGTGGAGTTCTTCTGATCCTAGTGTGGTCAGTATTGACCGTTTAACGGGTGTTGCAACAGTACTGAACGCAACGGCTACTCCGGTTGAAATAACTTTCGATCGCGAGACTAGCTCGGGCTTTGCCATGTTGCAAATTAGCGGTGCCGCCCTTGAGAATATAACGATAGAACCATCGGCTAATAACTTAATTCAAGGTACGACAGAAAGTATTCAAGTTTTGGCAAGCTACAGTGATGGCACAACGAAAGATATTTCCTCACAGCAACTACTAACGTTATCCGCAAGTGATCAAAGTATTATTGATATCACGGAAGATAATCGATTGTATGCAAATTCGGCGGGAGTAACATCATTGGTTGCCAGTTTTGGTGGTATTACGTCTGCACCAGTAGAAATGATAGTGGCAGATATCGCACTTGAAAGCATTTCTGTTGAACCAACCAGTCTGTCATTAGCTAAAGGGACTTATGGTCAATTGACTACAATTGCTACTTATAGTGACGGCACAACCCGCGATATTACCAGTGAAGCGAGTTGGATAACTGGAGAATCTGATGCGGTGTCAGTCAATGGTTCAGGTAAAGTAAAGACTAATGAAATGCCTAATAACACAAATGGTGTCAAGGTAAGCGCAACATTTCGTGGTCATAGTTCAGAGAGTAATATTACCGTTAAAGATGTTGCTCCACAGGAGTTAAATGCGTCAGTAGAGCCAACTCAATTATCAGTTGGTGAAAAAGGAAAAATCACGATTACCGCAACATTTGCAGATGGTACCAGTCAAGATGTCACAGAGTCGGCTTTTATCGCTTCTTATTTTGCTCCTTTGACCGTTACACAAGATGGCGTAATTGAGGCTTGGGTAACAGGCGATTATTTAGTGATTTATGGCTATGGTTTTTCGTATGGTTATACCAGCCCTGGCATGTATAACGGTGTAGCGTTTGGCTATGATTACGGTTATGACACCGTATTACCAACAGGTGGTCCCCTGCCTTTTGGTAGCAGTGAAATGGTAACCGTGAACTAGATGATTATATTTAATTATGATGATTCAAAACCTTTTTAACTGTGTGCCTTAAGGTGTTTATTGCTCAATAATTGTTAATAGTGTCTCATTTCATAATGAATAAAATGTAACTGGTTTGAAAATTAATAATTATTTCAAATTTGAAGTTATAACTTATGTATGAGCAATCTCTATACTTAGAACGATAAGGGGCTTATATGATAATGGATTATGTGAAACATTCGGTTCTTTCGCAGTGCGGTCTTTTTACTGGTGCGGAAAGTGAGAATATACTGTTATTAAGCAAGAATACACATTTGGAACATTTTGAAAAAGATACAGAAGTTGTCAGGCAAGGTGAAAGAAATAGCGATATTGGCGTTTTAGCTGATGGTGAATTAGAAATTAATTATCGAACTCATCAAGATCAAGTTCTTCCAATAGCAAAAATAAAACCACTTGAATGGTTTGGTGAGAGTGCTTTTTCGACAAATAATAGTTTGGTATCTGCAAAGACCACAGAAAATTCTAGTGTTATCTTTATTTCAACGTCAGTGTTGTTTGAAGCAATGAATACCGATGAAGTTATCATGAATAATGTCATGATGTGTTTGTCCGATAGGGTTTTTGCAATTAGTCGTTTTGCATTAAGTCATATTGATAACGATACATTATCAAAAATAGGCAAACAAATTTTAAATCAAGTAGAGATGTTTTCTTCATACGAATCTCCTCCGGAGTGCATAGAACTTCGGCTAACAAAAACTCATCTTGCTGCCTTAATTGGTCAAACTCGTCAGTCTATCAGTCCTTATCTAAATAAATACATTGAATTAGGCCTACTGTCCTTTGGCTATGGGACAATAAAGATAAATAATATTAATAGGTTAAGAGCTTATGTTGGTGAGGTTTGTTAGAGAGGGTAATTGTCTAAAATCTTAGCTTGAAATGTATTTTTATTTACATTTACATTTAATCTGTTTTTAACATTTCAATTGTTAAATTCTTTACTTTTTTCTTTTGTTTTTTATATCTATCCATTTTTATTTTGGAGGGTTGTTTGTTTGTGGTTAATAATCTAATTGTCAGTTTTTATTATTAATATAAATATACGCGCAAGGCGGTGAGTGTATGATTAGAACGTTAGCTTATATAAGTGGAGTCTCGGTGCTGTTAGGGTTGCCTTTTTACGCTATTTCAGCAGAGGATAATAAGTCTGTTGGGGTTAAATTTGATTATAATTTTGCTCATTCTAGTTGTGAAGATGATAATTTAGATTGCGATGACCAGTCTTTAGGTGGTGGTGTTTATTTTCGACATAATATTTTTGAGCCTTATTTTTATCAAATTAGTTTTGATTATTTAGGACAATATCAAGCCATTTATCCAGCACTAGCCGATCCATCCCAAAAAGCTAAATATACTGGGGATATTTTTGGTATAGGAGTTTCTGCTGGGCGTGTTTTCTCTCTAACAGAGAATCAAAGTATTATTGCTCAATTAGGGATCCTACCTTGGTATGTAGATGTTGAAGGGAATGAAATAGGTGAGGATGTCGATAATGATAAATCTGGTGTTTCTCCTTTCGCCTCTCTGGCCTACCAATACAATATGACAGAAAAAAGCTATTTAGAATTAGGTTATCAATATACTTACGGTGTTGGTTCTGATTCGACTGGTGGCGCAGATATAAGCCAAATATTTTTAGGGCTAGGATACCGTTTTGGGGCATCGGAGCCTGAAACAATCGTGAAAACGGTGACCGAGACCAAATATGTTACAGTGACTGAAAAAAGCATGACTCTCAATTTTGGGGAAAATAATTCCACCGTCCTTTTTGCTTTTGATTCAGCCAAGCTCAATCCTAATATGTCCTCACTTCTCGCGCCTATGGAGAAACGTTTAAAAGAAAATCCTAACGCTACCGTTACCATTGAAAGCCATACCGATAATGTTGGTTCAGATGATTACAATCATCAATTATCTCAGCGTCGAGGTAATGCGTTAAAAGAATACTTTGTTGAGCAAGGTATTTCTGCTGACCGTATAACTGTGAAGGCTTATGGTGAAGCTCAACCTTTAGTGCCAAACACTTCCGCCGAAAACCGCGCGACCAACCGCCGTGTGGTTCTGTTCTCTCCGCCATTTGAAAAACAAGAAGTGGTGAACAAAGAAATGCAAACACCAGAGCAAGGAGCTGAAATATGAATAACTTAAAAAGATATATGAGTTCATTATTTTTATGGTTCTTCCTTGCAGTGCTAGCTGGTTGTGGGAATGAAAGTAGTGGTTTGCCTTCGCAGTTGGGTGAATCTGTAGGTCAATTAACAATTGTGCCGGAAAACCCTAGCGTAGCAGCTGGCGAAACATTGCAATTGGAGTTAAAGCAAGGTGGAGCATCCATCGAACCTTCAGAAGTGAGTTGGTTTTCCAGTGATACGTCAGTTGTTCAGGTGGATAAAAATGGCGTGATGAAAGGCATTAAGGAAGGTAGCGCAGAAGTTACTGCGGTTTATCAAGGACAAGAAACAACCGTGACGGTCACTATCTTGCCGCCAAAAGCAACGGGGTTGCAAGTGCTACCACAGGTTACTAGTGTGGCTGGCGGGGTAGTGGTGAATTTTATAGCTCAAGGTTTATATTCTGATGGTAGTAATGAAGATGTCACTCAAAGTGCTGTTTGGACGAGCTCTAATTCAAGTATTGCGACGGTAACGTTAGGTGAAGTTACTACATTATCTGCTGGTGAGGTAACGATAAAGGCTGAGTGGCAAGGGTTTTCAGGTAGCGCAATTTTAACGGTAACGAATGCAACGCTATCATCACTTAATATTAGTCCTTCGAGTTTAAATTTAGCCAATGGCACCAGTGATAAATTAACTGCCACCGCTATTTTTAGTGATGGTTCTAGTGTGGATGTTTCTGAGCAAACTACTTGGATTTCAGGTGACGCAGGTGTTGCTAGTGTCGATGACTCTGGGCTAGTGACAGCAAATAGTGTCGGTAGTACCACTGTTACCGCTGATTATGGGACCTTAAGCAAGGATGTTGCTATTACTACAACCAATGCAACATTAGAAACGCTTACTGTGTCACCAGCTACCGCAACATTAGCGAATGGATTAACCAAACAATTTAATGCAACAGCAACCTTTTCTGATAATACGACTCAAGACGTAACCAGCAGTGTTAGTTGGTCAAGTAGTGATACCAACGTCGCCGATATTGACGTTGCTGGTCTAGCCACCGCGAGTACTAAAGGGACGACAACGATAACCGCTAGTCTTTCATCGCAAACTTCTACAGCGGCGTTAACCGTTTCAAATGCTACTTTAGTATCGCTGACTATTGAACCGGATTCCATCACGATGGCGAAGGGGGATAGGGCTTCGATTAATGTTATTGCAAAATATTCAGATGGTAGAAGTGAGGATGTGACAGCACAAGCCACATTAATATCGGATAACAGTTCTGTCGCGGGGGTTAATGTTGATAATACGGTACAGGCTGCGGGGGTAGGTAGTGCTAATATTACCGCATCGCTGAATGCCAAACAATCGGATCCAATTCCCGTTACGGTAACGGCCGCCACCGTAGATAGTATCACCATTGAGCCCACAGTCTTATCCTTGCTGGTGGATACTTCTGAGCAGCTTAAGGCGACGGCAAACTATAGCGATGGAACGACTCGAGATGTGACGTCTGATGCCAGTTGGACAACGGCAAATTCAGATTTTGTGTCTGTCAATGCCGACGGTTTAGTGACCGCGAATCTGGTGACAACTTCTGATGTTGATATCACTGCAAGTTACCTTGGAAAATTTGAAACCTTGGGTGTTGAAGTGATTCAAGACACGGTTGCAAGTGTTGCAATCACACCGCCGACACTCGATTTAGCAAAGGGGGATACGGGGGATTTAACCGCTACCGCTAATTTTGATATTACTGGAAATCGAGATGTTACAAGCTCGACCACGTGGACTACCGATGATCCAAGTATTGCAACAGTAACTAGTAATGGCACCGTTCAATCGATAGGTGAAGGCGTCGTTACCATCACAGGTACGTATGTTTATGAAGGGAATACGGTATTCGATACAGCGGAAGTAACAGTTGGTCCTAAACGTGCTGACTTATTGCATATTAATGCGTTAAGAACGGCAGACTTGGATTTGCTAGGGCTAATTCAATTGAATGTAGGGGCGGGAGATTCGCTTTTTACTATTCAGTCAGAGGTGACCTATTCTGACGGAACTAGTCGTATTCTTGCGCCTAATGAGCCTCAATATATGACGGATAATGCACAGCTAATAAATATTGATGCTACAGGTGAGGTGACTCTTGCGGATGCAAATGTGCTTGAGACTGCTAATGTTACTGCTAGTTTTGAATCATTAGTGAGCGATAATCAAATTAATGTGGCTTGTTTGGCAAGAGTCGATCTTTTAGGGATCATTACTTTAGGCCTTGCCTGTGACATTGACGATACCCAAGCTAACCCAAATTATGTTGCGCCATAGTCGATAACCTAACTCTCTCAATCGAGAAATCAAAGCCAGCAGGGATATTCCAGCTGGCTTTTTGTTTATCCAAAACGTTTTATGGGTGAAGGGATTATGATTAATGAACCGAGCCTTCAACCTTAAGCTGAAATACCGGTAAGCGCCAATTGAAGCGAACCGAAGCCATACGCAGTAGATAGCCTACAACTAAGCTAACAATAATGGCCAGATTCTCATCGACTGCATAGTGTTGTAATAGCAAGTAAATACTTGCGACGATCAGTGACACAGAAGCATAGAGCTCTTGGTGCAAAACCAGCGGTGCTTGTCGGCAAATTAAGTCACGTAATAAGCCGCCAAAGACACCCGTAACAATTGCCGCCACAATGCAAATTCCAGGGTGTAACCCCATATTAATGCCTTTTTGGCAGCCAATGATACTAAAAGCAGCTAGGCCTAAAGCATCTAGGCGAATAAAGATGCCTTTGAATTTGACTACCCATTTGGCAAGCCACGTTGTGAGGATACCTGCCACGCAAGTGATCAATAAATATTGTGGGTGCTGTACCCAAATTAAAGGATAGTTGCCTAAGATAATATCACGTACGCTACCACCGCCGATTGCCGTGGCACTTGCCACCAACATCACGCCAAACCAATCCATGTTTTTACGACCAGCACTTAATGCACCAGTCATGGCTTCTGCTGTAATACCAATAATATAAATAATACTTAATAACATGGCATACTCACTGTTGCTAGGTCTGAAATAAGGGCGTGATTGTATGTGTTCTATAGCAGGCTGACGAATGAGAATTATCGTCATTTTTTGGGTTGATCCATTAGAAAAAATAATGAGTTTGCAATTTTGTTATACTGGCTTGAACGGTGAGTTACATTTGAGTCGTTAAGTTAGGCGGGCGAGGCTTTACCTTATAAGCAAAAGTAAGGACAATAGCCGACATGTTCCCTGTATGTTGTCATAATTTCTAATGAGCGCTAATAAGCATCACCATAATAAATATCGCCATACACCAGAGGCGATTATTTCTATCTTTAATCAGACTTTTTACCCTTCTTATAACACCAAGTTGATTCGTGGTGATGATGAGCCTATTTATCTGCCGGCAGATGAAACGCTAAACTACCACCGGATTATTTTTGCTCATGGCTTTTTCGCTTCAGCTATGCATGAAATCGCCCATTGGTGTGTCGCAGGGCCTGACCGTAGGTTGTTAGAAGACTTTGGTTATTGGTATGAACCAGATGGTCGAACCGCAGAAGTGCAGGCTGAGTTTGAAAAAGTTGAAATACGTCCTCAAGCGTATGAATGGATATTATCAGTCAGTGCTGGCTTTCCATTTTCCGTTAGCTGTGACAATTTAAATGGTGATTTTGAGCCAGACCGTTTAGAGTTTATGGCAAAAGTGCATAAAGAAGTGCTACAAATTTTACAACAAGGGTTACCAGTACGTGTTGCTATGTTATCGAATGCGTTACAATCGCATTATCAAACACCGCCGTTAACACCTGAACAGTTTATTGTGAGTTAAATAAGATAAGAACTCAGAAAAATAATGGCTTAATGAAAGAGTAGAGAGCAAGATGATTATAGAATTGGAAGAAAAACTTCTTGAAGCCATTGACCAAACAGTGGCAACGGCATCTGACGATGAGTTATTTGCTGGTGGTTATTTACGAGGACACATCTCTCTTTCTGCTGCTGATTGTGAAGCAGAAGGTGTGCAAGAGGTTGCCGAATTTAAACAACGTATTCAAGGCAGTTTAGAGCAAGCTCGTAATGAATTAACGCCAGCGGATCAAGTGATCGTAGCAGATATGTGGCAATCACTTAGCATTAAAATTTAGTTGTTCTGATTTTTTGAACAAGTTGATATAGGAAGTTGTCTGGTAAGCGATGTGTAATGCCGTAAAGTACTATTCATAGTAACAAGAACTAATCGCAACGAGAACCAGTTTTGAAGAAGGAATTATTATGAAAATTATTGCATTTGGCGCGAGCACTAGCCTTAACTCAATTAACAAAGCCCTTGCCACATATACGTCCAATTTAGTTGAGGGCGCGGACGTTGAGGTGTTAGACCTAAATGACTTCTCTGTGCCACTATTTAGTGAAGACACAGAGAAAGAAGTCGGTCGCCCAGACGGTGCTCAGGCTTATTTTGCAAAATTAGAAAGTGCTGATGCATTTGTGATTTCTTTTGCTGAACATAACGGTACTTATACCGCCGCTTATAAAAACTTGTTTGATTGGGCATCGCGCATTAATCAACAAATGTTTGCTCACAAGCCAGTTGTGTATCTTTCAGCTAGCCCTGGCCCTGGTGGCGCGCAAAGCGTTTTAGCCCAAGCGGTCGGTTCAGCCGCTTTCTTCCACGCAGAAGTGAAAGCATCGGTTTCAGTACCAAGCTTTTATGATGTGTTTGATATGGAAAATGGCGAAGTGACGGATACTGACATTGCTAAGCAACTAGCGGATGCCGCGGCAAGTTTAAAAGCGTAATTTGCTTATTTGAACAGGCATTACGAAGGATATTAAAAAACGGGATGAACTGTGATGGTTCATCCCGTTTTTATATTGTGTAGTTTCTAGTGATTTTCCGCAGAGACTAGATCACTCTTCGGTGATCGGTCGACCTTTTAGCATTTTACGAACCCACATTCTTGCCGGATGAATTTTCTCTAATACTTCGAGCGGCAGGGGAAGTGGATCACCGGATATTTGTGAGGCTAGTACCTCGGCTAATAATGGTGCCGAGCACAGCCCACGGGCGCCTAGCCCTACCATACAAAACAGATTCGGATAATGTGGGATTTCTGGCATTAAATCGGGACGTTTCCGCAAGATTTGTGGATCGAGTTTGGCGTAGCTTTCGACCACAGGTTCGAATTTAAAAACATTACCCACAAAAGGTAGATGATCACGGGTGACGCTGCGAATACCTTGTCGAGAAAGATTTTCACTGGTATCAACCTCATTCGGCCACGATTGATTTGGTAAGCATTGCTTTAAACGTTCGCCGTTGCTGACTTGCGCCATCGGATCAAATTCTTGGTCAATATTATTTCTATCATAGCTTGCGCCAATACAATGATGACCGTTGTTTGGGTTTTGCGGGGTCATATAGCCGTCATAGCATAAAACGGTTTTGAGTTTACTTAGCGATTCTGTCGTTGGAATATGACTGACTTGCCCTTTAACCGAGGTTGCTGCAATCGCTTTTAATTGTTCAAAGCGAGAAAACTGGTGACCATTGGCGACGACAACTACTTGATGCTGGAAATTGTTTTGTGAATGATGAAGCGTCCAAATTTTCTCAGCCTCATTATAAGAAAGCGATTCAATTTGAGTATTAAAATGCACTTCAACGTTTGGCTGTTGCCCACTTTTTTGTTGTTCGTTTTCTTGCTGGGATAACTCATAAATAATTGCTTGCGTGAGTTGCTGCGGGCATAACCAGCCGCCAAGCGGATAGTGAATACTTTCTTGGTCGATATCTAAACCGATGATTTGTGCGGTTTGCTCGGTGGTTAGACTATGCAGCAATTCTTGCGGATAGTCATTGAGCAGCATTTTATCGAGCTTTTTTTTGGCTTTATCACTCCAAGCGAGTTGGGTGACTCCGCATAAGTCGTAATCAAACTCAAGTTGCGAGGCGGCTTGCTTAACCAATTGGCGAGCAAACAAAAAAGCCGGTGCAAAGAAACGATTGAGCGGCGATTCGGGCTCTGCAATTAGTGGGTAAAGCGCGCCTTGTCGATTACCGGATGCGCCTAACGCAGGCTTATCATCTTCACAATAAAGAGTGATGCTATGACCACGACGATATAAGGCTAACGCTAATGTGGCACTAGCAACCCCACCACCGATAATTGCAATGGGTTTCTGACGATCAAATTGCTCAATAGGGTAGCGTTGAAACCAAGGAGCAAAAGAGTTTTTGGTTAACGACTGCTGTTTGGCTAATGACGGCTGCAATATGCCAGCAATCATTTCACGTTTGGTGCCAAAGCCTTTGACTTTTTTCATGTCAAATCCAGCTTCAATTAACCCGCGACGTACAAATCCTGCCGCAGTAAACGTTGCACAAGTCCCTTCCGCTTTAGTTAAGCGCGCCATGTGCTGAAATAAGGCATCATTCCACATGTCTTGATTTTTACTGGGCGCAAAGCCATCTAAGAACCAAGCATCCACAAGACCTGATTCGGTTTGCGCGAGTTTCGGTAAGCTGTTATGAATATCACCAAACCATAAATCTAATGTGATCATGCCATCGGCGAGGACTAAACGATGACATTCAGGTACCGCAATCGGGTAGTGGGCTTGGAGTTGTTTTGCGTAATCAGCCAGTTCTGGCCAAGCGGCATGAGCTTTAATGAGATCATCAATATGCACTGGAAACTTTTCGAAACTAATAAAATGCAATTGAGTTAATGGTGAGTCAGGTTGGTTTTGTTTAAATGTTTCAAACTCTTTCCAAACCGCAAGAAAATTAAGCCCTGTCCCAAACCCGGTTTCCGCAATCACAAAACGAGATTGTGATGCTTGCTGCCAGCGCGTAGGTAGATGATTTTGCTGGATGAATACATAGCGGCTTTCTTCTAGCCCATTGGCGTTAGAGAAGTAAACATCGTCAAATTGGTGGGATACGGGTGTACCGGATTCATTCCAATCCAGTTGAGCATTTTTGATCACGCGGATATTACCTGTCATTTTGTATCAATTTGGGGCTATTATATACCCATCGGGCGATAGAGTAGATAGCTTCACTGGGTATGACTCATAAAGATTAACGTTTTCGGTAAAGTATTACGTTGTTTAAACTCAGCTTTCATCGTGTCACGCTTTTCGATAGCATGACGATCAGGATCAACACACACGTTGAATCGGTTCGATAAACTGAAAGTAATTTAACCGATAGTGATTGAAATTTACTCATAAGAGTTAAAATATAAAGGAAAGCTGACCACTTCGATTGTTAAGTCAGTTATCATTAAGCGATTTTTGAATTATAGGAACGTCACATGAAACGAGCCGTCATCACTGGTCTAGGTATTGTATCTAGTATTGGTAATAACGTAGAAGAAGTATTGGCCTCTTTAAAAATAGGTAAATCTGGTATTACAGGTTCTGAACAATTTAAAGAAGCTGGACTACGCTCTCAAGTTTGGGGTGATTTGAAGATCAACCCAAGTGAGCATATCGATCGTAAACAAATGCGCTTTATGGGTGATACTGCCTCTTTTGCCTACCTTGCAATGCAACAAGCGATTGAAGATTCTAAGCTAACGGAAGAGCAAGTCTCAAATGACCGTACAGGTTTAGTGGCGGGTTCTGGTGGTATTTCTTCTCAAAACCAAGTGATCTCTGTAGATACTTTGCGTGAAAAAGGCGTTAAGCGTATTGGTCCATACATGGTTCCACGTACCATGGCATCATCAGTTTCTGCATGTCTTGCTACGCCATTTAAAATTCGCGGTGTTAACTACAGCATCAGTTCTGCTTGTGCGACATCAGCACACTGTATCGGTCACGCAATGGAGCTTATTCAATTAGGCAAACAAGATGTTGTGTTTGCTGGTGGCGGTGAAGAGCTACACTGGTCATCTGCAATGATGTTTGATGCGATGGGCGCACTTTCTACTAAGTATAACGAAACACCAGATCGTGCTTCTCGTACTTACGATGCAGACCGCGATGGTTTCGTTATCTCTGGTGGCGGCGGCATGGTCGTTATCGAAGAATTAGAGCATGCACTTGCTCGTGGCGCAAAAATCTACGGCGAAATCGTCGGTTACGGTGCGACTTCTGATGGCTACGATATGGTAGCACCATCAGGTGAAGGCGCAGTACGTTGTATGAAGATGGCAATGCAAAATGTAGATACTATCGACTACGTAAATACACATGGCACTTCAACGCCAGTTGGTGATGTGAAAGAACTTGGCGCAATCCAAGAAGTATTTGGTAAAGACAGCGGTGGTAAGTGCCCTGCGATTTCTGCAACCAAAGCAATGACGGGTCACGCACTAGGTGCGGCTGGCGTTCATGAAGCGATTTACTCAACGCTAATGCTGGAAAATAACTTCATTGCACCAAGCATTAACGTAGAAACGTTAGATCCTGCTGCGGAAGGCCTAGATATCGTAACAGCACCACGTGATCAAGAGTTGAAGACTGTCATGTCAAACAGCTTTGGTTTCGGTGGTACTAACGCAACATTAGTGATTAAGAAATACGAAGCTTAATTCTCTTCGTAATTGAAGCTGCAGCTTTGTCGACGGCGTTCATTCGCCCCAATTACTTAGACTAGAGCTAAGCTCATGGGGACTCATTCACTTGTCTTCTCACTGCAATTCCAATTACTTTGAGAATTATCGCGATATTTAGAGTAAATAATCCTCGGCTTAGGTCGGGGATTTTTTTATCATTAAGGAAATTAATTGTTCATGAGTGTAAAATGAAAATAGTCATTGATGAGAATATGCCGTATGCCGAAGCCTTGTTTAGCCAACTAGGGGAGGTTGAGATGAAATCTGGGCGCAATATAAGCGCTGATGATTTAATTGGGGTAGATGCATTAATGATTCGCTCTGTGACCAAAGTGGATGCTGCATTATTAGCCAAAGCGGATCGCTTGAAGTTTGTCGGTACCGCGACCGCCGGTATGGATCATGTAGACCAAGAATTGTTAGCAGACAAAGGCATTACGTTTAGCGCGGCACCCGGTTGTAATAAAGTCGGGGTGGCGGAATATGTTATTAGCTCTTTACTGGTCATTGCTCAGCAACAAGGTTTCTCTGTATTCGATAAAACGGTGGGAATCATCGGTGCAGGTCAAGTGGGCAGTTATCTGGCGCAATGTCTGCAGGCTATTGGTATTAAAGTGCTACTTAACGATCCACCAAAGCAAGCCCAAGGTGATGGGCGAGAGTTTGTTGATTTAGAGACTTTACTCGAACAATCCGATGTTATTTCACTTCATACCCCGATCACTAAAGCGGGGCAATGGCCAACACATCATCTTCTTGGTGAGCTAGAATTAAACCAATTACGTGGCGATCAAATTTTAATTAATGCTGCTCGTGGCCCTGTGGTGGATAACCAAGCTTTAAAAGTACGGTTGCAACAAGCCGATGGTTTTACCGCGGTTTTGGATGTATTCGAACCTGAGCCAAATGTAGATCTAGAGCTGTTGCCTCTGCTGACTTTTGCGACCCCGCACATTGCAGGCTACGGACTGGAAGGGAAAGCGCGTGGCACTACGATGATCTTTAATCGTTTTTGCGAGTTTCTTGGGCTAAATAACCGAGCCAATCCAGATGAGTTATTACCAACTGCTCCAGTACCTATGGTGAAGTTATCAGCGGGCTGGACAGAAGAGGGTAAGAAAAACCAAGCATTACTGCACAATTTAACTCAGTTGATTTATGATGTTCGCCATGATGATGCGGTTTTTCGTCGAGAGATAACTCAAGCCGATCCAGCAATACAGGCTCAAGCCTTTGATGCAATGAGAAAAGACTACTGGGATCGCCGTGAATACAGCGCGATAACGTTAGCCATGCATCAAGAATCGAACGTCGAACTGACGCCTTTTTATCATTTAGGGTTTAAACGCGCTTAATTGAGCGTATTAAGCCTTCAATATGCTCCATATTTAAATTGAGGTTTTCATGAGTCAAGAATTTAACGTTGCTATCTTTGGTGCAACTGGTGCCGTTGGCGAAGCTATGCTTGAAGTATTAGAAGAGCGTAAGTTTCCTGTAGGTGATCTTTATTTACTCGCCAGTGAGCGTAGTGAAGGGAAAACTTATCGCTTCAATGGTAAAACGATTCGCGTTCAAAATGTCGAAGACTTTGATTGGTCACAAGTGCATATCGCTTTATTTTCAGCAGGTGGTGAATTATCAGCAAAATGGGCACCTATCGCCGCTGATGAAGGCGTTGTCGTGATTGATAACACTTCTGAGTTCCGCTATGAATTTGATGTGCCACTTGTGGTGCCGGAAGTGAACCCTGAAGCGATTGCTGAATTTAGAAACCGCAATATTATTGCCAACCCGAACTGCTCTACTATCCAAATGTTAGTGGCGTTAAAGCCAATACATGATGCAGTTGGCATTGAGCGTATTAACGTTGCAACCTATCAATCAGTTTCTGGTGCAGGTAAAAAAGGTATCGATGAATTGGCAGGCCAAACCGCTAAATTATTGAATGGTTTACCCGCTGAGAAAGATGCCTTTACTCAACAAATTGCGTTTAACTGTATCCCGCAAATTGATGTGATGATGGAAAATGGCTACACCAAAGAAGAAATGAAAATGGTGTGGGAAACGCAAAAAATATTTAATGATCCATCTATCCAAGTGAACCCAACGTGTGTTCGTGTACCTGTATTTTATGGTCATGCTGAATCTCTACATATTGAAACTCAAGCACCCATTGATGCTGAGCAAGTGATGGATATGCTAGAGCAAATGGAAGGCGTAGAAGTATTCCGCGGCATCGATTACCCAACTCAAGTTCGTGATGCTGGTGGTAAAGACACGGTAATGATTGGACGTGTGCGTAATGATATCAGTCACCACAGTGGTATTAATATGTGGGTCGTTGCCGATAACGTACGTAAAGGTGCGGCAACCAATGCAGTACAAATTGCTGAAGTGCTGATTCGAGATTACTTCTAAGAGTGATACTCAAGTAATATCAAGGCACGACATTGAATTGAGCCCTATGCTGAGAAGTGTAGGGCTTTTTTTGATCTCGCTATCAGTAATGTTCCCTTAATGCTTGAATTTGACCGTGAGATCATTTTATTCGATAAAAAACAGTAAGAAATGAAGGATTTTTATCAGCAACACTACCCGAATGGGGTTATTATCCTATATATTTAAATTTATTGATTAAACCTTTGGATTAGCCGAATTTTTATGCGCCGTACATTCAAACATTTCATCGCTCCCGTCACGCTACTTTTTGTAACCCAAATTTCGGTTGCTTGTGCTGATGACAGCAGAGTTACAGTGGAGCCATCAAATCATGTACCTGCGCAATCCAGTTCGGATGTTGCGGCATTTGAACCTACGGAAGATATCGCATCAATCTATGGTCCGACTGGCGAAGATGAAACCTTATGGTCAATTGCCAAGGCTTATCGTCCTAGTAAAACTGTTTCGGTCGCCCAAACTGTATTAGCGACTTATAAGCTGAACCAGAAAGCGTTTGAAGACCATAATATCCATGGCTTAATCCCTGGCAGTGTATTGCGTTTACCGACACTTGAGCTGATAGAAAAAGAGTCAACTCAAGACGCTGTCGAGATTATTCAGCGTGATAAATTGCGACCAGTTCCATCACAAGTCGATGAATCGATCCAGCCACCTAAACCGGCAACATTAGCTGACTACCCATCAACACAACCTTCTCCAGATTTATCTAATAGCGATAATGCGAAAACGTTGAATGAGCATTTGAATGGGAAACAGCAAGTAATCTCTGATGAACAATCAGAATCGGTTGCTCCGGTTGATGCTCAAGCGACCACTGAATCTCAGCAGGGCACTGAATCACAATCGATCACTAACTCACAACAGACATTAGATATTCAAACGGATGAGGAGCAGGTTGAACTGACTCAAGTTGAAGCGATGAATGATCGCCTTACTTCAGAGTTAGATAAAATACAGCAACAGCTCAATGAACTGAAAACCTCGTTGAAAGCGGATGAGCAAAATCGCCTGCAAATTAATGAAGCAGAAGCTCAATCTACGTCAATTGATACTCCTCAAGCTTTTGTTCGTATAGCCAATCAGCATCCGTGGCTGTGGTTTATTATTTTATTACCACTAATATTAATCTTATTTATTATTCGTCTATTGTTCTCTCACCGGCCTAAGCGTAGTGAGGAATTAGAGCGTCTAGTCGCGCCTCAAGAAACAATCGAACCAGCAAGGCTAGTGGTTGACACAGCATCGACACAGCCACAAGCTTCTTCAGAAACAGAAACGTTTGAATTTTCTGACGATGAGTTACCTGAATATGGTGAAGATGAAGCGCGTCACGATGCCGATACAGAACCTCAGGCTTTTGAAGCTGATATTCCGACGGTAGAAGACATTGAAGATGATATTGCTAACCATAAGTTGGACGATGCACTGGTGTCTGACCTTAATAGCGATTCGATAATCAGTGACGATAGCATTGTATTAACTGAAGATAACCCTGCTGAAGCGGTAGACTCTTCTTATATAGAAACTCAACCGCAACCAAAGGCTGAATTAGGTAATGCCGATCAGATTGATTCTGAAAATATTAATGAGCAAGAAGAGCCCGATCTTGATGTTGGACTAGACGAATTCCCTGATGTACTCGGTGATGTGAATGACTTTGACGTTGATATCAATGCCGAAATGAATAGTAATCTTGATCTAGCTAAGGTTTTCCTTGAAATGGGTGATGAGCGTACCGCGATTAAGTTATTAAAAACGGTGATCTCAAAAGGTGATGAAGTATTGAAAACCGAGGCAAATAAGCTGTTATCTTCAATTTAAGTAAAGTGATAAATTGCATCAGGAATAGGCTTTTTACTTGCTGAAACTCGCATGTTGAGGTTATTTGGGTATATACTTTGCGACCGTTTTTTAATGATGTGACAAAGAGTGGTTTTAAATGCGTATTGCGTTAGGTGTTGAATACGATGGCAGCAAGTTATTCGGCTGGCAAAGACAAAAAGATGTGCCTAGTGTGCAAGAGCATTTAGAAAAAGCGCTGTCGGTTGTCGCGAATCATCCTGTAGAAGTCCAATGTGCTGGCCGTACCGATGCTGGCGTTCATGGCACAGGACAAGTTGTCCACTTTGATACTACGGCGTCAAGAAAGCTAGTTGCTTGGACTATGGGTGTTAATGCCAATCTACCTAGTAATATTGCGGTGAGATGGGCTCATGAAGTGTCTGATGACTTCCATGCGCGTTTTAGTGCTACGGCGCGTCGTTACCGCTACATTATCTTTAATAACGCCTTTCGACCTGGAATCTTACATTCTGGAGTAAGCCATTATCACAATCCTCTAGATGCAGGGAAAATGCATCAAGCTGGTCAGTTTCTATTGGGTGAAAATGACTTTACGTCCTTTAGAGCGGTACATTGTCAATCACTAAGCCCTTGGCGAAATGTGATGCATTTGAATGTGTCTAGAATGGGCCAATATGTGATAGTCGATATTAAAGCCAATGCTTTCGTTCACCACATGGTGCGTAATATTGTGGGTAGCTTAATAAAAGTGGGAACCGGTGATGAGAATCCTGAATGGATCGCTTGGCTACTTGAACAAAAAGATCGCAGCTTAGCAGGGGCAACCGCTAAAGCAGAAGGTTTGTATCTAGTTGATGTCGACTACCCTGAGAGCTTTAACTTACCTAATGTCGCCATTGGTCCGCTATTTTTACCTGCTGACTAATTATACTTGGACATAGACCAAGTAACCTCATATAGATTAGGGTGGATTTTTTTCACATTATTATTACACTAACATTAATCAGTACTTATATATTGATATCTTTAGTGCATAAAAGCTTGAGCGCTTTAATTTTCATCAAACTTTGATGTTTATTTCAGCGTCTAAATATAGGTACAACCAGTTTTTTATCTACAGTGCGGGTATTATGTGTTTTAATCTCCTCCGCATTTATTTCTCAAATTCTCATCCTTTGCATACAGCGAGGGATCTAGCTAAAAGGTCTTCCCATGAGTTGGCTTGAAAAAATTTTTACAACTACAAATATTGTTAATACACGTAAAGCGTCTATCCCTGAAGGGATCTGGACCAAATGTACTTCTTGTGAGCAAGTCTTATATCAAGCGGAAGTAGAACGTAATTTAGAAGTTTGCCCGAAGTGTGACCATCATATGCGTATGAAAGGTCGCCGTCGTTTAGAGACATTTTTAGATCAAGGTACCACCGTTGAAATCGGTCAGGAATTTGAGCCGAAAGATAAACTGAAGTTTAAAGACTCTAAGCGTTATAAAGACCGTATCACAGCAGCTCAAAAATCAAGTGGTGAAACTGAAGCGTTAATTGCCATGAAAGGTGAGCTTTTAGGTATGCCTTTGGTGGCTTGTGCGTTTGAGTTCTCGTTTATGGGCGGCTCAATGGGCTCGGTTGTCGGTGCACGTTTTGTTCGTGCGGTTGATGAAGCGATTGCCAATAACTGTGGCTTAGTGTGTTTTTCTGCCAGTGGTGGTGCCCGTATGCAAGAGGCATTAATGTCTTTAATGCAAATGGCAAAAACCAGCGCAGCACTTGAGCGTTTATCGCAAAAAGGCTTACCGTTTATTTCGGTAATGACAGACCCTACTTATGGTGGTGTATCGGCAAGCTTAGCCATGCTAGGTGATATTAATATTGGTGAACCAAAAGCCATTATTGGTTTTGCTGGACGTCGTGTTATCGAACAAACCGTTCGTGAAAACTTACCTCAAGACTTCCAAACCAGCGAGTTCTTACTCGAGCATGGCGCAATTGATATGATTGTTGATCGTCGTGAAATGCGTCAGCGCATCGCTGGCCTTGTTGCTAAGATGACAAACTACCAATCGCCATTAGTGGTTTCGATTGATGATGAACCATCTTACGAAGTACCCGTTGCCGATAAGAAATAATCCTCATTAACGTCTCTGGTCTATACCCAGTGCAATTAAATGGATTGCTGCCTATAGGTTTAGTGCCAAGGCAGCAAATAAATGATATCTTATCTTTACTTAAGTGAAGATGTAATGAGTCATGCGTTTAATGAGTAAACATAATTCTCCAGAAGCCACATCACCTTTGTCGATGTGGCTTCATTATTTAGAAAATATCCATACCAGTGCTATCGATCTTGGCCTAGATCGAGTAAGTAAAGTCGCTCAATCTGCAAATTTAACCAAACCTGCTCCTAAAGTTATCACTGTTGCTGGAACCAATGGCAAAGGATCGACTTGTGCATTGATGGAAGCGATCTTACTTGATGCAGGTTATCGTATTGGCGTCTACAGTTCTCCTCATCTTATCAATTATAATGAACGTATACGAATTAATGGCCATGATGTAAGTGATGATCTCTTAACTCAATCCTTTGATTTTATTGAGTGCAGCCGCAAAGATACCAGCTTGAGCTTTTTTGAGTTTGGCACACTTGCCGCTTTGCGAGTCTTCCAAACTGAACAGGTCGACGTTGTCTTGCTTGAGGTAGGGTTAGGTGGACGATTAGATGCCACCAATGTGGTGGATCATGATGTATCGGTGATCACCAGCTTAGCCATCGATCATGTGGACTGGTTAGGCAGTGATATTAACGTTATCGGTTTTGAGAAAGCGGGTATCTTTCGTTCAGGTAAACCGGCGATTTGTGGTCAATCAAAGTCACCACCTACTGTTGCCGCGCATGCTGATGATATTGGTGCAGAGCTTTATCAGGTTGGATTACAGTTTAACTATCAAGTTACCGATGAAACTCGTCAATTATGGCGCTGGCAATCAGGTGGCTTTGATTTAGATGAATTGCCGATACCATCTTTACCATTAGCCAATGCGGCGACCGCGTTAATGGCACTGAGTACATCGGGGCTAGAATTGACAGATGTGAATGTCGTTAACGGATTAAATTCAGCTCGTCTATCTGGTCGAATGCAGTTGTTGTCTTCACAGCCTACGGTTTTATTAGACGTTGCTCATAATCCTCACTCTGCACAGTATTTAGTTGAACAACTCGAAAAACAGCATCCGGGTAAGGTAGTAAGAGCCGTTGTTGCTATGCTACACGATAAAGATATTACTAGTACATTGCAGACGCTGGCGCCTGTGGTAAAACATTGGTACCCAGCTTCATTGCAAGGGCCTCGAGCCGCAAGCGTAGATGAACTCATTGAGCATTTAGCTTGCTATGAAGGCCGCTATACAACGCCTGTAGATGCTTTTATTCAAGCGTATGAACACGTTAAAGAAGATGAAGTATTGCTTGTAGTCGGCTCTTTCCATACGGTAGGGGAAGTGCTTAATTACTGGCAACAAAAAAATATTAAGTAAACAAATAAGAGGAAATCAAAATGGCGAGTAAATTTCAAAGCCGTTTGATTGGTACCGTGATTCTTGTCGCGATTGGTGTGATTGTTTTGCCTGATGTTTTTGATGGGCAGAAAGAGCATTATAAAGAAGAATTTGCGGCAATTCCGATTAAACCTACTGATGATGCAAGTCAGGCTTCAACTTCGCAAGATGTGAAAAAGCCGGTTGAACTTGATGTTGCATTACCGGAAGAGCCAGTGACGGTCACCGTTGATGAGGCGCCCAAATCAGAGCCAGTCAAATCAGTAACCGTGCAAGCTGAGTCTAAAGCCAAACCTCAGCCTGAAGTAAAACCTCAACCTAAGCCGGTAGTCAATAAACCTGCGTCAGTTCGCGAGAAAAACCAATATAGTGATAGCGCATGGATCATTCAATTGGTGGCTCTTAGCAATAAAGATAATGCCCAAAAGTTGGTGGCTGATTTGCAAAAACGTGGATTTCAAGCACATCTAAAGCAAGATGGTAAGCTATCTCGAGTCATTGTTGGCCCTGATGTTTCTAAAGAAAAGATGGAACAACAAATTGATAAGCTGCAAGAAATTACAGGCTTAAAAGGTCAATTGCAGACTTTTAAGCCACTTAATTAATAAGAAAACGTTTGCGTCGCGTATTTTTCTGGTAAAATGCGCGCCAACTTAAGATGTAAATTTTATGATTTGGATAGATTTTGTCATTTTAGGGGTGATCGGCTTTTCCGCTTTGATCAGCTTAGTTCGTGGTTTCGTTAAAGAAGCTCTGTCTTTAGTGATTTGGTGTGGTGCATTTTATATCTCCACGCATTATTACCTAAAGCTTGCAGCGTACTTTACCAATATTGAAAATGACATGGTTCGAAATGGAGCCGCATTAGGGGCTTTGTTTATTGCGACACTGGTTGTCGGAGCGTTAGTGAATTATGTCATTAGCCAGCTTGTGGTGAAAACCGGTTTATCGGGTACCGATAGGGTATTAGGTGTGGTTTTTGGAGCATTGCGTGGTGTGTTGATCATTGCAGTCGTGTTATTTTTTATGGATGCGTTTACCGCGTTCCCAAATTCAGAGTGGTGGAAATCGTCGCAGTTGATCCCGCAATTTAGCCAAATCATTGCTCCGTTTTTTGATCACTTAAAACAGACTTCAAGCTTTTTATCTGGCGCGCCTTTGTAATTGAACTGGAGGCGCCAGTTCTCCACCAACCGAGGGTTAAGACATGTGTGGTATTGTTGGAATCGTAGGTGTAACGCCTGTCAATCAATCGATTTATGATGCTTTAACGGTATTGCAGCATCGTGGCCAAGATGCCGCAGGTATTATTACCATAGATAGCAATCGTTTTCGTCTGCGTAAAGCCAATGGTTTAGTGAAGGATGTGTTCGAAATTAAACACATGAAACGACTACAAGGTAACGTTGGTATCGGCCATGTTCGTTATCCAACAGCAGGCAGCTCTAGTGCTTCTGAGGCTCAGCCATTTTATGTAAACTCACCTTATGGGATTACATTAGCTCACAATGGTAACTTGACCAATGCTCATGACCTTCGCCAATGGTTGTTTGAGCAAGGTCGTCGTCACATTAACACTACCTCTGATTCTGAAGTATTACTTAACATTCTGGCTCAAGAAATTGACCTTTCTGAAAACTACCCACTAACTCAAGCTGATGTGTTTGGTGCGATTAAAAAAGTACACAAGATCGTTAAAGGTGCCTATGCGGTTGCTGCAATGATTATTGGTCATGGCATGGTGGCATTCCGAGACCCGAATGGTATCCGTCCTTTATGTTTAGGTAAGCGTGAAGTCGAAGGTCGTACCGAGTATATGGTGGCATCGGAATCAGTCGCTTTGGATGCGGTTGGTTTTGATTTTGTACGTGATGTTGCACCAGGTGAAGCGATTTATGCCACCTTCGATGGACAATTCTTTAGTGAGCAATGTGCGGAGCAGCCAACTCTGAATCCATGTATTTTTGAATTTGTTTATTTTGCTCGCCCAGACTCATTTATCGATAAAATTTCGGTTTACAGTGCACGCGTTGAAATGGGTAAAAAACTAGGTGAAAAGATTAAACGTGAATGGGATAATCTTGATATCGATGTCGTGATCCCAATTCCGGAAACGTCATGTGATATAGCCTTAAAAATCGCTCAGTTGATTGATAAGCCATATCGACAAGGGTTTGTGAAAAACCGCTACGTTGGTCGTACCTTTATCATGCCAGGTCAGCAACAGCGTAAGAAATCGGTGCGTCGCAAACTGAATGCGATTCGTTCTGAATTTAAAGGTAAGAACGTATTGCTTGTTGATGACTCTATCGTTCGTGGTACTACGTCTGAACAAATCATTGAAATGGCCCGTGACGCTGGGGCCGAAAATGTTTACATGGTATCTGCTGCGCCTGAAGTTCGATTCCCGAATGTTTATGGTATCGACATGCCAAGTGCCAATGAGTTGATTGCACATGGTCGCGAAACCGATGAAATTTGTAAGATGATTGGCGCTGATGCTTTGATGTTCCAAGACCTTAACGATTTAGTGGCAGCGGTTGGTTTAGGTAACCCAAGCATCACTCAATTTGAGTCTTCTGTGTTTAGTGGTCAGTATGTTACCGGTGATATTGACCAAGCATACTTAGATCATATTGATTCATTACGTAATGATGATGCCAAATTAGATCGTGATATGCAGGTTGATTTAGCGAACTTAGAAATGCATAACGAAGGCGCGTAATCTTTATATTCATTGCTGAAATTGAAAAGCCAGAGTTTGAATGAACTCTGGCTTTTTAAGATTACTATAATTGAGTGACTGATAGGGTTGAGTTAAAGCACTTCATGCTGCGCGATAAAGTCGATTAATAAACGGACTTTTTCGGGCTGATGATTCTTGTGATTATAAAGCATGTAGATATCGCGAGAATTGGCACTCCAATCGTCGAGTACACGCACTAAACGACCCTCACGCAAATAGGCCTCAATCATTACATCAGGCATCAAACTGATGCCTAAACCATGGGTACAAGACTTACGTACCACATTTAATTCACTCGCTTCTAAGCGGCCTTTTTCATTGATAGTGACCGTTTCACCTTGTGAGTTGGTCAATTGCCACTTCACCAGTGGTAGGCCTTTCAACAAAGCATGGTGGCGTAAATCATCTGCATGATGTAGATCGCCACAGTCTGCCAAGTATTTAGGGCTAGCGACGAGCACATCTTTAACTTCATTGATTTTACGCGCAATTAAGGTGGAGTCACGTTGAGGGCCAACACGGAAAATGACATCCCATTCAGTTGGGTCAAGTCGATCGGCGTAGTTGGTCATTAACAATTCAATACGAATATCAGGATACTTTGCCATAAACTCATTAAGCATTGGCATGATAATACGCTTGGCGGTATTGGCTGGCGCTGAAATACGTAGCTTACCTGATGCGCCTCGGCATTCATCAGAAATGGTCTCTGTGGTTTCTGTTAAGTGTTTTAACAGAGGAGAGCATTCATCGTAAAATCGTTGTCCAGCTTCGGTTAAAGAGAGTTTACGAGCATTACGGTTAAGTAGGCGTAGATTTAATCCTTCTTCCAACGCTTGGATACGACGAGTAATGGTTGCCACAGGGATAGCAGTTTTACGGGAAGTAGCAGTATAGCTACCATTATCCACAACCAATCGGAATAAATTCAAATCATCAAGTTTCATTATATGAGCACTTATTTATACTACGAGTAGAGGGTAGTGTAGCGGAACATTAAGCAAGATGGTTGTTTAACATCAAACATTATTGTTATTTGATATCACCATAACTTGTATTCATGTCAATTTCAGTAAATTTGTCTTCTTTCTTGAGGATTAGTGCTATCCATATTGATGATTTGTAATTGTTTTTAACAAAGAATATAGCCGAGTCATCGCAACCTTATGAAAGTTCACTCGAGCTTAGCTTTTTGGGAGCAAGGCACAATATTCATCACAGTAATTTGAATTTAAAACTTTTAATAACTACCTTTTAAATGGTTTTATGATATGTCCAAGTTATTTGCACTTTGAAGTGACTTGGGTATAAGTCACGTTGAATTATTGCACTGAGTCGTATTAAGAGGTTACCCCAATATGCATAAATCTGTTTCTCAAGTGCAGAACGTAAAAATGGCGCTAGATAGCGCAAGACAAACAATCATGCTAGTGGATGATGATCCTATTTTTCGCAGTATGATTGCTTCGTATTTAAAAAAACTCAACTTTGAAGTCACCGAAGCCGAAGATGGGCTGGATGCGTTAAAACTATTACGACATCAAGTGCCAGACTTGATGATTTGTGACTTAAATATGCCGATCATGAGCGGTATTGAGCTGGTTGAAGAAGTCAGCTGGCAGTTCCCTATGCTGCCAATGATTGTGGTGTCAGCGACAGAAGATATGGGAGATGTCGCGCGCGTATTACGCTTTGGTATTAAAGACTTTCTCACAAAACCGATTACCCACTTAGATCATTTTACTTCCGCTATCAAAAGTACCTTGGAAGAGTCGCAGGCGAACCCTAGTGTCGTGCGTGATTTTTCAAGTCAATGGTTTCAGCTTGATCACTCTGGGCAAGTTGATGAAGAGAAGGAATTATACTGGCACTTAAACCATCTTAAAGATAACGTCGTTACCTCACGAGATTTACTACACGCCCTTCAGCCTGAGCGAGATACTCAGCAAGGGGGGTGGAAATGTAGTTACCATGTTTTACAACCATCTGAAATGATGCCACTGGTATTTGATTATGCTTGGCTAATGGATGGTCGCTTTGCTTTTTATCTTGTGGATTCATCGGATGGAGGCGAGAACGGTGTCGGGACCGCCTTGTTGATCCGAGCGCTATTTAACGACTTTTTGAGAACACGAAAGCGTTGCCATTCTGATTTGAAAGATTTAGCCGATGCGGTAGAAAAAGGCATTAGCTGCACCAAATGTTCAAACCCTATTAATGCATTATTTGGTATTGCCGATATGGTAGAAGGCACGATCTCTATTCTGCCGGCAGGAATGAAAAGTAATTGGTTGTTTGACGGCTCGACTCAGGCCATTGAAAAAGGCATTAAGTTGGGTGAAGGCTGTACTAAAAACTTTGTAACAAGCCATCTGCCGATGAAGAAAGGTGGTGAGCTTGTATTGAGTGAACTCGGGGTGCGTAGCTTTAAATTAACCATCAAAAATGTAACTTACTAAAAAATTAGTATTGGTTGGAGATAAGAGGGCGTTCAGAATTCTGTGAGCTATCTGACAGCCTTGTAATAACCTTGAATTTTGTCGGTTTTTGTTTGTTCGATTTTCTCCTATATTTTGCCCTCAATTTTACACGAGGGACCGAAAATGGCAGATGAAAACTTTAACGAACCATTCAATCTATTTTACTTTTTAGGCGTGATTGTCGCTTTACTTTTACCTACTCTTCCTGCAACACTTACATGGATTAATCTTTTAAGCCAAAATTAGCGCTTAGCCGTCTGTTGTAAGGAATTCAAACCATCATCCGTAAAATGTTACTCAATGCCGTTGGTGGTTTATCTCTGGTACTCGGTGTGCTTGGGATCTTTCTCCCTTTACTTCCAACCACTCCATTTCTTTTACTGGCGAGCGCATGTTTTATGCGTAGTAATGAGAAATTTCATCACTGGATCCACCACCATCCGCATTTAGGCCCGATCATTGATAACTGGAATCAGCATCGAGCAGTGAGTGCTGCCATGAAAAAAAGAGGCTATGTGTTACTGGCAATGAGCTTTACTTTCTCTTTTGTGATGCTGCCTCAGTGGTGGCTCAAGCTAGGGTTGGTGTTTGGTTTTGCGATATTGTTTTTTTGCTTCCACCGTTTACCGGTTCATGAGCCTACTTCAAATGTTGCCGATTCTAGTGAAAATCACTAACATACCTGCCATATTCAGTAACGACTTTTTTCGCTGAAGTTATATTAATAATTACCCCAAGCTTTAGTGATGTTATTATCAAGCTAAAGTTTACCTAAGATAAGAATTCTATAATGACTACTGATACTCAAGCGCTTATTCAAGCGAGCATTAAAACCATTCCTGACTACCCTAAAAAAGGGGTTTTGTTTCGTGACGTGACAAGTTTGATGGAAGATCCACAAGCTTATCAAGCAACCATCCAACTACTAGTTGAAAAATATCAATCGATGGGCTTCACCAAAGTAGTGGGGACGGAAGCTCGTGGGTTTTTATTTGGTGCACCGCTAGCGTTGGAGTTAGGCCTTGGTTTTGTACCGGTTCGCAAGCCAGGTAAATTGCCTCGTGAAACTGTTTCTCAATCTTATGAATTAGAGTATGGAACGGATGTTCTTGAAATTCATACCGATGCGATCAACGCCGGCGATAAAGTATTAGTCGTTGATGATTTGCTTGCAACCGGTGGCACTATCGAGGCGACCGTTAAACTGATCCGTCAATTAGGTGGTGAAGTGACCGATGCGGCTTTTGTGATTAATTTGCCTGAAATCGGCGGTGAAGAAAAGCTGAAAGCACTAGGCTTAAATGTGTATAGCATTTGTGAGTTTGCAGGCCACTAAAATCTGCGTGGGTAGTATCTCTATAATTAATAGAGCCCCATTATTCAACAGTCGGAATGATTGAACCGGAAGATTTGATGAGTTATTTAGCGTTAGCAAGAAAATGGCGACCAACTAAGTTTGAAAATGTGGTTGGCCAAGGTCATGTAATTACCGCTTTAGAGAATGCTTTAAAGCAGAACCGATTGCATCACGCCTATTTATTCAGCGGAACTCGTGGTGTCGGTAAAACATCGATCGGCCGACTGTTTGCCAAAGGGCTGAATTGTGAAACCGGTATTACCGACAACCCGTGTGGTGTGTGTGATAGCTGTATTGAAATCGATCAAGGTCGCTATGTTGATCTATTGGAAATTGATGCGGCATCTCGTACTAAGGTAGAAGATACTCGTGAGCTGCTAGATAACGTTCAATACAAGCCAGCACGTGGGCGCTTCAAAGTGTACCTGATAGATGAGGTACACATGTTATCTCGTCACAGTTTCAATGCATTATTAAAAACGCTGGAAGAGCCACCAGAATACGTTAAGTTCTTACTAGCGACGACTGATCCTCAAAAGCTGCCAGTGACGATTCTTTCTCGTTGTTTGCAATTCCATCTAAAACCGATTAGCTCTGATCAAATTCATGAGCAATTAGATTTTGTGCTCGGTGAAGAAAACATTACCTCAGAGCCTAGAGCATTAAGCTTGATTGCTCATGCAGCAGATGGAAGTATGCGTGATGCGTTAAGTTTATCTGATCAAGCAATTGCCTTGGGAAATGGTCATATTGATAGTGCGACCGTCTCGAACATGCTAGGTACGCTGGATACCGACCAAGCAATCTATTTACTCGAAGCGATCAGCAGTAAACAACCGCAAATCGCGATGAATTGCCTTGAGCAACTAGCAGAAAATGGTATTGATTGGGATGGTTTGTTCAAAGAGCTAAGCAGCCAGCTACACCGTATTGCTATGTATCAAGCACTGCCAGCAAGTTTAAATAAAGAGCAACCGGATGCGGAAAGAATTGAGCTTTTAAGCCAATCTCTAACGCCTCAAGATGTACAACTTTACTATCAGATGACTTTGAAAGGTCGTCAAGATTTGCCGTTATCTCCAAGTGAAAAAATGGCAGCAGAAATGCTAGTGTTGAGAATGCTAGCTTTTAGACCGGCGCAAGCGGTATCTGGCAATACGATTATCGCTCCAGCGGTGCAAACGAAAAGTATTCCAGTAGTTGAATCTGCACCTAGAAGTGGGGGCAGAGCACAACAATCGATGCCTCAACCGGTCGCGCCTCAGCTTACGCGAAATCAGCCAACGAATTCACCAACCGCGGCACCAAGTGTTCCTGTGGCAAATCAGATGGGCAGTAGTGATCACAGCGCTGCTAGTCAACCAGCAGTTGAACAGTCTGGATATGAATCGCCAAGGCACCCACAAGGAAGACACCCACAACTAGGGGCTACCAATACTGAGGCACCACAGCAAGCGCCTCAGACTCAGCAGCAACAGCCTACGGCACCCGCTTCACCGTTAACCGGATTGAGACATCAGCTTCGTAGTAAACGTGAAAACTTACGCACGGCACCTGCTACTGGGAATGATCCAACAAAAAAGACTGAAGCGACGTCTGCTAAACCAGTTAAAACATCGGTACTTGATCGTATTGCAAGTAAGCATACGGCCGCCGCGGTTGAAGCTGTGCAGGGGTCGCCAATATCACCAAATGGTACGCCAATCTCTGGAGCCGCAAAACCAGAAGATGCAAATGAACCGTATCAATGGAAGCCAACTCAGCCTGAATCACAGCAACAAGAAAGCCAAGAGCTAACGCCGACGCAAATTAAGAAAGCTTTAGAGCATATCAAAACGCCAGAGATGGCAGAAAAACTACTGCGTGAAAGTATTGAGCAAAGTGAGTGGGCGGCGATCATCGATCAACTTAATACCGCAAAACTCGTGCAGCAACTCGCATTAAATTCGACCTATAGTAAAACAGATCATGTCATTACCTTAGGCTTACGTGCAGAACAAGCGCATTTGAATACTCCAAAAGCGCAAGAAGAATTGACGGAAGTGTTATCGCAACATTTTCAGCAAAGTTGTGAGTTGGTGATCCAAAACAGTGCTGATGGTATTACGCCACTCGAACTAAGAGAAAAACTGTATCAAGAGAAGCTCAAGCAAGCATTTGAAAGCCTAGATGCCGATCCTAATATCCAATTTTTGCAAAAGCGTTTCGCTGCAGAAATAGATAAAGACAGCGTAAGGCCGATTTAATTAACGGTTAAACCGTGTGCAATTAATTAACAAAACACATTATTAGGCACAAGAGCGAGTTGATTTTTAGTTGACTCGACCCAATAACCTAATAATAACCACAATCATTCTATTTAGATAACAAGCGAGAATAAGCATGTTTGGTAAAGGCGGAATGGGCAACATGATGAAGCAAGCCCAGCAAATGCAAGAGCGTATGCAAAAGCTTCAAGAAGAAATCGCAAATATGGAAATCACTGGTGAATCTGGTGCAGGTCTTGTAAAAGTGACCATTACTGGTAGCCACAGCGTTCGTCGTGTTGAAATCGATGAAAGCTTGATGGAAGACGATAAAGAAATGCTAGAAGATTTGATTGCAGCTGCATTTAATGATGCTGCTCGTCGTGTCGAAGAAACACAAAAAGAAAAAATGGCTTCAGTAACTGGCGGTATGCAATTACCACCAGGCATGAAAATGCCGTTTTAATTGAACCAGTAGAGAGTCATACATGCGCACAAGCAGTATGCTGGAACAATTAATGGAGGCCTTACGTTGCTTACCTGGGGTTGGCCCCAAGTCGGCTCAGCGTATGGCCTTTCATTTATTGCAGCGTAATAGAAAGGGTGGTTTGCAATTAGCGGAAGCCTTATCTCAAGCAATGACAGAAATCGGTCACTGCGATCAATGTCGAACCTTTACCGAGCAAGATACCTGTCATGTCTGTACTAACCCTAAGCGTCAAGCGAATGGGCAGATTTGTGTAGTAGAAACGCCTGCCGATATTGCTGCTATTGAAGCAACCGGGCAATATTCAGGTCGCTATTTTGTTTTGATGGGGCACTTATCGCCGCTTGATGGAATCGGGCCAAGTGATATTGGTTTAGATTTGTTAGATTACCGCTTAAGTAATGGTGATGTTGAAGAGGTGATTCTTGCAACTAACCCGACAGTAGAAGGCGAAGCTACCGCGCATTATATTGCTCAGCTATGTAAAGCTCATGGGGTTAATGCCAGTCGTATTGCTCATGGTGTACCTATGGGCGGTGAGCTAGAGTTGGTAGATGGTACTACGTTATCTCACTCACTACTCGGCCGACAAAAGCTATAAGCTCTGAAAATTATAAATCTTTGAAAGCGTGGCAATTCGGGCGCGCTTTTCTTCTTTCTTCTTTCTTCTTTCTTCTTTGTTTTAAGTTATCGCTTCTAACTCGGTGATAATATTGATTGCGTCTTGATTATCATTGCCGCAAATTGATATTTCAGCTTTAAATGCATGGCACACTTTTGGTCTTTCAGGCTTACCAAACAACTTGCATAAATTATCTTCATTTAATTGAATACATCGAACACCAGCAGGCTTACCTTTCGGCATTCCCGGGATCGGTGATGATATGCTAGGTGCAATGCAGCAAGCACCACATCCAAGACGACACTCCATAAAACACATCTCAGCAGTTCAAAAATTGGTCGCAGATAGTAGCAAAATACCCATACAGAAAATAGCATAACTTGAATTTTGCCTATAATCAGCGTATAAAACGCAGCCTAGATTCTATACAAGTTCAAGTAGGCATATTATGACAACTCCATTTTGGAAAACTAAATCACTACAACAAATGAGTGAGCAAGAATGGGAATCATTATGTGATGGTTGTGGTAAGTGTTGTCTGCACAAGTTAATGGATGAAGACAGTGATCAAGTCTATTACACCAACGTTGCTTGCAGTTGGCTCAATAGTAAAACATGTGGCTGTAAAGATTACCCGAATCGTTTTGAGTCTGGTGAGGAATGCTTAAAGCTGACTCGTGACAAAATCGATGAGTTTAACTGGTTACCAGAAACCTGCTCATATCGCTTACTCGCAGAAAATAAGCCTCTACCTGAGTGGCATCCGCTTATTACCGGCTCGAAATCGGCCATGCATGCAGCAGGGGAAAGTGTACGTAATAAAGTGGTTTATGAAATTGATGTGGTGGACTGGGAAGACCACATTTTGAATCATCCCAATAGATAACGATTAAAACCAATACCTCTGCCCGAAAGCAGGGGTATTTTTTGGGTTGTTACGAACAATCCGGTTCGGTTCTATTTTTAAATAGTTCACTAAATGCCGCTTTTTGGTTTTCAGGTTTGATATATCTCACGGGTGGATTAAGGACTTCAAGTTGATAATCGTTACTATCTTTAATGATGGTATTTACCGGAGTGACGATGGCGATATTTAAACTAGGATCAAGTTGCTTTATTTGCGCGGCCGTTCCTAGACCAGCTTCGGTATGAAATTTTCCCGCGATATGTACGACGGTTGTTTTGGGGTTAGCATGTTTGTAGCTGACGATGCTTTCAGCCATGGTGGCATCCCACGTTAGCTGAGAGGCATACATATTTAAATGCTGACTTGGCTCGCCATGATGCATCGAAGCCATAAATTTTTGTTTATAGGGTGAATCACCTAAGTCGATATTGCTTGCAACATAGGCTCGCTTATCTTGAGGTAGTTTCGCTAAGTAGCCTAAGCCATGCTTGCTAATGCAATGAACCATTGGCTTAGGTGCATTGGCGGCAATAATATCTAGTTGATGACTTTTCGCCAGTTCGACTAATGGGCGGTAGTCACTTTCATAATTTGGCCATGCATTGGCTTGCTTGATCAGTGTTTGTTCGCCTATTTCATCATTTAAGTACGAATTGACCACTGGTTGGTTATCACGACTAAATTGCTCCATTGATAGTGCGACACTTTGTTCATTTTGAATGAGCTGTTTAAGAGTATCGGTCTGAAATCTGTGTATCCCCGCATGTGTATGCCATTCACCAATTAAGATCACATCGGCTGTTTGGATATTTTCAGCCCATTGTGACAGCGAAATGTTATCACCCTGTGGAGTATAGATTTGATAATCGTAAAAACTGCTGACACTAGTTGAATTATTTTGTGAAGAGGTGAGTGAGCTGCAACCACTGATGAGTGCCAGAGTGAGTAAGCTGAATGCGGATGTATTTAATCGTTTAGGTAACATGATGATCTCCAATTGATTCCGCATAGTATCGGACAAATTAATCATCATCAATATTAATGATAATTATTCGTAACTACGACCGCGCTTTTATTGAGCAATTTAATGATAAATAGTATGAAAAAAGTATTAGAAGAGACGTAAAATAGGGGCTTCAATTAGGAAGTCTCAAATGAAAAAATGGCCATTAGTGGCGTGTGTGTTGTTTTCGCCAGTGTTGTTTACCAATGTGGCCTCAGCAACTCAAAACACGCAAATAGATTCGTTTTCAAAAGCAAAGCGCTTGCTGATGAAAAACGTTTATAACAAGACAGATATGCGTAACACCGTCTACTGTGATGCAAAGTTTGATGAAAAAAAGCAAATAACACTACCCCAAGGATTTAATGACTCCTTGTATACCTCACGCTCTAAGCGAGTCGAATTCGAGCACATTGTACCGGCTGAAAACTTTGGCCGTGCATTTAAAGAATGGCGAGAAGGGGATGCTCAGTGTGTCAGTAGTAAGGGTAAAGCTTATAAAGGGCGTAAATGCGCGAATAAGGCTAATTATGAATATCGCTTAATGCAGGCCGATGGCTATAACCTATTTGCCGCAATTGGCAGCGTTAACGCATACCGTTCGAATTATAATTTTCAGATGATGTCTGGAACACAAAGTGATTTTGGATCGTGCGATTTTCATGTTGAAGATAGAAAGGCTCAGCCACCACAACAAGCACGCGGTTTGATCGCTCGTACTTATTTATATTTTGATGCTACCTACTCACAGTTTCGTTTAAGTAAGCAACAAAAGCAGCTATTTACCGCTTGGGATAAGCAATATCCGGTGAGTGCGTTTGAATGTCAGAAAGCTGAAATAGTGAAAAGCTATCAGCACAACAGTAACCCTATATTAGAAGAGCGTTGTGCTGCTTTGTAGGCCTGATGTTACTGACGATAGGTTAATCTTGTTTACGGTAAACTCGTAAAATAAAATCGGCCTCACAGTCAAACTGTGGGGCATTTTTTAATTGTGCTTTCACTTCTTCCGAAGCCTTCCAAGCAAACGGCGTCATCTGGAGTAAATCATCTGCTTCATTACCTGTCATTGTCATTTCATAATGCAGCTTTTGTTCTTCTAGTAGCGTAAAACTTGCAATGTTTTCTGGAGACTCATCATGCAATCTCACGTCTTGATAAACGAGCTCTCGTAACTGATATAAATGACGAGCAGCAGGGGTAACGGTAATGACTATCCCATGGTCTGTGGTAGTACGTTGCAGCTCTTGATGATCACATGGCGCATAGATACGCAAAATGGCATCTAGTGAGTGATCTGTAAAGGGTAATCGATGGCTAGAAGCAACACAAAACTGCATCGTTTGATTGCTGTAGCGTTTTGCTGCGTAGCGAATGGCAACTTTAGAAATATCCAAGCCATAGCAAGTCGCTGCTGAGTGTTGTTGTTTAAGCTGTTGTGCAATGTAGTGAGTGTAATAGCCTTCACCGCAACCGATATCGAGTAATTGGTGAGAAGTCCCGACTAGGTGCTTTTGACACAATGCCGCTACCGCTTCACGCATCGGGTGATATTGCTCAGATGCTAAAAAGCGACGTCTGGCTTGCATCATCTCTGCATTATCACCCGGCTGCTTAGACCGTTTATGCTGTACCGGCATTAGATTAACGTATCCTTCTTTCGCACGATCAAACTGATGGTTATTAGTGCAAGTAAACCCATTCTGAGTAGCGTTTAGAGTGTGATGGCAAAGAGGGCATTGATAGGTCATACAGGGTCAGTCTTGTTAGTAATTTGGATGCGGAGTATGGCATGGAGTGAATGGTGAAAAAAGGACTAGGCTGAAAAAGTTCCTAGTCCCTAGTTTTTAGTTCCTAGATAGAGCCCTATGCTTTCAAGCCTATCTTAGTACTTAGCAAATAGCTTTCACCGGGCTCAAGTGTGTGGCCATCTTCTAGCGACTCTGCGTAAAGAGTTGATTCAACGCATACCATGTTGGCATAGGCATCATTTTTGATATCTACCATACCTTGAGTTAATTCCCACGGGTTCCAGATAACCGCTGCGGTATCACCTTCATTTTCAACGCTGATGATGCGTTTGTTATTTGGGTCTGAAATCAGAATTTGTTTCGCAGGATGAGTGTAAACACGGTCAACACCCGCGGTAATATTGAGTGAATCACCACCTAGGCACACTTTGCCATCTTGCAGTTTGTCAATGTAGTGATCGCCCATACCCGAAATTTGGGTATCCAAGATATTGGCAATGTTGAAGTAAGTATGCAGAGCGCCAGAGAACTTCCAAGCCTGATCATCAATATTTTTGATGTGCATAGTTACGATTAATTGCTCAGAGACTTCAATATCTAAAAAGACTTCAAATTGATGTGGCCAGATCGTCAAGGTTTCTTGAGAGGGCTTTAGCTCAATTCGAACCACTACACCATCTTGATTTTCTCTATGCTCAACCAAAGACCATTCAGTGGTGCGGGCAAAACCATGACTTGGCTCAGCCGCTTTAGCAAACCACGGCCAACAAACAGGAATGCCACCACGCAATGGTGTCTTGCCATCACAAATTGCATCTTCACTGGTAAAGATAAGCTCTTGCTTGCCTTGAGGCTTGAAGGAAATAACATGGCCACCAAACAAGGATATGGCAGCTTCTGCTTTAGCATGTTGGATACGGATAATTTTAAGCTGGTCTTTTTGAACAACCGTAATGCAATCAGATAGGGTACTGATAACAGGTAAGTGGGTAAGGTTCATGGAGTGGGTTCCTAGTTTCTGGTCCCTAGTCTCTAGGAAAAGAAGATTTCCTGAAAAAGGGAGTCATCAAAATCATAACTATAGTCAGTAAAACAAATAGCTTCAGTAAAAACCCAGGGACTAGGGACTAGCCACCCAGGAACTATCAACAAAAAAGGCGACACAATGGTCGCCTTTTATTAACTTGTCTTCAAAAGAAGATCTTGCTTAATGCTTACTTAGAGATGTGAGCGATTAGGTCAAGAACTTTGTTTGAGTAGCCGATTTCGTTGTCGTACCAAGATACAACTTTAACGAATTTGTCGTTAAGTGCGATACCAGCAGCAGCATCAAATACTGAAGTGTTAGTTTCGCCGATGAAATCTTGAGAAACAACAGCGTCTTCAGTGTAACCAAGAACGCCAGCTAGTTCGTTTTCAGAAGCGCGCTTCATTTCAGCACAGATTTCTTCGTAAGTTGCTGCGCTTGCTAGGTTAACTGTTAGGTCAACTACAGAAACGTTAGCAGTTGGTACGCGGAAAGCCATACCAGTTAGTTTACCTTGTACTTCAGGAAGTACAACGCCTACTGCTTTAGCAGCACCAGTTGAAGATGGGATGATGTTTTGAGAAGCACCACGACCACCACGCCAGTCTTTCGCAGAAGGACCATCTACAGTTTTTTGAGTTGCTGTAGTTGCGTGAACAGTAGTCATAAGACCAGAGTCAATGCCCCACTTGTCGTTAAGTACTTTCGCGATAGGCGCAAGACAGTTAGTAGTACAAGAAGCGTTAGAAACGATATCTTGACCAGCGTAAGTTGCGTGGTTAACGCCCATTACGAACATTGGAGTTGCGTCTTTAGAAGGACCAGTAAGAACAACTTTCTTAGCACCAGCAGTGATGTGCTTACGTGCAGTCTCGTCAGTTAGGAAAAGGCCAGTTGCTTCAGCTACAACGTCAACGTTGATTTCGTTCCACTTAAGATCTTCTGGGTTACGTTCAGCTGTAACACGTACAGTTTTACCGTTAACGATTAGGTTACCGTCTTTTACTTCAACAGTACCGTTGAAACGACCGTGAGTTGAATCGTATTTAAGCATGTATGCCATGTACTCAACATCGATAAGGTCGTTGATGCCAACAACTTCGATGTTGTCACGCTCAACAGAAGCACGGAAAACGAAACGTCCAATACGGCCAAAACCGTTAATACCTACTTTGATAGTCATTGTAGTTGCTCCACAACTTAATTTCAGATTAAAGATAACTGGTAGTAAAATTACAGAAGCCAGTTACATCTTGCAAGGCATAATCGGTGTTTACTTGTTTAAAGTCAAAAAAAAGAGTTACTTTCTTTCTGAATTCTCGTAAATCGATTAATTCATACCCAGCAGGTATGTTTCTGATTCTGATTCCATTACTACCAATTTGGAAATGTTGAGACTATGAACCATAGTTTCCCGTGATTCAAGTCACTATTTTAAACTGTGGGAAAGTATGTGCCACATTATGGGTAATTGGCAAGTTTTTGTTCAAAACAATCAATGGTAAAGTAGTGTAATATTTTTGCTTTAATGATGATTGACTTTTGTAGTGAATAATAATGAGGATGTTGTGAAAAAGACGGATAAAGAATGGAAAACTTCCTTAACAGAAGAACAATATAGAGTATGTCGTCTTGGTGGAACGGAAGCGCCATACTCAGGTACTTTGCTTCATAATAAAGAAACAGGCACTTATCAGTGTACTTGCTGCCAAGCCGATTTATTTGTCTCAGATGATAAATTTGATTCAGGCTGTGGTTGGCCAAGTTTTGATAAGCCGGTTTCAAAAACGGCGATTAAATATTTAGAAGATCACAGTCACGGAATGATTCGAACAGAAATCCGCTGTGCGCAGTGTGATAGTCACTTAGGGCATGTGTTTTTAGATGGACCTCAAGAAACAACGGGGCAGCGTTTTTGTGTGAACTCGGTATCGTTAGTTTTTAATCGTTAACTCGCATCTTGAAGTCACTTGGGTATATTTCCACATTAGTTAAGCGAAGGCAGTGGATATGTTGTCGCTACAATTCGAAAGGAATAAGAATATGAATGTTGAACAGTTGCTGAATGCGATGACACCGGAAGTGCTCGAGCGTTTAAACTATGCGATTGAAACTGGCCGTTGGTTAGATGGCTCGCCAATTACCAAAGAGCAGCGCGATTCATGCATGCAAGCGGTGATGCTTTATCAGTCAAAGCACAACCATGATTCTCAACATATGTCGGTTGCCGCGGGCGGTGAAGTGACGTTTAAATCGAAAGCGGATCTAAAAAAACAGTTTTCAGACACAGAAGAAGATATTTTGCGAGTGAAGGTGGAGAATTAGAATCGGTTCCTAGTTTTAAAAGGGCCGGAGCTCGTTTCTCGGGCGCTTTGCTTCTCGTTGCTCGAATTATCTTTTCCGAGCAACGAGTAACGAGAACCCGAGTGACGCTTATAAACTCATCTCACCGCGCAATACTTGCTTCATCTGAGATTTAATTTCTTCGTAGCTTAGGTTTTTGCTGAGTAAGTAGTGTAGCTTCGCTAGAGCCGCTTCATGCGTCATATCATAACCACTAATCACACCTGCTTCCGCTAAAGATACGCCAGTTGCGTAACCATCCATATTCACTTTTCCAGTTAAACACTGAGTGAGATTTACCACGATCACACCACGCTCAGACGCTTCTTTTAAATGACCGAGCATTTCTTTGTTTTGCGGAGCATTGCCCACACCAAATGTTAGTAAGATCATCGCATTGACTGGTTGGCGAAGTGTGTTACGAATCACTTCATGCGAGATCCCAGGGTACATGGTGATCACACCAATTGGTTGTGGCGTGATGGTGTGAACTCGAAATTCACCCTCTGGTTTTTTATCAATGAAGTCGGGATTGCTGACTTGAATGTTGATCCCTGCTTCAAGCAAATGCGGCATATTAGGTGATGTGAAGGCATTGAAGCCATCAGCACGCGATTTAGTACTGCGGTTACCGCGCATCAATTGGTTATTAAAAAATAACGTTACTTCATTGATTGGGTAGTTTGCTGCAATGTGTAGGGCATTTAATAAGTTGGCTTGGCCATCTGAACGCAGCTCTGCGAGGGGAATTTGAGAACCTGTCACAATGACTGGCTTGCCAAGATTTTCAAACATGAAAGACAAGGCAGAAGCGGTGTAAGCCATAGTGTCGGTGCCGTGTAGAATCACGAAACCATCATATTTATCATAGTTAGCTTTAATATCATCAGCAATATGCTGCCAATCATTTGGCGTCATATCAGAAGAATCCATTAGTGGAGAATATTCATGTACCGTGAAAAGAGGCATTTCTTCGCGGTGAAACTCAGGCATGGCTTGTAGCTGTTGAGTCATAAAACCATCGGCAGGAATGTAGCCATGAGAAGAACGCTTCATGCCGATCGTGCCGCCAGTGTAGGCGATGTAGATATGTTTTCTAGTCATAATTTTAGAATATCGTTTGTAGGAACAGACAGGTGGTGGATTATAACGATAATTCACGGTATACCCAAGTGACTTAATAAACAGAGTAATACTGTGCGTAGCAATGAAAAAACCAGCGATAGGTCATCGCTGGTTTTTGGTTGGTGAGTACTTTGAAAGTGGTTAGTTAGCTTGGCAAGTTAAGCAAAACGAATAATAACCTTTTGGATCATTTAAACTATTCAATAAGTCAGCACTTTGCGAAATTTGCGCAGCAGCGGGTTTGAGTGAATCTGGCAGCCATTTATTTAATGGGTTACCAATTGATGCATCCATTGAGCTAAACAGATCTTGCAACATTTGCTGCGTCGGCGTTAGTGGCTTATCTATCCAAGTTAATTTATAGCTATCAATCTTCGCCAGTTTCGCGGCTTCATTAATCGCATCATCAAAATCGCCCATTTGATCGACTAAACCACGTTTCATTGCATCTTGCCCAGTCCATACTCGACCTTGAGCAATTTTATCGACGTCGGCAACTTTAATATCACGGTTCTTACCGACGAGTGAAATAAAGCGATGGTAACCATGTTCAATTCCCATTTGCATGGCTTCAGAAGCGCCTTTCGATAGACCATTGGTTAGGCCAACACCAGAGAATGGACTAGTGCCGATACCATCAGTATTCACACCAAGTTTACTTAAGCCTTTTTCAAAGGTAGTGATAATGCCAAAAATACCAATGGAGCCAGTGAGGGTAGTTGGCTGGGCAATGATTTTATCTGCGCTCATTGAAATCCAGTAACCGCCAGAAGCTGCAAGGCTAGACATCGAAACCACCACCGGTTTACCCGCTTGCTTTAACGCCTCAATTTCATTACGAATAATCTCAGAAGCAAAGGCACTACCACCTGGGCTGTCTACACGTAATACAACCGCTTTAATATTGTCGTCTAGGCGAGCTTGTCGTAATAGGCGAGCCATCGAATCTCCGCCAACGCTACCCTTAGGCTGGTCGCCATCTAGAATCGTGCCGCTTGCAACCACGACTGCCACTTTATCAGCGGTAGTGACAATAGGAGGTGTGACTTTTTCTTTATAGCGATAATAGCTAATGCCGTTATAGCCATTTTTCTCTGTGCCACCGAATTTAGAGCGCATAAAGCTCATGGCTTGTTGGCGAGTCATTAATTGATCGACTAAGCCGACTTGCTTCGATAGTTTCGCTAAGTCGCCATCAACACTTTTCATCTTCGCCAAAAACTCATCCATGCTTGGGGTGATCGCTTTAGCGTCTATTTTTCTATTGTGCGAAACATCATCAATATAAGCACCCCATAATTGGGTTAGCCATGCAGTTGCTGATTCTTTGGCTGCTGCTGACATATCATTACGAATGAAAGGTTCTACCGCCGATTTGTAAGTCCCTACGCGGAAAACATGCGTGGTGACATCCAGTTTTTCTAAGAGATCTTTATAGTAAAGCGTATAAGCGCCATAGCCTTTAAGAAGTACCATACCGTCTGGAGAAAGGAACACTTTATCGGCATAGCTTGCTAGGTAGTATTGGCTTTGATTGTAAAAATCGCCATAAGCATAAATAGGTTTGCCAGTGGCTTTGAATTCGCTAATCGCTTTGGCGATGTACCTCAGTTTGGTTAGATTGGTTTCCGGCATTTGCTTTAAATTTAGCACTAAGCCAGGCACAGAATTATCTGCGGCGGCAAAACGGATCGTCGAAACGATATCGTATAGTACGTTTTCTTTTGGTAGGTCTTTATCAAACAAAGTGCCAGATAAGGAATCAAAAGGGTTAACGTAAGTACGTTGTTCAACAATCGGCCCTTCTAAATTGAGAACCAGAGCCTCTTTCTTAGGCGCTTCTGCTTGCTCTGAAGTCGGATCTTGTTGCGGGAAAAAAGAGAAGTAGACGAGAACCAACACACCAATAAATAAAAGGTTGAGTAAGGCAACACGTAGGAAGGATATCAACTTCCATAAGCCTTTAAAGATCGTCGCAATAAAGCAAAATAGTTTTTTCATATTTCTGTCCAGTTAAACATGACCAATAACTTATTCGAGCAATGTACCATAAGCTGAACTAAGAGTGTCGCCTCATCAATTGTTAAACACAAGATTCATCTAAAATTTTTCTGAACATCATCAGTTTTTTCGTAACCGCATCGATTGTAAGAAATAAAATGCGGAAAATTGAGCTAGGTTGCAAAAATGTAAACAGATGTTTGAATGCTGGTGTCAGAGGCGATAGTGTGGTCGGACCATATAATAACAACTAGACTCACAGGTGAGAGCATGTACCCACATTTATTAGCGCCACTAGACCTTGGATTTACTCAATTACGCAATCGCGTATTAATGGGCTCAATGCATACTGGCTTAGAAGAAGAGCGTGGCGAGCTAAAAAAACTCGCGGCCTTTTATGAGGAGCGTGCGAAAGGCGGTGTGGGTTTAATTGTGACTGGTGGGTTTTCACCAAACTTAAGAGGCCGCTTAGCACCGTTTAGTGCCCAATTAAGCACCTCTTCTCATGCTAAAAAACACCGTGTTGTTACTGAAGCGGTTCATAAGCATGGTGGTAAAATAGCGCTGCAAATTCTCCATGCGGGTCGTTATGCAATGCATCCATTCTCACAAAGTGCCACTGCTACTCGTGCACCTATCTCTAAATTTACCCCGTGCAAAATGAGCGCCCGACAAATTCGTAATACCATTGATGACTTTGCCAACACCGCCTATTTGGCGCAAACCGCGGGTTATGATGGTGTAGAAGTCATGGGCTCGGAAGGTTATCTAATCAATCAATTCATTTGCCAGAGAACAAACCAACGTGGTGATGAATGGGGTGGCAGTTATCAAAACCGTATTCGTTTCGCTTTGGAAATTGTGAAATCGATTCGCGAAAAAGTCGGCAATGAATTTATTATCATCTTTCGTTTATCCATGCTGGATTTGGTTGAGCAAGGTAGTACGTTTGATGAAGTTGTCGAGCTTGCCAAAGCATTAGAACAAGCGGGCGTTACTTTAATTAATACCGGCATTGGCTGGCATGAAGCTCGTATTCCAACCATTGCAACTCAAGTGCCTCGCGCAGCATTTAGTTGGGTGACTGAAAAAGTTAAACCGCATTTATCGATTCCAGTGATCACCTGTAACCGGATTAATACCCCAGAAGTGGCGGAGAATATTTTATCTCAAGGGCATGCTGATATGGTGTCGATGGCACGTCCTTTCCTTGCCGATCCTGACTTTGTGAATAAAGCTGCTGAGCAAAAATCTAAGCTCATTAATACCTGTATTGGTTGTAATCAAGCCTGTCTCGATAATATTTTCAAAGGAAAAACGGCGAGCTGTTTAGTTAACCCAAGAGCTTGCCATGAAACTGAAATGCCAATTATAGCGACCGCAACCAAAAAGCGTGTCGCAGTGATTGGTGCAGGGCCTGCCGGTTTAGCATGTGCAACCATTGCGGCAGAGCGTGGACATCAAGTGGATTTATTTGAGAAAAATGATCGAATTGGTGGGCAGTTCCGTCTGGCGATGCAAATTCCCGGCAAGGAAGAATTTCGAGAAACGATTCGTTATTTTGCCAACCGAATAGAAGAAACAGGCGTGAACTTAAAGCTCGATACTGAAGTAAGCTTTGATGATATCGCTGACTACGATGAAGTGGTTATGGCCTCTGGCGTGAAACCAAGAGTGCTGGATTTAGAAGGGATGAAAGATAATCAAAAAGTTATCGACTACCAAACTTTGATCCGTGAGAAAACGGCACTAGGCGATAAAGTAGCGATCATTGGTGCTGGTGGTATTGGCGTGGATGTCGCGAGCATGATCACCGAGCCAGAGCAGCATAGCATCAGTGATTGGTTGGATGATTGGGGTATCGATCAGAATCTCAAAATGGCGGGTGGTTTAATGCCATTGCCAGAAAGTCTCAGTGATAAAGAAGTGTGGTTAATGCAACGTCGTCAAGGTCGTGTCGGCAAGGGGCCGGGGAAAACCACAGGTTGGATCCACCGAGCCACGTTACAAAAACGTGGCGTTAACTTGATGGGGGGCGTTGCCTATCAAAAAGTCAGCGAGCAAGGTTTGCACATTACGCTAAATGAAAAAGAAACTTTACTTGATGCAGATAATATTATTGTTTGCGCAGGGCAAGTCTCGGTTCGCCCATTTGAAGAACAGTGGCAATCACTCAATGGTAAATTGCATGTGATTGGTGGTGCAGACGTTGCCGGCGAATTAGATGCGGTACGCGCGATTCGTCAAGGGACGAAGGTTGCGATGTCATTATGACTTATACCCTTCGTAATTGAAGTTGTAGTTTTGTTGACGGCGTTCATTCGCCCCAATCACATAGACGAGCTATGCTCATGGGGTCTCATTCACTTGTCGCCTCAACTGTAAGTCCAATTACTTTGGGTATGGTTATTCTGGCTACATGAATTGTTGAAATTGTAATGAGAATCATAGCCAAGTCACGACGATTTGATTATGATTCTCATTCTTTATATCAAGCCGTAGGGATAGTTATGCAAGCATTGGATTTATTATTAGAGCGTCGTTCAATTGCTAATCTCGTAGAGCCTGCACCGGAAGGTAAAGCTTTAGAAAACATTATTAAAGCTGGGCTGAGAGCGCCGGATCATGGCAACCTGACCCCTTGGCGTTTTGTGATTGCTCAAGGTGAAGGTTTACGTAAATTAGCCGATATTCTAGTTCATGCTGCTGAAGTGAATCAAAGCCCAGATGCAGTGATTGAAAAATTAAAGAAAGCGCCATTTCGTGCCCCTATGGTGATCACTGTGATCGCTAAAGTGAAAGAACATGAAAAAGTGCCAGCCTTAGAACAATATTTATCTGCAGGTTGTGCCGCACAAGCAATGCAAATGGCTGCGGTAGCACAAAGTTTCCAAGGGTTTTGGCGCTCGGGTGAATGGATGTTCCACCAAGAAGTTCATCAAGCATTTGGTTTAGAAGGTGAAGATCAAATCGTTGGTTTTTTATACTTAGGTACGCCAGGTTGTTCCGCGATGAAAGTGCCAGAGCGCAACATCGGTGATTATGTTTCATACCTATAAACGCACCATAGGTTAAATACTGTATAAATTAACAGTTTTTGGTTGATTTTTAAGGGCAACATTCGATAATGTGGCCCTTTGTTTTTGGTGATACGGAAAAATTGTGCGTTTATTTATTGCGGAAAAACCAAGCCTAGGGCGAGCGATAGCCTCAGCGTTACCTAAACCTCATAAAAATGAGCAAGGTTATATTCGCTGCGGTAATGGTGATATTGTCACTTGGTGTATTGGTCACCTGCTTGAACAAGTTGAGCCCGATGCCTACGATGACCGCTATAAAAAATGGAATCTTGCTGATTTACCGATAATTCCTGAACAGTGGCAACTGCGTCCTCGTGCAGCGGCTAAGAAACAGCTTTCGGTTATCAAACAACTCTTTAAACACAAGCCTGAATTAATTAATGCGGGTGACCCCGATCGAGAAGGGCAATTACTGGTTGATGAAGTGATTGACTACCTCAAAGCCAGTAAAGCTCAAAAACAGACCGCACAACGCTTATTGGTTAATGATTTGAACTTGCCCGCGGTAAAACGCGCGCTAATTCAAATGCGTTCTAACCAAGAATTTATTCCTCTTTCTATTTCAGCTTTGGCGCGCTCTCGTGCCGACTGGTTATATGGCATGAACATGTCTCGTGCCTATACCTTACTCGGGCAAAAAGCCGGCTATCAGGGCGTATTGTCAGTTGGTCGAGTACAAACACCAGTTTTGGGGTTAGTGGTGCGTCGAGATGAAGAAATAGAGAATTTTATTCCACGAGATTATTTTTCTCTGCATGCTTTAATTCCATATCAAAATGGGGCTGATATATTTGATATTCGCGCGAAGTGGAAGCCAAGTGAAGCGATTAAACCTTGGCAAGATGAAGAAGGTCGAGTGCTTAATCGTAAGTTAGTCGAAAACGTCGCTGAGCGAATAAAAGGTCAGCCAGCAACCGTCAAAAACTCCGAGCAAAAACAAACCAAGCAAGCGCCACCTTTGCCTTATTCCTTATCCGCATTGCAAATAGATGCCGCACGTCGCTTTCAAATGAGCGCGCAAGATGTATTGAATGTGTGCCAGTCTTTGTATGAAAAGCACAAGCTGATCACGTATCCACGCTCAGATAGCCGATACTTACCGAAAGAGCATTTCGCGCAAGCTCCGGCGGTAACAAGTGCGATTAGTCAAAATGATAAGCAGTTGGCAAGTGCCGTCGATAATGCGGATTTAACCCTTAAATCCAAAGCATGGAATGACAGTAAAGTAGATGCTCACCACGCGATTATTCCGACGCCGAAAAAGATGTCGAGCAATGGCTTATCTGGGCATGAAGCGAAAATCTACCAGTTAATCGCAAGGCAATATTTAATGCAGTTTTATCCTGCTGCCGTCTACGCTGAATCAAAACTAGAGTTTGATATTGCTGGTGGTTTATTTATCGCAAAAGGTCGAGTGCTCGTCTCTGCGGGTTGGAAAAGCCTACTGCCCGCGGGGAAAGCCGCTCAAGTTGAAGAGGATGAAGCCGATCCAGTACCTGCATTACAACAAGGTGAAGTACTCACTTGCCGTGAAGGTGAAATAAAAGATCATAAAACCGAGCCGCCTCGTCATTTTACCGAATCTACATTATTGCAAGCCATGACTGGAATTGCGCGCTTTGTCGCCGATAAAAACTTAAAGAAAATACTGCGTGAAACGGATGGCTTAGGAACGGAAGCGACACGGGCTGGCATATTAGATACCTTATTTAAAAGGCAGTTGTTAGTACGTCAGGGACGAAATATTTTAAGTAGTGAAGCGGGCAGAGGGTTAATCCATGCTTTGCCAACAGAATCGACTTACCCTGATATGACAGCCCATTGGGAGCACCAACTCCAAGCGATGGCTGAAAAACAGCAGCCTTATGCGCCTTTTATGCAAACTTTAGAGCAGCAGATCAGCACTATTATTAATAAAGTTCAAAACTCTGGCGTGCCATCTTCATTGCGAGATCTACCACAAGTCGAGCGGAAACCATTTAAAAAGCGTAGTTTTAGAAAATCACCCACGAAGAAAACTGCTTCGAAAAAGCCAGGCGGGAAGTAAAGCGTTCTGATATAACTATTATTAGTAATAGTTGGTATTAAATGATTGAGCATAAGTAACAAGGATGGATATGAGTATTATTTTAGAATGCATTCGCACAGTTGGACGTGGAGAGCGCGGTCGAAAACCACTTTCAGAGCAACAAGCTTTTGATGTGATGGATGCTTATTTAACCAGTAAGGAAGCTGGCGATGATTCGGTAGGTGATGATCAAATGGCGATGCTATTGATGCTGATCCGTGTGCAGAATGAAACCAATGAAGAAATTGCCGGTTTCGTGAAAGCGTTTCAATCTAGAGTACCTAGTCTCGGTGCTGATATTGATTGGCCTTGCTATGCTGGCAAACGAAAGGCTGATAACGGAATGGATCAGCCTTGGCATGGTTTAGCAGCGAAGATTCTTTCACTCAATGGCCATAAAGTATTACTACATGGTTATAAAGATGTCGCGAGTGGCCGAACTCATATAGAAGATTACCTTGAGCAGCTCGATATCCCAGTCGCTCAAAACCCACAAGATGCTCAGCAATTATTAGAATCTCACGGTATAGCCTACCTTCCTTTAAATCATTTCGCGCCTATTGCTCAAACTATGATTGGTTGGAAGAACCGCTATGGTTTAAGAACGCCAATTAATACCGTAGTGCGTGCATTAAACCCAGGCGCAGCCAAGATTGGTGTTCGTGGTAGTTTTCATCCTGGATTTCAGCAGCTCCATGCTGAAGTTGATCAAACAATTGATAGTAAAAGTTTATCGGTGATTTCCTATAAGGGGCAAAACGGAGAGTCAGAATATAACCCTAAAGTCAGTCAAACGGTGTGGTTGAGTAGCCAACGTGGGGTAGAGTCGTTCTATTGGCCAGAAATGATGGATCTTGACCTAACAATGCCGATGAAGCCGGTTTTTCGACAAGTAGAAGAAGTGTCTAATCTAATGGCTAATACTGTGATTGCCAGTATGGCGGCGGTGCTCTTCACTGAGACCCAACAATATGAAAAAGCTTACAAGCAAGCGCTAAACTACTGGAATGTATATTGTCGTTAAAGGTCAAATTGTAGGGATGTTGTGACTGGATAAACCTTACTTTAATTAAGCTTAATTTCTATATTGTGAAATTCATACATTTATCGATTAAAGGAAGCTGCTACCTTTAAAGATATTGTCAATTATCAATTAAAGGATGTTGAATGCCTAGGGTTAAGCAAGAATCATCACATTCCTTTTTATATTTATGCCTGACCTGCATACTGTGCTGGCTTGCTTATAGCTGTGTCACAATTTTCAATTATGCAGAAAGTGTTGTGTCTGATATGAAAAATGATCTTTCACAATACTTTGTTTCAAATGAAAAAATTTCCGCACACCTCTCCGAAGTATTGCCTATGCTGGAAGATTCTCAGCCGTTAAATCAGCAATTGAAACTAACCAAAATTGAATCGCTCGATATAGAAGGTTTTAACATAACATCGAATCAATTTGCTGAGTACGCAGGCGCATTGATTGCTCAGGGGGATGTGGTTAATGTCCCGTTTAATTTATCGTTATTCATGCATGAATTAGATCGTAGTTGGGCAGAAGAAGATAATAGTGCCCCTGGTGCATTCTTTACTTACTACCCTGAAGGTCAACAATTTGCTTATACCAAGAATCGACAAAACCTTAGCTCACAGCCTCCTCAATTGACCCCATTTCGTTATAGAAAAGATGACATACCTGTTGATTATAAAAAACCGATACTCACTACTCTAGAGCGCTCATACCCAAAAGGTAATAGCATTGTTGTGCTGATTACGCCCGTATTTGTTGATAATAAACTCGTCGGTGATTTAGGTATGCGTCTTAGACTTGAAAAGCAAATGCTGGATTCATTAGGGCCATGGTTAAGTCAATATATGGCGCTTGATATTGATTTTCGAGACCAAAAGTTTTCTATGGGAGATAACCGTTTTTTCCCTCAAATACTATTCAAGCAAGCGGAATATAACGGTATTACTATTACCGCTTATATGCGAACTGATTACATCACCAAGTATATTCTACCGTGGTTTTTATCGATGCTCTTCATCATGGCTATGGTGTATTGTGTGCTAAATAAGCACAGGACAGAGGCGATACGTTTTTCATCGCTATCAAAAACTGATGAGCTTACCGGATTGTTTAATAAACGAGTATTAGACGAAATGGATGGCATGGGGGTGACAAAAGGCACACTGTTTTATATTGATGTTAATGACTTTAAATATATTAATGATAGCTATGGTCATCAGATAGGCGATGATGCGCTTCGTTATATTGCATCAGGAATGCGTGACTGTATGCGAGATTCGGATGTCTGTATACGATTAGGGGGAGATGAGTTTTTGATTGTTACGGATACACAAATCATTAATCCTGAAAAAATTAAACGTAAACTTAACCAAGCGATCAGCGGCACCGCATTTACGAAAGATATTACCTTAAGTATCTCGATTGGATATAGCCACTTTGACGATATAAGTTCTTTAACACAATCAATACATCAAGCGGATAAACAGATGTATGAGGAAAAGAGTCGTTACCGGAAAGTTGGGGAAGAGCTTAGAGCATAAATATCCCCCCTCCAATGTTGGTTGTCCAGCTCTTGGAGGTCAGTTCATTTTGTGGTGCTGTAAAAGATTATGAGTAATCAAGAGTAAATTTCACCTGTTCTCATTATGCGTTAATCCATTTAACACGTTACGATAGTATGTTAAAAAATACATAAATAATTAACCTATATGCTGTAACTGTCAGTTCAGTTAACCTATAATGCATTAAATGTTAGTTTTTTAATAAAAAATTAACCTATTCAACTAAGTGCACTAGGCTAGGTAATTTGAATGTTTAATCCAGAAGTTCCTTACGATATCCCTCCGTTACCTGTCGATGGTATCGAGACAGTAAAAATTTTGAAGAAAGTAACACCTGCCGCGAGAGCACTATCCGCTTTAAATCAGGTTGCTAGGCTTCTCACCAATCAAAACCTACTGGTTAACCTAATCCCAATATTAGAATCAAAGTCGAGTTCTGAGATTGAAAATATTGTGACCACGACGGATGCGTTGTTTAAGCATGAATCGGATTCATCAACTGCCGATCCTGCAACCAAAGAGGCGTTGAGATACAAAAAAGCACTGTTTCTAGGGTTCGAATCCGTATCCGGAGACAATGCACGCCCTTTAAATACAAATACGGCAGTCGACATTTGCAGTGAGCTTATCGATAAACAAGTCGACGTCCGTAAGGTCATAGGGACAAACCTAAAGAATCAGCGTACTGGTGAGGTCATTTACACACCGCCAGTGGGTGAGGATAACCTAAGGAATAAACTGTCTAATTGGGAGTCTTATATCCATGATCATGATGTCGACCCATTAATTGCGTTGGCAGTTGCTCACTATCAGTTCGAAGCTATTCACCCATTCCTAGATGGTAATGGTCGAACTGGACGAATACTCAACATTCTATTTCTCATCGAAAACGAGTTGCTCTCACAACCGATTCTCTATTTGAGTCGCTATATCATGGAAAACAAGGAGGATTACTACCGGTTATTGCTGAACGTTACCCAAGAGGGCGATTGGGAGCCTTGGATATGCTTTATGCTTGAAGCTATCACAATCACCTCTCAATGGACAATCAACAAGGTCAACGCGATTGTAGAGCTTCAAAAGCAAACGTCGGAATACATCAAAGCGTCTTCTCAAAAAAACTACTCATATGAGTTAGTTGAGCTTTTGTTTGAAAAGCCTTATTTGAGAACGCGAGACTTGATTGATAGAGGGCTTTACCGCTCTCGACAAGCAGCAATAGGTGCACTTAAGTCACTAGAAGAGTTAGGCGTTTTGGAGTCCAAGACTGCGGGTCGAGAGACGCTATTTATCAATACGCGCCTTTTAGATCTCATGTCTTACGACACTAACGAATTTTTGCCGTTTGAATATGGCCCTAAAGAATAACGAGCATAAAGAGGACGTTGAGGGCTTTGGGGCAACAAATGCGGGTATAGTAAACGGAGTTGGCTTGCTTGATTAAGTACATTGTCTCACCTGTTTGATTTGGTGATCTGCAGTACCCTATAAAAGAAAAAACGCCTGACAAGTCAGGCGTTTAAAAGTGGCGGAGGGATAGGGATTTGAACCCTAGAAGAGCTATTAACCCTTGCCGGTTTTCAAGACCGGTGCTTTCGACCACTCAGCCATCCCTCCGAATTGCGATAAATGATATATACAGCTTAAGTTTTTGTAAACCCTTAATTTTAATTATTTGGCTGCTTTTTGAGCAAATGAATAGGGTAAAATTCAAATATAAAAAAGGAAGCCGAAGCTCCCTTAATTTTTGTTGTTTTAGTTATTAGTCACTTTGGCGATAGAAGCGTTTCAGCTCTGAAAGCCCTTGTAACACGATGGAAAGTTTAGGTTTTGCATCGTTATTACGCTGATAGTTCTTATCGAATACCTTGTAGTTACCAAACTCATCGACTACCGTGGTTGTCTCGTTGGTGATTAAAGCGATGTTGTCACTATCTCCCGCTAAAATCCATGGACGAGATGAGGCATTAAATAAATTTTTGCCGCTACCATAGTCATACGGGTTAGAGGATGACTGGAAAAGGTCTTGCATTATAGTCGCTGAGAAATCCAAGTGACTGGTTTTATGCTGATACAGTTCAGGGGCTCTGCCCGGCCAATGAATCACCATAGGTACTTGTAACTGGTAACGACTAAAGTTGCTGTTTGAGCCCCAGCTATTATTTTTTGTTTCGTTAAATTCAGTACCATGATTCGATGTGATCACTACAACTGTATCGTCTAGCAATTGCTTGCTTTCTAACTGAGTGAGAATCTTATTCACTTTCTGGTCAGCAGAAAATGAGGCTGATTTATATTGTGCAATTAACTTCTCAAAAGGGGCTTTTGAGTCAGTTTTAAAGCGAGGTAAAACATTTGGAGTCTCTTCAAATTGTTCTACTTCTGACAACTCAATATAACTAAACCAAGGTTGATTCGGTGATTGGTTTATCCATTGGGTCCATTGTGATACGACGCTTTGATCTGGATTGTTTTGGTTTTGCTCTGAGTTTGCGTCATCAATCTGTGCAAAAATCTCGTCATAAAACGCCGTATCACTAAAACGTTCGTTACCGAATGCCGCCATAGAATAGTCGCGCTCATTCATGGTTGAAATGAACAGAGGTGGAGTGTCTTGTGACTTTATGCTCGCGGAGTAACTACTTGGTAAACCATAAAACAGTCCAAATACACCATAGGTGTTATTACTTGCACTGTAGTGGTTGATAAAGTTTTGATTGTTTTTAGCAAACTTATAGGTCATTGGCATGACTTCTTCTGTCAGCATGTCACTGCGCAAGTTATCAACCATGACTAATAAGACATTGTACTTCTTGCCACGACCATCAAATCTAAGTGGTTCAAGCGGGTAGTTAACTACCTCGCTTGCTTCACCATTTTGCTCTAGGCGTTCAAGATATTCATCTTTATCCAGGAAGCCATGTTTTTCCATGAAAGATTTCGCCGTCATCGGGTAAGACAATGGGAAGTTGGCTTTCTGGCTAGTAATTGGGTTATAGAAAAAGGCATCCGCCCAGATATAAACCAAGTGACTACTTACAAAACATAAGAAGAAAACAATAGTTGCAGGCTTGCCAATACGCTTGCGTGACAATTTACGCTGCTTTTTCCAAATCCATTCTGAAATGGCAATTTGTAGCAGGAAGATAACCGGTACTGCTGCAAAGAGGTACTGCCATTCAGCATTGAATGAGGTTTTTTCTTTGCTTAGTAATAATTCCCAGACGACAGGGTTTAAATGGAGGTGTAAGCGCTCATAGGCTTGAGTGTCTAGCAAAAGCAGAGTTAAACAAATGGTTGCAAAGCATACACTTAATAAACGTAATAATTTACGAGAAGGTATAACGAAGGTGAGCGGGAATAAAATAAGAATATAAAGCGCGAACACTAAAAAACTAAAATGGCCCACCCAAGAAACGATTAGGTAAGCTTGTCCAAGCAGGGTATCTGGCCACGGTGATTGAGTGACAAAGCTCGTACCAATTAGCATAGCTAAGATGATATTAAAGAAGGCGAACCAGTGTCCCCAGCTTACCAGTCGAGAGACGCGCTCTCCGTATGAATTTTCGCTATCAACCATTTAAAATATCGTTCTAACTCAATTTGGTTTAAGAATGCATTTTAGTCATCAATTGATGATAAAAGGGCTTGAGAAAATTTATCTGCAATGAGTTTACGTTGAGATTTTGGCACATTTGAGTTCAATATGTTAGTCACCATATTACCAGCAATCATTAGGCTTAGATCAGGATTCGCATCATGCTTTTTTAATACGGCAGCAATTTCTGCCAGAATTTGTTCAATTTTTTGGTCGCTGTACTTAGAGTTAATAGGCATAACGTTTTTAAATAACTTCCTAGATTCAGTTAATGATAGTGCTCAATTGCTCTGTGTTATTATTAATTAACATATTGTTTCAGAGAATTTTTAAGCCAGTTGGGTATATAAAGCGGCTTATGATAACCTAGTCTTCCTCACAACTGAAACATCAACTGAAACTAATTTACCATGAGCTTAGATATTTCCAACGTTATACTGCATAAATTGACCAAAAATAGCCAAGATGAGCTAGTTGTTAGCTTGCGTGACTCTACACTGCCTAGTGATGAAGTGACGGAGCAATTGGTTGCAGAGTTACACCGTACTTTCAGTGCTAAAGCAGGAAAGGGCTTTGGTGTTTACAAAGAAGAAAGTGAATTTCAATCTTGGATGAAACAGTTGCGTCAAGGTGAATTAAATTTTTATGATTTTTCGCAACAATCGGCTGAACGATTAAAATCAGAGTTATCTAAATATCCTTTTGCAGAAGAAGGCGTACTGGTTTTAGCTGAATATCAATCGTTAGCGACAGATTACCTTTTCATCGCTTTACTCCCATCTAACCAAAGCTTGAAAGTCAATGATGCGTTGGACATCAGCGGGACCGATTATCTCGATATTAATAAAATGGATATTGCGGTTCGCATTGATTTGTCTCGTTATGAAACCGATCCAGACTCTAACCGCTATTTAAGCTACATCAAAGGTCGTGTTGGTCGTAAAGTGGCAGATTTCTTCTTAGATTTCTTACAAGCAGAAGTCGGTTTAGATACTAAAAAACAAAACCAAGTATTAATGCAAGCGGTCGATGATTATTGTGTCGATGCGCAACTTAATAAAGAAGAAACCGTTGCATGCCGCAAACAGGTGCATGATTTTTGTAACGAACAGTTAAAGTCTGGCGATGAAGTTACCATTCAGGAATTATCGGGTGAGTTAAGTGGTGCAGGGCACCATGACAATTTTGCTGAGTTTACCCAAAAACAAGGTTATGAATTAGAAGAAAGTTTTCCTGTTGATCGCTCAACCATCCGTAAGCTTGCCAAGTACGTAGGAGCTGGCGGCGGCTTGTCGATTAACTTTGATAGCATGTTATTGGGTGAGCGTGTTTTTTATGATCCGGAAACCGATACGTTGACTATCAAAGGGATCCCGCCAAATTTGAAAGACCAACTAACGCGTCATTCATAAGCGTTAGCCTATCCATTGTCTTTGAATATACCTAAGTCACTTGGGTATAAATTCTAAATCGGATTTGAAGATTGACGGCAGCAATGAGATAGTAAAGAAAGAATAAAGATTGGTGGTCGGTTTGACCGCCTGTTTATAATTTTAATTCATGGAGAGGATGAAAGAATGAGAGTAGGTTTAGTCGGATGGCGTGGCATGGTTGGTTCTGTACTGATGCAACGCATGGTGGAAGAGAAGGACTTCGACCTTATTGAACCAGTATTTTACAGCACTTCACAAGTGGGCATTCCCGCTCCCAACCTAGGTAAAGATGCTGGCATGCTACAAGATGCCTTCGATCTTGAAAGCTTAAAGCAGCTTGATGCGATTATTACTTGTCAGGGTGGTTCATATACGGAAAAAGTTTACCCAGCACTTCGTCAAGCAGGCTGGAAAGGCTACTGGATTGATGCGGCTTCAACATTGCGTATGAAAGATGATGCCATCATTGCCCTAGACCCAGTTAACCTGAACCAAATTCAACAAGGTATTCATTCTGGCACCAATACATTTGTGGGTGGTAATTGTACGGTTAGCCTTATGCTGATGGGCCTTGGTGGTCTATATGAAAAAGGCATGATTGAATGGATGAGCGCGATGACTTATCAGGCTGCTTCTGGTGCTGGCGCGAAAAATATGCGCGAATTAATTGCCCAAATGGGTGTAATTAATCAATCAGTTAGCGCTGAAATGGCCGATCCTGCAAGTTCAATTCTAGATATTGACCGCAAAGTAGCAGAAACGATTCGCTCAAGTGACTACCCAACTAATGAATTTGGCTCACCTTTAGCGGGTTCATTAATTCCTTGGATTGATGTGAAGCGTGAAAATGGTCAGAGTAAAGAAGAATGGAAAGCCACCGTTGAAACGAATAAGATCCTAGGCCTTGATGGTTCTAATTCTGTGCCAATTGATGGAACTTGTGTACGAATCGGTGCAATGCGCTGTCACTCACAAGCTTTGACTATCAAATTGAAGCAAGATGTGCCAATGGATGAGATTGAAGATATCCTTGCAACGCATAATGATTGGGTGAAAGTGATCCCGAATGAGCGTGATATTACAACTCAAGAGCTTTCTCCAGCTAAAGTGACAGGTACGCTTTCTGTACCGGTTGGGCGCTTACGTAAAATGGCAATGGGCGACACTTTCCTGAATGCGTTTACCGTTGGTGATCAGCTATTGTGGGGGGCAGCAGAGCCGCTACGTCGTACTTTACGAATCATTTTACAAAACCGCTAATGTTATTCGATTTATAATAGCTCTCGGCTAATACTGAAAAGTCCGCATTATTTTTTAATGCGGACTTTTTTACGGGTGAAAATATAGAATTATCAAATGATTACATACTATTAAGCCTGTTCATCTGGTTTAGGAACCGGCACGACACGTTTATCTGGTTCGGCTAATTCACTACCGCAATGTTTACAGAAAAGCGCGTCGGTTTCATGGCCACCTTTTGCGCAGTTTGGACATAATACTAGAGTGCGGTGGGCTTTCATTTCTTGATTGAGTTCGGCGGTAATGATCCCGGTGGGAACCGCTAAAATTGAATAACCGAGTAGCATTGTCAGCGCCGCGACACCTTGCCCTAGCGGCGTCTTCGGAACCACGTCGCCATAGCCTACCGTCGTAATGGTTATAATTGCCCAGTAAATCCCACGAGGAATGCTAGTAAAGCCATTTTCAGGCCCTTCGATAACATACATTAACGCGCCAAAAATCGTCACAAGAATAGCAACAGCGCTGAAAAAAATCAGGATTTTACGTTGCGACATTGCCAGCGTGCGAACGAGTAGGTTGGAGTCTTGTAAAAAACGTACCAGTTTGAGTATTCGGAAGATCCGCATGACACGTAATAGGCGAATAATTCCGATGAAGCTTGCTGATGGGAAAAAGAAAGCGAGGTAAGTTGGAAGTATCGCGAGTAAATCTATGATGCCATAAAAGCTCTTAGCATAAGCTTTGGGCTTTGGTGAACAATATAAACGTAATAGATACTCAATGGTAAATAGGCCAGTAAAAAAATATTCCAGAATATCGAATTCTTGTTGCCATTCTGCGGCCAAGATAGGAACGGAGTCTAATATCAAGACTGCCAGTGAGCTCAAGATTGCCACGATCAGTAATATATCAAAACGGCGTCCTGCCGGAGTATGCGTGCCAAAAATGATGACATAAAGCTTATGCTTAAACGTCTCTTCGCTCATAAATAGATTCCTTTATTTCCTATCCCATTAAACCTGGGAAGAGGTTTCGTACGCCATTTGCAATAAATTCGACACCTAACGCCGCTAATATTAATCCCATAATACGAGTGATAACGTTAATCCCAGTTTGCCCTAAAAATCGAACAATGAGTGGCGCTGAGCGAAATAATAACCATGAACAAAAGCAGAAAGTGGCAATGGTCGCAATAATTCCCACGGTTTCAATCAGAGTGGGGTAGCGAGAACCGTAGACAATGGTTGAACTGATCGCACCAGGGCCGGCCATAAGAGGCATAGCTAGAGGAACGACTCCAATTTGTTCACGGCTTATAGATTCTGTGCGCTCTTGCTTATTTTGTTTATCTTCACCAAGTTTACCGCTCATCATGGAAAAAGCGATACTCATCAGTAGTAGGCCACCGGCTATGCGAAATGAATCAAGTGAAATGGTGAACATATCAAGTAAAAGTTGCCCACAAAGCAGAGAAACAACCAAGATGACACCCACGGCGATATTAGCAGTTTTTGCTGTTTTGCTTTTCTCTTCTGGCGACATATGGCCTGTCAGTGAAACAAATACCGGCATGATGCCAATCGGGTTGACGGCGGCGACGAGCCCAAGAAAAAATTGTAAATAGATGGCAAATTCAATGCTAGCCATAATGTTATCTCAGATAGTAAATAGATGAGGAAGTATACCTAGAGGACGTTGATCTTTCGAGAGTAAATTAAGCGAGGGGAAAAGTGGCAGTTTAAGAGGTTTGAACTAGGCTAATTGTTGGTTAACTATATAAAAACATTAATATTGTAAAAAATAACACTAAAGTATTACGTTTGCTCTTAGATTGCGTATACTCGTTGTAGCACAGAGTTCGCGTCTTTAGCTTGTTTGTAAATTACAGTAATAAACTTACAAAAAGTGCGCTTTATTCGTAGGTTTTAAATGGTTGGTTGAATATTTTTTACCAATCAAAATAAATAAAACATATGTAAAAACAGTATGTTGTAATTATTGATTTTAAGTGACTACCGCTTTAGTAGTATTTAGATTGCAGGAACTGATCTACATCAATATTTTTAATATTTGAAAGCATATACTCAGTTTTGAAAGCAATTTACTAAGGCAAATTTGACCGGCATCGGTTAGCACTTTTATTAGTGATAACAGTAGTCTTACTAAATAGTTTTTAATTTTAAATCTTAGGAGATTCATTATGCCTGTAACTAACTTAGCTGAACTAGATGCTCTTGTCGCACGCGTTCAAGCGGCACAAAAGGAATTTGCTACTTTTTCTCAAGAACAAGTAGATAAAATTTTCCGCGCAGCATCTTTAGCAGCTAACCAAGCACGTATTCCTCTAGCACAACAAGCGGTAGCGGAATCTGGCATGGGTATCATTGAAGACAAGGTTATCAAAAACCACTTCGCTTCAGAGTTTATCTACAACAAATACCGCGATGAAAAGACCTGTGGCATCCTTGAAGAAGGCACTGACACAATCACTATCGCTGAACCAGTTGGTATCATCTGTGGTATCGTTCCAACCACTAACCCAACTTCAACTGCGATTTTCAAATCTCTTATTTCTTTGAAAACTCGTAACGGTATTATCTTCTCTCCACACCCTCGTGCGAAAAACTCAACCAACGATGCGGCAAAATTAGTACTAGATGCTGCTGTTGCTGCGGGTGCTCCTAAAGACATCATCGGTTGGATTGACCAACCTTCAGTTGAATTATCTAACGCACTGATGAAGCATGACGGTATCAACCTTATCCTTGCAACTGGTGGCCCTGGCATGGTTAAAGCTGCATACTCTTCTGGTAAGCCAGCTATCGGTGTAGGTGCAGGTAACGTTCCTGTTGTTATCGATGAAACGGCTGACATCAAGCGTGCAGTTGCTTCTGTTCTTATGTCTAAAACATTCGATAACGGTGTAGTTTGTGCTTCAGAGCAAGCAGTAATCGTGATGGATGAAGTGTACGAAGAAGTGAAAGAGCGTTTTGCTTCTCACAAAGGTTACGTTTTATCAAAAGCAGAAGCAGATAAAGTACGTAAAGTTCTGTTAATCAACGGCAACCTAAACGCTGATATCGTAGGTCAACCTGCGGTTAAAATTGCTGAGTTAGCGGGTGTTAAAGTTCCTAGCGATACTAAAGTATTAATCGGTGAAGGTGGCGTTGTAAGCCATGACGACGAGTTCGCTCATGAGAAACTATCTCCTACTCTAGGTATGTTCCGTGCGTCTTCTTTTGAAAACGCGGTTGAACAAGCAGTAACTATGGTTGAAATCGGTGGTATCGGTCACACCTCTGGTCTTTACACAAACCAAGACACGAACGCAGACCGTATCAAATACTTCGGCGATAAACTAAAAACAGCGCGTATTCTTATCAATATCCCAACCACTCACGGTGGTATCGGTGACTTGTACAACTTCAACGTTGCACCTTCGCTAACGCTAGGTTGTGGTTCATGGGGTGGTAACTCTATCTCTGAAAACGTAGGTCCTAAACACTTAATCAACAAGAAAACGGTTGCTAAGCGAGCTGAGAATATGTTGTGGCATAAACTTCCAAAATCAATCTACTTCCGTCGTGGCAGCCTACCTGTTGCATTGACTGACCTAGAAGGCAAAAAACGTGCATTCCTAGTAACTGACCGTTTCCTTTTCAACAACGGTTATGCAGATGAAATCGTGAGCCTACTTAAAGCTCAAGGTATGGAAGTTCAAACTTTCTTCGACGTAGAAGCGGATCCAACGCTATCTGTTGTTGAAAAAGGTGCAGCACAAATGCAAAGCTACCAACCAGATGTAATCATTGCTCTAGGCGGTGGTTCACCAATGGATGCAGCGAAAATTATGTGGGTTATGTACGAGCACCCAGAAACGCACTTTGAAGAACTATCAATGCGCTTCATGGATATCCGTAAACGTATCTACAAGTTCCCTAAAATGGGCGCAAAAGCTGAACTAGTATGTGTAACTACAACGTCTGGTACCGGTTCTGAAGTGACACCATTCGCAGTTGTAACCGATGATCGTACTGGCGCGAAATACCCATTAGCGGATTACGAGCTAACTCCTAACATGGCTATCGTTGATGCGAACCTTGTTATGAACATGCCTAAGTCTCTAACGGCATTTGGTGGTTACGATGCCATTACTCACGCACTAGAAGCTTACGTTTCAGTTCTTGCTAACGAGTACTCAGATGGCCACGCTCTACAAGCTCTTAAGATGCTTAAAGAGTACCTACCATCTAGCTACCAAAATGGCGCAGCTGACCCAATCGCTCGTGAGAAAGTACATAACGCAGCCACTATCGCTGGTATGTCATTTGCGAACGCATTCCTAGGTGTATGTCATTCCATTGCACACAAAATTGGTGCAGAGTTCCACATCCCACACGGTCTTGCTAACGCATTAATGATCTCTAACGTTATCCGTTTCAACGCTAACGATAACCCAACTAAACAAACTGCATTCTCTCAATATGACCGTCCACAAGCACGTCGTCGTTATGCTGAAGTTGCTGACCACCTAGGCCTAAGCCAAGAAGGTGACCGCACTGCACAGAAAATTGAGCGTCTATTAACTTGGTTGGATGAAGTGAAGAAAGACTTGGATATCCCAATGTCTATCCAAGCGGCTGGTGTTAACGAAGCTGATTTCCTTGCGAAACTAGATGACTTAGCGGTAGATGCGTTTGATGACCAATGTACTGGTGCTAACCCACGTTACCCTCTAATTTCTGAGCTTAAAGAAGTACTGAAAGCGGCTTACTATGGTAAAGCATACATCGAAGGTGAAACGTTCGAAGGCACAACAGTGATTAAAAAAACTGAAGAGCCAGTAAAAAAAGCAGCTAAGAAAAAATAATCTTAGCCTGAAATAATGGAAGCCCTGCTTATGATGTAAGCAGGGCTTTTTTACGTTTTGGTTTTGAAGTTTTTGAATGACAGACGACTAAATTGAGCGTTCTACTTCGATTAATATGAATCTAAAATACGACCATTAAAATACTCGTTTTCCACAATGTACTCAGTGTTTCTGATCAGCTCATCATGGCTCTTTGCCCAGCCACGATGTTTAGTGTGTCGCTCAGCGCGGCTTGGTAATATCCCTCCCACCCGAATATTAAAGGGCATTAATTCTTTAGCCCAATTCTGAGTAAACTCGGAGATTAAAGAAGAGGGTTGAGAAATGCTGTCTTGCTCTTGACTTGATAGGTTAACAATCACACCACGTTTCTGATTATGCAGCATTTGTCTGGCGGCCAATTTACTAAAGCAAAGCATAGTCGTTGCCAGTTTTGAATATTGACGGCTGTATCTGTCGATCTGTTCATCCTTGATAAGAGAAGGGGATGGTAGGCTAGGGTATAGGTTAATTAAGACATCAATACCTTTGTCAAACTGTTGGTTGATAGAAGAAAACAAAGGTTGGACACTTTCAAAACTTTCATCATCGAGAAGATATTGGAATACATTGGAAGAGTACGGCTGACAATGATGTAAAGCTTGATTTAGCGATGCTTCGTTGTTATCAACGAGAATGACGTTAGCATTTAGAGAAAGAAAGTGTTGAGCTAAATTTTGACCTAAATGAGAGCCTGCTGATGTGATTACCACGACGGAGTTTTGTATGTTCATATAGCACCTCATTGGTATCAAATAAAAAATACCTAATGCCCTTAAACACAAAGCCATGAATGGCGTTAATTATTACCTCCAAGGTGTCTATGGGCCTTAGATAGTAATAATGGTAGTAAAACGTGTAAAGATCCTGTGAATAACATCAAAGAACTGAAATGAAATAATGAAAACTACTAATCTATAAGGGAAAGAGCTGTGAATAAAATATTTTTTATTTTCTGTGTATAACCACACCAAATTATTAAACAGAAAGGTCAGAACATAAAAAAGACCAGCCGAAGCCAGTCTTTTGAGCATCAAATGATTTCTCGACGGATCGGGAATTATTTGATTAGGTTTTCTTCTACGAAAGACCAGTTAACTAGTGCCCAGAAACCATTCATGTAATCTGGACGAACGTTACGGTAATCGATGTAGTATGCGTGTTCCCACAGGTCAACAGTAAGAAGTGGAGTAACGCCTTCTTCTGTCAGTGGAGTTGCTGCATTAGACGTGTTGATGATGTCTAGAGAGCCATCTGCTTTTTTCACTAACCAAGTCCAAGAAGAACCGAAGTTGTTGATTGCAGAATCAGTGAATTTTGCTTTGAACTCATCGAATGAGCCAAATTGTTGTTTAATTGCTTCTGCAACAGCACCTGTTGGTTCGCCGCCAGCGTTTGGAGCTAGGCAGTGCCAGTAGAAAGTGTGGTTCCAGATTTGTGCTGCGTTGTTAAAGATGCCGCCTGTTGAAGTCTTAACGATTTCTTCAAGAGACTTACCTTCAAACTCAGTACCAGGGATTAGGCCATTTAGCTTAACCACGTATGTGTTGTGGTGTTTGCCGTGGTGGTAATCTAAAGTTTCTGCTGAGATGTGTGGTTCTAGTGCATCTTTTTCGTAAGGCAGGGCTGGTAATTCAAATGCCATTGCTCAAATCTCCATGTGTTAGAAAGGGACTTTCTTGTGTTCTAAATAGAACAGCTTCCGATTGTTGTAATCATACTAACTGATGATGCCATTTCCATGACAGTGAAACATCGATCGTCTTGTTTAAACAATGAAATGATTAAGTGACAATTGTTAAGCATCAGTTTGAGCCATTAACGACTAAGCTCAGTTTAGCAAGTTTTTACTTTATTAAAAGACTTGGATCCAAAAATTTCTTATGCATCACTTATTTGTACATGAGTAGTAGGTTAGAGAATGTTCCAAATCGCGTAACAATACGGTGCATAAATAGGGCAATTAGAATACCCTTACAAATAATGCCTTTTTATTCTGTTATAGATACAAGTAGAATGGACTAACAACTTAAAGCGATGCTGAAATCCTAGAGAGGAAGTAATGGAAACTATCGATAAAATTAAACAACAGATTTCTGAAAACACAATTCTGTTATACATGAAAGGTTCACCGAAACTACCAAGCTGTGGTTTCTCTTCTCAAGCTTCACAAGCTTTGATGTCATGTGGTGAGAAGTTTGCTTATGTAGATATTCTACAAAACCCAGACATCCGTGCTGAATTACCAAAATACGCTCAATGGCCAACATTCCCACAATTGTGGGTTGAAGGTGAGCTAGTTGGTGGTTGTGACATCATCATCGAGATGTTCCAAAAAGGTGAATTGCAAACCTTGATCAAAGAAGCGGCAGCACGTGCGCCGGCAAGTGAAGAATAAAAAGTATTTTTTACTGAAAGAAAAAGAGCCAATTGCGGCTCTTTTTTTATATCTATACCCAAGTGACTTCAAGGTGCAAGTTTCAGCAAGAATAAAACAAGCTATAGGCAAGGCAAATTGAATATGATCATAGTTATTCTATCTCTATTCAATTTAACGCAGCATAAAGCTTATTTTAACTTGCCCTTCGGGAGCTTCATCCAAACCTTTATGCTGCGTCAGATTGGTTTGAAAGGTGCTTACATTCCTTCGCCAATCTTCCTTGCCTAAAGGATTGGATGATAGCTCTGAATTCTGCATCTTGAAGTCACTTGGGTATAAAATAGAGAGAGTTAATGATGAAAGGGATTTTGTATTACATTCACGATCCTATGTGCAGTTGGTGTTGGGGCTACAAACCGACATGGGATAAATTAAAATCAGCGTTACCTGAAGGTATCCAAGTGGAATATTTGCTTGGTGGGCTTGCTCCAGATAATCATGAGCCTATGCCACAAGAGATGCGAGTAATGTTGCAGCAAACGTGGAAACGAATTGAAAGCCAATTAGGCACTCAATTTAATTATGATTATTGGACACTCGCCGAGCCTGTTAGGACAACATATCCCGCTTGTCGAGCTGTGATTGCCGCTCAACATCAGGGAGCTGGAGAGGCGATGAATCAGGCTATTCAGCAAGCCTATTATTTACGAGCGATGACGCCGCATACCGACTCAACACACGCTCAATTAGCCGAGGAGCTTAATCTTGATGTTGAACGATTTACTCATGATTGCAAAAGTGCTGACGTAGAACAGGAGTTTGATCGTCAACGTGAGTTTTGTCAGTTGCTCGGAGTTCATTCTTTCCCCAGCTTAGTGTTACAACTTGGCGAAAAATATTACGTAGTGAAATTGGATTATGCTTCGGAGAGCACCAGCTTGAAAGATATCGAGCAGCGAATGAAGTGGGCGAATAGTATTGAGACCACGAAACGTTGGGTTGGATTAAAACCGAAAGACTAAGAGTATTTAGCTTCAGCTACAAAAAAGCGCATGTTTCGATTAAACGAAGCATGCGCTTGTATTTAACTTGAGGTAATAATTACAGAACCATTGCCGCAATCCAACCAAACACGATAAGCGGTAGGTTGTAGTGTAGGAATGTTGGGATCACAGAGTCTTTAATGTGATCGTGCTGTCCATCAGCATTTAAGCCCGATGTTGGACCTAAGGTTGAATCTGACGCTGGAGAGCCGGCATCACCTAACGCGGCTGCAGTACCAACCAGTGCAATGGTTGCCGCTGGTGAGAATCCAAAAGAAATCGCAAGAGGCACGTAGATAGTGGCGATGATTGGAATGGTAGAGAAAGATGAACCGATACCCATAGTGATCAATAGACCAACGATTAGCATCATTAGCGCGGCTAAAGCTTGGTGACCACTCATGCTAGTTTGTAAGAAGGTCACTAGGGTTTCAACACCACCAGTTGCTTTCATTACACTTGCAAAGCCGTTGGCAGAAATCATGATAAAGCCAATCATCGCCATCATCTGAACGCCACGAGTGAAGTTGTCTTGGCTCGTTTGGAACGGTTTACCGAATGATAAAATGATGAAACCAACTAGTGCGCCTACAATCATTGAGCCAGAATATAACTGAGCAGATAAAGTCGCAATGATACTAATTACTGCAACAATCACTGCTTTTTTATCAATGCCTTTTTGTTTTACTTCAGCGGCTTCATTTTGTTTCTCAGTATAAGTGCGTGGCTTACGGTAGCTAATGAAAACACTTACTAATAAGCCAAAAACCATACCACAAGCTGGGATAACCATAGCGGCAGGGATTTGCGCTGCAGTAGCAGTGGTTAAACCATTGCTTTGTAGAGCAGGTAATAAGATGTCATTTAAGAAGATGCCACCAAAGCCGATAGGCATAGTCATGTATGGAGTCACTAAACCAAAGGTCAAGATACACGCAACCATACGACGGTCGATGTTCATTTTATTGAAAGCCGATAGTAGTGGCGGAACAATAATTGGAATGAAGGCAATATGAACTGGGATAACGTTTTGAGAGAAAATTGCCATGATGAATAGCGCGCCGAAGATGGCGTATTTCACCATGCTTGAAGCTTTTTCATTTTCTTTACCATGGACGCGTTTAATTACTGCATTAGACAAAATGTCAGTAATACCAGTTTGAGATAGTGCAACCGCAAAAGCACCTAATAAAGCATAACTTAAAGCGATTTCTGCACCGTCACCTAAACCTGATTGGAAGGCTGAGATGGTTTGATCAAGTGACATATTGGCAAGTAATCCACCAGTAATGGCACTCAAGGTTAGAGCTATCACGACATTGACTCGGAAAACCGATAGTGCAAGCATTAAGCAAACGGAGATAACGACAGGGTTCATTGTAATTCTCTTTGTATAAATTAATGTTGTATAAGTGTGTTACCAATCTGAGTTGGTATTATTGCTTTTCTTCGGTTGTATCAGCTAATGGCCAACCACCTAAAGCTTTCCATTTATTCACTATGTTGCAAAATAATTTAGCGGTAATTTGAGTATCATAGAGAGCTGAGTGCGCAGCTTGATTATCAAATTCAAAACCTGCGGCGCGGCAAGCTTTCGCTAGTACGGTTTGACCGTAGGCTAGGCCACTGAGTGCTGCGGTATCAAATGTGGCAAAAGGGTGAAATGGAATACGTTTCAGTTTGCTACGTTCCGCTGCTGCCATGACAAAACTCAAATCAAAGTTCGCATTATGAGCAACCATGATCGCTCTGCTGCAATCTGCTGCTTTTTGTTCTTTACGGACTAATTTGAAGATTTCTTTGAGCGCTTCCGCTTCAGTGACTGCGCCTCTTAATGGGCTGTATGGATCACGAATGCCGGTAAACTCTAAGGCTTCTTTCTCAAGGTTTGCGCCTTCAAATGGCTCAACATTGAATTGAATGGTAGAGGCTGGATATAACTCGCCGTTTTCGTCCATGGCTAAGGTTACAGCACAGATTTCGAGTAATGCATCAGTTTGAGCATTAAAACCCGCGGTCTCCACATCGATAACAACGGGAAAATAGCCACGAAATCGCTGTTTTAGTGTCAAGGCTTCATTTATGTCAGTCATATACTTTCAGATCCATGAATTTAGGCGCGTATTATTGCAGATTAGGAATTTAACTTCACTCACTAATATGGTTTATTAGCCGTTAAATATGAGGTTTTATTTAGAATAAATGATTTTTTATTGCTACCACGAAAGAATGAGGAGAGTTTGATTTATTGCGTTTATATGAATAAAAAGGCGTCTATGTGAATAAAAAAAGAACCCTGATAATAGGGCTCTTGTATTTAGGGGGGGATAGAGGTCAATTAACCTTCTAAGCCTGCAGACATTTGGTTGCGCTGGATAAGCTCAATCATGTAGCCATCTGGATCTTTAACAAATGCGATATGCGTGCTGCCGCCTTTTACCGGGCCAGGCTCACGAGTAACCGTACCTCCAGCTGCTTTAATTGCATCACATGCGGTGTAGATATCATCAAAACCAATCGCAATGTGACCGTAGCCTGTCCCTAGATCGTATTCAGAAGTATCCCAGTTGTAGGTCAGTTCGATCACTGCACCTTGAGATTCATCACCGTAGCCTACGAAAGCGAGAGTATATTTATATTCCGCGTTTTCATTTTTACGTATTAGTTGCATACCAAGAACTTTGGTGTAGAACTCGATTGAACGATCAAGATCGCCAACACGAACCATAGTATGCAAAACTCTTCCATTCGACATTGTGTGCTCCTTATTAGAATGTAAAGTAATCAAACGGCATGATTACTCTTCAGGATAAACTTTTTCTTTGAACTCGCAGAGATCTTCAATCAGGCAACTACCACAGCGTGGCTTACGTGCGATACAGGTGTAGCGGCCGTGTAGAATTAGCCAGTGGTGAACATCGAGTTTAAACTCTTTAGGTACAACCTTTAATAACTTGGCTTCAACGTCATCAACCGTTTTACCCATTGCTAATTTTGTTCTATTTGATACACGATAAATATGAGTATCGACCGCGATGGTTGGCCAACCAAAAGCGGTATTGAGTACTACATTAGCGGTTTTTCGACCTACGCCCGGCAATGCTTCTAATGCCGCGCGATCTTCCGGCACTTGGCTGTTATGTTTTTCAATTAAGATCTTACAAGTCTTAATGGTGTTCTCTGCTTTAGAATTAAACAGGCCAATCGTCTTGATGTATTCTTTTAATCCATCAACCCCTAGTGCCAGAATTGCTTCAGGAGTATTGGCCACCGGATATAGTTTATCTGTGGCTTTATTGACGCTGACATCGGTAGCTTGAGCCGAAAGAAGTACCGCGATCAATAACTCAAATGGCGTTGACCAATTCAGCTCAGTTTGAGGGTTGGGGTTACCTTCACGTAGCCTTTCAAGGATCAGTCGGCGTTTTTCATTATTCATTTTTTTACCAATCAGTCTCTATATTCGTTAGGCGTTAGTCACTCTAGCGCGCTCAATAGTTGGTTTTTCTTCTGCTGGTTTTCGCTTATCGATTTGCTTATCAATCACTTGCTTTAGCGCAATTAAGAAACCCACGCCGATAAATGCGCCCGGTGGTAGTAGAGCAAGTAAGAAGCTGCTATCAATATGGAAAACTTCAATGCGTAAAGAGGCCGCCCAATCACCTAGTAACAGGTCTGCGCCGTCAAACAGAGTACCTTGTCCAATCACTTCACGTAGCGCGCCTAAAACCGTTAGGGCAGCGAGCATACCAAGGCCCATCCAGAAACCATCTAAGGCGGCTTTTTTCGGGGCATTTTTAGATGCGTAGGCTTCTGCGCGACCAATGATCACACAGTTGGTGACGATAAGAGGAATGAAAATACCAAGTGACAGATAGAGACCGTAAGCATAAGCACTCATCAATAGCTGAACACAAGTTACGACAGAAGCAATGATCATCACAAAGATGGGAATTCGAACTTCTTTAGGAACGTAGTGACGTACTAGCGAGACAATCGTATTGGTTGAAATTAGTACCAGCATAGTCGCAAGACCCAAGCCAAGTGCGTTGGTGATGGTCGATGACACCGCCAACAAAGGGCATAAACCCAATAGTTGCACAAGGGCAGGGTTATTATCCCATAAGCCATTTTTCATTAACTGCTTATTCTCAGGATCAGAAACTTGGGTTGCAGAATCCAATGATGTGTCAAGCGTTGCGCTATCTTCAGACATTTTATCCCTCACAGTTTAATGGTTGGTTGAGAATGCTTTGTTTATTTTGTTTAAAGTACACCACGGTTTTCTTCACCGCTTTCACAATCGCTCTAGGGGTAATGGTAGCACCAGTAAACTGATCAAATTGTCCGCCATCTTTACGTACCGCCCATTCAGAGTCGTTACTTTGACTGACCGTTTTGTGGTCAAAGCTAAAAATCCAGTCAGTTTTACGAGTTTCTATTTTATCGCCTAGGCCTGGGGTTTCATTATGAGCTAATACTCTAGTGCTAGTAATCACACCTTGCATATTCAAACCAACGATAATTTTAATCGCACCATTATAGCCATCAGGCGCATAAGTCTCGATGGCAATGGCCGTCGGTTGACCAGCTTTGGTTGCCAGATACGCCGGCAGTGGCTCGGTGGTGACGGTACTTTGTGACGGTAGCAGCATACATGATGCGAACAATTGATTGTCGTGCATGCTTTGCGGGATCACTTGGTTGAGCGTTTTTTGCAACTCTTGCTGTTGTTGCTCGACAATTGTGTCGTGTGTTACCCGATTAGTGATCGCAACCAAAGAGGTAGAAGCAATCGCAAAGACTGCCAAGATGCCGCCATTTTTTTTCATTGCATTTAGCATAGCGATATTACCTTACATGCCCATAAGTACGTGGTTTGGTGTAGTAATCAATTAATGGCACCATCATGTTGGCTAATAGAACCGCAAAGGCCACACCATCAGGGAAACCACCCCAACTGCGAATTAAGAACACTACAATACCGATAAATGCACCGTAGATGATTCTACCTTTCGTCGTGGTAGAGGCAGTGACAGGATCGGTAGCAATAAAGAAGGCTCCAATCATGGTTGCGCCAGAAAGTAGGTGCAAAATAGGGGAGGCAGTTGTCCCGGGAGCAAATAGAGAAGTAATCGTGCTTACCACTAATAGGCTAACTAGCATTGCTAGAGGAATTTGCCATTGAACTATGCGTAATCTTACTAACACGAGCCCACCTAATAAGAAGGCAATATTCACCCATTGCCAACCGACACCGGCTAAACCAGCAAAAGTAGGTTGTTGCATGATTTCACTTGCGGTATGTCCGGCGCGAAGTGAAGTTTTGAAAGTATCGAGAGGCGTTGCCATCGTGACACCGTCAATACCTGCACGAACTTGCTGCAGAGATAACCCATCAAGATTGAAGCCGGTAAAAAAGAGTTTTAAGCAATCATCAAAATGTAAATGCACATGCGCTAATGATTCAGGGCTTACCCAACTTGTCATTTGAACAGGAAACGAGATAAGCAATACCACATAAGCGACCATTGCAGGGTTGAATAGGTTTTGACCTAAACCACCATAGAGATGTTTACCGATGATGATGGCAAAGAAGATACCAATAGCAAGGATCCACCACGGTGAAAGCGGAGGAATAGCCACTGCGATCAACATACCGGTGACCAGAGCGCTATTATCTCTTAAGCTCAGAATAGGTGGGCGCTTACGCATTAGCATAATGGCGGCTTCAAATAGCCAAGCCAATAAAATAGCAAAAACCACTTGGATCAATACGCCGTAACCAAAGAAGTAGGTTTGTACCGCAATGCCAGGCAATAAACATAAGGCGACCCACATCATAATATTCGATGTGGTGCGTTTAACGCGGACGTGTGGAGAACTCGCTATAAAGAACGACACTATTTTTTCTCCTGAGATGATTTGTCGATAAATACTGGAATATCCAATAAATCTAAGGTGACTTCAGAGTCTGGTTTATCTTTTGATGAAGACTCATCCGTTGATTCACTATTTTGTGAGTCATTATTGGATGTGATTTCTTCTTGGGGTTTATCTTGTTGTTGCGCCGCTTTACGAGCTTTAGCACGAGCAATTGCAGCGGCTACTGCAGCTTTCTTCGGATCGTTTGCTTCTGCTGGAGTAGTCTCCGACTCAGTCGCTGGTTTTTCAGCGCTTGCTTGATTTCGCGCTGGTTTCTCAGAACTAGTCTCATCAGCACTTTGCCCATCTGTATCTTGCACTTCTGTATTTGGCTGCTGGGCCGCTTTACGAGCTTTGGCGCGAGCAATTGCAGCCGCCACTGCAGCTTTCTTCGGATCGCTTGCTTCTGCTGAAGTAGTATCCGACTCAGTCGTTGCTTTTTCAGTGTTTGTTTGTTCAGGCGCTATTTCATCAGCATCTTGTTGTGCCGCTTTACGAGCTTTGGCACGAGCAATTGCAGCTGCCACTGCAGCTTTCTTCGGATCGCTTGCCTCTGCTGAAGTAGTATCCGATTCAGTGCTTGCTTGTTCAGACGCTATTTCATCAGCACCTTGTTGCGCCGCTTTACGAGCTTTAGCGCGCGCAATCGCAGCGGCTACCGCAGCTTTCTTCGGATCGCTTGCTTCTGTTGGAGTAATGTCCGATTCAGTCGTTGCTTTTTCAGTGTTTGTTTGTTCAGGCGCTATTTCATCCGCACCTTGTTGTTGCGCTGCTTTACGAGCTTTAGCACGCGCAATTGCAGCTGCGACCGCTGCATTTTTCGGTGTTGATTCTTGAGTTGTAGCGTCGTTTGACGTCGGCTCTTTTGTTTGCTGTTCGTCAGCCTGAGAACCTTCTGCTTGCTGCTGAGCTTTCTTCTCTCGTGCTAGGCGTTTACGTTCTTCTCGCAGTTTGCTCATTTCTGAATTATCAGGTTCAGTTTGGCCCGCTTTTGCTGCTGCGGCTTGTTTGGCCTTAGCTCTTGCGATTGCCGCTGCTACCGCAGGTTTCACTTCTTTTTCTGCTGGCTGTTCCGTTTCGGCTTGTTTAGCTTTGACGCGCGCAATTGCGGCTGCGACCGCATCATCACCGCTGGTTTGTTTCATTTCACTGCGACGTTTTTCCGCGGCTTGTTTAAAGCGCTGTTCACGCTCTTGTTTATCACGTTCTAAGCGTTTTTGGCGCTCTTCAAAGCGTTGCTTAGCACGTTCAGCTTCTTTAGCTTCTTGATTACGCGTCCAAATTTCTGATTTCGCTTGGCGGTAATATTGTACTAGTGGGATATCACTTGGACAGACATAAGCACAAGCGCCACACTCGATACAATCAGAGAGATGGTATTCTTCACATTTTTCATAATCTTGCGCTTTGGCATACCACTGTAGTTGTTGTGGTAGTAGTGAAGCCGGGCAAGCTTCCGCACAAGCGGTACAACGAATACAGGCTAACTCTTGGCCTGTTGGAGCAATTTCTTTACGTTTCGGCGCTAAAATACAGTTGGTGATTTTAGTAATTGGCACATCCGCATGTGGCAGAGTAAAGCCCATCAAAGAGCCGCCCATAATCAAACGAGGATGCTTTTTCTCGGCCTTGTAACCGAATTGACGTAGTAGTGCGGATATTGGCGTACCTAGACGCGCTAAAACATTACCTTTTTGGGCAAAAGAATCACCGGTTAAAGTAACGACGCGTTCAATCAATGGTTCACCATCAATAATCGCGCGCTTGATAGCAAAAGCCGTACCCACGTTTTGCATTAACACACCAATCGCCGCGGAGTGTTCTTTACTTGGCACTTCACGACCAGTCAGCACTTTTATTAACTGCTTCGAGCCGCCTGATGGGTATTTAGTGGGGATAACACGAATAATAAGATCAACATCTTTGGCTGCTTCTTCTAAAGCAGCGATGGCTTCTTTTTTGTTATCTTCAATACCAATGATTGTCACTTCAGGTTGCAAAATATGCTGAATAACCTGAACGCCTTGGATGACTTCTTGAGCATAATCTTGCATAAGGCGATCATCGGCCGTGATATAAGGTTCACATTCTGCGGCATTGATGATGAGTATTTTGGTTTTCGCTAAACCCGTATGCAGTTTGCGTGCGGTAGGGAAGCCTGCGCCACCCATGCCTGAAATGCCTGACTGGCGAATTTTTTCAATTAATACTTCAGAGTCTCGTTCTAAATAATTGGAAACTGGCTTTTTTTCACACCATGTGTCGTTGCCATCTGGTTTGATCACAATACAAAGATCAGAAAGACCAGAAGGGTGGGCGATGGTGCGTTTTTCAATCGCAGTGACCGTGCCGGAACTTGGTGCATGCACTGGTACCATAAAAGCTAAGTTGGCTTGAGTTAACTGCTGACCTTTTAAAACCTTATCGCCGACATTAACACAGACATCACCCGGTCTACCGATATGTTGCTTCAGCGGCAATACAAACTCTTCAGGTAATTCCGCATGAACAATAGGCGCTGTTGACGATTGGATTTTATTTTCAGGCGGATGAATACCACCAGGAAAATCCCAAATCATACCGTGACGAATCTGTTCAATTAACGACAACATACTTTTTCCTTTAACTCACGGTTTGGTCTTTAGAGTCAGCAGAGGCTGATGATGGTTCAAGATCGGTAATAACCGGGATAAGCTCCAACTGCCACTTCCAAGTATCTGGTGTTGTTTCAATTGGGATCATTTCAATACAATCAGTTGGACACGGTGCGACACAAAGATCGCAACCAGTACATTCGCTTTGAATGACGGTGTGCAGCGCTTTAGTGCCACCCACTATCGCGTCGACAGGGCAGGCTTGGATGCATTTAGTACAGCCAATGCACATATCTTCATGAATAAAGGCGACGGTTTTAACCGCGTCTTCTACGCCATTTGAATCGGTTGGGACGTCTACTCCCATCAAGTTGGCTAATTTCTCAATACCTGCTTGTCCACCCGGAGGGCACTTCGTGATTTCATCACCATTCGCAATCGCTTCAGCGTATGGACGACAACCGGGATAGCCACATTGACCACATTGGGTCTGCGGTAAAATATTATCAATTTGGTCAACAATAGGATCGGCTTCAACTTTAAAACGAATCGAAGCAAATCCTAAAATAACGCCGAAAATAGCGGCGAGGGCGGCAATAGCGGCAACCGCAATCAAGATGGTAGTCATGGATTATTTCACCAAACCTGTGAAGCCCATAAAGGCCAGAGACATTAGCCCTGCGGTAATCATGGCAATAGAAGCACCTTTAAATGGCGCAGGGACATCCGCTGCGGCAATACGCTCACGCATCGAAGCAAACAAAATCAAAACAAGCGAGAAGCCAACCGCAGCACCGAAACCATAAATAATGGATTCAATAAAGTTATGGTTTTCATTGATATTAAGAAGAGCCACCCCTAATACTGCACAGTTAGTGGTAATCAGAGGTAAAAATATCCCAAGAAGACGATATAAAGTCGGGCTAGTTTTGTGTACCACCATTTCAGTGAACTGCACCACGAAAGCGATCACTAAGATAAAGCTCATGGTTTGTAGATATTCGATCCCTAGTGGTCGCAAAATGTAAGTTTGCACTAAGTATGAACAGACGGATGCTAAGGTTAAAACGAAAGTCGTCGCAAGGCCCATGCCGATTGCGGTTTCAAGTTTTTTAGATACACCCATGAAAGGGCAAATACCGAGAAATTTAACCAGAACAAAGTTGTTGACCAGAACAGTGCCAACAAGCAACAGTAGATAGTCTGTCATATCGTCTCTTTGGGTTAATAATGATCCCAACATTATCGTCATTTGTGACGTTAATAACAACCTACAGGAAATAGGTATTTGAAGGTATTGAGTAATTAATGATGGAATGCATGAAAAATGAACGAAAAAAAGCCGCATTTTAGCGATGCGGCTTTTTAGTATTTGGCTCCCTGTGCTGGACTTGAACCAGCGACATACGGATTAACAGTCCGCCGTTCTACCAACTGAACTAACAGGGAAAAGTTATGGGCAGGATTCTAGCTATGGTGAAACAGACTGTCAACGGCAGAAGGCGACAAAAAAGTGAAAAATAATACTTTTTTTCTCTTTACTTTTTTGTAAGCCGTATCAGATAAGGCGGTTGTGTAGTTATCCACTAAATTTGTGGATAAGTGTGTTAATGAAACTTGAGCAAGTATTTATGCTTAGAAGCTAAAGGCGAGGAAATATAATTCTAACTATGTAATCTATTGTTTTAACTTGTTTTATTGTTTTGTTTTATTGGAAGAGGTTTGTGGGTAAAAAAGATAAATATTAATGAAAATGTAAAATCAACAACTTTTTGGGGAAAACCCGTGGATGAAAAGTAGGTGAAAGGTTGGATGAGATTTTTTGCGGGACGAGAATGCTACCAAACTGTAATAGGGTAAGCTAGAGTAAAAATGACTTTTTTCAGACCATATTTTAGTTAATAAAACTGTCACATAACCGACCGCGATTTAAAGCGTTCATAATAGGCTTGTGGTAAGGTCAACCAATCGAATAAACCGCCGAGAATTCTCCATTTAAGAGGCAAGTATGAGTAAGTTGTATCAACTGGTTTCCGATTATAAGCCAGCCGGCGATCAGCCAGAGGCGATTGCAAAGTTATCTGAAGGGTTAGAGGCCGGCTTAGCCCATCAAACGTTATTAGGTGTGACGGGTTCGGGTAAGACATTTACCTTAGCTAATGTGATCGCTAAAGCGCAGCGTCCAACGATTTTACTTGCCCCAAATAAAACGCTTGCTGCGCAGTTATATGGAGAAATGAAAAGCTTCTTTCCTAATAACGCGGTCGAATATTTTGTCTCCTACTATGACTACTATCAGCCGGAAGCGTATGTGCCTACCACAGATACCTTTATTGAAAAGGATTCTTCGGTTAACGCCCACATCGAGCAAATGCGTTTATCTGCCACCAAGTCTTTAATTGAACGTAAAGATGCGATTATTGTTGCCTCAGTGTCGGCTATTTACGGTTTGGGTGATCCGGATTCTTATTTAAAGATGATGCTGCACATTCGTCGTGGTGACATTTTAGAGCAGCGTGATATTATTCGTCGTTTAGCCGAGCTGCAATACAGCCGAAATGACATGGTCTTTGAGCGAGGTAACTTCCGAGTTCGAGGTGAAGTGATAGACGTATTCCCAGCCGATTCTGAACATGATGCCATTCGTCTGGAAATGTTCGATGAAGAAGTAGAATGCATCAGCATTTTTGATCCGCTAACCGGCGCAATTAAACAGCGAGATATTGCTCGTGCCACTATTTATCCTAAAACCCACTATGTCACACCGCGTGAACGCATTCTTGAAGCCATTGAAGATATCAAAGATGAGTTGGTTGAAAGACAAAAGGTACTACGAGAAAACAATAAGCTATTAGAAGATCAGCGTATTACGCAACGTACTCAGTTTGATATCGAAATGATGAATGAATTGGGTTTCTGCTCTGGTATCGAAAACTACTCACGCTATTTAAGTGGACGCAAAGAGGGTGAGCCACCACCGACTCTCTTTGATTACTTACCTCATGATGGTCTGCTTATTATCGATGAATCTCACGTGACAGTGCCGCAAATTGGCGCGATGTATAAAGGCGACCGTTCACGTAAGGAAACCTTAGTCGAGTTTGGTTTTCGTTTACCTTCGGCGTTAGATAACCGACCACTGCGTTTCGAGGAGTTTGAATCGCTCGCGCCGCAGACTATTTATGTTTCAGCCACGCCAAGTGCGTATGAGTTAGATAAATCGGGTGGTGATGTGGCTGAGCAAGTGGTGCGTCCTACTGGGTTACTCGATCCTGAAATTGAAGTTCGTCCGGTTGCCACGCAGGTAGATGATTTATTATCGGAAATTCGCCTGCGGGTTGCAGTTAATGAACGTGTACTTGTGACCACTTTAACTAAGCGTATGGCGGAGGATTTGACGGAATATCTCACCGAGCATGATGTCAAAGTCCGTTATTTGCACTCAGATATTGATACGGTTGAACGTGTTGAGATTATTCGAGACTTACGCCTAGGTGAGTTTGATGTGTTAGTGGGTATTAACTTACTTCGAGAAGGTTTGGATATGCCTGAAGTATCTTTGGTGGCAATTTTAGATGCTGATAAAGAAGGCTTCTTGCGTTCAGAACGTTCATTGATCCAGACCATTGGTCGAGCAGCACGTAATATACAAGGTAAAGCGATTTTATATGGTGACAGTATTACCAAATCGATGCGTAAAGCAATAGATGAAACAGAACGTCGCCGTGCTAAACAGCAGCAATATAATGAAGAAATGGGAACGACGCCTCAAGCGCTGAAGAAAAGCATTCAAGATATCATGGAACTGGGTCATGTCGGCACTCGCAAAGGCAAGAAAGACAGTAATGTGATTTCACTATCTAAAGTGGCAGAGCAAGCGGCTGAATATCAAGCGTTAACACCACAGCAACTTGAGAAACAAATAAGTCAGCTGGAAAGTGAAATGTACCAGCACGCTCAAAATCTGGAGTTTGAACAAGCGGCACAAAAACGCGATGAGATTGAGAAATTAAGAGCGCAGTTTATTGTGAATAGTTAATCGCTTCTCGTAGCTTGGACGCTCCGCTTCTCGTTGCTCGATGTATTTGTCGAGTCACGAGAAACGAGTTTCCGAGCAGCGTTGTTTATTGTAAATAGTTAAAAGAGATAATCGTTTTTTGTCGCTTGGACGCTTTGTTTCCCATTGCTCGATGTATTTATCGAGTCACGAGAAACGAGTTTCCGAGCAACGTTACTTATTGCAAAATAATCTTCTCAATTTCTTGCTGAAGCTTTTTACGATCATGACGCCATTCATGGTTAGGTGAGGCGAGATTAACTTCAACACATTGGTAGTTTTTATCTAACCCATCTGAAAAGTTTTCACCAAGTAGGACATCTACCTGTCTGCCATCGCAAGCTCGTTGGCACCATTTTAATCGCTCTTCAAGGCTCATCATTCCAGCTGGGCCAAATTCATTATCCAGATTATCAACAAACACTAGCTTGGCTTGGGTGTTTTGGGCGATGGCTTTGCCAATATCAGGTAGTAATAGTGGCGGCATAATGCTGGTTAAGAAACTGCCTGGGCCTAAGATAATGCAATCCGCCGACAAAATGGCGTCAATGCCTTCTTCAGTTGCTGGCACTTCAGGCTCTACATATAAACGCTGTAGAGGTTCAGACATGTCATCGACATTGGTTTCACCACGTACCCATTTGCCGGTTTTTGATAATGCAGTCAGATCGGCAGGGTGCTCGGACATGGGCACAATATTGACTTCAACCTTCAACATATCACAAATCAGGTGAATGGCGTCCAATGGGCGAATTGAGAGGTTATCTAGTGCGGTGAGCATTAAATTGCCGAGGTTATGGCCGTTTAATTCACCGGCACCACGAAAACGGTACTCAAACATCATCGAACTAATATTCGGTTCGGTAATCAGTTGGTTGATGCAGTTTCGGGTATCACCCCAAGCAATACCACCTTGGCATTGGCGAATACGTCCGGTGGATCCCCCATTGTCAGTGGTCGCCACAATACCGGTGGCGTTAGCACCAAAATCTTTTAGTGCGGCAAGCATACGGCCTAGGCCATGACCGCCACCAATCGCGACGACTTTTTTGGTTTTATGAATGGGCATAAATTGGATTCTCTAATGAATTGACCTTTGAAATCAGGCTAAATGACAATTCTTTGATATCGATTAACTAAATATAACGACCTTATGCCTAAATGGGTATGGAAAAATCTCATTTTGTTGCGTACCATTTAAAAACAGTGTTGCTGATCTATTTATCAGTAATCACGTCATAACTCCGAGCGTTAATCACTAAGTTCATTATTCGTTGTATCAATGACGATTGAATACGTTTTTAAAGCCAGTGACATACTGTCACCAGGGTTGGTTTAGAAATGAGCCTTCCTCCCGTATTTGGAAAGGTGTTTCGTGACTCAATTAGTTTCCCAATATACTCCTGATTTTTCGGGCGTATCCGATGTGGCATCATCCACATCATCCACAGAAAACCCTCAATTTGTCGATCGTTTTTCGCGCAAGTTTTATTATTTGCGCCTGTCGATCACCGATGTGTGTAATTTTAAGTGCACTTACTGTCTACCTGATGGTTATAAGCCAAATGGTCACAAAAACTCGTCTTTTTTAAATCAAGCTGAAATTAAACGTATTGTAAATGCGTTTGTAGACTGTGGCACTACCAAGGTTCGCATTACAGGTGGTGAGCCTACACTACGCAAAGATTTCAATGACATTATTGCATCCGTTGCGCAAACCTCAGGCATTACTAAGGTTGCGACCACAACCAACGGTTACCGTATGGCTAAACAAGTTGGTGATTGGAAAGAGGCCGGTTTAACGCATATTAATGTCAGTGTTGATAGCCTTGATCCTCGTTTGTTTCATCAAATTACCGGTGAAAACAAATTTCATGATGTGATGGCCGGCATCGACCGCGCATTTGAAGTCGGGTATCAACAAGTCAAAGTCAACGTGGTGTTACTGAAGCAGTTTAATGGCCATGCGTTACCGAGCTTTTTAAACTGGATTAAAGACCGCCCAATTCAATTACGTTTTATCGAATTAATGCAAACCGGTGAGATGGATGAATTATTTGAGCAACAGCATCAATCTGGTGTCAGTATTCGTAATCATCTAATCGCCAATGGTTGGTTGTTAAAAGTAAAAGAAGCCAATGATGGGCCGGCGCAAGTGTTTGTACATCCTGACTATCAAGGTGAAATTGGCTTGATCATGCCGTATGAAAAAGGTTTTTGTGAAACCTGTAATCGTCTGCGTGTTTCTGCGACAGGTAAACTGCATCTATGTTTATTTGGCGAAGAAGGCGTAGAGTTGCGTGATTTGTTGCAACAGGATGAGCAAGAAAAAGATCTTATCGCACGAATTCAAGGTGCGCTCGATACCAAATCCGTCAGCCACTTCTTGCAAGAAGGCAAAACGGGTATGACGCCACATTTGGCCTCTATCGGCGGTTAATTCTTCGTTATTATTTTGATTTTTTGAGGTTATCAACATGGCACGTGTTGCTGCTGAGTTTAAACCTGCACGAATTGCAGTCCTGACCGTATCGGATTCTCGAACTCCTGAAAATGACACATCGGGTGATTATTTTGCTGAGCAACTTCAGCAAGTAGGGCACCAATTGGCTGAGCGTCAAATTGTCGCCGATAACAAATATCAAATTCGCGCCTTGGTTTCTCAATGGATTGCCGATGATGCTATTCAAGCGGTCTTAATTAGTGGTGGCACAGGTTTTACAGCAAAAAACTATACAACGGAAGCACTGCAACCTTTATTTGATAAGCAAGTAGAAGGTTTTGGTGAGATTTTTCGCATGCTGTCTTTTGAAGACATTGGTTCTTCGAGCCTACAATCTCGCGCAATTGCTGGAATGGCTAATCAAACGGTTATCTTCGCGATGCCAGGTTCGACCGGTGCATGTCGTCTGGGTTGGGAAAAGTTAATCAAGGAGCAGCTTGACGCTTGTCATCGCCCTTGTAATTTTATGCCTCATCTTTCCGCTTAAAAAATTCTAATAAGGAATGAAATCCATGTCTCAATTTACTCATATTAATGCCTCTGGCGAAGCCAACATGGTCGATGTATCTGCTAAACAAGAAACGGTACGTGAAGCGCGTGCTGAAGCTTGGGTCACCATGTCGAAAGAAACATTAGATCTTATTGTGTCTGGTTCGCATCATAAAGGTGATGTATTTGCTACTGCGCGTATTGCAGGCATTCAAGCGGCCAAGAAAACATGGGATTTAATTCCACTTTGCCATCCTTTACTGCTTTCTAAAGTAGAAGTTCAGTTAGAAGCTAAACCGGAAACCAATCAAGTTCGCATTGAATCTGTGTGTAAACTAGCTGGCAAAACGGGCGTTGAAATGGAAGCGCTAACCGCGGCTTCAGTGGCGGCTTTAACCATCTACGATATGTGTAAAGCCGTGCAAAAAGACATGGTGATTGGTCAGGTTCGGTTACTTGAAAAAACCGGTGGTAAGTCTGGCCATTTTGTTGCTATACCCAAGTAACTTAATAATCTTCGGAAGGTTGAACAATGATTAAGGTTTTATTTTTCGCTCAAACTCGTGAGCTAGTGGGTGTTGATTCAGTGACAGTGGAAGCCGATCAGGTTACAGCAGAAGCGCTACGTCAGCAGTTATGCAACAACGGTGAACAATGGGCGCAAGCGCTACAATCTGGCAAATTGCTGGTGGCAGTCAACCAAGATATGGTGAAAATGGATACCGTTCTTAAAGCTGGTGATGAGGTTGCCTTTTTCCCACCAGTAACAGGAGGCTAATATGTCTTCAGCGGGAATGGTTACAGAAATGGTCAGCGTACAGTTTGAAGACTTTGATGTCGGCGCGGAATATCAGCAGCTTGCGCAAGGTACGGAGGCGGGCGCGATAGTAACCTTTGTTGGTAAAGTGCGCGATATGAATCTTGGAAATTCGGTTACCGGGTTGAGCCTAGAACATTATCCAGGAATGACTGAGCGTTCTTTAATTCAGATTTGTGAACAAGCGAAATCACGTTGGCCACTTTTGAATATTCGTGTGATCCATCGTGTTGGTGATTTAGACTTGGGTGATCAAATTGTATTCGTTGGTGTTTCAAGTGCTCATCGCAATGCAGCGTTTGAAGTCTGTGAATTTGTTATGGACTATCTAAAAACCCAAGCGCCATTTTGGAAAAAAGAACGAACAACTGAAGAAGTTCGCTGGGTAGAATCTCGTGATTCAGATACCAAAGCAGCGGATCGCTGGAAGTAGATTAAAATTGATACTTTATAATATGAAAGCTTCTGAACATATGTGCTCAGAAGCTTTTATTTGTTTTGAACTATGTGTTTGTGAACGGCTTAGTTTAGGCTTCTAACGACGTTAATTTAGGGTAGGTTTGGAAACGAACGCCCATCATGTGTTCCATGCAATGAATCACTTGGCAGCTATAACCAAACTCATTGTCATACCATATGTATAAAACACAGCGATTATCTTGCGCGATGGTTGCAGCACCATCAACCACTCCTGGATAACGTGAACCAACTAAATCTGTCGAAACAATTTCCGTGGATTGAGTATAGTCAATTTGTGGCGATAACTCAGAGCGATGCGCCATTTGTTGTAAGTAGTGGTTCAGCTCTTCTTTGTTTGTGTTTTTTTCGAGATTCAAATTAGCCACTGCCATTGATACATTTGGCGTTGGAACTCGGATCGCATTACCTGTGAGTTTCCCCTGTAATTGAGGTAATGCTTTGGCGACAGCTTTAGCCGCTCCAGTTGAGGTTAACACCATATTCAATGACGCACTGCGGCCACGGCGTTCGCCTTTATGGAAGTTATCAATTAAATTTTGATCATTGGTATATGAATGCACGGTTTCGATGTGACCAGATAAAATACCATAACGATCATTGACCGCTTTTAGTACTGGCGTTATTGCATTGGTAGTACAGCTGGCGGCAGATACGATGCTATCGCAAGCTTCTATATCTTGATGATTGACACCAAAGACAATGTTTTTGATTTCACCTTTACCGGGCGCAGTTAATAGTACTTTTGAGCTGCCTGGACATTCTAAGTGCTGACTAAGCCCTTGCGCATCACGCCATACTCCCGTGTTATCCACAACTAACGCTTCTTTAATTCCATACTGTTTGTAATCCACTTCTTGTGGAGAATTAGCATAGATAAACTGGATGTAGTTGCCGTTAACAATTAACCCACTATTTTCCTTGTCAATAATGATGCTGCCATTAAATTGTCCATGCACCGAATCACGGCGTAGCAAGTTGGCACGTTTTTCTAAATCACCACCTTTACCTCCACGTACAACCACTGCACGTAAACGAAGCGGGTAACCTGGACCGCTTTTTTCAATCAAAAGTCGCGTCAATAAACGCCCGATTCGACCAAAACCATATAGAACTACATCTTTAGGAGCGGTAACGGTTTGGCCATTTAGCGCCTCTCTCAGTTCTGAAACTAAGAAATGACCTATACTGCCGGGTTCATGACGCTTATATTGTTGGCTGAGTTTGCCAATATCAATATAGCAAGGGGAAAGAGGCATATCGCAAAGCTGTTCAATCAGAGGTTCAATTTGTTGTAGATTAAGTGATTGGTGAGTGTAGCGATGAGCGAGGTGAGTCAGTTTGATCATGTCGATGGTACTGGCATTAACTAATGTCTTACCAAACATGAGGAGTTCTACGCCTTTTTTTCGGTAGAGCTGAGCAATTTTAGGTAGTAAGTTCTCAGCAATGGTTTGAGCTTGTTGCCATTCTTGTTGATGGACTTGAGCATTCATGTGGTTACCTTTTATGAGTACTGGATTAGTAAAACAGATTTTCTGGGCATGGTGTCACTCTTGTTGGTGATTATTTGGCGTGTAATTGATATGCCAGAAAATTTGCCGAAGATTGTATGGTCAGGCAGATGATTATGCTAAGGAAATGTGAAATTTGATTGAGCTTTTGTTAACTGGTTCACGTCAAGATTTGGTTTTGTAAAAAGGTTTGGTGCATTTGGAGGGCTGAAACTTGTACTTTGAAGTAACTTGACTACATACGTTTAAACGAAAGGCTTACTCATAAAAATGAGTAAGCCTTTGAGTTTTAGTTAATCTGGTTTTTAGTTAGTTTGAATTTTGAAAAATTAGTTACAGCTGGCTGCGCCCAAGTTTTCCCACACACCCCATTGACCAGTTTGACTTGGGTTTTCACCGGTAGTCCACCATTTGGCTTCATATAAAGTACCATCTAGTGTGACTTGGTCACCGCCAGTATAAACGGCTGACGAATCCCAAGCATTGGCACAAACTGGATCAGTAGTGCCTGACTTTTTCAGTACAACCACAGAGGCTGATGCTTCACTTGTCAATTCACCATCATTGACTAGTACAGTGAAGTTAAGCGTTGTATCTTGCTCATATTCAGCTGCTACAAAGCTAATGCTTGAACCTGAACCCGTTACGCCTGATGGCAGAGTCCAAGTGTAAGTCAGTGCATCACCTTCCGCATCAGTTGAACCTGAAGCATCAACCGTTACTGTATCGCCAGCATTAACTTGAGTAGGAGCGCTTAAGTTAGCAACTGGTGCAGTATTTGTTGGTTCTAGATCAACAGGGTTAACGGTAATGGCCACATTATCGCTATCAGCAGCACCTTCATTATCGGTGACAGTTAAAGAGAAACCTAAAGTTTGGACTTCAGTCACTTCAGCAATATCAAAGCTAGCCGTTGCAGAGCTTGAGTTTTGCAGAGTAACGGATGGCCCAGTAGTTTGTGTCCATTGATATGATGCAATGCTGCCATTGCGATCACTAGAAGCAGAACCATCTAGTTCTACTGTAGCAGGACCGACTACCGTTTGATCGACACCTGCGCTTGCGGTTGGTGCATAGTTAGTTATTTCACCCGCTAAACCTTCGTGCATCGCATTAAGGATATCACCGTTATCGGCATCAATTTCCCAAGAGAATAGGCCAGCAAGACCTAAACTACGAACGTATTCACCTTTAGCGATAACAGAGCGAGGGCTATCATAAGTCACTAACTTACCATCTGAACGGTTCCACACCCATGCCGCTTCAGCTTGTTCATCATAGCCAGTCTCAAAGCCATTGATGCCTTCACCATTTGGACCAATCATCGTGCTCTTCACACCTTTATAGTCAATAACACCCGCTTCCCAAACACCTTGTTCTTTCGTGCCGGTTAGTTTGCCATTACCCGTACCCGTCATTGGGTCGCCAGCAACAGTTAAGCTTTCAGGCATTACACCATCCCAACCACGGCCATACATAGTAGCACCTACAACCAATTTATTCGCCGGAACACCTTGCTCTAGCAAAATCTTGATTGCGTTGTCTGTAGTATAAGCTGGGCCTTTGTATGGTTCACCTTCCGCATCCATACCCGTTCCATCACATTGACCAGGGCGCATGAAGCTGCCGCAATAAAGGGCAGTTTGGTGACCAGGCACATTATTCCAACCGCCGTAGAAGTCATAAGTCATGGCAAAGATGTAGTCCATGTATTGCGCTGCATCGGCATAATCGACATCTTCAAGTTTGTCGTAACCAACACCAATTGCTGAAGTCAGTTCATACTCTTTACCATTTTGAACTTCGAGTTCATCGAGCATAGCGCGCAGTTCACGCATTAAAGCGATATAAGCGGGGCCATCGTTTACAGGGTCACCTAGGTCAGCTGCTTGGCCGCCGCCACCAGGGAACTCCCAGTCAATATCGACACCGTCAAAGAATTTCCATGTAGTTAAGAATTCTTTGACTGAAGCCACAAAAATATCGCGTTTTGATTTATCAGTGAAAGAAAAGAATGGGTCCGAAAGCGTCCAGCCACCGATAGATGGAACAATTTTAAGGTCAGGATTACGCTGTTTAAGCGCCATCATCATGGCAAAGTTACCCTTGATAGGCGTATCGTATTCATGACCCGCTTGCTTGAAGCTCTTTTGATAAGCAGCCCATGGATCATGAATTACAACGTTAAAATCAGGCACGCCTTTACATGCGGTTTGTAAAGCGTTGTAACTATTGCCGCCAACCGATTGAAGTGATTCATTAGGTCCACAGATTGGAATAAACCCATAAAGGATATGAGTTAGATTATCGGCTGGCAGGTTATCAACTGTATAGCCGCGGTCGTAAATACCCCATTCAACAAAGTAGGTACCAACAACTGTATTGGGATCAGTATTATAGGTTTTGTTATTTGGGTCGATGTTCATGGTTAATGGCTCTAAATGAGAACCATCGGTATCGGCAATAGAAAGCTCTACAGGTTGCGTTTTAGTACAACCTGTTGCATCACACGCTTCAATTTCCATTTGATATACACCGCCTTGGGAGTATTCAAATGAAGCCGTCGTTTTGCTGCCGCTAATTGGGCCGGTTGCGACTTTTTCACCATCAAAGTAAATGTTGTAAGTGTCGCCAGTTTCTCCGCTATATTGATTGAAAATAATATCGATTTGAGCATTTTCATGGTACTGAACCATGCTGTTGTAACCTGATGTGGTTTCCATTGCTAAATCAATTTTGGAGAATTTTAAATTTTTAGACCCGTACATATCTAAGCTCGGAGCAGAAGGGGCAGCCATAACGGATGCTGAACCCAACGCTAAGGCAATGCTCACTGCGGTGAGATTGAAACGTTTCATACCATTTCTCTCTTTAGTCCTTTCTTAATGTGCTCACCTAAAAAAGATCAGGTGAAACCTGCACTTCACTTGTGCATCACTGCCAGTGTTGATGAGATAACGAGAGTCAACAAAGAACAAAAAGATAATTTTGAATCGATATACAAATAATAATTCGCGTTATGAAATATCTTTCAAACAAAGTCTATTTGAAGTCTCTATTTGATAAAACTTGTCAAAGTTAAACTTGAAAGTGATAAAAATTGAACTATGAAAGTAGTCAATAAAAGATTGAAAATCATATAACTAGAGTGAATCTTACTATGCAATCGATTTCATTTGGATATACATACTGTTAATGGGGAAAAGTGTAATCTATGCTACGTTTTTATAATTTTGTTGTGGTGGATCCCAGAAAATATTGATAGCTTGTCCCGTTCTATATATTGCTATAACAGTATTGGTTAGAGTAAAAATCGCACAAATCTTTAAAAAATAGTGAAGACTACTAATTGACCAGTGTTGGATAGTTATAATCGATATAAAGATGTCACGGATGCATTAATATAAAAATTGGAGTTTACTCATATGCGTAAAAATAAAATCACTCAAGTGATCCTACTTGGTGCCGGCCTTGCTTTCGGTGCTGCTTCTCTTTCTGTTTCTGCCGCTGAAGTACCAGCAGGCGTTAAATTAGCGGAAAAACAAGAATTGGTGAAAGGCAACGGTGCAGAAGTTGCTTCTATCGATCCACAGAAAACAGAAGGTGTGCCTGAGTCCAATGTGATTCGTGATTTATTTGAAGGCCTAGTTAACCAAGACGCAGACGGTAACGTTGTTCCTGGTGTGGCTGAAAGCTGGGAAACTCAAGACAACAAAACCTTTATCTTCCACCTACGTAAAGATGCAAAATGGTCAAATGGCGATCCTGTAACGGCTGATGACTTTGTCTTTACTTTCCAACGCGCAGTTGATCCTGCTACTGCATCGCCATACGCATGGTATTTAGAAATGACTACCATGAAAAATGCCGCGCAAATCATTTCTGGTAAAGCCGATAAATCAACCCTTGGCGTGAAAGCAATTGATGCGAATACGCTTGAAGTAAGCCTTGAATCTGCCGTGCCTTATTTTGTGAAAATGATGGGCCATACCACGGTTAAGCCAGTGAATAAAAAAGTACTGGAGAAGTGGGGCGATCAGTGGACGAAACCTGAACACTTCGTAAGTAACGGTGCTTATGTGCTGGATAGCTGGGTACTGAATGAGCGCATGGTGCTAGTGCGCAATAAGAATTACTGGGATAACGACAGTACTGTTATCAATCAAGTGACTTATCTACCAATTGAAAGTCAAAATGCTGAAATGAACCGTTTCTTAGCGGGTGAACTCGATATGACGGATGAGTTGCCAAATGAGCAATTTAAACGTTTACAAAAAGAGCATCCTGAAGATGTGAAAGTAGTAGGTAACTTGTGTTCATATTACTACGGCTTTAATAACTCTAAACCACCATTTGATGACGCACGAGTTCGCCAAGCCCTGTCTTACACGATTGACCGTGATGTGATGACTCGTATCTTACTTGGTCAAGGTCAAAAACCTGCGTACTTCCTGACCCCTGAAATTACGGCTGATTTCCACCCAACAATGCCAGAATACGGTACTTGGACGCAGAAACAACGTAATGAAAAAGCGAAACAGTTATTAGAAGAAGCGGGTTACAACAAATCGAACCCTCTTAAGTTTAAGCTACTTTATAACACTGATGATAACCACAAGAAAAATGCCGTTGCGATTGCATCTATGTGGAAAAAATCACTTGGTGCGGTTGATGTGACTCTAGAAAACCAAGAGTGGAAAACTTATCTAGATACTCGTCGTCAGGGTAATTTTGACGTAACTCGTGCGGGTTGGTGTGGTGACTACAACGAAGCTTCTGCGTTCTTGTCTCTAATGCAGTCTAACAACAGCTCGAATGATCCTCGTTACCATAGCAAAGAATATGATGCGGTAATGGAAAAAGCACTTAACTCGACAAGTGGTGAAGAGCGTGCTGATTTGTACGCGGAAGCAGAGAAATTATTGGCTCGTGATATGCCAATTGCTCCTATCTTCCAATACGTGAAAGCACGTCTAGTGTCTCCACTGGTTGGTGGCTTCCCTATGAATAATGCGGAAGATAAAATTTATACTAAAGATCTGTATAAAATCGCTAAGTAATTATTGCTAAAGATTAGGTTCTGTATGGAGACATGCAGAACCTATTTTTATCTTTCTAAAGCAATCTTTCTCACCGTTTAAAAATACAAAATTATAATAATAAAAATAATATTTACCCAAGTAAAACGGGTATAACAAGGAATGTTCATTGCTAATGAGCAAGCTATTTATTAGTCACAACTGGAAGTTTTACTATGTTTAAATTCATTTTTAAAAGGCTTATCGAAGCGATACCGACCTTGTTGGTATTGATCACGGTGTCTTTCTTCCTGATGCGCTTTGCACCAGGTAACCCGTTCTCAAGTGAACGCCCGTTACCTCCTGAGGTCATGGCCAATATCAATGCCAAATATGGGCTCGATCAGCCGGTATTAGTGCAATACACCACTTATTTGACCAACATTCTGCAAGGTGACTTTGGTCCATCATTTAAGTATCAAGATTATACCGTAAATGAATTGGTTTACGCCGCTTTGCCGGTATCTGCCAAAGTCGGCTTTTTTGCCTTCGTATTTACCGTAATTATGGGGGTAGGGGTCGGAACCATTGCGGCGCTGCGGCAAAATACCTGGGTAGACTACACCATAATGTCGACCGCCATGCTAGGGGTCGTTATGCCCTCATTCGTATTGGCACCTGTTTTGATTTATATCTTCTCGATTAACCTAGGTTGGTTCCCGGCTGGCGGTTGGAAAGACGGTGGCTTCCAGTATTTATTCTTACCTATGGTTGGTATGTCTCTGCTTTATGTGGCGACGTTTGCTCGTATTACTCGTGGCAGCATGATTGAAACCTTGAACAGTAACTTTATCCGTACTGCGCGCGCAAAAGGTTTGAGCTACAAATACATTATTTTTAAACATGCGTTAAAACCTGCATTACTTCCTGTTGTGTCATACATGGGCCCAGCGTTTGTCGGCATCATTACCGGCTCTGTGGTTATCGAAACTATTTTTGGTCTACCGGGTATCGGTAAATTGTTCGTTAACGCCGCCTTCAACCGTGATTACTCACTAGTAATGGGAATTACCATTCTGATTGGTTTCCTCTTCATTCTTTTCAATGCCGTTGTCGACGTACTACTGGCTTACATTGATCCGAAAATTCGTTACTAATCAGGGACTGACGCTATGTTAACTAAAAAAGAAAATTTAGAAGCGATCGAAAAGTTCTCTGAGAACTTAGAAATTGAAGGTCGCAGCCTTTGGCAAGATGCTCGTATTCGCTTTATGCGCAACAAAGCTGCAATGGTGAGCTTGGTGATTTTGGTGTTGATTACTTTATCAGTGATTTTTCTACCAATGTTTGCCCAGTTTGCTTATGACGATACCGATTGGTATTCACTACAAGCCGCGCCTTCTGCTGAACACCTATTTGGCACCGATAGCCTAGGCCGAGATTTATATGTGCGTACCTTAATGGGCGGCCGAATCTCTTTGATGGTTGGGATACTAGGCGCATTTGTTGCGGTATTGATTGGTACTTTATACGGCGCAGCTTCTGGCTTTATCGGCGGTAAAGTTGACCGTATCATGATGCGTATTTTGGAAATCTTATACGCGGTACCTTTCATGTTCCTAGTGATCGTACTAGTGACCTTCTTCGGTCGTAATATCATCTTGATCTTCGTTGCGATAGGGGCGATCGCTTGGCTGGATATGGCACGGATTGTACGTGGCCAAACACTCAGCCTACGTAATAAAGAGTTTATCGAAGCGGCGCACGTTTGTGGCGTAAGCAACTGGAAAATCATTACTCGTCACATTGTGCCAAACGTACTAGGTATCGTTGCAGTGTATTCAACGCTACTCGTACCAAGCATGATTCTGACAGAGTCTTTCTTATCTTTCCTAGGTCTAGGGGTGCAAGAGCCAATGACCAGCTGGGGGGCATTACTGCAAGAAGGCGCACAAACCATGGAGATTGCGATCTGGCAATTAGGTTTCCCTGCCGCATTCATGGTCGTCACGCTGTTCTGCTTTAACTATGTCGGTGATGGTCTGCGCGATGCGTTAGATCCAAAAGATCGTTAATTGCTGCCTAAGCCAAATAGAATTTAAGGAAAGATAATGAGTAATTTATTAGATGTACAAGATTTAAGGGTTGAGTTTAAAACCCAAGACGGCATGGTGACTGCGGTTAACGATTTAAGTTTTTCAATCAAGCAAGGTGAAACCCTTGGCATTGTAGGTGAGTCTGGTTCTGGGAAATCCCAAACGGTATTTGCCATCATGGGCTTGCTGGCGAAAAATGGTGTGATCAGCGGTAGTGCCAAATTTGAAGGCAAAGAAATTTTAAACTTGCCAGAAAAAGAGCTTAACAAGATCCGCGCAGAACAAATCGCGATGATTTTCCAAGATCCTATGACCTCATTGAACCCATATATGAAGGTCAGCGATCAGCTAATGGAAGTATTAATGTTGCACAAAGGCATGGGTAAAACCGAAGCATTTGAAGAATCGGTACGCATGCTTGAAGCGGTGAAAATCCCAGAAGCTCGTAAGCGTATTAACATGTACCCGCATGAGTTCTCTGGTGGTATGCGTCAGCGTGTGATGATCGCAATGGCGCTGCTTTGCCGCCCGAAACTCCTGATTGCCGATGAACCGACTACTGCACTAGATGTAACGGTACAAGCGCAAATCATGGACTTGTTGAATGAGCTTAAAGACGAATTTAACACCGCAATTATTATGATCACTCACGACCTAGGTGTGGTTGCCGGGTCTTGTGACAAAGTACTGGTAATGTATGCCGGACGTACTATGGAGTACGGTACGGTCGATGAAATCTTCTACAAACCAAGCCACCCTTACAGCGAAGGCTTACTACGTGCCATCCCTCGTCTTGATACTGAAGGCGAAGAGTTGCCAACCATTCCAGGTAACCCACCGAACTTGTTACGTTTGCCAACCGGTTGTCCGTATCAAGAGCGTTGTCACCGCGTTACCGATCGTTGTCGTCAAGAAGCACCACAACTTCTACCATTTGGTGAAGATCGTTTCCGTGCTTGTTTTTCTGAATGGGAGACTTGGAAGTCATGAGCATTACAAATGAAGTAAAAACAGAACAACCAAGCAGTGTTGAGCTTAAAGCCAAAATTGAAAAAGTGGCATTAGCGGATAAAAACTTACTGCTCGATATTAAAAACTTAAAAGTTCACTTTAATATTGCCTCGAAATCCGCTTGGCCTTGGTCTAAGCCATCAAAACTAAAAGCCGTTGATGGCGTCAATGCTCGCTTATATGAAGGTGAGACTCTGGGCGTAGTCGGCGAGTCTGGTTGTGGTAAATCAACCTTTGCTCGCGCGATTATTGGCCTAGTGGAAGCCACCGAAGGTGAAGTCATGTGGTTAGGCCAAGACTTAACTCGCATGCAAGCGGTTCAAAAGCGTGAAAAGCGCAAAGAAATTCAGATGATTTTCCAAGATCCGCTGGCGTCGCTTAACCCACGTATGACAGTTGGTGACATCATTGCTGAGCCGCTTGTGACCTTTTATCCCAAGCTATCTAAGGCTGAAGTGAAAGCCAAAGTAAAAGCCATGATGGATAAGGTTGGTCTGTTACCGAACGTGATTAACCGTTATCCCCATGAGTTCTCAGGTGGTCAATGTCAGCGTATTGGTATTGCTCGCGCGTTGATTTTAAATCCTAAGATGATCATTTGTGATGAGCCGGTATCCGCTTTGGATGTATCGATTCAGGCGCAGGTAGTGAACCTACTAAAAGAACTACAGCGTGAACTAGGCTTGAGTCTAGTGTTTATTGCCCACGATTTATCGGTAGTAAAACACATATCAGATCGCGTATTGGTGATGTACCTAGGTAATGCGGTAGAACTCGGCGAGGCAGATGCACTATTTGCTAACCCGAAACACCCATACACCAAAGCCTTGATGTCAGCGGTGCCGATTCCCGATCCGAAGAAAGAACGCGCCAAAGTGATTCAAATGTTGGAAGGGGATTTACCATCACCAATCAACCCACCATCAGGTTGTGTGTTTAGAACCCGTTGTCCAATTGCCACTGCGCAATGTGCGGAGCAAAAACCACAAATTAAAGGTACTGATGTTCATGCGGTATCGTGTTTGCTGGTGGATTAATCCGGTCTAAAAATTAACTGAATGAAAGCAGTGCTGAAAAGTGCTGCTTTTTTATTACCGATTTTTGAGCCAATGAGTTTTAAACGACTGGTTTCTTTTCCAAACAGCGGCGGCATAAACAGACATCGTAATTTTCGGTTATTTGACGCTCTTCTATTTCAAAACACCAACAAGTTTCTTTCCCGGCAGCGATATCACAAAAAGTATTGTCACCACATTCAGGGCAGGCATGCGTGCTTTTTTCACCACTGAGTTTGGCCATTACTTGCGAGTGGGCGTCATCATCCATTTTGCTCCATTGCAGAATTTCACCCATGGTGCGATGGCATCCAGAGCAGATCCCCGCGTTATTTTTACAAGCTGCAATACATGGTGTTTTCATAATGGGAAGTCAGTAATGAATGAGTTGAGGCTTTATTGTAACAGAGACTTTATCATGGCTCACTCCTTCAAATCTTTCGAACAAAACCGTCAGCTCGTTGCGGTGTGACTGAGCGCTAGGCTACTTATACTGAGAGATATTAAACAGAACACAGAACAGGAGAGCACAATGGGTAAGTTAGTCGAAGGTGTATGGCATGATGTGTGGTATGACACGAAATCGAGCGGCGGTAAATTTGTCCGTGAAGATGCCGGTTTCCGAAATTGGATTGAAAATAAGTCAGATGCGCCATTTCAGCCTGAATCGGGGCGTTATCACTTATATGTGTCTCTGGCTTGCCCTTGGGCGCACCGCACCTTAATTATGCGTGAGTTAAAAGGATTAGCCGACCATATTGATGTCACTGTCGTTAGCCCCGATATGCTGGAAAATGGCTGGGAATTCAGTCAGCCTGAGCCGCTATTTGGCTTTACGAAACTTCATCAAATTTATACCCAAGCCAAGAGTGATTATTCAGGTCGCGTGACGGTGCCAACGCTGTGGGATAAGAAAACCAACACCATAGTCAGTAATGAATCATCAGAGATTCTGCGCATGTTTAATTCTGAATTTAATGACTTAACCGGTAATACCGATGATTACTACCCAACTGATTTACGTTCGGAAATTGATCTGTGGAATGAGTTTGTTTATCCCAATATCAATAATGGGGTGTATAAAACGGGCTTTGCGACCACACAACCAGCGTATGAAGATGCGTTTGATGGGTTATTTGCGGCATTAGATAAGGTAGAGCAGCACTTATCGGAGAGTCGGTATTTAGTTGGCGATAACATCACAGAAGCAGATTGGCGCTTGTTTACTACTTTAATTCGTTTTGATGCGGTCTACGTTGGCCATTTCAAATGTAACTTAAAACGCATCGCGGACTATCCGAATATTCAAGGCTATATGAAAGAGCTCTATCAGGTGCCTGGTGTCAAAGAAACGGTTAATTTTGAGCATATTAAACGTCATTATTATTTCAGTCATAAAGGCATTAACCCGACTCAAGTGATCCCGAAAGGGCCTGAATTAGATTTAGATTCACCTCATGGGCGAGGGTAATGTCGGTTGACTGAATATTATTAATCTCAGTAATAAATATAAATCACTTGAAATTTATAGGGTTTATTGACTAAATTAAAGACTCAAAGCAATCAAAGGTATTTGACTATGTTAAAGAGTAACCAAAAAATCATTACGCTAACGATGCTCGCTTCTGCTTTAGTGCTTTCTGGCTGTGCTTCAAACGATGAAGTGATTGAGCAGCAGAATCAACAAGCTGAAAAACTAAGCTCTCTACAAGCTGATCTACAAGCTCAAAAAGAGTCAAATCAGCAGCTAGCCGATAAAGTTGATCAACTGGCGATGGATCAAGATGAAATCAAACAAGGTATGCAAGATAAGTCGAGCGCTTATGTGATCAAAGAAAATGATACCTTGTACCGCATTGCCAAGGAGCACGATATGACGGTCGATCAATTACAGCAACTAAACCCAGAGATTAAGAATCCAAAATCGTTATTGATTGGTCAAACGATCAAACTGAAATAATGGATTAAAGCCTTATAAATCAAGCTCTAATAAAAAATGGCTGATCAATTGATCAGCCATTTTTGTATTTAGTGTACGTGATGTCTATACCCGAAGTAATTGGAGTTGAAGTGAGGCGACAAGTGAATGAGGCCCCATGAGCATAGCTCGCCTATGTGATTGGGGTGAATGAACGCCGTCAACAAAGCTGCAGCTTCAAGTACGATGGGTATATTGTGACATTAGCCTAGTAAGGTAGTCGAAATAAAGTAACCAATCACAGTCGCAGTCGATACACCAATGATACCTGGAATAAAGAAGCTATGATTCAATACATACTTACCAATCGACGTCGTGCCTGAGCGGTCAAAGGTGATCGCCGCCAGATCCGATGGGTAGAATGGGAAGAAGAAATAAGCATAACAAGCTGGAATAACCCCGATTAATACTTCCGGTGGAATACCTAACGAGAAACCTAATGGGAACATAATCGTCAGTACCGCTGCTTGGCTTTTTAAGAAAACCGAAGTAGCAAACATAGCAAAAGCAAAGGTCCAAGGATGAACACTAACAATGTCACTCACCATTTCAATTAAGTAAGGTTTGTGATGTTCAATGATGGTGTCACTCATCCAGGCAATACCAAAGATGATGATCACAGCCGACATCCCCGCAGTAAATACATTACTTTTAGCGATTTCTTTTGGATCGACTTTAGTGCATAGCAAAATAATCGCGCCGACAGCTAACATTAAGAACTGAATGGCAACCGACATGCCAACCCCTTGAGGTAGCAGATTCAGATCTTTACCAAACATCGCAACAAATACTACCACTGCAATACCGGCTAAGAACACGGTTAAACCTGTTTTAGCTTTTTTTGCATTGGCAATATCATTACCACCTTCAACGCCTTCATCAATTAACGCGGCTTTAAAATCTGTGTTTTTGCAGCGCTCGATAAAGGCTTCATCTTGATCTAGCTCTTTACCTCGGAATAGACTCCAAGTACAACCAGCGAGTAAGCCGCAGAAGGTTGCTGGAATGGTAACCATCAATACATGAACTAGTGAAATGTCTAAGTCATTTTTGGCAGCGGTTGCCATTACGACGGCAGCGGCCGCGGCGATTGGGCTTGCGGTGATCCCCATTTGCGAAGCAACTGAAGCCATTGCCATTGGGCGCTCGGGACGAATGCCTTTTTTAATTGAAACATCGTAGATAACGGGTAGAAGAGGGTAAACACTGTGACCAGTACCGACAAGAACCGTTAAAAGATAAGTACAAAATGGCCCTAGAAAGACGATTTGATTCGGGTGTTTACGCAGTAATCTTTCTGCAAACTTAACTAGTAATTTTAAACCACCCGTTGCCTCTAATGTTGCCGATGCTGCAACCACCGCAAGAATAATCAACATAACGCTGATCGGCGGAGAGCCCGGTGCAATACCAAATACAAACGCTAAAACGGAAACGCCTAAGCCGCCTAATAAACCGAAGGCAATACCGCCAAACCGAATTCCTGTGAAAATCACTGCTAACAACAGCAGCATGTGAATATAGAACATACTTGTTACCCCTAAAGTATTAATACTGTAGAGAAACTAGCATTGCGGAAATTAGAGAATCTTGATCTAGTGCAATATCAATACGTTATTTTAATGGCGGAAATCGATAGTGTGATGGTGGTTTGAAAAAGGTAGGGGAAAGAGGAGTATAGAGCCCTAACATGTTGAGGGCTCTATGGTTAAGGTAATGTGACTTTGTTTAACTATTAACCAATTAACTTGGATCTATATTCACTTAGCGTTATATAAACGTAGCTTTTATTAACTAAGCTTCATGTATTAACTAAGCTTCTTGTATCAACGCAGCTTCATGGCTTTTTCAGCCAGACGTTTCGCCGCTGCTCGATGTTGAATCAACAAGTCTTCCAAGTCGAGCCCGATGACATGACCATCATGCACTCGCCATTCGCCGTTAATCATCACGCGGTCAGCTTGTTGTGCGCCACACATAATTAACGCCGCCAGTGGGTTGTGTGAGCCAGAGAAACGAATTTCATCTAGGGTAAACATGGAAATATCCGCTTGTTTACCGACTTCTAGAGTACCGATGTCAGAACGTCCCATTGCAGCCGCTGATCCCTTGGTTGCCCAGCGTAGTGCGTCAAGGTGTGACACATTAGCAGATCCATAACGTAAGCGTTGCAAGTACATCGCCATACGTACTTCGCTAATCATGTTTGAACCATCGTTAGACGCAGAACCATCAACCCCTAGGCCAACTTTCACGCCTGCTGCTTCTAATTCGTTATTACGACAAATACCAGAAGCGAGCATCATGTTCGAGGTTGGGCAATGGCTGATACCAACACCAGCGCTACCGAGGCGTTTGATTTCTTCATCATTAAAGTGAATGCCATGCGCCAGCCAAGTTTTATCATTTAGCCAACCGACACTTTCAAGGTAATCAACAGGTCTATGGCCAAAGCGTTGCAAGCAGAACTCTTCTTCATCAATGGTTTCACAAAGATGAGTATGCATCATCACATTCTCTTGATGAGCAATGCGTGAGGTTTCTTTCATTAAATCAGTGGTGACAGAAAATGGCGAGCAAGGCGCTAAGGCAATCTGCGTCATCGCACCATCTTCACGCTGGTGGTATTGGTTAATCAGCCTCAAGCTGTCATCAATGATGGTTTGTTCGGTTTGAATAGTATGGCGTGGGGGGAGGCCGCCATCGTCTTCCCCTAAGCTCATCGAGCCGCGAGTCAAGATGGCGCGAACGCCGAGTTTTTTGGCGGTTTCAACTTGAATATCAATCGCATGCTCTAAGCCAACTGGAATTAAGTAATGGTGATCTGAGGCGGTTGTACAACCCGACATCATCATCTCAACCAGCGCAACTTCAGTAGAAAGGGCATGCATTTCTTCATCAAGGCCTGCCCATACTGGGTAGAGGGTTTTGAGCCAGTTGAATAGTTCTTTGTCTAACGCATCAGGGTAGGCACGAGTTAATGTTTGATAAAAGTGATGGTGGGCATTGATTAAGCCGGGCGTGACAACGTGATTTTTGGCATCAACGACAATATCAATCTTGTGGCTTGGTTCAGAATTTAAAGCGACCAACTCAAGGATGGTGTTGCCACGAACCACAATCCCGCCACGTGCATCTTGCGAGACGCCAGTATAGATATCGAGCGGATTTTTAATCCAAGTGGTCGTTAGGTTTTGATTCGCTGAATGTTGAGTATTAAGCGTTTGAGGCATTCATAATTTTCCTTAGCCATCTCAGCCATTTCAGGGGAGAGGGTCTTATTTTTAGGTTTGTTAATGGTTGGTAATGTTTATGGGTGTTAATACTTTTAGCTGCAAAAGGCAAAAGCCGAACATGCCGACTTTTACCTTGAGTATCATTATTTCATCGCGGTACTAGGGGTGAGCCGAGACTTTGATTCTGGTGAGGTAGTTTGTTGGTCCGATAAATTATCGTCTTCAGATTGCGCCTCAAGCAAGGTTTGGTTTCTTACCGCATCACGTTCTGCCGCTATAGTGGCAATCGCTTTTGAGATGGTTGCTTTTGATTCCATCACTTTGAACGCAGGAGAATGACATTCTTCGTCTTTCGCCATTTCAACCGCTTCTTGCTTTTTCATTGCTAGTTCTTCTTTACGATTTTGCGGTAAAATTTGGTGCAAAATAATTGCAATCAAAGTGCCGGTAGTGATGCCAGAGTGGAAGAATTCCGCCATTGCATGAGGTAAATGCTGAATTAAACGTGGTTCAACCGTCACCGCTAAACCTGAGGCTAAGCTGACACAAATGATTAAGGCATTACGCTTGGTATCGGCCGCTTTAATCAGCATACGAATACCAGCATAAGCAATCATACCGAACATAATGAAACCAACGCCGCCTAGAACGGGTTTGGGAATGGTTACCGCAATCGCTGCCAATTTTGGAAATAAACCGCCAAGAATTAACAGGCCACCGGTTGTAGCAACAACATAACGACTTGCCACACCGGTAATCCCTACAATACCCACGTTTTGACTAAATGAAGCCAGTGGCATACCTGTCATCAGTGCAGAAAGGGTACTACCTAGGCCATCGCCTAATACACCACGTTTTAAATCTTTACCGGAAACTTCTTTTTGGCAATTTGCACCTAGTGCCATGAAATCACCAGTGGCTTCGGCAACCACAATGATATAAGCCAAACTCATACTTAAAATGGCGCCCCAAGAAAAAGTCATGCCATATTTAAGAGGGGTCGGGCTGCCTACCCAAGATGCTTCAGTGACTTGATTTAAGTCGACCATACCCATGGTTAAAGCCGCAATGTAGCCACCGACCAACCCAATCACAATGGCAGAGGCTGCGATCATACCTTTGCAATACACTGAGACTAGGATAACGATACCAAGTGAGATTAAAGCAAGAAACAGTTTTGGTAAGGTCGCAAATTCTTCACTACCTTTTGGCGCATCGCCAATCCAGCTCATCGCGACAGGTAGAATAGTTAAACCGATTAATGTAATGACAACGCCACTCACCACATCAGGGAAGAGTTTTTTAATTTGCGTCATAAAGAAGCTGGCAAAAATCACTAAGAATGAGCCAACAAAAGCAGCACCCATAATGCCACTCATGCCATCTGCTTTGCCGATAGAAATCGCTACACCGAGGAAAGCAAAGCTGGAACCCATCACAACTGGTAATCGAATTCCCACAGGGCCAAGACCGACACATTGAACAATCGTGGCAATACCACCAACGAGTAACGCAGCGTTTATTAGATCTGCAATTTCTGCAGCGGGTAAGCCGACCGATGCACCGACAATAAGCGGTACCGCAACGATCCCCCCGATCGATGCTAGCATGTGTTGTAAAGCCAATAGTAATGTTGTTCCAGCAGGTGGGCGTTGGTTAAGCGTATATGTAAGCTTCATGACATTTCCTTGTGTCTCTTCCACTAGATTCTTATAGGTAGTTATGGGGCTACCTTCCTAAGTTCGAATTAGCAGTTCTTGTTATATACCCAAATCATGTGGGTAGTTATATTTCTGCATCCATGTATGTATAGGTGTGCTTTAACATTAATGCAACAATATTGAATACAATCAAATTTGTAAATTAGTGGTGTTAATTTCTGCAAGCTAGGTCTAACTGGCAAGTTTTGTGCCAAAAAGGAAATGGAGTGAATGGAGAGGGAATTCAATAAATTAAAATGGGTAAGTGATTGTAATTAAAGGAAGCGTGGATCATAAAAGTGCAGGTGCTGTTATAAACTAGTGCAAATTGATGCTGGGTTTGTTGTATACAATATAATGGATATATTGTTTTTAATTTAACGGTGAGCGTGTCTTTTCTATTACAGGAATGTGAAGTGAGGCAGATTTTAGACGAAAAAAAACCAACTGCGAAAGTTGGTTTTTTATGTCTTTTTTATAATAAAAAGAAAAATAATGGTGGAGGGGGACGGATTCGAACCATCGAAGGCGGAGCCGGCAGATTTACAGTCTGCTCCCTTTGGCCACTCGGGAACCCCTCCACAA
>NZ_KE384566.1:529829-706189 GCF_000426765.1 Vibrio litoralis DSM 17657 | reverse complement strand
TTAAAAAATTAATAGAACGACGAGGGAAAAAATGTGCCGCTGTGGCTCTCGCTAATAAAACAGTCAGGACTGCATTTTCAATGCTACAAAACAACACAAACTATTGCTCAGTAGCACTATAGGGCGAAAAGGTTAAACACTTCATTACTTTGCATAACTCATTCGGTAAGCCAGTAATACACTGAGAGGTTAAAACCTCGCCTAACAGATGTGGCTCCGATACGCGCAATTATCATTGAGTCGATCATTTTAGATTGAACTCGTACATAAGTTCGCAAGTATCAAATAATGGGGTGTTGACATGAGGGAGTCTACATAAGTGTATTAGCAAGAAACTCGAATAAACCCGAAGCTTTTTTCAACACGTTCACTGCTAATCAATTCATTTATTGCCATAAGATACTCTAATGAGCGCTTTTTTAAAGCAATTAGCCGATTTTATGCGATGTAGAAAGCGAGAACTGGGTTTAGCGAGCCAATTGTTATAATGACGAATGCACCATAAATGAAAAATATCATTAATTAATAATCACTTATAGTTAAATTGGATGAACACAATTTAGAGAATAGTTCTCGCTTTCACTCAGCGTTTCTTAAAAACCGAAAAATGGCATTATAACTGTATAAATACACTGTATGAGATATCCACTACATTTTTGCTTTCAAATTAGCATTTATTCTGATGGCGGTGAGATGAGATTCTCGTTTGAGCTCCTATGTCATGTGGAATGAAAATATCGCTAAAAATGGATCATGACGCCATAGATAAAAACTGGCCTAAAAAACGGCAAGCCATTTCTTTACGCTGTACTTAGGGGTAATATACCGATATTAAAGACAATAACTTTCTGGAAGTCCCCATGAGTAACGAAAACGCCCCAACCTTTTTCTTTTTGGATTATGAAACATGGGGTGTTAGTCCAGCCAAAGACCGACCAAGTCAATTTGCTGGCGTTCGGACTGATATGGATTTCAATATCATCGGTGAGCCTTTGGTGATTTATTGCCAACCACCGAGTGATTATCTACCTTCTCCTGAAGCCGCATTAATTACCGGTATCAAACCGCAGAAAGCCGTTAAAGATGGTTTACCTGAGCCAGAATTCATCCGCCGTATCCATAAAGAGCTTGCCACCCCAAATACCATCTCACTTGGTTACAACAGCATCCGCTTTGATGATGAAGTGACACGTTATACTCTCTATCGTAATTTTTACGATCCGTATGCTTGGTCTTGGCAGAATGGTAATTCTCGTTGGGATTTACTGGATATTATGCGCACTTGTTATGCATTGCGCCCAGACGGTATTAACTGGCCAGAAAATGATGAAGGCTTTCCAAGCTTTAAGCTAGAACACCTTTCGGTAGCCAACGGTATTGAGCACAGCAATGCGCATGATGCGATGGCCGATGTTATTGCCACTATTGAACTTGCTAAGAAAATCAAACAAGCTCAACCGAAACTGTTCAACTACCTATTAAGTATGCGCCACAAGCGTAAACTCAATGAACTCGTCGATATTGTAAACATGACGCCGCTGGTGCATGTTTCTGGCATGTTTGGTGTTCAGTGTTCCAATATTAGTTGGATCGTGCCGATGGCTTGGCATCCAACCAATAACAATGCGGTAATCACCGTTAACTTGGCAATGGATCCAACGCCGCTAATCGAGCTAGATGCTGAAACTCTACATCAACGTATGTACACCAAACGTGACGATCTCGCACCTGATGAACTTCCTGTTCCTCTTAAACTTGTGCATCTTAATAAGTGCCCTGTTCTCGCGCCAGCCAAAACGCTTACCGCTGAAAATGCCGATCGAATCGGTATTGATCGCAAACAATGTTTAGATAATCTCGCGCTTTTAAAATCGCACCCAGAAATTCGAGAAAAGCTGATTGCTATCTACAATATTGAGCGTGAATTTAAACAAGATAATAACGTCGATACTCAACTCTATAGCGGCTTCTTTTCACCGGCTGACAAAGCGACTATCGATATTATTCGAGAAACCGAGCCTGAAAAGCTCGCTGGGTTAGATTTATCGGTAAAAGATGCTCGCATCGAGCCTTTGTTGTTCCGCTATCGCGCGCGTCACTTCCCATGGACACTGACCGAAGCAGAGCAACAAAAATGGCTTGCACATTGCCGTGAGTACTATGAGAGCAATATTGAAGAATACATGCTCAATCTTGAGAATCTCGCTCATGAGCATGAAAGTGATGCCGCTAAGATCGAGATTCTAAAATCTGTCTATCAATATGTAGAATCTCTCGTTTCTTAACTATTTTTGACAGCTACAACTGTTTTTTACAACCGCGCTCTTTTTCATCTTATTAATATTGAGCGCTTTACTCTTGTTCCGCCCTAGGAGTCCAACGTGTTCAAGCAAATGCTCAATTATGCTTTATCATTCGCACTGATTATGGTGAGTTTGTGGGCAGGTAATGCCATTCAGCACTTTTTTCATTTATCCGTACCCGGCAGCATTTTCGGCATGCTGATTTTATTCGCACTACTGGTCTCAGGGTTAGTCAAAGTGCAATGGGTCAAACCCGGTGCGCAGTTATTCATTCGCTATATGATCATTCTATTTGTACCAATCAGTGTCGGTTTAATGGACCACTTCCCTCTATTGATTGATAACGCTCTCTCCATTTTTGCAAGCAGTGTCGGGGCAACAACCGTCGTATTAGTATTACTCGCGCTGGGACTACAAAGAATCCTTACTAATAAAGCAAGTGAGGATAAATAATCATGTGGCTTCTACTTACCTTTGTGGTTTTCTTTGCGGTACGTTGGTTTGCTAATAAGGTGAAAAATCCATTAGCTAACCCTTTATTACTGAGCATCGTAATTATTATTCCCATTTTATTAGCGCTCGATGTACCTTATGAAGTGTATTACGCACAAAATGATTGGATGACTTTTTTACTTCAACCAGCCGTGGTTGCGCTCGCTTATCCGTTATACGAACAGCTCCCACAAATTCGCCAAAACTGGAAGATCATCTTTTTAGCTTGTGGTGTAGGTAGTGCTATGTCAATGCTGACCGCCGGACTTATCGCGGTAGCTTTACACACCGACCCAACATTAGTGGCAAGCTTAATGGGTAAATCGGTCACCACTCCGATTGCGATGGAAATTGGGAAAAGCTTAGGGGGTGAACCCGCTATTGCCGCTATTCTAGTGCTAATTGTTGGGGTGTTTGGCTCAGTCTTTGCCTATCCAATTTATTCCTTATTAGGTGTTACTCACCCAATAGCAAAAGGATTAACCATGGGTACGGTATCCCACGCTTTGGGAACCGCGACCTGTGCAGAAAAAAATGCCGAAGATGCTGCGTTTAGCTCTTTAGCACTGGTGAGTTGCGGCATTATTACCTCCATACTCGCCCCTGCCTTCTTTGCATTTTGTCTTTGGTTGGGTGGGTTTATTGGCTAAACGACCTTGTTAGACACCGCTAATCACTCAACAGGAAGCCGATGTGCTTCCTGTTTCTTCTTTATTCTCTCAAAAACGAGAGATGCATCACTTAATAAAGTAAAAAACTGTCGCCCCAGTCTTAATGTTTGATTGATGTAACACTTGAATGCAATCTTAATGTATATACTTCATTAAAACGTGATCTAAATCCAAGACTACCCATTTGAGGTATCACAATAGTTTAGTACCAAGATAACGGCAGCAAACGGTTAATACATATTTAAAAGGAACATTGCATGGCGACCCAACATAACATCGAGCTTTTTGACGCACTACCATCTCAGATCCAAGAAAAAGCGATTGGTTACTTTAACCATTCCGATTTTAGCGGTCACCTTAGTGCTGAGCAGTATCAAGATTTACTCGCAGATTCTGGCTTGAGCGATCTCGACCTTAAGCTGGCCTTATTGCCTTTGGCGGCTTCACATTCCTATTGCCCGATATCTAATTTTCATGTTGGTGCGATTGCTGAAGGGTTATCGGGTGCGATCTATTTTGGTGGTAATTTGGAGTTTACAGGTACCCAATTAGGCCAAACGGTGCATGCCGAACAATCGGCTATTAGCCATGCTTGGATGAAAGGTGAAGCAGGCATAAAGAACATCACGGTAAACCATTCTCCTTGTGGTCATTGTCGTCAATTTATGAATGAGCTGACTACCGCCTCAGATCTCACTATCCAACTGCCAAAACGTCCAGCGATGTCATTAGGTGATCTGCTAGCCGATTCTTTTGGTCCTGCTGATTTAGAGGAACCTCGCCGCTTAATGGATCAACACACGCACGATATAAGCAGCCCTGAAAGCACACCACTGATGGAAGCCGCTGTCGATGCCTTAAACAGCAGCCATGCACCTTACAGCAAAAATATTAGTGGTGTCTCGCTGCAAGTGAAAACTGGTGAAATTTTTAACGGTAGTTATGCCGAGAATGCGGCTTTTAATCCAAGTTTGCCGCCTCTTCAAGTCGCGATCAACTTATTGTTATTGGCTGGTTTCTCACTAAAAGATATTGAATCGGCTTGTCTGGCAGAGGTTGCGAGCGGGAGTATTAGCCACCTTGCCGATACCCAATCAACATTAGAAGCGATCAACCCTGACATTACGCTTGAATACGCCGCTCTATAAATTATACCGATCGCACTAATTATCTGATCATCTAATTAATTTGATTGGTATTAATCAGTTAAGCTATCCATGCCTAATCTCTTGTGTAAATAATAAGAGATTGGGCATTTTTTATACGCTTAGCTTTTTATTGATAAACCCACCAAGCAAACGATTGCCTAACCGAGAAAAATCAGTATGATCTAACTCCAAATTCATCTTGCAGAGAATAGATCATGTTTGGAACCGCAACGGCAGAAAATGCAACCAAAGTCGTATTATTAGGCTCGGGCGAGCTCGGTAAAGAAGTCGCTATTGAATGCCAACGCTTAGGCTTAGAAGTGATCGCGGTCGATCGCTATCCTAACGCCCCCGCCATGCAAGTGGCGCATCGTAGTTATACCGTCGATATGCTTGATGGTGATGCGATTGAAGCCATCATTGCCAAAGAAAAGCCTGATTATGTGGTTCCTGAGATTGAAGCGATCGCTACCGATAAATTAGTCGAACTCGAAGCCCAAGGCGTTAATGTCGTCCCCACCGCAAAAGCGACGCAACTGACAATGAATCGTGAAGGTATTCGTTGTTTAGCGGCTGAAGAACTTGGCATAAAAACCTCACCCTACCGTTTTTGTGACACCTTTGAGCAGTTTGAACAAGCAGTCGAGTTTGTGGGTTTGCCATGTGTGATAAAGCCGATCATGAGTTCATCTGGTAAAGGTCAGAGCGTGGTCAAAACTCAAGCAGATATGCAAAACGCTTGGCAATATGCTCAAGAAGGCGGCCGCGCTGGCGCAGGTAGAGTGATTGTTGAAGGCTTTGTCGATTTTGATTACGAAATCACGTTATTAACGGTTCGCGCCGTGGATGGTGTGCATTTTTGTGCCCCGATTGGACATAGACAAGAAGACGGTGATTATCGTGAATCCTGGCAGCCACAGGCTATGTCTGAGGCGGCACTAAAGGCTGCGAACAACATGGCTGAAAAAGTGGTTAATGCGTTAGGGGGTTACGGCTTATTTGGCGTAGAGTTATTTGTGAAAGGCGATCAAGTGATCTTTAGTGAAGTCTCCCCTCGTCCACACGATACCGGCATGGTAACACTAATTTCGCAAGAACTGTCTGAATTTGCTCTGCATGTTCGTGCGTTTACAGGCTTGCCAATTAACAACATTACTCAATACGGCCCAAGTGCTTCTGCGGTAGTACTCGCCGAAGGAAGTTCGCACAATATTGGGTTCACGGGGTTACAAGAAGCACTTGCTGCACCGCAAACTCAAATTCGTCTCTTTGGTAAACCGGATATTGATGGTCGCCGTCGTTTAGGGGTTACGCTGACACGACGTGACAATATTGAAAGCGCGGTTTCTGATGCCGTTGAAGCCGCAGGAAAAGTAAAAGTAAGTTTCTAGTTGCTCGTTGCTCGTTGCTCGAAGATAATATTGATTCCATTATTTTCGAGCAACGATAACAACTTACGATTCAATCAACCAAACTTCTTCTGCAAAGCGAGAAAGCCCTTGCTTAATTCTTGGGTGTTCACTATCGCCATCATCACGATTTAAATGCGTCACCTTATAACCTAGAAATAAGCTTTCAACCTCTTCAGCAGGTACGCTAAACGGCGGTCCTGACATTTCAGATTGATCGTAGTCTAATGTCACTAGTAAAATTTTCCCGCCTGGGGCAAGTAACGATTTAATACGTTCAGCATAAGCAACACGCAATTCAGAAGGCAATGCAATTAAAGCCGCTCGGTCATAGATGTTATCAAATTGAGTTAATGGTGCAGTGAAGAAATCTCCAGCATAAATCGACAACTCATCAAACTGATACAATTCATGTTGACCATTTAGTGGCGTGACCATTGGGGTATAAAAGTGCTCAGCAAAAAAGGCACGTACCGCGATATTACTAAGCTCTACCCCTGTCACTTCATTATGTTTTTGTGCAAGCCAAACCAGATCTTCTGTTTTTCCACATAGAGGAACGAGTACAGAGTGCTGACGTTCTGTAGATAGTGTTTCCCAATATTGAATCAGCAATGGATTCACATCTTCTAAGTGAAAACCTATTTTATTTTCAGCCCATTTGTTATGCCAAAATTCTTGATCTTGCATGGGGTTCCTTTATTAAAATTTAATAACAAAAAGGCCACCTTTAACGGTGACCTTCTTTCTTCCAGTGACTAGCGTGTTTTTATTTTTCTATCTTAATATTTTCAACACGAGCTTTCAGTTTTTGCCCTGGTCGGAATGTTACAACACGACGGGCAGAAATTGGAATATCTTCACCAGTTTTAGGGTTTCGTCCTGGCCTTTCACTTTTATCACGTAGATCAAAGTTACCAAAACCAGACAATTTAACCTGTTCACCATTTTCTAGTGCTTTGCGAATTTCTTCAAAAAACACTTCAACAGTATCCTTGGCATCACGTTTACTGTAACCAAGTTTTTCAAACAGGTTTTCAGCCAAATCGGCCTTAGTGAGCGCCATAAAACATCCCTCAATTTATCACTACCATAACGGCAGCATTTATAGCATTAGTACGTAGTTAGCAAGCTTAAAGCTAAGTATAACTTCGAAAGTGTAATCCAACCTTATGATTTTCGCCAAATTTTTTTGATTGTTTGTATAAAATATACTTTAGAGTTTCTTTTTAAAGTTGCTATTCATATACTAGCAGATAGTTAATAAAACCAAATAAATCAAAAATTTCAGTTAAATAAATCAAATTATTGAATAATTTTTAGTCATTCCCTCTACATTTGACTTTTTATTAAGAAGTGAGAAAAATTCAAACTTTAGATATATTTTAAAAATAAAACCAACAAAAGCAAAGCCTTAATTCGTCTATAACATTAGATTAAGCATTCGAACAATCCGTCTTTGTCCTACCGACTCAAGGTCATCCGACCAGCAGCCCAAACAAGTAAAAGTAGGAGCCCCATTGGAGTAAACCATAGTAGCCAAGTCTTATATTCTAGCTTAGGTTTATATAATACAAACTCTCCAAACCTTTGCTGCATGAAGTCCATAACTTCAGTATCGGTTTTACCTTGTTCCACCATAACAAAAACCTGATACTTCATATCGACAGCAATAGAAGCGTTTGATTCCATTAAATTTTGATTTTGACATTTTGGACATCGAAGATGGCGCGCAAGATAATAAGCTCGCTGTTGATTCTCTATCGAGCTAAACTGGAACACTTCTACACTGTTACGGTCGTTAGAAACGGTCAACTGTGCATACGCACTCGGCATAAAGCCGCATATAATAAAAACGAAGATAACGCGCAAAAAGCCATATCTACTCAGCACACCAGCGACCTTCTTGTTCTTTGATATTCAGTGATAATTTAGGACGAGTACGACCAAAAACGAGAGCAATCAACGCGCCAAAAATCATCAGCCCACCGCCAATCCAAATCCAGCGCATTAAAGGCTTATATTGCAAACGAAGCGCATAATGCTCGTTATCAATTTTATCCCCTAAGGTGATATACCAATCTCCCCAACGATTCCAATAGACATCTGGCTCAGTCATATCCATGCCTCTTACGGTGTAATGGCGCTTCTCAGGTTGTAGGTAGTTCACCAACTGCCCTTGTTCATCCGACATTCGAATAACCGCGCGCTCAGCAGTATAGTTGGGACCAATCAATAGCTCTGTTTTTTCGTACTCAAAGAGATGATCATGAAAGCTAAACTGAGTTCCATTTGTGACTTTTCGGCTGGTTTCAACAGAAGCGTAACCTTCATAACTTGCAGCAATCACAATCAAAGCAACCCCAATATGCGCGCACGCCATTGCCATTTTTTTGTTATCTTTGATTGCAGCCATAATTGAAGAAACAATCACCCAACAAGACAAAATACTCGCAATAGCAACGATAGAGTAGCTACCTTCAAACCATTGAAATTCAGGACGATAAGCCTTAAAAACCCCTATTCCACCTATCAGTAATGCAATACCAATAGAGATAATTAAAGGCCGCTTAATTAAATGGAAGTAAGAGACAACAACGTTGGACTTCTGATGATGAATAAACGAACTCAAGCCCATTAAAATACACAGAAGCAAAACAATCGGTATAAAAATTTGATTAAAATACGGAGCGCCGACTGAAATATTACCTAATCCAAATAGTTGATAAACCATAGGATAGAGTGTGCCCAGTAATACGCTAAAGGTCGCAATACAAAATAGCCCATTCCCCAAGAAAAATAACATTGGCAAGCTCAACCATTCAAACTTCATCGGTTGAATATACCGACCAGCACGATAAGCAAAAACCAACAAAGAGCCAATCATCACTACACTTAAAATCGATAATAGAATGATCCCTCTTGTAGGATCGGTAGCGAATGCATGGACTGACGTAATCACCCCAGAACGAACAATAAAAGTACCAAGAATGCTTAAACAAAAGGTAAATGTTGCAAGCAGTAAACTCCAGCCCGACATAATATTTGGTTGCTTACTCACTTTTAATGAATGCACCAATGCGGTCGCCGTTAACCAAGGCATTAAAGAGGCATTTTCTACCGGATCCCAAAACCACCAGCCACCCCAACCTAACTCGTTATAAGCCCACCAAGCGCCAAGCACAATGCCAGCGGTCATGAAACACCAGGAAGATAATGCCCATGGACGAATATCTTCAGCCCACTTTTGGTTGTTCTCTTTAGTGATCATGGTTGCCATCGACATAGCAAATGCCACAGCAAATCCAACATAGCCTAGGTATAACAATGGCGGGTGCACGATCAGCCCTATGTCTTGTAGCATTGGGTTTAAATCTCGTCCCTCAAATGCTGCAGGTAGTAACCGAATAAATGGATTTGAGGCGAATAAAATATAACCGCCTATCGCCGTTGAAATTGAACTTAAAATCATCAATGTCCAGTTTTGGAACTCTTGATTTTTTGTCTCTCCTATCCTTGCAACTAACGCGGTCCAACCGATTAAGCAAAATAGCCAGAATAAGAAAGAACCTTCATGCCCTCCCCAAACTGCAGTGAGCTTATAAATAAAAGGTAGGTGGGTATTCGAGTGGGAAGCGACATAAAGTACCGAAAAGTCATCAGTGGCAAAACATATAGCCAAAAAAGCAACACTGAGCGTGACACATCCACATGCTAAGTAGCTCAATAAGCGGCTACAACTAGCCCAATAGGACTCAACTTTATAGATAGCAAAAACTGAGCAGAGTGCACTACTTAAAGACAAAACAATAGAAAGAATTAACGACCAATGGCCCAACTCAGCAATCATATAAACCTATTAAAATTGATAGAAGAAAGAAGATGCATTACACACCTTCCTTTATATTTCAGTCATATACACCCAAGTCGCTTTGATATATCCAAGTGACTTGGGTATATATGTTAATACACCGTCATTTGCCCGGCATACAAAATGAACGTTCTCAACATCAACACACCGATCAAACTCAGTGTTGTCACAAAGACAATAAAGGCTTTTTTATGTTGAACTTCATTGGAGGTAAAGGTGTTCATGGCCAATGGCAATAACATCCCCATGCCAATCACTCCTACCCAAAACCAACTCGACCAAAAACCGCCACCAATTGCTGTTATCACCGCATCTGCCCTTGCACCGCCACCAAAATATAGGCCGGCAAAAAATGCACACAAGACAAACAACTCAAACAACACCACTGGTTTTTCAATTTTATGGATCCAGCGTACGCTTGGGCTATTAATCGGTTCTTTTCCACCCACAATGCCGAACAACAAGCACGCAGCAGCCCCCGATGAAACACTGGAAAAAACGAATAGCACGGGTAACACAGGGTTATTCAATAATGGGTAGGTTTTTAATGCGGAAAGCAAGAAGCCTGTATAAGCGGCTAACAAAAAAGCCAATATCGCCAAAAACCACTCAATCGGATTTTCAAACTTTTTCGCGATGGTTAACACTCGCTCAACCAAACCTTGAATAGCTGAAAATTTAGTTAAGAACTGAACAATCTCTTTTTTGAAAATAACCCCTAACCAAACAAACAACACCACCATATATATTTGGAACAACAACACCCCCATCGACATCACTGATGATGGGTTGTAATACAGCATAATTTTCCAAAATAACCATGGTCTTTGTAGATGGAAGACTAAAATAGTCAAACCTAAAATGATCCCCAAAGGGGCAAAAATGGCATTGGCTCGAATAATGCCATTTTTGCAAGCCTCGCCAGTAATCACCTTTTTCTTCAAGTAGATGGAAATCATCACCCCACCAGCAGACATACCGGTAAGAAATAAGTAAATCGCAATCACCCAGTCCCAAACTAAGGAGTCAAAGTGAAAAGCTTGGTTAATAATCTCACTCATCCTAAAATCTCCCCTTTATTGTTGGGCACTTTGTACATTTTAGGTTCAGTGCCTAACTCAACCTTCATTCGATAAACGGTATGAGTTTGAATGACTTTATTAATCTCACTATTGGGATCGTTTAAATCCCCAAACGTGAGTGCTTTGGTTGGGCAAGATTCAACACACGCTGGCTTTTTACCTTGTGCAAGGTTGGTCTTACGGCAGAAGTCGCATTTATCTGCCACTTTAGTTTCAGGATTAAAGAAACGAACTTGATAAGGGCAAGCCGCTAAACAATAGCCACAACCGACACATCGGTCGGCATTCACATCCACGATGCCCGTTTTAGGATCTCGGTAAGCGGCTTGAGTAGGACAGACATGAACACAAGGTGCATTATCGCAATGCTGGCAAGAGATACGTTCAAATGTGTACGAAGCATTTGGGAATTCACCAATAGGCTCACTACGTTGAATTTTTAACCTTGTCACCCCCTCGGGTACCTTGTTGACTTCTCGGCAAGCGTCGGTACAAGCGGTACAACCAATACATAATGTTTCATCATGGACCATGCCATAACGTATTAAGCCATCCGTTTCCGTAGCAATGAGTTTTTTACCATTCGCTAACGCAGTTGTTGCAATACCAGTGGTAAAGATGACAGCACCACTTCCTAATAAAAAATTACGTCTTGAACAGGACATTATTTATCCTCCTGTTGCTTATAACTTGTCATATCTGAATGGCAATCCACGCACATTTTGATCCGCGGTTTACGTTCAATACCTTGCATTGGATCTTTTTCTGGATGAATGGAATGACACGAGGAACAAGTCAGTTTTAAAGCATGTACATCATGGGTCCAATTGGCTTTACGCAATTGCTCACCTTGATGACAATCTATGCATTGTGAATTTTGAGTCTTGACCCAGGCTAGATCGTGAGCAGGTTTACTTTCTCCGGCAACCACTTGGCCTTGACGGAATTTAACAACATTAGGAGCACCATCACGATGAGAGGCACTAATATCATTGTGGCAATCAATACAGCCAATATTTCTTCCTGTTTTTTCATTCAACGCTTTAGCATGCTGTCCTAACAAAACATCATGCTCATCTTTATGGCATTGCGTACAGGCATAGTTTTTATCACGTTGAAATGACACGTGAGCTTCGTCTGTTTTTTTTAGATTTGGCTCAGCAGTATTTCCTTGTGAAGTCGCTAACGCATTGAATGAAAAAACCAATGCAACCAATATCAGGAACATGCCCGATAGCTTTGCGATGGTCTTTTTTATGCTATCCATGTTTTTGCACCTTATTTCTTACAAAACACTTATTTTTAAAAATAAGTTGTTAATGGTTTTGTATTTATATTTTGCCCATAAACCTCAACGGTTCATTTGCAATTAGTGCAACTCAAGTCATCAAATTTGTTTAGCCACAACACTCAACATTACAAAATGTAATACCACTAAAGAATAAAAAACCCGATCTAATTAACAACTTATAAAACGTATATTTTTAATATACCTTTATTTGATATCAATCAATTTAGCGCCACTTTAACCTTAAACTTTTCAAGGCCTTTGCTAATATTCCTCTGCACTCTCATTGTTATCAACTGCCCACAACAACACTTGATATGTAATTACAATAATGGAGTGATGATCGTGAATATAAACTGGAAAGCCCCTGTGGTTAGTTCAGCACTGCTATCGTTGTTAGGTATGAGCCTTTTGGTAAACCCAATTTCCACCTACGCTAACAAGCAAGCAGAAACAACCCAATCCGCTACTCAAATAATGAAGTTCGACCCTCGAAATGAAAAATTCGAGTCGGACCACCCTGAGCAATACCAAAGCTGGAAAGACACCTCGAAAAGCGAACATATAACCGATGCGTTAGCAAACGACCCTAATATGATTATTCTTTGGGCCGGATACGGTTTTGCCAAAGACTACAATGCACCACGTGGTCACTTTTATGCCATCACCGATGTGCGTGAAACCTTGCGTACTGGTGGCCCTAAAGATGCAAAATCAGGCCCAATGCCAATGGCATGCTGGAGCTGTAAAAGCCCAGATGTCCCTCGCGTAATAGATGAGCGTGGTGAGGATGGTTACTTTGAAGGTAAATGGGCACGTTTAGGGGCACAGATAGTCAATCCAATTGGCTGTGCCGATTGTCACGACACACAAAGTGATGACTTTAAAAAGGGTAAGCCCGCTTTACGTGTTGCTCGCCCTTTTGCTAAAAGAGCGATGCACGCCATTGATCGTGATTTTGACCAACAAGATCGTTTTGGTAAGCAATCTCAAGTTTGTGGTCAATGTCATGTCGAATATTACTTCCAAAAAGATAAAAAAAATGCCGTCAAATTCCCATGGGATAAAGGTGTCACTGTTGATCAAATGGAAAAATATTACGATGAAATAGGCTTTAGTGATTGGATAAACCCTGTCTCTAAAGCGCCAATGTTAAAAGCTCAACACCCAGAATATGAAACTTGGCAAATGGGTATACATGGTAAAAACAACGTTGCTTGTGTTGACTGCCACATGCCAAAAGTAAAAAACAAAGACGGCAAAGTTTATACCGATCATAAAGTCGGCAACCCGTTTGATCGTTTTGAAGACACTTGTGCACAATGTCATACGCAAGATAAGAAATCCATGATGGATATTGTGAAATCTCGTAAAGATAAAGTACAAGAGATGAAGCTGATTGCTGAGAAGCAACTGGTCGCTGCACACTTTGAAGCAAAAGCTGCTTGGGAAGCTGGCGCAACAGAAGCGGAAATGAAAGACATTCTAATGGATATTCGTCATGCTCAATGGCGTTGGGACTACGCGATTGCCTCTCATGGTGTACATATGCATGCCCCAGAAGTGGCCCTACGTGTCTTGGGCACTTCGGTTGACCGTGCCACCGATGCTCGAACTAAACTCATCCGAGTATTAGCAAAACACGGCATTATGGAGCCAGTGAAAATTCCAGACATTTCGACCAAAGAAAAAGCACAAAAGGCTCTTGGTATGGATATGGAAGGCATGAATCAAGAGAAAGATGACTTCTTGAAAACCGTCATCCCTGAATGGGATAAAGAAGCTAAAGCGCGCGAGGCGACCTACCCTCAATAAGCCATAGCATACACTTCGATGCACCATTTCAAACCCTCAATCTCTTTGGTTGAGGGTTTGTTTTATGGGTAAGACGAGATCAGCAGTTATTCACATTCAACCCTACACATTGGATTGTAAGACACGATTAATAGTGCGAATAAAGTGTTAGGTTGTGACTCATTTTGGGACAGAAACTAAGTCAAAAATTTTTCTAATTTTGTAAGCCATGAATTATTCAGAGTATGACAAATTGCGTAACTCAATGCCCAATCTGATGGAGCAGATCACTTAACCTCCACTCCAATTTTCGACAAAACCCGAAACAAACGCAGGTATTCACGGATGAAAAACCTCACACGGGTAACATTCCAATAAAAAATCATTAACAATGTGATACCGGTTTCAATTTTAAACAATCGTCATTGCATAAAAAATAATCAACACATAAATTGAAACTAGTTTCAATTATATAGAAGGAGGTTCCGTGTTTGATATATCGATAATACATCGATACTTAGACTCGTTTGTAGAAGGATTTACGATCACCGCTAGTATTAGCGTCGCTTCTATAATTGGCAGTTTTTGTATTGGTTTACTGGTGATGTTTGCCTGCATTAGTCAGTCGAAAGTGCTGTCTAAAACGGGCTATACCTACATAAATATTTTTAGGAATATTCCTTTTATTGTTCAGGTGTTTTTTATTTTTTATGGCTTACCTGAATTAGGCATTTTCATTGATCCCTATACCACCGGGGTGCTGGCGCTTTCTATTGCGGTTGGAGCTTACTGTGCAGACGTGTTACGCGCAGCAGTTCAGCAGGTCGATCATGATATAATCGAAGCGGCCCAATCTTTTGGGTTAAAACGCCTAACTATCTATAGAAAAATCATTATCCCTATCGCATTACGCAATTCGATCAAACCGCTTGGTTCGATTTTCGTGAACCTAATTTTGACTACGTCAATTTTATCAACAGTAACACTTAATGAACTAACAGGAACCGCAAAAATCATAGCGGCGGAAACGTTTAGACCTTTTGAAGTCTACTTCTTCTTATTACTGTTCTACTGTGTTCTGACTTACATCTTATCCATTCTTATCACTATAGCGCACAAGCGACTAAATCGATTTTCTGAAGCGGGAGCATAGCAATGTCTAGTACTGAATTTGTCCCCTATGACCTTATTGTTCTTCTTAGTGGTATCAGCGTTTCGCTAAAGGTGTTCTTGATCTCTAGCCTGTTTGGTGGGGTACTGGGTTTAAGCTTAGCGTTGTTTCGCCACTATAAATTTCCACTATTGAGCCAACTTTCTGTTTTCGTCAGTGAGTTTTTAAAAAACTCCCCGGTTTTGGTTCAGCTATTCCTGATCTACTTCGGCCTGCCGATATTCCTTTCCATGGATATGTCTGCGGAGTTAGCTGCCACCATCACTCTGACAGGCAACACCGCCGCGTTTGTCTCCGTCATTATCGTGACAGCTATGGCTGCGGTTGATAAAGGTCAAATTGAATCAGCACGTTCATTTGGCATCTCTGAAATGGTGATTTTGAAGAAACTCATCACACCTCAAGCACTACTAGTTGCCATTGCGCCACTCGTCGGTCTTGCCGTAAACCAACTTCAGGTCACGTCCCTGGTATCCGTTATCGGGGTTATGGACATTACTAAAGTCGGCGCCATTTTGAATCAACGCACTTGGCAGCCGTTTATTGTTTGGCCAGTTATCGGACTAACCTACTTCGCCATGTCGTTGATCATCTCGACACTGGGCAGAAAGCTCGAGCTCTATTTACGAAAATATCAAACTTGGTCTTTAACATAAGGTGATAACCATGATTTCAATTAACAACGTAAAAAAGTCGTTTGGAAGCAACGATATATTAAAAGGAGTCAGCCTAAATATTGAGCAAGGCGATGTGGTATCTATTTTAGGTGCCAGTGGCTCTGGGAAATCTACTCTATTGCGCTGCATCAATGGGCTGGAAGCGATTAACGACGGTGAAATCACCTTCCGCGATCTCTCAGTCTCCAACAAAAGGGAGTTACAAAAGATCCGTACGTCAGTGTCGACTGTGTTCCAACACTTTAACCTTTATCCGCATATGAGCATTTTAGACAACATCACCCTCGCGCCTATTGAAGTGCTAGGACAAAGCAAAGAGCAAGCCGAAAGCACCGCGCGGGAATTGTTGCAGCTTGTTGATCTAGCGGATAAAGAGACCAGCTTCCCAGCCCAACTCTCTGGCGGACAGAAACAGCGTATCGGTATTTGTCGAGCTCTAGCGATGAAACCTGAATGTCTGCTGTTAGACGAAGTAACAAGCGCGCTTGATCCAGAAATGACCTCAGAGGTGCTTGATGTACTCGCTGACCTTGCCAAATCAGGTACAACATTAATCTTTGTTACTCACGAAATTGCCTTCGCGAAAAAGATCTCTAATCGCATGGTTTTCCTCGATGAAGGGGTCGTAAGAGCTGACATGGACAAAGACGCCTTCTTTTCCGATGAAGGCGGTAAACAAGACGAAAGAATTAGACGATTTTTAGAGAAAATGGATAGTAAATAATGATTGTATTATCAAATTCAGAAGCCTGGCCGGGTATTGACGACACGGTAAGTATGCTTAATAGCGGATATAATGGTCTAGATGCGATCATTTGTGGTATTGAAAAAGTCGAAGCAGAGCCCAGAATTCGCAGCGTCGGTTACGGTGGCTGGCCTAACCTATTAGGTGAAATGGAGTTTGACGGCGCGGTAATGGATGGCAACACACTTCGAACTGGTGCTGTTGGTGCCGTCAAAGAGCATTTTCATGTCACGCGCATTGCCAAAAAAGTAATGGAAGAGCTCAACCACGAGATCCTTGTCGGTGAAGGGGCAACACGCTTTGCTTATGAGATGGGTTTTGAGTGCCCGAATCCACTTCTCGTAGATTCAAAAGAGGTATGGTTTAAAAAGCTTCAGGAGATAACTGGCGAAGACAACCCTGATATGTCGACTCGACCACTTGCTCACCTCAACTCAATGATCACCGACCCTGAGAAAGTCCGTGATACCACAGTATTTCTAACCAAAGACCATGCAAACAGTATTTATACTGCCACTAGCACTTCAGGGTGGGCCTGGAAATATCCAGGACGCCTTGGCGACTCACCTATCGTCGGGGCTGGTTTCTATGCCGATAGTCGATATGGCGCAGCGGCCTGTACTCATACGGGCGAAATGACGATTCGAGCCAATACCTCATACTCCATCGTAATGGCGATGCGTCTGGGTTTCTCCTTAGATCAAGCTGTGGATATGGCAATTGAAGAACTGAACTCACTTAGAACAGGCTTTTTAGCTGGAGTTGTTATTCATGCGATCGACAAAGATGATAACTACAGAGTCATCAATTTTGGATGTGAAGAGGACATCAAATACTGGGTTTATAAATCTGGAATGAGTAAACCCGAACAAAGAATAGCGGAAAGACGCTATATGGATATACAAAACGAAATGGAGAACAACAATGAAAATTAAGACATTGATTACCACTATATTGGCAAGTGCACTCGCAATTAGCTCCGCTTCAGCGTTTGCTGGTAAACTCGAAGACATTCGAGAACGCGGCTACATCAAAATAGGTGTATCCCTGGGTGGTGAACCTATCGGGTTCCGTGACCAAAAAAATAACCCTGTAGGTTATGACGTCGACCTAGCGAAACGCCTAGCAGAAAAACTTGGTGTTGAAGCACGCTTCACTGACGTACATGGGGATGCTCGTGTTTCTATGTTGTTTTCTGACCAATTAGATGCCGTCATTGGCAATATGTCAGCTACATTGGAGCGTGCAAAATCGGTGAACTTCTCCATTCCTTACGCACGTGCTGGCCTTCGGATTATTCATCAAAAAGACAAAGATATTAATTCACTACAAGACCTTGCTGGCAAACGAGTTGTTGTAGGCCGTGGTTCAACAGGCGAGACATTCTTAAAACGTGAAGTGCCAAAAGCAGAGTTGGTTTATACCGATAACTTCGCACCCGACGGTGTATTGCTACTTCGTCAAGGCCGTGTAGATGCTGGTATTGAAGACAGCTCTCTAATTGATTACCTAGCAACTAATAACCAAAACCTTGTGACTTTACCTAGCTTACACTCTAACGACCCTATCGCGATTGGAGTTAGAAAAGGCGATGCCGAATACCTACGCTGGATGGATATGTTTGTCTCTGAGTACATCAATTCTGGTGCTTATGAAGCGTCTTACCACAAATGGTGGGGATCGGATGCTAACCCACCTAAACTCTCGGGCAATTGGTAAACCGGTGCTTAAAAGGCCCTTCCCCCGGGGCCTTTTTTCCCTCAGTTTTTCAATAAGTATCAATGGGCGAGCTATATGAAAATTGAAGTCTGTATCGATAATATTGAATCATTACACACCGCTATTGCGGCAGGAGCAGATCGAATAGAGTTGTGTAGCGCTCTGGCTCTAGGAGGCTTAACACCTTCATTAGGGTTAATAACGCAAGCAGTCGCGGTATCCTCTATTCCTATTTACGTGATGATTCGACCTCGCGATGGTGATTTTGTCTTCAGTGACGAAGAAATCCACTTCATGGAACACGAAATTCACACCTACAAACAATTAGGTGTGAATGGCGTGGTCATTGGCGCACTCAACCCCGACGCCACAATTAACGAAGACGCGCTACGTCGATGGACAACCGCTGCACAAGGTGTTGGAGTCACTTTTCATCGCGCGTTTGATTTGGTCGCTAATCCGCTAGAAAGCTTAGAGCTTCTCTGTCACTACTCTATTGAACGAATTTTAACTTCAGGACTACAGCCGACTGCTCCAGAAGGTAAAGCGATGATTAAATATCTGGTCGAAACCGCTCAGAATCGTCTATCAATTATGGCGGGGGCTGGGGTCAATGATAATAATGCCCTTTCGCTGGCTAATATTGGCGTCACTGAACTGCACCTTTCTGGTAAAGGTCAACGCATTAGTAATATGCTCCATCAACACTCACAAATTTCCATGGGAACGGAAAGTTGCGATGATTGGGTCTCGATAACAGACTATGATAAAGTGAAGAAAATCGTGAGGTTATTTTGAATGAGTACTAAAACGCTACCTACATTACAGGATGTAGCAGACCGAGCATGCGTATCAAAAGCGGTTGCTTCTCGGGCTTTTTCAAAAGAAAAAAAACCTATTTCTGAAGTAAAAAAACAACGCGTGTTGCAAGCCGCCGAAGAGCTCGGTTACGTCATGAACCCCTTCGCACAAAGTTTGAATAGTAATACCACTGGGTTAGTCGCCATTGTAGTCAACCACATTAGTGATCTGAGTGACCTTGAGCTCTTTGACCATTTACTGCGAGGACTACAATCCATTGGCAAACTACCGATCTTCATTCGCATAAAAACCAAACAGGATATTGCTTCGATTACCGATAACGCATTCGTTCACCGTGTGGACGCTGCGATTATCTTCTCGGATCTTATCGAACCCAAAGACATGCCAAAACTGTTTCTCACCACCAGAGTGATTAACCTCAACGGTCAAAACTGGGACAACACTTGGTCGGTATTGCTGGATGAAGAGCAGGCAATTCGAGATGCAGTAAGTTACGCCTTCCAAGCCGGTGTAAAAGACGTACACCTGCTTGCAGGACGGGAAAGCTCTGCCGTCGAAGAACGAAGACTGGCACTCTACAAAGAGAACTTAGCTCGTCATGATATTGCCTTGAAAAGTATCACCTATTGCAACTACAAGTACAACGAAGCCAAGCAATATCTCATCGACAATACAAGCGATATTGTCCAACCAAGCAGCGGGGTTATTTGTACCTCTGATGCCATGGCAATGGCCGCTATAGATAGCTTTGGCCAACAGAACTCCCGTCCAGTGATCATTGGCTTCGACAACACCTTCTTTTCTCATTTTGGCTCTTACCAGTTCCCAAGTATTGGTTACTCGAAGGAAGAACTGATTGAGATGGTATTGGAATTGATTTCACTGCCTTCGACGGAGAAAAACCTCGCTGGTGAGAAGTACATTCGTAACTTTTTTAATTGTCATTGAATAAATGAAAGTTTTGCTAGGGTTTCTCACTATATTATATTGGCGATTTAGCAATCTCTATTGCTAATCAAAAATATGGTTAGTAGAGTACTCAAAGTACTCCGCCATGAATATAAAGGTAAGAAAGGACGAGCTAATAATGTGCGGTAAATTTTGAATTGGCATTGCAACTACAAGCGGCAAAGACGAGCTCTTCCCCTTGGTAGATTATGTCACTTGACAGTTAATAGTCTATATAAGGGGAAGCGGGGATGGGGTTGATTACGCCAAACCCTTTTGGGGACATAAATAAACCATAGAACCATTCAAACCATATTCAACCATTCAATTGAAACTGGTTTATTAACATTAATTGGCTATAAATTGCTTTGCTTGATTAATAGCTTTGATTATTGCCACCCTATCAACATCTGCATGACCGGTATCAAGCGCGTGTTGCCAGGTATCAATTGCATCTTGGTATTCTGCGTTTAAAAAATGATCCGATGCAATCAGCATTAATGTTGGCACGTTGTCTGGATCAACAGCTCGTGCTTTATCTAACAAAGTTTCGATAGTTGAATCAAACCATTGATTATTGGCGTAATATATCGCAGTTGCCCGAGCGGCATAAATATTAGCTTGAGGTTTTACCGCTAAACGTTCTGCATATAAAAAAGACGTCGCAGCATTCTCAAACTCATTGGTATACATATACGCGTTACCAAGTGCATACCAAGCTTCCCCATTTTGTTTATCTTCCCTTACCTTTTGTTGCGCCCTTTCAACTTGCTCACGGTTTATCTGTTTGGCCGTTTTTGAGGAAGAAGACTCAAGATTCGATTGAGCTGAAAAAGTAGGAGTAGAAAAAAGCTGTTCAGCATGACCAAGGTAAAAATAAGTCACGCTACTGGTAAGAATAATAAAGATAGAAATAAAACTAGGGATCCAATAACTAACTTTAGTCGTATGTTTGGCATACATTCTCCAGATAAAGATGAGTATAACCAAGATAGAAATCACTAAATAAATCATCACAAAATTCCATATCAATACCAGTGCCCCATTATTCAATAGTTCGTACCACGTAACCTTGATCTCGCTCCCTATGTTTTTATTTCCAGTAAAAATCTACTGGAGTTTATGTAAAAAAGCCACCTTGATGGATAATCAAGCTGGCTTTAAATAACATTATTTCAGCGTTATTTTGTTATATATAAATCACGGGTATAGCGGCGATCAGAAGCATTATCTTTGCTATAACCACCGACATGAGTGTTTTTTAGTACTGATCTTGTATAGAAGTACACCGGAATTGCAGGCATATCATTGGCAAAAATTTGCTCGGCCTTTTGGTATAAAACTTCTCGTTCTTTGTCTGTTTTCACTGAGGAGGCTTGTTTTAAAGCGGCATCATAATCAGCATTACTCCAACCACCATAGTTCAAACCTGACGAATCAAAGTAAGACAAAAAGGTTGAAGCTTCATTGTAATCGCCAATCCATGCATAGCGGGCAACCGAAAAGTTTTTCGAGGATAAGGTTTGTAAGAATGTCTTCCATTCTTGGTTAGCAATCTCAACTTGTGCGCCTAAATTTTTCTTCCACATTGAGGCCATCACAATGGCTAACTTTTTATGTGATTCACTAGTGTTATATTCTAAGTTGAATTTCAATGGATTTGATTCATCAAAACCAGCTTCTTTAAGTAAGGCTTTCGCTTTTTGATTACGATCTTGTTGGGACATTTCTGCCCATTCTAATTTAGGCACTTCAAAACCAGCGACTGCAGGTGGTGTATTGGTATAAGCAGGTAGTTGCCCCTGCCCTAAAATACGTTTTACAACTACATCACGATCAATGGAGTAAGCTAATGCTTTACGAACGTTAGGATCATTAAAAGGCGGTTTATTTAAGTTAAAGAGATAATAATATGTACCTAGTGAAGGCATGGTTAGTAGTTCATCTGGGCGCTCTTTTTTGATCGTCTGGTAAAGCTCAAGTGGCACAACATTTGTAATGTCAATTTCTCCCGTTCTAAAGCGATTGTATTCCGCATTCACATCTGAAATTGGCAAGTAAGTCACTTTATTAATCACGGTTTTGCTGTCATTCCAATAATTTTTGTTTCGTTCTAGCACCACCTTCTCATTAATAACCCAATCAGATAGTTTATAAGCTCCACTGACTACAATGTGTTCAGGCTTAGTCCAACTATCTTTATATTTTTTAATTACCTTTTCTGGTAATGCGAAGGTACTTTCATGAGCAAGCATTTTGGTAAAATAAGGGACAGGCTTTGTTAAGCTAATTTGTAGAGTCTTATCATCTAGAGCTTTGACACCAAGGCTCACGGCAGGTTTATCACCCTTTGTAATGGCATCAGCATTAACAATATTCGCCATTGAAACGTACCAAGAATATGGTGCGCCGGTTTTAGGATTAACAATACGCTGTAAAGCAAAAACAAAATCATCGGCTGTAATAGGTTCTCCATTCGACCATTTCGCATCACGTAAGTGGAAAGTATATTGTGTGCCATCTTCGGAAATATCCCAGCGGCTAGCTAATGCAGGAATAATATTACCGTGAAGGTCCTCGGTAACTAATCCTTCAAACATATCTGAGATAACACGCGAGCTTGATGTATCAGAAGACATGGTGGGATCGAGTGTTGGTACCTCATCACCATTGCCTCGCACTAACTCTTGTGTATTCGCCAGTTCAACATCATCAGGAACTTGTGCAGCCATAGTTGACACTGAAAACAATGCGGTAACAACCATTGCAATCGTCGATTTTTTAAATGTGTGCATCTGTTTTATTTCCTTTATATTATGAATGTGCATCCTGCTGAATACATCTGTATTCCATTGCACTTATGAGCTTAACTTGCTCATAATTATTACATTTACCGAAATTCCTCTAACATTTCTACGCCTACAGACGAAAAAACCGCCAATAGTGGCGGTTTTATTGTAAAACTTGAGGTAGAACGATCAATCTTGAATACTTTCAACTAACCCTTGGCTATTAAAAAGAACATTCATTTTATTGAAGCGATTTTTCCAATAGACCCAAGTATTCAAGTCTGTTGTGGGTGTCACATGCGCTGGTGGATAACCAATCGCATTCAAAACGCCTTGTTTAGTCATTCCTTCATACACTCGACCTTGTTTGATTCCCTTTTGATCAACGGTATTTAGGTTAGATAGCTTAGGACAGGTTGTCCCAAAATCTCTTGTAATACCTGACTGGAAGTCTCCCGTCGCTTTATGCCACACATATATATATTCCAAACCGGTTTCAGCCACTTTAAATGTCATGATTTTGCTATTCGCTTCAATAATATCCACTTTAGTGCAGCGAGGAATAAAGCCATCTTGAAGGTAATTTAAAGTAAACAGTTTCTTTCTTGCAGCATCGGGGTGAAGATTAACTTGAGTGTAGACCGTTTGGTTGGTCGACACTAAATCAACATTATCGGCTGTAATGACATCGAGTTTAGAAGAGCAACCAGGCAACATTAATAAGCCAGCAATTCCCATAATGATTTTCTTCTGCATACCCACTCCAAATTTGATAAAAAAAATCCGCTCCTCCTAATATAGAAGAAGCGGACTTCATATACTCAATTAAAAATCACATTAATCGCGTAATGTAGCACCAAATTGTTCAGTCAATGCTGCAACAATCGCGTCAACAGAAGCTGCAATATCGGCATCTTCCAATGTACGCTCAGTTGACTGTAAGCTTAGGGCGATCGCTAGGCTCTTATTGCCTTCTTCTACACCTTTGCCTCGGTACACATCAAACAGTTTCGCACCAGTCAGAAGTTCACCACCGTTAGCAAGACATGCGTTAACAATGTCACCACTTGCCACGTCTTCTTTCACAACAACCGCAATATCACGACGGTTAGCTGGGAATTTAGATAAGCTTACTGCTTCTGGGATCACACGTGAATCAATCGCTGACCATTCAATTTCAAATACGATAGTACGACCATTTAAGCCAAACTTACGCTCAAGCTCAGGGTGAACCGTACCAATAACACCAACAGGTTCGCCATCAACAACAATCGCTGCTGATTGACCTGGGTGTAGCGCAGGATGACTAACAGGTTCAAAGCTGTACGCTATTTCATTTGAAGTCAGTTCAAGAACCGCTTCTAAATCGCCTTTCAGGTCAAAGAAATCAACTGTGTTAGTTTCAATGTCCCAATGCTCTTCAGCGCGAGTCCCCGCAATAACACCTGCCAGCATAGGCTCTTGACGCATGCCATTTTCAGCAGATTCACAAGGAATAAAACGTAAACCGTATTCGAATAAACGAACGCGTGGTTGCTGACGTTTTTGGTTGTGAACAACGGTGTTTAATAGACCTTGGATTAAACCAAGACGCATCGCTGACATTTCTACTGAAATTGGGAACGGTAGAATTAACGGCTCAACACCCGGTACGATCAGTTTTTGTTGTTCAGGTTCAACGAAGCTGTAAGTAATTGCTTCTTGGAAACCACGGTCAACTAAAAGGTTACGTACACGTTTAAGAGGCAGGTTCGCTTCTTTATGATCGTTCATGCTAAGTGCAGCAACTGGTGCTTGATTTGGAATGTTGTCGTAACCGTAGATACGGCCGACTTCTTCAATCAAATCTTGCTCAATTGCGATATCAAAACGCCATGTCGGAGCAACTGCAGTCCAGCCTTCTGCACCGTTTTCAAGAGAAGTCGCTTCAACTGTCATACCTAGACGCTCTAAGATTTCAACCACATCGCTATCGGCAATATGGTGACCTAATAGGTTATCCAGTTTAGTGCGACGTAATGCTACTTTGTTTGGCTTAGGTAAATCAGCTTCAGATTCAACCGTTACAACCGGCGCTACTTCACCGCCACAGATTTCAACAAGCAGTTCAGTTGCACGTTCCATTGCGCTTGCTTGCAGTGCGTAATCCACACCACGCTCAAAACGCATTGAAGAATCGGTATGTAGACCATAGCTACGAGCGCGACCACGGATATGATCCGGTGCGAAGAATGCACACTCAAGCAGTACATCTTTAGTCTCAGCGGTTACGCCAGATTCTTCACCACCGAAGATACCTGCGATAGCCAAAGCTTTATTGTGATCTGCAACCACTAAAGTATCTGCGTTTAATTTCGCTTCAGTACCATCAAGTAGTGTTAGCTTCTCGTCTTGCTCAGCCATACGAACCACGATACCGCCTTCAATCTTAGCAAGATCAAACGCGTGCATTGGCTGGCCTTGCTCTAATAGAACGAAATTAGTGATATCAACCACAGGATCGATAGAACGAATACCACAACGGCGCAGTTTTTCTTGCATCCAAAGTGGCGTTTGCGCTTGAGCATTCACATTCTTAACCACACGACCAAGGTAACGTGGACACGCAGCTGGTGCTTTTACTTCAATTGAAACAGTGTCATCAATTGCAGGAGCAATTGCATTGACTGAAGGTTCAGTGACATCAGCGCGGTTTAATACGCCAACTTCACGAGCCATACCACGAACGCTGAAACAATCTGCGCGGTTTGCCGTTAGATCAACATCGATAGTGACATCATCTAGACCTAAAAATTCACGGAAATCCGTACCGATAACGGCATCTTCTGCCAATTCCATGATGCCGTCAGATTCTACGTCGATACCAAGTTCAGTAAATGAACACAGCATGCCGTGTGATGGTTGACCACGTAGCTTAGCTTTCTTGATTTTGAAATCACCTGGAAGCACTGCGCCTACCGTTGCAACCGCGACAGTTAAGCCTTCGCGACAGTTTGGTGCGCCACAAACGATGTCTAATAATTCTTCTGCGCCAACATCTACTTTAGTGACTCGTAATTTGTCAGCATCTGGGTGTTGACCACACTCCACTACTTTACCCACTTTTACGCCAGTAAAGCTGCCAGCAACTGGAAGTACGTCATCGACTTCTAGGCCAGCCATTGTAATTTGATGTGTTAATTCGTCAGTTTCAACCGCTGGGTTAACCCACTCACGAAGCCATGATTCGTTGAATTTCATTGTGATTAATCCTCTCGGTTACTTGAATTGTTTAAGGAAACGAAGATCGTTTTCAAAGAACGCACGTAAATCATTTACGCCGTAACGCAACATGGTTAAGCGCTCTACGCCCATACCAAATGCGAAACCCGAGTATTTTTCAGGATCAATGCCAACACTGCGAAGTACATTAGGGTGAACCATGCCACAGCCTAGTACTTCTAACCATTTGCCATTTTTACCCATTACATCCACTTCTGCAGAAGGCTCTGTGAATGGGAAATATGAAGGACGGAAACGCACTTGTACTTCTTCTTCAAAGAAATTACATAAGAAATCGTTCAAGATGCCTTTAAGCTGAGCAAAGTTCACGTTTTCATCCACCAGCATACCTTCTACTTGGTGGAACATTGGCGTGTGAGTTTGGTCGTAATCGTTACGATATACACGGCCCGGTGCAATGAAACGGAACGGCGGTTTGCCATTTTCCATAGTACGGATCTGAACACCAGAGGTATGAGTACGTAGCATAAGATCTGGGTTAAAGAAGAAAGTATCGTGATCCGTACGTGCTGGGTGATCATCTGCAATGTTCAACGCATCAAAGTTATGGAATGCATCTTCAATCTCTGGGCCCGCTTCAACGTTAAAGCCTAGCTCGCCAAAGAACTGCTCAATACGCTCAACAGTGCGAGTGACTGGGTGTAAACCACCATTTTCAATACGACGACCAGGCAGAGAAACATCAATCGTTTCCGCAGCAAGTTTTGCTTCAAGTTCGGCACGTTGTAGTGCATCTTTACGAGCAGCAATGGCTTGTTGTACTAAGCCTTTTGCTTTGTTGATCTCTTGACCAGCGCTACGACGTTCTTCCGGTGGAAGTTTACCTAAGCTTTGTAATTGAAGGGTTAATTCCCCTTTCTTACCTAAGACTTGTACACGCACATCTTCTAGTGTCGCGACAGAGTCTGCCTGCTCTATTGCTGCCGTTGCATTGGCAATGATTTGTTCTAATTGCATCGTTTCCTCACCTACCATTCGGTAGTCCTGTGGATAGTTCAGTTCCTAATTGGCTTAACATCTGCCATTTTGCTCAACATCTTTATCACTAATCATTTTGACAACAATCCGTGCATTAAAAAGTTATGCAAAATGGCAATCTTGCTCATCATGATAAAAAGCCAGTGAAAATAGCCCTATATAGTAATGAATGCAGCCCATAAAGCCAAACTGAAATCCTATTAAATACGGCTTTATTTTTATCCATAATTTATTTGTCATGTCTATTTACGATTTCACGCTCGATTTTTATTCATTTACTGTCCAGAGTATGAATATTCCCCCATTCAACATCGAGAGAATTATACTAATGCTACCTTTACTGTCTCAGTGCAAACGTTACTCTTCATTACTGTTATTTAGCTCGATTGCCACTTTCTCTTCCATAGCTAACGGTCAAGAGCCACCTGAAGAGCAGCAAGGTTACACCACCCAAATAGTGGCCGATAAACTAGGCGTCATTTGGGGGATGGATTGGGTAAGTGAAAATCAACTATTGATGACAGAACGTAGTGGCCATGTTTACTTACTAGACGTCACTACCAAACAAAAATCTGAAATATCTGGCCTACCTGACATCAAAGTTTCTGGTCAAGGCGGTTTGTTAGATGTCGCTCGTTATATCGATTCAAATAAGCAAACTTGGTTTTACTTTACCTACGTGAAACCGCTGCAAGATGGCAATTCTGCAACCACTCTAGCTAGAGCTCAATTAGATATCACCAATAAAGCCTTAACCCAATGGCAAGATCTGCTCGTCACTGATTCAGCCGATGACAGCGGTAAACACTTTGGTAGCCGCATTACCTTTAATGACAAGGGTCATGTGTTCTTTGGCGTAGGCGATCGCGGTAATCGTGATAACGGCCAAAATATGGATAACCAAGCCGCGGCTATTTTGCGATTAAACATTGATGGTTCAGTGCCACAAGACAATCCATTTATTAAAACGAAACAAGGTAATGAAGCGATATGGAGCTATGGTCATCGTAATCCACAAGGTTTAGTTTACGATTCAAACCGAAAAATATTATGGGAAGTTGAGCATGGCCCACGTGGCGGCGATGAAATTAACATTATCAAACCCGGGCTAAATTATGGTTGGGCAAAAACTTCTCACGGCAAGGAGTACTGGGGACCACTTGATGTAGGTGAAGCAGAAACTCTACCTGGTATCGAAGCCCCTATCATGGTTTATGTTCCCTCTATCGCACCAGGTTCTGCGGTGATTTATAACGGCGATACTTTCCCACAATGGCAAGGAAATTTATTGATTGGCGCTCTCGTAAAAACTCACATTAATATGGTTTCATTAACACCTGATAACCAAGTAAAAGATGAAATTCGCTTGGTTGAAGATCTGAACGAAAGAGTTCGAGATATAACAATCGATGAGAAAGGCTTGGTTTATTTCTCAACGGATTCTGGGAGGTTGTATCAATTAAAGCCTAAAAAATAACATTCGAATATCAATCTTAAAATCAAAGCCAATAAGTGAAAGTAACCCGCTCTTATTGGCTTTATATTTTTCTAAGTCATTAACGCGCTAAATCAACCCTTTCAACTTAGCTAAACCATAAGCATTAACGGTTGAAGCATCTTTAATTTCTCCCGAAATGATCTTTTGTTCAAATTCAGTAATCGGTATTTTCTTGGCCACTAACCCTTCTTCTTCCGGATCTAGGTTGCGTTCTGTTTGCGTTAAATCGGTTGCTAGATAGATATGGTAGCCTTGATTGGAATAACCATAAGCAAGGTATTGAAAACCAACATAAACCATATTACCTGCCACTAGGCCAGTTTCTTCTTTTAACTCACCGGCGGCTAAAACGACAGGGTCGGCATCTGGGTTACTTTCCCATGCGCCTTGAGGAAACTCTAATAGACGCTGTTTAACCGCATAGCGATATTGCTCAACAAGGTAAACCTCATCATTTTGGATCGGTAAAATCACCACAAAATCAGGCTTTTCGACCACGCCATAAATACCTTTCGCACCGCTTGGTCGTTCAATTTTATCTTCGCGAACTGTCATCCATTTGTTTTGGTAAACCACTTCGGAATGCAGGGTTTTTATTTCATTCATTATTATGCCTTTCGTATTTATCCGCAGTTTATTTAATCTGAAAGGTAATATTGTACCGTAGAAACCACACGGATCTTTTTGATATAAGGTGTGTTTTTATCTCTTGGTGAAATGGTAAATTGACCTTGTGATGCTCGTTTTATTTTACCTAGTTGGCTATCAGAATCTTTGGCAAACTTTTCCGCCACTACGCGGGCATTTTTGGTCGCTTCTTCAATCATGGATGGTTTGATTTCGTTCAGGCCAGTGAAGATATATTCAGGCTGAGATGAATAACTATCTCCACTGAACACAATTCCTTGCTTGCCAAGTTCTGACATTTCAGCCATGACATTACGCACGATATCGATTTTATTTGAGTAAACCGTCACGGTTTGATTAGCGGAATAACGAAATTCAGCGCGAGAATTATCACCCCACTGTTGAGCCGATTTATCAACAATGGCTGGAGCACTAAAACTGATTGCCTCGGGAGAGACGCCTTTTAGCAAAAGAAAGGCTTTAATTTTTTCGGTGCTTTTATCAACCTCATTATACAGCGCAGATAAGTCATTATTGGCTAAGGTAAATTGGATCGGCCAAATCACCACATCGGCCTCGACTTCTTTCTCTGCCAGCCCTTTCACGTTCACGCTGCGTTCGTATTGTTTATATTCAATAGCGGCCGATCCTAGTTGGTAGCCTAACAAAGCCAGCCCAATACAAATAAATGCGCCGAGTAACAGTGCTGGAATCGTTTTATTATTGGAGGATACATTGGTCATATCTATTCCTTTATTTATTAATCAATTAACTAAGTGAAATTACGTCTAGAAAGTGGTGCTCACAACAGATATTAGACGAAGTAATAGTCAAATGATATGAACCACCTACACCTATCCCTAATAACACAGTACAATGCTGACCGATAAAATTGACGAGAAGAATCGTGAAGCTAAGTAAACGTCTACAACATATTGAATCTATGATCTCAAAGCAGGATTACCAACATATATGGGATTGCTGCTGTGACCACGGTTTTCTAGGCGCGGCATTGCTACAACGCCAAGCAGCTCCGTTTATTCACTTTGTCGATATCGTTCCCGAGTTAACCTCATTAGTGCAAGCACGCTTAGAGCAATTCTTTCACAACAGCCTCTCTCAATGGCAAGTCTACTGTCAAGATGTCAAAACACTCCCGCTAGAAAAGTATTCCGGTAAACAACTGGTCATCATTGCAGGTGTGGGTGGCGATTTAATGATGGAGTTTGTTCAAGCGTTGCAGCAGCAATATTCTCACTTAGAGATCGACTACCTATTGTGTCCGGTTTACCAACAATTTAACCTGCGTCAAACCTTAATCAATTTAAATATGAGCTTAAAGCAAGAAAAGCTTATCGAAGATAACGGTCGATATTATGAAATTCTTCATGTGTCTCACGAGGCTCCTCAAAGTCCGCAAGATAACATTCATCCCGTTGGTGAGCAGATTTGGTACTATTCCAATCAAGAACAAGCCGAACTGAATAAGCGCTATCTGCAAAAGACACTCACCCACTATTCACGCATGCAGCAAAGCGATCCTACGCAAGCTCAATTGCCCTTACAGTGGTACTCTAATATTCGTCAGCAATTAGACTTTTTCGATTAAAAACAGAAAAACCAACAAAACTGTATACAAAATTTAGTTTTTTTGTACCTAGAAGACTTCAATTTGAAAACCTAACAAAAACCACACAATTGATTTAAAAACAAACAATTAAATAACATTCCATCATTTTCACCTTCTCTTAAGCCAGAAGTTAAAATCAATTTTCTGTGCGCTAAAGCCAAACATTACAGAAAGATTGTTTACAATTACTATGTGCATTTTAATATAGCGCTATACTGTTTCTGTTCCGAACCAAGCAAATTTTGCTCGTAGAAAAAGAGTCCGACAATGAATAACGATAAACGTCCCCTATATATTACCTACGCAGGCCCAGTATTAATGGCCACCCCTCTTCTAAATAAAGGTAGTGGTTTTACCTTTGAAGAACGAAAAGAATTCAACCTTGAAGGGTTACTACCTGAAGCAACAGAAACCATTCAAGAACAAGTAGAGCGTGCCTATCTACAATATCAAGCATTCGAAAGTGATATGGATAAGCACATTTATCTACGTAACATTCAAGATACCAACGAAACACTCTTCTACCGTTTAGTGCAAAATCATATCTCTGAAATGATGCCGATTATCTACACGCCAACGGTAGGCGCGGCTTGTGAAAATTTCTCGAATATCTATCGCCGTGGCCGTGGCTTATTTATTTCTTATCCAAACCGTGATCGTATTGACGATTTGGTTAACAACGCCACCAGCCAAAATGTAAAAGTGATCGTAGTCACCGATGGTGAACGTATTTTGGGTCTTGGTGACCAAGGTATCGGCGGTATGGGTATTCCAATCGGTAAGCTTTCTCTTTACACCGCCTGTGGTGGGATCAGTCCGGCTTATACTCTGCCTATCGTGCTCGATGTGGGTACCAATAATCCGCAACGTCTTGCCGATCCTATGTACATGGGCTGGCGTCATCCGCGTATTACTGGCGCAGAATATGACAAATTTGTCGATGATTTCATGCAAGCTATCAAACGCCGCTGGCCTGATGCTCTTATTCAGTTCGAAGACTTTGCGCAGAAAAATGCCATGCCGTTACTTGAGCGCTATAAAGATAAAGTGTGCTGCTTTAATGATGATATTCAAGGTACGGCTGCGGTCACCGTTGGCTCATTAATCGCGGCTTGTCATGCGGCAGGGAGTAAGCTTTCTGAGCAACGAGTCACCTTTGTTGGTGCAGGTTCTGCTGGTTGTGGTATTGCAGAAGCAATTATCGCGCAAATGGTGTCAGAAGGATTAACCGATGAACAAGCCCGCGCTCAAGTATACATGGTAGACCGTTGGGGCTTACTGCAACAAGGTATGAAAAACCTTCTTGATTTCCAACAGCGACTCGTTCAAAAAAATAAACACCTAGAAAAGTGGCAAAGTGAAGATCAAGGCTACTCTCTATTAGATGTAATGCGTAATGCTAAACCAACGGTATTAATCGGCGTATCTGGCGTACCTGGCTTATTCAGCCAAGAAGTCATTGAAACTATGCATGCACATTGTGAGCGCCCTATTATCTTCCCCCTTTCCAACCCAACAAGTCGAGTTGAAGGGACTCCACAAGATATTTTCCAATGGACAAATGGTAAGGCGCTGATCGCAACAGGCAGCCCATTTGCGCCAGTGAAATTTGAAGGCAAGGATTACCCAATCGCCCAATGTAACAATAGCTATATCTTCCCAGGGATTGGTCTAGGGGTACTTGCGGTTTCTGCATCACGTGTTACCGATGAAATGTTGATGGAATCAAGCCGTGCGCTTGCGACCTGTTCACCATTAGCCTTAAAAGGTAAAGGGGCACTGCTGCCACCGCTAGAAGAAATTCATACGGTGTCGAAGAAAATTGCTTTTGCTGTAGCGAAAAAAGCCATCGAGCAAGGTGTGGCGCTTTCAATCACAGATGATGCGATTGAAGCGGCAATTGAAAATGGCTTTTGGCAACCAGAATATCGTCGCTATAAACGTACTGCATTCTAACCAGCTCGCTATAAAGTTTAAAATGCAGCTTATACCCAAAGTAATTGGAGTTGCAGTGAGGAGACAAGTGAATGAGGGCCCATGAGCATAGCTCGCCTATGTGATTGGGCGAATGAACGTAGTCAACAAAGATGCAGCTTCAAGTACGAAGGGTATAGATGCTGATAAATTAAACAATAATAACAAGCGAATGTAAGCCCACTTTAATATTTAAACAAAGTGGGCTTTTTTATTTTTCACCGTCTAATTACGCTGCTATTATCAAACGTCTAAAAGTACCCCACATAACAGGTAATATGGTATGGATGCTAACATGACAATAAACCGTGGTTTTTTATGTGGAACAAACTTATTTTTCACCGCTCTCGAGCATAGTTTATAGCTCTATGATCATAAGCCAAGATCGACTGCAATTAATCTTAAAATGGCTAACCCGAAGCTTAACCGCTCTGGGGATTGTATTTGTGCTCTTTCTCAGTGGCATTGTACTTATCGACCGGCTGATCAGTTGGCAAACACAAGATGCTATTTATCACGATATAGCGGATGTTCCTCAATACAATCTTGGACTAGTATTAGGCACCAGCAAATATATTGGCCATACTTTAAATACCTATTACTCGCATCGAATTGAAGCGGCGATTGAACTGCACCGAAGAGGAAAAGTAACAAGCTTCCTACTTAGTGGTGATAATGCACACCGCTCCTATAACGAGCCATGGACAATGAAGCGAGATTTGCTTAAAGCAAATATTAAAGAAGAGAATATTCATCTTGATTATGCAGGTTTTAGAACTCTCGACTCTATCGTTCGAGCAAAAGAGGTTTTTCTTGCTGATAACTTTTTGATTATTACCCAAGACTTTCATTGTGAACGAGCTCTCTACATTGCTCAGTATTACCATATTAACGCCCAATGTTTAGCGGTTCCCGGCCCTGTTGAAACATCCGGCTTATCCATTCGTATTCGTGAAGTTTTTGCCAGAACAAAAGCGTTCTTAGATTTGTATATTTTACACTCACAACCTAAATTTTTCGGCCCAATAAGTCCGATTAAAGAGACCAACTTGCAAAGCTCACCTACCAACTTACCGACTGATTTAAAAGCAGAAAATGGTGAAGATGAGCCCGAAGTTAATTAGATTAAATGAGCTTCTTTAATACTTCCACGCGATTACGGCCGTTTCTTTTGGCATGATATAAAGCTTCATCTGCTCGAGCGATCATTTCTGTCACGCCTTCACCAGGTGCCATTTCAGTGACACCAAAGCTGCAAGTCAGTATTCCAACTTCAGGCCATTGATAACTTTCAACCGTCGAACGAATACGCTCAGCAACCTGTGAAGCTCCCTCAATATCAGAGTTGGGACAAAAAATGATAAACTCCTCACCACCCCAACGAACTAAACGATCATCTTCTCGTAACTTCCCATAAACTAACTCAGCAAACTCACGAAGCACTTGGTCACCAACATTATGACCAAAAGTATCATTTACTGCTTTGAAGTGATCCAAATCGACATAAATCATCGATAAGCGTGACGACCCCCATCGAACACGGCGTGCGAGATTATCTAACCATTCACGAATCGCTCGACGATTGCATGCTCCAGTCAGTTCATCTTTGGTGGCAATCAAGGATACTTCGCTATATTTCGTCTCTAGATCTTTATTCAACTGATTCAAATTTTCAGCATGGGCGGCCATTTTCAGCACGCGCTTTCTCGATTGAAACAGTTCATAAAACAAAAATATTAATGCAGCCACAATCCAAGTTGATAGCAAAACAAAAGCAAAAGCTTGTGGGCTTAAATAGTCACCTTTAAAAATGATTTTATTCACCGTGATTGTATGATCACCGAGTACTGAACCTGAATCTGTCGCAATTTGAATCATAGAAACGTTATCCACTTTCACACCAGATTCTTCAATTGCCACATTATAATCAAACAGCCACCAAGTCAGAACTTGAAACTTGTCATAGCCAATTTCTTTGCCGCCTTGAGCAAAACCAGCATGGTACTCAATCCCGTTATATTTCAGCGTATTATCATCTTTAGGGTCAAAAACCTTAGGCTCATAGTTTCGAATATTCACTCTAACTTTTGCAGTATTCTCTTGTACCCCTTGATAATCAATATCGAGGAATACACGGTCATAGCCAGATAAATCAACACCTTGGGTAACATCGTCCGACAAAGTAATGGTCATTTCACAATAAGGCCATGGGTAATCACTTTTCACAAGCCGACAGGACATGGTTGGCGTATCACTATCCAGGTTTAAACTTACTTGGCTATTACCTCCTACCACGCTATCAGATGCCACTTTATATGGATAAACTTTAGGCGACATTTCCAGTGTTTTATCATGGCCAAAAAAGTAGTAACTGATTGATAGAAATACGTTAAGTACAATAATTACAAGTACAACTTTAATGTATAGCTTATTTAGCATCTTCATTCCTTGTAAATCAGTACCCTCATGTTAGTTAAAGTCTTGGCTCTTTAATTCACAACGAGAATTTTAGTCTATATCGAGGCATTAGATTATTACTCATAACTTCTCACAATTTATTATATATTATATGGTCATCCTTCAACGTAGCAGAGTTGTTACAATATAAGGACGCCAATAGCCACATAATCTATAATGACAATTAAATCATTAACTAAGGAGTAATGAGTACAAAGCCATCTAAAATTTCGATAGACTAGACAAAATTAAACATTATGAGCAAAAATATGTCATTAAATATCACTGGAACCCTATCTAAACTTAGTTCTCGCTTAAACTCAGAGCAAGCCAATCAGGTTGAATATGCTTTACCAGTTGGTGAAGAAAAAATTGCGCTCAACCCTTATATTGGCCACACCATTACCCTAGCTCATACTGGCAATATTTTCTGCTCATCATGCGGCAAAAAAACCAAAAAAAGCTACTCGCAAGGCCATTGTTTTGTATGTATGAAAAAGCTAGCGAGTTGCGACATGTGCATTATGAAACCAGAGACCTGCCACTACGATCAAGGCACTTGCCGTGAGCCGCAATGGGGTGAAGACAATTGCATGGTCGATCACTACATCTACCTTTCAAACACCTCAAGCATAAAAGTGGGTATCACTCGCCACACTCAAATTCCAACGCGTTGGATTGATCAAGGTGCGACTCAAGGCCTACCAATTTTTAAAGTGAAAACACGTCATATTTCAGGCTTAATCGAAGTTGAACTAGCTAAGCACATTGCCGATAAAACTAACTGGCGCACGCTGCTAAAAGAAAATGGTGAAGATCTCGCGTTAGAAGAAAAGTTCGCCCAGCTATTGCCTTTGATCCAGCCGACGATTGAGGAAGTGAAAAAACAATTTGGCGATGATGCCGTCGAAGTATTATCTTCCGAGATCACCCCAATTGACTACCCGGTAGAGCAGCACCCAGTCAAGATTGTCTCGCATAACTTTGACAAGAACCCTATTGTGACGGGTCAATTACAAGGTATCAAAGGACAGTATTTAATTTTAGATACTGGTGTGATTAACATCCGAAAATTCACCTCGTATGAAGTGAAGTTTAGCGATTAAGCAGAAAAAACAGCCACCAAACAGAAGAATATGTACTCTATTTGGTGGCTTTTTTACTAATGGAGATCAATCCACCCACTTATCACGTGAGGTGAAACCGTCGATGTAGACCATTGGGGTCATAGCGTTCATTCTTTCGATTATAGAATCCGTCATATTGTCTAATTCATCAGCTGTTGGTGAGTAGTCTTTTGTTCTATGCTGCCCTATAAGCTGCTCAAGAAACAACCCATAGTAATACCCCTCATATCCCTTAGCGTCATTATCGAAATATCGATTATAAAGCGAGTAGCTTGAGCCCAAGTTAATTGACTTTTCAATTAACTTATTATCTTCTATTCCATTTTCATGGTTTATTGTTAAGAGTAATTTTATCGCTGGAATGTAATTATGATTCGCTGCAATAGTCAGTAATTCTCTCGCCATAGAAAATAGCTCAGGAGTGCTAGCTTCATGTGGAGATTTATAACCCTTACTACTAATAATCGTATCCACATAATCCATCAATGGTTGATAGTAATGATTCTCCGCAAACCGAATCACTTCTTTAAGGTAGTGCTGACGGCTTTCTGCTGAATGTGTGAAATTATAATTATTTGAAAAATACGTTTCATGCTCAATCACTGAGCCATCAGGCTTTAGCATGCTTAATAAGAAATATTGAGCCCGCAAATCACCTTGTTTGGCTTTTTGCTTAAATAATTCAATTGCTTTAGTTAAGCTTTCTTGAGTACAGTTCTTTTCACCAAAATAAACAAGACAACCCTCTCCAAAAGGAGAAAGCTCAAAATAAGCATTAGGGTTGCCTTGCTCTGCGGATTTTTTATAAAGCTGCAAAGCTGGGTATCTATTTTTGACACTTGAATCAAAAATCATTTTGGCATACCAAAATTGCGCATCAGCATCCCCTTTATCTACCAAGGGCTTTAGCTGTTTTATAGCTACGTCATGGCGACCATGCTGAATATTCACCAAAATATCGTATAACTTATCGCCCGGCTTTACGGTGCTGGAAATATACGGATCATCCGATTTTTTATTAACATTGACATCAATAAATGGCTGAAAAAGCGCAATATCGTCTTCTGGGTTAGGCGTGTAGTCATTACAACCCATGAGCCCAAGCGTGAAAACACACAATAAAGTACTGATAGATAACTTAAGATAACGCGGCATTAATCGTCCACTCCATAATAAATTCTTGTTTGGTTTCAATTTCATTATCCGTATTACGGATTTGAATGGCTTTGCCTGTGTCCTTTGGATTCTCTACCATTGAAATTGGGTAAGCATGATAACGACGCACTTTAACCTTGGGTAAAGTCACATAACTACTTTGATAGCTATTCGCTAGTGGGTCTTCTAGTTCATCCAAATACGTCAACACCATGTTTTGACAAAGCTCCTTAGAGTTCAATTCAAATAATCGAATCGCTTGGCTATTATCCGCATTACCAAACGTCTTCACAAACCTCGCCAGCTTAAACCAATTATCCTTAAACGACTCCCACTGCAAAGGCTTATCTTGCAATATTGCTGGGTCATTATTCATGCGAATCAAGCTTTCTTTCCATTGGCGTTTTGAGCTGATGTTGTCATTTTCATCATCCACTAACCATTGCATGATTTGTACGATAGATTGAGCGAGGCGTTGATTGCTTTGTGCTACATTATACTGACCACTTGGTTTATCTTGCTCCATTATCAAGGTAACAAATAAATTGCGCAGTGTTTCAGGTGGCAATTTAGTCACCCAAGCCTTCATTGTTGCTTGTCTATCTGTCCTTATGATATTAGTCGCCAACAACGGCGCATACTCTTTACTCAAGGTACTTTGCTTATACTCCGCCCATGTCGATACTGGCATCAATAACACATCCGCCACCGTTAAACCCATGGTCATAGCGAGCGTTAATACATTATTAAGTAACGCAAAGTCTTCATTCTCGCCGTCTTTGTCGACATCACCAAACACCGCTAAACGCTTAAAGTCGTGCTGCTTTAGCACCCCAAGCAAGGTATCGACAAATCGGTCTACCCCTAACATGTCTATATTAATGGCGAGTTTACCTGAGGCACCCGGCCCCATCACCAATTTTGCTGAGCTAACCAACACTAACACGCCACCTTGAAACAATAAGCGAAACTCACCTTTAGCCCCCGCGCCAAAGGAGGCAGAAAGCTCACCATTAATGCTACCTAGTTTTTTCTCGTTTGTGTCTTTTGGTGGCCACCAATAAACAGTGGCCCCTAAAGTGCCTCCGGCTTCAACCCCTGCAAAAGCATCCACGGTAACGCCCGCTTCCGCAGCATAATCGGCGCTTACTGGGCCAGAATTCAGCACATTCGTGGACTGGATATTGGGGTCAAAGGCCGTCACAGAACTGCCCTTTAGTCCAAAATTACCACTTCCGGAATCAGAAGGCCCAAACGCTACCTTGCCACTTAGCTGGCAAGATGCGCCGGCTAAACCATACACTGAGCCTTCAATTTTGGCCGCTAAGCAACCCGCTTCGTATTCATGCTTATCATCATGAAGATCAACGTAGGCTAATGTCAGGTCATAGCCTTTGACATCTTTGATGTCTTTAACACCCTCATTATTGCCTTTTTTAAACGGCAACCAAAACATAAAGCTGGCTTGCGCTTGCAACAACGCAAAATTCGCCGATACTTCACCCGAGCCGCCCAGTTGTTTTGGGTTCTTTCGCATATTTTGGTCATTGCTTAATGGCGTATTTAAGGTTGCTGCCGCTTTGCTACTAAAGCGGAACAACTGCGCCCCGGCATCCGCGCTGTATTGCGCTTCTTTACCATCTGGGCTTATGCCATTTTGATAATGGTAACGGTCTGACCAAAATGCGGTATCAAATTTCTTCTCTTTGGTCAGTGGAAATAAATCCAACTTCACCTCTGGATCGTTCAACTTTTCAAGCGCATCCGATAATGAATTAGCTGGCGTTGCACCATTGGATTGTTGGCTCGCAAACTGAATTTGACCAGTAATATTGCGCACATGCCCTTTGGCCAGCAAACATAAATCATCACTATTTTTTTCTGGCATGTACCACGCCGGACCACGCAGGTAAAACAGCTCGCCGCTCGACATCAAGCTGCATTCCACCACCTGTAAATCATTGAGCTCGGCCTGATTCTCAAAACCCGCTTTATTTTTCATTTTGGGTTGGTAACTGTTATCCCACAATAAAGTGAGCTTAGCGGGCATAGAGGCCACAAAAGGAGATTCAAATTCTAAGGTAGGATTTGGCGATTCCAATCGAGATTGCGCAAGGCTTTTTAAGAACGCAATACGGGCTTTAGCGACCTTTTTCACCCATAACAATTTATTAAAAAGCTCATCAAGCGGCAGTGTTGTGCCCAATACTTGCGCTAAATTCTTTTGGTGCTCGGTTATCGTATTATCAATTAAGGCAATTAACGCCAAGCTTGGGTAGTAAGACCAATCGAGCGTCACGTCATTCACTGATGCTTCTACCTCTTCCGTCGCACTACCACCTTTAGATTGAATATAAAGCTCTTCTATCAAATCATCTTTTTCAATATCAATCACTTGATTTGGTAAGCGCCAGTCCGGAATTTTTTCATTTAATACTTTCGGCCCTTGGTTTGCTGGGCTATCACCTTCTAATTGCGCCAAGGTTAAACATTGCTCTTTAACCACCAAACCTTGTCGATTTAGGTTACTCACCGCGGCGGAATACCAATTCACACCATAAGGAGATTGTGCCTCTTGAGGTTGTTGAATAAGTGCGCTTAATTTTGCTTTCGCTTTATCATGAGGCAACTGAGCAATCGACATTTCATCATGATTGTCAGAGAGCATTTTTGCATATTTTTCAATCGTCTCTTGTTGCTTGCTGGTGAAGTATTTTAACTCTTCTCGATACACAAACTCAGTACCATCATCCGAATTCATCTCTTCCGCTTTATCAATCGCCGCCTCTTCCATGCTTTCTATTTTGTCGGTAATGTCATCAAGCACCGTATGATGTAATTGATCCAATAAATATTGGTCAGCTTTGGCTTGTCGGTCACGCTCAACTTTAGCCGTATTGATAGAGGCACCTGAAATCGCATCCACCCCAGAGCGAGCTAACTCCATCTTTTGCTGCATGGCATCCGCTTGTTCAAAATGGCTTTGAAGCTTCTCAACATAGCGTTTCCAATACTTAACTTTGCTTTTTAAGCCGCCCATGTTGATATTGGCCTTTTCTGCCATATCGTAGAGAACATCAAACGGATCGCTATCGGTCTCTTTGTATAAATAACGCGTGATCACCAATTTAAATAAATTCAGTGTTTTATAATCACCTGCGTTTTCTTGCGACATAAATTGTTCAAAATGTTTTGCAGCAAATTTAGATAACACCCCTAATTTGCTTAAATTCTGAGTGGTGGTTTTTACGTCATCGTCCACTATCGTGGTATCTAGCAGCACTTTTTCTTTTTCAATAATTTTCTTCGCATCTTCGGTGATGCCATACCAACACTTATTACCGGTTTTTGGATGAGCCGGTAAGTATAAAATGTCCGCAAAATCAAGCGGCTTGCTACATGTATCATCACCACCTGCGAGTTTTTCTGGTGGTTTAGGTAGTTCAATACGACTACCATCTAAAGGAACACTTTCAATCGCCGGATCGGGTAAGGTTAATTTATCCCCCTCATAAATGAGATCGGGGTTTTTAATTTGCTCGCTATTTAAGCTCATCAAAACGTCTTTGGTGGTATTAAAACGTTCCGCCAGTATGCTTAAACAGTCATTTTTTAATATTGTGTATTGTTGAGCCATGATTTATACCCACTGCTTAAAAATTGATGAGGTTAAACGATAAGGAGTTTCCGCATTTTCTTTATCCGAAGTGCTTTGTTGATGAAAAGAGTGAATCTGCTGCGAACCATCAACCCAATACAAACCACTCGCTGGGCCTAAAATAGTATGAATGTCTTGTTCATTAAGCTCACTCGCCACTTGCTCCCAAATGCTGTTCACATAAAAGCGGAATAAAAAAGCCGTTTGGTCAATGCTTACCGACAATAAATTTTGTAAATGATTGAGCAGCTCATAAGCATCAGTATTTTTATTTAAAGTGATAACCACTGAACTGGAATCAAACAAAGGCAAAGTACGCCATTTATCTAATACCGATTCATTTGAACCAATATTAATCAACAATGGGCTTTGATCGATTAAGTAATCAAAATCAGAGCCCGCATACAAAGGTAAAACGGTATCAAGTTCTGCAATCGTTTTAAGCTGCTTTAGTGCACCAGGAATACGCACAGTATCGACTACTATCCAAAAGTTATTCATTCGATACCCCCTTATCACAAGCGCAATCCGCACGAGTACAAGAGCCATCTGCTTGCTTTTGACATTGTTTCGCTAAAGCAACATTCGCAATCGCTAAAGTCTGCATTTTAGTTGCCGAGATCTGCATGGGTAATGGGTTTGCCGGCGCGGCTGGTGATTCAAGCCCTAACGGCAAAACAGGTATAGAACCACTGTAACCACTACCGCTCCCCGCACTACCACCGGAGTTAATATTCACCCCTGCACCCACTAAATGCACACCTGCTGCATCCACTTTAACAAAACTGCCACCTGCTTTTATGGTCAGCTCACTCGCCGCTTCTAATATTATTTTTTGCCCAGCATCCAAATGAATTTCTGTCGCCGCATCTTTGATAATCTTAGAGCCAGACTTAACTTGTATTGAGCCATCAACCTCAGTGGTTTGATCTTTAGTGATTTTAGTGCGGCTTTCGCCCTCTACAGTCAGATTGTGATTGTTTTTTATTTGGGTGAATTGGTCGTTCTCAACCGTTAAATGCTGGTCGTGGTTTACGTCAGTAATGTGATCGTTAAGAGTTTCCGATTTGAAGTCTTTCTGCGCATGTACGTAGATTTGCTCAGAGCCAGATTGATCTTCAAAACTGATTTCGTTAAACCCTTCACCTTGATGGCTTTCACTGCGCCATACCGTTTTGGTTTTATTATCAGGTAATGTGTAAGGCGGTAGGTTTTGCGCGTTAAACGCACGACCTGTCACGATAGGCTGGTCTGGGTCGCCATTTAAAAACGACACAATCACTTCATGGCCGATGCGTGGAATGGCAATTTTTCCGTACTGACTACCCGCCCAACCTTGTGAAACTTGTACCCAGCATGAGCTGTGCTCATCACCGTTTGAGTATCTATCCCATGGAAAATGCAGTTTCACGCGGCCATATTCATCACAAAAGATTTCTTCACCCTCAGGGCCGACAACATAAGCGGTCATAGGGCCATCGACTTGTGGGAAAGTCATCTGTGGCATGCGCCAGGTTTTATCTGCGGGAATGGCTTCAAACTGATTGGCGTAAGTAGTCGGTTTACCGCCTGCGGACTCTTCAAGCGCTTGCGGTTGCTCGCCCTGATGAGTGCTCGCAATGACTAACCATTTTTTATTAAAGCCGTCATCAGTGTGTTTGCTTAATTCAAACTTAGCGCCGGTTTGTAGTTGTGGCTCATTACTTTTGCCTTTGGCGGTGTGAGCACTGCGACGCAGGCTATCTAAACGTAGTTGGTTAAACTCTTTACCAATTGCGTCATCTTTAAAACGCCCCGGCGCGTCAAAGTGTTGATAGGTGTCACGCTGGTAGTCTATATCACTGGCAACCGCTTGTTGGCTAAAGGTGTATTGCGGTTTTTTAAAGCTACTATCACCGCTGTGCGCTTCACTAACTTCAAACTGAGTGGTCTTGTTGAATTCTTTTATATATGGCGTTGAGCTGATACCGCTTGCCATCACGTTATAAGGCACAGGTGAATCTAGCGCGCTAATAACTTGAGAATCATCGGTGAACAATACGCTATGCTTACCCTTAGATTGTTCAATGTGGTACACCATGCCTTCTTCGGCGGCAAGGCGGTTAATAAACTCAAGGTCGGTTTCACGATATTGCATGCAAAACTCACGCTGTTTTGGCGTGCACGTTAATGCAAAGGCAAAGTCTTGAATGTCCATTTCTTTAAACAAGGTGGCGATGATATCCGGCGCAGAAATCGATTGAAAAATACGGCTGTTATGGCGCAGTGATAGGCGCTCAATTTCCGGTACTAAGGTTAAAGCATAAAAGGTGTGATGATGACCGGTTTCGCCTTGAGTGAAGTTGCGAACAATGCCGTTAATGCGTTGTACTATTTCACCATCGCGATACATTACAAGCTCGGCACTTTTATCTACCATGTCTAAGGCGGTTAAATCGGGACGGCGACTAGCAAGCTCAATCTGATAATGAAAGCCATGGCACCAAGTGCCATCAGCTTGCTGAATCGAAGAAAAGTTATCTTGCCCTTGATAGCTTCTCACTACTAACGATTCGTCACTGACGCCATCGACGCGAATACTAAATTGTAGCGTTGCCATGCCCTATCCTTTTAATGTTTAACGCTTTACTGGTTTGCTTTGTTCGCGAGCAATCCACCCACACCCAAAGCAAACAAGTAAATATTGAGACGAAAAATAAACAGAAAAAGCTTGACAGTTTTCTGCCAAGCTCGAGTACCTAATCTATAGCCAAAGTAATTGGAGTTGCAGTGAGGCGACAAGTGAATGAGGCCCCATGAGCATAGCTCGTCTATGACTTTCTTTATAAAAAGATAGGGGGGGTGAATGAACGCCGTCAACAAAGCTGCAACTTCAAGTACGAAGGATATATTAGGCTTCGATAGGCTTACGCCAGTCATCACCACCTGAGGTACCCGCATTATTGTGGTCCCAAGTGATTTTGCGGTAAGACATCGATACCGTGATGTTTTGTGTGAAGTCTTTCATTGCTGGATCTTGGCAATGTGGCATTTCACAGTTGATATCAATGATGGTTGCGCCTTCAAGTTTGCTGGTAAAGAAGTTCTCTTGTTTACCTTCGATAGACGTGCGGTACCATTTCAGTTCTACTTCATCGAGCTTTTCGCCAGACGTTAATGCGTTGTACATCAGTGGAACGGCTTTGTTTAAAGCAACCGTGAATTTGAATGGTTTGTGAACACGTTGGCCTGAAGGTTGACCAGATTGTGGATCGGTTGGAATAGTGACAGTGTGGTCAACATGTTGAACCAGCATCTCATCTTCATGACCTTCTACGTAAGAATCACCGATAGAATCAGCAGTACATGCGCCAGCAGTGATGTTGCCTTGAGTCGCGCCTTTGATTGATAAATAACATGGAGTTGGCATTACTAATATCCTTTTTCGTTTTAGTTAATTGGTGAGAAAAATCCCTATCTAAAATCACGCCAACGATAAAGCAACTACCATGCCAGCTTTTATCTCCAATAAAATCAATGACTTTCTATTTTACAACAATATTAAGTAGGCAAAAAGTTGCTTGATAGCGGCAAGTTTTTGCCTATACCTAATTAAATGGTGGCTAGGTTAAGTCAGCTCCTTAATACCCAACTTAAGCTCATCAAAAAACACCGCTATCTCATTCTCGGTGTTGTAATGCATTAAGCCGACCCGCAATAACCCACCATCTTCCGAACAATTCAATTGCTCTAGTAAGCCAATCGCATAAAAATGCCCGCTCCAAACACAAATATTCTTTTTAGCTAAAAACTTTGCCATTTCGCCAGAATCTACCCCTTTGATTTTTAATGCAAAGGTAGGCGTTCGCTGTGAAATACTTTCTAGATTGGTATGCCCATAACATGTCACTTCAGGCATCTTGTTTAAATGTTGTAGAAATACTTCCGATAACTGTTGTTCATGTGCGCTATAGGCACCAAAGCTTTGCTCTAATTTTTCTCTTAATGAAAGCTCTTCATCTCCCAAGGCAGCTAAGTGTTCGATACACGCAACCATGCCAGATAAAGCTTCAAAACTTTGAGTTCCCGTTTCATAGCGTCCCGGGCCAATATTGATGGCCGGTTCAACTTTGTATGGCTCTAATCTATGTAACCACTCAGGATGAATGTACATCATGCCAACATGAGGCCCAAAAAACTTATAAGCGGAACACACTAAAAAGTCACAGCGTAACTCTTGCGCATCTATTAAATGATGAGGTGCATAATGAACCGCATCGACAAACACCTTAGCGCCAACTTTATGGGCGAGTTCGGTTACTCGCTTCACATCAACAATGGTACCTGTAGTGTTCGATGCATAAGTAACTGCGACCAACTTGGTTTTCTCATTGATGACCGATGCAAGTTGCTGATAGTTAAGATCACAAGTTTCAGGTTCGACATCTATTTGATGAACGATACAGCCTTTATCTTGCGCCGCCTGTTGCCATGAAGACACATTGGCATAGTGATCGAGCCGCGTAACCACAACCTCATCACCTGCCTTCCATTCTCTGGCAATAGCTCTGCTTAATGAGAAGGTTAAGCTCGTCATATTAGCGCCAAATGCCATGTTTTCTGGATGTTCTGCATTAACCAGTGTCGCGGCATAATAACGAGCTTTACTCATTAGGTCGGTGGTGATCTGACTAGAAAAAAAAGCCCCACCAAGATTTGAGTTGTATCGACCTAGGTAGCCTTCCATGGCTTGTAATGTCGAATTAGCCACTTGCGCACCACCGGGGCCATCCATAAATATCACCGGCTGACCTTGGTGCTGCTGTTGCAAGGCCGGAAAATCTTTACGTAATGCTTCGATATCTAAACGTTTAATGTGCGGCATTACGTCCCTCCTTGGCAGTTAACACCATCACATCCATATAACCATCTTGCTGTGGTTCGATTGCTCGAATCGGTTGAGCGTTATGCCAAAGTCGATGATCATCTAGCATTGCCATCTCCCCATCATTCAACACTTTTCGGAAGAATGGCGCTTCATGGTCGTGGTTATACAGCATGACTTCCCCTCCAACCACGTTGTGTCTCGCGATGCCAATAATTGCGATATGATCAAAGCCATCTTGATGGACTCCTTCTGGCGCAACTGGGGTTTCATCCATGAGCGCCACCACTCGCATTTGGTGAATTTCAATCTCTTGTCCATTCGGTAAGTGGTTCGCTTGCATGAAATGAGAACACATTAATTTTAATGATGTACTCGCTAACACATCCGCTTCAATTGGTTCGAAACGTCGGACGATATCACCTTGGAAATGATTGATATCACTAGTCTGAACAAAATCATGCTTGTCGCTCGGCTTTACTTCATCATCAAGAAAATAGATAACGGAATAACGGCGTAAACGGTATTTCCCATCGGCATGATTCGTATGCGGAAGCGCTGAAAAGCTTTCTAAAATAGGCGCTAAGGCCTCACGACCTAACTGAACGAGTTGCAATTCATTTTTCGGGCGACTTACTGTTGCATCACTCATATCAACCTCACTATTATGACTATATTTCATCAGTTATAAGTCTTAGTCATTAATCTAGCCAAATCAAATTAAGCAGTGAAATATAAAACTTAATGCTAATTCCTTAGTCAGTAACAAATAGTTAAGTGCGGCTTGGCAGAATATAACGCTAATTATGCATGTGGATTTGGCGATACGATGCTGTTTCACTCCATTTCCTTTGCAGAATGTAAATCTATTACTTTCTTTAATGCGACATTTTCCATACAATCCAGACACAGTATATTGACCTTTAGCGCATTCAAATTGGAGTCTTCATGAGCAACGTTAAGCATTGTAATTTACTCATCCTTGGTTCAGGTCCTGCAGGTTATACTGCGGCGGTTTATGCTGCGCGCGCCAATTTGAAACCGGTGTTAGTGACAGGCATACAACAAGGTGGCCAATTAACCACCACAACGGAAGTTGAAAACTGGCCTGGTGATCCAGAGGGATTAACGGGACCAGGCTTAATGGATCGCATGAAAGAGCATGCTGAACGTTTTGAAACTGAGATTGTGTTTGACCACGTTAATGAAGTTGATTTCAGCCAGCGCCCTTTCCGTCTAAAAGGCGATTCAAGCGAATATACTTGCGATGCGTTAATTATCTCAACGGGCGCATCTGCCAAATACTTAGGTTTAGAATCTGAAGAAGCCTTCAAAGGTCGCGGCGTTTCTGCTTGCGCCACTTGTGATGGTTTCTTCTATCGCAACCAAAAAGTTGCGGTAGTCGGTGGTGGTAATACCGCCGTAGAAGAAGCGCTTTACTTGTCAAACATTGCTTCTGAAGTGCACTTAATTCACCGTCGCGACAGCTTCCGCGCAGAAAAAATTCTGATTAACCGCTTAATGGATAAAGTCGAGAGCGGCAATATCATTCTTCATACAGATCGCACACTTGAAGAAGTCGTGGGTGATGAAATGGGCGTAACTGGCGTTAAAATTAAGGATACTCAATCTGATAACGTTGAAACCATTGATGTGATGGGCGCTTTCATTGCGATTGGTCATCAGCCGAACACCGACATTTTCCAAGGCCAACTTGACATGAAAGATGGTTACATCATCGTGAAATCAGGCCTAGACGGTAACGCAACTCAAACTAGCATTGAGGGAATTTATGCCGCAGGTGATGTTATGGATCATAACTACCGCCAAGCAATCACATCCGCAGGTACTGGTTGTATGGCTGCACTCGATGCCGAACGCTACCTAGATGCACTGAACAGCGTAAAATAGCAATATATAAAAGAGGGTTTTTCGCCCTCTTTTCTTTTATAAATAAGCACCTTATTAAGTACAAGCGAATCAATCGCTGATAGAATATGCCTGCCTAATTATTAAGGCGAAAGTAACACAAGCCAATTTGTTATATCACTGCAGTGCCGACGCGGCATCACTCTCGAATTTCAGTGTTTATGATAATGGCCTTTTTTAGATGCAATCCTGCCCCTTTCACCCCTGATGGGAATGAGTCTTACATGGATAAACAACAAAGACGTCATTTAACTAAATGGCTCAAACAGCAAGGTAAACTTGCGAAAAAATGGTTACTGATAACAATAGGATTAGGTGTTCTTTCTACCTTATTTCTACTCGGTCAAGCCGCATTCTTAGCCTCTATTCTGCATAACATCATCATAGAGAATGTCGACAAACATCAACTCGTCAGTTCCTTCATCGGTTTAGCGGTGATGATCGCCGGTCGTGCATTATGTACTTGGGGTCGTGAAATTGCCGGCTATCGCTGTGGTGAAGCGGTACGTCTTTATATTCGTCAACAAATTTTAGATAAACTGCGCGACCTAGGCCCAGCCTATATTAAAGGCAAGCCGGCCGGTACTTGGGCTGCGTTATTACTAGAACAAGTTGAAGAGATGCAAGACTTCTTCTCTCGTTATCTGCCGCAAATGTCCCTCGCGGTCTTTATTCCGTTTTTGATATTAGTGGTTGTATTTCCAACCAACTGGGTAGCAGGTTTGATTTTCCTTATCACAGCCCCATTGGTTCCACTGTTCATGGCATTAGTAGGCATGAAAGCGGCCGATGCCAATAAAAAGAATTTCAAAGCATTGCAACGTTTATCCGGTCATTTTTATGATCGTTTGCAATCCATGACCACGATTCGCCTATTTTATCGCGCAGAAGCTGAAACAGAATTATTACGTGGCGCTTCAGAAGTTTTACGTAAAAGCACCATGGACGTGCTGCGTATTGCCTTCTTATCCTCGGCAGTACTTGAATTCTTCACTTCTATTTCCATTGCGATTACCGCGGTATATTTCGGCTTTAGTTACATTGGCGAGCTTAACTTTGGCTACTACGGCGCAGGCATTACCTTATTTACCGGTTTGTTTGTCCTAGTATTAGCGCCAGAGTTTTACCAACCATTACGTGACTTAGGTACCTTCTACCATGCTAAAGCTCAAGCATTAGGCGCGGCGGAAAGTATTGTCGAATTTTTAGATGCTGATGTAGAAGCGACTAAATCAGGTACTACACCTTTAGCTAGCCCAGATAAAATCGTGATTACCGCCCATGATTTGGAAGTGTTTAGCCCAGAAAAAACCAAGCTAATTGGCCCTATGTCCTTCACTTTAGATGCCAATCAAACGACAGCGTTAGTTGGTCCAAGTGGCGCAGGCAAAACCAGCTTAATTAATGCGATTCTAGGCTTTCTACCCTATTCTGGCTCTTTACAAATCAATGGTGTAGAAGTCAAAGAACTCGATTTGAAACTATGGCGCAGTAATATCAGTTGGGTGGGCCAAAACCCGCTACTGGTTAACGGCAGCATTTATGACAACGTGGTTCTTGGACAACAAAACATTTCTCAACAACAAGTCACCAAAGCATTACAAGATGCCTTTGCAGCTGAGTTTGTAGAAACCCATGGTTTGGATTACCACATCAGCGATCGCTCCGGCGGCCTTTCTGTTGGACAAGCACAGCGTTTAGCACTAGCCCGCGCCATGCTGCAAAATGGCCAGTTCTGGCTACTAGATGAAGCAACCGCAAGCTTAGATGCACACAGTGAAAAATTGGTTGCCAAGGCATTAGCGAATAATACCATTGGCAAAACCACATTAATGGTGACACACCAATTAGATCACTTAAAACAAGTAGAAAACATCTTGGTGATGAATGCCGGTCAGATAGTTCAATCCGGCTCATATAATGCGATTAAAGATTCAGGTTTATTTGCTCAAATGTTGTCTTCAAAAGTTGAAATCGATAACGAGAATAAGGGGAATTTAGATGCGTGAGTTAGCACCTTATCTCAAACTCTACAAAAAGCATTGGTTTAACCTATCATTGGGTATGTTTTTGGCCTTTGTGACTTTAGTTGCCTCTATTGGCTTACTAACCCTTTCTGGTTGGTTTTTATCAGCGGCCGCGGTTGCAGGGCTCACTATTGCACGCGAAACCTTCAACTACATGCTGCCTGGTGGTGGTGTTCGAGGTTTTGCCATGGCGAGAACCGCTGGCCGTTGGGGTGAGCGGGTTGTCAGCCACGATGCAACGTTCAAGTTATTGGCCGATCTACGGATCTTCTTCTTTAAGAAGTTGACGCCATTAATTCCGGGGCGCTTATCAAAGCTGCGTGATGCTGATCTACTCAACCGTCTTGTGGCGGATGTCGATGCCATGGATCACGTGTATTTACGCTTAGTGAGCCCAATTATTGTCGGCATTTTTGGTATTGCATCGTTAACGGTGTTCATTGCTTGGTTTGATTTAACCATAGGTTTAACACTTGGGGCGATTCTACTTACCTTATTATTGCTGTGGCCGATTATTTTCTACAAATTAGGCAAGCACAATGGTGAAACGCTAACCCAAAATAAAGCTAAGCTACGTATTGCAACGCTAGATTGGGTACAAGGTCACAGTGAATTAGTCTTATTTGGCGCTGAACCTAAATATCGTGAAGCTATAAGCACACATCAAGACTCATTAATTAAAAACCAATTTAAAAATGCTCACTACACCGGTCTTGCAAGCGCCCTACTGTTACTAGCGAATGGTTGGAGCCTAGTATTGATCATTTGGATGGCAGCTGACGGTATTAATGGCCAGCCTCCGGGCCCAATGGTCGCGATGATGGCCTTTGCAACCATGGCGAGTTTTGAACTATTAATGCCAATTGCTGGTGCATTCCAGTATCTAGGACAAACCTTAGAATCGGCGCGCCGGTTAAATGAAGTACTTTCAGCCACCCCAGATGTCGTGTTTACCGAATCTGGCACAGAAACTAGCCAAGATTATAATGTTCAACTAAGCAATGTGAATTATCGTTACCATGATAGTGATAAAGATGCGCTTAAATCAGTATCGCTGAACTTAAACTCTGGTCAGAAACTGGCGATTGTCGGCCAAACCGGTTCAGGTAAATCTACCCTACTGCAATTGTTAACTCGCCAATTTGATGTGACTTCTGGTGAATTACTTCTTGGCGGTAGCGCTATCGAACAATGGACCGAGAAAGGTTTACGCCAAAGTATTTCAGTGGTTAGTCAACGTGTTGATATTCTAAATGGCACATTGAAAGACAACCTACAACTGGCTAAGCCTGATGCGTCTGATGAAGAAATGAAGCAAATTTTGCAAGAAGTTGGCCTTTCTCACCTTAACGAGAATACCGGTTTAGATACCTGGTTAGGCGATGGTGGTCGTCAACTATCTGGCGGTGAAAAACGTCGTATTGGTATTGCTCGAGCGGTATTACACAACGCTCCAATTATGCTATTTGATGAACCTACAGAAGGCTTAGACAAACAAACCGAAAGCCAAATTATGCAGTTATTAAGTAAACATACTATTAATAAAACCGTGGTATTCGTTACTCACCGCTTAGTTGGCTTAGAAAAAATGGATATGATTTGTTTGATGGATCAAGGTGAGATTGTAGAGCAAGGCAGCCATAGCCAATTATTGGCCCAAAATGGCTTATATCACCGCTTGCATCAGCGTCTATAAGTATTCTACTTAAGAAAGGTAATTCAAATAAAAACCGCCAAGTTAAAAAATCAACTTGGCGGTTTTTTTATCTATTCATAAATTTGAAGTTATTTATTGGCCGCTTCAAACTCTTTCATGAAATCAACTAACGCTTGTACCCCTTCGAATGGCATTGCGTTGTAAATAGACGCTCGCATGCCACCTACCGCTCGATGGCCTTTCAATGCTTGTAAACCACGCGCTTCAGCTTGCTCAAGGAACAGTCCATCAAGCTCAGGTTTGGCGAGTTGGAATGGCACATTCATCAATGAACGGTTATTCGTATGGACGTTGTTACGATAAAAATCTGACTCATCAATACATTGATAAAGTAACGCAGCCTTGGCACGGTTCACTTTTTCCATCTCCGCAACACCGCCATTGGCTTTTAGCCATTTAAAGACTAAGCCCGATAAGTACCAAGCATAAGTTGGAGGCGTATTGAACATTGATTCTTTTTCGAACAAAACTTTGTAATTTAAAATGCTTGGCAACGCTGAATTCGCGAATTCAAGCAGATCATCACGCACAATCACAATACATAAACCGGCTGGGCCAATGTTTTTCTGAGCACCTGCGTAAATCACGCCGTATTTAGACACATCAATTTCACGCGATAAAATTGTTGAAGACATATCCGCGACAATTGGTTTATCTGTCTGTGGTAAATCATTAATTTCAATGCCATCAATGGTCTCATTCGGGCAAAAATGCACATAAGCTGCATCATCGGATAAGACCCATTCAGAAGCCGGCAGTACTGCGGTTTTTCCATCAATTTCAGTCGAGGCTTTAAATACATTCGGTTGGCAATATTTTTGCGCTTCATCAACCGCGCTGGCTGCCCAGTACCCACCATCAATATAATCAGCGGTTTTAGCATCACCTAATAAGTTCATAGGAATAGCCGCAAACTGAGCACGAGCGCCACCCTGACAGAAAAGCACTTTGTAATTATCAGGGATAGAAAGGAGATCGCGTAGATCTTGCTCTGCATCCGCCGCCACTTTCAAGAAAGGTTTACTGCGATGACTGATTTCCATAACGGATGTGCCTAGGCCATTCCAATCTAAAAACTCTTTCTGAGCTTGTTGCATAACCGCTTTAGGAAGACTTGCTGGGCCAGCACTGAAGTTATAGATAGGTTCCATGATGAATTTTGCTCCTGCGTAGATGACAAATAAAGATAACGAATTTACCTACAGTAATACCATTTTTTACTTAATTGAGAAAAGCCATTTTTGTTCAAACATAAAAAAAGAGGCCACATTGGCCCCTTTCATCGTAAAACACCTATTTTCTCAATAAAAAATGTGTGTCATGCATTTCACTCTGATTATAAAAATAACGGTGCAAGTACCACAAATAGCGGCAATGTTTTACCACCTTTGAACACAATGTTGCCACCTTTAATATCACCATTAAGATGATAGCCATCCGCTTGCTTCACCATGATGCCTTGTTGGATTAAGTCATCTAAACCCGATTGAATAAATGGAAATTGCGTAACCATTTCAGTGGAAATAAAGGCATTGGCTCCACCATTAATCGATGAGATCACTTGCATTGGGTTTTTAGTTACTTTGTTATCTCCTTTAGGGAAATTAAGTAACCAATCACTGTTAAACTTACCTTCACCAATCGAGGCTTTCATCTCATTAAGAGAAATGCTGAACCCTTTTTCAAACAAGCCATCAACCGAAGCCATAATAACTTTGATATCGTCATTATTTAATGCATGACCTTTATCTTGATACACACTCAGCAATTGAGAAAAAGCTTCGATATCTAACGAATTAAATGAAGCATCAACGCCTAGATCCGTCAGCGTGTCATCAACAAGATCCACAGTATCTACTGCGATTTTATGATGACTAGAGAAGGTTTTCTCTTTGGTGTTTTCTTCAGTATTAAATTCATAATCAAATTTATGAACATCGACAATACTCACGCCCTGCACGTCAACCATATTGGTTTCACCGACGGTGATTTGTTGACTGCCCAGCCAAAAGCCCTCTTTCTTCTGACCATTACCAGCACCAGTAACCGAATCAACAGTCAAAGATTCGCCATTACTGAAGTGGCCGTCAAAGCCTTCAAAAGCATAATCAAATTTAATATGACCATCACGGCTAATATCCGCACTCAATTTAGCAGGAGAAAACTCCAACTTAGAATTCACATCATTGGCAAAGTTAAATGCCATTTTTTGACTAGTCATATCCAATGCAGTTGAGCCGTTAATATAGGTAACAGAATGGATATCAATCGGTAAGCTAGTATAGTCATTGGGCTTAGTATCCGTCGCGATACTAACCAAGCCATGGTTAATGGTGTGATCTAGCAAGAACTCTGTTGGCAAGCCATCTAGTTCGAGCTGCTGCTTTAATACTGGATCAACCACAGTAACTTTAGTTTGTGCTGTGGAGCTCAGGTAACCACGATCATAATTAACAAGCTCAACATTGACTTCTTCTTTGTCCAGCTTATTTACCGTGTCTTGAATGGTCGTTTGAGCAAACTGCCCTAGCGCTAACGGCCAACATGCACCTAATAGTACTGCGCCACCAATTGCGACGAACTTCTTTACATTATTCATTTTAATCCTTGGCAAATAAAAAGCAGTCTATCGTAAATTCATTTTTGATGTCATGAAAAAAAAGAAATAGAAAGATCTAAAGGCTTACTATTTTAGAATTCATAAATTGAATTAATATATGAAGCTGTCATATTTGTCTGAATGTTTACATTAACTAGTACTTTGCCAATTTACATCAGTCGCAGCTTCTGACAAAATCAGCCACATAGAGCAAAAACATTATAAATAATTCATTTGCTATTTTTTACGATTGAATAAGAAAAGGGTTTTCTTTCATGCGCAAGTCACTGATTCTTTCTGGCCTACTATTGGTATCTGGGTCTACTTTTGCCGCGAGTAATGGCTCTGCCAATATGAGCAACTTTAATTACGATTATATTGATGCTCGAATTGGTATGAGCCCAATGACTTTTGGTGCAGCGGTTAGTAAATCCATTCATCCCAATGCACACGCGATTTTTTCATTAGATTCTGAATTTGACAGCGATTACGATCTTTCTGCAGGTTTAGGGTTCCATGCGCCAGTAAGTAACTGGACAGACATTACAGGTGAAATGTTATTCAAACTCGTTGATGACAGACGCAAATTCGATAATGACACGGGAATGGAAATTAATCTAGGTGTTCGACAATGGCTTGGCCCACAGTTTGAGATTGGTGGTCAGGTAGGTTACTACAAAATCAATAACCATGTTGACACCGATGAAGTTTATGGCTCAATCTCAGGTCGATTCCATGCGACTGAGCTGTTTTCTATTGGCTTAGAAGGTAAGCTAAATTACATTTATGGTGACCAAGTTATGGTTACAGCACGTTTTAACTATTAATCAAACACGTTTAACTGCTAATCAAAACTGCACACAGCAAACACAACAAAGCCTCGCACAACATGCGAGGCTTTTCTTTAATAGTTTAAGTGTAACTTAGTGGTGCACGCTGGATAAAAGTTGCTGCTTTCTAGGCTCTTGAATAAGTTTCCAATGACAACCGTCTACTGCTCCGGCAAATTTCCACAACAAACGTATATCGACATCGCCACCATACGCTTCTTTTACCTTCCTAAAGACATCTTCCGGCCCCATCTGTAAAAATGTATTTACATCTGGTACACCTGCTTTTTTCACCATTCGCTCTAGTGTGAGTTGCATATTAGGTAAATCACGCAACCTACGACTGTCTGCTGATTTTTGAAATGCCCTTTCTTGCTTGGAGTATTCAATCGATAATTGAATGATGCTATCGAGTGACTCATCACCTTCTGTATATAACTTCGTCACATCAAAATAATTTACCGTTGCCACCGTTTGTTTCTTTACGTGTTTATATCTTTTACAACCCTTCTCTTCCAAGGTTTTATCAAGACCACTGCCGCCACGAATAAAAATAGTTCCATCAGAAATTAACGCATACATTGCATCTTCACTAAATAATCCAATTCCTCCAAACATTGAACGCTTTTGAAATGAGCCAAACTTAGCTACGTATTCAAAAAAGGAACGTTCCATATTGCTGCCCATGTGTAACCTCCATACTTATGTTTAACCCCCCGATCAATACACAAGCGTCAATAAGACATATTTTTATAACTTCCATATTTTTTGCGAGCAGACTTAAAAACATCGACTCTATTAACCATGTTTTTATGAACACGCTCTAACATAAATGATACTTTATGATAAAAATTAAGTAAGTGCATAGCTCACACCTAACTATGAAAACTCCTTGAAAAATGAGAGCCTACTCGCATTGTTATTTTTGCAGTGTTATGGAAATGTAAAGTTAAATTCAACATGCAAATATCACCACAAAAATTACAGGGTTCATAAAATGCCCAACAAACTTAATTCACCATAAAAAATAAATCCGTTCTCAGCTTAAGTAGATGATTTTCATTCTCAAAATCATTAAGATGATCGCGCAATTGACCTTTACTCTCTCACTTTTCATTTGGGGTGCTTATGTATTCAGGTGTATTTATGATTTTCCTGCCATTAGTCGTGGGTTACTTCATTACCCTTGGTAACGAAACTTGGCACCACAGAATCAATCAAGCCGTTTCTTATCTGATCTACGTTATTCTCTTTTTTATGGGTTTAAGTCTGTCGGCGTTAGATAACCTCGGCAGTAATTTGCAAACTATTGTACTTTTCACCTTCACCTTTTTTATCGCGATTGGTGCTTGCAACCTGGCAGCGCTACCCTTGGTTGATAAATGGATGCCAGTCGAAGCCCAATCGAAAGCCGCCCCATTGCCGGTTTACATGATGGCATTAGAATCCGCCAAACTCATTTTAGTCGTTGGTGCTGGCTTATTATTAGGTCTACTCCTTCCTTTTCAGGTTCCATACATTAATGAAATCAGCGAAGGCATTTTATTGCTGTTACTCTTTTTCATTGGTATTCAATTAAGAAATAGTGGTCTCACGCTCAGACAAATTATTTTAAATAAACGCGGTATGATCATCGCTTGTATTATTGTCGGGACTTCATGGATCGGTGGTATAATTGCATCGTATATATTGGATATACCTATGACCAACGGTCTCGCTATGGCATCTGGGTTTGGTTGGTATTCACTTGCGGGTATTTTAATGGGAGATGCTTACGGCCCCGTTTATGGTGGCGCTTCTTTTATGTTGGAATTACTGCGTGAGTTAGTTGCCTTAATTGCCATACCGATGTTTATTCGTCGCTACCCTTGTACCAGTATTGGTTATGCAGGCGCCACCGCCATGGACTTTACCTTGCCTGTTATACAAAGTACTGGTGGTGTAAAATGTGTCCCTATTGCCATCGTCAGCGGCTTTATTCTCAGCTTACTCGTTCCTATATTGATGCTGTTTTTTGTATCTTTAGGGGGGTAACCTCAACTACGGTTATGTATTATTCGTGCTACAACTTCAAGAATGAAGGGAATAGTGATATAAGACACTGACCTAGAAACGGGTCAACGCTATAATAAAAAGGCTTTTAACGCCTTACTCAAGGAAAGAAAATGAAAAAACCTGCTATCGCCCTTTTATTACTATCTCTAAGCAGTTCAGTGTTTGCCGCTACAGATAACAATACCCAATGCTTAACCGATAAATACGATGCGTATATTGATGCATCTTTAACTTGGTACCAAGATCTTGTGTCGATTACCACAGAGTCGAACCCTGATTTAAAAGATGTCGGTGATTGGTTTTTACAAGGCAGAACCCATCATTTTGAATTGAATCGTGCTGCAGTGGATTTTTATCTGACTTCTGAGCCCCAAAAAATCGCCACGGATGAGCAAGTTGAATCGTGGCTGAAGCTTTCTCAAGCCGATGTAAAAACCTTATCACAACGTGATGATGAACTAGGCAAAATTGCTAAAACAACATTTGATGACCGCCAATCGGCACCGAATGAAAAAAACTATGAATTACGCTCTGCTTTTGCTGACCTGTTGAGCCACCCTAGCAATATCAAACCTGCATTAGACAAATACAATCAATCGATTGCTAAAACTAACGCCATTGAGTGTAAGTAACTACATATAATGTAGCCTCGGGCACGGCCACACACAAACTACCTACATTTGAACGAGACTTTATTGATTTATTACGATAAATTATTTCTCTCAAATCAACGTAAACTCTATAAGAAAACGGGTTATGGGATCTAACGACAAAATTGTAGATGTCAATTTTGAGAGCTTGCTGCGCATTTTTACTGTACCAGAGGCTCCCGATTCAACATTGGGTAACATCGAACAAAAACTTTCTCAGAATCTAAATGAATTCTTAAGAGAGCATATTGTCGTGGAAGAAAAACCCTTATCAGAAATTGAAAAAGATTTTTCAGATGCTGTAATCCCTGAGTTTCCGACCTTTGTTTCAGAGCATACTCAGCATCTTCTTGATACCCTAGTCTCCCATTCGGTACATACCTCAGCACCAAGCTTTATTGGTCATATGACTTCTGCATTGCCTTACTTTTTAATGCCGTTGTCTAAAATCATGATTGCACTGAATCAAAACCTAGTAAAAATTGAAACATCCAAAGCATTCACGCCTTTAGAGCGCCAGGTGCTTGGCATGTTACACCGTTTAATTTACGGGCAATCTGAGAGCTTTTATCAAGAATGGATGCATAGTGCGGTACATTCACTCGGCGCATTTTGTTCTGGTGGCACTATAGCTAACATCACTGCATTATGGGTTGCGCGTAACAATGCATTAAAAGCTGATGGCGATTTTCCTGGGGTAGAAAAAGAAGGCCTATTTAATGCCATGATGCATTATGGTTATCAAGGAATGGCGGTATTAGTATCTGAACGTGGCCATTACTCTCTGAAAAAAGCCACGGATGTACTCGGTATCGGCCAGTCAAACCTTGTTCCAGTCAAAGCCGATGAACATAACCGTATTTGCCCGGCGGCACTCGAAGAGACCATCAAGCAACTTAAAGATAAAAAAATCAAACCATTCGCGATTATTGGTGTGGCGGGTACAACTGAAACGGGCAACATTGATCCTTTAGATACCATCGCCGATATTGCACAACGAGAAAATTGCCACTTCCATGTGGATGCAGCTTGGGGTGGCGCGACATTAATGTCGAATAATCATCGTTCATTATTAAAAGGTATTGAACGCGCAGACTCTGTGACGATAGATGCCCACAAACAGCTGTATATCCCGATGGGTGCAGGAATGGTGTTATTTAAAGATCCAGAAGCAATGAAAGCGGTAGAACACCATGCTGAATATATTCTGCGTAAAGGTTCAAAAGATCTCGGCTCACACACATTAGAAGGTTCTCGTTCCGGCATGGCGATGCTCGTGTATTCCAGCATGCACATTATCAGCCGCCCAGGTTATGAACTATTAATTGACCAAAGTATTGATAAAGCGCATTATTTTGCCAACTTAGTCAAACAGCAAAATGACTTCGAGCTAATTTCTGAACCTGAACTATGTTTATTAACCTACCGCTATGTGCCGCAAGACACGCGAAAAGCCTTATTAGTCGCATCGACTGAAGAGCGCCAACAATTGCACCAATTACTCAATGAACTGACGCAGTTTATTCAAAAGAAACAACGTGAAAATGGTATTTCCTTTGTCTCCCGAACTCGTTTAACGCCAGTGCAGTGGGATCGTATGGAAACCAGTGTATTCCGCGTGGTGCTCGCAAACCCACTCACCACCAATGACATTCTTCATTCAGTTATCGAAGAACAGCGACAAATTGCTCAAACGAGCTCAATAGTCTTGCCACAAATTAACCAACTTACAGCCAAAATTTTTCAGAATGTTTAAGACAATCCAGACAAACATTCTGTAAATTTCTTTCTAAAAGTAGAAACTCAGCGACCAATATCATCATTATTGAGAGATAATTTTGAGTATAAAACTTACAAAACTGTAACTTAATTTGAAGTTTGTCATGTTATCACTATAAAAATCCCCACCAAATACATGAATCCCCCTCAGCTTGGTTATACTGACTATACCCAAATCATTTGGGTATATGTACTCATGGACTCGAGTATTTATCCGCGCATTACTATCCATTATGCGCATGTAATCAAATCAGGCTTTGAGTCTCAGCATTTTCGAGAACAATATGAATACATTAGAAAAAATTCAAAAGAACCTAGATATTTTCAGCAAATCTGAAAGAAAAGTCGCAGAAGTCATCATCGAAGCCCCACAAACGGCGATTCATTCCAGTATTGCGACCTTAGCCAAAATTGCCGACGTGAGTGAGCCAACCGTCAATCGATTCTGCCGCCGCTTAGATACTAAGGGATTCCCTGACTTCAAACTACATTTAGCCCAAAGCTTGGCCAACGGCACACCTTATGTAAACCGTAATGTAGAAGAATCTGACGGCCCTGACGCTTATACTCATAAAATCTTTGAATCCACCATGGCTTGTTTGGATGTTGCAAAAAACAGCCTCGATCCTTTTCAAATTAACCGTGCGGTCGACTTACTTACGCAAGCGAAGCGTATTTCATTCTTTGGTTTGGGCGCCTCCTCTGCGGTGGCAAAAGACGCGCAGAACAAATTCATTCGATTCAATATTCCAATCATGAATTTCGATGATGTGGTAATGCAACGAATGAGCTGCATTAACTCGACAGAAAATGACGTCGTGGTTTTGATCTCGCATACCGGACGAACAAAAAGCCAAGTAGAAACCGCTCAACTCGCCAGAGAAAATGGCGCAACCGTGATTGCCATTACCGCCAAAGATTCACCTTTGGAGCAAGTGTGCGATCTAGCGATTACTCTCGATGTACCAGAAGACACCGACGTATATATGCCAATGGCAAGCCGTGTAGTTCAAATGGTAGTAATTGATGTACTCGCGACTGGTTTTACTTTACGTCGAGGATCAGGCTTTAGAGAAAATCTAAAACGAGTAAAAGATGTACTAAAAGATTCTCGTTACGATAAAACAAGTCCATTTTAGGCTAATCCAACATACTTAATTACTTTTAACTCTTAATCTGAACTTTAAAAACGAATTATCTTAGGGCATAGTGAGCCACATAACGAATTGGAAGGAGATAAACCATGTTTGTAGTTATTTTTGGTCGTCCCGCTTGCCCGTTTTGTGTACGAGCAAAAGAGCTAGCGGAAAAGTTAAAAGAAGAGCGTGATGACTTCAACTACCGCTATGTTGATATTCATGCAGAAGGCATCAGTAAAGCTGACTTAGAAAAAACCGTTGGTAAACCAGTTGAAACCGTTCCTCAAATTTTTGTAGACCAAGATCACGTAGGTGGATTTACAGAATTTGAAGCTTATGCAAAAGCAAACCTAGGTTTATACAGCGAATAATTTCTCGCTAGCTAAGAAGTTCTTTATGGCTTGAAAATGCAAGCGTAAAAAGAAGCTTCCCCCCGATAAAATGGTCAGAACTTTCTGACCATTTTTTTATTGCCACACAGAAAACCACACCACAAAATCAACCATACATTAACTATTTGGCAATAATGTAAAATTTAATATTAAAACTCCACATTACCTCTTATTAATTACTCATTTATCCGATACACTTCGCATTAAATTTATACTGTTATTTGATTAAACGATGCACAAAGATGTGATATCTCGAATAACTCACCTATTCTTTGTTATACTTTAATTTCACTTGAGAAATACCGTGAATATAGACGTTGCTGCACTTTTAAACCAAAATCCTATACTACTCTTGTTTGTCGTATTAGCGATCGGTTTATCTATTGGTAAAATCCGTTTCGGAAACTTTCAACTTGGCAATTCCATTGGTGTGTTGCTTACCGCTCTATTCATGGGAAATCTCGGCTTTGTATTTAATGCCGAGGCGCTAACCATCGGTTTTATGCTGTTTATCTATTGTGTCGGCATCGAAGCTGGGCCTAACTTTTTCGGTATCTTTTTCCGCGATGGTAAGCACTACTTCTTTTTAAGCTTAATTGTGCTGATCTCCGCTACGACACTGACTTACGGTTTAGGACACTTCTTTGGCCTCGATTTTGGCTTAACCGCCGGTATCATGGCGGGTTCAATGACCGCAACACCGATTTTGGTAGGAGCACAAGACGCATTAAACTCAGGACTAGGTACCATTCCCGATAATATGCAGCTATCCACGGTTTTAGATAACCTATCGGTTGGTTATGCATTATCTTATTTGATTGGCTTAACCAGCATGATCATGTTTGCCAAGTTGTTGCCTAAACTGCAAAAAGAAAATCTCAGTGATTCAGCACAGCGTATTGCTCAAGAGCGCGGTCTTGGTGGTGCAGGCCAACGTAAAGTCTACTTACCGATTATTCGTGCTTACCGTGTTGGACAAGAACTGATCGATTGGACTGGAGGTAAGAACCTACGTGAGCTAGGCATTTACCGCCAAACTGGTTGCTACATCGAACGTATTCGTCGTAATGGTATCCTCGCCCACCCAGATGGTGACGCTATATTACAACTCGGCGATGAGATTGCTTTAGTCGGTTACCCGGATAGTCACGCTCGCCTTGATCCTAGCTTCCGTAACGGTAAAGAAGTTTTCGACCGCAACTTGCTTGACCTTCGCATTGCCGAAGAAGAAATCGTGGTAAAAAGTGACAGTATTGCCGGTAAAAAGCTATCTGACCTTAATATTGCAGAATACGGCTGTTTCTTAAACCGTGTTGTTCGTGCACAAATTGAAATGCCAATGGACTTGAATATCGTGCTAGCTAAAGGTGATATTTTACAGGTCAGTGGCGAAAAGAGCCGCGTACTTGGCTTAGCTGAACGAATTGGTTTTATCTCAATTCATAGTCAAATTGCCGACTTACTGGCCTTCTGTAGCTTCTTTATCATTGGTTTATTGTTTGGCTTGATCACCATGACATTTGGCCAAGTGACTTTCGGACTAGGTAATGCGGTAGGCTTACTTATTTCAGGCATCACCCTAGGTTACTTGAGAGCGAACCACCCGACTTTTGGTTATGTGCCTCAAGGTGCATTGAATATGATAAAAGATCTCGGTTTAATGGTCTTCATGGTGGGAATTGGCCTAAGTGCTGGTTCAAATATGCTCGAATATTTAGGCCAAATGGGCTTCAAAATTGTTGGGGTTAGCTTCCTTATTAGCGTACTTCCGGTTGTGGCGGCCTACTTATTTGGAGCTCATGTATTGAAGATGAACCGTGCATTATTATTTGGTGCAATCATCGGAGCAAGAACCTGTGCTCCAGCAATGGATGTTGTTAACGATTACGCGAAATCGACTATTCCTGCACTTGGTTATGCGGGGACTTACGCCATTGCCAATATCTTAATGACGCTCGCCGGTACCTTAATCATTATATTAAGTTAACCTCTACGTTAACCGTCAAATATAAAGCCGCTATCGAAACTAAACGATGGCGGCTTTCCAACATCTATAGCCATACAATAACAATGATGTTGCTACTCCCATAAAAAAGCTCATCGCATGAAACTTTTGCCTTTTAAAGGTATGCAGCGTTTTAACTGGTTTTTCCTGATAGGTTTTTTGCGCTAATATTTTTACATAGTCCGTTTGCATCTTGGCTTTCCTTAATGAATTTTGGAAAGCATAAAACCTCAAGTCTACTTCAGGTCAAGTTAAGCGTTATAAAACACGAGCTTTGTCTATTCCCACTCCTAGCGCCCTTGTGTGCTACACTCTGCGCATATTTTTGGCAGGCAGATCTTCATGACTTTTAACGAACTCAAACTCAATTCCTCACTGATCAAAGCATTACCCGATTCCGTTGTCACTCCTAGCCCTATTCAGCAACAAGTGATCCCAGAAATTTTAAACCACACCGATGTACTCGCTCTAGCGCAAACTGGCAGTGGCAAAACATACGCATTTGGCCTACCACTACTCTCTATGATTGCAGCAGAACCTAAAAACAGCTGTAAAGTTCACACAGTAATCATTGTGCCAACTCGTGAGCTCGCACGACAAATAAGCCACAGCCTACAACCACTCACTCAAAGCATAGACATTAAAGTAGCAAGCCTATTTGGCGGCGTAGATATTGAACAACAATTACAGCAACTCGCCGAAAGTCCTGCATTAATTATCGCGACACCAGGCCGGTTATTGGCGCTTATCAAAGAAAACAAACTCGACTTATCCGCAATCCAACACTTGGTATTAGATGAAGCCGATCGTTTAATTGATATGGGATTTTGGAAAGACCTTCAAAGCATCATTAATTTTATGCCTAGCTCGCGCCAAACGCTGTGTTTCTCAGCTACCCTAGCCGATGAATTAGCGCAAAAAATGCATTCCATCATGCCAAATGCCAAGAAAATTCAGTCTAATACAGAAAATAGCATCGTCGACCATATTGATGAGCAACTATATCTAGTAAATAAAGGCAGTAAAACCAAAGCACTACGGGCATTACTGGCTCAACATTCCAACCAACAAGTTCTGGTTTTTATTAGCGCCAAAGACAATGCCGATGCTTTAGCTAAAAAACTGATTAAAGCTGGCGTTAAAGCCGCCGCCTTACATGGAAATAAAGACCAAATAACACGCGAACAAAATCTCACTGACTTTAAACAACAAAACATCCAAGTGCTCATTGCGACCGACCTACTTGCTCGCGGCATTCATATTGATGCGCTACCAGTGGTCATTAACTTTGACCTCCCTGAAAGTGCCCCCGTTTATGTCCATCGAGTTGGGCGTACCGCTCGTGCTGGTCACACTGGGTTGGCAATATCTTTGGTATGCCATGCGGAAAGATTGGCATTAGACGCAATACGTAAGCTAACCAAACGCGCACTACCTCTCGATAATTTGGCAGGTTTTCCTGTCACTGACAAACCCAGTTCTGGGGCAGCAAAACGTCCTGAACGTGATAAACAAGCGAATCGTCGCAGCGCGCAGAAGCGTAGTATCAAAGAGTTTAAAGGAAAGCCAAAGCGCGGTTAAAGATTGTTGGTAAGGTTCAAGGCAACCTCCCTTGAACCTCACCGATTAAATTGAAATGTATCGCAAACACATAACCTAAGAATCCAAGCCATTGGTAAAGCTACCGCATTCCTGTTATTTAAGTCGATGAGGCTATTCTACCTAGACATTTTTAGATTCCGATTGATAACATTATTGTTGTGCGAGTTTTTGGTTAGTTCGACTCGGCAACCAAAATGAAATGAGAGTCGTTAACGCTAAGAAAGTGAATGACACCCACAAGCAAGCCGCAAATCCCCAGGTTTGGAATACCCAGCCAGATAAGATAGTACCGATTAAACGTCCCATCGCATTGGCCATGTAGTAGAAACCAACGTCTAATGAAACGCCGTCGCCTTTGGCATAGCTAACAATCAGGTAAGAATGCAGTGATGAGTTTACGGCGAATACTGCGCCAAATATCATCAAACCAATTACAATAACCAGTTCAGGATTCCATTGCATTTGTACGCTATAAGCAATCACGCCTGTTATCGCGGAAAGGACAAAGGCCCATGCAATGGCAGATTTACCATCTGGAACTTGGCCTGATTTTGCTCCGGTTATTTTAGGTGCAAAACCTTGAACCAAGCCATAACCTATCACCCATAATGCAAGAAAGCCCCCTACCGAACTATGATCCCAGCCAAACACGCTTCCTAAGTAAATCGGCAGTGCGATAACGAACCAAACATCACGCGCACCAAATAAAAACATGCGTGCCGCAGACAGCACATTCACGCTGCTAGATTTGGAAAAAATCTCCGAAAACGTAGGTTTAGTTTTGGCTTTGCCTAAATCAGCTTTTAAAAAAATTAAACTCATGATAAAGACTAAAAGCAACACACCCGCCATCGCTGCAACAGCATATTGGAAACCAATTAAAGACAGTAAGGCACCACCGATGAAGAAACCGACACCTTTTAGGGCATTTTTAGAGCCAGTGAGAATGGCGATCCACTTATACAGCGCCCCTTGCGCATTTTTAGGCACTAAGGTCTTGATCGAACTTTTGGCGCTCATTTTGTTCAAGTCTTTGGCAATACCCGATAAGGCTTGCGCGGCCATCACCCAAGGAATGGTTAACCACACACTCGGCACCGCCAACATGGCTAAGGCGACTATCTGCATGCCTAGCCCTATATTCATGGTTCGGTTTAAGCCCAGCCTTGCCCCTAACCAACCACCGATTAGGTTCGTGACCACACCAAAGAATTCATAAAACAAAAATAAAGAAGCAATCTCTAATGTGGAATAGCCTAAATCATAGAAATACAACACAACCAACATGCGCAATGCGCCATCGGTAATGGTGAAGTTCCAGTAATTAAAGGTAACCAGCATGTACTGACGGATATTTTGATTAATTTGAGACAGCATAATCATTCTCTTTAAAAAAAAGAGCCACCCAAAGAAGGCAGCTCTTTTGGTTTTATTAATTATTAAAAATTAATTGATCAAACCAGCGTTAAATTAGGCAACAGATTTTGCAAACTGATTGATATAGTCAATTTGAATTTGTTTGGTAAAAGCGCCCGGTCTTAATGCTTGAACTTGAGACATAATTTCAGGTAATTCCCAATCTTTTTCTAATAGCAGGTGAGCCGCTAATAAGCCAGTACGGCCCGAACCACCCATGCAATGAAGCGCGACTTTTTCGCCGTTATTTATCGCTTTATGCAAAGAAGGAGCAAGGTGCTTCCAACGAGCATGAAAGGCTTCATCTGGTGCGCGATCATCTTCAATTGGTGCGTTAAACCATTGCAGACCGGCTTTTTCAACTTCTTCCGGTAACTGTTCAACACCAGCTTCTTGCATCTCTTTAACACTTAAAGCGGTAACGATAATGCTCACCCCTTGAGATTTAAGCTGCGTAATACTCTCAGCAAGCTCAACGCCTTTTGTTCCTGGGCAAGGTGTTAATACTAGTCCTGCATTATCCACTTCAAGTGGTAGTAACCATGTGGGATGTGTCATAACAAACTTTTCCTTATGCTAGGCCGACTTTACGAACTAATTCTGCAGTACGTGTTGCGTAACCCATTTCATTGTCATACCAAGCGTAGATTTTCACCATACGTTTGCCGACAACCATAGTCGACAAGGCATCAACAATCGTTGAACGTTGGTCGCCTTTATAATCAATAGAAACCAATGGACGAGCTTCAAAACCTAGAATACCTTCAAGCTCATTTTCTGATGCTTGTTTCAGTAGCTGATTGACTTCTTCAACCGTGGTATCACGCTCAACATCAAAAATAATGTCAGTTAATGATGCGTTAGCCAGTGGAACGCGCACCGCATGGCCGTCAATCTTTCCAGCTAAATCAGGGAAGATTTCAACGATGGCTTTTGCAGAACCAGTCGTGGTTGGGATCAAACTCATGCCACAGGCGCGAGCACGACGAAGGTCTTTATGTGGCGCGTCCAAAATAGTTTGAGTATTAGTTAAATCATGAATCGTAGTGAAAGAAGATTGCGCGATGCCCAGTTTTTCATGGATCACTTTTACCACAGGCGCAATACAGTTAGTGGTACAAGAAGCCGCGGTTACGATTTTATGAATTGCCGGATCAAAAATATGATCATTCACACCAACAACAATATTCGCAATACCTTCTTCTTTTACTGGTGCTGAAACCACAACACGTTTAACACCTTGTGCTAAATATTGATTAAGAAATTCTGTTTTACGGTGAACGCCAGTCGCTTCAATCACGACATCACAGCCAGACCAATCAACCGCATCAATGGCTTTTTCTTTTGACGTTTGAATCGCCTTACCATTGATAACAATCGTATTGCCTTCGCTAGTCACTTCATGGTGCCAACGGCCCTGTACAGAGTCAAATTCTAATAAATGCGCAAGTGTTGCTGCATCCCCTGCTACATCATTAATTTGTACAAATTCAATCTCAGGCCAATCAAACGATGCTCTTAACGCTAAGCGTCCAATACGACCAAATCCATTTATTCCTACTTTTATAGACATCTTATTTTCCTCTAAACACAGCACTCTGGACGTGATTCCATCTCAGATAAGCGCAAAATATCTTGTTGGTATGCTTTCTTTAAACAGTTAGATTCTGTTAGCCCTTGAATTTGTTTTCTCATCCAGCCAGGTAACTCGCTCGACAATCGGTAAAAAACCCATTGACTTTGGCGAACATCAATCACGACTCCGCTTGAACGTAATAACGCTAAATGGCGAGATATTTTCGGCTGGCTTTCATTAAGCGCGATCGTTAATTCTCCTACACACACTTGTTTTTCACGAGCAATAATCAGTAAACATCTCACACGAGTTTCGTCTGAAAGTAATTTAAAAAATTGATGCGGCAACATTGCTAATCTCCGTATATGTGAATATCCATATATTACCAATGAAAATAAATTAAGAATTATTTTGCCTTCTTTGTATTTCACTTTTATTGCAATTCATCTGGAAAGTAAAAATTAAAACGTATTTCTAACGTTCTTTTGTTTGGGACAATACGACCCATTAGTTTAATAAATCGTATTGTCCTGAGGCTGATATCGCTTAGTAATTCTTCTTCATTCTCAATGCGACATTGACCAACGCAATCAATACCGGTACTTCAACTAAAGGCCCGATTACACCAACAAAGGCTTGGTCTGAGTTAATACCAAATACGGCAATCGCCACGGCAATCGCTAATTCAAAGTTGTTACCTGAAGAAGTAAAGGCAATTGAAGCATTACGGTCGTAAGGAATGCCCAGTTTTTTACCTACATAAAAGCTCACAAAGAACATCACTAAGAAATAGATGATCAGCGGTACTGCAACGCGTAATACATCCATTGGCAGTTCTACAATCATTTCACCTTTTAGGCTAAACATCAGAACGATAGTCGCCAGTAATGCAACTAAAGTGATTGGAGAAATTCGAGGAATAAAGACTTCGTTGTACCATTGCACACCCTTCGATGCGACCAAGATTTTACGGCTTAAGTAACCAGCTAAAAATGGAATACCAAGGTAGATCAATACGCTTTCAGCAATATCCATAATCGTGATATCAATAGCAAAGCTTTCTAAACCAAAGTAAGGAGGCAATACCGTGATGAATAACCAAGCCATGAAGCTGTAAGTCACGATTTGGAAAGCACTGTTTAATGCCACCAAGGTTGCGCCGTACTCTTTGTTACCGCCACTAATATCATTCCATACCAATACCATCGCAATACAACGTGCTAGACCAATTAAGATCAAGCCTGCCATGTAACCTGGGTAATCACGTAAAAAGATAATGGCTAAGGCAAACATTAAGATTGGACCGACAACCCAGTTCATCACTAATGACAAAGTAATGGCTTTTTTATCACGAGTGACTTCACCAAGTAGGCTGTAATCCACTTTTGCTAGCGGTGGGTACATCATTAAGATAAGGCCAATCGCCAATGGGATATTGGTTGAGCCCACCGACATACTTTCATTCCACTGCGCGACTTCAGGATAAACAAACCCGATAGCCACACCTAACGCCATCGCGAGGAAAATCCAAACCGTTAAATAACGATCGAGGAAGCTCATTTTCTTTGCAGCACTTTCGTCACTACAAGCCGTTACGTTTGTCATTTCAAATCCTTACTACGCAGATTTATCTAAGATTTTATTTCGGTGAGTTTTTGTTTGTTTTGTCTTTGGGAGTGAGTGACTTAGCTTATTGAGCCTAAGCCGTTATTGGGCTTTTTCGGCTTCAATAACTTGTAATTCTTGTTTAATCATTGGTTGATTGTTGCTTAATGTAAGCTCTAGCACTTGCAAAGCCCATTCAGGTAGTTCTGGGTTAACTCTGTAATGCACCCATTTACCACGACGGTCATCAATCACCAGATTATGCTTTCTTAGCTCAGCAAGGTGACGAGAGACTTTAGGTTGGCTTAAATTAAGGGCGCTCATTAAATCACACACGCACAACTCACCTTTACTTTGCATAAGTAACAAAGACTTCAAGCGAGTTTCTTCTGAAAGGGCTTTATAAAAATATAGAGGTTCAAACATAGGTGCTTTACCAATCAACTAAACATGTGGAATATCATATATATGGAAATTCGAATGTCAAGCCATGTAGAACGGTAAAAAGAATGAGCTTTACTTCACTTCCATCATTCTTATGTTGCTAGCCGGATGTACTTATATCGTGACCAATTAGAATTGGCCATTACACTCAAAATTTAGACAGCAGATTGTTATATACCCAAGTAACTATACTGTTTTATAACCATCGACGTACTTTCTGACAATAGTCTGTATATTGCTTACCAAACTTTTGTTGTAGGAAACGTTCTTCAGGCTTGATTTGAAATTGGGTGATATAGCAAACAAAACCGATACATACACCGATGGTTAGCCAATTATTAAGCCATACCGCAATCGCCAGTAAATTAAGTAGCATCCCGAGGTACATTGGATTTCGTGAAATACGATATATGCCATTAGTGACGAGTTTATTAGTGGCGTGTTTCAGATCGGGATGAATAGTGGTTTCTGCTTGAATGAACTTTTTTACGCCGGTCATCGCAAGCATTAAACCAATAAGTATTAAACCTAGTGCCATTCCCAAACGATATTGCCCTACTCCTAGCTTGTCATTGGGTAGCCAGTAGTCGAGCCCAAACATGATTATTATGGCAATGACAGCGACAATCGGTGGTTTTATTTTTAGTTCTAATGACTGCATAATTAGTTTTCTTTACGGATAGTTTTAATATTAAACCCTTCTTGGGGGTGAGGCGCTTCGAAATATTGGGTTACGTGGTGGAACATGGCTTCGGTATCGAATCTCGCTCTGGCTGGTTGCTCTATTCGTCTATGTTTAATTTGCTGCAGACAAACCTCATCATCGGCATCGATATAAATCAGTTGATGCTTAGCGTGAGCATTTTCAAATAACTGCTTAAACCATGTTCTTTGTTGATAAGTATTGGCAGGGAAATCTAGAACAACATCCGTTCCCGAGGTGAGTATTTGTTGGATATGTTTGGAGAGTAGCGGTTTTATTCTTGAAGCAAACTTTAAGTATTCTTCAAAATTACTGATTTGATCAGGATACAACGCCGTTAGCCACTCATCTTCGTTGAGGTGAACCGCTGTAATCTCTTGAGCCAACTGTAGAGAATGTGTCGATTTACCGGCGCCCATTTTGCCGGCATAAAAATAAAGTGTTGCTACGTTTTCCATGTTCTTTACCCCGCAAATAACCACGCTATCTTTGATAATTAACCTTAGCTGAGGTTAGTTATACCATTAAAACATAGACCCAAGTAACTTCAAGGTGCGAGTTTCAGCCAGAATAAAAAAAGACGCCCCGAGGAGCGCCTTATGCTTCATTTATTTCTATTGTTTGTTCATTTCGACATGGAAGAGTTAAATATCTTGAACATCGAAGTTAACTTCTGGGTTTACGTCAGCTTCATAGTCAACACCGTCGACACCGAAACCGAATAGTTTCAAGAACTCTTCTTTGTACTCTACGTAGTCTGTTAACTCTTTCAAGTTTTCAGTGGTTACTTGAGGCCATAGATTACGACAATGCTGTTGAATGTCTTCACGTAGTTCCAAATCATCTAGACGAAGGCGGTTTTTGTCATCCACTTGTGGAGCACTGCCATCTTCTTTGTATAAACGTTGAGTAAACATGCGGTGAATCTGTTCCATACAACCTTCGTGTACGCCTTCTTCACGCATTTTCTTAAATACCATTGCGATATAAAGAGGCATAACTGGAATGGCAGAACTTGCTTGAGTGACAACACTCTTCAATACGGCAACGTTGGCAGTACCGTTAAGAACCGCTAGCTTTTCATTTAATGCTGCAGCTGCACGGTCTAGGTCCATTTTTGCTTTGCCTAGCGCACCATCCCAGTAGATTGGCCATGTTAGCTCAGTACCGATGTAGCTGTAGGCAACCGTTTTACAACCTTCTGCTAGTACACCCGCTTCAGATAGCGCAGCCATCCAAAGTTCCCAATCTTCGCCACCCATTACAGTGACAGTATCTTTGATTTCCTGCTCTGTTGCTGGCTCAATACTGGCTTCAATAATAACGTCTTTATTGGTATCAACAGCGGTTGCAGTGTACGTTTTGCCAATTGGTTTAAGCGATGAACGAATCACTTCACCGGTTTCTGGCATTTTACGTACTGGTGATGCTAATGAGTAAACTACCATATCGATTTGGCCTAGATCCGCTTTGATCAGGTCAATCGTTTTTTGTTTTGCTTCATTTGAGAAAGCATCACCATTTAGGCTTTTAGAGTATAAGCCTTCTTCTTTCGCTAACTTGTCAAAAGCTGCTGAGTTATACCAACCCGCTGTGCCAGTTTTTTTCTCTGTGCCAGGCTTTTCGAAAAACACACCGATTGTTGATGCGCCACCGCCAAATGCAGCTGCAATACGAGATGACAAGCCATAGCCACTCGAAGAACCAACCACTAGTACGCGCTTTGGTGCGTTAGCAATTGGGCCTTGAGCTTTTGTGTAGGCAATTTGTTCTTTTACGTTTGCTTCACAACCCACAGGGTGTGTTGTTGTACAGATAAATCCACGGATTTTCGGTTTGATGATCATATTCAGCTTCCTTTAAAAAACCCCTGTAGGATAAAAGTTTATCCGAGGTTTCGCATCTTATTTCTGCATTTTTTTGCTTTATACACTTGTGGTTAGACCTGTTTAGCCATTACCCCACCAAAGCAAAAACGCCACAGTAGCTGTGGCGTTGTCGTTAAGTATACTCAAGAATCATCTAATTTGTATGATATGCGCGCGTTTACATCAAGCCGCGCTATCAAGCTTTTTTGACGACTTCTCCTTTTTCTCTGCATCATGAGTACGAATTTCGCTGAAATCATGGCTAAAGTGGTCAACTTGAATTGAACGGTAACGAATCTCATCCGCTTTCATCACTTGTTCCGCTTCGTCTTGAGTTAAGATTTTTTGCTCAACCGCCGCTTGCAAACGATCTTTTAATGGACCGACTTTTGCTAGCTTGCCATCTTTGACCGCTTTCATCATTTTACGCTCTAGATGCCTCACACCGTACATTGCAATGAACGCTCGTTCGATAAGCCCAACGCTGTCATTTTCATCGTCACCAATGTAGCAAAGGTGCGTTAAACGTTCACGATGTGCTCCCGGTGTCATTAAGCTTTCTGCTACTTTGGTTTTTTGCTTATCAGACGGTGCTTTAAAGCGATTACCTAGTGGAAAAACCAACACTTTTAGAAGGTTTCCTGCGATGCGACTAGGAATATTACGGAAAGCCTCTTCTAAACCGTTAGCAGCCTGGCTTAAACAATGATTCATCGCGTAATGAACATAGTCGAGATCGTCTTGCTGACAGCCTTCATCTTCATAACGTTTTAGCACTGCTGAGCCTAAGTATAAGTAACTCAATGCATCACCAAGACGCGCGGATAGCATCTCTTTACGTTTTAGCTCACCACCTAGTGTTAACATGGCAAAGTCTGTCGTCACTGCTAATGCTTTACTTAAACGAGTCATGTCACGGTAGTATTGCTTGGTCGCACCAGAGGTATGAGATTTAGCAAAGCGAGAGCCCGTCAATGCCATACTAAACGCCCCTAGGCTATTTTTAATGGCATAGCCCATGTGTTTGAATAACAACTCATCAAACGCTTTTGCACCGGCTTTTTCATCTGGATTTGCCGCCGCTTCCATTTCAGGTAGTACAAATGGATGACAACGAGTTGCACCTTGTCCGAAAATCATCAGGTTACGAGTTAAGATGTTCGCACCTTCTACGGTGATCGCAACCGGTACGCCATAGTAATGATGCGCTAAGTAGTTCATTGGACCAGTTTGAATCGCTCGGCCAGAATGAATATCCATTGAATCATTTAAGATAGTACGTCCCATTTCTGTCATGTGATATTTGGCAATCGCGGTCACAATCCCCGGCTTCTCCCCCATATCCAATGACGTCGTGGTTAAAGTACGCGCCGCTTCTAGCATGTACGTCATACCACCGATACGCGCCATGGCATCGGCAACGCCTTCAAACTTACCAATCGACATACCAAATTGCTTACGCACATAACCATAAGCGCCGGTTGTACGGCTAGTAAGATGACCAATTGCAGTACCAAGTGCCGGTAGAGAAATACCACGTCCTGCTGATAAACATTCCACCAGCATGCGCCAGCCTTTACCTGCGTAATCCGCACCACCAATTAGCCAATCCATTGGAATGAAGATATCTTCACCGCGAGTAGGGCCATTCATAAAGGCTAGCCCTAATGGATCGTGACGTTCGCCAATTTCTACTCCTTCGTGATCGGCCGGAATAAGCGCACAGGTAATGCCAAGATTTTCTTTATCACCAAGTAAGTGGTCAGGATCGTCTAACTTAAATGCGAGACCAAGTACCGTGGCAACGGGTGCAAGAGTGATATAACGTTTATTCCAGCTCAGGCGAATACCTAAAACTTCTTCGCCATTATACATGCCTTTACACACCACACCTTTATCTGGAATGCCGCCTGCATCAGAGCCCGCTTCTGGGCCTGTTAAAGCGAAACATGGAATGTCTGTGCCGTCAGATAAACGTGGTAGCCAGTAGTCTTTTTGTTCTTGAGTACCATAATGCGATAGCAGCTCACCCGGACCTAAAGAGTTAGGAACCATTACGGTTACAGCGGCACTAATACTGCGAGTAGCAATTTTGGTTACAATTGTTGAGTTAGCGTGAGCGGAGAAATTCAAGCCGCCATAAGCTTTATCAATGATCAGGGCGAAGAACTTCTCTTTGCGGATGTAGTCCCACACTTCTTTTGGAAGATCACGGTCTTCTTGTACCACTTTGTAGTCATCAAGCATCGCAAGTAATGTTTCAACTTGATTATCAATGAAAGATTGCTCTTCTTCTGTCAACGTTGGCTTAGGGTAATTATGCAATGTTTGCCAATCTGGTGTGCCAGAGAAAAGCTGACCATCCCACCAGACACTACCCGCTTCCATCGCTTCTTTTTCAGTATTAGAAAGCGGTGGTAATACTTGTTTAAACCATTTAAACGCTGGGTCACTGATCCATTTTTGTCTTAGCGAGCTCATAATCTATTCCTTTTTGTCCACGTTATTAGTTTAGTTGTTTTTGTTATGTTCGAGTTCAATTTTAAAAACTGTTCTTCTGCGTTTATGCTTAAGAACTAGGTTTAAAAATCTAGGCTTTAGCGGCAACCCCTGCCGCTAAAAATGGGATTAACTGTTGAATAAACACATCGGAATCAACTTTCTTTCCATAAGAGTTATAAGCGATTTCTGCGAGTGCTTTACTTGATGACATGGTGAATACACAGGTACCTAAAGTGAAGTGTAGTCGCCAAAATAGAGTTTCAGCATCTAATGCTGGGTTAGCTTTTTTTACCGAGTCAGTAAATAAGCTAAGCACACTGCTGTATTGCGTCGTAATGAACCAACGCAGGTGCCCTTGTACATCGGTATAGCCACGGCCAATCAGCAACATAAAACGACTTGCGCCATTTGGACGGAGGTTATCTAGAGACAATACTGGGTGCGTTAAGGTATTAAACACATCCGTCATAGTGTAATCATCACGTTGGTTAAGCTCTGTTAAGCTTCTTTCCAACTCAGGCATAAATGCTTCTAGGTAGCGGTTAAGTACCGCTCTCACCAAAGTTTTTTTATCACCAAAATGGTAGTTAACCGACGCTAGGTTTACATTAGCTTTGGTGGTGATCGTACGTAATGACGTATCATTAAATCCGTGCTCAGCAAACAATGCTTCTGCAATATCCATGATTTTTGCTTTTGTTTTATTCTTTGCCGTCATTTTAATCACTCGTATTAAACACCTGTTTGAATATTATCAGGATAGGTCAACGGAACAAGCGGCAACGATCACAAATGCGAAACATAGTTCACCATGAAATTTAATAAAATAGTAAATTCAATATGTTATGAATAATTTCGTTTTTTTTTGAAAAAATATTGAACTGAATGCAATTAGCTCAGTCCTATATTACGTAGCAAGTGGAAATGAGCTGGAAAGCTTTCTGAGTTTATTCAACAAGATTTTCTACACCTAACTGCAATTTTTTCATATACAACTCCTATATTGTTTTTAGCCCATTTCAAGTTGATTTGGGCTTTTTTTTGTCTACCTCAACGTTACCCCCTCGCTTTCCTACAGACGTAAAAAAGGCCACTCCTTGAAGTGACCTCTTCTTTATACCCAATTGACTTAGGTTCTATATCATTAAGTTAGCTTACTTTTCCGTAGCAATCTGCTCAGCCGCTTGCTTAGGTAAGAAGCAATGTAATAACACGTAACCTAAAATAGCTGCAGTGGTTGAGCCGATTAAGATACCAAGGCGTGCATAGGTATCAAATGCGGCATCGACATTAGTAAAGGCCAGTGACGAAATAAAGATCGACATGGTGAAACCGATACCACACAGTACTGAAACCGCAAATATCTGCTTAAAGTTAATCCCTTCCGGCAACTTGGCTAAACCTGCTTTCACTGATACCCAGCTAAAGGCAAACACCCCTAGAGGTTTACCTAGTAGTAGACCTAAAGCAATACCCATCGGTACCGTTGATGACAAGCCTGCTAGTGACACGCCTGCTAGAGAAATACCCGCATTTGCAAAAGCAAAGAGTGGCAAAATAAAGAAGTTCACATAAGGATGCAATGCATGCTCTAGTGACTCTAACGGAGACTTACCGCCTTCTTCACCTTTTAGCGGAATCGCAAAACCAATCAGTACACCTGCAAGCGTTGCGTGAACACCTGACTTCAATACGCTCACCCACAAGATGAAACCTACGATCAAGTACCAACGTGTTTTGGTGACATTTTTCATATTCATGTAGAACAAAACAGCAGTCGCAATAAAGCCAACCAGTAAAGCAAGGCTTGATAGATCACTCGAGTAGAATAGCGCGATTATAACGACCACACCTAAGTCATCAATGATTGCTAAAGCAAGTAAGAATACTTTTAAGCTCACTGGAACACGTGGACCTAGCAAAGCCATGATACCTAATGCAAATGCAATATCCGTTGCAGCAGGGATCGCCCAACCACCAACCGCGACAGGATCGCTGTAGTTAAATACAAGGTAAATCAAAGCTGGTGCAAGCATACCGCCAATTGCAGCGATCGCTGGGAACATAGCCGTTTCTTTAGAACGCAATGCTCCTACCAGTAATTCGCGTTTTACTTCCAAACCAATAAGTAAGAAGAAAACCGCCATTAGACCATCATTGATCCAATGTGATGCTGACATACCTAAAATGTATGTATGAAGGGTATCTTGGTATAGAGAACCGTATGATGAGTTGGCAATCAGCATTGCAATAACAGCTGCAATCACGAGAATGATGCCACTTGCTGATTCCATCTTAAAAAAATTAACTACTTTATCGCGCATAACCTTTTCCTTAATCTAGCATTGAGTCATCTGACAAAACATTTTGCGATAGTATCTGGATTATTTGAACTATAAAAATCGATTCTTTAGATACTAATACTCGGTTTTTCCGAATCAATAATTTTCACACAATCCACAGTTATATAAAATAAAGTCAACAATATAAATGACTTACTTTTTGTGCGTAAACTCTCATACGAAAAGAATTATGAACGGCAAAATTATTACCATTAATAACCCGTCAATTGCATAAATCCTACCCCTTTATGACTTCCCGTAACCTCAATAGGTCCTTCCCATGATGGAATCCAGAACGGTAACCATAACTCTCTATTTAGTGACTGGGTAATTAGACTTATTTGGTACTCTGGCAACTCTATTACCCAACGTAAAGGTAGTAGCCTTCCATTTAATAACTGTTGTTTTTCAATTGGATAGATTTTCACCTCATTATCTTTAATCTTAACAGTAGAGCCATTCTTACTCGATAATGAGCCAGAAATATAACGCATATTCTGTGGATTATGATATTGAGTCAAAGACAAAACTCGCCCATCAGATAAATGAATATTAAAAGTATCCCAGCGCAATGAACGATTAGCGACAAGATGGTTACCCCACTCCTTATCTAACCATGCCGTACCTGAAACTTTTACCTCTTTACCATTCAGAATCAAATGCCCTTTAGTTTTGATAAAAGGCGCACTGAACGAATAAGACGCGGTCGACATTAGATCGTGCGTTTTTTTATAGCCCTTATCACCATTTAAAACAAAAGGTCCATAAGCTGCATTTTGTAGTGAGACTTGGAAGTCGTCGGTTTTAACATTCAACTGGCTTGCGATAGCAAAGTTATTATTCGAAACCCAACTCCAATCATCGATCCATAATCTGAATGGGTACATCATCACCCCGGCCTGTCCAATACCACCACGAGCAATACGCTGCTGTAACCATGAGTGCTTGGAAGTCGAGACAACTACCTGCGCAGTATAGATTTGTGCATTTCTCCAACCCACGCCTTTATGATCACCGTTCGCAACACGATAAACCGTCCACTGCACGCCATAGTCTAGACCATCATCACCTTTCAAGTTGGCTCTGTAGTGCCAAACTTCATTATGAAAGCCATCGTGTTCTGCAAAGTCTTTGCCGTATTTAATCGTATAATCTGGTAAAACAGGGTCATATACCGCTTGATTACCTTCTTTCGGTTCAGCTTGAAGATGAAGCTGGTCTATTTCTTTGGCCACTAATTCTTTGACAAAGTGAGGGACAAGCAAACCTGATAACAGCAAGAAAGCAAGCGTCATCACAGTGGCCTTAAACATCCATTGGTATCGTTTGGTCTTCATTATAATGAGTCCCTCAACAACTTCATTGGTGTCGATTTAACCATGTGCCAAACCGGCCATGCCCCAGCAAAAAACAAACTCGAAAGTGACCAAACAAAAGTAGAAATATATTGTTCAGGCAATAAAGTGATTTGCATCGTCCAACCAAAAGCATTCTTAAGAACAACATCCACCATTAATTGAGCCACTAAGATACCAAGAGGTAAAGCAATGAAAGCGGTAAATAGCCCTATCGCAAGCAACTGCAGCGCCCCTAAAATAACCAACTCCCTACCGGACACACCTAAACAACGCAGTAAAGCAAGTTGCTTTTGCCTTGACACTTCACCCGCAACGGTTGAAACAAACAAGCCAAATACCGCAATAAATAAAGTAATTTTTCCTAGTGTATCCGCTACCTTAAAGGTTTGATCAAACGCAATCATCGCCTTAGTATGCATAGCATTATTGTTATAGATTCTTTCCGGAGACAGACTATAGGTTTTTTCCATCCGCTGTATTAAGTCACTAGGATCAGCTTGATCATTCAACACGACCCCTAAAGCCACATCTCCCTCATCTTGGAAGGTACTTGACCATTTGTTTTCCGAAATAATCACTTGGTTATATGGATTTCCGTAATCATAATAAACCCCTAAAACAGGCCAATTACCACCTAAAGGCTCTGGTAAGTTAATAATATCACCCGGATGAATTTTATGTTTAAGCGACATCGACTCACTGACCATAATCCCTCTGTCATGATGTAAGTGATACCAAAATTGTGGTACAGCCAACTTCACCGTTAATGATTTACGCTCACCTTCCGTCTCACCTGAACTCACAACTTGAATGGTTTCAGTATTGGTTTGAAGTGATTTCTCCCAGCGCCACCAAACACTTTTCACTTCAGGTTGCGCTTCAAGCCAATGGCTCATTCTCGCAGCAGAAGAAATTGTCGGTGTAATATACAAATCCGCAGATAGTCGTTGTACCAACCATTTATCTGTCGTCTCTTTAAAGCTATTGACCATAGTGACCACGCCAATATTAGTGGCTAACGCCAGCATAAACGCCATAGCTGCAACACCGCGGTAGCTCATACTGGCTGCCATATCAGCAAAGAACCAACGCACTTTGACCCACGGCATGGTGAAAGAAAAACTGGTAAATAACTTCCATAAACAATATGGCATCACTAGGCCAACACTCACTAGCATTAGCGCGATAAGCGTAAAGCCTTCTTCTTGATTGGTTGGGGATTGGTACAAAGCCACCGCAGCCACAGTACACACACAAGCCACAAATGCTTGTAAGCCAAACTCACGACCAGCAAAGCGAACTAAAGACACACGAGAAGCCAGACGAATAGGTTGAGAGCGTACTAAACGGACAAGCGGCCAGAAACAAGACAATAGACAACCAAAGATAGACATTAATAAGCTGTATTGAATCCACTCCCAATCCCATTTAATGGATAGGCCAACATCGGCATTATATAAATCACTCAAACTTGCTGAAACCGAAGGCATCAGTCTGTTCGCCAAAGCCAATCCAAGTACAGTACCGCTCAACCAACCAATTAAAATCCAAGCCATAATTTCTAACAACAATGCTTTGGTTAACTGCCAACCAGACACACCTGTTAAACGTAAAATACCTACTAGAGGTTGACGCTGGATAAAAGAAAGTGACATTGCTTGATAGAAAATAAATAAACCTACAAGGAAGGACAGCATTCCCATCGCGGTTAAATTCATATGAAACGCTTTGGTAAGCGAGCCTAGCTCAACGCGGGTATTACGGTGCAGAGAAATTCCATCAGGTAGATAGTTACGTAATTTTTCTAATTTAGCCGGATCCATTGCTGCACAAGCAATCATATCAAAGCCGGAACTACGGTTAAGCTTTCGAAGCAAAGACATATCTGCCACGAGTCTTGAGCCCGAAATCCGACCTTGAGTATCCACCTTTATCGGCCCAATTTTTTCACCTGATTTTAAGGTAATAAAATCATTATCAACCACATCTAAGTAGTTGGACAATTGGGAACTGATCAAAATAGGATATGGAGGACGCATCAGCTCAAGCATATCGGAAGAGCCGAGACTTTGATTCTGCTGAAATGACAGCATAGTCACCGGATCAAAACCCACAATATTGAGTTGCATGCCATCATCCGTCACAACTCGATAGGTATCAAAAGGTGCGCATTGATGGAAACCATTGCGTCTTAATTGAATATAAAAACCTTGAGGGATCTTATTGCCCGCTAATTTCGGCTGAATTCGATATGGGAGAGGATTTGAAAATAGCCTTTCACCATTAGCATAACTCTGCTTGGCATGGTAATTAACCGCTAAAACACCGACGAACAAAGATATGCCTAGAGTTAAACCTAACCATACGAGAAGAATTTGAAATGGATGGCGACGATAATGGCCAAGTAGAGCTTTAGCTACGGGCCACAACATTCAACACGCCTCCTTGTAATCGAACACAGCCTTCTAAGTGCGCCGCCACCTTCTCACTATGTGTTACTAGCAATAAGGTGCAACTCATCTTACTCGACAGGCTTGTTAAAAGACGCATCACCGCTTCGGCATTTTTCTCATCTAGACTACCGGTTGGCTCATCCGCCAACAAAATAGACGGCTCCATATACAATGCACGTGCAATCGCGGCACGCTGTTGCTGCCCACCAGATACTTCTTCAGGATAACGGCCAAGCAATGGCATTAAGTCAAGTGAGGATAGAATTTGACGCCAGAGATTTTGGTCTTCAGGTAAGCCTTTCAATTGACGGCAAAAGCGAATGTTATCGGCAATATTCAATGTAGTGAGTAAGTTAAACTGTTGGAAGATAAGGCCAATATTATTTCGACGAAAAGCATTTTTTTGCCTATCCGGCGCATCGTGCATAGGGAAGTCAGAACATATTATTTCACCAGAATCGCAAGTATCTAACCCTGCAATCATATTCAATAATGTACTTTTCCCTGAACCACTTTCTCCCATTAATGCCAGCTGGGCTCCACGGCCTAATGATAACTCAGCACCTTGTAAAACGGGGTTAAATACGCCCCCATCAATATAGCCTTTACAAAGATTTTTAAGATAAAGCATTAAACTTGCACCTGCGACCAATAATAAGAAAGAAAATTTACACTAATTAGCTTGTTGTAGGAAGACCCTCACCCTACATGGCCTGAGTTATCATTGTACGTAACACCGGAGCACCAAATATCAAACACAAACTCAATAAAACCGTAAACTCTGAGTAACCAACGATGGTTAATAACAAAAACATCAATAATTTATGGGCACTTCGGCTAACTTAGGCCCAATGTTATATGGATAAATCAGATATTCACCATGATACTTCACAATTGACTTATAGTCGGTTTGCTTATGCAGTAAAAACCCTTGTTTTGTTGCCTCAGTAATAAAGGCGGCATGGTTTCCTCTCACATAAAAGCTCATCGGTTTAGTTAATAATTCACCATCAAAACTGTCATCACATTGCTTAGCACATAAAACAAATGAATTGGGCTGATCGGCAAAAATTTGCGTTTTTTCAGTTAACTCAAATTCATTAACCACTTCCCACCCTTTCGCTTCCATGTGATCCATAAAAGCCTCTATATCCGAATCTTTTACAGCTTTAGGCTCAGACTCCACGGGTAAAAACTGTTGGTATAACTTTGCAATGCGTTCAAACGTTGCCAGAAGCTCACTGCCAGCCCCTTTGCTACGGCTTAATTTTTGCCAACGAATCAAATCATCTTTTACGCAACTATCAAACTCTTGAGTCTTTATGCTTTTCGTTACCCAACGAGCTAAAAAATGAGTATTAGTAATCGGTGTATTCGCCAGTTTTCCATTTTGATGTTGCTGCTTTAATTCTGATAAAGCACAGGTCACCACTCGTTGGATCTCTTGTGAATATTGCATATTTTTCTCTAATTCAAAATTTGTATTCATTTAAGCATTTCGGCTCAATAACCAATAACAGCTAGCGGATAATACCGCGCATAAAAACATAGCAACCACCATCGGCCATACATAGCCGCTTGGTAAGAAAGCAATCAACGCACTGATGGCAGCACCCATGCCAAATCGTAGTGTACCGGCAAGTGAAGAAGCCGTGCCCGCCATTTGAGGGTAACTACTTAACAGTAATCCCATCGAGTTACTACCAATAATCGAAATGGTACCAACGAACAAGATCACGCAAGGCACTATCGCCCATAAGCCGAAACCCAATAACCAACTAACTAAAAGCGCCACACCAGCGAACGTTTGACACCAAAGACCAAAACGTAGCATCCAGTGCGAACCCATTTTACGGACCGCACGACCATTAAAGCTGGTCATTGCCACCATACCAACAACATTTAGCGCAAACAAATAACCAAAGTATTCAGGTTGCACGCCATAGATGTCGATGTATACAAACGAGCCTGCGGTAATAAAAGCAAACATACCGGAAAACGAAAACGCACCACAAAAGATAAGGCCAAAGGCAACAGGGTTGGTAATCAACTTAAAGTAATTACGCATGGTGGTTTTAAAGCGTAAAGGTTGTTTGTTTTCAGGCGCCAATGTTTCAGGGATTTTAAACAACACCGCCAACAAGACAAAGAAAGAAACCGCTGCAAGTACGGTAAAAATTGAGCGCCAGCCAAACCAAACGGCTAAATGCCCGCCAATCATTGGCGCTAAAAGCGGTGAAATGGTAATAACAAGAGTAATAAAGGACATCGCTCGAGCAAATTCTTCTTTGTCGAACATATCACGAACAATCGCTTGGACGATAACCGCCGCTCCCGCCCCCGCAAAGCCTTGAGCAAATCGAGTATACAACAGAGCTTCAATGCTCATTGTCGTGGCACAAATAATAGAAGCGATAGCAAAAAACACTATCCCACCCAATAATATTGGGCGGCGACCATAGCTATCAGCTAATGGGCCATGTAAAAGTTGTCCTAATGCAAAGCCTGCGGTATATGCGGTTAACGTTCCCTGCACCATCCCGTGGTTGACCATCAGATCACTAGCAATAGTTGGCATTGCTGGTAAATACATATCGATGGCAAATGGCGTCAATAAACCAATTGAACCTAAAATCAGAAATAGCATAAAACTGCTTTTAGGCAAGGAAGATTGTAGCATAGCATGTCCTTTACAAAGAGCTGAAAAATTTAATTCTTGCAGATCTATAGAAATTATTAAATGGATAGAATTACGCGAAAATAAAGCTCACTTCGTAGAAAAAGCAAGCCTCTGGTAGTCAATCAGTTACGAAATAGAAGCAACCTCTTCAGCTGTCAAAACGCGATATTCGCCTGGTTCAAGCGCCTCATCCAGAATAATCGTACCAATTGCTTCGCGGTGTAGTTGCTCAACTTTGTTACCTAGGGCGGCAAACATACGCTTTACTTGGTGATACTTACCTTCAGAAATCGTCAGCAATAATTCATTTTGAGAAAAGTCTACGACTTCCATTTTCGCAGGTAGTGTCAGCCCTTTCTCGCTTTTTAGTTGAATACCGTCTTGCAGTTGTTGTGCGTAATTATCACCAATCGCATCTTCTAACCATACGCGATAAGTTTTCTCACATTTGTGTTTTGGCGAGGTGATACGGTGTGACCATTGACCATCATCGGTAATTAGCACCAAGCCTGTAGTATCAACATCAAGGCGACCTGCAAAATGAAGCTTATCCATATTCACTTCATCTAGTAAAGTAAACGCCGTCGGGTTATTGCTATCTTCATGTGAACAAACAAAGCCATCCGGTTTGAACAGCATAAAATAACGAGGCCCCGGCATAGGTAAATGTCGCTCTTGCCACTCAACACGGGATTCCTCCCCTACCTTGACTGATGCAACTTTAACAGTCTGACCATCTACCGTTACTTCACCACGACGTAATAAAATGGTCGCTTCTCGACGGGTTACCCCTAATGTTTCACATAAAAACTTATCTAAACGCATGAATACCTCTAAGTCTGACTATCGCTTGTTTAGCAAGTCAGCACACATAAATGTTGCTCTAAATAACAGGATGGTTAGTCTTTCGTGAGGGTTTTACAGCAAAAGATCCACTCCCCTCCTAACTCCGGCAACATTATAGAGACATTTTCACCATTAGTTGAGCTATTTCACAAAATTGATTCATTACCGAATTAAAGAAAAATATAACACTTCAAGAACAGAGCAAAATATCAAAGATGATCTTTTTTAAAATCAAACCCGAGCTGTTCAAATAACAACCAGGCTTTATTACACATATTATTCGCACTTTGCTTATTTCTTACTTAAATAGCTCTGTATCATTTTGTCACAATTAAGTTTATCTTTATTTTTGTTTAATTTATTGCCATGAAGTGACGAAACATTATTTACGCAATGAATTAACCCCCTAGACCTTAGTCTGAAATGAAATCAAAAGGTTACCCCACTGTTAGACCTTAGTATTACACCCTACCCACACCATTATTCGCTCAAAAAATAAACAAAGTTAAAATGCAAACATTATCAACACGTTACACTGGTCATACCTGATTTATAGGGAGAAATAAGATAAATTGCAAAATTATTAACCTTGTAGCATTTTTTGCAAATTTAAATACCAAATTATCACATTAAGTAATAAAACTATTAACAACACATCGGACCAAGCCGATGCGGCACAATAAATAATTAATGTGTAAGGGATGACAATGAAAAAAACACAATATTCACTATTAGCAATTTCGATTGCTCTTGCTTCTCAAGTTCATGCTGCTGGTTTCCAAGTAGTAGAACACTCTGCTTCTGGCCTAGGTCGTGCATTTTCTGGTGCTGGTGCGGTTGGTGACAACTCAAGTGAAATGTCAGCAAACGCCGCATCAATGATGCTATTTGAGAAAAAACAATTTTCAGGTGCGGCTTCCTGGATCGAGCCTGAAATTGATGTTGAAAATAATACATTAGGTGATTCAGCAGACGACGTAGCTCCTTCTCATCTTGTTCCGGCTTTTTATTACGTTAACCCAATCAATGATAAATGGGCTTGGGGTATTGGCATGTACACCGATTACGGCGTGTCAACAGATTACCCTTCTGATTTTTTAGCTGGCGCAGCATCTGGTCACACCTCCTTAACTACTTTTAAATTTAATCCTAATATTGCGTATCGTATTAATGACCAATTCAGCATTGGTGCTGGATTTGATTTAGTCTATGCAAAGGCAAAGCTGAAGCGCACTATGGGGGCATTAAACCCAGCATCACCTTCTAGCACATTAGTCAAAATGGAAGGTGATACCTTCGGTTATGGTTGGAATATTGGTGCCTTATATGAATTAAATGAAAATAACCGTTTCTCTGCATCTTATAAATCGGCTGTAAAACTCAAATTTGAAGATGGTGATTTTACTGATGGCACAGGTTCTATAACTGGAGTTCCTGGCTCAACTTCTAATGCGGATTTAGATATCGAACTACCAGATATTGTGATTTTATCTGGCTTCCATCAATTAAACTCACAATGGGCTGTTCACTACAGCTGGCAATGGACCAATTACAGCAAATTCTCTGAATTAACAGCGAAAGGTTCTTCATGTACAAACCCAATACCGGGTGTGTCTCCATACCCATCAGGAACATGTTTCTCCAAACAAGAGAAATATGAAGATAATCAACGTTGGTCGATTGGTTCGACTTATCAGCCAACAGATAGTGTAATCCTACGTGCTGGTTTTGCTTATGATGAACAAGCTGGTCAAGCAACATTAAGTATCCCAGATACTGACCGTTACTGGTACACAGCAGGTATGACGTACCTATGGACTGAAGACCTATCTCTTGATGCTGGTTTTGCTTACATTGATGGTAAATCTGGCAGCTTTGATGAATCAGGTATGAATTTCGACTCATCAGGCCCCGCTTACATCGGTTCTGTACAGTTAAACTACACATTCTAAGCCTTGCTTAAATGAACGATTAAAACCCACCACTCTCGGTGGGTTTTTTATCAGCGCTCCACAACAAAGCCAAGTCACGAGAAACGAAGTGCCCAAGATTCAAGAACCCCCCTAGTATTTCCCACCCAAGCCTATTATCCTCTCATCTTCTTTGTCATTCGCTTATTTATCATGTTCAAACTTCGCCCTTACCAAGCCGACTCCGTAAAAGCCGTTATTCATTACTTTCGCAGTAACAGCGATCCTGCCGTCATTGTGTTACCGACTGGCGCAGGTAAAAGCCTAGTGATCGCAGAACTCGCGCGTCTTGCTAAAGGTCGCGTATTAATGCTAACTCACGTCAAAGAGTTGGTTGAACAGAACCATGCTAAGTACGAAAGTTACTCTACAGAAGATCACCCGCTTAAAGGTGGAATTTTCTCTGCGGGGTTAGGTCGGAAAGAATCGGACCAACAAGTCGTTTTCGCCTCAGTACAATCGGTAGTACGTAACCTTGATGCCTTTGCCAATCAATTTTCATTATTAGTGATTGATGAATGTCACCGAGTGCCCGACAATCCGAAAAGCAGCTATCGTAAGGTGATTTCACACCTACAGACAATCAATCCCGGCATCAAAGTACTCGGCCTTACCGCGACCCCTTATCGCCTTGGCATGGGTTGGATATATCAATATCAAGTGCGTGGAAAAACTGGCCAAGTTAAATCACAAGAACCGCGTTTTTTCCGCGATTGTATTTTTGAGCTACCAATTCAGTATTTGTTGGATGAAGGTTTTTTAACTCCAGCCAGAATGATTGATGCGCCAGTATTGAGCTACGACTTCTCTCATCTAAAACCCGCGCTAGCTGGACGTTACAAAGAAGCTGACCTCGATTTAGTTATTGAGCAATCCAAACGCGCTACGCCACAGATCATTGAGCAAATAATTGAACAGGCTAAAGACAAACAAGGTATTATGATCTTTGCCGCCACTGTTCGTCATGCTCAAGAAATTCTCAGCCTTTTACCCGCAGAACATTCAGCACTGGTTATTGGTGATACTCATCAAACCGAGCGTGATCGCATCATTAATCAGTTCAAAGCCAGGCAAATTAAATTCTTAGTCAACGTATCGGTATTAACCACTGGCTTTGATGCTCCTCATGTCGACTTAATCGCGATTCTTCGCCCAACGGAATCGGTCAGCTTATACCAACAAATCATCGGCCGTGGCTTGCGTTTAGCGGAAAATAAAACCGAATGTTTAGTCTTGGACTATGCCGGAAATAATTACGACCTTTACCAGCCTGAAGTCGGTGAAAGCAAACCCGACCCAACCAGTGACGCCGTCACCATTCCTTGCCCTGCTTGTGGCTTTAATAATACCTTCTGGGGCAAACTGGATAACAATGGCATGTTAATCGAACATTATGGGCGCCGTTGCCAAGGTTACTTTGAAGTATTAGACGAAGAAGACAAGCCTACCGGCGAGCGAGAACACTGTGGTTATCGTTTTAAAGCAAAATTTTGCTCTGAATGCGGTGCAGATAATGATATTGCCGCGCGAATCTGTCACCAATGTGATGCCACTTTAGTCGATCCAGATAAAAAACTACGCGATGCGTTAAACCTCAAAGACGCATTGGTATTTGAATGTAAAGACATGCAGTTCAAGGTTCATAAAACTCCAAACGGCAAGTCACAACTTAAAGTCACCTATTCTGGCGAAAGCAATTCAAGTGAAAGTGATAACGATCAACCTCACGCATTAGTCCATGAGTTCTGGTCATTAACCACCAAAAAGCAAAAGCAAAACTTTGCCGAACAATTCGTACGTCCTCATCTTGCCGATAAGCACCGACCATTTGAAGAAAGCTCACCAACCAAAGTGGTAAACCACCAGCATAGATTCCGTTTGCCACTGTTTATCATTGCACGTAAATCAGGCAGATTCTGGAAGATCCGAGACAAGATATTTCCCGATGAATTGGGTAATCACTAAAGCAAATTCTTTTAACTTCATTCACTTCAGCTCTATTCTCACCCCGTGTATGGGACATACCTTACTGTGTTCACTTTTGATTAAATCATTCACCAGATCATTTTTTGTGATCCAGTTAATAGCGAACGCAAATAGTTACCGGTAACATTTGATTTACAAGTTACCGGTAACATTATTCTAATAATCGGAACTTATGCGCCAATACGTAATGTCTAAATGTGCAACTAAAAGGACTATAGAATGAAACTTACTCGCACTCTGCTTACTGCCGCTTTAGCTGGAATATTTTCCACCTCTGTTTTAGCCGCTGACTTTAATTTAAAAATTCAATCATCAGATCCATCTGGTGATAAAAATTTCCAAGTACAACAAAAATGGGCCCAAAGTGTTGAAACCATGTCAGATGGTCGCATCAAAATCTCCCTACTTCCTGTTGGTAGTGTTGTAAAAAACACAGAAACTTTAGATGCAATTCGTCAAGGTATTTTAGATGGCCAACTTACCGCAACAGAATACTTCTCGGGTAAAGATCCAGCCTTTGGTCTAATTGGTAATATGGTTGGTGCTTGGTCAAACACTCGGCAACTACTTCAATACATCAATTACGGCGGTGGTTATGAACTCATGACCGAGCTGTATAAACCTTATGGCGTAAAATTTATCGGTGGTTCGACTACTGGGGTTGAATCATTGGTATCAAAAGTTCCGCTTGATGGTGTTGCTGATTTGAAAGGTTTAAAAATTCGCGCACCTGAAGGCTTAGTTCAACAAGTTTTCGCTGCAGCAGGTGCAACGCCAGTAAACTTACCTGGTTCAGAAGTGTTTACTGGATTAAGCAAAGGCGTTATTGATGCAGCTGACTACACAGTATTTTCTACTAACCAAAAAGCTGGCATGAATGATATCGCAACTCACCCTGTTCAGCCGGGTTTCCACTCCCTCCCTCTGATTGATATTTCAATCAGCCAAAAGAAGTGGGACAAGATGTCACCAGATCTACAAGAAATTCTGACCGTATCAGTTCGTGACTTTGCTAATGACATGACGACAGAGCTTCGTATTGCAGACCAAGCCGCGGTCGCCAAAGCCGAAAAAGATCCCAATATTACTATTCACAACTGGTCTGCCGAAGAACGTAAGAAATTCCGTGCGATTGCAAAAACCCAGTGGAAAGTATTTGCTGAACGCTCACCAAATGCTCAAAAAGTCTATGACTCTGTAACCAAGTACTTAGAAGAAAACGGGTTACTGTAATTTCTCAACAATTACTCCCTGAGGACGGAATTCTTCGTCCTCATTATTCTCTTTTCGTTTGTTTAAATAGGTTGTGTTATGAAGGATGTCCCAACGCCGCCAGAGGCCGAAGATGCACCTAAAAATCGTCTTGATGCATGGATAATTAAAGCCAGTCATGCCCTTAGTATGCTGTTTATTTTTACTGTGTTTATTTCGTTTTATGAAGTATTGATGCGTTATGTTTTTGATGCCCCAACGACTTGGGTACATGAAACCGCTTCTTTCGTCGGCGGTAGCTTGTTTGTCATCGGTGGCATCTATGCTTTTGCCACTGATAAACACGTAAGGGTAGTGTTAATTTATGACGCCGTGTCAGCTAAAACGCGCCGCAAACTTAATATGGTGCATCACATTGTTGGCCTGGCTTTTGCTCTTATGATGGCATGGGCTTCTTACACCATGACGAAAACTGCCTGGTATACCCCTTGGGGAGAATTCCGCCTTGAAACATCAGGATCTTATTTCAACCCACCTTATCCAGCACTACTAAAAGCTCTTATTTTCATTATTTTTTGCATTTTATCGCTGCAATTTATTCTTCACATTATCCATGAAATCAAAGCATTAAGGAGCGATAAAGATGTTTGATTTATCATCTATTGGAATTGGTTACGCAAGCTTACTGATGCTAGCCATGATGATCGGGTTATTGCTAACTGGCATGCAGCTGGCCTTTGTCACTGGCTTTGTCGCATTATTCTTCACATTAGGCTGGTTTGGGGTAGACGCTATTCCACTCATTTCTAGCAGAATGTTTAGTTTTGTTGATGGTTATATTTTCCTAGCCGTTCCTATGTTCGTGTTGATGGCAGCGTTACTTGATCGCTCTGGTATTGCGCGTGACTTATTTGATGCGATGAAGTCTGTCGGTCGTAAAGTTCGAGGTGGTGTTGCCGTTCAGACATTACTTGTCGCAGTATTATTAGCCTCCATGTCTGGTGTGATCGGTGGTGAGACGGTTTTACTCGGCATTCTTGCCCTGCCACAAATGTTACGTTTGGGTTATGACCGTAAACTGGCCATTGGTACTACTTGCGCTGGCGGTGCATTAGGAACAATGTTGCCTCCAAGTATTGTTTTGATCATCTATGGTTTAACCGCCAGTGTTTCTATCGGTGATCTATTTAAAGCTTCTTTTGTTCCCGCTCTTATTCTTGCGTTTTTATACATTGCTTATGTTCTTATCCGCAGCTTTTTAAATCCAAGTTTAGCCCCGCTTCCAACCGAAGAAGAACTAGCTGAAGATGCCTTAAATCGCCCTAGTTACTTTAAAGCGTTGTTCTTTCCTATTCTATCGGTTGCAATCGTCCTAGGCAGCATCTACACCGGTGTTGCATCGGTAACCGAAGCGTCGGCTTTAGGTGTTGTTGGTATCATGATGAGCGCTATTATTCGCGGCGAAATGAATTGGAACATGCTTAAAGAAAGTGCCATCGCCACTATGCGTACCTGTGGCATGATTATTTGGATCGGTATTGGCGCAACCGCTTTAGTGGGTGTTTACAACCTAATGGGTGGCATTGATTTTGTAGAGCAAACCATTCTAGCTTTAAGTGGTGGTCACGCCATGGGAACACTACTCATTATGATGGTGATCTTACTGGTTCTCGGTATGTTCTTAGACTGGGTTGGCGTTGCCTTACTGACTATGCCGATCTTTGTGCCAATTATCATCAATCTTGGTTTTGACCCTATTTGGTTTGGTGTCGTGTTTTGTATGAACATGCAAGTTTCTTTCTTATCACCGCCATTTGGACCTGCTGCATTTTACCTAAAATCGGTGGCACCAAAAGACATTAGCCTAGGTGAGATATTCTCATCATTGCTGCCTTTTATCGGTTTACAAATTGTGGCACTCGCATTGGTCATTATCTTCCCTCAACTCGCCTTATGGTGGCAGTAAATTAATCACAATTATTACGCTGGCCTTAGTTTTCTAGGGCCTCGCTAAGGCTGTATTATGAACAATAAAAAGATATTAGTGATGGGCGTTTCCGGCTGTGGGAAAAGCCACATTGGTCACTTGCTTGCACAAAGTTTAAATTACGAATTTTTTGATGGTGATGATTTTCATCCGCAAAGTAATGTCGAGAAAATGCAACAAGGTATCCCCTTAACCGACGAAGACCGCATTGACTGGCTGCACACACTCAATCAACTATTTATCGATAATGAATCAGTGGTTATTGCCTGCTCTGCATTAAAGCCCGAGTACAGAGATATTCTTCGTAACAACAATGAAAATCTCACCATTGTTTACTTACAAGGTAACTTTGATACCATCTGGCAGCGCCATAAAAAAAGAGATAACCACTGGTTTAATGGAAAATCGATGCTAGAAAGTCAGTTCGATACCCTCATCGAGCCTTTATCTAATGAAGCGATATTCATCGATATAAAGCCCCCCGTTGAAACGGTATTACATAATATTCAGCAAAAACTAAAACAAGGAATGCTTATGTCCAATTCACCTTCTTCAAATCATAGTCATATTGCCATGATCGGGCTCGGTGTAATGGGGAAAAGTCTAACCTTGAACCTGCTTGATAACCAATTCAATGTTGCGGGTTTTGATATCGATAAAGAGCACTTAACTGCCACAACGCAAGAAGCAAAACAACTCAATAAAGGCACTTTTTTAGCGTGTGATTCATTAACGAGGTTATTAAGTACTCTTAAATCACCACGTGTTATTTCCCTATCTATTCCGGCAGGTAAAATAGTAGAACAAGTGATTGATGATTTGCTAAAAGCTGGCCTAGAACCTCAAGATATTGTCATTGATACTGGCAATAGCTTGTGGACTGACACCATTGCTCGCGAACAAAAGTACCAAAGTCAGCTGCAATTTTTTAGCACCGCGGTCTCTGGTGGTGAGCAAGGCGCGCGCTTTGGCCCAGCCTTAATGGCAAGCGGCTCAGCAGAAGCATGGCAATCGATAAAACCAATGTGGAACGCTATTGCAGCAAAAGTCGATTCGAATGGTCTTCCCGTGCCGCCACTTCATGATGGCGAGTCTTGCGCGACCTATACTGGTCCTAGTGGTTCCGGTCACTTCGTTAAAATGGTGCACAACGGGATTGAATACGCTGATATGCAGCTCATCTGCGAAGTTTATCATTACTTGCGCGAGGCAATTGAGCTGACCCCTCATCAAATTGGTGATGTTTTCACCGAATGGAACCAAGGGGTACTGAACAGCTATTTAATCGAAATTACTGCTGATATTTTAAAACAGCAGGATTTTTCAACCGATCATCCACTCGTGGATATGATCCTCGATAAAGCCGGACAAAAAGGCACAGGAACATGGACAGCCATTAATAGCCTAGAAATAGGTTGCCCGACGCCTACGATCACCCAATCAGTTTATGCTCGTTCATTAAGTAGTTTAAAATCTCGACGCCTAATTGGCGCTAAATGTTTAAAAGCCAAAACACAACCTGTCGATAAAACAAACCTATCAGCCGTCATCAATGAGCTTCATGATGCGTTATATTGCGCCAAATTATGCGCTTATGCCCAAGGCTTTGATTTAATGAACGCCACGTCGGAGCAGCAAAACTGGCAGCTTAATTTTGTTGATATCGCCAAAGGTTGGCGCGCTGGCTGTATTATTCGAGCCACCTTCTTGCAAGATATTGCTAATGCCTATCATCACACACCAGCACTAGACAACTTGTTGTTTGCTGAGCACTTTGCTCACCAACTAGAAGCACGCCAATTAAGTTGGCGAAAAACCGTATCTAATTCTAGTATGCACGGAATTCCAATGCCTGGAATCAGCTCAGCACTAAGCTATTTTGATTCGATGAGATGCGGAACTTTACCGGCGAATCTACTACAAGCACAGCGAGATTTTTTTGGATCTCATACCTATTCTCGAATCGATCAATCTGAATCTGCGAAATACCATGTAGAATGGAGCCATTCACCTAGAGTTGAAGTGAAACGTTAACCATTGATATCGTGTGAAAAAGCTAACAAACTTTCTCACACGATGCCTGACTTATTGGACTGGAAGTAATAGAGAATAAAATGGCACCTAAAAATAAACGGCCAACACTACAAGATATCGCTAATCTTGTCGGTGTGACGAAAATGACGGTCAGCCGCTGCCTACGAGATCCTAATAACGTCTCTGACGCATTACGTGAAAAAATCAAATTAGCGGTAGAAGAGCTAGGCTACATACCAAATCGCGCACCTGATATTCTTTCTAATGCAAAGAGTCACTCAATTGGTGTCTTAGTGCCCTCTTTAACCAACCAAGTATTTGCCGAGATCATTCGGGGCATTGAAAGCGTTACTGAGCCTGCTGGTTATCAATTGATGCTTGCACACTATAGTTACAGTGAACAACAAGAAGAAAAAAGCATTGAAATGCTGCTTTCTTATAATGTTGATGCCTTAATACTATCGGAAAATCATCATAGTAAACGAACTCAAAAAATGCTGAAAACTGCCGGCATCCCAGTGATTGAAATAATGGATACGGTATCAAACTCGATTGAACAATCTATAGGCTTTGATAATCACGCCGCCGCCAAAGCCATGACAACGGCGATGATTAAAAAAGGTCATGATCATATCGTTTACTTTGCTGCTCGATTAGATGTTCGAACTAAACTGAAATTAGCCGGCTATGAAGAAGCGATGCGTGAACATGGCTTAACACCAATAAGCCTGCAAACGACCAGTGCTTCTTCTTTCACTTTAGGCGCTGATTTATTACAAAAAATGCGTAAAGAACACCCGCAAGCGAATGGCATATTTTGTACCAATGATGACTTGGCTGTTGGGGCGATTTATGAATGCCAGCGACTTGGAATACGAGTACCTCAAGATATCGGTATTGCCGGTTTTCATGGTCATGATTTATCCAACATTATGGTGCCTAGGCTGGCGACCGTTATTACCCCTCGTGAGCAAATGGGCATAATATCAGCAGAACAAATACTGCGACGGTTAGCGGGACAATCGATAACGAAGCCAATCATAGATTTAGGTTTTAGAATAGAGCTAAGGGATAGTGTGTAAAATCACTGCCATTCAACGGCTTTTTATTGCCTTGATGTTATTTGAATGGTAGTATCCGCGCTCGTTTCAATGCTTAATTATTTTATCAAGCTTGAAACAACGCTTAATCACTAGGTCGCTACGTGATTAAACATCTTTTAATTTACTAATTTGAGAGTAAATACTATGAAATTTGAAGCAGTAGTACGTACTGAACTAGGTAAGGGTGCGAGCCGCCGCCTACGTCACGCTGGCCTATTCCCAGCAATCGTTTACGGTGGAGAAGCAGCACCTGTTTCTATCGCTCTAAACCACGATGAAGTTATCAACCAAATGGACAAGCCTGAGTTCTACGAAGGCATCACTCTAGTAGTTGATGGCAAAGAGCTTAAAGTTAAACCACAAGACGTTCAACGTCACGCGTTTAAGCCAAAAGTTGAGCACATGGACTTCATCCGCGTTTAAGACCTACCAGTCTTTGATTCGATGAATCCACCTTTTGCATACCATTGAATTCGAATTTACCACTCGAAACTCAATAAAAATTAGAAAGCCCGATTGCTACCAACTTTCGGGCTTTCGCCTTTTTATAACCCACCAGCAATATCAATAAAGCTTCCTGTCACAAACGATGCTTCATCAGATAATAACCAAGCAATAGATTGTGCAACTTCTTCTGCTGTACCGCCGCGTTGCAATGGAATCTTATTGGCAAGACGATTTACTCGATTCGCTTCCCCACCATCTTTGTGCATCTCTGTATGAATACAACCCGGTCGAACACTATTAACCCGAATCCCTTTAGCCGCAACTTCAAGAGACAATCCTTTCGTTAAACTGTCCATCGCGCCTTTTGAAGCAGCATAATCTACATACTCATTCGGAGCGCCTGTTCTAGATGCAGCCGAAGACACGTTCACAATGGCTCCAGATTCCGGCATATTCTTAAGCGCTTCTTTACAACATAAGAAACAACCGATCACATTGGTTTGTAATACTTGGTTAAAACGTTCAACGCTAATGTCAGATAACGTTGATTGGGTGAACAGAATACCGGCGTTATTTACCAAATGGGTCACATGGCCAAAAGTTTCCGTTATCAAGTCAAACATCGCTCTCACCTGCTCTTCTACAGCAACATCAGCTTGAACGGCTAGAGCTTGACCACCATGCGCTCGAATATTAGAAACAACCCGTTCAGCACTCTCTTGATCTTTACGATAATTCACACATACCAAGTAGCCTTGTTGGCCTAACAATATTGAGGTTGCTGCGCCAATACCTCGTCCACCACCTGTTACTAATACAACTTTATCCATACATTCCCTGTGAATTATCTATTTAAAATAAGTTACCTTGAGGAGGCAAATCCGCATCATCTTCAACTTGTACGACCGGAATAGCATTACGTTGGGCTAAGCGTTTACGATAATATCGTTGCTTACATAATTTGATGATGTGTCTTTGCTGAGCGGGAGTGAAATTAAGCCAGTTGAAGCGTTCTTCGCGTTTTCTCATACATCCCTGACAATATCCCTTTTCATCGACGGTGCAGACACCAACACACGGACTTGGCACTGAAAAAAACTCTAATTGTTCCATGTGCCCTCCCTTATATTCCTATAATGCGTTGGTAACTTTAACGTTACACCCTTGTTATAAATTAATCACTTCGTCAATAAATGTAAACATTCAAACTTTTTTAAATGACTGACGTCTAATGCTCAGCTAACAATAATTTGCTAATCTATAGAAATATAAATGCTTTAACTCACATTACTAACATAAAGCATAGTCTACCTATATGGAGAGAGTCCGATGAAAAAGCTGATCACAGCGTTAAGTGTTCCTGTATTACTGGCCGCTTGTTCTTCAACTGATAAAGCTGATTTTGTAACACCTGCCGACCTACAGCATCATCGCTGGGTATTAACTGAAGTTGATGGCAAAGAAGTACCTGAAGCTCATAACGATATTAGACCTGATCTAGAAATCGGTGAAGCGATGAATTCCCATGGTAATGCGGGCTGTAATGGTTTCCACGGACAAGCTGAAATCAACCCGAAAACTGGCGAGTTCCGTATTGAGAAAATGGCAATGACCATGAAGATGTGTCAAGGCGAAGCGATGAATATTGAACGTGCGGTCGCCAGCACATTATCAGCATGGAGCAAAATTGATTTAGGGAAAGATAGCCTGACTCTTTCTAATGACCAGCACAAGCTGACTTACACTCTGAAAGATTGGGTATATTAATCCCATTTAATCTGATGTTTATTTAAAATTAGTCGAACTTCATGAGAAGCCGTTGTAGCATTATGCATATGTAGCATAACGAATTGTTGGAATAGGTAGAATGGAGTTCGACTGTGTTTAAATATTGTTTGGGGATTTTATTATCGTCACTGCCCTTTCTTTCTCAAGCATGCCAAATCACTCAATCGACAATTGGTAATGAGTATTTAGTCTCTGAAGACTGTGAACTGCCGCCATATAACTCGACTAATTTAGATAAAGTTACACCTTCTACCCAATATTTTGTTCAATACCTTTTTGCTTCTAGCTTTCAGTCTTATCTGAATATAAAAGGTGAAATGCAAAGTAAGCTTGATTACCCCATTGCCGCCCAACCTTATAATTATGGTTATCGTATGATGATTGGCCCACTATCACTTGAAAACGCACAACTCGCCCTATCTGAATTGAACCGGCGTGGTTATCGCGATGCATTACTCAAGTTTTATAGCAAATCAAAAACTTCCGAAACGATTTCGCTTTCTTCGTCAAAGGAAGATAATGATGAAGAGTCTGAACAAGCTGAAACCATAGTCATGCCTTACATGCTGCCGGTATTTTCTATCGGTGGTTCAACAGCGCTACTACCTATTTATGATGACACCTATCAAGGCAAAACCACTCGTTATAACAAAACCTATATTGGGAGTTTTACCTTTACTCAAGCCCAAGCGGTATGCCGAGAATCTAATAGTAAAATAGCCAGTGCTCGTGATTACAACTACATGTTGTCGAATATGGAATTTATGATGAAGTACGCGGTGAAATCGCAGTTTTGGTTAGATCCCAACAGAACCGTCACCCGTATTCAAAACCAAATCGCCACCCGAAATCACGCCCCTAGTGACTACTTTAACGTTATTTGCGTGACCCATTAAAAAAACCAGCATGCGGCTGGTTTTTGTCATTAGATTAGATCCCAACTCAAGCTTGAAAGCGCTTACGTAACGTTTTTGCCGCTTCTACCATATTATGTAATGACGCTTCCGTTTCCGCCCAGTTACGCGTTTTTAGGCCACAATCTGGGTTAACCCACAAGCGCTCTGCTGGAATTTTCTTAGCCGCCGTTTCCAGTAGTCCAATAATCCACTCTTGGGTCGGAATGTTTGGTGAGTGAATATCATACACACCTGGGCCAATTTCATTCGGGTAGTTAAACTCTTCGAATGCTTTAAGTAATTCCATATTGGAGCGTGAAGTTTCAATCGTGATGACATCTGCATCGAGCGCCGCGACTGAATCAATGATCTCGTTAAACTCGCTATAACACATGTGAGTATGGATTTGCGTTTCAGGCTTGGCACTGGCGGCCGATAGTTTAAACGCATCTACTGCCCATTCTAAATACGCTTTATGGTCACGTTTTTTCAATGGTAAGCCTTCACGAATCGCTGGCTCATCAATTTGAATAATATTAATGCCCGCTTTTTGTAAATCATCCACTTCATCACGCAACGCAAACGCGAGTTGCTGAGCAATTTGTTTACGAGTGATATCTTCACGCGGGAAAGTCCAACATAAGATCGTCACCGGCCCGGTTAACATGCCTTTCATTTGCTTTGAAGTTAGCGATTGTGCGTACACCGACCAATCTACCGTCATTGGTTTTTCGCGTTCAATATCCGCCACTACAATTGCCGGTTTCACACAGCGTGAGCCATAACTTTGCACCCAACCAAAACGGGTTACCTGAAAGCCTGCTAAGTTTTCTGCAAAATATTCCACCATGTCATTACGCTCAGCTTCACCGTGCACAAGAACGTCTAAATCAAGAGCTTCCTGGCGCTTCACTGCATCTTGGATATGGCCTTTTAGGGCTTGGTCATAATCGTCTGCACTTAACTTACCTGTGCGGAATGCACTGCGCTGTTGACGAATTTCGGCAGTTTGAGGAAATGAACCGATCGTGGTAGTCGGCAATAATGGTAAGCCAAGTACTTCCGCTTGATGATGCGCCCTTTCAGGATAAGCTGCACTACGCTCGACAAGCGCTTGAGTTAATGAATTTAAGCGCTGCTGTATTTGAGGTTTATTGACGTGTTCGGCACTTAAACGAGCTTTAATCGGTTGGCTATAACTAGAACATGCTGCAATCGCGTGACCATTACCATCTAATGCTGCGCCTAATAAGCTTACTTCATTGAGTTTTTGTTTGGCGAAGGCAAACCAGCTCTTCACTTCTTCGGATAGCTCGGTTTCTAGCTCTAAATCGATTGGACTATGCAGCAAAGAACATGAACTCGCGACCCACAAATTATCACCACGCTGCGCTTTTACTGGCTGTAATTTTGTAAGCCAAGATTCAAGATCAGCACGCCACACATTACGGCCATTAATCACGCCAACTGATAACACCCAATCTTGTGGGATCGCGTTATTCACCGCTTCTAATTGCTCTGGTGAGGCCGATAAATCAATGTGCAAACCATTAACTGGTAGCTCAACAATTTTAGCCAGGTTATCTTCAACTGAATCAAAGTAGGTCGTCAGTAATAGCTTCACTTCGCCTTGTAAGATCTGATATGCCAATTTAAACGCACTAGACCATTTATCTTCTAGCTCTAAGCTTAAAATAGGCTCATCAATTTGTACCCACTCTACGCCAAGCGCTTTTAATTTCGCCAGAATCGCTTGATAGGCAGGCAGAATTCGCGCCAATAGAGATAGACGGTCAAAGCCATTTTCGACTTCTTCTTCATTGACTTCTTTGCCTAAATACAAGTAGCTAAGTGGGCCCAATAAAACCGGCTTCACATTGTGCCCGGCTTGAACTGCCTGATTCACTTCATCAAACAATTGCGGCCAACTCACTTGGAAACTGTCGTCTTGGCTAAACTCCGGCACAATGTAGTGGTAGTTAGTATTAAACCATTTGGTCATATCGGATGCCGCAGCACCGGCGTTTTCTTCATGAGAAGATCCACAACCACAACTTGAAGCTTCACTATTCGCCGATTGACCACGTGCCACTTTAAATAAGGTATCTAGGTCTGGAAAGCCACCATTTGAATGCCTTGCGGGTACATGGCCTAGAAGCAAGCTAGTAGTGAGTACATGGTCATACCAAGCAAAATCGCCTGCTGCCACATAACTTAAACCGCTCGCTGTTTGATCATTCCAATGGCGTTGACGCAGTTCACTGCCTACGGCTTTTAATGCGTTTTGATCGATTTCGCCTTTCCAATATTGTTCTTGAGCAAATTTCAGCTCACGTTTTTCACCAATACGTGGATAGCCCAGAATATGTGTGATGGTTTTATTTTGTGTCGTCATAGTGTCCCTGCCTTATGATTTTTCAAGCGCGTTATTCGGATGATTGTAGTGTGTATTACCCTACATTTATCTGTCTAGATGGCTAAATCATCAACCTTTGCAGCAACATGAGCAATGTCTATTCATTCACAATGATTATGAATTTATTTCAACGCATAACAACAAATAGCCATCTAGACGTTTACAACCGCACGATAAGGGAGTAGTTTTATTAGTAATTCTAAAGGAAAGTTTTTCATCATGAGGATGAGTAATGATAGAAATAAAGCATTTACGGACATTGTCAGTCTTACGCGATACTGGCTCGTTAACCGCTACCGCGACTGCGCTGCATCTCACTCAATCAGCCCTTTCTCATCAATTAAAAGAGCTTGAATCTCGCATTGGCGGCAAATTATTTCTCCGTAAAACCCGCCCAATCAAATTTACCTCAGAAGGCACAATCATTTTAAAAGTAGCCGATGAAGTACTGCCGAAAATCGCCCGAGCAGAAAATGATATCGCGAGCTTAAAAGAAGATGTGAATGGACGTTTGCACATGGCTATTGAATGCCACTCTTGCTTTCAATGGCTCATGCCAGCATTAAAGGAATATCAAATCGCATGGCCAAGTGTCACTCTCGATTTTTCATCAGGTTTTGGCTTTGAACCTTTACCTGCATTAGTGGCTGGTGAGTTAGATTTAGTGATCACATCTGATATTCAACCGCGATCAGAGGTGCATTATGAGCCGTTATTTGATTTTGAAATGCGTTTGATTACTGCCACCAATCACCCACTGGCCGATAAAGAATTCATCGAACCTGACGATCTCGCGGCATTAACCATGCTTTCCTACCCAGTACAAAAGCAGCGCTTAGATGTAGTGAAACATTTCTTACAACCCGCCGGCGTTGAACCTGCAAAATGGAAACAAGCAGATAATACTTTAATGTTGGTACAAATGGTGTCGGCAGGGCTAGGCGTTGCCGCATTGCCAAACTGGGCAATCAGTGAATTTTCACGTCAGGGATTAATTACCAGTAAACCTCTAGGAAAAGGCTTATGGCGACGTTTATTCGCCGCCACTCGGCATGCAGAAAAAGATAAACGATATTTGCAGGCGTTTTTTAGCACAGCGAAGCAGCAGTGTCAGAGTCATTTGGATGGGATTAAGATGGTGTAAGCGTAGCTCGGTGCTCGGGCGCTTCGCTTCTCGTGGCTCGAGGTACTGCTTTTCCGAGCTACGAGCAACGAATTTCCGAAACTCGAAAACTCACCTCGCCTTAAACTGATTCGTCAGTGGATCGTATTGATACCCAAGCACATCAAGCTTACCGACCAAGTCTTCTACATCCATCTCATACATAGTGACTAGCTCTTCAAAACTGTCGCATTCTAATCTTAGTTTTTCGTTCACGATACCAAGTAGAATAATGCTATCCCAACGTTTTACATTGCTTAAATCCATCTGATTGCTCCTTTAGAAAAAGTCACAATCTAAGAATAGTTGCTGTTTGAGATAAATTCTGTGATGAAGTAAAAATAATCGCTTTCGAAGGAATCAAGTTATTTAAAACAACAACCCAGCGAAGCCTACCATGGCGGCTAGACTCATTACTAAACCAATCGCAGGTTGTGCTTTAGTAATGGTTTTTTGGGTAAAGATATGCCAAGTTGAAACGACAATTCCCACCAAAATCAAACCAAAGCAGCCGACTAAAGACCAAATGGTATTGTGCAAATAATTCAAACTATATTGCTGAGTTTGCCATAGTACGGCTAAGCAAATCAGCATCGCACCGACAATACCAGCAACGGGCAATAAACGGTGGAATGCTTGCAAACGTGTACGAGCAAAAGTTAAGAGTACATGGCTTAAACCTGCGCCTAGGAACAACATGGCAAACAGCATGAACAAACCTTGCGGGCGGTCTGAACCTAGAATGAAAAACACGTTATAAGCCAGCGCAAAACCATTGGCGACTTTAAGCAACCAAAGTGGGCCTGAATCGCGAGTTTTGCTGACTTTTACTTGAGAAAAGAAAGCCAAAATTAAGATACCAACCGATGCTAGTGGCCAAAATAATGGGCTAATTGCCAACCATGCTACCCCAATCACAGGGAGTTGCTTATGAATGCGTCCACGCTGACCCGGGCAAATTTCCCCTTTGAGCAACACCATTAACAAAACACATTGAGCGCCAAATAGCATCGGCGGAATAACATTTAATAAATACGAATACATCAGGCTAGATCCTAGGGTCTGTTGACCTCGATAATTAACTCGCTGCGGACTCTACCAAAACTCACCACAAAAATCTTGGTGAATCCGCAATAAGTTAACCTTCTCAATCACTCAAAATTATAAGCAAATATGAGCGACTAATTTATCTATCCCCGATTTCGCCTGTTTTAGATTTTCTGCCAGCATATAAGCGGGAGTGGTAACAATGTTGTATTGCTCATCCACCACAATACCACCGACAGAACATTCAACATGCTGGCCACCTAGTGCGGTAATCGCTCCTGCAACATCAGGATCGTTACCTATGGTGCATTTCACACCTTCAAACACTTTTGGTAATAACACCGGGGCAATACACATATAACCAGCAATTTTTCCGGCAGAATGGAATGCTTTCATGGTTTTGCTAATACACGGCAGAATATCCAAATCTTGTCCTTTAAAAGCAAAAGATGACAAGTTTTTAGCCACACCAAAGCCGCCTGTCATGATCATGGCATCAAAATTCTTAGCGTCTAATTCGGCAATATCTTTCACATTACCTCGAACGATACGAGCCGCCTCTTGCAGTACATTTCGTGTCTGACTTTGTTCTTCTCCAGATAAATGATTTAACACATGAGTTTGTTCAATATTAGGGGCAAAACATTGATAAGTCGCACCTTGTTGTTCGAGTGCCAATAAGGTTAATACCACCTCATTGATTTCTGACCCATCATAAACTCCACATCCTGCTAAAATTACAGCAACTTGCTTTGACATACAGACTCCTTGGGTTATTTACATAATGCCTTAACCCCCTATATAAATAAGGGAATAGCATGAAAATAGTTTACTTTTATCCTAGTCGATCTTGGTCTTAATCTGTATACTTTGGCATCCCAAATTAGAGGTCATTTTATGTACAGCAGCATCCAACAATCCACTAAACCAACACCTATCGACCAGTATCCAAAGTATTGGGCCGAGTGCTACAGCAAATAAACCTAACTATCTGATTAACCTTGCAAACAAGTAAAAACAAAGAGTTATATAAATCACCATTGATAATGCATGATCATTTATACAGCTTTTTAACTGCCCCCATTTATGTCCCTAAGATCCTTTTTGCCCCTTACTTGCCCCCACAAAAAAGGGCGCACAGTGCGCCCTTTTATTTAACCTATGACTTACATCGAGAAGGTTGGTTCTTTTAGTTTTTTATTTTCTCGAACGGTTACGTCACGGATTCTAGTTTCGTTAGAGTTATCTGAAACCTTTTCAGGATTAAATAACTTTCTCCAGCGCCTCAATTGTGATGATTGAGTCATGGTCTTATTGTTATTCATTTTGTGTCACTCCTGATGATTGATTTACAAAGTAATGGTCATTAAGTTCTTTAGTGAAGTAATGCTTTCTCTGAACCCAGATAAATCCATCACCTTTAGAAATTATAGCTACATCTATAGGCCCACCGACAGTTTCACTCTCATTTGATACTTTTCTTTTGAAAGCGGTCAAATTAACCATAGATTCAGCCATTTCAGCTAATTCTTGTTTGGGTAAAAATTCTATCATACCCACTACTTTATCAATATAGCAATTTTGAATGTGGTTTTGTATGTTTTTTGAACTTTCGTCCCAAGCCCTTAAGCTCTGTTCAATTATCCTATTTTTAAGTTCCTTTCTTTGATCTTCATCTTCAATATTATCTAATGCATCTGAACATGCATCTAATACACTCTGCAGGGCATTTTTGTGGTCTTCATCGATAGCACTTCTAATTCCTCGACTTATCCCAGAAAGAAACACATCTACTTCATCTTCTTGCGCATAAGCGCACAGCCCACTTACTCCTCCTGCAGCACTTTTATTTTTATTGGCTTTAAATCTAATCTTGTTGTTGGCAAACCCTAATACATTGAATGAAAGAACTACTGGAAAGTATTCATCATCTCCATATCCAGCAAAAACAACCCCTGTGTTTTGACCAAAATCAACATCCCTACATATGACACCTGAAAGTAAGCTTGATAATTTAGATATTAAACTTTCTGGTGGAACTTCTTGCTCGTACGATGGTAACTTTTGTAGGAAAGTAGTTGCCTTTTCTTCTGCAAATCCATTTAATGCGACTAAATCATCATCGTTAAAATTTTGATAAAAATCAAACTTGGGTAAAATACCTAACAGATCTTCGCAACGTCTTTCCATTAAATCGTAGGTTTCTCTTATATTGGGTGCTTGCCCTTCTCGAGTAATAAATTTTTCTAGCTCATGGTCCTCAATGTGCCGTATCACTCCATTATAAAAAAATTCCTTTAAACCATCATCAAGATTATTTTCTCTCAGCTCCGAAGGAATTAAATTTCCCGAATTCAAAAGGTAATCCCAAAAATCTTCTGCATAGGCCTCTAGAGTGGAAAAACTGCGATTCTGTAATTTTTTCGCTCTATATTGCTTTATTATTAACTCCCAAGGAACACGACATAACGAACCTGCCCCATAAACCATAACACCGACAGGATGTTTTTTAGACAAGGCGAATAGTTTTTCTGCACCATTATAAATTTTATGGGTGCCACCACCTTGAATTGTTACCGCAGAATCAGCAGCCAGAGCCACTGCCGACTTATTATATATTGCAATCTCAGCTGTCATTTCATTGCCTTATATCTATTCTTTGATTTAATTATTACTTTCTTAAGTCTCGCTTGTATCCAATGTAGTAACAAATAGCAAATGTATCATTCATAACTACTTTCTTATCTAAATCGCAATATAATCCAACAACGCCAGGGTGGACTCTAATAATATCCCCTTTTTGGCATTTACTCATTTCAGTGCAAACCATCTCCCCCCCTAAAGCACCTGCGATAGATGAGTAAGAAAATAATACTAAAAAAATGGAAAGTGTTAATCTAATCACTCTATATCGCTCCATGCTTGAAACTGCACATCACCCTCTGGCGATTCTAAGTCAAAACCATTTGGTAAGAATGTAGCAGTCCAAATTCGACCCAATGATGTAACAGTTAGAATTCCTGATAGTGGGAAGTTATCTTCTATCAGCCCAGTATCAAACTCAATATTGTTCATTTGTAATGTGGCTTTTAGGTCATTGGTCGCTGTTCCTGCATAAATGGCTGTACCATTCAAAACATCTACCGAAGGAGTAGGCTCAATGTCAAAAGTAGTATTAGACGATTTGATATAATGACTATTACCCTTACCATCCAAGTTTGTTTCAGATGACTCATAAGAGGCAGATAATAGATCGTTATAAAATGTCGTGCCTGTATTAAATGAGTTTTCTTCATAAATCATCGTTGAAGCATCGTTCATGATTTGAACTCCATCATGGGAGCAGTCATAAAACCAAAATTTTATTTCATCAGTATATGTATTCTCTCGGTATCGCTCCCAACTTCCGTACTGATCGCATGTATTATCTTGATACCCTTCAAAATCAAAATCTTTGGTTTCGAGCCCGAGATCTACATACGCGGCAACATAGGACAAGCCATAAGCTACATAATAAGAGGCAATAGTTCGATCATCTAATGGCGAGTCTCCTTTGTATGTGTACTCAGTATAATCGGGAGTGGTTGGAATAATTGCCGAAGGGTTTTCAGTTGACCCATTGGAATCATCTCCACCCGAACCACCGCCACAACCAAGTAACGCACCTGAAACCAAAGCCACCAGCCAAATCTTTGTCATAACGAATCCTTTCAATGAGTTAATTGTGCATTAATACCACATAGTTAACATTAAATTGACATTGCAGTCTAATAAACACTCAGGCTATCACATTTTTGGAATTGAACTACCACGGTCGTGGATTGGGAAAGGCGGCAACCTTACTGCTAAGGCTGCCTATTGGGAGGGGTTAAAAGTAGTCGTATTCAGTTGCTAGTTGGCGGAACTTGTTATTTATGCTCACACCGTTCACCGCTTGCTCTTTCTGGCGCAACCTCATGCGAATAGATTGGTTTAATGCTTTAGGGGTGATCGGTGAAAGCTTGCCATACTTGCTACTATTCCACCTCTTGATCTTTTTCATTATTTCTTTGCGAGCTTCTTCATCACCTAAGCGGTAGGCGGTCGCGTATGAGTTCATCAAACTACTACGGCGGCTAGATAACTGGTTTTTGTAGTTATACAGCGAATTATTCTCATCGTATTGGATAACTGCCTCACCAGGTGTAAAGCCTATTGCTTGTTTAACCAAAGAGGCAGCGCTAAGCTCATCAGTAATTGGTGCGCCATTCTTAGTCATTACCCCTTCTTCATTCATATAGCGAACGGTTTTTAGTAAGTCTCTACCGGCTTTCGGCAGCATTTTTTCAGCTCCTCTACCGTAGTGACCATCACTCATGTAATCCAATCCCTGAGCAAAACTATAGGCTATGCCACCAACCACTGGGCCCATTGCTTGTTTCATGTATTCCATGTAACGCTCATCTGCTGGCGTGCCAGTTTCAACTTGACGCAACCAAAGGTCATTCAATGAAATACGGCCTGAAATAGATGGTGACGCACCAAACCATAGTGCTTGTGCGGCGTCTTTACCAAAGGCTCCAGTCAGCATGGATTTCAATTCAGTCTCAGCATCAAACGGCTCATCGTCATCACCGAAGGCATCTTGTGCAGCATTTACTGCCTCTAAAACAATTGAGATTGGCAGTGCACTTGCGCCACCGATCATAAAGGTTGAAGCAAGTGTACCTAATAACTGTTTCTTCGCTTGATCTTTGACTTCTTTACTCTCGCCTTTAGTTGCCTTAATAATATTTGACCAAAGGTAGTAAGTCATGTTCTGGCTATATTGCTTAAATTGGAGGGCAACCGCCGCAATATCACCTTGCATGAATCGTGCGCGGTTTAATGAACCATAATCAAAGTGACTATCCCAGGTGGCTTTCATTGCGTCCTTAATTGCTTGCTCATGATCACCATTTTTCTCATAGGCCAAACGATAGGCCGCCAAGAACGTTACCTCTCGGTTAAATACTTCCGCTTTTTGGAAAGCAAAACCAACGGCATTCATTACTTTGTTCCACTTTCCAGAATACTTGGCCGTTGGGTTTTCCGCCAAGCCAGTAAGATCGCTAGCCTGAGTGGTATCAATAACGCCTTGTTTGATGGCCTGTCTAAATGCCTCTTTTTCACGTCCTGTAAGTGTATTTCCTACAATACCATTTCGACCGCCGCGCCAATGCTTACCACTGGCTTGCATAAACTCTTTTGTTGCTTTTGCCATTTCTTTACTGGCGTTAAGCATTCCATACTTAGAACCAAGAACAGGTAAGGCGACTTGTACGTTTTGTGTCAAGTTCACCAGTGCCGCTGCAGGAGTGGCACCCAGTAACCAGGTAAAACCAAGTGATGTTAACTTTTGTGCCCATGCTGCACGCTTAGGGTTTCGAACCCAGTCATGGCGCTTAACCATTTCTTTGTAAATACGATCTGCTTCAACATTATTTGGTGTTGCCTTTATGTGCTCGTGCAAAGCTTCCATTTCATTATCAAGAATGTCCATGTGATCAAGCCGTGCTTGCTGTCGTGACTGTCGGAATCCTTGATCTGCAAGTGCTTGGATGGCGTCGTTACTAAAGCCTGCTACACCTTTACGATGAATAAAGTTCTGACGAAGTGAGCGACTAGGCATGGTTTTAAGGTACATTTGATAAATGCTATCGGTAAGTTGCTGCTTGGTGCCATCATTCATTTTGGCCCCTTTAATGCTATCTATTACATCAGCAACAAATCCAAGTGACGGGCCGTTCATATCGGTATCTGATTGCAGTTTCTCACCAAAATTAACGTTGAATCCTGCTTTAGATAAACTTTCAACGGCTGATTCCATTTCCGCTTTGGTTTCATACATGATGAATTGACGCTCACCATTCTCATCGGCGAAGTTTACCCAGTAATCACCATAGCGACTCAATGGGAAGTACAGCCCTTTAGATGCTCGTTCGTTTTCATACCGGATATTTTCAATGGCTGCTTTGCGCATTTTCTTATCTTCAATCGATCGCTCAATATTGGAGATAAGTGATTCCTGCATACGCTCGCGCTGGGTAATGTAGTGATCACGCATTTCTTTATAGCGACGCTTTTGCTCTGGCGTCATCTTGTGCCATTTCGGGCGCATCATTGTATGTGCTAATTGTCGATTTTTCTCACCTTTGATTAGCTTTTTCGATTCGGTGATTTCATCCATAATTTCTTTAATCATACCCGCTTCACCGCCCAGCCCTTGAGCGCGAGCATTGAGCACTTTAATGCGCTCTTCTAGTGTTTCCTTCATAGATTCAAATGGTTTAGATGGGTCTACATCGGCCAATGTTGCTGCGTGCATAAAGCTAAATAGCTCATCGGCACCTTTTTTGTTTTTACGCGCCCACTTACTCATATCTTCAGCAATCTCAGCTGCTTCTTCTGCGAGTGTGTTTTGAGTCACCATCATTTCATTTACGCGATCTAGGTAGCCAGTGATCATCTCGCCCATTCTTGGGTTTACCTTTTCAGATACTTCCGCAATCTGACGCAGTGTAAGCATGGCGTACTTATTTTTACCCAGTGCGTCCATTGCAGAATTGCTAGTTAATGCACGCTTAATTCGAGTAACAAGCTTACTTTGTTTTTGCTGCAAGGCTTGATCAGCCGACATTGTAGGATTTTGTTGAGGCCCCGGTTCCGGATCAGTGTTAAGGGTGTCGTTTCCCCTTCTCTGATTAATCATGTGAAGCTTTCCATAATTATCCGTTGCCTTGGCGTCCACCTCCTCTCTTAGGCTGTTAGCCTCATTGCGATTAATATTTTGTGTTCTCGCCTTGGCATCTTTTGCTCTTTGCTCTGGCGTGAGTTCGTTGTCGCTTGATCGTGAAAACATAGCTGTATCGGAATCACTGCCCGAGCCTTTTGGTGGCGGATTATTTAACGAGCCTTTAGCTTTAGTAACCAAGTCGATAATTTCGGCTTTGCCATACTTGGCTAATTTCTCAAAGCCCATCGAGCGTAGTAATGCTTTAACTTTAGCGACAACACGATCCATGATGGTTGAGAATCTTTTTTGTTGAGACAGATGAGACACTAACTCATCCACCATAACTGTGTGGGCTAGTTCAGGCGTCCATTTGCCACTTTTAAGTTGCGCGTTTGCGGTCTTCTCATAAGCTGATAAATCAACACCTAACCCCTTGGCCAAGTCTGCAACACCTTTCACACCACCTAAGCGCAGGGCAATAGTATTCAGTTCAGGTTTTAGCTTTTCCCCTAGCATGTTATACAATCCATGGTGACCCACTAATTCATGGAAGATAACTTCTTCAACTGAGGATTCAGTATTATGACGATCAGCCACTACATAGATTCGGTTAGCCCCTTTATCATATACGCCTTTTATTTCGCCCTTGGCACCCTGTTCATCTATCTGCTGCTGAATGTGAGGAGGAAGATCCGCCTCCGTCGAGACAACTTGAATAGGAACAGCAACCCGAGCAAGGCCGTTTTGATTGAGTACCCGGTTGACGGCGCGAGTGACAAAGCCCCGCTGGGTATCGACACCCCTTGGAAGGATACTCCTAATTTTGCTTTCACTGGCAGTCGCGACACTGACAGCACCACGAGAAAATAACGCTACATTACCCTCCTCACTGCGGCTATCCATTATGTCGAACAGATGATCGAATGATGCGCCTAGCCCCTCTTTCAGCTCTTGCTGTGTTGGGTAGGCATATTCGTTCGCTTCCATAGCGGATTCTGGCACCACATTGGCAAGGTAATCGTTAGTAATGCCGCTTTCACGATTTTTGTCTATAACCCAAGATTCAAATGAGCGAGCGATCATCTCAACGGTCGTTGACCAGTACGGCTCAGTGCGGTATTTGTCCAGCTCTAGCGAGCGCTCTTTTATGCTTGTGCGGTTTTCAATGGTATTCACCACGTCATCAAACGCAGCTTTTAGCTCTGGGCGCATATCGCCTGCTTGACTGCCTCTTTGATTGCTCACATAACCAGACTCTCCAAAGTAGTCATCAAGAGCGTGGAACCACTCATGAGCCAGTGAGCCTTTGCCATTCATCTTGGTTAGGTTAATTACGGTATTACCTGGTTCATAGTGAGCGGCAGCCGCATTTTTACCACCACTACCACGCGCACCGAACGCTAAACCCAATTGACCATTGAGTGATAGCGCTTTTAAAGGCACGCCGATCACATTAGCTAAATCCACCAGCGAATCATAAGCGTCATTAAGGTCTTTTTGGCGACGCTTACCCTCCACCCAATTACCAAATTGCACACCACGGAAACCAAACGCATCACTAAATTGCTCAGGAGTTACATCTCCCTCGCGATAAATAACACCTTCTCGATCTCGGTTTTCATCATTTCGCTGCTCTTTCGATAAGTCCTTACGCTTATCTATGACCTGTTGCTCAAGCTCTGCTTGGTTGTCCGATAGGTGGGCTCGCGCCTCTTTTGCATCGGCAAATCCATCTTTAATTTTTACTACGCGAGATCCAACACCTAAACCAATATAAACCTCACCTGTATATCGATTGCGATAAACATTTAAATTGGCTCTTTTTCGCTTTGGCTTGCTCGCTGAGTTGGTATCAGAGCGCTCATTCACCAGTTCAACCAATTTATTTGTCGTTTCTTCGTGAGTTTCGAAAAAATCGGAGTGGAATCGCTTAGAGCGAATTTGATACAAGCTTTTTGAAGGTGAGTATTTAATGCCATTCGCCATTGAGTATGAGCCACCAGTGATCTCAAACTCCATTAAGGTGTCAATTTTATCTACACCCAACTGCTTAGCGGCATCAATATAAATACGAGCTAAACTGCGACCACCAAGCTCACCAGCTAGAATGTCTTCCACATTAACAGCGTCATCAATCAAGGCTTTAGCCATCGTGCGTTGTTTAAGGACGTTATCTGCCCAGTTTTTTGTTGATCGCCATTTTGCTCTTGGCTTGGCAGGAATCGACTTTCTGATCAAAGCAATGGCGGCAATCTTATCAATAGGAACACCGTTGTTATGTAGAGCTTGATAGTTTGGTTTTGGGAAGGCCTTACTCAAAGGCTCTGATTCAACATCGCTAACACTTGAGTCGGCACGCAATGCCTCACCAAATTTACCCCACTCATGCTTTCTTGCGCCATGCAGTGTTTCGCCAAAGTCTTCAATTTTATTTGTGGTTTCTTCTGTCTGCTTTTCCTGTTCAGCCTTGGCGCTATCAAGTAAAGGTTTAATCTTTTTACCTAGATTAGACCTAGCACCAACCACGGCAACGAGCCCACCAGCGTTTTGCATTCGAGTATCAAGCGCTAAAAGCAATGGTGAAACACGATCTGGTGCCATTTCCGATAACTCATCCAGCGCCTTTTCAGCTTTTGGATTGGCCCAGCGTCTCGCATCTTTTGCTAGCTCATTACGGCCATCTTGCACAAAGTTATAAACATCACCAGTGTAATTGGTTACCTTGGCTTCTAGGTTACTTTGCTTTTGATCTCGCATTTGTTGATCGTATTCGGCTTGCTGCTCTTGATTGCGAACCGCTTCCACTTGTGGCTTGATGTTTTTACGTTGCTTATCCAGTGCATCGACACGCTTAGTAAACTCATTCATGTGCTTTTCGTTAGCAGCATTTGCACGATCTGCTTGTGCTTGAGAGTGCCCCGCTCGGCCAGTTACTAACCATGATGGATTTTTACTTGCATATTGAGATTCCCAGCGATAGAAATCAGCATAATCATTAATATATTGGCTAATTAATTCGCTCGCTTTTTGTTGTCGCTCTGGGGTATCTAACGCGCTATCATCATTAAGCTCATTAATAACGGATTCCGCTTCCTGGTTAAGCTCTGCATTGAAGTTTCGCCCTTCTCCTAAATGCGTACTACGGTTGTACTCGTCCTGATCTTGCTTAGACACTGGGTTGTAAGTGACCGATACGCCATGAGACTCAATATTAGGCTTTATTGCTTCAGCATTGTCAGCCTCGTTACCGCTCTCCATCGTTACTTCTTGGTTTTCACTTTCCTGATCTTCAGCGCCAGTGTTTGATTTAGGTTCAGGTTTTTTATTTGTCTTTGGCTCTTTTTCTTGCTCTGGCGATTTATCTTCCGGCTTACCTGCTTCCCCGTGATTTTGATTTTTATTGTCTTGAGGTTTTGATGCCTTGTTCGCTTCACGCTTCTGACGCAATCTCTCATTCATTGCAGCGGTTTTTCCAATGAACTTATCCGCTAAAGAACGAGCGCTATTATTTAATCGCTGCTTTACTTCTGCCGCTGAAAGATTTTCACCATCCCACTCTAAAACTGTTGATGGTTTATTGCCTGCCTTGTCCAGCTCTGTATTAATTTGCTTAACGGCTTGAGTAATTGAATTCTCGGCAAACTCTTTAGCCTGCTCCGACTCCATGTGATCAGCAAATAACGCCTCAGCGGTTTTTCGTCTCGCGATGTTTTCTGGGTTATTCGCTTCGCGTTCCGCTGCTGCGACCGCTTCTTTTTCATAGGCCTGCAACCGCTTTTCATGCTGCTGAAACTCACGAAGCACGCGATCAGTATCAAAACCCTTTGCTTCATTAATTCGCTTTTTCAAGCTCTTGTTCATGCCTTTGGTTTTTGGTTGAACTCGGCTTGCTAAATCGCGCATTGGAATTTTGCCTTGCTCACGCAGCTTCATGCTATTTGGGCGATCACCAAAGTTTGATGCCGGGCTTTCAATTCTATTTCGAATACCCTGAAGTTTTTCTTCACGCGCTTGACGTTGTTGGTTTTCTTTATCTCGCGCAAACGTTCGAGTGGTTGTTTGTCCATCTACTTTACCAACCCAGTTCGGATTTATCTGCGCTTGAGATTGCTCCAATTCGGCACGTTGCGCACTTGCTTGCTCTCGAAGGCTTTGCTCTTGCTCTGAAATTTGTGGCGATGCGGATTCTTTTCTTGCCCGTAATTGACGTTCAATCTCAGCCTCACGGCTCAACTTAGCATTGCGACTATCGATTGCTTTTTGCTCAATAACATTACGGCCATTTGTTCTAATTGGCTCAAACTCAGGCACGGCACTTTTATGAATAGTCTCAACTTCATTCTGAGTGGTTGGAAATTGACGCTCATACTCAAGATCTACCATGCGATCAACTAATGAATTATTCGATGCGTCTTGCGGCGTCATTCGGGTAATTATTTGTTGGCGAATTTGCTGCTTTATTCTGGCGGGGCTGTGGGTAGGCTTGGCGTTAGCGAGATCATATTCAGACTGTTTACGCTCAACTCGTTGGTGTGGTTTTTCACGGTTCGCCATATTGCGCATGTTTTCGTTTTGACGGCGCATAATAGATGTTTGAAGTGGCGATATATCTAGCTCTCGTGCAATATCAGCCAGTTGAACCACTTCGCTTTCTAGTGCTTGTATTTCTTGCTCACTTAAATCATCCCGGTTAATTTCAGATTCAATATCCGCCATGCGGTTTGGATCATACGCACGAGCAAGGTCAATGGTTTCTTGCTCGGCGTTAATTTGAGGCAGAACTCCTGATTGCTGTAGCGCCGCACGGCTTTGTTGACGGCGTTGCTCTAGTGGAGATGGCTCTATTTGCTGAGTAGCGTTAACTTCTGGAGTTTCGAGACCCGCCTCACCAATAATGGTTTCATCGTTGAGATATTCACGGTTCGATTGCTGACGTTGCGCAGCACCTTGCAATAATGATTCGGTGGTAACAGATTGCCCGACCGCCTCATTTACCCATTCAGGTGATTGCTCGGTATTATCTTGTGCAATTGTATCAGTTGTGACAGGTGGTGGTGATTCGATAGAACTAATGGAAACATCATCCAAAGCGTGAAGCTCGCTATCTACAGATGCATTTCCTGATAACGGCTGCTCAACCGCTCGCTGTTGTGGTGTAGGTACTGGCTGAGTTTGATCGGCCTGGCTTTGCATTCGCTCCTGCGGGGTTTCCCACTGCATAGTCTCACCGTTCCAGATTTGGTTTTCTGGATCGCCAGCGTCATTAGATGTCTCTGGCGTTGCTTTGATTTTTCTTGCTCGAGAATACCCCTCAACCGCACCAAACGGTCCACCCAAGGCCGCCCCTACTGCCGCTTCATTTAGACCGCTAGATACAACGCCATCCATAACATCAAAGTTAGGATCAATAAGGCGCTTATAATTTTCATTACTTACAATCTGCTCAGTTCCACCCTGTAGGAACTCTTGACCACCTTCAACCGACGCGCCTTTTGCTAGGCCACTTTTTGCCGTTGAAGCAGGACCAATAACTCGACCAAACAGGCCGAAGTTACTCCCCCCCAGCGCACCAGTTAAGCCACTAATTGAGTTGGCAGCAACAAGCTTAGGGTTGTAAAACGCACTCTTAGCCGCATCTTCCGCCAATTGCTTTCTTGCCTCAATACCAATTTGCTCATCCGAAACGTTTCTGTATTGCGGATCGTTACGCATTGAGTAGTAAAGCTCTGAAAATTTTGGTGAATTCTGAAGCTCAGACCAAGACATATTTTGATACCGATCGCGCTCTTGGTTGGCTGACATACCGTTGCCCATGGCCACACTGATCGCGGCATTGGTAACAACATCAGCGGCCTTTCCTTTAAAACCAAGTTCAGCGGTTTTTTGTGCCGCTTCTTTTTTGAGTAGAGCTTCTGCTGTTTCTTCTGCGGCGTCTTTACCGAACTTTTTACCTACGGCCTTAACACCAATCTTGGCTGCACCTTTGACCCCAGCACCAGCAACGCCAGTAGAAAGAAATGCCGCAACCGTACCGACGCCTTGACCAATATAATTGGTCCACGTTCTCAAGTTAGTTGCACCTTCACCAAGTCGAAGGTTACCATTCTCATCGTCTTCAAAAATCTGTTTCGATAGTGCCTCTTGCCCCTCCAGTGACATCTGCTTGATTTGATTATCTGCCTGCTCAAGCAACAGATCACGCGCACCAGAACCGTAACCCGTTAGCTGATTAACCGTTTCTGCATCACCTGCTATGCCTTGATAAAATCCACGTTGAACATTATCAATGAAATCACCAATAAAGCCCTGTTCATTTTCGCTCTGATCGTTAGGCTGACTTGCTGGCTTGAATTTACGGAAAGGGCTCTGGTACATAAAATGTCCTTACTTACAAACGCAAAAACCCCACCAACATATAATGTGGCAGGGCTCGTTTTAATAACACAAAAAAAGCCGACTCGTTAAAGTCGGCTTTCCATCTTTGGTTAAATTTACCCCATTTTAGGGATTAGTCAATTGACCTACTCAGCACAAAGCTAGCCACCCGTTAAATAACGTGGTGGCCTAACTTCCCCATCTTGGCTCTTAAGTGATTGAAGAATACCTGATGGCGCATTGCCAGGTAAGTTCGAGCCGGGAGCAGTTTGATAACCATGAGGCGCTGATCTTTCCGATGCAGGAGCAACATAATCATTGTGTGCCGCTGGCATAGTAGGAGGAATAAATGGCTCACCTGATGTGTTGGTGTTAGAAGTATCTCCACCCTGAGCATCAACCACAGGAGCCCCGCCCAGCATCTGACCTAGTGTGTTCAGTACGCTAAAAGAACGACTAGCAATAGGGTTGTGATAGATGGCGTTTTCAGGATCATACATTAAATATTGCGGGTTGTTATTTACTAGCTCATCCAGTTGAGAGCCGAAATAAGCCAAATCGCTTTTTCTTTGCTCTTCATCTAAATAAGTTGAGCTAGTTAGTGTTTTTTCAATATTACCAATAATATCGTTCGCCTGTGTGTTAAACGCTTTTACCGGTTCAGATAATTTAGCCGATCCTGAGCTGCCGCCACTAGATACTTTGGCATTACGATCTAATTGGTTTTCTCTTGAGCGCCATGCTTGTTCTTCTTTTGCTAAGCGCTCTTGATCTGATAATTTCTGCTGATATTGCTCAGATTGGTATTTGCGCTCAGCTTCATTCTCTGCCGCTCGAATAGCAGCCAATCTCTGTTCTTCTTTTTCTCTGGCCTTGTCCTGCATCGATTGCTTAGCGTTGTAAGATACCCCATCACCACTGCCGCCAACCAAGCTTGCGAGAATTCCTAATCCACTCATGATCACCCCTTACATTTGTTGTGGCTGTCCACCAGCACTTTGTTGCATTGGTTGTGCGCTAGGTTGCTGCTCCTGTGGTTCTGCTTGTTGCTGAGCTTGCCCTGCACCTTGCTTAATATTTTCTGCAAACTTTTGCATGAATGCTTGGAACTCTTGCTTTTGTGGATCTGAAATTAAATCTCCACCCATTTGCAAAAGCATTCCCATCGCGACGAAAAACACCTCACCAACCGCTCGACTTAACTTTTGGTCAGACAGACCCATAGATTGAAGAAGCTTGGTAGCCAGATTCATTGCGCTACGCAAAACGACTTGTGTGGGAATTTGCTTTCCATGCTCTTTGGCTGCAGTGATAGCCCCTAAAATTGAGCCAGCAATCATCATCCCTGCTGCGTTGGCTGGATCGTTAGCGTCTAGTTGCATGCCTGATTGCTGCATGCTTTGCTCCGCCATCGAATCAAACTTGCCTTGCATGGCATCTTGGCCTTGTTGTTTTAATTGATTAAGCATGAGTTGCTCCTATGACATAAGTTTGATTAAAAGGTAAAGTTAAATCGAGCCGATTGATTTGCCCAGCCTGTGTTATATGGATCAATGAATTCAAGGCTATCGACTTGATCTATTGTTCCTTGCTCGGGCAGTGTCGCTGATGGCGTCTTGAGGTTGGCAAGAATTCCATTGCTGCCATTCCCTCCTGACAACCTACTGTTTGCACTGGTAGTGTCAACATCATAGCCATACCTTTCTTGATGTTCTCTGACATCATCTTTAAATTGCTCCCTAGCATAAATTCCGTCTGCCATCTCTGCTATTGGGCCTGCAAATGGGGCGGCCATCGACAAGGCTTTAGCGGCTGTTTGACTGCCGTTTTTTAAAGCTGCGTATGCACCAAACGCTTGTGCTCCACCAGTTAAATTCCCTATAAATCCGTTGGATTCTAATTGATTATCCAAAGTGCTTCTAACGTCACTCTCCCAGTTACTAATCTCTCCCGAAAATGCACTACGGACTGCATTGATACCGGACTCTGCCAACTCCGAACCAAGCCCACCAAAAGGCATTGATGCCATTTTGGAAAAAGCTTTTACACCAAGATCTGTTGCGTTTCTATCAAGCGCATCGTCAATATCTCTAGCTAAATCTGTGTCGGTATAATAACGGTCTGGATTTTGAGTAAGTTGGGATTTTGTAAAGCCCATTTTCTCTTGCATTGCTGTTGGGCTTTGAAAGTCTACGCTTTTATTTAACGCCCCTACTCCATACGAATCTGATTGAGCGTCATCATTCAGGCTTACACTATCAAGCCCCATAGCGCCCATTCCCGTATCAGCCTTAAAACTACTCAACAACCCACCAGACGAGGCCAAGTTACCATCAGTGAGTGATTCATTGGCTCGGGCTAAAGACTCTTTTGCTAGCTGCTCTTGCCTTTCTTGCGCCTCAGCTAGTTGTCTTGCCTTTCTAGCAGCTTTAGCTTCCGCCTCTGCTTTTGCTTTAGCTTCCACCTCAGCCTTGGCCTTTGCTTCTGCAGCGGCTTTTTCTGCTGCTTTACGCTCAGCTTTAGAGTTGCTATCGTTATTGTTTTTGCCACCGTACTGGTAGTTATTTAATGAATCAGCACCAAAGGTATTGCTACCCTCTTTGCTTCCTCCACCTTTACGGTCACCACCAAAGTTACCGCCGCCACCAATACCACCATCACTTCCTGCTCCACCCTGCCGTGAAGGTCCACCCTCATATCTCATGGCTTACTCCTTATTTTTTAAGTGAACTCAAAATGCCATTGCCCGCCAAGGCTTTTGGTGAGCTAGCATCCGGATCATTAAACGTAAAGCCAAGGCCGGAGGTTGGCGTGGTAGACCAAGCGTTACGCTCATCTTTAAGTCTCTGAGCTAGGTTGGTGTTTTCAATGTCAAAGCTGTGATTTAACTTTGCTAAATCCTTTGCATTGCTATGCGCTTGCTTTTGAAGCTCCGAGTTAGCCAAATACGAACCACCCGCACTTAATGCAGATCCAAGCACGTTCGAACCTGCATCCGACTTAAAAAAGTCCATAGTTGAATCAAAAATCTTTCCAATATCAAACATGTGTTACTCCTAGATTAAGTCGGGAAAATCCATCCAGTCAGACTGAGCGGTTTTCAGAGAGGAAAAGGCTGTCTTCATTTCATTTAGTCTTTGCTTGGTTTCAGATTCTAATGTGGCGATAGCTTTGTTTTTATCTGCAGTTGTCATATCTGAAGCCTGAATACCTTCATACGCATTCATGTATCCAGACATTAAGCCGTTATAGCCATTGATATATTCACCCACCGTATTCGCTCGAACACTTTCTTCTTGGAGCTTTTGATCATGACGCTGCGCCACATTCTGCTGCGCCATTGGTAGTGCGGCATCGACCATCGCTCGCTGGGCTGCCTCCGAACCTAATGTTGAATTACCTAAACCACGACTACTCGCTGCGCGCTTACCATTCGCCGCTGCACTTCGCATAGCCAGTGAGTTTTGATTAGTGATGCTTGCAACTTCATCTGCCACATTTAATGTGTTGGGGTTGCTAGTGATCGGTGTGCTTTGCGTGGGAATAGCCGACTGTAAATTAGTAGACGTTGCATTACTGGAAACCGCATTGGTTTTAGCCGCGTTCTCCGCTGTAGTGGCACCACCACTCACACCTGAAGTGGTTTTTAATCCGTTGAGTATTCCGGTCATAATGGCCTCTGAAATTTAGGTACAAAAAAACCAGCGCGAAGGCTGGTTAAGGTTATTGTTTACGCTTTGGCAGATAAGAAAAATATCAAGCAGGTTAATGAAAAGCACCCGGCCACATCGTTACCTCTGGGCATTTTTTTATTAATAGTACGGGACAACCCTTACCATTTCATCTTCCTCTGTCGCCAAATCAACTACAACTGTTTCATCGCCTAAACTGCTTGGGATAAAATCCCAGTTCATAGCATATCGCCAGATTGTAGCTTTACCGTTACTTACTCTCGCAGCTAATCCTAATGTAGCTGTTCCGGGAGAACTGCCGTCATTACCAATCTTCATAGTGGGAGAGACTGGAAATGTAGCACAGAATGGAATGGTTATTCGATCATTTAAGGTAGACACCGTAGAGAAAACCTCATTAAGATTTGTCCTGTATGTTATTCGCCAATATCCAGCATCCCCAAACGGGTCATTGTACCCAGCCTTACCTTGATAGTTTTGTCCATAAAAAGGCATAGCAATAAACTGTAAAGCTTCATCACCTGATACGGTTATAGTGCCATTTATGCGGATATAACCAGCCGTATCAATAGGGACCTTAACTGAAAATTCAGGTATTATTGTTGTGTCAGTTGCGCTAACAAATATACCATCTACAGGGTCATCTTTGGTCCAAGCTGCCATACCAGCCCTTGGCATGGACTTACCAGACTGAGTAGCATTACATGACACCTGAGAGAGGGCAAGTAGCAGATTTCCATAGTAACGGGTACAAGCTGTGTTACATTCCGGTCCGAATAATGAGCCGTAGTAGCCCGGGTCAAACTCTGGGTTAGCTGTGTACATACCGAAGTTTTTGTGACACCAAGTGTACATTGATGGGTTATACCCGCGCTTGATTCTGAGGTTGTTCCTGCCAAATTCACCATTATTCATTGCATCTATAGCTTTACCAAAGACATCCCAACCGTTCGCACCATCCCCCGGAATGTACAAAGGAAAACTCCCTCTAGTTCCTGTTGAACTAAAGTTATGGAAGTCAATATACGCGAGAGCTTCAGGGTGTGCCTCTACTAAATCTCGCATTATTCGAGCTTCTTTTTCCGACCATACAGCGTCACCTTTATAGTCAGCATGTCCCACACCTGCTTGATAGTAATCATCCCAATGGTAGTCGGCATTACGGTTAAGGTTTACAGTGTTGACATTACCACGAGAATTTGTGCTGTACCCATAGGGATTGAGGTTAGGTACAACTAACCACCTTACCGCATTTTTTGCGTAAGTAAACTGTGCTGATTCCTTCCAATTTTCTAGCATGTGACGGAAGAAGAACCAAGTGGCATACTGGCTTAACCGTTCACTGCCGTGAATATTACAAGATATAATGATTGTCTTATCATACTGCTTCGGTTTAAAGTCGTATAGATAGATAGGAAAGGTATCAGACTCGTCATTACCTAGAGATGTCTTAGTGATCCAGTCTGGCTCTTTCTCTAGTAATGAGTCCCATAATTCTGAGTAAGCAAGCATCGGGTCGTAGTTAAACCCATTAAAGATCGGGTCAGGTAAGTCAGTCCTCATGTTGTCCATTTCAGGGGTGTCCCAGTAAACATACCCGCCTGACACATATCGGAATTCAATTACTCTCTCTAGATTTATGTCATTCCCATCTACCGTAATGGTTGCATCATTATCTGTAACTTCGACAATATTTGTTACATCTCCAGTTACAGGAATTTTCGCAAAGTAAGTGTTTTGAGTGTTTACATCAAAAAAGTAACTTACTCCTGACAAAGTGCCAGTCTGTAGATAGGAAACTTCTGCGTAACCAACATTATTCGCAATAGCCACATGGTGGAGATCTGAATCATCAAATTTCAAAAACCATTCGTGCGAATCATCGGTTGGCGTAGCACCATCAATCACAAGTGGAAATGTATTGCTTGATGATGCCGCATACATGCAATCGTCAAATTCAAGTAACTGGTTAACTGAGCTGACTTCTTTCCCTACTGCCCATAAACCTAAAGACGTATCCCAACGACTGGCTGAAGCGAATGTCTCCGCAATAAGCTTAGTTTCATCACGCGCTTCCACAGTTTCTTGTTTTGCTTCTAGTGTTACATTTTTTGCATCAACCGTGGTTTGCGTATCTTGGCTAACTTGTTGTTGCTTTTGTGTGACATCATTTTGACGTTCAATGATATCTTGTTGACGCTGTTCAACATCTTGACGTGCGGTTAATGTTATCTGTGTATTTTCAGCGACATTTTGTTGCAGAGCGAGCAAGTCTAAAAGTAATGCATCTGGTACTAAACCCACATCCACCAAGATCTCATCATCTTCAACCAAGGCATCTGTAAATGTGATTATTCTTGTGTCACGGTCATAAGTAAAATCAACCGTTTGATACTTACGCAATCCGTTTTTGTGAATATATGCAATAGACTCAAACTGCGCAGGCACAATAATAGTGGTTTGTCCTTCAGTGGCTAGATAGCGAAGAGTTGCATAACGTTCGGAAAAATCCCCTACACCACCAACAAAGTTTTCCAAATTATCTAATCGGGCATCTTGCTCGTTGTTACGACCTTTTTCTACTTTTAGTTGCAAGTTCGTGGCTGGATGTTGGTCCTCGGTAGGCGTTAAAATCGTAAACGGTGAAGTAAAGCCTTTTGATTCGCCATCAAGCCTTGGCGTTGGTAACTTTTCAAATGCCGTTTGTACTGCGTCAAACTCCCCAGAAACTTCTTGTCCCCTTGCAACAGTATGAGGTGAGAATTCGTTAGTACGTTCAAAATAATCATTAGACACGGTAATGCCTCCGAGGAATGTAAGATAAGGTATAACCACTTATGTCGAAGTTCTTTTCATAAGTACTGATACCCGATAGAAATAAAGAAACGTTTTTACCATGACCATCTAAGTAGATAGCAGGCGTAACATAATCAGGACTTGACCAATAAAACTCATTCCATGCTGATTCATTCCATCGGCCACCGCCACCAGATGCAATGCCTACACTAGAACGAGACTGGGGAATATACTCACTGGAGTAATCAATAGTGTGTTGATGGCGAAGCTTTAATGAACCGTTAGATCCCAACTGTAATTCAACATCATTCCAGCTCTTTATTGTGGTGGGCGATCCACAATGGGTATATGCCAAGCGCAAACTCCACTCGATAGGTTCACCTGCAAAAGAGCACACCACATCGTTTAGGGAATAAATTCGGCCATCATCAAATGCTAAGTAAGTGTTGTTGTCGGTATTCCACACACCTTTTACTGGCTTGTGGTATTTAAAGAAGGTTGCACGCGTTGAACCATCACTTAATAGCTGAATAACGACGTGCTTTTTATTCTCATTCCTTTGATAAAAACGGATCTGGTTATTTTCATCATGTACGGAATGTGCAAAGAAATCGGTAAGCGCGAATTGAAAGGCCGCATCACCAAGTAATTGGTTTGCGCTGAGTTCTGAAGTAACGAAATCGCCATAGGCTTGAGTTTGATTAACGTTAATGAAACCGTTTTTAGAGTGGGCAACTGGTACAAAAGTGGATGTCATAGTACCAGCAGTTACACCTACGTTGGATAAAGGCACTTTAGTCCAATCATCACGAGTACTGCCTGCTAGTAACTGAATATTGTTAGCACAACCAATGAGCATGTAATCACCCACCAAAGATTGCAAACAAGTGATTTCATCGCCGGTACCAAACTGTTCTGCACCTAACAAAATTTCCCAGTTTAACGGTTCACCTACAACGCTATGACCAAATTGACCTCCGACAAATGACAAAAATAAATGATTTTTATGGACTTCAATATCCGTAATGTCTCGATCATCATTCACAACAATAGGGATGACTACGCCATCAGGACGAACCTCAACCACTTCTTTCCCATTAGTACCGTAAGCATAGCGAGTTGAACTACTTGCATAGAAATTGTGATAAATAAAAGTCCAGTTCAATCCAGCCGTTAATTCGGTTTTAATCCCGACCGTTGCCGTTTTAGCCACAACAGCAGAATCAATTAACACATCACTACCAACTTCAGCGATAACATCTGTATCTAAAATAACTCGACCAGTTTGTCCATTTGCTGAAAAAGCACTAGCTAAAATGATGTGGCTAATTGAATCTATGATTAGCGTTCCACCATCAATAAATAGATCCGGGCTTATCACGTCCGATAATTCAACAATGAAGGTGTCTTGAACGGTTTGCCATGCATGATCGGTAGTTGCTACGCTGACCTCGCAAACCTCACCAGAATCACGAAAACCAATTATCTGTCCATTAATCTCAGCCACACCGCGCAATTGGCCATCCCCATTTGGTGGGGTGACCATTTGCATTGCAACTGAATGAGCATCCGCAAGGTATTGTGCTTGCTCATCTGCAGTACTGCCAAACCCATAAGGAAATAATAAAATCACAGTAGATTCCGTTACACTCCCTCCACTGGTGATTGTGATGGGCGTGTCGGTTTCTGTTATTTCAAGGTTTACCGCAGCAACTCTGAGTGCATTTTCTTCAAGATCTACAGCCAGTATGGTGCCTACTTCACCATTCACATTTACGGTACCACCAACCCAAGACGTATCTAATGGATCGGCAATCTCAATGCGAAAGTAAATGAATTCATGAGCTAATGGCCCAAAGTCTATAGGCTCTAACCCTTCAATACGACCAAAGCCACCGCCCCATAACGGTTGCATATTATCAGCAATAATCGCATTACCAGGTTCTTTAGCAATAGGAGGTGTGACGAGATCAATGGTTCCATTCAAGGCAACATATTGTGTTTTGATTGGATTGGCCATTACCACCACCATTCCACATCTGGATCGATTTTCTTAGGCACTCCTAGCTCTTGCCCGAAATATCGATTACACAACTTTAATAGCTGCTCTTCGTACTTCTCCTGAGCTTTAGCTCGAAGTTCTGGTGCATTCAAACGAACCGAGTCCCCCATCATCGCCTTCCATACGATGATCAATTGGAATTGTTCTGGCACGAATGGCATTTCAAGGGAGGTTTTTAATATTTGTGGGTTGTCTTGAGTATAAAGTTCGCCAGTCTCGACATCTTTAACACCCCAAAACTCTGCATCCCAAGTGCGCTGTGTTTGAATATCCATCCATGCTTCACGAACGCTATCCACTACCTCTTGATATTTGCCTGTTTGTTTTTCGACCGAAGTCATGCCGACACCACTGTCGCGCATTTCACGGTGTAGGCGTTGACATAACTCCAAAAAGGTCATGGATTACACCACGCCAACAAATTCAATATTATAGCTAGGGAAAGAGATTTGCTTTAACGAGCCATCTTTCTCTTGCGTGTAACGTTTTTCTTTGGCTTGCTGAATCATCTTGATCACCGGAACCGGTAAATCAACTTGTTCACCAAACTTAATGGTGGCGCGCCATTCATTTAAACCAAAGAATTCCTGCGTACGACCTTTTGCATCGCCATTGACAGTAATAATGACGACTTTACGTTCATGTTTAGCAATGGGGATGTTTTTCGGTGAGGCGGGATTTAATGTTGCCGTTGCGCCAACGATTGCTGATGGCTTCATTGCTTCAGGCATAAGATCAATAGGGCGCTCAATACCGTTGTTTTCTTCAAATGTGATAATAGCTTCAATCAATTCAGCTTTAGAGTCTGAATCGGACATTTCGACACCGCAGTGATCTTTAAGGTGCTTAATAAGGGACGCTTTAACCTGCGCATCTAGATTTACAATTGGATATTGTGACATGGGATTTCTCCATACGTTGTCATGCTTAATATGTACAAACAAAAAACCCGACTTAATTGTCGGGTTTTATCTGTGTTGCTTAGGCTTCAACTGATTAATTACAATAAATCACTTGCTGCAGCTTCAATGCGAATCATCCATGCTTCGTTCAAGCGGATTCCAGCAAACCACATTTTCCAGCCAACTGAACCGGTTTGACCAAGTTCGTCACCTTTTTCTGGCTTGCCAGGATTGCGCACTAAAATATCCGCTGAATCTTTACCTTTCAGAGGGCAGTTCGCATACGCATCGGAACCAAATACGATGATTGGATACACATCGGCACTTGTACCAGTGGTAGACATCACACCTGTCGCGGCGCCACCTGCATCGGCAATGGGTTCAAGCAATGGGGTAGTAATGAAACGCACGTTCTCTACCGAACCAAATTCTTCAGCAACGATAGGCTTACGAGAACCATAATCCGCAACTGAGGTAAAGCCAGCCAAATCACGAATATCAGGCTCTAAATCAGTATGACAAACCGCAATGTATGCCGCTTCGATCGATTGAGTGCCGTATTCAACGCTAGATTTAACAATGCTAGTTTTCTTCTTGGCACGGTTAGTTGAAAGAGTTCGCACAGCCTGGCGTAACTTAGGTAGGCCTAACTTGGTGTTTACTTCATCACGCGCAGTACCATTTGCGTAAACTACCGATGTACCACCTTGTAGAACACCCCACAATAAGATCTCTGCGGTTTCACCCGCTTGCTCACCAGAAAGCATCATACCTTTTTGAAGTACTGGATCTTCGTGAGTGTCTTGAATTACATCGGTAATCTCAGACCACGCACCAAATTGTTGAAGGTTGGTTTCCACATCTTCAAACACAATCTTTTGGGATTCAGGGCGAACGCCTTCTGTTAGTGGTGTAGTCGCCGGTGCAAACGGAACCGCACGACGGAACTTAATGTTCTGGCCTTTATTTTTGGGTACAGGCTCAGTTTGACCAAGCTTGGTAAGAACAAGGATTGGCTCAGCGTGTTTTAAAAACTGAGCTTTGGCATAAATGCCAACACGAGGTGACACGTCACCATAAGTAGTAGTAGCCATAATTGAGGTTTCCTATAAAAACGAATTAACCATCTAGCTCTCTGGCTGCTTGCTTAAATAGCGCATCTTCATCATCTGCTGAGAACTCGGTATTTCGACTGCCACCACGACCGGACGGAAGCGCACCCATTGCACTCAATTGATTAGAACGACGCACCGCTGCTGCTTTACCAGGGTGCTGAGATTGGAATTGGCTAAGAATGTAAATGGCGTCTTGTGGATCGGTACTCTCAGAGGCTAGCTTTTGTAGTCCTGCCGGTTGCAATGCAAGCCAGCGATCATACGCAGGGTCATTCACCATCTTGGCTGCGTCAGGAAATGCTTCCAACACAGCACTTTGGTTTTCTTCTGCTTGAGCGGTTGAGATAGATTCAAGTTCACCGTTAATTACAGTACTTAGCGGATCAGTGATGGATTTCATGCGTTGCGAAACATTGCCCAGTGATCGAGCAAAGCTGTTCTTCATTGTTTCAGCTAGCTCTGGGTAATCTTCTGCAAAGTCAGCGTCAATCAAATCATCAATATCGGCACCCTGTTCGGCTGCGGAACGTGACTCTTCAAGTTGTTGCTGTGCTTTCTTCCATCGCGCTTCAGCTGCTTTCACTCGGCCTGTTTGTGATGCGACCTTGTGATTCAAACGCTGATTTTCTGATTGGAGCTGTTCAAACTCTTTACGAGCGTCATCAGGAATTGAATTCATCCAAGATGGCGAGTCAGTGTGATCAGCACTGTCCTCTTGTTGATTCACTTCCTCTTTGTGAGGCCCAGCTTCGGAGTTATCACTTCCACCAGTTAATTCGCCTTCAACCTCAGAAGCGGCGGCTTTAAAAGCGGCACCTTCATCAATCTCTTGGCGTTCTGTTTCATCTGTCATAAAGACATCTCCTGCGGCTCTCGCGGCAATGAGTTAGTGCGGTTACCTTCAATAGAAAGTAACGGCAATAAAAAAGCCCCAACACATAATGCGTTGAGGCTGGTTAATTTCCCTTTGAATGGGGTTAATCTTGGATCTCGGAAAGCAAATCTTTTAATGCTTCAATCTTTCCGCGAATTTTATCTGTTTGCTTGGCATCTATGTCACCACAAAGGATTTCTTTCTGGGTCTCAACTTCTTCCGTTAAGTACTTTTTCAGCACAACCTTAGCTTGCACATCGAGTTTTAATGACATATCTGCTGCTCTAATTGGTGAGTACCTTTAAACTTCAGAGCGACCGCCATCTTTGCCAATTGATAACGGCGTCCAATTTGATCTCGAATATCAGAACACTCGCTAAATGGATTAATGAAAATACCAAACTGCTGATACATAGCATAATCAATGCATGAAGCTAATGTAGTTTGATATGGCCCTGACTGACGCATAGATTATTCCTTAAACTAAAAAGCCCCGAGCACCCTCACCAGAAGGCAAAAATGCGCAGGGCCAGAAAGCAAAAAAGCCGACTCATAAAGTCAGCTTTCCATCTTGTATAAAATTTACCCCACTATTGGGATAAGTGCAAATGTTAGAAGTGAAAACTCTTCACTATATCAATCCATACCGAAGTTATTCTCTGCATACGGCATTGGCTGGGTCTTCATCTTCATTTCTGCTGCAAACTTCTCTGCGTCTAATCGTTGCTGAGATCTGAGCTTCTTGATTTCAGTGACAAGCTTTTCTGTGTTCCATTTATCTTTCTGCGCCAGTTCGTAGAGTTTCAATTCTGCTTGCTGTTGCAACTTCACCTGCTCAGCTTCAAAGCGCATCATCAACTCTTTGTTCTTCAGCTGTTGAGAGCTCATATTTACTTGTGCCTTCACTTGCTCAAGTTGCATATCGTTATTCGCCTTGAATTGCTCCATCTGCTTTTCATGCTCAAACTTCATTTGCTGCAGTTGCATGTCCATTTGTGCTTTCATGACAGACGGGTCTTGAGGCTGTTGCTGCGCTTGCTCTTGTTGCTGCTGAATGATCTGATCGTATTCCGACTTAGGCTTAAGCATGGTTTGAACGCCAAGGCTCATAGATTTAACCAAGCTTTCAAGCCCGTTGTACCAATCAAAAGCAGGCGCTAAATGCGGATGAGCGCTAAAGCGGTCCATCATTTCTATGATTTGGGCTGTCTGCATTTCCTTGACAAGCAAGGCGCTAGTGCCCCGAGCGACAATATTCATGTCACCTTTAATTTCACTACTGTCATTAAACTGCATGTTCCACGCATAGAATCGCTGAATAAGTGGCTTAGTAATGTCATCATCGAATTCTTTTACCTGGCGACGACGCACCGCATTAGCCGCATTCATCAGCATAGACATGCCGCCCAGTGTTGGCGTAACTTGCCCTTGCTCTCCTTGACTGATCATCGGCAAGCCCGACTCTTCATCCATGAAAGCTTTTGCCATGCCAATCATATTACTGAACTCAGTTTGTCTAGACTGAAAACTAAATACACCGAAAGCTTTATTAGCCTCAAAGTTTGCTGTTGCGCTCGATTTATCAAGCGTCTTCCAAACCTTGTTAGGTGCAAAGTCCCAACTACCATCAGCCGGCTGCAACACAGATTTATTCACAACAATCTGATCACCAATCGTTGTCACGCCATTATCAATCATACCGCGCCATGACATATTTAGGATGTCTTGAGCGTCGCGGCAAAGATAAGGAATACCGTAACCAAATAAGCAAGACACGTCAGGCTCACAGGTATAAATAGAATATGGCAGGTCTTGGGTATCGAATGGATTTAGGTTAACACTAATCACAGTACCATCACCTGCCATGACGATCACACCTTCAACCTCCATTCCGTAGTTATCGTCGTTTTCGTCCACAACGCCTGCTTCATAAAGCACATCGATAGGAACGGGACCATGATACGTCCATAACTCATAACGCTTTTCTTTATACGTTGGTTGTAAGCCAGTCATTGTGCGCAACTGGTTTACATATCCCATCACATCTGATTGCTGAGCATGGGTTGCCGTAGGCTCTCGCCTAATAAGCTTTTTAATATTTTCACGTTCTTTGGTTTCATCACGCAACATGCCAATCAGGTCTTTCTTGGTCACATAAGCACGCTCAAACGTGTACTCACTATCATCCAAACAAGTTGCCGACATGTCTGGAACGAAATCCCACGGCATAACACAGCGTGCAGCTGGAACCATCTTTTTAACTTGCGTTGCCGCCCAACCAATACCTTCTTGCTCCTCCCACTTGGACGATATGGAAACTTCAACAACAGGGCCACGAATAATACCTGTACCTAATACGCCAGCGTAATGCAGCATCCATCGTGCCTCACCCGAGTAATCACACTCCAATAGTTGATCATCAATTTGTGATTCCATTGCCCTAGCACGCTGCACCGCTTCATCCATAATTCTCTTGGCTTGCACCGCTTCATCTGTCTCCATTCCGGGATCAGAGTTAACAACCTTTTCGAGATCAGGGATTGGCGTCGGTTGAATGCCGTAGTTCTTATCATCAGCAGGGAAAAGCATATCGGTCATTTGAGCCACCCAAGCATCCGTCTTGCTTCGGGTATATCCAACATAAACAGAAGACTGGTGATTCTCTTTGGCCTTGGCGTACACATCAGCCTTATATTTGCTCATGTAGTTGCGCATATCCGTAACCCATCGCTCTTCAATTGGCCTGCGTTGGTCCATCTGGGTTCGCAATGTACCCAAAAGCGTCTGACCATAGTTTTCTATTGCAGACAGCAACGCATCACTATGCCCACTTTCAGTAGGAAGTGTTTCTTCATTCTTCGTTTGCATATTAATAACCTGTAGTTGAATTCAAAATGACGCGAGAACTGGACTCATCGATAAGTTGTTCACGGTTGTTTTCTGGCATGCATGCCAAACAAAAATACTGAAAGGCATCGTTTAAGTGGGAGTACATATTCTTATCTGGTTTGTCAGTGTATTTCTCTTGGCCTGATACGTTGACGCGCTTGTATTGGTACCCAGTTTCCATACCTTTGATTAACTGACGACAATGAGGACTTATCGTAATTGCAGGTTGACCACGACCAATTAAGCGGCGCAAGAAATAACGAACGGATTCAAGCCTTGCGGTAATATTGTTGGAATGAGCCGGTTGAGCATCGAGTCCTTTCTCTTCCATGATCTGAAAGCAAGTGGTTTCGTTACTTTGCGCACGAGCCACGCCAGCCGGATCACCAAAGTATTGAACGTCACATCCTCGATACTTGGCAGCAATCAACGGAGCGAGTTGTTCATCGATGAATCGTTCCATGCCCATCGATTCAGAAACCAGCTCATCCACGACTCGAACTTGCCCCATTGGTGAAATCTGCCCAATAGTTGCCGCAGGTGTTAGACCAAAATCGACACCAACATAGGTTGTCCAACCTTTCACGGGTAAAAGCTTTTGTTCGCTAACATGGAAGTCACGGTTGAACGAATCACCAAACACTGGCTTACCATCAGCAACCGTTGCAAAGACATTGCACATTCGAGAACGGATCCAGTTAAGGGATTGACCAGGTATTTTTTCAAGCCAATACCAAAAGCCTTTCTTATGGTTACTTACGTTCTCAGCGTCTGGGTTTGCCACAAAACGCTTACCTAGGTAATCCACTACTAATCCATTATCAACCATGGCTTTCATTGCATCACTCAATGCGTCGTAAGGAATATTGGTTATCTCAGTAATCCCACTAGGCTGCTCGACAAATTCCCATCCATCAGGGCAGAGTGATTCACCTGTTTCCTCATCCACCCCTTTTTCTAATTGATACCACCAATGATCATCATCTGGAGAGTTAGTGTCCATGATCATGCCGTACCACGTTGGTCCACCATCACGCATACTTGGGTAACGTCCGGCACGAGATAATGCTTCAAGCACAATTGATTTAGGTAAGAACTGCGCCTCGTTAATCCATACCCCAGTACACTCAAGCGACATGAGTTTTGAAATGTCTTTCGGCTTATCGAGTGAAAGAAAGAAGAACTCAGCTTCAATCTGTGTTTCACCATCAGGATGCTCCATTCTCATCGTGCCAGTGATCGGACTATCAAAAACAATTGGGCAAACAGAATGAGGAATCCAGTCTTGAAAGGTTTTAATCACCGTGCCTTTAAGCTCTGGATAAGTGTTACGAATACATACCCATCGAGACTTACGAATCCCCTCACTATTAGGCTCTTGCTCAAAGCTCACTTTCATCATGTGCATAACGCACCCAACAGATTTACCACTACCGATCGGGCCACGAATAGCAGTAACTAATGGACGAATCTTATGAACCTTAGCTTTGAATGTTGGTGATGCGTCATATTTGATATGCATTGTTAATACGTCCAACCAAATAAAGACATAACCCACACACTTCTTGGCTCGCCAAACACGGCAAGAATCCAAGTCACAACTAACGAAACAACCAAACCATAAACAACAGGCACAAAAAAACCGCCCGTAGGCGGCATGAGGTACTTAAACCAATTACCAATTAATTTCATAACTCACCTTGCCTTTACCGTCATTCTTCAAGTTCTTTCTCATCACTTCGGTCTGAACCTTGTCCTTATCACTAGAAGTCTGCAGTTTAAGCGCTTTGATCTGATCAAGTAGTGAAGCTGATTTCTGCTTCTCTATCGTATTCACCATTGCATTTAGTGTCATGCCTGTTCGAAGTATTGCTTCTTCAGCGCCAGCCTTATGATTGAGATACATACTAATAAGCTCTGGGTTCTTTTCCTCTGCGCTCATTAAATCTTTAATGGTTTCTTCAATTTCAATCACCGAATTCAACTGACTGGCAAACCTAGCTCTTAAAACAGCAATCTCATCTGCTAGTGAGTCTGCTGGTATATCACTAGTAACATCAACGAACTCAGGATCAAGGTACTTCTTGTAGCCTCCATGCTTAGTTAAAAAGTTGTTCCCTGCCACGAACGGAGTGGTGACACCATTAATACGCTCAACTGGGCTAGTGTTTTGACTTGGTGGCTTAGGTGGCTCAAACTCTTTGCCAGAAACCTTTGCCATTCTTGCAGCCGCACTAGTACCACTGTCAGACTTAATATGTTTTCTAGCTGTGTTGTGATTTAAACGCTTAGTCTTACACCACTCTTTAAGTGATAACTCTTGCTGTTCAAACTCTTCACGTAGCTTTGCCCAGTTATGCCTAGCCATAATACTTCTTAGCAATTAATGTTGGGCAGATTACTTCTTTGCTTTCATCTTGCCGATAAAGCCTTCAGTTGCTCCACCTGCAAAATAGAAAACCATGATCCAGAACACTGGCTCACCAAGCGTATCAACATTCCATTGAATAATTGTCTCCGCCGTTTCTTTCGGAACACCCAGCATGTAGCCGATTGCGCATATTGAAAAGACCGACACAAATGGGATGGCAAATGTTAGAGCGAGCAAGCGCTGAGCAAGCTTAAACGGTTCGTACAATTTCAAAAGATTGGCCTTGTTCTCTGCTTTTTCTTCATCGGTATAAAAAACCTTATCAATGGCTTTCATTGAATTATCTATCACACTATCACTGCCAAATATTTTTGCTAATAACCCCATTACCAAACTCCTTCGCTATAAAGTTCACTTCCATCCCCGCCATTTCTGTTTGGGTAAAATGGCTGTCCAGACTCTTTAACTAGAGCTAACGCCTCAACCCTATCTAAAAAGTTTCCTTTATTATCAATAAACCCTTGCACCACATCACCACGAGACTCAACCAGTTCGAGGCCACGCTGCGGCATTTGCTTTAATTGCCCATGCATTACTCCGTCATAATGCCTAACCCCAACAATAATGGTTTCCCCATACTTACAGGCGGCAGCTATAACCTTCCTTTCGACGCTTTCAAGCTCCACACTCACAACCCTATGCCTGAAGTAATTCAAAGTGAGGCCCGTCATACGAACCACGCTGATGCTCATCTTTGCTTGAGCCATTCTGATTCCAGTCGCCGCCCCATCGAATCTTAATCCCAAGAATACCGGCAGCTTTGAACATTGCATCAGAAACAACCTGGCACTTATCCCAAGCTGCTTGTCCACCAAGAAGGGGAATCAAATCGACTGCATGAGAAAAACCATCATCTTGAATTAGATGCTTACTATCCAATGTCCACGTCTTCTTCGGTGTTCCATAAAACAATTCATGTTGACGTTCTTTACTTCGAACCGTTTCACTCACACTGAAATCAATCTCAGTAAAAGTAATGGCCAGCGCAACGCAAGCAGCCATTGATGGATGCAGTTTATGCAACCGCCCCAAGCTACGACTTCCCAAATAATATTGAGTCATAACACTTTCCTTAACTTAATGTGGTGAGCATCGGCAAGCCAACCCACCAAACTACAGATATAAAAAAGGCCCACCAAAACGGTGAGCCGTACAATCGGGTGGCAAATTAACCCCCCCCAAAAACAGATCAAAAAAGAACATGATCCATTTCTTGTAACCTACTAACTTAAAAGGTTTTTCCGCTCCAACCGATCACCCAAAGATCAGTATTGCGCTAAAATCGGTCAGGATTCGCGTTGTTCTGTTCGGTTTTGTTCACTTTCTTTGCGCTTTGAGTTGATATAAACATAAACATCAAACGCCAACCTAAAGCCGACAAATATAAGCCCAACAATAGAAATAACATTAGCTGTGGTTAACGTAGCCTGAGCGCTAGGTAAATGCTCCGCTGCGACCTGAGCTTTTACCGATGATGTGGAGCTAACAATACTTATTCCGCCTCCACCGATATACGCAATCAACCTGCCCTTCCATTCACTCAACCTACGAAATACAACCTCTAACCAAATCATCACAACAGTTAGCATAAAACCCCACAACAAAACCCAGAGCGCAAAAACAAAAAAAGCCGACTCGTTAAAGTCAGCTTTCCATCTTTGGTTAAATTTACCCCACTATTAGATAACAGGCAAATAAACCACTAATATTTAACAAGGGTCGTCACGCAATATATCGCATGTGGTGCGCATAACCTTCCATCTTCCATATTGCATTCATGGCATCCGCTTCCGCACGTTCGCGCGCATATTTTTTCCAAGCTCTTGGTTGAAGTCTTCATCTTTCAAGCAGCCAGAAGCACCAGAGGCGATCACAAACTTACCATTCAGCACCGCAGAACAAACTGTTTCATTAGTACCAGGCGTCCTAGTGAATCGATACTCAAGTGAATCAAAGATACCTTTAATGCGCTCAAATGGAATTTTTTCAAGGCTAATAGTTCGTTTGATAGGTGTAAATTCAGGAGCCATTCTTTTTAAGAGCGCTTCTTGATAACTCGCCATTGCAGCAAACTGACTACGTAACAAAGGCAGCGCGCTCTCTGGAATCGCGTCCGTTTCAATAGCCTTTTGTAAGCTTACTAGCTTTTCACTTAACTCTTTTTCTTCTAAAGCAAGTCGGCTCTGATAATCGCTAACATCATGGTATCCGGCGTCAAATACACTTTTAGGCGACCATGAGATATAGCCCATGTGATCTGGATGATTGCGACCTGGCGAGCCAACATACTCAACCAGATAGCCTTCATCGCTTCCATCTTCATCGGATGGTAATTCCCACCCACGGTAATCGGTGTACTCTTGGCGACTCATAGGGCGAGCCAGCACTTTCTTATTACATTGAAATTCTTTCATTTTTTCACTCATGCCAGATCTCCTATCGCGTGGCTCTTTTCACGCTCAACACGTTTATTAATCGCATCAACAGCGTCATTTTCAGACTGACACGCAGTAGTTAGCAGCGCTTCGATGGCAGGCAGGTAATGCGAGTAAAATGCATCACCCTTAAGCCCTGCGCCAATGACTGCTTTGCGAATATCTTTCTCATCAGCAATAAACACACCCTTGCCAGAGCATGTTTTGCACTCGTTAGAATTAACCTCACCAACACCACGGCAACGAGGGCAAGCGATTGTGCTTTTAGCTTGAGCATCAGCATAACGCTCAAGATCTTGACGCTCTGCATTCAGCCTTTGTTCTGTCATTTCAATTTGAGACTCGACTCGGCTAATATCTGCCGCCGATTCTTTCTTGATTAAAGCGGCGCTTAATGAATTCAATGCTTGATTAAATTTTTGAATGGTTTTCTTTGAGCGGTTTCCGCGAGAACTATGACGCTTCCATGCAGAGGAAATAGTTCGATATTGAGAAGGCAAGGGTTTAACCATGATGATGCACATCACTATCTCAGTGATTGGTCTAATTTCCAGTTCACTCAAATGCGCCGCGGCCTGATAGGAAAGCATATTATAAGCCTTGGTTAAGGCTGTATGATCATCCAGATACTTAGCTCGAATCAAGTGAGAACCAAGCACGCTATCTTTCTCAGCCAACGCAACGGCACCGTTAAGCTCTTCAACACCAAGGTTAGATCGCCCACGAGCCGTCTCCCATCGGAATGACTTGGCGGAATGCAACATAGATAATAGTTCGATAGCTTTAGACATGGCCCACCTCTTTCAAAGATTTTTCAATAGTATTAATAGCCTCACCGCGCTTAATCATTGTCGAAGTGAAGCGATAGACCGACCAACCCAACAGGCTTGCCGCATTGTATTTCTCGCAATCCTTTTCATAGCCACTGCCGCGAGTATGGCGACCTCCGCTCCAAGTGCCACCCTCTACTTCAATGGCGACCTTGTGATTTGGATATGCAAAATCAAACCGCCACTTTCTCTCAGGGTGAAAACGAAACTCTTCAACTGGCATCGGTAGCTTTAATGCGCGTATATGGTTAATCATCTCAACCTCTAATGCGCTGCGTGAGGGCTTAGCTTTACTTGTGACAGTATCACGTTTACGTTTTCCGCCTTTCTTGGCAGTCAGCGCTAACGCATCCCGGACAGATAAACGCATAAACACCCCACGCAGATTATTAAAGACAAATCAACCACGATTGGTCACTACGAACCGTAGCAAGGCGGAAATTGGAAGGCAAAAAAATGGCGAAAAGTGCAACAAGCAAAATAACAGTCAAGTAATAGCCCCAACATCCAACGCTTTCTTAAGGGTCTGCTTCACAAAGAACAACTGAGATCCGTGCTTAGCCTCCCAAGCTTTCGGGTCGTGATGAAACTCTTGATGAACGCTCGCAAGCATGGGCATAACAAAGAAATCATGTGCTTTACCGCCCATCTTGCCTTCACCGTGGCCTATTAAATGATGAGCAACAACAGGATCAGAATCACTACCAACTCGCCCAGTCGCACAACACGGTAAAGATCGAACAAACTTTAGGTACTTCTCACTGCGCCAGGTTAATTGTTTTGGTCTTTTCATGTGCATAGCTGCAGGGCTATCATCAACAGCCAACTGTTTAACCGGCTTAACGTATTCGCGAAGCGTTTCTTTTGAATCAAAAACATCAGGACCACCCTCGCGGCGATGAGTTAAAACCTCAACTCTAGCTTTAGGCTTTACTCCAAACATTTGATCAACAATCGACTGAGGCAGGTATTCATACAAATTATTTTGCACCGCCCACCAGCACAATTCAGGAAGCGTTAAGCAGTGGTTTGAACCCAAACTAAGGCTACGAGCCACCGCGCCCACTCCCCAAACTAAAACATTACTCTTTGCTGTCACTCTGGTTTTCTCACTTAACTTTACTCTCTCTTGGTTATCATGATGCCAACACAGACGAACGGCACCATGCTTACAATCTAAAAACGTTAGGTTCTTATCGCAAAACTCACCGTCCGATAACTGGCAATGAGGAACACGCTCAAGCCAATGGTAGAAACTCCCTAATCGCTTTTGCACTTCGGCATGCAAAAAGAACTCGAGTAAGCGTTCATCATCCACCAGCGATTTGCTTGAACTATCTGGGATTACCGGATAGTTGATCTTACCGCTTGGCGTGTTTACCAACTCTTTAGGCAATGGAGCCACTAACAACCTATTACCCGCACTCATACGAGTGAGTTCATCAAGCAAAGATTTACCGGGCTTGAACATCACCAAACCCAGATCAGACTGAAAGAATGGCTTAAGCACTAGCATTCGTAGATCACCGACTTCCCTTGCGACAACGCTTCTTGATGCTCAATCACCGCGCCTTTAGAATCCGTCCAGCCTTTCAGCATATAAACCTCATCAGCAACCGATAACATAGGAATGCAGATATACATATACTCTTCCCAGCCCATACCATCAGGCAGCACGGCAGGGTTTAAAACAATATAACCCTCTTGTTCTAGCTCACTCGCTTTACTGATAAATGCAGGCTTATTGAATTCCGGCAAACCAGTCATTGGCCCAGCTACGTAAATCTTCTTTTTGGGTACACGATCAAATATATTCATGCCGCCTTATCCTCAAATACAACGTGATCAAATTTACCATCCCAATCCCTTTTCATTGGCAACTCATGAGCTAGGTAAAGCTTATACATCCACTTAGCACCCTTAAGCGTAAGAACCGGTTTGAATGACTGTTTCTTATCAGGGCAATTAACGATTTCTTGCTTGAAATACACATCACGGTAATGAGAAGAAACACGGTAGCCACGCTTCTCTTTAATGAATACGCCCTTTTTACATAGAACAGCACTCACTTGGTTCATGTTCACGCCATTAAACTGGGTACAAAAAGCAGGAGCGCTAACACCAGGAGTGAATTGAGCGGTGATCGTATTGCAAACACCTTGCAGGCGATCAACCTCCTTGTTGGCCACTTCTACTTGATTGTTTAGATCCTCAATAACAGTCAATGCTTGTGGGGAAAGGTTCTTTAACCAGTCAGGCTGATTTACTTTGTCTTCTAACTCATGCCAACGTTTGATCACCTTCAAGCGTGCCATGGCGCTATAACCCAACAATAAGCACTCTGTTAAGTCTCGGTTTAATTTAAACTCGATTTGCTTACGGTTCATCGAGTCAAAATAGATATGCTCAAATTTGAGCGCATCTAAATTCAACTCATCAAACATAACTCTGAGGTCACGAGTAACGTTCTTGTGCTCTTTACAGGTTAACTCTGCAATCTCGCGGCTACTCATTGTCATTTCGGTGTTTGTTGTTAACTCAAGCATGGCGACCACTCCCCTTATCATCTCCTGATAAAACCCCAACCAACTCACAAAGATCATTCATCTGCTCGATAAACTTGCGATCTTTTTCTCTACGAATAATTTTCCCTTCCGCTTTGGCGTCCTTTTTGCGCCCCTGCGTTCTTCCGCACATATCAACCTCCCTGACCTAGTTGGGCAATGCGAGCAAACACAGAGCCTTTACGAAACTGATTGGGATCTGGCTTTCCTGCTCGTTCCCTTGCGATATCCGTAGGCATAACAACCGAACGCGAAGGCAGAGCGGGTACTTCTTGGGGAATGTCGCCAGCAGAAAAACGCTTCACCCACTTATCAAAAATACGTTTGAAGGATCTTTCTGCGGCTTCCACAGGCTTGCTTTTAACATTGGCATGAACGGCATCGGTAAAAACCAGTCTTTCAAATTGACTCTTGGCTTTAGTCCCCGCCATGAATGCATCAAACACATTCTGTAAATCATCAGAACGACACCAAGAAATAAACTTACCCACGCTCGGGAAAAAATCATTTTCGCTTTGCCTAGCGTATCGAATACCAACCTGAATAACTGAAAGATCGGACAGACCCGCTTCAACCAACCCCTTGAGATAAGACTGCTTTAGCGCTTTAAGCTCAGCGGCATTTCTCTCAAATCGATGATTCCAACTAGGGCACGCACTCAGTAGTTCACGAAAGATATAATTCACATACTTCGCTGTTTCATCCGACTGAACCTCTGGCTGGTATTGATGCGACTGATGGTTAGAGCCCTTTTTGAGTAGCGAACTAGAAATATCCATCATGTTTTTCATATCGGCCCCCCTTGCATGTCCATGTCATGTATCCAGGCTGTGCTTTCGTTTGCGTCAGATAGGCTTTGAGGAACACTGCCCCCAAGCGAGCCCTCCTGAACCCTAATCATCACATCAGGCCGGATCACATAATCAAAACTTGCCTTCCATCCACGGTCGTTCACCCCTGAATAAAAATCCCCTGCGCCAGCGTTGAATGCATTGAAGTACTCCCTAGCAGCTTCGGGTGTTGGCTCGCAGAGCTCGTTCAAGAATTTCTTGATGGCGCGCTTTCGCTTGTCATTGAGCGCTTTGCAAAAAACAAATCGCTTACCCAAGATTTCGTTGTAAGCCTCCACAACAGAATCGTTAATGTTTGTATTTTTATTCGAGTGCTCTTGCTTGCAAGGCACAAGATCTTTACTTGGTGGTTCTATTGGTGGATCTATTGGTGGTTTATAGCCGGATTTCGCCCTACCCCCCGCCGAGATCTGGCTAACCCCCTCGGGTTGTTTCGTCTGTTCGAATTTCGAATGTTCGACTTTTGAACGGACGAAATTCGACTGTTCAAAATCCGTCTGTTCATCTGCCTTTTTCTTTAACAACATCACAGGAAGTTGATACTGATTATTTGAACGAACTAAACGCCCTGTATCAGCTTTCTTGAATTGATTTTTCTTAAATAACCATCCACCAGCTTCTAACTTCTTAAGCGTGGTTTTTACTGTGGTAGGAGAAACACCAGACTTACGAGCGATGGTATCGATAGACGGCCAGCAAATACCTTTATCATCGGCATGATCAGCAAGGCAAAGCATCACCAACTTGTCAGAGCCTTTGAATAAAGGGATATCCCACACGTAGCTCATTACTCTTACAGACATACCTACACCTCATTCCCAAACGCATCCCAGCCACTTGCTGTTTTACGTGCAAATAACTCAACTCGTGGCACATCACCGGCTAACTCTTCAATGAGATCACGAACCTGTTTAGGTTTTTCGCTGTGACGGCCTACTCTCGCTTCAAATTGAACTTGAGCCTCAGCATGGAAAACCGCACGAACGCTCTTACAAACAGGTTTAAACTTTCCTTTAGTCGCAATTATGCAAGACTCACTACCGGCACGAGTGTAAAAGCCCATACCAAAAAACGGCTTGTTCAGCTGGGTTAGCTTGTTCCATACAAAGCCATTCATATTGCGAAGCTCAAAACCCCAAGCCTCAAGCAATGCGATAGCCTCTTTAGGTTGAGAGCCTACCCACCACATAACCAACAGCGCATTGTCACTAGCCAATTCATTGACTGGTAAAGCTTTCATTTCATCTAGCGTCATTGTTGGGTATTGAGCTGCCGCACCCGATTTCATAGAGCCGCCAGTTTTAGCATTCGTAAACGCCCAAGGAGGATCAGCGTAAATAACGTCATAACGCTGAGGTGGATTGTTAATATCAATACTTGCCATCACACGGCCCCTTCAAATACTTGCTTTGCAAATGCACGACTAATACGAACAGGACTACCCATCACCACCATGTAATATTCAAACCGGTTGTTAATGTATTTGTTGTAGAGCTTTGACGTTAATTTTCGCTGTGCTATTCTGGACATGATTAAAAACCTCTGTACGTTTAGTCCGCGCCTTTGGTAGTTACCGCTACGCAAAGGCATTTTTATTTCTGACTATCTAAAACCGCCAAACCGCGCTCGCATTTCTTAATGATGTTTTTCAAAGCATCACGCTCAAGCTCCACGCTTTTCTGGTTTTGACTTTCGGCAACCTTGCAAGATGAACGAGTCATATCGATCATTTGCTCTATCGTGATTAAGAAGATGTTGGTTTTCATAAATCCTCCGCATATAACGCATCAAGCTTTAACATGAAGGCTTCGAAAGTGGCTTGATATTTCTGCTTTAGCTCTTTGATGTTCTTGCGCTCATTGGCATCAAACACACCATCAGCTTTAGCATCTTCAATCGCTTTATCTAGCATGCCCTTTATCGCATTAAGCTGTAGGTGGCAGTCGAACATATCAACGCTGTCTAGTTCGCCCACTTCTGGCATTGGCACAACAAGGTGATTGATTCGCTCTGCAAAATACTGCGCAATGTATGGGGTCTGACTGGTTACAGTCATCTCAACAAGCTCATCAAACTGAAAGAAGTTCATACCCTTCACTTGGCGCAAATGATTCGAGAACTTATTAAGGTTCATATTCAATAAAGCCGCTCCATCCGCTTGCTCGCCAATAGCGCCGCCTCGACCAAGGCGCTGAACCGTTTTGTTGATCATTTCTTTCTTATCCACTGTTAACTCCTCGCTAATGTGGTTACGTGGTTGATTTGGTTGTGAGATTATTTGGGCTGTGGACTAGAGAAGAGTTCTGCAATATCAGGACGCACTTCTTTAGCTAAAATCGCCGAGTGAGTCGCACGCTCAATCTTCATTGCGTTCTCAGCAGTAGGGCGACTCCCACCAGAAAGCCACTTATGGATTGACGCTTGAGAAACACCAATAGCTGTAGCCAGCTTTTGTTGGGTGCCGAAATGCTTTATAGCTTTTTGTATAATTTTACTCATTACTTATCACCTGCAAGTTAATAACAACCAAAGAATACAACCCAAGCTTTAATTAATCAATAGCTTTAGTTGTTTTACTTTTTATAACTGTGGTTGTAATTTGAATGAGTATGCTTTTTTGTTAGGAGTAATCGTGGATAACAATGATATACAGAGCACGCTGGCTTCTAGGTTGTCATCTAGTATGAAAAATGCAGGGATGACTCAGCAAGAACTTGCTCAAGCTGTAGGTGTGTCCCAAAATGCCATTCAAAAACTAGTGAACGGAAAATCAAAGTCATCTAGAAAAATCATCGAAATAGCAAAGGTGTTAAAGGTAGATCTTGATTGGCTATTAACAGGCAAACATGAAAAACCAGAATCCAATGCGGAGATACTAGGCTCATTTGATACATGGGATAGGAATACCCCATTAGGAGATGATGAAGTAGAGGTGCCTTTTTATATGAACGTAGAGCTATCAGCTGGCTCAGGCTTTCTTTGTGATGCAGCAGAAAGAACAGGTCTTAAGCTTCGTTTTGCCCGTTCTACACTTCGTAGATATAACGTTCAGCCAGAACTAGCAGCATGCGTAAAGGTTACCGGTAATAGCATGGAGCCGGTTTTACCAAGTGGTGCATCAGTTGGCATTAACAAAGCAGATGTAAATATTGATGATGGCAAGATGTATGCGATTAACCACTCTGGTGAATTAAGAATTAAGATTCTTTATAAACTGCCTGGTGGCGGTTTAAGGATTCGTAGTTTTAATGTTGATGAACATCCAGAAGAAATCTACTCAGCAGAAGAAGCAAAAGAGATTGTCGTTTTAGGAAAAATATTCTGGTACTCAGTTTTGATGTAAGTTCCTCTCAAACTCAATGAAACCGCCGCTTTTGGCGGTTTTTTTTCGCCTATACGAAAATTAACAACCAAATTAAAACCAAAAAATACAACTCAAGCTATTTACTTAATACAACTTAGGCTATATATTTATTTCCGAAGTCAACTGAAAGCGCCAAGAACAGCGCGGGCAGGTTAACCCAAGAAATAGGTTCGCCAAAGCTGGGCGAAGACCATTGCGGCAACGGATGGGAATACAGCTTATTTCAAAGCATCTTTACGAGGGTGCTTTGAAAAATAACCAATACAGCTCAAGGAGACATTATGATCTCGCTTAATAAATGGTTTCATGAGGTTAAACGCGGAGAGGAACACCACCAGTTTGGCAAGCATCACAAGAATTATATTGATGTGGTTGGCCAGAAGTTCGGAAAGCTGCTCGTTGTTGAGTGGCCACCTGGAAAAGGCGTTCATTGCGTATGTGATTGCGGCAGGAGTCATGTGGAAGAGAATAGCGTAAATCTAAGGAACGGTCGTAGAAAGTCGTGCGGTAAATGCACCAATCGAAGTTCACCTAATTTTTCGCATGAAGAAGACGCACTAATAAAAAAACTAGCGGGAACCTGCTCGCCAGAACAGATAGCAAATGAATTAAATAAGATTGGTCGTCGGGTTGCCACTGTTCCGACAGTTAAAAATCGAGCAAAGCGACTATCTATCTCATTAAGGAGAAATGGTGATTTGTATCCCCACACTAAAAACAAAGATCACGATGTCGAGTTGTGCCGGCAATTAAAAGACGCTGGATTAACAAATAAAGAGATAGCCGAAAAAATGGAAATGCCACTTGGTTCAGTTTCTGTTTACACCAGTTTTATTCGTCGCCACCAATACTCGCCTAATTATAAGTAACAGAATCAACTATCCATTGATAACCCTAGCGGAACTTGGGGCCAATAAAGTCCGAACCTGAGATCTGCCCCTCCATGCTTCCAGCAGAAAACGCGCAGAAGTGACAGGCAGTGAGAACAACATGATCACTACATCATGCTCACGGGATAGCCTCTTTCCCCCGATAAGAGGTAAACCTAAAGCATCTACCCTGCTCTTTTATATTCTTTGCTGGTGGATGTTTTAGGTTTAAAGCCAATCAAACCACAAGCGGAGTCCACCATGTCTATTGCAAAAATAAACAACGCCTTAATTTATAATGTTGATCTTCCACCAGCTGAACAGCTTGAAGAAAAACTTAAAGAAGCCCCTTTCAGCGATTTAACTGAAGTTCAAATAACCTCGCTGGGCTTTGTTGAATCTCCTCAAACCGAAGAGCTAGTAACAAAAATTCAAGGTGGATTCGCTATCAACCTAAGACTGGATGAGAAAATCATTCCTACTGCAGCTGTACAGCGTGAACTCAATCAACGAATTAAAAATCGTCAATCACCCTTCCCGGTGAAGAAAGCTGAAAAACAACAAATGAAAGAGGCTATCTACTCTGAATTTGCCAAATCAGCATTAAGCACCACGAAATTAATAACCGCTTATTACTACGAAGAAAGTAAGCGATTGTTTGTTTCCGCAGTATCAGAAAAGCATGCTCAATATGTTCTTAGCTTATTGCTAAAAGTGTGCGGATCAATCAAAAGCTCAACCTTGCACGTATCAAGCTTTAAGCTCGGACTTACCACTCAACTAAAAAGCTTTTTAGATGGTGATAATCAAGCATTTGGAACGCTCGGTGCCTGTAATGACTGCAAGTTAATACGCAGACTAGAGCGTAAAGAGACCATTAACTTCACCAATATGGATGACTTCAGTAATACCGATATCCGCCAAAAGCTTGATGAGCATTATGAGGTTGAACATCTAGGGTTAAGCTTTGGTGATACCACTTTCAAACTAACCAGTGATTTTAAAATCAAAAGCATTTCATGGGAAGACACAGACGAACAGACGCAAAACGATGAGTCTGAAGCTCAAGTTTGGAAAGAAGATGCTGCAATGAAGATCTTCTCGCTAAACAAATTCACCGACACGTTGCTAAGCATCTTATCTGCAGATGAACAGCCAGAAGTAAAGCCAGAGACAAAACCAAAGAAAGCCGTTCCTGATGAATATTCAGATTTCTTGTATGGCGACGTGGTTACTCATGTGACTGAGACGCGTCGTTGCAGCGTGTCCAATATTCAGCGCAAATTTAAAATTGGTTATAACCGTGCTGCCCGAATTGTAGAGCTCATGGAAGATAACGGCATTGTTTCATCACATGTGTCCAATGGAACTCGCGAAGTTCTTGCGCCAACCCAAGGTCAGGAGTGAGCATGACAACCCAACTATTCGACAAAAACAACAAACCAGTTCCACCACGACCAAGCATGAGTGATGAGTCAGTGAAAAAACTCGTCATTCAAAATGCGGTTGAATCTTTGTTTAGTGGTAAGTGGTGCCCCTTTGATGAGGGTGAGCGAGACGATCTACTTTCTACCCTCTTAGATAAATATTCACACCACGATGATGAATACGAACTTGCTAAAAAGTTTGAAAATGACGGATGGGATGTAGACCGAGACTTTGTAAGCAACTTGGAATGCGTCACAGGTGAAATCAATAGCGAATTCAGTAAGTCGATAAAAGCTTGGTTTGACGCCTACCAGCCTCTTGCACCGCTTGAAATGGGCGCGGTGATAGAGGTTCGTGGGTTCCACGGGAAAGAAAAAGGAACCATCGACTCTATCTATGAGTATGGCCCTGCAACCTACACCGTGAAAATGGAAGATCAGGAAGAAAGCAACACTTCACGCCGATTAATCAAATTTGAAGATGCTGTATTAGCCAGTTAAACCCACCATCAACCACGACGGGGTACACCATGAAATTTAACCCACACAGCGGATACGGACGCCTATATAAGTTATTAAACGAAACCAACGGCCCCGTCACTCGCGATCAAATAATCGAAAAATGCTTTATTCCTGTTGGTAGCGTTCGTTACTCCATTATGCGTTTACGTGAGCACGGGCTAACCATTCACGTTGAGCGTAGCAACCAACCGAACATAGGCGGAGCTAAGTACACCTTAGATCCTAAAGATAAAAACAAATATAACTTTGAGCCACCAAGAAGTAGCTCGCCACTTCACTTTGTCCGCAAAGCTAACGTGATCATGCCTCAAAGCACTTGGTTTGGGCTCCACCAGCAAATCGGAGCGTAGATGGGCTCGCTAATACTCTACGCCCTGCTATGTGGGGCGTTTTATCTACTGTATTTGAAATTTAAGTGAGGTCACATGCTGTGGACTGAACAAGAAGAGCTGATGTTAGAGCAATGTGCCGGTGTTAAATCTGTTGATTATATTTCCACAGCAATCGGCAGACCTAGAGGCGCTATAACCCAAAAAGCTAGCAACATGGGCATTAGTTTGTCTTTGAAAAATAGCGGAGTAAATCGCGGGCCAAAAAACAAGATACCTCAGAAAGTGATAGATGAAGTCAAAGCTTTGCTGGGTAAGGGCCTTTCATATAAAAAAATATCAGCCATTACCGGAGTATCAAAACCTTATGTAGCCCAAATAAAGCACGGTAAAGGGGCTAGGTTTAAGTCGGATAAAAACACCACTCAAAGTCGAACAGCTGATTTTAACAAGGCATTCTCGCTAATGTCGGGAGGTTCCCATGAAAACCGAATATGACACCAAATATGGACTGGTTACCGTAAGTAGGCCGAAATCAATAAGCGGCAAAGTCGTAACCCTTACATTGGTGAAGCCGGAAAACGCGAGTAATGGTTGGGGCGTATCAAGAACGCTAAAAATCGACAAAGAAGTTACTCAGCGCATCGCAGATGATTTCGCCAAGAACGCAAGCGAAATGGTCTAGCTAGAAACTTAACCTATAAAGCCAAAAGCATCGTCAAGTACGGTGCTTTTTGTTGGAGTGATTATGGATTACGAACACCAAATAATTCATCGTGACCATGGCATTGCAGAAAAGTGCCTCGAAGTAATGGAGCGCTATATTGGCCGCGCTACTGATGATTTAGATCTTATCTTTCAGGCAAGACTTGGAATGATAAAGCGCGATCTTAATGTGCCTGATAATGAGGCTTTTCTAGCGTCAGGAAGAAAGAAGTTTCTCATTAACGCTTTCAATTCATTCAATCGCCAGCTTAACGAATATGGCGAGGGTGAGCATCGGCTCTTTGCAATGGCGAGCTTTCGAATATTCGCCTTTCATGTTGAGGGCCTTGGATGGGCGAAAGTGTTTGACTTGGTGAATGAAACCTTGCCAGAAAATAAACAGATTGAGGTGTGATAATGGAAAAACCCCTATCAATAAAACTTCACAAGCTCTTACTCAGTGAGTTTCCCAATTCATCACAAAACTTAGCCAAGTTTGCTCGCAGTGGAAAGTATTTGAGATTGAAAAAGCACTATCGAATCTACAGAGATGCGAACGATGATTTACACATAGGCTTTTGTGATGACATTTTTCTAAACGGTAGAAATTTATTATCAATTGCTTGCGGTGACTTTCAAACATTTGCGTACAGTAATTGCCAGATGCAGGACGTAACCGAATGGTTTATGCGTGAGTACAAAGAAAAAGGAATGTGCGCTTATACCGATATGCGTCATGAGTGGGACATGAACGAGCCAGACGAAGATATAGGCGCAGGCTCTACGCGAGTTTGTATCTATTGCGGCAAGAAAGAAATGATGAAAGCAACGGTGGTGCGTAAAACTTGGTGGGAGGAATCGAAGTTATGAAAATAACCCACCGACCTAGCGGTTCAATGTGTCAAGTTTGTCGCTTTAGGTATCAGCCAAAGTACACGGAAGGCCATTGCCCGAAACCTGACCGATTCAAAGCTATGAAGCAAATCAAAACCGACAAAGACGGCGTTATCGTTGTTAAGTGCGAGAGGTTTGAACGTGAAAGTAAAGCCCTTTAAAGAAGTTCATCAATCAAATTTCCCACCATCTCGGGGCCGAAGACAACCTCTTTACGTTTATCAAAGCAGTGAATACTTAGTGCAGGTATTCATTGAAAGCGAAAACCTTACTCGTATCACTGTGAACAGTGTTAAGCGCAGGGGTAATAACTGGAAAGATGGCATTACTTTTGATGAGCTCCAAGCAATTAAATCAGCCGTTGGTTATGGCGCTAAATGCGCTGTCGAGGTCTACCCAGAAGATAGCGAGCTTATTAATGATGCAAACATGCGTCACTTATGGGTTTTAAATGAACGTCCTGATTTTGCATGGACTCGCCATAAAAATGCGAGGGCGGATTAATGAAAAATAAACAACTACCGCATTCACGTTGGTGGTTAAAGAGGTATATGCGATGAACAAAAAACAAGTTAAAGAATTAGTGGAGATACCAGATTTTCTAATTGAAATGTCAAATCAAATTAACACTCAAAGTAATCGGATGACGGCAGATCCTTTGTTTGAAGTTCGATACAAAACGAGCCTAATAACAGAAGAAGGTTATAACGAAAGCCACTTTGAAATAGTAGATTGTGAAGATGGAATCACGCTTTATCATTCAAAAAGTTCGGATAACTATAACGCCCTTGCGGAGCACTTATTAGAAAGCCATGAAAAGTGGTGTATGGAGTGGTGCGATGAAGAAGCTGGCATCGAGTTTTCAGGGAATTCATTCATTGCCGACTTTAATGATAACTACGACTGCCATGGGTGGATGGATCTACCGGAAGGTATTAAGAAGCTCCATATGCAAGAAATAGAAGTCACTGTCAATTCGCATTTTACCGAAGCAGCAGCTCAAGCGTTTATTGATCGAAAGCAGCATGATTACCCGAAATTATATATTTATGCGATCAGTATGTGTTTCTGCTATCCAATGATTGAGCTTAGAAACTGGATCAAATCACTAACCGCCAACCAGTTGAAAGGCATCAACAATGAAACTACATAAAACAGAAGACTATCACGAGGATTATGGATACTGCCTGTTTTTCTCGTTCAGTTGGCATGATGGGAAAATATTAGGCGAGCCACCAGAGATTTGCTTTTCTCATGGTTATATTGAGTGCGGGTTCGATGACAGTAAATGGACGCACTTTACTAAAGATTTCGACATTAACACCGTGTTTGAGCAAGCCGATCCTATTCAATTCCCACCAAACAGTTAAAAAGGCGTATGAATGAAGCTCTACGTAACCAAAAAGAAATTGGCGGAAATGTGCCTGCGTGAATATATCGTCACGTTCCACCCAATTACAGGTGAACGATGCTTAGCCATGATCTCATCAATGGGTAGTCGATATATCAAAATCTTAATATTCGACCCTTTTGTTCATGGAACCGAGTTAACCCTAAACGCCGATCAATATAAAAGCAGTACCGTTTATAAAGTGGTAAACCATAGCCAGTGGATTAGCTCTGTTCCGTTTAGCCGGCATGTTGACTCGAAAATACCAAAGCCGACCATCTTATCGAATTCCTATCAGCTAAAGGTTTTAAAATGAAATACCAAAATGCAACCATCGACCTAGAAACACTCGACACTGAAACCACCGCAAAGATCCTAAGTATTGGCGTCGTGCCCTTTAACTTCGGCGAGCAAGTCACATTTGAAGAACTGTGTAACCGCCCTTCTAGTTTGTATGTCAAAATTGAGATGAGCAGCTACTTAATTGGAGGGCTAATGTTTAGCACTTCGGCAGGCACTCAAGAGTGGTGGGAACAACAAGGTGAAGATGCGCGTCACGTTCTACAAGAAAGCGAGCACGATATTAAAATTCGTGATGCGCTCGAAATGATCAAGAGACACTTATCCGAACACGTTGAACCACTCAAAAAAGACCAAGGGCAAATCTTCTGCCGTGGTTATGACTTTGATGGTGGCATTCTCGATCATGCCTTTCAACAATGCGGTATCACTCAACCTTGGCGATACAATCGCTTTCGTTGCGTTCGTACCGTTATCGATACATTAGCCGGCACTCGTAACGGTTATGTAAAAGAAGAACATCCCGAGGGATTCATTCACCACCATGCTTTGCACGATGCAGCGAAAGATACGCTAAGCATGATCACGTTAGAAATGGGGAGGCGATGAAAAATGCCCAAAAGATACCCTCACCTACAAGCGCATATTCATTGGGGTATGCGCTCTATCGATTTTGAAAAAGCATACTATTTAGTTAAGGAGTGCTTTCATGGCTAGCAAAGGCATAAACAAAGTAATCCTAGTAGGTAACTTAGGAAATGATCCTGAAATTCGATACCTACCTAGTGGTGGTGCGGTCGCAACTCTCACTGTAGCCACCAGCGAATCATGGCGTGATAAAGCCACTGGTGAGCAGCGCGAGAAAACAGAGTGGCATCGTGTTGCCCTGTTCGGCAAGTTGGCAGAAGTTGCCGGGGAATATCTAAAGAAAGGTTCTCAGGTTTATATCGAGGGCCAATTAGAAACACGCAAGTGGCAAGATCAAAGCGGTCAAGATCGTTACACCACTCAAGTTGTCGTTAAAGGCTTTAATGGCAGCATGCAAATGTTAGGCGGTAAACGTGATCAAGCTTGGGGCCAACCACAACAGCCATCAAGCAACGGTCAAGCAAATCCACCAGCAAAGAATAATGATCAACATCGGTATCCACCCAATAATGAAAACAACAGCGCTCCGCAGTACAACGAGCCACCAATGGATTTTGATGATGATATTCCGTTTTGAGGATTATCTGAGATCTAGTTTTGTAAAGAATTGCTCTATCAGCCTAACAAAGCTCATCACTCGATGGGCTTTTTTATACCCATTCAAGTATAGCGCTGCATAGCGTATTTTCTTTAACTTGTCACCTACCAGATTGGTTTCGATTTGGTGGGTGATTTTTGTTTCGTAAGGAGTTATATATGGCCGGAAAATCCGTTGAGTCATATCAACCACCAGTATCAATCCCTCTGCCTAAGTGGGTTGGCGAGGCGGTTATCATGCAAATCTTTTCAATGACTAAAACCGAGCTGAACAACTACCGCCAAGCTCAATGGTCCGAGAAGAAACACTATCGCAAAGTCGGAACGTCAGGCCAGTACAGTCACGGCAAGGCAAAAATACTTTATAACATTAATGAAATTACACGCTGGGTGGATGAGTACCCTGTAATGTGAGGGCTTATGAAGCTAGCGACAGGAGTTGAGATTCACAGTGGAAAGCTGCGGATCTGGTTTATGTATAAAGGAAAGCGAGTTCGTGAGTCTATTAGCTTGGAACCTACCCCGAAAAATATCAAGCAAGCAGCTCAGCGGAGAGCGTCTGTTTGCTATGCGATAAAATCAGGTAACTTTGTTTATTCTGAATGGTTTCCCGAATCAAAACGAGCGAGACTTGAGAATCAAGAAGCTGAAATGACACTCGAAACCCTCTTTAATAAGTGGATTGAGGTTAAGTCATTTGAGATAACCCCTGCCACTTTAACGAACTACAAAAACCGAATATCACAAACCTTTCTATTTTGGGATAAGAACAGGCCAGTAAGAAGCCTTAAGCAGCAAGACTTACTTGAGATCCGAGCTTTCTTTTTATCGACTTGCTCACCTGGAACAACAAATACCTACATGAGAACCATAAAAGGCGCTTTAGGTTTTGCAGCTAATAATGGTTATTGTGACGAGGCAATATTGCGAGGAGTTCGAGAGCTAAAGATAGATAAAAAGAAGCCAGCTCCATTCAGTAAATCTGAGTTTGAAAAATTTATATCTTCTTGCCGTCATCGTCAGGATGCGAATTTCTGGACTCTCGCGGTTTACACAGGAATGAGGCATGGCGAATTAGCATCATTAGCATGGGAGGATATAGACCTTAAAAAAGGCACTATAACGGTGAATAGAAATATCACCCTAAAGGGGCTGTTTAAGTTGCCCAAAACCAAATCAGGTGAAAGGGAAATAAATTTACTTGAACCGGCTAAGCGAGCATTACTTGATCAGTTCGAGTTAACGTCAACATACAAACCTGTCTTAATAGAGAAGCACTTACGCTCTTATGGTTCAAAAATAAATGAAAACATAAGGCCAGTGTTCACACCAAAGCTCACCGCTCGGCATCACGGCCACATGACAGATTTTTATTTCTTCTCTAGCATTAACGAGAAGTTTAAGATATGTTGCGCGCGATCGGGCGTTAAAGATAGAAACCCATACCAAACGAGACACACTTTCGCCTGCTGGATGTTATCAGCAGGAGCGAACCCAACGTTTATCGCTAAACAGATGGGCCACGCATCCGCGAAAGAAGTGTATAATACGTATGGTGACTGGGTTGGTGATTTCACTCAAGGGCAAGTTGATCTTCTTAATCAAATTTACAGCTAATGTCCCCTATATGCCCCCAAAAGAGAACATAATAAGGTAACATTTTGATTTCAAATAAGATTAACGAATACCCAAAATTCTGGGCCGAGTGTTTTGGTCCTGCGCCATTCCTACCGACCAGTCGAAAAGAAATGGATGCACTTGGCTGGGATAGCTGTGACATTATTATTGTAACGGGCGATGCTTATGTCGATCATCCAAGTTTTGGGATGGCGATCATCGGTCGATTACTGGAAGCGCAAGGCTTTCGTGTCGGCATTATTGCGCAACCAAAATGGGAAAATAAAAACGACTTCATGAAGCTCGGTCAACCGAATCTATTTTTCGGAATTACCGCTGGCAACATGGATTCAATGATCAACCGTTACACCTCTGATAGAAAACTTCGTCACGATGACGCCTACACGCCAAATAACGAAGGTGGTAAACGCCCTGACCGTGCTACGTTAGTGTACTCACAACGTTGTCGTGAAGCATACAAAGAAACTCCAATTGTTCTAGGCGGCATTGAGGCAAGCTTACGCCGTATCGCTCACTACGATTACTGGTCAGATAAAGTTCGCCGTTCAGTCTTATTTGATGCCAAAGCTGACATTCTTCTATTTGGTAACGCCGAACGAGCCTTGGTTGAAGTGGCGCATCGCCTTGCCAACCAAGAATCAATCAGCGAAATGACCCACATTCGTGGCACTGCGGTTAACTTACCAGCGGTTCCAGAAGGCTACACAGTAATTGATTCTTCACGTATTGAAAAGCCAAGCAAAGCGGTCTTCGTACCAATTAACCCGTATGAAGTAGAAAGCAACTGCGATACCCAATCTAAAGATCAGCAAGCGGAAGATGCCCAAAAAGCTCAAGCCCAGCCGATTGAAATTCAGCCGCAGCAAATAAAGTTAGATCGCAAACCGCGTCATGATTCAAAAAGCACCGCGGTTCGCTTACCGCCGTTTGAAAAATTAAATAACGACCGAATTCTATACGCGCACGCTAGCCGCATTATGCATTTGGAAACCAACCCATACTCGGGTCGCGCTTTAATTCAAAAGCATGGCGACCGTGAATTATGGGTAAACCAAGCCCCTATCCCGCTTTCAACAGAAGAAATGGATTTTGTGTTTGGTCTACCGTATGCACGCCGCCCACATCCGATGTATGGCAAGGCAAAAATCCCAGCTTACGACATGATTAAAACCTCTGTAAATATCATGCGTGGTTGCTTTGGCGGTTGTTCATTCTGCTCTATCACAGAACACGAAGGTCGTATTATTCAAAACCGCTCGCAAGAGTCTATTCTGAATGAAATGGAAGACATTCGCGACAAAGTACCCGGCTTTACTGGCACAATTTCAGATCTCGGTGGTCCAACGGCCAACATGTACCGTTTAGGTTGTTCCGATCCAAAAGCCGAAGCTAACTGCCGCCGTCCATCTTGTGTGTTCCCGGGTATCTGTAACAAGCTGAATACCGATCACCAACACACCATTGATTTATACCGCGCTGCGCGTAAAGTGCCGGGTATCAAGAAAGTGATGGTCGCATCAGGCGTTCGTTATGACTTAGCAATTGAATCACCTGAATACGTGAAAGAACTGGTTACCCATCACGTTGGCGGTTACTTAAAAATTGCGCCTGAACATACTGAAAATGGCCCATTAAATAAAATGATGAAGCCGGGTATGGGCACTTACGATACCTTCAAGCAAATGTTTGAAAAATACAGTGCAGAAGCAGGTAAAAAACAATATCTGATCCCTTACTTTATTTCGGCTCACCCGGGTACCGAAGATGAAGACATGCTGAACTTAGCGTTGTGGCTCAAGAGCAATAACTTTGAGTGTGATCAGGTACAGAACTTCTACCCATCGCCAATGTGTAATGCAACCTCAATGTATTACTCAGAAACCAACCCATTGAAGCGTGTTAAATACAAACAACGTGAAAACGTGACGGTTGCTAAAGGTGAACGTCAGCGTCGCTTACATAAAGGATTACTGCGTTATCACGACCCAGCTAACTGGCCTATGATCCGTGAAGCGTTAATTAACATGGGTAAAAAGCATTTAATTGGTGATAAGCCGAGCTGTCTAGTACCCGCTGAAGATGCAGTCGATACTCTAACGCCAGCACAACGTCGTAAATCAGGTCGTCATGGCGCTAACCGTTTTGCGACTAAACACACTGGATCTAAAGGTCAGCCGGGGTTAGGTGGTGAACGTCCACAAGGTAATGGCAACGGTAAATCGACTGGTAATAAAAAGCCAGCAGGTGTTAACCGTAAACCAGCGGGACAAAACAAACCAAATCAAGGTAAAAGCACTGGGTTTAAAGGTAAGCCAAAGGGTAAACCTGCAGGTAGTCGCGCGAGATAGTCTTAGAGCGTAACTCGTATTTCGAGCGCTACGCTTCTCGTTACTTGAAAAAGCAAAGCGTCGTTCGAGTAACAAGCCACGAGAAACGAAAAATCCACTAAACTGCGTCATCCTGAAAAGCGACGAAGGAGCGCAGTTCAGGATCTCCTACGATACGTTACTCACTCAATTGAGTCTCAACGCGTTGTAAGTAGATTCCTGCTCTCGCTGAGACTCGGCTGGAATGACGAAATTATATGTCGTTGCTGCTCTGCTCGTTTCTTGAGAAAGCTGAATATTGAAATAAAGCCTGATTCGAGTTACGAGAAACGAAGTGCCCGAGCAACCTATATACTAGGAACTATAATCTCGCCATTGAGTATGAAACTAGCCGATACCCCCATCACCCACCACACCTTCAACGGTCATCCTTTTTATTTAAAACGGGATGACCTGCTTCACCCAGAATTTTCAGGTAATAAAGCCCGTAAATTTATGGCGCTACTGGAAGATGACTACCCAAAAGTCACCACGCTTATTGGCTATGGTTCACCCCAAGCGAATTCGTTATACAGCTTGGCTGCACTGGCGAAACTCAAAGGCTGGCAGTTAGAGTTTTATGTTGACCATATTCCTAACTGGTTAAAACAAAACCCCATTGGTAATTATCAAGCAGCATTAGCATTAGGCGCAAAACTCATCGAAGTGAGTGCCCTTTCTTCCGATCTTCATCCTAGTGATTACATTAAGCAAATTCGTCAGCCTGACGAGCAATGTTTATTTGTTGAAGAAGGAGGGAGAAGCCCGATTGCTGAACGCGGCATTAAGCAGTTAGCACAAGAAATTATTGATTGGAAAAGCTCGCAAGGCATTAGCGCCTTAACTGTTGCGCTACCATCTGGCACAGGAACCACTGCGCTATATTTGACCAAGCACCTCACGCCACAAAATATTCTTACACCAAATAATATTGATGTGATCACCTGTGCCTGCGTTGGCGGCAAAGCGTACTTAACCCAGCAATTTGATAGTTTAAATGAGCCTTTGCACCCGACTATTCTCACAACAAGTCTCACAACAGATGGAAAAGCAAAGCACCAATTTGGTAAGTTATATGCGCAAGACTACCAAATATGGCAGCAATTAAAGCAGCAAACCAATATTGAATTTGACCTACTCTACGACCCATACATGTGGCAATGTTTGCAGCACTGGCAAAAAGCAAACCCAAACAAACCACTGCTGTATATTCATCAAGGCGGCTTGTTGGGTAATATCAGTATGGAAAAACGTTATCAACGGAAGTTTATCTAGGGCGACGTTTGTTGATCTAAAACGACCAATATCCAAATAATAAAAACCCCATGACTTCCTCCTTTCAGATTCCATCATAGGTTTTAAAGGTATATACCCAAGTAACTTTAAGGTGTGAGTTAAATTACCCCTAATTCTCGTAAACGTTCCATCAAATAACTATGTGCGGTATAACGCTCAGAAAGCACTACATCCGGTTTTGCGTGTAAGAACAGCGGCAGCGAAATACGTGACTTTTCTTGACGCTCACCAGTTGGATTAATCACTCGGTGGGTGGTCGATGGGAAATAGCCTCCCGATGCTTCTTGCAGCATATCACCAATATTAATAATTAGATTCCCAAAGTCACAAGGCACATCTAACCATTCACCTTCTAACGTTTTTACTTGTAGTCCAGGTTCGTTAGCTGCCGGAAGAATAGTTAATAAATTGATATCTTCATGAGCTGCCGCACGAATAGCGCCAGGCTCTTCATTACCCGTCATTGGTGGGTAATGAAGAATACGCAATAACGTCTTATCGCTATCTTTGATCATCTCAGACAAAGCAATAGAAAACTTCTCTTGCACTTCTTGTGGCGCATACTGCTCTACCCAGCTTAGTAACTCTTGTGCGAACGAATCTGCACGTTGATAGTAATCTAAAACCTGAGCTTTCAGTTGCTCAGGTATTTGCCCCCAAGGGTACACATGAAAGTATTCTTTAATGTCTTTAACGCTGTGGCCTTTTGCCGTCTCAGAAACAAACGGTGGAAAATAACCATCTTGTGTTTCAGCATTAAAGTGAAAATCATTCTTTTGTTCTGATAAAAAAAACTGTTGCCAATTTTCATAAATCGACTCGACCAACTCTTTAGGAATTGGGTGATTTTTCAGTACACCAAAGCCAGTATCTCGCAGAGATTTGACAAATAACTCAGCAGCATTATCAGCTAGGTAATCGACGGTTTCTAATTTCATTACAATTTCATTCTATCAATAAGAGAAGATGGCCGAATTCTAAGCAGCGACTCACACAAAAGCAATCGATTGGTAACAAAAGACAAACAAAAATGCACAACCGTGTAAAAGTTGTGCATTTCATCTTTTGGCAACTTAGAATATGAAAGTTCAGTGTCTCAATTAAGCGCTTGATTGAGTCTCTGCTGAGTCCACAAATACAGCAAATCTAACGCGATCGTTGCACCAGCCAAGGCAGTAATATCACTTTGATCATAAGCCGGTGACACTTCAACCACATCCATTCCGACCAAATTGATTCCTTGCAAGTTGCGCAGAATTTTCAGTACTTTATCCGATGTCATGCCACCACATACCGGCGTGCCAGTACCCGGTGCAAATGCAGGATCTAAGCAATCAATATCAAAGGTCAAATAGACAGGTTTATCCCCTACTATCGCTTTGATTTTCTGGACAATTTCTGCCGCAGATAAATCGTTCGCTTCCATTGCGTTGATCACATTAAAACCATGACCTTGCTGCTTATATTCCGTGCGAATGCCAATTTGTACCGAATGCTCACGTGAAATCAGCCCTTCTTTCGGCGCATGATAAAACATGGTGCCGTGATCATAACGGCTGCCATTGCTGTAAGTATCAGTGTGAGCATCGAAATGAATCAATGCCATCTCACCATATTGTTTTGCATGAGCACGTAATAAAGGCAAAGTGATGAAGTGATCACCACCTAAGCTTAATAACGTTTTTCCACTCGCAATGATTTCAGTCGCAGCCGCTTCTAAACGCTGCGTTAAATCTTCTGCGTCACCGCAATCAAACACCAAATCACCGGCATCAACCACATTGGTATATTTGAATAAATTAAAATCCCACGGAAACTTTTTACTTTCCCATGCAAGATTGACGGAAGCACGACGAATCGCATCCGGCCCCATACGAGCGCCAGAACGTCCGGAGGTTGCCATATCAAACGGCACACCTAATACCACCACATCGGCCTCTGCTTCGACTGGGCTTTGCACCATAGGTCTGCGTACAAAACTCATTGAGTTGGAATACAGTGAGTAATCTGGTTTATTAAACAAATCATCAAACTTATTCATTGTTATATATCTTCCAAATAAGTGTATCCAGATAGCCCTTGCTCTAATTCCGCAAGGATCTGCTGTTGCTCTGAAGCATCAACACGGCTTGCCACCAGTTCGTGGTAGTTACGACGAATATCATCAACATCAATGTGCACGTAACGCAGCATGTCTTCTACCGTGTCACCTTCATTAATTGAAACGATTTCAGGTTCACCTTGCTCATTTACATTCACCACTACCGAATGGCTATCACCAAATAGGTTGTGCATATCGCCCAAAATCTCTTGGTACGCGCCCACTAAGAAGAAGCCCATCAAATACGGTGTATCTTTATCCCAACGTGGTACTGGCAAGGTGGTTTCAATGCCCTGACCATCGACGTATTGGTCAATCACGCCATCCGAGTCACAAGTAATATCCAACATCACTGCGCGCGTTTGTTCTACTTGATTCAAATTAGTCAGCGGCATTACAGGGAAAACTTGGTCGATCCCCCATGCATCTGGCAAAGATTGAAACAAGGAAAAGTTCACGAAAAACTTATCCGCTAAACGCTCATTTAGCTCATCCATAATTGGGCGGTGAAAGCGGTTGTTATTACTCAATTGACTACGCAACTCATAACAAATACGCAAACACACTTGCTCCGCCCAAGCGCGATGCTGCAAGTTAATTACACCCGTAGCAAATTGATTATGCGCTTCAGCTAAATCGCTTTGAGTATCGTTGTATATTTCAATTAACGCTCTATCGTCAGTACCTTGAGATAAAATTTCCCAGTTACGCCACATGTTATGTAATAGCGTTGGTGCTTCGGTTTCGGGTGCGAATATATCCTCGGGTTTATAGCTTTCGGTACCAATAACATTGGTGATCAAAACGGCATGATGCGCAGTTAATGAACGTCCAGATTCTGAGATAATCGTCGGCTCTGGCTGGTTATAAAGCTGACAAATATCACCAATGGTTGACACGATATTGCGCGCGTATTCCGCCAAACCGTAGTTCATCGAACTGTGTGATTGACTACGCGTACCATCGTAATCCACCGCCAAACCGCCACCGACATCTATATAATCTAATTGAGCACCGATATCACGTAGCTCACAATAGAAACGCGCCGCTTCACTGACACCATTACGCACATCGCGAATATTGGCCATTTGTGAACCTAGGTGAAAATGCACCAATTGCAACGTATCAAGTTGTGCTTCTGCTTTTAAGCGATTGATCACCGTTAGCACTTGGCTCGCCGATAAACCAAATTTCGATTTCTCACCGCCGCTTGATTGCCATTTACCGGCACCTTGAGAAGCTAAGCGAATGCGTAAGCCCATACGAGGCGTAACCCCTAACGATTTTGCTTCCGACAGCACTAAATCAAGTTCTGATAATTTTTCTAAAACAATAAACACTTTATGGCCAAGTTTTTCACCAATTAAAGCAAGTCGAATGTATTCGCGGTCTTTGTAGCCGTTACACACGATCACCGAGCTAGCTTGTTGAGCTAATGCCAATACAGCCAAAAGCTCAGGCTTGCTGCCCGCTTCTAAACCCAATTGTTTATGTTCAAGCTCGGCCTGGCTGGCTAAAATCTCATCCACCACTTCTTTTTGTTGGTTTACTTTAATTGGGTACACCAATAAATAGCGGTTACTGTAGTCATATTCTTCAATAGCTTGATTAAAGGCATTACACACATTGTGTACACGTTGATGCAAAATTTGCGGAAAACGAACCAAAGCTGGCAGCGTTAAGTTTTTCGCTTCCATCTGTTTCACTATAGTACTTAATGGCACTTGTAAGTGTTCTTCACCCGCTCTAGCCGATACCGTCATCTCACCAGCATCATTAATTCCATAAAAGCCTTGGCTCCAATGGCGTACATTGTAGTTAGCGCGAATTTGCTCAAGGTTCAAAGAGTTTTCCACATCATTACCTTCCGTTTGTGTTAAATGTTTTTTCATAATTAATTAGCAAGTTAGCACGCCAATATAATGAGAAGCGTGCGCAAGTTCACGCGCATTAACTTATAAAACATAAAGTCAGTCCAATGAGAAAATTTTGTCGTTAAAACAAGAAAATTGAATGATTTCACTTAGAAATAACCATAAATAATCTAAGCTTGTTGCGTTTGATTTCAAGTCAGTAATAATAGCGATAATAAACAACATTAAGATGGTTTACCCATGCGCTATTATTTAAATCTTTTCCTGATTCTTTTAATGACATTTTCAGTGTCTTCATTCGCCCAACAAAATGAAGATGTGTTGAGCAAAAGTGAAATTACTCAAATCACTAACACCATGAAAGACTTGGCCGATAAGGCTAAAACTTTAAAAGGTGAACGCTTATCTATTGTTCAATTAGAAATTTACAATATGAACGAGAGATTGCGTCAAGAACTCAGTAATGCGATGGATCGTACTGACCATGATACAAAGTTTTTAACCGAACAAATTCAGCTACAAACCAAGTACTACGATTTCTACCTGAAATATGTAGAGAAAAAATTAGACTCGCTACAAGATGATATTGAGCAATCAAGCAAAGAAGATCGCCTACTAAAACAAATTCCTTTAAATGAAATGCGCGTGGCACAAGCAGTATTATATTCAGAGCAATATCAAAATTACGCTTGGCTACAGAAACTTGATGTTAATATCGATGATGCGATTAAACCCTTTGCCCATCGCTTAGAGGAGCTTGCTCACTACACTTCGGCTGCTCTCAATTATTCACTAAAGCATAAAAAGTTGCTCCAAAGCCAATTAAAAGGCCTGCCGACGGGGCAAACAGACCAAATTAATCTAGAAGTTTCTTATCTACAACGTGATATTGATACTTACAGTAAAGCCTTGTCCTTATTAGTCGAGACCGGCGACTCGCTTAATGTTAATACCGTAGAACTCAGATATGAACTCTTTGTCGCAACGGGTGATATCACTCATGATTTACTCAGCTGGGCAGTGTTGAAATCAACGGTAATAAGCTGGGCAAGCCAGTTCAGCAGTTGGTTTATCTCCAATAGCCCAAACATGATTTTGAATGTCTTTATGTTCATTTTGATCATGGTTATTGCCAGAATCCTTGCCCAATTTGCCCAGAAGGTTTTAAAGAAAGCCGTTAGAGCGCCACATTTAAAACTGAGTAATTTAATGCAGCAATTTATTGTATCAATGTCAGTCAAGATGATCTTCTGTGTGGCGCTTTTAATCGCGCTAGCTCAAGTGGGACTTGACCTTACCCCCGTCATTGCAGGCTTAGGGGTCGCCAGTATTATCATTGGGTTTGCACTGCAAGATACTCTATCTAACTTTGCTTCTGGCATGATGCTTCTTATCTATCGTCCATTTGATGAAGGTGATTGGATTAATGCTGCTGGTGTTGAAGGGACTGTTAGCAATGTAAGCTTAGTGAACACTACAATACGAACCTTTGATAACGAAGTGCTATTGGTACCAAACTCAAAAATTTGGATGGAGGTGATCATCAACCGTACTTATGAAAAAGTGCGCCGTGTCGATATGGTTTTTGGTATCGGCTACAAAGACTCTATTCCAAAGGCTGAAAAAATCTTTGAAGAAATTCTTGCTGCGGATGAACGTGTATTAAAAACACCGGCCCCTATCATTAAAGTGAATACATTAAATGAATCATCGGTGGATTTTGTTGTTCGCCCTTGGGTAAGGACTGAAGACTATGTGGACGTGATGCGCGATTGTACCCGGGAAGTAAAAATGCGTTTTGATGAAGCGGGAATCAACATTCCATTCCCACAACGAGATGTTCACTTGCACATTAGCAACCCTGAAGCACTTATTGCGGTAAAACAGACTACCTCAGAAAATAGCAACCGCGACGCTTAATTCATTCAGCAAAAGCAGATTATCTGAGCCCTTATTTCGCCTAGTTATCAGTGGGCGATGAGGGCTTAAATTTATCCACTTTTCTTGTTTTATATCATCGATAATCTTGATCTAAATAGCTTATCAATCACCAATTTCTGATGTGATCTTTCTCACACTTTTTCGCTTACTGGCCCTCCCTTTATTAATAAAAAAAGTTCATCGCTAATAATTCAATACTAAAGACAAAAAGTGGTATTATCTCATTTTACTCAGACAGTCTATAGGCACCGTACGGCATGAATAAAAAGCCAATGATCATTACGTTGATCTTCGTATTATCAACTCTTATATGTTCATCCATTGGTTACACTGTCGTACAGTTCTACAATGTAGAAAAACGCCTGACTCGCACCACGCAACATGTCTTTCATCAAACCGTTAAAGCTACTTATGACATCATTGATACGACGGTTAATGAAGCGATGGAGAACTATCTACGCGGTGTTGCCTTTACCGTTAAGGACGTAGTGACGGTTACACAAAATAAATCTTTGCATTTTAAAGACCAAAACATCGAGTATGCTCTTGATGCATTAATCAATCAGATTCATGTTGGAAAAAGTGGCTATGTTTCTATTCTCAGTCCTAGTGGTATTTATCTCTCTCACCCTTACTTTAAAAATACCGATGTTTCACACTTTACCTTTATTCAAAAGCAACTATCCCAAAGCTCTTCATTTTTAGAATATGAATGGAAAAATCCAGGTGATGAAAAGCCACGCCTTAAAGTCGCATTCTCAGTCAAACTACCCAATGGTAATGTTGTTTCCGCCTCCGTCTACAAAAGCGAGATGCTGTCATTAGTCGATCGTGATTTTTTAAAGCAAAAACTGCGTGAATATAACTATGGAAAAACCGGTTATGTTTATGTCATGAATAGTCATGGACAACTGATATTGCACCCTACTAATGAAGGGCAACCCATTAGTACCTTGATTGGCAATAGCGCCAACCGCTTTATGGCACAAGCACTAAGCGATCATCAAGGTACGTTTACTTATTTACTACACTCTCCGAATGGCCAAGAAGTCACCAAAACCGTTGCCTACATATATTACCCATTTTTAGATTGGATCATCGCAGCCGGGATTTCTACTGCAGAATTGACCCACTCGACGACCTTATTATCTCATGGCCTATTAATGGCTGGAGTGAGCTTATTCCTAGTGATTGGCGCTTTAGTTGTTACCTTAACTTATCGCCATAAACGCCAACTTAGAGCCGAGAAAAAAGACTTCTTAACTGGGTTACATAATCGTCGTAGCTTTATGCAATACGCGAACTCTAAACGCACTAAACTGGATAATGGTTACTCAGTGATCATCCTCGATATAGACTACTTTAAAGCCATTAATGACACCTATGGCCACAATGAAGGTGACAATGCGATTAGAGAAACCGCCAATATTTTGAAGCAATATCAATCAAGACGAATCCTCGCCTCTCGACATGGTGGTGAAGAGTTTGTACTTCTTTTACAAAATATGAATCTACATCAAGCCTATTTACTGGCTGAACTTATTCGCTCACAAGTCGCCGCCATTGATTGCCTACCAACTCAATTTACGATCAGTGCTGGTATCTATGAAAGTACAAAAGCTGGCACTCCTGTGAGCGAAGCCATCTCTTATGCAGATCATGCGTTATACCAAGCTAAACAGACTGGCCGTAATAAGGTTGTAAGCTATCAACCTGAGTTTGATGAAATGACTCACGGTAATAAAAACTAGTCACGGTTAAGCTAGAGTAAATTAAATAGATAGGATTCCTGAGTCTGAATATCTTTAACCATCAAGAATGCTTTAACATCTAGTTCTAGAGTTAGTTTCTAGGTTAGATTTATCGATTATGTTCAAACAAACGGTCTAACCAGGCTGAACATAAATCTCCCCAGCACTGTACTTCTGGCTCAATTTTCAGCCCTGTTCCATCATCGGTTAATGCATTGGCTCGCGAAATCCCATGTGGCCCACGTTGAAAAATATGCAACTCATAAGGCACGCCTTGATCATCTAGTGCGCTAGCAAATTTCAAACTATCAGAAGCCGGTACTGATTGGTCTTCGGTCGTGTGGAAAAGAAAGGTCGGAGGCGTGTGCGGCCCAACATTGTGATGGCAAGTAACCGTCGAAATCATCTGCGGATCATCAAATTTCTCACGCAGAATATTCTTCAAATTGGCTTCAATATTTAACTTCATCCAATCTGTGGTGATCACTGGATACGCCAAAACTAGCGCGTTAGGTTTATGCTCTTGCCCTTCTACGCCAGCCAATTGCTGATACTCTTCACGGTTCCACAGAGTGCCAACGCTCGCCGCTAAATGCCCACCAGCTGAGAAACCAAGCAAGGCAATTTTATCAGGGTGAATATTGTAGTGCTGATGCTGCTGACGAACATGAGCAATCGCTTTAAAAGCATCGAGCATAGGTTGAGGAAATGCTGCGTGTTCTTGAATCGAATAGCGCAGAATAAACACGTTATAACCCTTGGCTAACCAAGAAAATGCCACCGGATCAGATTCCCTTTCTGATAGCACTTTATAGCCGCCACCGGGGAAGATAATCACTGCTGGCAATGCCGTTTGATTTGGTAGTTCACTGCGTTTAGGCTGGATATAAGAGGTTAAACTGACACGTTGATCATCTGAAAAATACACGACATCTTGCTGCATGTTTTATCCTTAAACAAAAAGAGTTAATATCAAGTGAGTTCACCATTTTGAAACTACTTGAGTATTATACTCAAAGTAATTGGAGTTGCAGTGAGGCGACAAGTGAATGAGGCCCCATGAGCATAGCTCGCCTATGTGATTGAGGCGAAAGAACGCCGTCAACAAAGCTGCAGCTTCAAGTACGAAGAGTATAGATAGTAACAAAAGACATCGTGTAACCTAGTGATTTATCTAGTAGCTGTGAACCTGATAAAAAATTCCGCTATTAAAATTCCTTTATTAAAACTGATCGGGCACGCGAACCCAGCCTTCCATTAATATCCGCGCACTGCGGCTCATGCTGGCTTTTTCTATCTTCCAATCTCGCTCACCATTTTCAAGCAAAGTATAGCTAGCCTTAGCACCAATTTTTAAGCTGCCAGATGGGTGGCCAAACACCACAGATTCGCGCTCGCCACCACCCGCGGCAAGATTCACAATTGTACCCGGCACACTAGCCGCGGAACCAATTGCCACCGCCGCGGTGCCCATCATGGCATGGTGCAATTTCCCCATTGATAAGGCGCGGACTAACACATCAATATCACCGGCATTCACCGACTGCTCGCTAGACGTCACATAGCTTTTGGGCGAGCTAACAAAAGCAATTTTAGGTGTGTGCTGCCGCTGCTTAGCTTGGTCAACATGTTCAATTAAACCCATTTTAACTGCGCCGTAAGCACGAATGGTTTCAAACATGGCTAACGCTTTTTCATCATTATTGATGTGATCTTGCAATTCAGTGCCTTGATAACCGAGTGCTTGCGCATCAATAAACATGGTTGGAATACCAGAATTAATAAAGGTCGTTTGAAAACAGCCTATTCCCGGAACTTCAAGCTCATCGACCACATTACCAGTTGGAAACATCGAACCTTTACCATCGGCAGCTTCACCATCAGCAGGTTCACTATCAGAAGGATCCAGAAAATCCACTTGAATTTCCGCCGCAGGAAAGGTCACGCCATCGAGCTCGAAACCCCCGAGTTCTTGCACCTGACCATGCTTAATCGGCACGTGCGTGACTATGGTTTTGTTAATGTTCACTTGGCGAATTCGAACTGCTAACCGCCCTTGTTCTGGGATTTTACTCTCATCTATTAACCCCATATGCAGCGCCATGGCACCGACGCCAGAAGACAAATTACCGCAGTTACCACTCCAATCAACAAAAGGGCTATCGATAGACACTTGGCCAAACAGGTAATCGACATCGTACTCTGGGCTATCGCTTTTGGATAAAATCACCACTTTGCTGGTACTTGAAGTTGCGCCGCCCATGCCATCAATTTGTTTGCCGTACGGATCTGGACTACCAATCACCCGCAGCAAAAAGTGGTCGCGGCTTTCTCCGGCTTGTTGAACGCTTTCAGGTAGTTCCGCCAAGTTGAAAAACACACCTTTACTGGTTCCGGCGCGCATGTAGGTTGCTGGAACTTTTATTTGTCGCGCGCCAGACATTTGTGACACCGTCACCGATTGATTCATATTTAAAACCCTCTATATCCTGCATCTACACCAGTTAATGCGCCAAAAAGTCTTGTGCGAAACGCTGTAATACGCCACCCGCTTGATACACCGACACTTCATCAGCGGTATCTAAACGGCAAGTGACTTCAACTTCGACTATTTCGCCTTTTTGATCTCCATTTACCCGAGTAATCACTAATACCAAATCACAACCTGGGGTAATGTCCCCTTTCACGTCATATAACTCGGTGCCATCGAGTGCCAAAGTATGTCGATTAGTCCCTTGTTTAAATTGCAACGGTAGTACGCCCATGCCAACTAGGTTAGTACGGTGAATACGTTCAAAGCCTTCTGCCACAATCGCCTCAACGCCAGCTAAGCGAACGCCTTTAGCTGCCCAATCGCGTGATGAACCTTGGCCATAGTCAGCACCTGCAACAATAATCAACGGCTGCTTACGCTGCATGTAGGTTTCAATGGCTTCCCACATACGAGTGACTTGGCCTTCTGGTTCAACTCTCGCCCAAGAGCCTTGTTTGACTTCGCCATTTTCCACCACCATTTCATTAAACAGTTTCGGGTTAGCAAAGGTCGCACGTTGCGCAGTTAGGTGATCGCCTCGATGGGTCGCATACGAGTTAAAATCTTGTTCTGGCAGCCCCATTTGGGCTAGGTATTCCCCTGCCGCACTGGAAGCTAAAATCGCATTAGATGGTGATAAATGATCGGTAGTAATGTTATCGCCGAGAATCACCAGCGGCCGCATGCCTTTTAAAGTACATTCTCTGGCCAGCGCGCCTTCCCAATACGGCGGGCGGCGAATATAGGTACTCATTTTACGCCAGTCATACAGCGGCTTGGTTTGATAAATGTTGCTATCTTTTTCAAACATCTTCACATAAATTTGCTGAAATTGTTCCGGCTTCACATGCTCATTGACTACCTGATCAATTTCTTCATCCGTTGGCCATAAGTCATTTAGATAGATTGGATTACCTTGCCCATCATGACCTAACGCATCTTGCTCAATATCAAAACGAATGGTTCCCGCAAGCGCATAAGCCACGACCAATGGCGGAGAAGCTAAGAACGCTTGTTTGGCATAAGGGTGAATGCGACCATCAAAATTACGATTGCCCGATAACACCGCGGTGGTGTAAACATCACGCTCAATAATTTCTTGCTGAATCGCCGGATCAAGCGCGCCGCTCATACCATTACAAGTGGTGCAGGCATAGCCGACAATGCCAAAGCCTAGTTGCTCTAATTCGGATAATAAACCCGCTTCTTCAAGATATAACTTGGCGACTTTAGATCCCGGTGCAAAAGAGGTTTTCACCCAAGGCTGACGCACTAAACCAAGTTGATTGGCTTTTTTCGCCACCAGCCCTGCCGCAACTACATTACGAGGATTACTAGTATTGGTGCATGAGGTAATGGCAGCAATGATCACTGCGCCATCTGGCAATTCACCTTCTTTCTTTTGCCACGCGCTGGCTATACCGCGTTCTGTTAATTGATTGGTAGGCAAACGACGATGGGGATTGGACGGCCCAGCCATATTGCGCTGCACACTAGAAAGATCGAATTCCAGTACTCGTTCATAATCCACATTAGCTAAATCATCAGCCCATAAACCGGTTTGTTTGGCGTATTGTTCAACCAAAGCAACTTGCTTCTCATCACGCCCAGTCAGTTTTAAGTATTGAATGGTTTGTTCATCGATATAAAACATGCCCGCGGACGCGCCGTATTCAGGGGTCATATTAGAAATGGTCGCGCGATCGCCAATGGTTAAATCACGCGCTCCTTCGCCGAAGAACTCTAGGTAGGCAGACACGACTTTTTGATTGCGCAGAAACTCGGTTATTGCCAGCACAATATCGGTCGCGGTAATACCCGGTTGACGCTTACCGGCCAGCTTTACGCCTACAATATCTGGCAAGCGCATCATCGACGGACGCCCAAGCATCACGGTCTCGGCTTCTAGTCCACCAACGCCAATCGCAATCACGCCTAATGCATCCACATGCGGCGTATGGCTATCGGTTCCCACGCAAGTATCGGGAAAGGCAATCCCCTGTTTGGCTTGAATAACCGGAGACATTTTCTCTAAGTTAATTTGATGCATAATCCCATTACCGGCTGGGATCACGCTGACATTTTCAAAGGCGGTTTTACACCACTCGATAAAATGAAAGCGGTCTTCATTGCGTCTATCTTCTATGGCGCGATTTTTATCAAATGCATCGCCTTCAAAGCCAGCATGTTCTACCGCCAATGAGTGATCGACAATCAATTGAGTTTCAACGACCGGATTCACTTTGGCCGGATCGCCACCTTGTTCGGCAATCGCATCACGCAAGCCCGCTAAATCAACCAACGCCGTTTGACCTAAAATGTCATGACACACGACCCGCGCCGGATACCAGGGAAAATCCAAGTCTCGTTTACGCTCTATAAGCTGGCGCAGCGACGCTTGTAAATGTTCAGGCTCGCAACGACGCACTAAATTTTCTGCCAACACGCGTGAGGTATAAGGCAAACCTTGATAAGCCCCAGCTTGAATGTCTTCTACCGCCGCGCGCGCATCGAAATACTCCAGCCCGGTATCGGGTAATACTTTTCGATATTGATTGTTCATCATTTTCTCCAAACCTTGATTTGATCATGCTCGTTGCGAGATCGGCAGCCACTCTTGATGCTCTGGCCCTTCATAATCCGCACTAGGACGGATAATTCGATTATTGGCTCGCTGCTCAAACACATGCGCTGACCAACCAGTGAGTCGACTCATCACAAATATTGGCGTGAATAACTTGGTGGGAATATCCATAAAGTGATAAGCCGAAGCATGGAAGAAATCGGCATTGCAGAACAAATCTTTTTCACGTTTCATTACGGCTTCGACACGCTCTGAAACCGCATAAAGTTGTGTATCACCTACCGCTTCAGAAAGCTTTTTCGACCATTGTTTAATCAGTGCATTACGAGGATCGCTTTCCCGATAAATCGCATGCCCAAAGCCCATGATCTTGTCATTGTTGGCTAGCATTTTCAGAATATTGGCTTCCGCTTCATCTGGCGTTTGCCAATCTTGGATCATTTCCATCGCCGCTTCATTAGCACCGCCATGCAACGGCCCACGCAGACTACCAATGGCCGCAGTAATACAAGAATGAATATCAGACAAGGTTGAAGCGCACACCCGCGCAGTAAAGGTTGAGGCATTAAATTCATGCTCAGCGTATAAAATCAATGAACAATGCATCACTTGTTTATGCAGTTCACTCGGAGCTTTATCGGTGAGTAGTTTGAGAAAATAACCGCCGATGGAATCTTCACTTTGATCGAAAGTATCGACTCGCACGCCATCATGACTAAAGCGATACCAGTAACAAATAATAGCCGGAAACAACGCTAACATACGTTCTGTCGCCACTTGCTGTTGGGTAAAGTCGGTTTCTTGTTCTAGATTGCCAAGCACAGAACAACCTGTACGCATCACATCCATTGGATGAGCATCTGCCGGGATCAGTTCCAATGTTTGTTTAAGCGCATCCGGCAGCCCACGCAGCGCAATTAAACGGGTTTTATAAGCATCTAGTTCGGTTTGATTCGGCAAATGCCCGACTAGTAGTAGATGTGCCACTTCTTCAAATTGGGCGTGATGGGCTAAGTCGGTAATATCATAGCCGCGGTAAGTTAATCCGGTACCTGATTTACCGACAGTACACAACGAAGTCGTGCCTGCACTTTGTCCACGTAAACCGGCTCCAGCTAAAGTTTTGTTTGTCATTTGAACTCCTTTTCTATATCACCGCGTTCGCTCTATTGGCATCGTGCTTAGTGCACTTGGTGGGCAGTGATATGGTTTTCACGTTATTGGTTTATCGAATATCGGGAGCTTCGCTTCTCGTTTCTCGTAGCTCGAAAAAAGCACCGTCATTTCTGTCACATTCTTTTAAGTCGTCATTCCTGAGGAGCCGAAAGGCGACATCAGAAATCTCCTACCGCATGTGACTCAGTCAATTACTGTGGGAGATCCTGAACTGCGCTCCTACGTCGCTTTTCAGGATGACGCTTCTGCTCTTACACGTAGCGAAGCGTTCACTCCACACGCAACCCGAAACAGAAAACACCGTCATTCCTGCCGAGCCTAGGCGAGAGCGGGAATCTAATCACCACACCTTATATACCTAGATCCTCGATGTCGCTGAGGCTCCTCAAGGATGACGACTTGGTTGGCTAATACTCTCTGGGCTACAATTTAAGCCTTTCTACGACGCTCACAACACGAAACAGAAAACACCGTCATTCCTGCCGAGCCTAGGCGAGAGCGGGAATCTAATCACCACACCTTGTATACCTAGATCCTCGATGTCGCCTAGGCTCCTCAAGGATGACGACTTGGTTAATTCGCGCTCTTCCAGCTCAGCTCTTACTATTCTTCCGAAAACAACTGATCCAGCTTATCCTCATAATCATGATATTTAAGATGCTGATACAACTCCGCCCTAGTCTGCATTTGATCAAGCAACGCTTCTTGATTGCCCTCAACCAATAAATGCTTATAGACATTTTCTGCCGCGCGGTTCATTGCCCGAAATGCGCTTAATGGGTAAAGCACCATATCCACTTTAGCTTTGGCTAATTGCTCACCGTTAAATAATGGCGTTTGGCCGAACTCAGTAATGTTGGCCAGAATCGGCACATGACGCCCAACTGCAGACTGCAATGCTTCAGAAAACTGCACATATTGCTCTAACTGGTTCATCGCTTCTGGGAAGATCATATCCGCGCCGGCTTCGACACAAGCAATCGCACGTTCAATGGCTTTATCAATACCTTCAATCGCTAGTGCATCGGTACGTGCCATCACCACAAAGCTTTCATCGCTGCGAGCATCTACCGCGGCTTTTACTCGGTCGACCATTTCTTGTTGGCTCACAATCGCTTTATTAGGACGATGACCACAACGCTTCTGCGCCACTTGGTCTTCCATGTGAACCGCCGCTGCGCCAGCTTTTTCCATTGCCTTAATGGTGCGCGCAATATTAAACGCGCCACCAAATCCGGTATCGATATCCACTAGCAAAGGCAGATCACACGCATTGGTAATCCGCTCAACATCCACCAGCACATCATTAAGAGTTGTAATGCCGAGATCGGGCAAACCATAAGACGCATTGGCAATACCACCACCAGAAAGGTAAATCGCCTGATGACCAATATTCTTTGCCATCATGGCGCAATAAGGGTTTATCGTACCGACGATTTGCAGCGGATCATTTTGCTCTACCGCGAGCCGAAACTTTTGTCCTTGAGTCAATTGTTGCCTCTGGCTTAATGTCACCATTGTCGTTCTCCTTAACTTGAATATGTTTATCTAACCGATTTGCTGCTCGATTAACTTGCGACTACCTGAAATGTGTCGACGCATCAGCATTTCCGCCAATTCTTCATCACGATTCTTAATAGCCTGAAAAATAAATAGATGTTCGTTGAGCGCATCAACCGGACGGGAATGCGAACGTGGGGATTGATAACGATACATGCGTAATAAGTGATACAGCTCATCACACAACAAAGTAATCAATTGAGCATTACGGCTGGCTTTAATAATGCAGTAGTGGAAATCAAAATCGCCGTGCTGATGAAAATAAGACTGACCATCCGATTGATTGATATGCTCAGAATGTGTCGACAATACCTGTTCTAATGCATCGATTTCATCATCGGTCATACAACGCGCCGCCAAGCGAGCGGCCATGCCTTCCAATGCTTCACGCACCGCATATAAATCAATAAGCTTTTGCTGCGAGAACGTCGTTACCCTCGCCCCAACATGTGGAATACGCTCAATTAAACCCAAAGCTTCTACCCGCATAATCGCTTCACGCAACGGCCCACGGCTGACCGAGAAACACTTAGCCAGCTCAGGCTCAGAGATTTTACTCCCCGGCTCAAGCTCACCATTCACAATCGCTTCAATTAAATACTCGGTCAGGCTTTCTGATTTAGTATGCTCTTTAACATCAGAAATATTGTTTACCACGCTGTCTGCCACACTCGCCATTTACACTCACTCCAACACCAAAGTGTCAACAATCTATATTTAATGGTGATAAATTAAGCGACAAAGGAGGCGTGTGTCAAAGAGATTGTCGACAATTTGGGTTTTATTGATAGAAAAGAAAGTAAGAATGTGAGCGTGGTGGCAAAAGTGCTAGTAGGAAAAGTGTAGAGATGGAAAAAATGATAGGGAAAATAACAATAAAAGGAACAATGGAAAATATAAGCTAGATTTTTCAACTATTCATATTTTGCAGGTTTTTCAGCCACTAGACCTAGCGGTTGGCTATATTGCAATGGCTGACTTACCGCTAACTCAAAGCTATCTTTTGCTAGCCAAAGTTTTGCACCATTACTGTTTGCGACTTGGTAGGCCCAATTACTTACCGCGCGAGACTTATCTGCATCGCAGTGAAAATAGGCGCTCAACTCAGATTCAATCGTCGCTTTAAACTGGACGAGGTTTTGATCTTCCCAATTCTCTCTATGCTTCTGCCCTGCTAAAAAATCACGTTTATTGTTATTACAAGCTCGATGGGCAGCGACAAAGTTATGGCCTAGGTCATTGGCATAACGAGCAAAAGGAATAAAGTGATCCACTTCTGTATTTCCATTTAACGGCTTTTGGCAGTAAAAACACAGACCATGTTGTAATTCTTCGAGTATCGGCTTTGCTTTGCCTAGTGCATTGCGGTCTAAACCAAATAGAAAATCATGCAACTGACTTTGTGGGCCAATCAAACTTTGATTATGTTTAATACTTTGAATTTTTTGTAGCCATGAGTTTTTGGCTAAATAGACAACCAGATCGTAAAAACGTCTAAAGCAAGAAGCAATGCCTGGCTTTAACGTAATGTACGATTGGCCTTTACTATGGGGATAAAGAAAGCACTCTTCTTGTTTAGCAAGAATTTGTAGACGCCAAAGAGGCCCATCTTTTAAGGTTTGCATGGCGGCTTTAAAAACACTTGGCCAATGTTCACTTTGCTTTAACGCCCGTAAACTGCGGATGTTATTTTGCTGGCATTCGTAAAGCACCGAAATGACTTTAGATTGCCCGCCACTATTCTGTTTAAGTAGCGCCATTTCACCCGTATGTTCTGATGAAAATGGTACAGCATGATGCCAATACAAAATAATCAGCTTTTCAGCTAACAGATCTAAAGGAATATTCAGGTCGCTGTTTTCATATACAAATGGTTGTTCGACACAGACATCAGCCAGCGCATGCAATAAAGCAAACTTATACGTTGCCGTAAAATCACCTTCAACAAGCAAACGTTGAATGTAGGCAATAAAATCTAGTTGCTGCTGTTGGTGATGAATTGGTGTCATATTCACTCTAATTTTGTTGGCTTAATACAACCGTTTCCCAAATCACTGAGTTACGCTGCAATACATCATCGGAATCGGATTGTTGGCATATCACCAAACCTACTTGATTGGCCAAGCTTTCAATTTCTTTAATAGACACATCGTAGCCTTCTCGCCCATCATCAAAGTCACCATGACGCAGTGTAATAACGATCTTACCTTGAGCATTTAATTGTTCAGCTAAAGCTTTTAATGAAGCAGGACGTAGCTCAACTGGAATATGCATCCAAACCGCAGATAATAAGATCAAATCAAATTGACGAGCCAATGCCTCAACACCGACTAAATCTGGTAGGTAGTCTCCAAACCATTGAATCGAATCTGGTGAGTTTTGTTGCCCTAGTTGACGTAGATTATCGCAAGGCTCTACTGCCACGACAGAACAACCTTGATTCACAAACCAACGCGAGTCACGCCCAGAGCCAGCACCAATATCTAAAACATTAGATCCAGATTGAGGCCAATATTCTTGCCAGGACTGATGAACCGATTCAAAGGTAACGGAATCATATTGCTCAACAAATTGAGCTGCATTTTCGTTATAGATAGCAATTGTTTGGGACATAAGAAAACCAGAGGTAAGTCATTTTTTTATAATGATATATGGCTCAGTTAGATATGGCGATGAGAGATAAAGAAAATATAGAGGCCTGTAGGCTAAAAAAGCCCCCAACAATCTGCTAGGGCCTCAAGAATGTGGCGGAGTGAGGCCTACGACTTAAGATTGTAAACAACTGTTATTACCTAACGTATTACTTATCAGATATGCTCATTCTAACAATCAACTTTACCATCGCAGTAAAGCTCTAAACCTTTCCTAGGAGATGACATTTCTGCTATGAGACGCTAGAATCAAAAGAACTATTTAGCTAATCATCAATTATACAACGGGAGGATTTATGAGCTATGAAACGAAATTTAACATCATTGTCCCGTCTGCACCGTAATAAACTTTTGTTTTGGGCTGGTTGGTTTATCGGGAATAGTTAAAGCCAATTTACTAGCGTCAATCAAAGGTTTTAAAATATTTTTTATAAAGTATTCACGGTTTTTCAAACCTAAGTGCTGTTGAATCTGTTCTCTATTTTTGGGCGTCATGCAATAAGATAATACCGCACTCTCATAGTTATTAGCTTCCGGGGTAGCTTGTTTTAATGTCTCTTGAGATTCAATAATAGAGCAACCGTTATGGTCAGATAAAAAATTGCCCTTATTGGTTTTGGTGATCTTCAGGCACAAAAAAAAGACGTCCTAGGACGTCTTTTTTCAAGAATGTGGCGGTGAGTGAGAGATTCGAACTCTCGGTACGTTGCCGTACACACACTTTCCAGGCGTGCTCCTTCAGCCACTCGGACAACTCACCGAATTTTGTTGTTAAGGCTTTGCTTAACGAGGCGCTAATTTAATGATTATGCTGAGTAAGGTCAAGCGCTTTGGGGCTTTTTCCAGTGTTTTGTGGTTAAGTGGTCAATATTTAACTTATTTCGTTATCTCACCACTGGCCTTATGTGTACATCGGTACTCTAAACCACTTACGACACGCATCTAAGAACACGCCATACACTACGCCCATTCCACCTGCGACGACGGCGTTGCTGATCACTGCGGTTAAGATTTGATTTGGGGTTGCGCCGACGACTAATAAAATCAGGGCATAAACTGGCGACTGAAATGTCACATAAGCAAACATATCGGCTAATTTTTTTACCCAGCGACTCATAGAGATATGTTGGCTTTTACGTAGTATCCAATCTCTAAATAAACCGTATGGAATGGCGATAATAATGTTTACTGGAATCGATAGTGTTCTTGAGGCTAGTGATTGGTGAAAAGACATGCCTGATACGAAGATCTCTATCGCCATGCCGGCAATAAAGCTAAACACTACCATTGCAAACATATCGGCTGCGGCTTGGCGAAAGCGGGCTGAACCTGAAAACGACATTTGCTAACCTACCTATCAAGAATAAAAAACTAATAAAATTGATGAGTTAAGTCGTGATTCACTACCCTTCTCACTTTAGGCAGATTATATTCCTATTGCACCAACCAAATCAAAGTATTAAAAACCATTTAATTTAAATATAGTGGTTTTTACAGTTACATTTTCAAAGTAAACCCAGTTTATAAATCTGTATATTTAATTTAAAGCAAATGGATTCACTAGTCTTTCAATTGGGCATTTGTTCAAAGAGTTTTAAACTTTTCTAATAACGGTATGTTCTCACCTATGAGCTTGCTATCATTACCTCATCATTTGTGAATAGGTAAATACCGTGACGTTAGATGAACTACTAAGCCAACCTGAGCTTGAAAACAAATTATTGAATGCCGCGCAAACACAAGGCTTTATCACTGCTATGGCAGCTGCACCACATTTGCTTGATCCTTCTGAATGGCTTCCGTTCTTATGGGGTGGTGAAGAGACGGCTCCTTTTGAAACTGCTGAACAGTTTGAGCAATATGCTGAACTTGTTATTGCAGAATGGAACCGTATTCACCCTGCTTTGCTTGAAGGCACCTGGAGCTGGCCTGAAGGCTACGCGTTGGATGAAGAAGAAGTGGTAACTGAATCGGTTCGTGACTTTGCTGAAGGCTTATTACAAGGCTGGCAGCTTAGCCGTGATGATTGGGAAAACTTGATGCCTGAAGATAGTGAAGATAACGCATTACTAGGTGGCGTATTGCTGTCTGTTAGTATGCTTTATGATCCAGAAACGGCAATTATGACGCTATCTGACCAAGGGTTAACGGGTTTGGATGAGTTTGCTGAGATCTACAACGCGATGCCTGTCATGCTGTGTGGTTTAACGCTGCGTGGTAATCAGTTAGCACAAGATACGAATCATTAATATTGCGAGGCTCGAGTCTCGGGCGCTTCGCTTCTCGTGGCTCGGATAGAAGAAGATTGTTGCGAGAGCCGAGAACGCTTCGCTTCGGGTTACGTGTTAGAGCAAAAAAAAAGAAAGGCCGATATATTGGATTATATCGGCCTTATTTGTGTGCGTTATAATGTTATAGGGAAAACGTTAGGAGATCCTGAACTGCGCTCCTACGTCGCTTTTCAGGATGACGGTTGATTAGTTTTAGCTTTTACACTTAGCGAAGCGCTCACGCTACACACCACTCAAAA
>NZ_KE384566.1:0-529529 GCF_000426765.1 Vibrio litoralis DSM 17657 | reverse complement strand
TTTTCAGGATGACGGTTGATTAGTTTAGCTTTTACACTTAGCGAAGCGCTCACGCTACACACCACTCAAAATCCAGACATCGTCATTCCGTACATGAGCCTAAGCGAAGAAGATACGGAATCTCCTACCGCTCATTACTCATTAAACCTCTGCCGGAAAATCTAAATGCGACCTTTCCTTGCTTTTCGGCTCTCGAGCACAGCGTCCCCGTCTCTCGACTCATGCTTTACTCTTTTCCGAGCAACGAGCAGCGAAGCGCGAAGCGGTCAAGAAACGAGCCCCGTCCGTCTACTTACGCATTCCCTTTCACTTTCAGATTTAGCGATTCTGCAAAATCTAACATGCGGTTTAGTGGAATGAGTGACTTCAAGCGAATGTCTTCATCTACAAAGATTTCATGATCTTTGCCGCCTTCTGATAATGCGCTTTCAATCGCTTTTAGGCCGTTCATTGCCATCCACGGACAATGTGCACAGCTACGACATGTTGCGCCATTGCCAGCGGTTGGGGCTTCTACTAGTTCTTTTTCAGGCACCAGTTGCTGCATTTTGAAGAAAATGCCTTTGTCGGTTGCCACGATCATTTTCTGATGTGGTAATTCTTTGGCAGCTTTGATCAATTGGCTGGTTGAACCTACTGCGTCAGCAAGCTCTACAACGCTCGCTGGTGATTCTGGGTGAACCAGTACCGCAGCTTCTGGGTACAACGCTTTCATGTCTTTTAGGGCTTTAGCAGAGAACTCATCATGCACGATGCACTCCCCTTGCCATAACAACATATCAGCACCGGTTTTCTTTTTGATATATGAGCCTAGGTGACGATCTGGGCCCCAGATGATTTTCTTATCTTCTGAGTCTAGGTGCTCAACGATTTCATTGGCAATACTTGAGGTCACCACCCAATCGGCGCGAGCTTTTACTGCTGCTGAAGTATTGGCATAAACCACTACGGTGTGATCTGGGTGGGCATCGCAAAATTCGGTAAATTTATCAACAGGGCAGCCTAGATCTAATGAACACTCTGCTTCTAGTGTTGGCATAAGAATGCGTTTTTCTGGCGTAAGGATCTTGGCAGATTCACCCATAAAACGAACACCGGCAATGATAAGCGTAGAAGCGGAATGGCGGTTACCAAATTTCGCCATTTCTAATGAATCGCCGACAAAGCCACCAGTTTCTTCTGCGAGTGCTTGGATCTCTGGATCGGTGTAATAGTGTGCGATCAGTACCGCGTCTTTTTCTATCAGAAGTGCTTTTATTTTTTGAATATAATCAGCACGTTGCTCTGCAGTCAAAGCGACCGGTTTTGGGGGGAATGGATATACGGTATCGATTGTATCGTTGATATGCGCCATTGCTCTTACTCTACGCAGTTTTAATAATTCGATCATTGTACACCTATTAAGGGTAATACTAAAACCGGACTTTTTCTGCGTATCGATACCCTAGTGACTTGGGTATAACATCGGCGCATGATAGAAATAATTAAGCCACCTCTTGGTTATAATAACTTTGGTTACTATAAACGACATGGTGGCTTAAGTGTCATCAGCGATATGAAAGCTTAATTTAGGCTATAAATTCTTTTGCGCGAGTTTCGCAGCTGATGAGTTCGGATATTCGCTTATCACCTGCTGGTAATATTTATTCGCTGCGGTATCGTTATTATTGCGCTTGGCGATATCACCCAGTTTCACTAAAGCATCGGCACGTTTTGAGGAGTCTTTATAACTCACTACCGCGGCAAAGCTTTTCGCTGAGTCTACATCCTGCTTTTTCGCAAAATACAGTTGCCCTAACCAATAATGTGCGTTGGCCGCATAGCCTGAGTTTGGATACTTGGTTTGAAAATCTTTTAACGCAACAATTGCGCCATCGTAGTTACGATCTTTTAGGATCATATCAACGGCACCTTGATAAGCACTCTGCTCATCACCGGATGCTTTAATCACTTCAGAAGATGCAGCGACACCACCTGTTTCAGCGGCAGTTGCGGTGGTAGAGGCAGATACACCGTTTTTCTTAAGCTCATTGACTTCTGTGCGAAGTTTATCAAGCTCAATAAATAATTGGCGTTGGCGCTCAACCATTTGCTTCATATCGTAATTATTACGTTCGATAGTCCCGCGTAGGCTACTGAGGTCAGCCGCTTGGCTATCAACTTGTTGTTGAAGCCGAGCTTGTACTCGATTGCTGTTATCGAGCAAACGTTGCAGGCGTTCAGCATTGGTTTCTGAAGAGCCAGAAGATGAAATGTGGGAGTCATTGAGATCAGATACTGGAGCAGATGCAGCAAGCACTGGGCCTGCTGCACTTACTAGTAACGAAAGCGTAATAACTCGCTTTAAGTTACCAAACATAATTATCGCCTATTAGTAAACGACAACTGCACGACGGTTTTTAGAGTAAGCCGCTTCAGTTTGACCCATTTCTAGAGGCTTCTCTTCACCGTAGCTCACGATAGAGATTTGGCTAGCTTGAACACCTAGTGCTTGTAGGTACTTAGATACTGCTTCAGCACGACGCTCGCCAAGTGCGATGTTGTACTCTGGAGTACCACGCTCATCAGCATAACCTTCGATAGTTACGTTAACATCTGTTGCGCTGCTTAGGAACTTAGCGTGTGCTGCTAGGATATCTTCGTACTCAGAAGAGATTTCAGAAGTATCGAACTTGAAGAAAACAGTCGAGTTTTCACGAAGTTGTTGTTCCATTTGCTCTTGCTCAGATAGTGCTGAACTCTCATCCACTGGAGTTGCAACTGCTGTTTCTTGTGCAGTTGTTTGAGAATCAGATGCATTTGCTGCGTCGTCGCTAGAGCTACAAGCTGCTACTGTTAGTAGAGGTAGAGCGATAACTAGGCCTTTTAGAATTTTATTCAGTTGCATTTTTTCTTCCTTATATTGTCAGTAACTATCTATTAGTTTAAATACTGCTTTTATTATAAAAATGGAGACCAAGCGGGAGCTTTCACTCGCCCATTGGTTGCCGGTAGTCTAGCTTTAAAACGACCATCAAGAGAAACCATTGATAGAACATTTTGTCTATTATACATAGAGCTATATATCACCATACTACCATTTGGTGCAATACTTGGAGACTCATCCAGCTGTGTTTTTGTTAACACTTGAACGGCCCCTGTTTCTAAATCTTGTTTTGCAATGTTAAATCCACCTTGACCGCGATTCACCATAATTAAGAATCGACCATCAGGCGTCACTTGCCCACCAAGATTTTGACTGCCTTGCCATGTTAATCGAGTGGTCGATTTATTAGACAAGTCCACCTTATAGATTTGTGGCAAGCCACCTCTATCCGATGTGAAAATAAGTGATTTACCATCTGGCATCCAGAATGGTTCAGTATTGTTAGCACGGTCGTTGGTTACTTGAGTTAACTTACGTGTTTCTAAATCTAAGATATACACTTGTAGCGTACCGGTCTTAGAAAGAACCAATGCTAGCTTTTTACCATCTGGTGAAAACTCTGGTGCACCGTTATGACGAGGGAAAGCGGTTAATACTTCAGTTTTCCCAGTATAGATATCCATCATATAAAGCTGCGCACGACCTGTTTGGAAGCTCACATAGGCAAGTTTACGTGAATCTGGCGACCAGGCCGGAGACATCAATGGTTGCTTAGATCGAAGTACTAAACGCTCGTTATAGCCATCGTAGTCTGCAATTCTTAATTCGTATGGGTAGTTACTGCTGTTATTCACTACAACATAAGCGATACGAGTTAAAAACGCTCCTTTTTCTCCAGTTAGCTCTTCATAAACGAGATCTGAGATCCGGTGTGCGTATTCACGTAGACGTTTAGCGGGAACCACTGCGCGCTTGCTAAATAATAGGTAATCTTTCGATAAGACTAACTGGCCTTTATCGTTTAACGCTTTATTTTGTCCGTTAGTTAATTGGCCGCGCACAATATCAGACAGTTGGTATTCAATCACATATTGACCATCTTCTGCTGGCGTAATACTACCTGTCACTAATGAGTCGACACCTAGGTTATTCCACACTGAGAAATCAATATCAGAATCATTGTATGGCGTTTGTGGCATTTTAGAGGTTGCCACAGGATTAAACTTACCACTGCGTTGTAGATCCGATGCGATAACCGCAGACACATCTTGTGGTAGTTTGCCTGAACCTTCCCATTTAAATGGTACTACGCCAATAGGACGAGCAGAGTTGGTCCCTTCGGTGATCACCAGTTCCAATGCTGCATTGGCCGTTTGACTGACAGCCATGGTGATACAAAATAATCCTAATAAAAATCGTTTAATCACTGAATATTCCTTATTTACAGATCAACAACCAAATTGATGTTCTTCAATTGATCGGCGACATCTTGTTCTTTCGGCATTGGGAAATTACCCACTTGTGCTATTGCGCGTTTTGCCGCTGAACATACAGCCGACTCACCATCAATAGGTGTCACTTTACTGACAATAGCATCGCTACCTGTTTGTACTAAACGGATGTTAATTTTACATGACTTCCCTCTAAAAGAGTCTTCCGTCAGTAGCTTTTCTTGAATCATTTGTTTATAGATTGCGCCATAACGGTCGAGCTCTGAAGCAACGTATTTTTGTCTTGCCGATGATATTTGTGCACTTTCTGCTTCTAAACCAGAGAAAATATCATTAAGCGCCGCTTCCTGTGCTTCTTTCTCTCTTGCTAAGCGAGCCTTTTCCACCGCTTCTTTTTGTGCTTTTTCTTTGGCGCGTTTTTCTGCTTCCGCTTTAGCTTTTGCATCAGCTTTGGCCTTAGCTTTTGCATCAGCTTTGGCCTTAGCTTGCGCAGCGGCTTTAGCTTCTGCTGCAGCTTTCGCCTGTTCAGCCGCTTTTTTCTCTGCTGCTACTTTGGCTGCCGCTGCTTCTTTCGCTTTACGTTCCGCTTCAGCTTTCGCCGCACGTTGCTTTTCTATTCGAGCTTTTTCTTGCGCTTCTTGTCTTTGTTTTTCCGCTAGCTGTTTTTGCTTTTCCGCTTCTCGTTCTTGTTTTTCTTTCTGCACTTTTTGCTCTTGAAGCTTACGCTGTCTTTCTTCCTCTTTTTTGCGATTCTTTTCTTGTAGTTCAGCTTGTTGACGAAGCTTTTCAACTCGCTGCTGCTCCGCTTTCTTAGCTGCATCACGCTGGTCTCGAATACTTTTCGCTTGCTTTTCAATCGCTTTAGGATCGATGACTACTGCCTCAACCATTTGATGCTTTGGCTTTTTATCGTCATCAGAAAACCATGATCCCCCTAAAAGCAGTACAAACAAAATAATATGCAGTACAACCGAGATCAATATAGCCGATTTGTATTCTTTATTAAGCATTAACAAATTAGCGATTCTCTTTAATATCAGTAAGCAAACCTACTTTTTCGATGCCTGCTTTATTTAACTGATCAAGCACTAAGACCACATCAGCATAAGCCGTTTGTTGATCACCACCTACCGCAACCGGTGACTTAGGAGAAAGCGAACGCTCTGCTTTAACTCTGGTGATCACTTCACTCATCGATAAACCACGTTCCATGTCTTCATCATTAACACTCACTCCCAAGTTACCTTGTTTATCAATTTCAACAATGATGAAGCTTGCATCCGTGTCGCCTGCGATATCTGATGCTGGCTGTGCTGTTTCTGTCTTAGGTAACTCTACTTCTACCCCTTGGGTTACAAAAGGTGAAGTCACCATAAAGATAATAAGCAATACCAACATAACATCGATATAAGGAACAACGTTAATCTCAGCTTTTAATTGGCGTTTTTTACGAACATAACCCGCCATAATTTAGTCCTTATGCTCCGCCATCACTTGGCGATGCAAAATGCTGTGGAACTCTTCGGCAAAGGTTGCGTAATTATGCTCGAGCTTAGTAACTTGGTTACTTAGACGGTTAAACGCCATTACTGCTGGAATAGCAGCAAATAAACCCATTGCAGTTGCCACCAAGGCTTCGGCGATACCTGGAGCAACCATTGCCAATGTCGCCTGCTTAACTTCACCTAGTGCAATAAAGGCTGTCATAATGCCCCATACTGTACCGAACAAACCAATGTACGGGCTGATTGAGCCAACGGTTGCAAGAAATGGTAATTGATTTTCAAGTTCATCCATTTCTTTAGAAAGGGTCACGCGCATAGAACGACCCGCCCCTTCCATTACGTATTCAGCCGATGCGCCATTAGTACGTCGCAAGCGAGCAAACTCAGTAAAACCGGCATAAAAGATTTGTTCCGAGCCAAGAAGGTTATTTTTACGTGCTTTTACTTCGTGGTATAGCTGTGACAAATCGACACCCGACCAAAACTTCTCTTCAAATAATGCTGCATTTTTAGCAGCTTTATTAAGGATTTTACTTCTTTTTAGAATGACGGCCCAAGACAGTACTGACATTCCAAGTAGAATGAGCATTACAATCTTAACCAGTAGACTGGCTTGTAAAAAAAGGTCAAAAATTGAAATATCAGCTGACACGGGCAAACTCCGTCATAATAGTGCTTGGGATGGCTTGAGGTTTCATCTGTTTAATGTTGACACAGGCTACCTTAACCGTTGCTTTACACAAGATTCTGCCTTCAAGATTGACTAACTCCTGACAGAATGAGATAGAAGCTCTTTTTAAATTGACAATCGATGTTAAGACCTCAAGATGCTCATCAAGTTTAGCACCTTGGATGTAATCAATGTCCATATGTTTCACAACAAAACCTATTTCTTGTTCAAGTAATGTATGTTGTGAAATACCCTGTGCACGTAATAACTCAGTACGAGCACGTTCAAAAAACTTTAAATAGTTCGAATGGTATACCACACCACCCGCATCGGTATCTTCATAGTAAATGGTGATAGGCCATTTGAATGTCATTTTTGTTTGTTCTGTCACGTTGTTACCTATCTGTTGTTACCTATTTATGGTTGGTTTTATCCAAAACGATTGTTCTGATTAAAAAAGCACTCAAATCACTATACAGCAACTTAATGCGTTGAATAATAACCTTCCATCATTTTTTTGTTTAAATATGTATTAATTGGTGTTTTCTCATACTCTACCTAATTCAACATGTCTGCTTTTTGAGCATAAAAAAGCCACCATTACCAAAGTGCGTAATGGTGGCTTTAAATATTAATGCCGATTGTCCTGTTTGCTTAATTGCTATTTTTGACAAAGATTCGCTATGTCAAAAATAAGGTTAGCTTTATAAAAAATAAAGCGCCGTAAAGTAGGCTAAAATCACGCCAGAAAAATACGGGCTAAACAATATTTGCCATACCCATAAAATCGGTTTGAAGCCAACGCAATAGATTAACGAACTACATAACGACCAAATAAACAAAACCGTTAGCAGAGAATGAAAGCCACCGACTTGTTCGGCATAAGCACGCGGTTCCCACATAAACATACTGATATGAAACACGGTCACGACAAAAAACAGGGCTCTTAAAAGAGCCCTATCCATTGGTGAGTGTATATCAGTCATTTTTTGACTAATATTATTCACGATCCTCATCCATCATTTCTGAATGCTCTAACCAAAGAGCATTGATAATACCGAATGCACAGGCAAGTAATACGCCTAGAATCCAAGCAAAATACCACATAATGATTGCTCCTTAGTAAAGTGAGTTTTTATTATCTTCAATGTACTTATCATCAAGACGACCAAACATCTTGTAGTAAGTCCATGCCGTATAACTAAGAATCACAGGAACCATAACAAAAGCAACGCCTGTCATGATTTCTAGGGTCAACAAGCTCGATGTTGAATCCCATAATGTGAAACTTACGTTTGGATCTAGGCTAGATGGCATTACGAATGGGAACATTGCAAAACCAGAAGTTAAGATCACACCAGTACAAGTTAAGCTTGAAGCAAGGAATGCTAACGCGCCCTTTTGTGCTTTTGTTGCTACGACTGCAAGTAATGCCATTACAACACCAAGTGCTGGAGCAATCCACATTAGTGGGTAAGTCGCAAAGTTAGTCATCCAAGCACCAGGCTCACGCGCAACTTCTTTTAGAAGTGGGTTTGAAGGCCCGTTGTGGTCGATAACACTTTTAAGAACATAACCGTCAATGTTTTGAACCCAGAAACCAGCCGCAACAAATAATACTGCTACCAATAAACCTGTAATGGTTGAAACAGTACGTGCACGGTTGTAAACATCACCAGTCGTTTTCATTTGTAGCCATGTTGAACCTTGAAGAACAAACATAGATACACTTACTAGACCACATAAGATTGCAAATGGGTTTAGTAGACCAAAGAAGTTACCGTGGTACTGAGACATCATGAACTCATTCAGTTCAAATGGTACGCCTTGCAATAGGTTACCGAATGCAACACCAAAGATAAGCGGTGGAACGAAACCACTGATTGAGATACAGATATCCCAATTGTTACGCCACTTTGTTGTTTCAATTTTTGAACGGTAATCTAGGGCTACTGGACGTAACCAAAGCGCTGCCAATGTTACGATCATCGCTAGGTAGAAACCTGAGAACGATGTTGCGTAAACCATAGGCCATGCGGCAAACAATGCGCCGCCCGCTGTGATCAACCAAACTTGGTTACCATCCCAGTGTGGTGCGATAGAGTTAATCATCACACGACGCTGAGAGTCGGTTTTGCCGATGATAGGCACTAATGCACCTACACCCATATCAAAACCATCGGCGATAGCGAAACCGACGAATAATACGCCGATTAGTACCCACCAAATAAATCGTAATGCTTCGTAATCAAACATGAATTATCCCCTGCTTATGCTTCAACTTCACGAGAAACTTTACCTTCTAAAGAAGTGTCGTTTTGCTCGAAGTGATAACGTCCTGTTTTTAAGCTACTAGGACCTTTACGTGCAAATTTAACCATCAAGTATACTTCTGCGATTAACAGGCAAGTATAGAATGCAATAATTGCAAAAATTGAGGTTAAGATTTCGCCGCGCGATAATGCAGATGCTGCAACGTTTGTTGGTAGAATTTCACCAACAGCCCATGGCTGACGACCATATTCTGCCACAAACCAACCAGCTTCAATCGCAATCCACGGTAGTGGAATGCTGAACAGCGCAGCTTTAAGTAAGAAACGGTTTTTCTCGATACGTTGACGACATGTTTGAATAAATGCGAATCCAAACACACCTAACATAATGACACCAGCGGCAACCATCATACGGAATGACCAGAATAGCGGCCAAACTTGCGGAATAGAATCTTTTACCGCTTTTTGGATTTGCTCTTCTGATGCTTGAGCAATATCATCGGTGTAACGCTTAAGCAATAAGCCGTAACCAAGATCGCCTTTCACTTCATCAAAAGCCGTAAGGTTTGCATCTGATTTATCACCAGCACGCAATTTCTCAAGTAGATCATAAGCAATCATACCATTACGAATACGAGCTTCGTGTTCTACTTCAAGGTCAGAAATACCCTTCACTTCTTTATCTAAAGAACGAGTTGCAATAATACCAAGTGCGTATGGGATTTGAATGGCATAGTCATTCTTCATCTCATCTTGGTTTGGTAGAGCAAATGCTGTAAATGACGCAGGCGCTGGCTCTGTGTGCCATTCTGCTTCAATTGCCGCTAATTTTGCTTGTTGTACATCACCAAGCTCATAGCCAGAGTCATCACCTAGTACTAGCGTTGATAGGATCGCAGCCATACCGAACGAGGCGGCGATAGCAAAAGAACGACGAGCAAATGCAATATCACGACCTTTAAGTAAGTAGTATGCACTAATCCCTAAAATGAACATCGCGCCACAAGTGTAGCCAGCTGAAACGGTGTGAACGAACTTAACTTGCGCTACTGGGTTAAAGATCACTTCAGAGAAGCTCACCATTTCCATACGCATGGTTTCATAGTTGAATTCAGAACCTACTGGGTTTTGCATCCAACCGTTCGCGATTAAGATCCAAAGCGCAGAGAAGTTAGAACCAATCGCAACGAGCCAAGTTACCGCTAAGTGTTGGCGTTTTGATAAACGATCCCAACCAAAGAAGAACAAGCCAACCATTGTTGATTCTAAGAAGAATGCAATCAATGCTTCGATAGCTAAAGGCGCACCAAAAATATCACCTACATAATGTGAATAGTATGACCAGTTAGTACCGAACTGAAACTCCATGGTTAAGCCAGTTGCTACACCTAGAGCAAAGTTAATACCGAAAAGCTTACCCCAGAACTTAGTCATGTCCTTGTAGATTTGCTTTCCTGTCATTACATAAACTGACTCCATGATGGCAAGTAAAAATGCCATACCAAGAGTCAAAGGAACAAATAGGAAGTGATACATCGCTGTCATTGCAAACTGCAACCGCGATAGATCAACAACATCAATCATGGTAACTCCTTTTTATGTCGCTATCCGAGCCTGAAACAAGCTTCATACAACGATTAGGATGGTTAAAGTAAACACACTCAACAAAACCACTTTGGTTTGTTACAAAAATGTGCCTAAATGGTTATTATTTTGTTAAGCACTATCTAATATAGTTAGTGCTAATATTACGCATTAAGCACAGATGTTTCAAAAGTTTTCTAAACTATTTTTGAACAAAACAAAAAATCAGACAAACCAACTTACACAGTTTAGTTCGAGTTCATGTAAATGTGAGTGAAATCAAAAAAATTTTAAGCCTCTTGCTTATTCCTAGCTGAGGCTACTTAGCTTTTTAGTGTAGGTGTTTTTTGTGACACGTTATTGACGTGGATTCTAGAGTAGTCAGGTTGGCTTGCAAGCATTTAAAAAGGGTAACAAACAACTTGTTACCCTTTTTGTATATTCATTCTGTATCTACCGGTCTGGTCTATCTAGGCCAAAATGCAGATAGGCTCGATCGCTGGCAATCCGCCCTCTTGGGGTTCTTTGTAGATAGCCTTGCTGAATTAGGTAAGGTTCAATCACATCTTCAATGGTATCTTTTTCTTCACCGATCGCGGCTGCAAGGTTGTCTAACCCAACAGGGCCACCAGAGAATTTTTCCATTATGGCTAATAAAAGCTTTCTATCCATGTAATCAAATCCCTGATTATCGACATCCAGCATGTTCAACGCTTTGTCTGCCGTATCAGGACAAATATGACCATTGCCTTTAACTTCCGCATAATCTCGCACGCGGCGTAATAATCGGTTGGCAATACGAGGCGTACCACGAGAACGCTGGGCAACTTCTAGCGCGCCTTCTTCTTCCATCGATAAGCCTAAACAATCAGCACTGCGTTTTACAATGTGTTGTAAGTCTTTCACTTTGTAATATTCTAAACGTTGCACGATACCGAATCGATCACGCAACGGTGAGGTCAGTGAGCCAGCACGCGTTGTCGCCCCAATTAAAGTAAAAGGAGGTAGGTCGATTTTAATTGAGCGAGCCGCTGGGCCTTCACCGATCATAATGTCCAGCTGATAATCTTCCATTGCTGGGTATAATATTTCTTCAACCACTGGACTTAGACGATGGATCTCATCAATAAATAAGATGTCATTTTCTTCTAGGTTTGTCAGCAATGCCGCAAGATCGCCAGCTTTTTCTAGTACAGGGCCAGAGGTCGTACGAATATTCACTTCCATTTCATTGGCAACAATATTCGCTAACGTCGTTTTACCTAAACCTGGAGGACCAAAAACCAACAAGTGATCAAGTGGCTCATGACGCAATTGAGCCGCTTTAATAAAGATTTCCATTTGATCGCGGACATGATCTTGCCCTTGATAATCGGCTAAACGTTTTGGTCGAATAGCGCGGTCGATGATATCTTCATCTTTGAATACTGGACTCTCTGCTGCAATTAAGCGATCCGCTTCTATCATTAAATTAACCTCAAGCTAAGTTCTGATGCGATTAATTGTCGCTATACCATGGATTTTAGCGCTTCACGAATGATCATTTCGCTCGTCATATCAGCACCTGCTACTTGAGAAACCACTTTTGAAGCCATTGGTGGTTTGTAGCCGAGTGAAATCAATGCGCTGACCGCTTCATCTTGTGCATTATGAGTAGTACGTGAATCAGCAATTGAATCCATTGGTGCGGCATCAGTCGCTGGGGTAAATAAATCGTGCGTCACCCAACCTTTCAGGCGATCTTTCATTTCGACGACAAGGCGCTCTGCGGTTTTTTTACCGACACCCGGCAATTTCACTAAAGTACTGACATCTTCATGTTCCACACAAGTAACAAACTGCGACGCGGTCATGCCAGATAAAATCGCCAAACCTAGTTTAGGACCAACACCATTGGCTTTAATCACTTCGCGGAATAACGCACGCTCTTTAACGGTATTAAACCCATAAAGCAGTTGAGCATCTTCACGAACCACAAAGTGAGTATAGATAATCGCTTCTTCGTTTATATTCGGCAATTCATAGAAACAACTCATCGGCATTTGTACTTCATAGCCTACCCCAGAAACTTCAATTAAAACTTCTGGTGGTTGTTTTTCAATTAATATTCCACGTAAGCGACCAATCACTTTATGTTCCTTATTTTTGTTTCATTAAGCTCTACCAGTAAAAGCAAGCTTATCAAGATTCTTATTCGATTTAGATATATACCCAAGTGACTTCAAGATACAGGATTCAGAGCTATCATCCAAATCTTTAGGCAAGGAAGATTGGCGAAGGAATGTAAGCACCTTTCAAACCAATCTGACGCGGCATAAAGGTTTGGATGAAGCTCCCGAAGGGCAAGTTAAAACAAGCTTTATACTGCGTTAAATTGAATAGAGATAGAATAACTATGATCATATTCAATTTGTCTTGTCTAAAGCTTGTTTTAATCTTGCTGAAACTCGCATCTTGAAGTTACTTGGGTATAATAATAATTAACTGGATAAACATCCAGTACTATATATCTTTATTAACGATAACGGCCACGCCTCGCACCACTGGCTTTACCCGCTAATGCAATAAGCGTTTTATTGGTATTGGCATGACAAATCGCTACACCTAGCGCATCTGCTGCATCGGCTTGAGGCTTCGCCGGCAGTTTGAGCATACTTTTTACCATATGCTGAACTTGGGCCTTGTCTGCGCCACCGGTCCCTGTCACCGCTTGTTTAATCAACCGTGCGGCATACTCATAAACCGGTAAATCGGCATTCACCGCGGCAACAATTGCACTGCCACGCGCTTGGCCTAACTTCAGCGCAGAATCCGCATTTTTCGCCATGAAGACTTGTTCAATCGCGAACACATCGGGTTGAAATTGAGTGATAATTTCTGACACCCCAGCATAGATTTGCTTCAAACGGCCAGGTAACGCCTCTTCTGACATACGGATACAACCGCTGCCTAAATAGTGTAAATGCCGCCCTTCTTGGCGAATCACACCGTAACCTGTAATACGTGAGCCTGGATCAATACCAAGTATGATGGACATACTGTCTCTTTATCTATATTCGTAAGTGTTGGAAGTATATACCCAAAACAATCGGAGTTGCAGTTTCAGCCATAGAGGGTATATCTGCGATAAAAACAAAAACACCCACATCATTAAGTGTGGGTGTTTTATTCGCATTATTTATCGCTCAAGATAACTTGCTCGATTATTCTTTTTCTTTCGCTGCGGTGACCGCAATCGCTAATTCTTCTAACGCTGCTGGGTTCGCTAGGCTTGGCGCATTGGTTAACGGACAAGCTGCTGCAGTTGTTTTCGGGAACGCAATCACATCACGAATATTGTCAGTACCACAAAGTAGCATAACCAGACGGTCAAGACCGAATGCTAAACCTGCGTGTGGTGGCGTACCGTATTTTAGAGCATCCAGTAAGAAACCGAACTTCAAGCGTTGTTCTGTTTCATCAATGCCGAGAATATCAAATACCGTTGATTGCATTTCTGCGTTGTGGATACGAACCGAACCACCACCAACTTCATAACCATTTAAAACCATATCGTAAGCGTTCGAATTCGCTGCCGCAGGGTTCGCCTTTAGCTCTTCTGCAGTTACGCCTAATGGAGATGTGAATGGGTGATGCATTGCGTGCAGGTTACCTTCATCATCTTCTTCAAACATTGGGAAATCAACAACCCAAAGTGGTTTCCATGCTTGTAGATCAGTGAGTTCAAGATCTAGACCAAGTTTGATACGTAGAGCGCCCATCGCTTCAGAGACTACATTTGCTTTATCTGCGCCGAATAAAATGATGTCGCCTGTTTGAGCACCAGTGCACTCAAGAATCCCGTTGATCACTTCTTCATTTAGGAACTTAGCCACTGGAGATTGAATACCTTCAACACCTACAGCAAGGTCGTTCACTTTCATCCAAGCAAGGCCTTTCGCGCCATAAATGCCAACAAAGCTACCGTACTCATCAATTTGCTTACGAGATAATGCTGCGCCACCTGGAACACGAATAACCGCAACACGGCCTTTTTCGTCATTTGCAGGGCCAGAGAACACTTTGAATTCAACGTCTTTTACTAAGTCTGCAACATCAACTAACTCAAGTGGGTTACGTAGATCTGGCTTATCAGAACCAAAACGACGAATCGCTTCAGAAAATGTCATGATTGGGAAATCGCCTAGGTCAACGTTCAGTAGCTCTTGCCACATGTCACGAACCATTGTTTCAGTCACGCCACGAACTTGGTCTGCCGTCATGAAAGAAGTTTCGATATCGATTTGAGTAAACTCAGGCTGACGGTCAGCACGTAAATCTTCATCACGGAAACATTTTACAATTTGGTAGTAACGGTCAAAACCCGACATCATCAACAATTGCTTAAACAACTGAGGTGATTGCGGAAGCGCGTAGAAACTACCTTTATGAACACGGCTCGGTACTAAATAGTCGCGCGCACCTTCTGGCGTTGCTTTAGTCAATACAGGGGTTTCGATATCTAGGAAACCGTTATCATCTAGGAAGCGACGAACAAAGCTTGAAGCTTTAGCACGTAGCTTAATACGGTCGCTCATTTCAGGGCGACGTAGATCAATGTAACGATATTTTAGACGCTGCTCTTCCGAGTTGGTTTGGTTGAAATCTAAAGGTAGTGCTTCAGAGCGGTTGATGATTTCAAGGCCCGTTGCGTACACTTCAACTTCACCTGTTGCCATATCTTTATTGATTTGGCTATCAGGACGAGCACGTACTTCACCGGTTAATTTGATACAGAATTCATTACGCAGTTGGTTTGCTTCTGCAAAAATTTCAGTCATATCTGGGTCGATAACAACTTGAACAATACCTTCACGGTCACGCATATCGATAAAAATCAGACCGCCTAGATCACGGCGGCGATTAACCCATCCGCAAAGTTCTACAGTTTGTCCTGCTAGGGACTTGTTCAGGTGACCACAATACTGGGTGCGCATAATGAATTTCCCAATCTCTTATTTAAATAATTAATGATTTCCGGTGGAGGTGGAGCAGATCGCTCAAAAACACCGTATAAAAAACTTTTCCTATTTATACTTGGAAAACAGATAAAAATCGACCACCGAAAGCACAATTTATTGGCTTTTCGCGAGTAAAGGAGTGAAAGGTGTGTTAACCGCTCATAAGTTATCCAATTCAATCAGTAAGCCGACGGGTAGCAAAACATTAATTCACCGAGCCATGCACAATAAGCACGCACAATAAAAAAACCGAATACGGTTAAAAGTCACTCGGTTAGGTCAGTAAATTGAAATAAAATCAAATAACCCACAAACTCAATAGCGATATAGGCCAACTTCCCTTAAAATAAAACCATATCTTCATCTAGCCAATTAATGATTAGGGTTTGTTGACCTAGTGGCTAGTAAACCTATTTTAAAGTGAGTTGTCATGAGCCAGCGTGATGTGATTTTTTCAGCCCCAATAGACAAAATGGGCGATTTTACATTTGATGAAAGAGTGGCAGAAGTTTTTCCCGATATGATCCAACGCTCGGTTCCCGGTTACAGTAATATTATCTCAGCGATTGGCATGTTAGCGGAACGCTTTGCCAAACCAAGCTCGAATGTCTATGACTTAGGCTGCTCTTTGGGCGCGGCGACTTTATCGATGCGTCGCCATATCGAACAAGAAAACTGCCAAATTATTGCAGTAGATAATTCTCCTGCCATGATTGAACGCTGTAAATTACACATCAATGCTTACCGTTCAGACACCCCTGTTAATGTGATTGAAGCCGATATTCGTGACATTGAAATCGAAAATGCTTCCGTTGTGGTTCTGAACTTTACCTTGCAATTTTTATCGCCAGAAGACCGTTATTCTTTACTTGAAAAAATCTATGCAGGGTTGCGCCCGGGTGGCATTTTAATTTTGTCGGAAAAGTACGTGTTCGAAAACCAAACCGCGCACGAGTTATTGATCGATCTACATCATGATTTTAAACGTGCCAATGGTTACAGCGAATTAGAAATTAGCCAAAAACGTAGTGCGATTGAAAATGTGATGCGACCAGACTCGATAGAAAGCCACAAGCAACGATTTGAAAAAATTGGCTTTAGCAGCTACGAAGTATGGTTCCAATGCTTTAATTTTGGTTCAATGTTTGCCATCAAATAGCTTGTTTTTACCCTTAAGATTCAGCTAAATATCCACCGATATCCGTATTTAAAATAGAAAGAGTATTATGTTTAATTTTGCCAATTTTTATCAACTGATTGCTCAAGATGTTCGTCTGCAACCTTGGTTGAATACCCTACCGCAACAACTGACTGATTGGCAGAATGCTGAGCATGGCGACTTTGAACGCTGGGTGAAAGCGCTCAATAAAATTACCGATATCAAACCGGATAATATTGATATTACTTCTCAAGTTAGTATTACCAACAACCAGCCTTTTGCATTAGGCGAACAAAAGAAACTTGAGAGCTTATTGCGTACCTTCCACCCTTGGCGTAAAGGGCCTTATCATGTTCATGGCTTGGATATTGAAACCGAGTGGCGTTCGGATTGGAAATGGGATCGCGTTCTACCGCATATCTCTGATTTAAAACATCGTTCAGTTCTCGATGTTGGTTGTGGTAATGGCTATCACATGTGGCGCATGCTTGGTGCCGGTGCCCGCTTATGTGTTGGTATCGACCCATCTCATTTATTCTTAATCCAATTTGAAGCGATTCGTAAATTGATGGGCGGCGACCAACGTGCTCATCTATTACCGCTTGGGATTGAACAACTACCTGAACTAAAAGCTTTTGATACTGTCTTTAGCATGGGTGTGCTTTACCATCGTCGTTCACCACTTGACCATCTACTCCAACTCAAAAACCAATTAGTGTCTGGTGGTGAGTTAGTGCTGGAAACTTTAGTGATTGAAGGAGATGAAAATGCGGTATTAGTACCTGCAGATCGCTACGCGCAAATGCGTAATGTTTACTTTTTCCCTTCTGCCAAAGCACTAAAAGTGTGGTTAGAAAAATGCGGCTTTATTGATGTGAAAATTGTCGATGAAAACGTCACTTCCACCGAAGAGCAAAGAAGCACCAATTGGATGACCCACAATTCATTACCGGATTATCTTGATCCAAACGATCCAAACAAAACAGTTGAAGGCTACCCTGCCCCACGTCGTGCTATTTTGATCGCCAAAAACCCGTAATGAAAACTAGAGGTGATTCTTCAAATAGTTAAAGATTCTTCTTACATGAGGTGAAAGCGCTTCACGGTCGGATCGAGATACGCTAAACTTTGCACAACAAACACTTAACATGGAATATAACGGTTTAATATGCTCAAAAAATCATTAGGACTTGCAGTTTTTGCCCTAGGTTCACTTTCCGGCTGCGCATATATGACCGGAGAACATTATTCTGAGCAAACCATTGCAGTAATCAATCAAAGCGAAGAAAAGCTTTCCAATCGAATTGAAGAACTTGATTCTAATCTTGATAAACAGACTGACTATATTGCAAGTTTAGAGTCCGAAGTTATTAACTTAAGTAATGAAGTTGAAGTGTTAAAGCACAACCAACAACGCTTTATTGCTACCGCACGTAAAGCACAAACGACTTCTTCTTCACCATCGGCAACCTCAAATATTGTCGTGACTAACCTTGAACCGCAAACTCGTCCTGGCATGGTTACCTTAGGTTCATTAGAAAGTGTTGATATCGATATCGTTAAAAGTGCTTTTGTCGCCAGAGTCGATACCGGAGCCACAACTTCTTCAATTAATGCTGTAGATTTACAAGAATTTGAGCGTAATGGGAAAAAATGGGTTAAATTCCATATATCCGATCAAACAGCCCCCGAAGATCGTAAATGGGTAGAAGCGCCAATTGTACGCCATGTTAAGATTCGGCAATCAAGTACTAATGCTTTAGAACGCAGACCTGTTGTTGAGCTTTGGATCAAGATTGGCAGCGTACATGAAAAAGCTCAATTCACTTTAGCTGATCGTTCTCAAATGGATTATCCTATTTTATTAGGCCGTGAATTTATTCAAGATATTGCTTATGTCGATGTAAGCCGAGAGTTTATCGAATCTAAAGCAGTATCAAATACATCAAAAAATAATATTAATAACAATTAATTTAGACTGGTTAAGGAAAAGTTATGACGTCTAGAGTGCCATTTTATTTTCTCATTGCCATACTTGTCATCACCGGGCTCACTTTGAGCGTCATGCGTCATCAAGATTATGGTGTTCCTTGGGGACCAGGTGAATCTCGACAAATATGGGATATTGAAGCTCGCGTAGAATTTACTGCCACAGGAGGCCCTGCTAAAGTATCCCTAGCCGCGCCACATACTCAAGATGGGTTTACCCTGATTGATGAAAGTGCCTCATCACCTGGCTATGGTTTATCTTACATCAATACGGATACTGGCCGCCGCGCTGAATGGTCAATACGTGATGCGAAAGGTCCACAAACCATTTACTACAAAACTCAGTTCTTAGTGGATCCTCAATCACAAGCAGAAATTTTACCACCGGTAGAAACTGACTTAGTGGCTCCTACCTTTACTGGTCCACAGCAAGCAGCGGTTGATGCGATTACTACCCAAGCTTCTGAGCGTTCGGCAGATAACACGACATTTGCTCGTGAGTTAATCAAACAATTCAACGATCCTGATAACCAAAACGCTTCTCTACTTCTGGATGATTTCAGCAAAGTTGAAGCGATTGGTAAAATCTTAGCGTCATCTGAAATCTACAGTAAAACCGTTGGTGTTATTGAGCTAGAAGATGGTCGTCGTCGTCAGTCGATCATTCCTATGATTGAAGTGTGGGATGGCGAAGTATGGCAACTGTTTAACCCTGACAGTACTGAACAGGGAAAACAAGGCAACATGTTAATTTGGGATGAATCGAACGTTTCACTACTGGATGTTATCGGTGGTAAAAACAGTAAAGTATTCTTCTCTATGCTGGCTCAAGATGTATCACCAAGTAATGCAACTAAGCAAAAAGTGGTTGCTGATAACTTATTGAACTTCTCAATTCATAGCTTACCGCTAGAAGAACAGGCGATGTTTAAAACCATCATGCTGATCCCTATCGGTGCGTTAATCGTTGTATTCTTACGTGTTCTTATCGGTTTGAAAACATCTGGTACTTTTATGCCAGTACTGATTGCAGTGGCCTTTGTTCAGACTCAGCTACTACCTGGTATCATCGGCTTTTTGCTTATTGTCGGTACCGGCTTAATTATCAGGGGTTATCTATCCAAGCTTAACTTACTGCTGGTGTCGCGAATATCGGCGGTGATTATTACCGTAATCTTAATTATTTCTATCTTCACCATCGTGTCATTCAACATTGGATTGACGCAAGGCTTAACCATTACGTTCTTCCCTATGATCATTCTATCTTGGACTATTGAACGTATGTCTATCCTATGGGAAGAAGAAGGCGCGAAAGAAGTATTTATGCAAGGTGGTGGCTCACTACTCACCGCAGTACTTATCTACCTAGCCATGACTAACCCATATGTTCAGCATATTACTTTCAACTTCATCGGTACTCAGTTCATCATCTTAGCGTGTATCTTATCGCTAGGTAACTACACTGGATACCGCCTACTAGAACTGAAAAGATTCAAACCATTAGCGGAGGACTAAACGATGTTTTCAATGTTTACGTCTCCTCAAAAACTACATGCTAAAGGCATTATGGGCATGAACAAACGTAATGGCGCCTACATTGGGCGCTATAACGACCGTTCTAAGTACCCACTAGTGGATGACAAGCTAAAAACTAAAATCATTGCTCAAGAGCACGGTGCAACCGTACCTAAGTTAATTGGTGTTATTGACCAACAAGCTGAAGTAAAGCGTATCCATGCCATGGTTAAAGACTGGCCGGGTTTTGTGATTAAACCGGCTCGCGGTTCTGGTGGTAAAGGAATTTTAGTTATTATTTCACATAAAGACGGGGTTTATATTAAACCATCAGGTCAAGCGATTAATGAGCAAGATGTTGAACGGCATATTAGTAATGCATTGGCAGGTTTATTCTCACTCGGTGGCCAAAATGATGTTGCGGTCGTTGAGAACCTAATTAAATTTGATGATGTTTCGTTTGATGGTTACAGCTACGAAGGTGTGCCTGATATCCGCGTTATCGTGTTTAAAGGTTACCCTGTTATGGCAATGATGCGTTGTTCTACTGCCGCATCGGATGGTAAAGCGAACTTGCACCAAGGTGCGGTTGGCGTAGGTTTAGATATTGCAACGGGCCGTGCAGTACGTGCCGTTCAATTTGACCTCCCTATTACCCACCATCCTGATACGGATAAACCGCTTAGCGGCCTCGTGGTGCCAAACTGGGAAAAGTTACTGGTGTTAGCCTCTAGCGCTTGGGAAATGACCGGATTAGGTTACATGGGCACCGATATGGTATTGGATAAAGAAGAAGGCCCGATGGTATTAGAGCTTAATGCTCGACCTGGTCTTGCGATCCAAATTGCTAATGGCGCAGGTTTACTGCCTCGTTTGCAACATATCGAAAACCTAGGTACGCCGTTAAATTATCCAACACCAGAAGAACGCGTGGCATACGCAGCAAAACAATTTGCCTCAAAACCGCGGTTCTAAGTTTTTTTTGCAAAGAGTAGTTTTAAAAACTAGCTCTACAGCGAATAGCTTTACAGCGTATAGATAACAAAAGGGCCTATAACTCAGTATGAGTCATAGGCCCTAATTTCATGCTTTATAAAGTCATCGCGAGCGTTGGCGATCACTTAACCTCAGTTGAGATTACTTACCTAGTGCTTCTTTATAATGGAGACGACATACTGACTCATAACGGTCATTACCGCCTATTGCCACTTGGTCACCTTCTGCAATCGCTTTACCACGCTCATCCATACGAATCACCATGTTCGCTTTGCGTCCACAGTGGCAAATGGTTTTTAGTTCAACCAGTTTATCTGCCCAAGCAAGCAAGTATTGACTACCTTCAAACAACTCGCCTAAGAAATCGCTACGCAAGCCATAACATAATACGGGGATGTGTAATTTATCCACCACTTCGGTTAATTGATACACTTGTTCTTTGTTTAAAAACTGACACTCATCAATCATGACACAGTGAATCTTTTCCTTTTCACATAAGGCCTTAACCGCACTAAACATATTGGTAGCGGCATTATATAAGTACGCATCTGACTGCAAGCCAATACGAGAGCTCACTTTACCAATACCATCACGGTTATCGATTTCTGCTGTGAAAATAACAGGATTCATGCCACGTTCACAGTAGTTAAAAGAAGATTGAAGCAGTGTGGTTGATTTACCCGCGTTCATCGCTGAGTAATAAAAATACATCTGTGCCAAAGGAAAAAGCCTTTCTAGTTATCAATTTCGAGTTTCAAGAAAAAGGCTTGCAGTATCTCTTTAAATACCACAAGCCCTATTTAATCAATTACCGTTATTCAGGTTTATCTTACTTACGACGCCAAGTAGTACCGTCTGGGCCATCTTCTAGCTCAATGCCAAGCTCGTTTAACTTATCACGAGCAAGATCGGCATTTGCCCAATCTTTTGCGGCGCGAGAGTCATTACGTAGCTTAATTAACGCTTCAATTTCAGCCACTTCGTCATCACTACCCGCTTCACCTTGCAAGAATGCTTCTGGGTCTTGATGCAAGATACCAATCACATCGGCTAATTCACGCATTAAAGCGCCAAGTGCCGAGGCTTTATCCATATCAACGGTTTTCAAACGGTTTACTTCACGAGCCATATCAAATAGCACTGAGTATGCTTCTGGCGTATTAAAGTCATCATTCATTGCCGCGCTAAAACGAGCAACAAATTCTTCTCCACCAGCAGGCGCAACAGATAAATCCAAACCACGTAACGAAGTGTATAAACGCTCTAGTGAAGCACGAGCTTGGTTTAAGTTTTCTTCGCTGTAATTTAACTGGCTGCGGTAGTGACCAGACATTAAGAAATAACGAACGGTTTCAGAATCGTAGTGCTTTAACACATCACGAATCGTGAAGAAGTTGCCTAAAGATTTAGACATTTTTTCACGGTCAACCATCACCATACCACTGTGCATCCAAGTGTTTACGTATGGCGTATCGTGAGCACAGCAAGATTGTGCGATTTCATTTTCATGGTGCGGGAATTGCAGGTCTGAACCACCACCATGAATATCGAAATGGTGACCTAGAATCGATGAGTTCATTGCCGAACATTCGATATGCCAGCCTGGACGACCCGGCCCCCAAGGTGATTCCCATGTTGGTTCACCTGGCTTCGACATTTTCCAAACTACGAAATCCATAGGACTACGTTTCGCGCTTTCAACATCTACGCGAGCACCAGCTTGTAATTGCTCTAAATCCTGACCAGATAGCTTGCCGTATTGTTCGAATTTTTTCACTTCAAACATCACATCGCCATTAGCAGCAACGTAGGCAAAGCCACGCTCGATTAAGCGCTCAACCAATTCGATAATTTCTTTAATATAATGGGTCGCACGAGGCTCTACATCTGGACGTTTAATATTGAGCGCATCAAAATCTGCGTACATTTCTTCAATTAAACGTTCTGTTAATGAGTCACAGCTTTCATTGTTCTCTGCTGCACGTTTAATGATCTTATCGTCAATATCCGTAATATTTCGCACAAAAGTTAGATCATAACCAACAAAACGTAGGTAGCGAGACACCACATCAAACGACACAAAAGTACGCCCATGGCCAATATGGCAGAGATCGTAGATGGTCACACCACAAACATACATGCCAATTTTTCCAGCATGAATGGGTTTAAATTCCTCTTTTTGGCGGGTCAAGGTGTTATATATTTTTAACATGATCTCTTTCTGCGTCTGGTGAATATTATAATTTTTCGATTATACCGAATCAGCTAATTAAGTCGACATTAAGCCTAACTTTAATAGGCTATCCTTAGGTTATATACCCAAGTAGCTTCAAACTGCGTGTTCAGCATTTTGAAATCACTTGGGTATATAGATAAGTTGCTATAAAATCTAACTCTCAATGAGCAATACCAATTAAATCCAATGATAAAGGACCTAACCATGATCATCCTTCACACCAACTTCGGCGATATTAAAATTCAACTTAACGAAGAAAAAGCACCTGAAACAGCGGCTAACTTCCTACAGTATTGCCAAGATGGCTTCTACGACAACACTCTTTTCCACCGTGTTATCGATGGGTTTATGATTCAAGGCGGCGGCATGACTTCTGGTCTTAAAGAGAAGACCACTCGCGCAACTATTAAAAACGAAGCAAATAATGGCCTAAGCAACAAAGTAGGTACATTAGCAATGGCTCGTACAATGGAACCGCATTCTGCAAGCTCTCAGTTCTTCATCAACGTTAATGACAACACTTTCCTAGATTTTAAATCTGAAACTATGAATGGTTGGGGTTACTGTGTGTTTGCTGAAGTCGTTGAAGGCATGGACGTAGTAGAAAAAATCAAAGCAGTAAGCACAGGTTCTTACGGTATGCACCAAGACGTACCACTAGAAGATGTTATGATTACTGGTACAACAATCGAAGCATAATAAACGCATCGAATTTGTAGGGGGCACTGTCCCCCTTTATTTTTCCCTACACAATTTGATAATTCATGACCACCTTATTTATTGCTGATCTCCATTTATCTCCCCTACGTCCAGATATCACCGCTTGTTTTCTTCGTTTTATGCAAGAAGAAGCACCAGCAGCGGAAAAGTTGTATGTACTCGGTGATTTATTTGAGTTTTGGATTGGTGATGATGACAACTCACCTTTTAATGCCACCATTAAAGATGCCTTTAAAGCGTTAACGGCAAGTGGTGTTGACTGCTATTTCATACAAGGTAATCGTGACTTTTTACTAGGAAAGCGTTTTTGTAAAGAAACCGGAATGACGTTACTACCAGAAACTGCTGTCATCGATCTTTACGGCACACCTACCGTAATCTTGCACGGCGATACCCTGTGTACCAAAGATGAGAAATATCAAGAATTTCGTAAAACGGTTCATCAAAAGTGGCTACAGCGGTTATTTCACTGTATCCCATTGTTTATAAGAAAAAAAATCGTATCCAACATACAAAATAAAATCAAACAACAAAAACACTCTAAGCAGATGGAAATCATGGATGTCACTCCTGAAGAGGTAATCAATGTACTTAAATCTAACTATGTGACTCATATGATCCACGGTCATACACACCGACCTAATACTCATAAACATCAAACAGATCAAGGTCCTGCGACTAGAATTGTACTTGGTGATTGGTATACTCAGGGCTCAATATTAGTGTGTGATGATAATGGATGTGAATTACAGCAACGCTCCCTTGGATCAAAGCCGCTCGTATAAAAAACCTTCAAAAATTCAATCCATTGACGGGCTTTTCACTTATTCTTATAGTAGGTATAGCCAAGCCACTTAACTATCGTATGTTTCTATTGAGAATTTATGAGTCCACGAACGAGCTTTTGACTTTGTGTAACTGGAAGCTTAGAAAGCTTTTCTATATTGTTTATACTCAAGTAACTTCAAGATGCGAGTTTTAGCAAGAATAAAACACGCAGTAGGCAAGGAAAATTGGATATAATACATTAATTAATAATAAACCTGAGATTCTAATACTAAGAAATGACTCCGGTTAACTAAGCAAAGAGATTCAAGGATGTATTCTTTTATTGCACGCCAACCCATTGTTAATACCGATAAGCAGATTGTGGCTTATGAATTATTATTCCGTGAAGGGTTTAAAAATGAATTTCCTTCAATGGACCCACAACTTGCCACTAGTCGATTGTTAATCGAACATTTTTTTCTTACTAATGCTCAAGGACATGAGAAAACCTTATATCTTGTCAATTTTCCCTATCAAAGTCTCATTGAACAAATTCCAACGCTTTTTCCTGCAGACTTGTTAATGATCGAAATTCTCGAAGACTGCCAACCTACTGATGAATTATTTTCAGCGATACGCGCTATGCATCAGCAAGGTTATAAAATCGCCTTTGATGACTTTATCCCCTCTCCTAGTTGGGAGCGTTTTCTACCTTACATTTGCACGATTAAATTCGATATACAGCAAGTGAGCATTTCAGATGCGGCCAAATTCATTGAAGCCCATAAAGCCTACGATCTTTATTATTTAGCTGAAAAAATTGAAAACCAGCAAGAGCTAGAAGAAGCTGAAAAAGTCGGTTTTGATTTTTTCCAAGGTTACGAATTGCATGAACCTGAAATCATCAAAAGTAGAAGAATTGAGTCATCGTCATTCACCGTTGAGCAACTAAAAATTGCCATCAATCAGTCTCCAATTGATTATCAGTTAATCGAAAGGCTGATTCGTTATGATATTACGATGTCCTATAAACTGATGCGCTTTATCAACGCTCACTCATCCAAAACCTTTACCTCGTTTGAAGATGCTTTCACTGCGCTCGGCCTTGATAAAATCAAACTCTTTATTGAATTATCCCTTACAGCGGTACATGAATGGACCCCATCAGATTATTATCTCAGTTCAATGCATCGAGCCCATTTCTGTGAACAGGTCGCAGCCTTAGATCAATTCAAAATCAATGCTGAGCACGCCTATTTTGTTGGCATGTTTTCTCAACTCGATAAACTTCTCCAACAACCACTTGCTCACTTGGTGGAGACCTTGCCACTGAACAAAGCAGCAATTAATGCGTTATCACAGCAGCAAGGTATTCTCGGTGATATTTTAGGGTTGGCCATTGCCTTTGAGAAAAAAGATGATTCAAATATTTTGTGGTTTGCTGATAAACTTCAAATCTCCCCTGAGCTAGCTCGTCAGTTTTATGACAATGCGATTAACTGGGTAACCCCTGAAAATTATCACCTTCGCTTAGAAGGCAAGCTTCTTCATCAACAGTAAAGAGAACACTATGCTTTGCCCATGCTGTAGTCAGCAACCTTATGATCTATGTTGTCAGCCTATTCACCAAAATACTGCTAACGCTCAACTGCCGGAACAACTAATGCGTGCCCGTTACTGCGCACATGTACTCAATAATGTAGAGTTTGTCATCCAGACCTACCATTCATCTTGCCAAGCAGCACAAGAAGCCGAAGCCATTGCTCAATCGGTTGAAAGTGACTGGGTACAATTGGAAGTACTTGATGCTCCAACCCCTTCTGATTCTGAAGGTTTCGTGGAATTTAAGGCTTACTTTGCAGAAGACGGCAAACACTATTGCCTACATGAACGCTCAAGATTTGTTAAAGAAGATGGCCAGTGGCGCTATATAGATGGCGTGATGCCAGAAGAGGAAATAGACCCACGCCTTAATCAAACGATTGCCAGCACTAAAATAGGCAGAAATGATCCTTGTTTATGTGGCAGTGGTAAAAAGTTTAAGAAGTGTTGTGGCTAATAGGTTAATAAAAAAGAACAGCCCGAGTATGCTACGACGCATATTCGGGCTTTTTACTATCGAAGGCTATTTAACCTACCGGCTCTTCTTAAACAAGAAAACCATCGGTAGCATGATTAGACATACAAACATCATTAAGCGGTAATCTTGCAAATAACCTAAGATAGCGGCTTGTCGATTGACCTCGGCATCAATCGCATATAAACCAGCTTGGGTAGTAATATCATACATACCCTTTTCTGCTGCCATATGTAATGGGTGGCTGAATGGGGTAATGTATTGAGCAAACACTTCATGGTTATATTGAACTCGATGCGCCAAATAAGTGGTTACCGCAGATATCCCAATACTACTACCTATATTTCGGATCAAACTGTATAGCGCTGTCCCTTCGGTGCGATATTTCGGTGCTAGTGTTGAGAAGGTGGTAGTCGAAAGTGGAACGAACACTAAACCTAAACCTAACCCTTGAACGACACCAGTGCGGATAATGTCCCATGAGCTCACTTCAGCGGTAAATAACGTCATTTCCCATAAAGAGAAAATCATTAAAAATATCCCAATGACCATTAAGTAACGTAGATCGACTTTTCTCGCAAGTCGCCCAACGATCAGCATCCCTGTCATGGTGCCAAAGCCACGAGGCGTTAATAGGAACCCGACATCGAGTACCGGATAGCCCATCAAGCTTTGCATAAATGGTGGTAACAATGCCATGGTAGCCAGCAACACTACCCCCATCATGAAGCCAATTGTTATACCGACCACGAAGTTTCTATCGGCAAACATTTCAGGGTCGAGGAACGGTTTTTTTGCCGTAAACATATGTACGATAAACATATACAGCGCTAATGCCGCAATCGCGGATTCAATCACGATTTCCATACTGGAATACCAGTTTTGTGACTCACCTCGGTCAAGAAATAGCTGTAATGCTCCGATAGCAAAAGCGATAAGCGTGAAACCAAACAAATCAAACTTTCTATCGGCTTCAATCGCCGTTTCTTTTACATAGGCTGCAATACCAAACCAAGCTAGCGCACCAAATGGGATGTTAATGTAGAACACCCAGCGCCAGTTATAATACTCAGTTAACCAACCACCAAGCGATGGACCAAGGATCGGCCCCACCATCACCCCAACGCCCCATAAGGCCATTGCAGAACCATGTTGTTCTTTCGGGTAAGTATCTAGTAGTACTGACTGTGATAATGGTACTAAGCTCGCGCCAAAAATCCCTTGTAATAAACGGAATAAGATAATTTGGTCAAGTGATTGTGCCGCGCCACATAACGCCGATGCGATAGTAAAACCAATCACCGAGTAGATGAATAAACGCTTACGGCCAATGCGTGCAGCTACGAAACCGGTTAAAGGCATCGCGATGGCAGAGGCAACAATATAAGAGGTTAAGACCCACGAGATCTGATCTTGCGTTGCGCCCATTGAGCCTTGCATGTGCGGCAGTGCCACGTTGGCAATGGTAGTATCCAACGCTTGCATGATGGTTGCTAACATTACCGAAAAAGTGATCAGGAGCCTTTTCGCGCCCTCCTCTTTCTCATTAGCTTGTAATGTAACTTCGCTCATAACCTAGCCTTAAAATGACAAGTGACGGGTATGTTTAGTATCAACGGTCACAATGGCACTTAAACCGGCACGTAATGTTGGCATATTTTCTTTTTCTTCAATTGAAATACGAATCGGTAGTCGTTGCGTCACTTTGACCCAGTTACCGGTTGCGTTTTGTGCAGGGATCACGGAGTACTCAGAACCTGTTGCTGGGCTAATGCTGGTTACATGACCTTTCCATTGATGGCCTGGCGCATAATCAATTTCAATATCCACTTCTTGGCCGACTTTGATGTTAGTCATTTCTTTTTCAGTGAAGTTAGCTTCAATCCATAAGTTTTTATCCGCCACTAGCAACATCGTTGTGCTGTTCGAAGTAATGTATTGGCCATCTTCTAATACTTTAGAAACCACACCATCGTTTGGCGCATAAACATTAACGTGCTCTAAATCGTTTTTCGCTTGATCAAGTTCCGCTAACGCCAATTGATATTTAGGATGCAACTCGGTTGGGGCTTCTGGATCACCACCAAGACTTTCGGCAACTTGTTTTAGTGCTTTTTGTAAGGCGTTAATTTGTAGTTCAAACAATAAAGTTTTTTGTCTTGCTGAGTCATACTCGGCTTCAGAAGAATAGTTTTTCTGACGTAAATTATATTGGCGCTTTTCTTCTAGGCGCGCGTAATCTAACTGGCTTTGCGCCACATCGATATTGGCTAATTTACTTTGATATTCTGCTTTTAGGGTTTCTAATTCAGTACGTACATCAGCAAGATTGGCTTTAGCTCGATCAACGGCGTATTCATAAGGGGTAGGATCGATTTGTACTAGTAAGTCGCCTTTTTTAACATGTTGATTTTCTTCAACCGGCACATGAATCACACGGCCAGCCACTTCGGCATTAATGGGCGTTTTATCGGCTTTTACATACGCATTTTCCGTTTCCACATAGCGACCACCATGTAGGTAAAGCACAATACTGCCAGCAATTAAGATCAATGGAACAACAAATAAAAGCAAAAAGCGCTTAGACTTAAACTTTGATTTTTTAGGCGATGGTTGAGGGAGTTCCTCTTCCATTGTTTGAATGGGTTCGTTAGCCATATTATTACCTAAAGTGAATTTTAATTGTCTGATAAGTTTCGGTGGATGTGCTCTAGCGTGGCAATAAATTGCTCACGTTGCTGATCACTTAGCCCTGCCAATCCTAATTCCCATACTTTACTACCGACTTTGTCTACAACAGCAAGACGTGATTTAGCGGCCGGTAATAAATAAATCAAATGAGCTCGTCGATCAGAAGGGCTAGCACAACGCTTCACTAATCCCTCTGCAACGAGTTGGTCAATCACTCTTACGACTGTCATTGGTTTTATTTCCAATAACTCGGCTAACTCAACCTGTTTAATGCCTTCATTACGAGCAATGATGCTTAATGCTTTTGCTTGCGCCAAAGTAATGCAGCCTATCTCTGGATCATTCTGAAATTTTTTGCGAATCAGACGTGATACATCAGACAGTAGAGAGCCAACAGGTGTTTTAGCCATGAGAAACCTTCAATAAGAATCTTATAAGAATAGCTAGAAAGAGTGACACTTTGGTTATGGATAGAAAAAGTACAAAGTGTGAACACTCAAATATAGTAAGCCTTACTTACTATCTTGGCAATAAAATACTGCACAAATGTATAGTAAATTTATATCCGAATGATATATAAGGAAATTAATTTTAAAATCACCAGACACAAAAAAGGCCAGGTAAATACCTAGCCCTTCGTTTCAATTGTTTTTACGATGTACTCTTTATTGATGACGCTCTTTCAGCTTATTAATTACATCATCAAACGATAGACCTTGGTCTTGAAGCAGTACAAACAAGTGATACATCAAATCTGCCGATTCGCACACTAATTCCGCCTTGTCGCCCGACGTTGCCGCAAGCGCGACTTCAACGCCCTCTTCGCCCACTTTCTGCGATATGCGCTTCGTGCCACGAGCATAGAGACTTGCAGTGTAGGAGGATTCTGGATCGGCACTCTTGCGGGCAGCCAATAATTGCTCAAGTTGATGAAGCCACACCAGTTGGCTTTCTTCTTGTTTATCCCCATCGAAACACGTCGTCGTGCCAGTATGGCAAGTTGGGCCAATTGGGTTAACCTTAGCGAGCAAGGTATCGTTATCACAATCGAGCGCTAAGTTCACTAAACCTAGGCTGTTTCCTGATTCTTCTCCTTTTGTCCAAAGGCGCTGTTTGGTACGAGAATAGAAAGTCACTAAGCTGGTATCTGCGGTTTTTTGTAGCGCATCCGCATTCATGTAACCCATCATTAGTACCTGACTAGAAACGTAATCTTGCACGATTACCGGCACTAGCCCATCGACTTTATCCCAATCAATACGCTCACTTAATGCGATAATATCGGACGCTTGAAACGTTGATTGTGTTGTTAATGCTTCACTCATAAACGTATCTCCACGCCTTGTTGTTTTAAGTATTGTTTCAGTTCACCGATGTTGATCACTTGTTTGTGAAAAACCGACGCCGCTAACGCGCCATCAACATTGGTTTTTTGATAGGCTTCGGCAAAGTGCTCCATCGCACCCGCGCCACCAGAGGCAATCAAAGGTACCTGACACACTTCACGCACCATGTTCAATTGATCGATATCGTAGCCATTACGCACGCCATCCTGGTTCATCATGTTAAGTACGATTTCACCTGCGCCACGCTTTTGCACTTCTTGCACCCAATCACGGGTTTCCCACTTGGTGGCTTTAGTGCGCTCTTCATCACCGGTAAATTGGTATACTTGGTATTTGCCAGTTTCTTTGTCGTAGTAAGAATCAATGCCCACTACGATACATTGCACGCCAAATTTGTCTGCCAGTTGGGTGATCAATTCTGGGTTCGCGAGCGCTGGTGAGTTGATTGACACTTTATCCGCTCCAAATTCAAGAATGCGCGCGGCATCTTCAGCGGATTTAATACCACCAGCGACACAGAATGGAATATCAATCACTTCAGCGACGCGAGCCACCCAGCTTTTATCCACTACGCGGCCATCACTCGACGCGGTAATATCATAAAACACTAACTCATCTGCGCCTTCTTCGGCATAACGCTGCGCTAGCGGTACGATATCGCCAATAATTTCATGGTTACGGAATTGAACGCCTTTGACAACTTGGCCATCTCTAACATCAAGACATGGAATTATTCGCTTTGCCAACATGAGAATGCCTCCTCTGCGGTAAATTTACCATCTAGTAATGCACGACCAACGATCACGCCCGCAACACCTGTTCCTTTGAGCGCTGCGATATCATCTAGGCTACCAATGCCACCGGAAGATTGAAATTGCACTTGTGGGTACTGTTTACATAAGTCGATATACAGCTCAACGTTAGAACCCGCTAAAGTGCCATCACGAGAAATGTCGGTACACAGCACGTGTTTCAAGCCAACTGTAAGGTAATCATCAATAAGGGCTTCAATGGTCACGCCAGAGTCTTCTTGCCAGCCAGAAATCGCCACACGACGCACGCCTTGCTCATCAATATTGATATCTAATGCCAGGACAATTTTTTCTGCGCCGTATTTTTCCATCCAGCCTTTGACTAGCTCAGGTTGCTTAACTGCAGTCGAGCCAACCACAACACGCTGTGCGCCAGCTTCAAGCAAATCAATCACATCTTGCTCTGTGCGTACACCACCACCAATTTGAATATTCGCCGGCGTACCTGCAAGCAATTTAGCAATCAAGTCAAGTTGACGCGCTGACGTATCTTTTGCGCCAGTTAAATCCACCAAGTGCAGCCAATTCGCACCGGCTTGATGGTAGAGGTTAAATTGCTCGGCTGGATCGACTTTGTATTCGGTTTTTTGTCCATAGTCGCCTTGAAATAAACGTACGACTTGTCCATCAATTAAATCTAATGCAGGAATTATCATCCTATATTTCCCTTTTATACGTTTAGCTCAAGAAAGTTTTGAATCAGTTTTGCGCCCGCTTTCGAAGAACGCTCCGGGTGAAATTGCACACCGTAATAGTTGCCACTTTGTACTGCTGCGGTAAATGGCTTGCCATAGTCGCAACTTGCAATGGTGTACTCACCGACTTGCATGGCATAGCTGTGTACAAAGTAGAAATAGCTGTCGGCTGGAATATCTTTAAATAGCAGATGGCCATCTTGTGGCTGCACCGTATTCCATCCCATGTGAGGCAAAGGTAAATCACCGGTATCCATTAAGCGCACTTCACCATCACATAGGCCAAGGCAATTGACTTCCGATTTTCCTTGTTGACCTTTTTCTTCAGACAGTTTGCCGAGTAATTGCATCCCAAGACAAATGCCAAGTAACGGTTTCTCTACCTTTTTAACCAAGCTAATTAAATCACGCTCTTCTAGGTTTTTCATTGCCTCAGAAGCGGTGCCAACGCCCGGTAGAAATAATTTATCAGCGGCTAATACCACAGCTGGATCTTTAGAAATCGTAACCGCATAACCCAAACGTTCAATGGCAAATCTTACTGACGACACATTGGCGCAACCAGTATCGATAATCACCACTTTTTGAGCATCATTTGCGACAGGTGTTGACCCCATTACAGCACTCCTTTACTACTTGGCAGTTCGTTACCTTCCACTTTAATCGCTTGACGTAGCGTACGACCAAAGGCTTTAAACAAGCTTTCGATAATGTGGTGATCGTTGTCGCCAGTTGAAGATAAGTGCAGCGTACAAGCCAGCGTATCTGTCAATGAGCGGAAGAAGTGCACCACCATTTCCGTAGATAAATCACCCACTTGATCACGGCTGAATTTAGCATCAAATTTCAAATACGGACGACCCGATAAATCCAAACCACATTGCGCTAAACATTCATCCATTGGCAAGCTAAAGCCAAAGCGACCAATACCACGTTTATCACCAAGCGCTTCTTTTAATGCCTGGCCAAGGGCTAAAGCGGTATCTTCAATGGTGTGATGATCATCAATGTGTAAATCACCTTTAACGTCCACTTTCATTTGGAAACCGCCGTGTGTGGCGATTTGATCTAACATGTGATCAAAGAATCCCATACCGGTTGAGATTTGATTGCCGCCCTGCTCATCTAAATTAACAGCAATACGAATGTCCGTTTCTTTGGTAGTACGAACAACCGTAGATGTACGAGCATTAACGGTTAAGTCTTTTAAGATATCTAACCAATTCATGGTTTTAGGATTGTACTGAATTCCACGGATCGCCATATTCTCTGCAAGCTGCAAATCGGTTTCACGATCGCCGATCACTGCCGAAGTTTTGAAATCCACTTTGCCTTGCTGTAAGTAGTCTTTAACTAAGCCTAATTTCGGCTTACGGCAAGCGCAATTTTCATGATCAAAGTGCGGACAAATCAACACATCATCAAATTTCACACCTTGCGATGTAAAAATATCCATCATCATATTGTGTGGTGCATCGAAATCCGCTTGCGGGTAGCTATCGGTACCTAGACCATCTTGGTTGGTGACCATCACTAAACGATAGCCAGCATCTTGAAGTTTTAATAATACCGGAATGACATTAGGCTCAAATTTTAGCTTGTCTAAACGGTCGACTTGAAAATCTTCCGGTGGCTCAACAATTAAGGTGCCATCACGGTCGATAAAGAGAATTTTATTAGCTTGGCTCACATTGATTTCCTTTCTTAGAGCAGCCACCAATAGGTTTGATGGCTCAAATTATTCATATACTGTTCTTTAATAAGCTACGCAATGGCATTGATTTGATTACGGATAAAGCTTAAGGTTTTTTCACACTCATCACGATTGCCAATGCTAATTCGAACGCAATCTTTAATCGGTGAATTACGTAAAATAATGCCGTTATCCCACGCCGCTTTAAACACCGCATCGCCTTCTGGGAATTGAATCAACAAATAGTTGCCCCAGCCATCGAAAACGGTCACACCTTGCAGCATGGATAAACCCGCTTGCAAATAGGCACGGTTTGCCGATAAATCCAAGACTTGATATTTCATGCGCGCAAGCCCTGCTTCAGAGAGAGCCTGGCAAGCAATTTCAGCCACCGGAATCGGCACAGGATACGGAGCGATCACCTTCAATAGGACATTAATTAATTCTTCATTAGCCAAGGTAAAACCGCAACGTAACCCAGCAAGAGCAAAGGCTTTAGACATGGTTCGAAGAATGGCTAAATTAGGATACTGTTCCAGTAAATCGACTGTTGACGCTTCTGGGCAAAAATCGATATACGCTTCATCCATCACCACAATCGCTTTGTCTTGTGTCATCTCTAATAGAGCAACGATATCTTCACGCTTGATCAGATTGCCGGTTGGGTTATTTGGACTACACACAAATACCAACTTGACGTTATCTAACTGAGCTTGAATACCATCTAAATCAAGCTGCCAATCTTGAGTTAATGGGACGACTTTACGTTCAACGCCGATGGTTTCAGCACTGATCGCATACATACCATAAGTTGGTGGGCAATAAAGGATTGCATCTTGGTTCGGCTCACAAAAAGCGCGAATAAGTAACTCGATACCTTCATCGGCACCGCGAGAAGTTAATACCTGTTCAGCTCTCACTCCAGCATAGGTCGCGTAAGCTTCAATCAAGTCTTTTGGCTGACATTCACTATAGCGATTTAAGCGAGTAAAGTTGGTTTTGTATTCGTTATCAAATGGTGATTCATTGGCATTTAACCAAACATCACCACTGCCACCAATACGGCGAGCCGACAGATATGGTGTTAAAGCTTGAACTTGTTTACGGGCTAACTTTTCCATTATTCTACCTGCCTATTGCTGATTCAATTGTTCGTTACAAATACGGTCGATACGAATGGTGACTGCACGTTTGTGAGCATCAAGACCTTCCGCTTCTGCCATAGTGACCACAGTTTGTGCTAAGCCTTTCAAACCATCTTTAGATAACTCTTGCACCGTCATACGCTTTGAGAAATCAGCTAAACCTAAGCTTGAGTAGGTTTTGGTATAACCATAAGTAGGCAATACATGGTTAGTCCCCGAAGCATAATCCCCTACCGATTCAGGCGACCATTGGCCAAGGAAGATTGAGCCTGCGTTATCTAATAAAGGCAGTAATTCACGTGGATTCTTGGTTTGAACAATTAAGTGCTCTGGCCCATAGAAGTTTGAAATCGACACACATTGGGTCAAAGATTCCGTAATCACAATCAAACTTGAACCTAAAGCTTTTTCTGCAATATCACTGCGAGATAAAGACTTAAGCTGTTTTTGCACCGCTTCAGCGACTTGATCCGCAATCATAGGTGATGGCGTTAATAACACCACTTGCGAATCTGGTCCGTGTTCAGCTTGAGACAATAAATCTGCCGCCACAAAATCCGCATCCGCTGTTTCATCGGCAATCACTAACACTTCGGAAGGACCTGCTGGCATATCAATCGCCGCACCACGGAAGTCATTACTTACTTGACGTTTTGCTTCAGTCACAAAAGCGTTACCCGGCCCAAAGATTTTATCGACTTTAGATACTGTCTCTGTTCCGTAAGCCATTGCTGCAACAGCTTGTGCGCCACCGACATTATAAACTTCATCGATATTACACAGCTTCGCCACATACAAAATTTCATCAGCAATCGGCGGTGGTGAACACAACACCACTTTACGACAGCCCGCAATTTGTGCCGGAACGCCAAGCATTAATACCGTAGAAGGGAGTGGCGCGCTACCACCTGGAATATATAAACCCACTTTGTTGATTGCGCGAGTCACTAGTTCACACACTACGCCTGGTTGCGTTTCGACACTTAACGGTTGGGCTTTTTGCGCTTTGTGGAAAACCGAAATATTCTTGTGCGCCTGTTCTAGCGCTTGCTTCATTTCTTCAGATAAACGTGCTGCGGCTTGATCGATTTCTTGCTCTGACACACAAATCGAATCGGGTGTCGCTTTATCAAACTTGGCGGTTAATTCTTTGATTGCAGCATCACCATCTTGTTTCACTTGATTTAATACATCAGTGACGATTGAGGTGATGTTAGCACCATCGCTAATTGCTGGGCGCTCAAGTACTGCACTTTGTTGCTCTTCGCTTAATGATTGCCAAACGACGGTTTTCATATTGCTTACTCCATCATTTTTTCAATTGGTAGCACTAAGATCGAACTCGCACCAAGCTCTTTTAAGCCTTCCATGGTTTCCCAGAAAAGATTTTCGGTACTAACTAGGTGTACAGCAACACGATTTTTTTCTTGAGATAGAGGTAGAACGGTAGGATCTTCCGCGCCCGGTAATAGTTGCTTGATTTGTTCTAACTTATCAGATGGGGCGTGCAGCATGATGTATTTTGATTCTTTCGCTTGAATAACACCTTGCATACGAGTGAGCAGTTTTTCAATCAAACCATCTTGCTCAGCAGAAAATTCACCAGTGCGTTGAATTAATGTCGCTTTAGAGCGGAAAATTACTTCAGCTTCTTTTAATCCATTGGCTTCTAAAGTAGCACCGGTTGAGACTAAATCCGCAATGGCATCGGCAAGCCCGGCACGAGGCGCAACCTCAACTGAACCGGTTAACATACAAGTGCTAAAGTTAATGCCTTGCTCATCCATGTAGCTTTTTAATAGATGTGGGTAAGTTGTCGCGATACGTTTACCCGCTAGATCTTGTGGGCCGTTGTAAGTTTCATCTTTATTAATAGCGATAGATAAACGACAACCACCGAAGTCTAGGCGACGCAAGGCTTTGAATTCACATGGTGAACCTTCTGCTTTACGATCTAGGCGAACTTCTTCTAGTTCATTCTCACCAATAAAACCAAGGTCAACCACCCCATCCATAATCAAGCCAGGAATGTCATCATCACGAACGAGCAATAAATCGATTGGCATATTTTCACTGTGTACTACCAGCCTTTCACCAGCAATATTAAATTTAACGCCACACTTTTTAAGTAGATCTTGGCATTCTTTGCTCAAGCGGCCTTTCTTTTGAATCGCAATTCTTAATCGTGAATTTGTCATATTTCTATCCCTGTATTTTGAATTTAATAGTCATAGTTGGTTTATTTAGCACATCCAACAATGATTGATTTTTAAAGTGTCCCTAAATGAAAAAACCCTCGGAGAGAAAACTCTTCCGAGGGTTTGAATCTTTTTACTGATTCACGTCCGGAAGAGATATCTTCCGGATGCACACTCTCACCCGCAAGATATAACAGGATGATGGTGATGATGAATGTTAGTATTCAATGTGCGCATATATTTGTTTGCTCAATCAGTTTCAATCACTTCACACTACCCAAGCTCTAATGTTTTTTCAAGCCTTTATTTGAATTATTTTCACCTAAAAAGTTTTATAGAAAAAAGGCTAAGTTATTCACTAACTCAGCCTTTGGTATCACAATCAAAATAAGAAATTAAGCTGCGGCTTTTTTCATTTTTGATTTTGAAATAACAGACATCACGATACAGCAAGCTACAAACGTCACACTTGCAGCACTCAAGCCCACCAGCGAAGAATCGGTCACCCCTAAAACAATGAAGCCAACAGATGAAACTATCGCTGTTGCCAATGCATAAGGTAACTGAGTAGATACGTGGTCGATATGGTTACAACGCGCCCCTGTCGAGGACAAAATCGTGGTATCTGAAATTGGAGAACAGTGGTCACCAAATACAGAGCCAGCAAGTACTGCACTCAACATAGGTAGCATAAGCGCTAAATCCGTTGCACCGGCTAAATCACCTGCAATTGGTAACATAATCCCGAATGTGCCCCATGACGTTCCGGTTGAAAATGCCATTAGACCTGAAAGCAAGAACAACAATACTGGTAGCCAATGTACACCAATATTTCCTTCTACTAGAGTCGATAAGTAAGCACCTGTGCCCATATCTTTAATGACTGCGCCAATTGTCCATGCAAAGGCTAAGATCAAAATCGCACCGAACATTGATTTTGCACCAATCCATAACGTCATTAACACGTCTCTTGCTGGCATTTTTTGCTTTAATACGGTTCCAACCGCACAGATTAAACCAACTAATGCACCATAGAATAAAGACTGGCCAACATTGGTATTTTCAAACGCTTTTAATAAGCTAAATGCCTGACCATCAGAACTTAATACATCCGCACCAGAGCTGATCATGAAATACACGGTCGCAATAATTAAAGCAACGATAGGAAGAATCAAGTTAGAAACCGTGCCCTCTTTGCTTTCTTTAATTTCAGATTCTTCCGTTAAATCTGGTGCATTTTCATCGCGATCATCAGTTTTACCTTGACCCGCTGCAATCTCATGCTTACGCATAGGACCAACATTAAGATCAAACCAGATCATGGCAAATACCATTAATAAAGCAAAAATCGCATAGTAGTTCATCGGAACTAAACGCATATATGCGCCTAGAGCAGAATACTCTGTAATGCCATGTGAAATTAAAATGCCGCTTACTACTGTCATGATATAAGCCCCCCAGCTAGAAGCAGGCATAAGGACACACATAGGTGCAGCAGTTGAGTCTAGAATATAAGCTAATTTAGAACGAGAAACTTGAAAGCGATCGGTCACAGGGCGAGAAATAGCACCTACCGCTAAGCTATTAAAGTAATCATCAATAAAGATAAATACCCCTAGCCAAGCCGCAAGAAGTTGTGCCCCTCTTTTGCTTTTAATACGCTTTTGGGCCCACTCAGCAAAAGCATAGGTACCACCTGATAGCGTTAACAAAGCTGTCATCATGCCAAGAAGAACGAGGAAAAGTAGGATAAAAAGGCTGTCCCAGTTCAATCCGCCATCACTAACAAACACACCCACTACAGTCGAGCTGGTATAGCTTAATGCGCCTAATAATGAAAAATCAGCCAACAAAAATGCACCCAGTAAAATACCAAAACCAAGTGATAAAAGAACACGTCGGGTCAGAATGGCCATCGTCAAAGCGATTGCTGGAGGCAGCAACGATGCCGCGGAAGAAGTAAAATCGATTAAATTCATGATCAAAAAAACCAAAATTGGTTAGAGATCTACTGCAGAAGGGATATTGTTGAAGAGTATAGTCGTAAACAATAAATCATCTTGTTGATAAACGTTGAAAGCCAAATCACTTTCATGTGTCTACAGTAGCGCTCCATAGTAAAAAAACACAGCATGTAATCTTTAAGACTAGCACTCTGCAAACTATGGCAGTGTTACACCTATTAAATGCAACCCCAGCAAGTGGCTCTGATATGCCTAACTAATCAAAACGCACTGATTAGCTCTTACTTCGGCAACATTTCCTTTCGTACGCTCTCACAGGCATCACCCTAAAACGTAGTACTAATAAATATTGCGCCTCTACATCAGACTAAAACATTCGCCTTACAAACAGCCATTTATCAGGACATTTACAAAGGGTTCTAGCAAGATTCGGCTCATTGTAATGATCAAAAAGCAAATGGCAAGACAAAAGTCGAACATTTCCATTTAGCCCAAAAAACAACCAGCACACTTAATTATAAACCTTAGGTAATAAGTTTGGATCAACACCTAAATAACAACATTATTTGTAACAGTATAAATATTAAATCAGCCTAAAATTTCTTTATTTAAACAAATATATTTTTTGACTAAAAAAGATAAGCTATATAAAATTAGTTTAACTTTATCTAACAAAGATATTTATTTTAGATAAAACTTAATTCAGCAATTCTACTGTATAGGATCCACATATGTCAGAAATCAAAAAATCAGCACTATTAAATATTCGTAGCCTTCGCGCTTTTACTCGTGACGAATTTACCCTAGCGGAAGTAGAAGAGTTACTAGAAAAACTGACTACTGTTGTAGCAGAAAGAAAAGAAGTAGAAGAAAAAGAATTAGCTGAACAAGCGGAGCGCGAAGCTAAATTAGCAGAATACGCTAAAATGATCGCTAAAGACGGAATTGATTTAGAAGACCTTATCTCTGCAATGAGCGGTGGTGAATCAAAATCTAAATCTCGTAAGAAGCGTCAACCTCGCCCTGCAAAATATGAATACACTTTAAATGGTGAGCGTAAGACTTGGACTGGCCAAGGCCGTACGCCTTCTGCCATTCAAGAAGCTCTTGATGCAGGCAAATCAATTGATGATTTCCTAATCAAATAATAACCACATCCTTATTGGATTATTAATAAAAAAAGGGAGTAATTAGCTCCCTTTTTTTATTTCTAACAACAAGTTACTGTAAATAGCGGATCCAATAAGTAAGAATAATTAAACCCACCTATTTATTTTTATCCGTTCCTTTGAGCGAATAAAACCACTTAACTAAATAAGCTTATCTTTCCCAGTATGCTTCTTCCAAGCTGTCTTCTTTCTCAGGTAAGCCACGAGATAAACGCGGAGAATGCTGCGCTAATACTTCATAGCTCACACGGTTAGCATATTTACATACTTGAGAGAAAGATGAATAGGTCAAAAATGGATATTCATGCTTACTTGAGTTAGGGATATTTTCTTTATGGTATTTATTGGCCGCCATATCATGCAATATTGCAGATAATGCTGCATCACCTGCCCCATTAGTATTCTTAATTTTCTCTGGCCCACCCATATAAGGGGCAATATGAGAGTACACTTTAATCGGATCTTTACATTGAGAACGAACTGTTGGACGGCTAAATTCATACTGATTAAATTCAGCAATCGAACCAGGTAATAAAGGCAAACTTGTTGGGCGCTTTGCTTCTTCTTCGGTATAGCCAGCCATATATAAACCTACCGGGCCGGCGGTACATAATACTAGATCTACCCAATCCAACGCTTTATCTGAAGCTAATAAAGGATCATGTTCTCCTGTCAAAGCTTCTGCTTCTTCTTCATTCATCGCTAAAACAGAAACATGCTGCTTAACAAAATCACGCCAGTATTCAGGATCATCTTGAACCACATATTTGGTTCCTAGCGTAAGAACCACTGGAACGTCATATTTTTTCGCGTACTCAATCGCTTTCATTGTTGCATCAGGCATAGGATCACCCGGCTTACAACGAACCAAATAAGCGGTTAACACTAAGGCTGAAGCATTTTCAAAAATATGTTCTGGAATACTAGTCGGTAATAACTGGTTCATTTTCCCTTCATTAATTGCGAAGGTACGTTCACCATTATCACTAATTAATGCAAAACAACGACCAATTGGGCCTTCAACGCCTTGTAGATAATTTAAATCCATGCGGCTAGAAGTGTTACAAAGGTAGCGATATCCATAACTGCCAATTTTAATACTATTACTCATCACACCTAATAAGGTAGATTTATCATCGGCTAGTACGGAGTAATTATGTAATGTATTCCCTATTGTTCCACCGGCAAACTCATCGGTAACCAGGTCATATTCCTTTAACTCGTTATATAGTGCTTCTGCTTTTTCATCATCAATAACTAACGAGTGCCCTTTACTCAATTGATATTTTTCAATGAACTCATCACTGACTTTCGCCTCTATATCAACCAACGTTTGGTCAATACCGATAATGTGAGTACGAGACATTCGCTTGCTTTCTTGCGCTTGACTGACAAGCGGATCACGTGCATCGACAGGAAAATAGTGTTTAGATTTACGTTGGCCGGGGAATTTCATAGAGATTATGTAGGTTATGAACAGGGAATTGAATTGTAGCCATCAAATTAGATTGCAGCAATATGACACCGAATAGCAACCGTTTGCCCGGAAAATAAAGTGTTACATTGAACTTTAAATGAAAAAAACGACACTCTGGCCGCTTCTTTCACTATCTATTTTGCTCATTATTTTTGGTCGATTAACCAAACTTGAAAATCTTTTCTTTCTTGCGCATTAGCTTTCAAATACCAAGCTTTCAACTGAGCGACATTTTCACCATCGGGTTTAACTTGCGTATTCACAGGTAGACTCTTGGCTGCAACAGCGCCTGTCGTAATCGCAGCAACACCACCGCGCATGTTGTAATCCATCACATCTTCAATAAAGTTGCGTCCGAGCTGTACTCCTGTCGTTGATAGTGGGTCTTTTTTTATATCAGCCGCTTTATCCTGACTATCGACTAAAGACCATTCAAAATCATTAATTTCATTTCGAGCCTGATTTAAATCTCGATACTCTGGCAACACAAATTTTAATTCATCATCTTGAGCAGAAAACTTCGCAACAATAACATCACTATAAACTCGACGTAATGTATCATTTTCCATCACACCGGGTTGAAACTTGAATACGATCTGGTTTTCACCATCAGGTAAAACTAAAGTATCAGAACCAAACAAACCGCCCTTTTCAATCTCAGGTTTGAGGGAGTTCACAACCAATAAGTTAATGCTATCTGGGATTGGAATTTTAACTTCAGCATGAACCAATTGACTGGCTAATAATGCAATACAGCCTACTGCGGAAATAAACTTCTTACTCATATACATCCCTTATTTAAAAATAAAAAAGCCCGGTAGAAACCGAGCTTTGATATTAACATAACTTTAAACTTTGATTACCAGTAGAAACGAGCACCGATACCAAAGTTGGTTTCACTATCAACCTCAGTAGGACCAACCACTACATCAGTTTGGTTATTCGTGAAGCCTAGAGTCGTACCATCAGAATAGCCTACTTCTGTAAATACACGTGCCCAGCTAGAGAATTTATATTCAAGGCCAAGGTAAGCGTTGTTACCGTGATCACTAGCATCTGAATCGTCATCTTTTTGATGAACGTATTCATACCCAGCATATAATGAAGTTTTCTCAACAAATGTCCAATATGTTCCTAACGAAAGAGCATTCTGATCAATTTTCGAGTCATTGTCAGTATTTTCTAGTTGAGAACCATAATAAGTACCACTCACTTGTAAATTATCAAGCAAGTTATATACAAGTGTTGCTTCATAATAAGTGTTGCTAAGGTCACCGCCAACATCAAAACTATTATCGTTAACATCTGTTACAGTAGTCATAAACTCATGAACACGGTTATAACCACCACCTACGTGGAATGACAAGTCGCCATAAGTTGCACCAACAAATGCTTCAAATAAATCTTGATGATTAGAACTATCATTTAAACCATAAGTTGCTTTAACCCACCAGTTATCAAGATCTAGAGAGTATTTAATTTGTGATTCAGATAATGCACCATTTAATTGGTCATAAAGATTAGCCGTTCCACCAAAGAAGTAAGAATAGTCTGTACCACCTAAATCATCGGATGTAGTCCAATCACGACCAAACTGCACAGTACCATAATCTGTAGCAAAACCGATCAAGTGGCGACGAACTTCTACGTCATTTCCATCTTCATCATCTTGTGCAGGGACACCGACTTCAACAAGACCTAAAACGTCAAAACCTTCCATTACATTATATTTAGCATCAACACCAATACGAGAAGAACCCGTTGATAGATCTGCGTTGTAATCATCTGCATCAGCAAATTTCATTTCGGTACGCAGTTGCCCGTAAAAATCTACTGACCCACCGTCGTTGCTATAAACTTCAGCCGCACTTGCTGCGCCTGTGAATGCTGCTGCTGATACTGCAAGAGCTAAAAGCGATTTTTTCATAATAATCCACTGCCTTTTATTAATTTGAAATTCCCTTTGGGATTCCTTTCTTTTTTTGTTTTATCGCTCGTTAACATTTCGTCAACAAGCGCTACATCTGATTCGCACCCAAAGATTGCAATAAGTTCCCCAAAAGTGTCAAATTTAATAAAAAAAAGTAAATCACAACCCACAAAAGATAAAATACCATTATAAACAGTCAGTTAAAAAAAATAACCAACTCTAATCTTTAAACTTAACCTCAGTTTAAAGATTTTCATAAGTACAACAAAAGATAAAAAGCCAGTCATATAACCTAAAAAAATATAAATAAAACCAATAAATAGCCCAATAAAAAGCCACATCTCAGAATAAAACTCCATACCGAACACAAATCATGCTCCCCATAGTAAGCGATACGTTTTATGCATCAATATGTGATTCCGATCTTATTTTTCATGACAGCACAGTGACTAAGTGGTGTGTTTTCGACCTGTAAGACATTGAGGAAACCTATCTTTACGGTGAAATTAGTGACTCACTTAATAGACCAAAGTCACATTTCCCTACCTATACCAGAGTAATTAGAGTTGTAGTTAGGCAACCAGTGAATGAAGCCCCAATCGCATAGCTTGCCTATGAGATTGGGGTGAATAAGCGCCGACAACAAAGCTGCAGCTTCAAGTACGATGGTATATCTCTTTATATTTAAATAGCCACACTCGGCAGGTTACTTAAGCAAACCACTGTGATAATATCCAGTTGTTCAATTAAGAGACTCAAGCATGCTATCTGCCAATATTCAAAAAGCCATCAAACACAGTTATCAAAATCTTTCTCATCAATTAGATGGCTTTATTCCTCGCCGAGCTCAAAACTACCTAGTTGCAGAAATTGCTAAAACACTGGCAGGTACCTACCATCAATCCAATCGTATTATTGTGGCGGAAGCAGGCACCGGCATTGGTAAATCATTGGCTTACTTAATGGCATCGGTACCTTTCGCTCAGTTTGGTGAGAAGAAAATCATCATTTCTACCGCAACGGTTGCACTACAAGAACAGTTAATTAATAAAGATATGCCGCTTTATCGACGCTTAGTCGATACTCCTTTCACTTTTCTATTGGCTAAAGGACGTCAGCGCTACTGCTGTGCTGAAAAGTTAATGTTGGCTTCTGGTGGGCAACAAGATAGTCAGCAAATGGCTATGTTTGAAAGCAAACCTAAGCAGCAAGATATAAAGCAGCTGCAAGATTTATATGAAGCTTTCTCGACTCAAAAATGGGATGGTGATAGGGATAGCTGGCCAGAGACTATTAACGACGATATTTGGAAAATTATCGTTAGTGATAAGCACAGTTGCAATAATTCGATGCCTTCACATCGTGATTGCCCTTTCCAGAAAGCAAGAGCCGATCTTGATAAAGCCGATATTATTATTGCCAACCACAGCTTAGTGATGGCCGATGCCGATCTTGGTGGCGGCGTGATCTTGCCTGAGCCCGAGCAAAGTATTTATATTTTTGATGAAGCACACCATCTACCGAACGTGGCTCGTGAACATGCTTCCGCCGCTGCAAGCTTAAAAGGTGCCGCTGGTTGGTTAGAGAGCCTCAATAAAGCCGTAGTAAAAATAGCGAATTTGACTGATGCTAAGCGTAGCGCTCGATTTAGAAATGAATTACAAGATGCTATTCAGCAACTGATCCCAGCTCTTACTCAATTAAGCACGCGGTTTAATACCAATGAATTTAAAGAGCGTACATATCGCTTTGAGCACGGAGAATTACCTGCTTGGTTAGAAGAAGAATCTAAAAGCCTAAAAATACTGAGCAAGAAAGCACATCAAGCTATGAATAAAATCGCCGACTTGATTTCAGAACGAGTTAAAGATGGGGAATTATCTTCACGCCTCGCTGAACCGGCACTCGCGGAGTCTGGCTTTTATCTACAACGCTTGGAGAATTTGGCTAAAGTGTGGCATTTAATGGCAGAGCCAAATCATGACAAAGGCGCACCACTTGCCCGTTGGATAGAAGTGAGCCCAGAACGGGAAGATGACTTTATTATTAGTGTGTCGCCTCTAGAGGTTGGCTGGCAACTCGATCGTCAATTATGGAGTCGTTGCGCTGGTGCGGTGCTCGTATCGGCAACCATGAGAGCATTAAACTCATTTCAGTATTTTGCTATCCAGGCCGGCGTTAGCCAAAAAGCCGAAGACGCTACCCAGTTTCTGGCATTAGCATCACCTTTTGATTACCAAAATAATGCTGAGTTACTCATCCCTAATGTAAAATTTGAACCGCAGCACCCTGATTTCACTAAGCACTTGTGTGAGATTCTGCCTGGTTATATTGAAGAAAAGAAAGCGAATTTAATTTTATTTTCTTCCTACTGGCAAATGAATCAAGTGGCAGAAAAACTTGAATCTATCGCATTAAGAGAAAAGTGGAACCTGCAAATTCAAGGCAAGCGTTCACGCACTGAAATACTCAATAAACATAAAGCGTATTGCCAATTTGGCCAAACCAGCGTGATTTTTGGCACGGGGAGTTTTTCGGAAGGACTTGATCTACCGAGTAAGTTGCTTGAAAACTTGATCATTACCAAAATTCCATTTGGTGTTCCGAACTCTCCTGTCGAAGAAGCGCACTCTGAATATATTGTACAAAAAGGTGGAAATCCGTTTTTACAAATTTCCGTTCCCGAAGCAAGTAAAAAACTGATTCAATCTGTGGGACGTTTACTGCGAAAAGAGCAAGATTCTGGTAGAGTCGTGATCCTAGATCGCCGCATCGTCACCAAACGCTACGGTAAATCATTACTCGATGCCCTGCCGCCTTTTAAGCGGAACATAGAATACTAACTAAGAAGATCATTTATGGAAATGTTAGACCCAACGATGCTTATCATTCTGGGCCTTGTTGCTTTTGCTGCTGGTTTTATCGATGCAGTTGCTGGCGGTGGCGGTATGCTGACTGTACCAGCCCTACTTTCCATTGGTCTCCCTCCTCATTTGGCGCTTGGTACAAATAAACTATCCGCAACTTTTGCCTCTTCAACGGCAGCTTTTACTTATTATAAGAAACGATTGTTCACTCCTGAGTTTTGGTATCGCTCCTTTATTGCCACCTTAATTGGCGCAATTAGCGGTACGCTTGTGATCAATGTTATTAGTACCGGTTGGTTAGAAAAATTATTGCCATTAATTATTCTCGCGACGGCGGTTTATACTATTTTTCATAAACCGCCAAAAGAAAATCACAGCGATATGCCTGAGTTTGACGCTAAGACGCATAGGAAACAAATTATTCAAGGATTAACCCTTGGTTTTTATGACGGTGCAATTGGTCCCGGTACTGGCGCATTTTGGACAGTCACTAATATGGCCTTATATCGAATGAATATCTTACTTTCATCTGGTGTCGCCAAAGCCATGAACTTCACCAGCAATTTTACTTCCCTAGTGACCTTTGCCATATTAGGTCACATTAATTGGGCATTAGGTTTAACCATGGGGCTATGCTTAATGGCAGGAGCTTATGTTGGCGCACATTCAGCGATTCGTTTTGGCGCGGCATTTATTCGTCCAGTCTTTGTGACTGTGGTAAGCGTCATGGCAATAAAACTGGCTTATGAAGCCTGGTTTTAATTGAGGTAGAGATGAGTAATTTCAGCGATATAGCAGATAAACTTGATACTTTAGCCAAGCAAGCCGCTCAGCGAGATAGGCAAAAAGGAGAGCATCATCAGCCTTTATTTGATGAGCATCTTTTTAGCTGTAGAGCCCGCTTCTTAGTTCCGTGTGTTTCGGAAGCCCAAGCAACTTATGACAGCATCATTCGAGAGCAGCAAGCAAATAGACTGACTCAGTTGCGCGCTGAACACCTCTCTCAGAAGCTGATAGCGCAACTAGAAGCCATTCAACGTGAATTAGCCACGGGTGCTATTCGCCATAACGAAATAAAGCACAGCAGTCATTACCGCAAGCCTATCAGTGAGCTTTATCAAGATTTATCACAGCACCAAGAGTGGGAAATTCGCTTACAAGATCTAGTGCAACAAAAGACCCATCAAGTTGATCATTGCAGCAGTTTACAGCGTGCAAAAGCGCAACAGGACCTCTTAACAGCAGAACAACGACTAGAACGTTGCCAAGCGGCAAAGTTAAAAATAGAAAAGCAAATCACTTATAGAGAAAGGCATAACCCAAGCAATGACTATTGACAATCAACCTAGCCCACTAGATTCTGCGCCGGAAGAAATAAAATTGGCAGTTGATCTTATTTATTTACTGGAATCGAATGAAATCGAACCGAACATTGCGCTAGAAGCATTGAAAATTGTTGAAGCAGATTTACAGAAGAAAATAGAAAAGAAATAGAATCCTTGTTTAGAAACTAATCCCCTACACGTTGCACTTTCTTATCGAGCAACGAGAAGTGAAACGACCGAGTATCAAGCTACATATAAAAAAGTCGCCTCTTAACACTTTACGCGACAAGAGGCGACAATTGACTCATACAGTAGCTTTTCTATTATGAATTACGTAGAGCATCGATACGCTTATCAAGCGGTGGATGACTCATTAATAATTCCATCATAGTGCGCTTACCATTAATGCCAAACGCCATCATAGAACCTTCTAATTGTGGTTCGTGGCTCATTTTCAAACGTTCAAGAGCGGCAATCATCTTATGCTTGCCGACCAAGTTTGCTGCGCCAGCATCGGCATGGAATTCACGGTGACGGCTGTACCACATCGTAATAAAACTTGCTAAGAAACCAAACACCAATTCAAGCACCATAGAGATCAAAAAGTAGCTCATCATATTCGTGCCACCGCCTTCTTCGCTATCTCTTGAGCTTACAAGGTTTGCAATTGTGCGAGATAAGAAAATAACAAAGGTATTCACTACGCCTTGCATTAATGTCATGGTCACCATATCACCGTTAGAAATATGGCTAACCTCATGAGCAAGTACCGCCTCAGCTTCATCACGAGTCATGTTGTGCAATAATCCGGTAGATACCGCAACCAAAGAATCATCTCGCTTAGCACCCGTTGCAAAAGCATTGATATCTGGCGAATCATAAATAGCTACGGTTGGCATGCCAATACCGACTTGCTGAGCTTGACGACTTACTGTTTGGACTAACCAATGTTCGGTTTCATTTCTTGGGGTTTCAATTACTTGACCACCAACAGAGCGCAATGCCATTTTTTTAGACATTAACAATGAAATGAATGAGCCACCAAAACCAAATAAAGCTGCCATCACCAATAGCCCAGAAAGACTACCTGGCTGCATTCCGGTTACCGCATAAACTATATTTAAAACAACACTTAAAACTAGCACTACTGCTAAGTTGGTTGCTAAAAATAACATCACTCGTTTCATTCTTTCTGTCTCCATTGAGAAACTATTCATTAGTCATCGTAACCTTATGGCTACGGTGAAAAAACAATGTATACCTACACGGTTTAAGTATAGATATAGTCATTCATTTTAAGTTCAAGGTTAAGCGCTAAATTGAAACATTTAGTGTCTTATAACTTTAGCGCGAATGATTGCGTAACTATCACTCTACATACGTATATAAGTCATACTATTTGTGACCAATCACTCAAATTTATACTTAGCTGTTTAATACTCAAGTAAATGAATACTAAGGCTTATATGGTCCGTCACCTGATTCACTCTCACTTAGTTATACTTTAGTCGTATTGCTCATAGCAACTATTATCCTTATTTTAACGATATTACTGTTACAAATAAGGGTGATAACTATGGCGGATAAGGAAAATTACCAAATGGCGATCGATTTATTATCGTGCCATTTAGGTTTATCAGAAGAAGAAGCGAAAGAGCGCTTAGGTTTAGCAGAAAAGAAATCAGAGCAGCCTATGAGGCTGGTTCCTGAAAAATATCAAGCTCAATAATAAGTATACCCATTTAAAATACAAAAGCCGCATATTAGTCATTATGCGGCTTTTGTTTTATTTAAGAATAGACCCAAGTAACTTGGGTATAAGTTATAACTCCATTACTCGAACTTGAACAAGTCTAAATCAATATATTGTTCAACATCCATCATTTCCGATTTTGATAAATAAGGAATTTCAGCTAATTTGGGCGCGGAAATATGACTTTCTAAAAAAGCCACATTCTCATCGTAACAACCAAAATCAGGGTCGACCTTATTCGCCACCCAACCGACCACCTCTAAACCATCATTTCGGATTGACTCTAGAGTAAGCAAAGCATGATTCAAACAACCGAGTCGGATACCAACCACGATAATAACCGGTAATTTTTGTAGCTTTACCCAAGTTGATAAAAATTCGTTATCAGAAACCGGCACTTTCCAGCCACCCGCCCCTTCTACCACTACTATGTCAGATTTCACTTTATGCTGATCTAAGTTTTGATCTAATGAGTCAAAGTCTATAGTGACCGACTCACGTTTAGCGGCAATATGCGGTGATGTAGGTAACAACAAAGCAAAAGGATTAACCTCAGCATAACTTAGCTCAACATTCGAGGCTTTCTGTAACGCTAGAGCATCTTCATTAACCAAACCTTGTTCGCTAACTTCACAGCCCGCCGCGATAGGTTTAAATCCTGAAACTCGATAATCACGCTTAGCAAACGCCTTAATGAATGCTTGAGATACTAAAGTTTTGCCGACTTCGGTATCCGTACCAGTAATAAATACACAATGACTCATTTTGTCAGCTCTCCTAAACAAACCTGATAAGTGGCGGGAAGTTCACCTTTCGAATTTTTATGCACTTGGTAGGCTTGATCGACTTGTAATAAGGTTTTCGGTTTGGTTAACCCTTGTGAGCGCCCAGAAACATGCGTTGCACCAATCCCTTTTAAATCTTTCATTAACTCAATTGCCGAAGAATAGTTAAGTGTTATTTGCAGGTTTTCTAGCTGGCATTGCCTCGCTCCCGATTGCGATGCCGCCGATTTCAAGCTATCTATTTGATGGAATTGATTCACATGTTGATATTGGCGATCGACTTGCTGCCAAGCACTATGTAATTCGACTAATGAACCCTGTAAAAGCGTTGAATATACCAATTTCCCTTGCGGTTTTAATACTTGGATAAGTGATGTCATTAAAGCATCCAACTGATGACACCATTGCAATGCAAGGCTGGAAAAAATCAAATCAAAACTTTGAGGCTCAAACGGTAATTGCTCAGCGTCCCCTTTCAAGTAACTCACCGGCAAATTAGCACAACGAGATTGGCACACCGCCAACATGGCATCGGACAAATCAAAGGCTGTGACTTGGGCGCCACGCAATGCCAGCAATTGAGTGAAATAACCTGTACCGCAGCCAAGGTCCAATACTTTCAATCCAGATAAATCATGCGGTAATTTATCCAGCAAAAGATACCCAACCTGCCTTTGAAAAGCCGCATGTTGATCATAAGTTTTTGCCGCTTTACTGAACGCTTGGGCAACGGCTATTTTATCGGTATCTTTACATTCAGTATCTACTGCTAAGGCCATCAACCGTACCCTCTTAGATTTTCATTCAATTGATAATATTGAATAATGTCTTGAATAAGCTGTGAAACTTGTTGCTGAGAATGACGGCTACTCAAGGTGATCCTTAACCTTGCCGCATTCGCGGGAACCGTGGGTGGACGAATAGCTCCAACCCACATGCCTTTCTGCTTTAAGTAGTTCGACAAATCGATAGCTTGTTGGCTATTGCCACATATCAAAGGCTTAATTGCCGTACTAGTGGCTCTATATCCAGAAAGTGTTGAGAGTGAGTCATGGAAGATTTCAGATAATTCAGCAAGCTTTTCACGCCTCCATGCTTGTTGCTGGATCATCGTAATCGCATGACTAATGGCATAAGCTTGCGCTGGAGGCATTGCTGTTGAGTAAACATAATGCCGCGCAAACTGATTCAAGAATTCGCCCGTACTTTCATCGCATAAGATTGCCGCCCCTGAAAGCCCTACCGCCTTACCGAACGTCACGATTAAGATGTTAGGTTTAATTCCTGATAACTCAGTAATCCCACCGCCGGATGAACCTAGTACCCCTAATCCATGAGCATCATCGATGGCCAGCCAAGCCTGATGTTTTTGGCATTGCTGTGAAAGCTCCTTCAATGGTGCGATATCACCATCCATGCTAAAAACGCCTTCAGAAACCACTAGCTTAGCTTGTGCTGGTGTTGGTGTTGCTGAAAGCTCAGCAAGTTTACGGCTAAGTTCATTCACATCATTGTGCTTAAAGCGAGACATTGACGCAGGACTCAGCATACCCGCTTCCATCAAAGAAGCATGATTCAATTTATCCTGTATAAGATGATCGTGCTTATCCAATAAGGTAAACAACAAGGCTTGATTGGCGCTAAAACCGGAATTAAATAACACCGATCTAGAGTAGCCTAGCCATTCGCACAGCTTAGCTTGCAAACTTTGATGAGCCATAGAGAGCCCGGTGACAGCAGGAGATGCACTACTACCGCAACCGTACTGAGTTAATCCTTGTTGCCAAGCTGAAATTAATTCAGGATCACGAGCAAGACCTAGGTAGTCATTACTCGAAAAATTGATATACGGCCTAGACTCTGCGGCAGAATTCGCGGTAGATACTGAAATCTGATTATCAGCCAGATGCGAAAATACCTGGGTGTTTCTTTGTAGCCCTTTTTCACGCCGTGTTGTCAGAGCTGTTTGGATTTTTTCATCAAATTTATTTTTGCTATTAAACTGTTTTTTTCTATCAAGCTGGTTTTTTATATTAAACATGGCAACTAGCTCTGGGCTTCATAGAACAAGTCATCTTTGGTTGGTCGAATAACAACACGCTCGATAACTTGCTCAATTAAATCACTTTCTTGTACTTCATCCGGTTTCTGGTGCACTTCTGAACGATTAATACCTAACTTTTTAAACAGTTGCAGATCAGTGTCTTCTTCTGGGTTTGGTGTAGTTAGTAATTTGCAGCCGTAGAAAATAGAATTTGCTCCAGCCATAAAACACAACGCCTGCATTTGCTCATTCATGTTTTCGCGTCCTGCCGATAGACGTACCGCAGAATGTGGCATCATGATTCGCGCAATGGCAATTAAACGGATAAAGTCGAATGGTTCGACATCATCCACATTTTCCATTGGCGTGCCTTTTACTTTCACCAGCATATTGATTGGCACACTTTCCGGGTGAGTGGGTAAATTCGCTAACTCAACCAATAAACCAGCGCGGTCGCTGACACTTTCTCCCATACCAATTATGCCGCCTGAACATATTTTCATTCCTGAATCCCTGACATGAGAAAGAGTATCGAGACGGTCTTGGTAGGTTCGAGTAGTAATAATATTGCCGTAAAATTCTGGCGAGGTATCAAGATTATGGTTGTAGTAATCAAGCCCTGCATTTGATAAATCTTGCGCTTGATCCGGCGTTAACATACCTAGTGTCATACAGGTTTCTAACCCCATCTCCTTGACCCCTTTGATCATTTCCATCAAATACGGCATATCACGCTCTTTAGGATTTTTCCAAGCGGCTCCCATACAAAATCTTGTGGAACCTGAATTTTTTGCTTTTTGAGCAGCATCTAAAACTCGCTCAACTTCCATTAAGCGCTCTTTTTCTACATCGGTTCGATAATGGGCACTTTGTGGACAATACTTGCAATCTTCAGGGCAAGCTCCAGTTTTAATTGAAAGTAATGTGCTAACTTGAACATGGTTCGCTTGTTGAAATTTTCGATGTACCAGCTGCGCTTCAAACAACAAATCCATAAATGGTTTATCAAGTAATTCATGCACTTGCTGCACAGTCCAGTTATGCCTTATCTCCACAATTCTTCCTTATCTAAAAAGCATTAATGTAAAAATCTTATGTCAAAAACTTGGCTAGTCTAATCATGCAAGATAGCATGTCAACCAAATAAATATAACAAGGTTTACAATGAGTTTAATAACAAACAATCATGCTATGGAAAACTGCGATCTAGAATTTGACCGTCAGCATATCTGGCACCCCTACACTTCGACGCTTGCTCCGCTAAAGTGTTATCCGGTAAGTAGAGCCCATGGTGTGCATATTGAATTAGAAAGTGGCGAAACGCTGATTGATGGTATGTCTTCATGGTGGTCAGCAATTCATGGTTATAATCATCCGCAACTCAATCAAGCGGCCCATAACCAAATAGACGACATGTCACATGTGATGTTTGGAGGTTTAACCCATCGTCCTGCCATTTCGCTGTGCAAGAGCCTTTTGGAGTTAACACCAGAAAATCTACAGCAAGTATTTCTTGCCGACTCGGGTTCGGTATCGGTCGAAGTCGCGCTAAAAATGGCTTTGCAGTACTGGCACACTAAGCAAACTGAAAAGCCAGAATCACCTAAACGTGCTAAATTTTTAACCCTTTCACACGGTTATCATGGTGATACCTTTGCCGCCATGTCGGTGACTGATCCCGATAATTCGATGCACAAAATGTATAAAGGCTTTTTGCCAGAACATATCTTTGCCAAGTCACCGAGTTGTTATCAAATTCATCAGGGACAATGGCCTGCTTATGATCCGCAAGACATTACCGACTTTAAAGATAAGATCACCACGCATCATCAAGAAATTGCGGCTGTGATCTTAGAGCCAATCGTACAAGGTGCCGGTGGGATGCGGATTTACCATCCTGAGTTTTTAAAAGAAGTGCGTCAGCTATGTGACCAATATGAACTACTATTAATTTTAGATGAAATTGCTACTGGGTTTGGTCGTACTGGCAAGCTCTTTGCGTTTGAACATGCGGGCATTGAACCGGATATATTATGCTTGGGTAAGGCGTTAACCGGTGGTTATATGACACTTTCAGCCACCCTGACGAGCCAAACTATTGCCGATACTATCTGCAGCGGAGAATCTGGTTGTTTTATGCATGGGCCAACCTTTATGGGGAACCCTTTAGCTTGCGCGGTTGCCAGCGCCAGTTTAGATATTATTAAGCAAGGTCAGTGGCAACATCAGGTGGCAACGATAGAATCGATTTTTGAAAGCACACTACCCGAGCTTGAAAACCACCAACGAGTCAAATCAGTGCGCTGGCTCGGTGCCATCGGCGTGGTAGAGACTCACCAGTTAGTCAATATGGAAAATATTCAGCAGCTATTTATTGAAAATGGTGTCTGGATACGGCCATTTGGACAATTGATTTACGTTATGCCACCTTTTATTGCCACACCGGAGCAAATCACTCACTTAGTTAAAACAATAGCATTAGCTCTCAATAACGATGACTGCTTTCAGTATGCTTAAAAGGCAGAGCTAGCAAAGTGATAACAATTGTAAGTAACAAGCAAAATGCGTACTTTGCTTATTCTGTAACATCAAGAGTTTGTGTTAATATTAACCTAAAGATTTTGCCCAATGAATTTAAGGTCTGCTTAATATGTTTAAATGGTTACTTATTGCTTTATTCTCTTGCTCTTTTTCAACAGTAGCAGCAGAAAAAGCGCAACCTGTCAGTCAAGTGACACCAAAAGAAGTTAACGTTGAAACTCACACCTCAAACGGTAACTTGATCTTAGGTGAAAAAGAATGGATTTATATCAAGCCACTTAATCGTAATGTGTTGGCTCGTGTTGATACCGGTGCGACATCATCATCGATTAGTGCTATTGATATCAAGACCTACAAAAAAGATGGCAAAAGCTTTGTTGACTTCAAACTTGCTCATAAGAAATGGGAAAGTAAAACCATGACCTACCCAGTCACTCGTTGGGTCGAAGTGATACAATCGACATCAGAAGAGCCATCGTCATCTCGACCAGTTGTTAAATTAGAAATTCAAATTGGCGATCACAAAACCAAAACAGACTTTACTTTAACTGACCGTACTCATCTTCAATACCCAGTATTGTTAGGTCGTACCTTTATTGACAATGTCGCCTTAGTAGATGTATCGCATAAATATGTACAACCACGTGTCAAACTAGAAAAGGCAACCGCTGAAGACGGTGATAAATCTGCCAAAGCAGAAAAATAATCACGAAATTATACCAATCACACTAATTAGATGGTCAGAAATTGCGTAGAAAAAAGGCTTGAGAACAAGGCGAAAATTTTCGATAAGTAGTTATTCTACAATCAAAATTTCCAACGAAGTTATCGAGACTTTTAGCAAGCAAAAATGATCAGATAATTAGTACGATTGGTATTAATATCACCAAACTTTAAATATAAAAAAAAACCGAAGCATCTGCTTCGGTTTTTTTATACCAACAACAAAGTCTTAACCACCAATATGAGTTAAGCCATTCATGTATGGGCGCAGTACTTGAGGAACTTCAATTGTGCCATCTGCTTGCTGGTTGTTCTCTAAGATCGCCACCATAGTACGCCCTACCGCTAGGCCAGAACCATTCAGTGTATGCAACAATTCTGGTTTCTTTTCACCTTTACGGCGGAAACGCGCCTGCATGCGACGAGCTTGGAAGTCCCCACAGTTAGAACAAGATGAAATCTCACGATAGGTCTCTTGTGCAGGAACCCATACTTCTAAATCGTAAGTCTTAACGGCACCAAAGCCCATATCGCCAGTACATAACACCACTTTACGGTAAGGAAGCTCTAGTAATTGCAGTACTTTTTCAGCATGACCTGTTAGCTCTTCCAGTGCCGCCATTGAATCTTCTGGCTTCACAATTTGTACTAGTTCAACTTTGTCGAACTGGTGCATACGGATCAGACCACGAGTATCACGACCATAAGAGCCCGCTTCAGAACGGAAACATGGTGTGTGAGCGGTCATTTTTACAGGAAGATCCGCTTCATCTGTAATAGTGTCACGCATTAGGTTAGTCACTGGCACTTCCGCGGTTGGAATCAGTGACAATGTTTTCAGAGGCTCATCACTCACTTGCTCTGTTAGAGGACGAGTGTGGAATAGGTCTTCACCAAACTTAGGTAATTGACCGGTTCCAAATAAGCTGTCTGAATTCACTAGGTATGGGACATACAGTTCTGTATAGCCATGTTGCTCAGTGTGTAGATCCAGCATAAATTGCGCGATAGCACGGTGCAGTCGAGCAAATTGCCCCCTCATTACGATAAAACGAGAACCGGTTACTTTTACTGCGCTAGCAAAGTCTAAACCGTCGCCCATCTCACCAAGGTCAACATGATCTTTTAATTCAAATTCATACGCTTTCGGCTCACCCCAACGAGCAACTTCTACGTTGTCGTTTTCATCTTTACCATTTGGTACAGAATCATCTGGTAAGTTTGGAACTGAGAAAGTAATTTCATCTAGCTTATTTTGTAGCTCAGCTAAAGCCGTTTTTGCTGCATCAAGATCAGCGCCTAAGTTACCGACTTCCGCCATAATACGCGCGGCTTCGTCGTGATCACCTTTTGCTTTCGCTTGGCCTATGGATTTCGAACGGGAGTTACGCAATGCCTGCAATTCTTCAGTCTTAATTTGTAAAGACTTACGTTGTTCTTCTAGGCTACGGATGGTTTCTACATCCAGCGTGAAGCCACGACGGGCTAATTTGGCAGCTGTATTATCCAGCTCAGTTCGAAATAATTTAGAATCAAGCATTGCTAATCCTGTTGGTCTAAGTGTGATTAAAGCAGCCTTTAAGCTACTTTTAAGAAGATTTTATAGTGTCTAACGCCATTATCTAAAATAAACTAGGCACTAGGTTAAAAAGATACCCAAAAAGCACTATTTTTGATAGCGCTTTTGTTGGCTTTTTGCATCTAATTCAGCCAAATACTCTAGCTTATCGTTAATTTTTCCTTCTAAGCCACGATTTGTCGGAAAATAGTAACGAGTGTCGGCCATTTCTTCAGGGAAATAATTCTCACCTGCGGCGTAAGCACCGGGCTCATCGTGAGCGTAACGGTATTCTTGTCCATAGCCCATATCTTTCATTAAATTGGTAGGAGCGTTACGCAGATGCAGTGGCACATCAAACTCTGGTTGATTATGAGCATCTGCAAGCGCTTGCTTCCAAGCTGTATAAACTGCATTACTTTTTGGCGCACAAGCTAAATACACAATCGCTTGAGCAATTGCTCTTTCGCCTTCAGCTGGACCAATTCGAGTGAAGCAGTCCCAAGCAGAAATCGCGACTTGCATTGCTCTAGGATCGGCATTACCAATATCTTCAGACGCAATCGCTAATAAGCGTCTGACAATATATAAAGGATCGCAACCCGCCGCCATCATACGCGCCGCCCAATAGAGCGCCGCATCGGGATTAGAACCGCGAATCGATTTATGTACCGCTGAAATTAAGTCGTACCACATGTCGCCTTTATTATCGAAACGGGCAACTTTCTCACCCGCTACTTCCGCTAATAAAGCTAAGGTAATGACTTTTTGATTTTGCGCGTTTTCATCAGCTAAATCGTACAGTAGTTCAAGGTAGTTGAGCGACATGCGAGCATCGCCATTGACTAAATCAACTAACCTCTCAAGTACTTCATCTTCAAATGTCGCAGCAATTTTGCCTAAACCGCGCTCCGGATCTTCGATCGCTTGCTTAAGCACAGCCATAATATCAGCATGATCGAGAGAGGTAAGCTTATACACGCGAGCACGAGATAACAGTGCATTATTTAATTCAAAAGAAGGATTTTCAGTGGTTGCGCCAATAAAGGTCACAGTGCCATCTTCGATATGCGGCAAAAAAGCATCTTGTTGGCTTTTGTTAAAGCGATGCACCTCATCAACAAACAAAACGGTTTTACGGCCAGATAATTTATGCTCTCGCGCCTTTTCAATAGCCAGACGGATATCTTTTACCCCAGACGTTACAGCAGAAATTCGTTCTACTTCCGCATTGGCGTAATTGGCCGCCACTTCTGCAAGTGTGGTTTTGCCGGTACCAGGAGGCCCCCACAAGATCATTGAATGCAAATGACCCGCCTCTAACGCCCTACGTAATGGCTTATTAGGGCCTAGAATATGCTGCTGACCACAGTAGTGATCAATCGACACTGGCCGCATACGAGCGGCCAGTGGGCGAAAGTCTTCATCAGCTGAAAAATCTAAACTAAAATTATTCATTAAAGTTTACCTGATTATTGACGCTGGTCATCAACCTCAACACCTTTAGGAACACTAAAGCTAAAGATTGCAGCATCCGGTTTTTTCATTGAGAAATGGGTAAACTCAAACTGGCTTTTCTGGCCATCTTGTTCAATCACATTAAATTGCTGAACGACACCCTTAGCATTGATTTTGATTTGGAATGTACCAACCGAGCTATCTGCTGCCGTAGGTTTCAAAGTGAAAGTATCATTCGATTGAGTCACATCATAATTTGCCCAATCACTAGCACGATTACGAGTTAGCAAAACAAACGGCGTTTGAGCGGTAGCTTGTTCTTGACTCAAAATCGTCACTTGCTCGACAAATGGGCTGTAGTACCAAACATTTTTACCATCAGACACAAGCAGAGTTTCATCTGGCGCGGATGTTTTCCAACGAAATAAACTTGGACGAGATATATCTGCACTCCCTTCACCATCAAGCAGTACTTCGCCTTCTGGGCTGGTAACTTTTTGGGTGAAGTCAGCACTAAAGCCATCATTTTTACTCAATCGAGCATTCAATTCATCTTTCGGTTCCGCCCAAACACTGGTGCTTGCCAGCAATAATACTAGTAACCAATTTCTCATATCCATCCTCGACATTATAAAACCTGATATCGCAATTTTTGTATTTTCAATCATCGTTGATCGAGCCGTTAATCAAACTGCTTAATCGGTGGTGGAGCAATTACTTCGCGGTTTCCGTTATGCCCCGGTGCACTTACGACACCTTGAGCTTCAAGTTGTTCCACAATTCTTGCGGCACGGTTGTAACCAATTTTAAAACGACGCTGAACGCCCGACACTGAACCTCGGCGAGATTCGGTTACAAATTCAACCACTTGATCGTAAAGTGGATCAGCATCTTCTTCGCTTTCTAATTGCTCACCTGGTAGTAAGCTTTCCGAAGTTGCCTCGCCATGAACAATTTCATCAATATAAACAGGCTTACCACGTGCTTTCCAATCATTCACTACCGCATGCACATCATCATCGGATGCAAACGCACCATGAACACGAGTGGTGTGATTTGAACCTGGTGGTAGATATAGCATATCCCCCATACCAAGCAGTGACTCGGCACCGCCTTGATCCAAAATAGTGCGTGAATCAGTTTTGGTTGATACGGTAAACGCGACACGAGTTGGAATATTGGCTTTAATCAGACCGGTAATCACATCCACCGATGGACGCTGAGTCGCCAATACTAAGTGGATACCTGCCGCACGCGCTTTTTGAGCTAAACGGGCGATCAACTCTTCCACTTTTTTACCCACGACCATAATCAGATCAGCAAATTCATCGACGATCACCACAATGTACGGCAATTTTTCTAAACGTGGTGGCATTTCATCCATACTATCACCCGGTTTCCATAATGGGTCATGAATTGGGTGACCCGCATCAGCTGCCATTTTGAGCTTCTCGTTGTATCCTTTCAGGTTACGGACGCCTAATGCTGACATTAGTTTATAACGACGCTCCATTTCCCCAACACACCAACGAAGCGCGTTTGAGGCATCTTTCATATCCGTTACGACTTCCGATAATAAATGAGGAATACCTTCATAAATCGATAATTCCAACATTTTCGGGTCGATCATAATAAAGCGCACATCTTCTGGGGTCGCTTTATACAAAATACTCAAGATCATCACGTTTACGCCGACCGATTTACCAGACCCGGTGGTACCTGCCACTAATACATGAGGCATTTTAGCTAGATCCGCAATCACCGCTTCACCAGCAATATCTTGCCCCAACACTACGGCTGTTGGCGATTTATTGTTTTGGAATGCTTCTGTACCCACTACATCTGAAAAATAAACCGTTTCACGGCTCATATTCGGTAGTTCTAAACCAACATATGGCTTGCCAGGAATAACTTCTACTACCCTTACAGCCATTGCTGATAGTGCACGAGCAAGATCCATAGATAGGCCAGAAATTCGGCTTACTTTCACGCCTGGCGCTAAATCTAGCTCAAAACGAGTGATCACTGGCCCGGGGAAAATATCAACAACACGCGCTTCAATTTTATAATCGGCAAGCTTAGATTCAACCAAGCGTGCAATCTCTTCCAGTGCATCACGGTCAATGTGGCTTTCACGTTTTTCTGGGTGATACAACAATTCCAATGTTGGCATTGGTGATGTTGGCACCGGTAAATTCACATCTTGTTGCACTAAGAATGGATTTTGTGATGCCAAAGCACTAGCTTGTGCTGCTGTAACCATATTTTGAAACGCTGCGGCATCCTGATCTTCAGGTTGATCTTGTTCTGCTTGAATTGGTTGTTGTGCCGCTTCTTCAGCTGAAATGACAGATTGCTGAACGCTTTCTTGTTGAGCATTGTTTGTTTTATTCTGAGTTGGTGGCTGAGAAATATTCGATGTAGTTGCAGCAAGGTTTTCATTATTTGCCGAACTCGAACCCTGCATAGAAGTAACTGACCCTTGTTGTGAATGAGTTTGAACAGACTCAGCTTCAATTTGCTGATTAGGTTCATCGTCGAGAACAGAATCAAGATTTCCTAATGAAGGGGTATTTTCCTCTAAAGTAATATCATCGATAGCGCTTTCTGGCTTAGCTGCGCTTTGCTCTGCAGCAATCGGTACCGATGGTGCTTCTTGTTGAGCTGTTTGGCTAGGAGCTTGTGTTGGCGCTTGTACTGAAGCAGTAGTGTCACTGTCTTGCTCAACAAAGTCATTTTCAGAAACCGCTCGCTGATCCAATTCTGCAATCGTTGCATTTGGATTTTGATAACGATTTGATGATTCTGTCGCAGAATTATTTTCAATATCAAAAGATGCTGAACTCATTGTCTGCTGAATTTTCACCTCTTGTTCCGTGCTCACTGCAGGTTCTGAGGCTTGAACAGATTTCACTTGCGCGGCTTTTGCAGATGGTGTCGTTGCTGAAGGCGCTGAGAATAACGGATCATCAAGATCTTCTTCGCTAATATCTAGAGCAGGCTCACCATGCGCACTTGGTTCAATCTGAGCTTTCTTGGCTGATTTACGTGGGAAGTGAATATTAAAACGTGGTTTTTTCTTTTGTTCAAAATCAACAGCTGGCTCAGCAGTTTGCGCATCATCTACGATGTCGAACTCTTCATCTTGCTGCAAATCCACTGCTTTTAAAGAAAGTGCATCATCATCAATGCCTTCAATATGCATCTGACTTAATTCAGCTTGTTGATAGTGGTTCGCTGATAATGTAGTTGGTTCTGAGTGACGTGCGCGATTAAATAAACGCTGAGTTAAGCGTAAAGCAGCTTGCCCTAAATGTTCAACAATACTCAACCAAGAAATGCCGGTTAATAAGGTAAAACCTGCGCCCCACAAAAACATGAAAACTAAAGTTGACCCTAAAATATTCAATGCTGGAGTGGCAACAGAGGTTAAAACATCACCGACGACACCGCCCGATGAGAAGTACCAAATGTCATCAAAATTAATATCTGCTAGGCCACAGCTGGTTAATAGCATGATAGTTAGGCCAAGTAGACGTGTACCCCATAGTAGGAAATCAATCCCCTCCCCTTCATCTCGTGAACGGAAGAATGCCCAGCTTGCGCCTAGGATAATAAAAGGTAGTGGGTAGGCAAATACGCCAAAGCTGAAGAATAGAGTATCCGCAAGCCAAGCCCCGATATAACCACCAGCATTATGGACAGTACCGCCCCATGCTGTTTGCGACCACGATGGATCCGCTGGATTAAATGAGAAAAGAGCCACCATCATTAAAATGGCGATCAATAAGCCTAAGATCAAGCCACACTCTTTCAAACGTTGTGAGCCATTAAGACGAGGTTTCGACTTAGTTTCTTTCGCTTTAATGATGGTGACGGTTTTCGACTTGCCTTGCTTGAAAATATTTTTGCTGTACGTAAACAAAACGTTCCCCTATTCCCGAGTGCTTAATGGGCGTACCCATCGTACTTGAAGCTGCAGCTCTAATTACTTTGGGTATATTCTTATTTTAGACATGACGTCAAACCTTATTGCATTGTTGAAAATAGCAAGTTAGGTATGAAAATAAGGATAATTCACTCGGTGGTCCAAAATACGACGAGCGGCCTAAGCCGCTCGGTAGACAACACTCGATAACAATAACCGAAATAGGTGGAAAAACCTATACCCAAACAGCGTCAAAAGGAAGATTTGAACGCATCCTGACACCATTTGGACATATTTTGATTATCGAGTTTGAATCACTAACTGATTTGATTGTTTGACTTCTTCCATTACCACGTAGGTACGCGTGTCATTCACACCAGGAAGGCGTAATAAAGTGTCACCTAATAGCTTACGGTAAGCACTCATATCTGATACACGGGTTTTCAATAAGTAATCGAAATCACCAGAAACTAAATGACATTCTTGGATATCATCTAATTTTTGTACTGCGGTATTGAATTGTTCAAACACATCAGGCGCACCACGGTTTAACGTAATCTCAACAAACACTAGAAGTGATGCATCAAGATACTGTGGATTAAGTAGTGCGGTATAACCGGTAATATAGCCTTGGCGTTCAAGGCGCCTTACACGTTCTAAACAAGGTGTTGGCGATAAACCCACACGCTTTGAAAGCTCTACATTCGAAATTCGACCATCTTTCTGTAATTCATTTAGAATATTACGGTCAATCCTGTCTAAGTCCTTTGATGGCTTTTTATAATTATCTGTCATTGATATTCACCTTAATTACTTCCCTGCAAAAATATATTCTACATTCTCTTTATATTCAGAATCAAATATTACTAAATCATAACTACACTTTACATTAGCCCAATGAATAAGCCTTTAGACAGACATAACAACCACTAATAAAAGAGGGTTCAGAATGAAAATTGGCGTACCAAAAGAAATCAAAAACCACGAATATCGTGTAGGCATGATCCCTGCTAGCGTAAGAGAACTATACTCTCACGGGCATCAAGTGTTTATCGAAAGTCAGGCTGGAGCCGGTATCGGCTTTAGTGACAACGATTACATCGCCGCAGGCGCTTCCATTCTTCCCACTGCAAAAGAGCTCTATTCTACTGCAGATATGATTGTTAAGGTCAAAGAGCCTCAATCCACTGAACGAGCTTTGCTCAAGCCAGGACAAATATTGTTCACTTATTTGCACCTCGCACCAGATTTTCCACAAACGGAAGACCTAATAAAGAGCAAAGCCATCTGTATCGCCTATGAGACTGTAACAGATAATATGGGTCGTCTGCCACTATTAGCGCCAATGTCTGAAGTTGCTGGTCGAATGTCTATTCAAGCCGGCGCGCAAACATTGGAAAAATCCCACGGTGGCAGTGGCTTACTTCTTTCTGGTGTACCAGGGGTGATGCCAGCAAAAGTGCTTATTCTTGGCGGTGGCGTAGTCGGTTCTAACGCTGCAAGAATGGCGGTAGGGTTACGTGCTGATGTGACGATTTTAGATAAAAATATCGACACACTTCGCAAATTGGATGAGGAGTTTCAAGGCACCGCAAAAGTAGCCTACTCGACTCGAGAACTTCTTGACCAACTCGTTACCGAAGCTGACCTCATTATTGGTGCAGTATTAGTTCCCGGAGCGGCAGCGCCAAAACTCATCAATAAGCAACATTTAAAAACCATGAAAGCAGGATCTGCTCTCGTCGATGTTGCCATTGATCAAGGAGGTTGCTTTGAAACCTCTCATGCTACCACTCACGCAGATCCGACTTATGTGGTTGATGATATCGTTCATTATTGTGTCGCTAATATGCCCGGAGCCGTTGCGAGAACCTCAACCTTTGCTCTTAATAACGCCACCCTACCCTATATCCTAAAACTGGCGAACAAAGGCTATCGGCAAGCTTTGTTGGAAGATGCGGGCTTTTTAAAAGGGCTAAATATTATTGATGGTAAATTAACCATTAAAGAAGTCGCTGAGGGATTTGACCTACCCTACATAGATGCAAAGCAGGCGTTAGAGTGATCGGTTCTCAATCGCTTGAATAAGAATATTGCGTGGTGTGATGTCCCGCGGGCAGAAAGTGCTAAGCGAAACATCATATCCCGCTTGTTCTAAACGCAAAGCTTTATCACACACTAACCACATTTCAAGCGGCCTTCGAAAGGCTTGTTGTACTAGACTCAAGCGCTCCATTTGAATAAAGCGTTCTTCACCTCTTTGCTTCCAATAATCTAAATCCTCAAGAGTAACATCCAAGTTTCGCTGCTCTTTCGCCCATTGGCAGAAACTGGCAAACCCTTGGCTTAGCTGTGATTTTTTAATACTTGGAATCGACGTATAACCTTGCTGATTGCTCGCATCTTGCAACAAACAATCGAAGCCTAGGCGATAGGTCATTTCCAATTCACGATGACGCTTCACTCTTTCCCCACCGGTCACGGTTTCTTGCAATGGGATCCTGAGATCTGTTTTGGAAAGGTGAAGTTGAGAGTGCTTGCCTAATGTTGAAAGCGGCTGATAATCGTCATCTTGAATTAAGTGGTAACAACAAGGTGAAAGGGTCACGCCGGATAGCCCCTGCTGACACACATGTTCAATTAAATGAGCATGTAAATCACCACAGGCATGCAATGCCACCGCGTGTTGATTGGGCTTAAATACCTTATGGCAATCATCAGATAGCGCATCGCCCTGAATAAAGGTCATTGGTAATTGATGTTTATCCGCCAAAGCTTGTCCCATTACACACAGGCTGTCTTGCCACTCAAAACTGATCATAGGAAGTTGCGACTGCTGCGCTAACCATTGTCCTAAGTATCCCTTACCGGCACACCATTCCAACCACTCTTGTCCAGGACGGTTAACTCGTAGTGCGGCCTCTCCCATCGCAGTGATCTGTTGCCATTTTCTTCCCGGGATCCCAACACTTAAATGTTGAGTATCATGCTCACCCGTCAATAGTAAACTATCTAATTCACATTGAGCCCATAAACTGGTTAAAGCGGGAATAAAAGGCGTTAAGCACTCAACTAACTTTGAGGTATCCCCTTTTAGCTGCTCAATATCTTCAACTTCCAAGCTAGTCAGAAATTCGCAGAGCGCGGGATGGTTAAGCCAGGGTAAGCTTTCATTGATGCTTGAATGGAACGGTTCCGTCCGCCAAAACTCTTGAGTAGAAATGAGCGCTTTATCTAGTACAGAAAAGCGCTGAGAGAGGGATTCACACATTAACGAACGGGTAACTCAATATCTTTAAACATGGTTTCTATTTCTTGGTTATTCTTCAAGCCAATCGCTTTTTCGACAACCGGACGGGTTAAATGAGGAGCAAAGCGTTCCATAAAATCAAACATATAGCTTCTTAAGAAAGTGCCACGCTTAAACCCAATACTCGTGGTGCTCGCGCCGAAGATATGGCTGGCATCGATGGCCACCAAATCATCATCTTGTTCTTCATCGATCGCCATACTAGCAAAAACACCTACCCCAATACCCAAACGAACGTAAGTTTTAATCACGTCAGCATCGGTGGCAGTAAACACAATTTTAGGTTGTAAGCCCGCCAGATTAAACGCGGTATCTAACTCAGAGCGACCAGTGAAACCAAAGACATAAGTAACCAAAGAATACTTAGCCAACTCTTCAATCGTTACCTTACCTAATTGCGCCAAAGGATGATCTTTTCGGACGACAATAGAACGATTCCAGTGATAACAAGGCAGCATGATGGCATCTTGATATAAATGCAGCGCTTCTGTCGCAATCGCAAAGTTAGCCGTGCCTTTTGACACCGCTTCTGACATTTGACTCGGCGTACCTTGGTGCATATGCAAAGACACTTTTGGATAACGAGCGGTAAAACCTTTAATCACATCTGGTAAAGCGTAACGAGCTTGAGTGTGGGTAGTCGAAATGTTGAGCGTGCCACTTTCAGGGTTAGTGTGCTCACCTGCCACTGCCTTAATGCTTTCTACTCGGGATAAGATTTGTTGAGAAATACGGACAATTTCTTGACCTGCCGGAGTGACTGTCGTTAAGTGCTTGCCACTACGTTCAAAAATCTGAATACCTAGTTCATCTTCTAGCAAACGAACTTGCTTACTAATGCCCGGCTGCGACGTATATAAATTTTCCGCCGTAGCAGAGACATTTAGGTTGTTATTCACCACTTCAACAATATATCTCAGCTGTTGTAACTTCATATGGGCTTCCCTCTCCATCAGCATTTATCTTTGAGGCATCACTTTGCCTTATAAGCATTAGTTATAACGCTTATCGAGTCATTTTCATAGTTCTTCATTGAGATTCGATAACGGAAATAAAGTGTAGTGTGATAAAATTGACCATAATTTCCATTCGAAACCTTTATTGCCATGTATCAAGAATTACTGAAACCTATACACCAATTTCTACATTGTCCAACCCCAGAGGCTTGGATAGAAAAAGCCAAGCAACCAGAACATTTAAACGCCTTGCTGATTGACCACTGCAATTGCGAATTAAAAGCGGCTCAAACGGCCATGTTTATGGTGCGCAAATATGCGGTTGATCAGCAAAGTGGTCAAACACTGATTCAATGGGCTAAACCTTATGAAGATTACGTCTATAAGTGCATTCGTGATGTCGAGTTCCCAGAAAAAAGCATTATGCAATCTGGCAGCCTAACCGTAAAAGATGGCTTTGAGCATGGTCAAGATCTGGTTGATAAAATGGTGCGTTTGATTAAAGAGGAATTCCACCACTTTGAGCAAGTGCTTGAGATTATGGAAAACCGAGGCATCCCTTATCAGAACCTGACCGCTGGAACCTACGCCAAAGGTTTAATGAAAACGGTCAGAACCTACGAGCCTGCTGCCCTCATTGATAAGTTGATTATCGGTGCTTATATTGAAGCGCGATCTTGTGAGCGTTTTGCCAAACTGGCACCGTTTTTAGATGACGAGTTGAATAAGTTTTATGTTTCTTTGTTACGCTCAGAAGCGCGTCATTATCAAGATTACCTAGCGCTAGCTGAAGCGATTGCGGGAGAAGATATTAGTGAACGAATTCGCTTAATTGGCGAGCGTGAAGGTCAACTCATTCAACGAGAAGAAGCGGAATTTCGTTTTCATAGTGGTGTTCCTGTCGAAGTTGAAGCGTGTAGCGTGTAGCGTGTAGCGTGTAGCGTGTAGCGTGTAGCGTGTAGCGTGTAGCGTGTAGCGTAATTTTGATACAAAAACAGCCAGATGCAAACACATCGGGCTGTTTTTCGTTAAGCGATTAAAAACCTATTTCTTTGGTTTCTTACGCTTGTCTGTAATTTCCCACTTACCGTCGATATACAGAGCAGTCCAACCAGATGGCTTACCATCTACTTCTGAACGCACGTAATGCTCTTTCGATTTACGGCTAAAGCGAACGACTGTTGGGATCCCATCAGGATCGGCAACCGGTGCAGACGCTAAGTAATGGAATTTTTCAGAAATACGATCTTTGTATTCTGCCATTTCAGCAACTAGCGGTGCGCGAGTTTCACGAGATTTCGGGAAATTGCTTGCCGCCATAAATAAACCAGATGCACCATCACGCAGTACGAAATAAGCATCCGAATTAGAACAAGGCAACTCAGGGAAATGTACTGGATCTTCTTTCGGTGGCGCAACTTCGCCGTTACGTAAGATCTTACGAGTATTTTTACATTCCTCGTTAGTACAACCCATGTACTTACCAAAACGGCCATTTTTCAGCACCATATCTGAGCCACACTTATCACACTCAACTAATGGGCCATCGTAACCTTTTGGTTTGAACTCACCGAATTCAACCACATAACCTTCACAGTTCGGGTTATTACCACAAACGTGCATCTTACGCTTGTCATCAATCAGGTAAGCGTCCATTGCCGTTTCACAAATTGGGCAACGCTTTTTCGCACGAAGAGCCGCCGTTTCAACGTCTTCTTCTAAAACGTTCACTACACCTTCTTCATCACCTAAATTAATAGTGGTTTTACAACGCTCTTTTGGTGGCAGTGCATAACCTGAACATCCTAAGAAAACACCAGTAGACGCAGTACGAATCCCCATAGGACGAGAACAGGTTGGACATTCAATACTCGTTTCAACGATCTTATTTGGCATCATGCCACCTTCAGATTCGTCTAATTCTGCTTTGTCTAAATCCGCAGTAAAGGCTTCAAAAAACTCATCAAGAACTTGAGTCCAAGTCAGTTGACCTTCGGCGATTTTATCGAGTTTTTCTTCCATACGAGCAGTAAAGTCGTAATCCATCAGATCATTAAAGCTACCATTCAGGCGATCGGTAACAATCTCACCCATTTTTTCTGCATAGAAACGACGTTGGTCAACTTTTACATAACCACGATCTTGAATGGTTGAAATGATCGATGCATAAGTCGATGGACGACCAATACCACGTTTTTCAAGCTCTTTAACTAACGCCGCTTCGGTATAGCGTGCTGGCGGTTTAGTGAAGTGCTGCTTAGGATCGAGTTGTTTTAGCGACAACGTATCGCCAACTTTCACTTCAGGTAGAATTTGATCTTCATTTTTACCCATTGGACGTTGAACACGAGTCCAACCATCAAACTTCAAAATACGACCTTTGGCTTTTAGCGTAAAGTCATCCGCCTTAACACTTACTGTGGTTGAATCGTATTTTGCTGGTGTCATTTGACAGGCAACAAATTGATTCCAAATCAGGGCGTAAAGTTTGTGGGCATCGGCTTCCATACCGTTTAAGTCTTCAGCTTTTACATCAACGCTAGATGGACGAATCGCTTCGTGCGCCTCTTGAGCGCCTTGTTTACTACCGTAAGCTAAAGGACTGGCAGGTAAATATGCGTCACCAAACTCAGATTGAATAAACTCACGACAAGCTTCTACAGCCTCTTTACTCAAGTTAGTTGAGTCAGTACGCATATAAGTGATGTAACCCGCCTCATAGAGTCTCTGAGCGAGCATCATGGTCTTTTTCACCCCATAGCCTAAGCGAGTACTTGCCGCTTGTTGCAATGTAGAGGTGATATATGGGGCAGAAGGCTTACTTGAGGTCGGGCGATCTTCTCGTTTACAAACTTCGTAAGTGGCTTTTTCAAGTACCGATAATGCTGCTTTGGTTTCCGTTTCATTAACTGGCTTAAAGGCTGAACCAGCTTTTTGAGCCACTAATAAACGGAAATCAGTATTATTTAATGTTGTCGTATCAGCATGGATATCCCAAAACTCTTCTGGAATAAATGCGTTGATTTCACGTTCACGCTCAACCAATAGCTTCACTGCAACCGATTGAACACGACCTGCAGATAAACCACGCGCCACTTTTTTCCAAAGTAGAGGTGAAGCCATGAAGCCAACCACTCGGTCTAAAAAGCGTCGTGTCTGTTGAGCTTTCACACCATCTAGATTCAATTCACCTGGCGTTTCAAACGCTTGTTGAATGGCATTTTTAGTAATTTCGTTAAAAACCACTCGTTTGTATCGCGCATCATCACCACCGATGATCTCACGAAGGTGCCACGCAATAGCTTCCCCTTCGCGGTCCAAATCGGTTGCGAGATAAACGCAATCGGCGTCTTTGGCTAATTTCTGTAATTCAGCAACAACCTTTTCTTTACCCGGAAGGATTTGATAGTTCGCTTCCCAGCCTTGGTAAGGGTTGATACCCATCTTTTTAATCAGGGCTGCTTTGTCTTTTTCTTTTTTGATACGAGCTTTTTCTTCAGGACTCATACCTTTAGTTGAAATCGCGGCCGCTTTTTTTCCACTACTTTGACCGGCAGTAGGTAAGTCACGTACATGGCCAACGCTCGACTTCACAACAAAATCTTTTCCAAGATATTTATTGATAGTCTTCGCTTTAGCTGGTGACTCTACAATAACAAGAGATTTGCCCATAACTAATTCTAAACATCCTCATCAGGTCGCGTTTATTGATTACGCACGCTGCTTTAATTAATTGCTTCTTTTTTTACTATCGAGTGAGTTTTAAATAAGATCAACCTGTTTTTTCACTTTTCATGCTGAGTGAACGACATATCGCCAACTAAGATGCAGTAAGATAACTGACCATCTACTACGATTATTGAAAAACAAAATTCAGGATTTTTTACTGCCATTCGCTATACCAAGCAACGAGTTAGGTATAAACTTTATAATCAAATTGAGGCGGACAATAGCGCCTTATTTAATGATATTCAACCAAACCTTAACTTTCATTCTAAGTAGGCCACTATGAGTAGTAAAAAAGCCATCTCCGAATTTGAACTCCTTCTGATTGCAAACCAAGTCATTCAGGAACATGCAAATTATATGGAAGGAATGCGTGCCACATCAGTAATAGAGAAAGATGATGTGTTGATTTTCAAAGGCGAATATTTCTTAGATGAACAAGGGTTGCCGACTGAAAAAACCACAGCCGTATTTAATATGTTCAAATATCTCGCACATCATCTATCTAAAGAATTCACCTTAGAAAATACAGTGCACTAATTCAGATATTAGACCTTTACCCAAGTCACTTGAGTATATATAAAAAGATGCCCTAGTCTCAGCTAGGGCATTTTTATGTCACTTATTTATGGTTACATTACTTTCGTAGGTAAATTGACCAGAACCACAAACCAACAAATAGACTACCGCCAATAATATTGCCAATGGTGACTGGGATAAGGTTATTCACTACGAAATCAACCATATTTAAGTCGGCAAACTGGCTGGCTGTTGTATGAGTCATTTCCCAAAATTCAGCAGGTGCAAAGTTTTTGATACCAATCGCAAATGGGATTTGAAACATGTTTGCAATGCTATGCTCAAATCCTGATGAGACAAACATCGCAACAGGCAGAATCAAAATTAACACTTTATCTGTTAATGTGCGGCCCGCATAAGACATCCAAACTGCGATACATACCAGTAAGTTAGCCATTGTGCCTAGCGCAACGGCTGATGCGAAAGAGTGGTGCATTTTATGCTGAGCAATGTGCATCGCATTCAAACCGATACCACCCGCATCGCTCATATATTGTTGAGCAACGAGCATTATACCGACTAGCAAAATACAACCCACGAAGTTACCAAAATAAACTTGAAGCCAGTTTTTAACTAATTGCCCCCAGGTCACCAAACCACTCGCTTTAGCAACAACCACTAAGGTTGAGCTAGTAAATAATTCACTACCAGTTACAACCACAAGAATTAAACCTAGGCTAAATGCTAAACCACCAACAAAATGTGAAAAGCCTGGAGCCACGTCAGCGGTACCACTAGTTACCGTAGTGTAAAAAATAAATGCAATACCAATTTGCATGCCAGCTGTAACTGCAAGCATAAAGGTTTTAAAGAAAGATTTATTAACTTTGTAAACACCAGCTTCAGCGGCTTTTTTTGCCATTTCAGGTGGCATTAATGATTCAAATTGATTGTTGTCCATTTTTTCTCTCGTAACAATTAGATACAAAAACAAGGATGATGGCTGAATATTGCTTTTTAATGTCATCAAATTCAAGCTTTCTAATCATAGTTCAAAGCTGGAAAAGTTAATTTCACAACAAGAAATCACCCATGAAAAACCACAAAAAAGTCGTTAAAATCGGCTAAAACCAATAGAAAAGACTCAAAATAAAAAACCATCAAGCTAAAAAAAAGCTCACGAGATGTGAGCTTAATTCAATAAAGATTGATATAAATCAGTTATTCATGCGCCTACCTCATTAGAGGTATCTGCTATACAATTGGGCGCTGGCCTCTAGAGATCAATTTAAGTAGTACACTATCGACGGTTTTCGCTGCGCTACCAGAAATTTTATCCGATAGTTTTTTCTTGCGAACGTAGTGCAAGGCGAGTACTGATTTTTCTTTAGTCGCTGCGACAATTAAATCATCTGAGGTTTTAATTTCATCCACCAGCCCTAACTCAAGCGCTTGGGTGCCAAACCAATGTTCACCTGTAGCCACTTTCTCTAGATCAAGCTCTGCACGGTGCTCACGGATAAAGTCTTTAAATAGTACATGGGTTTCTTCTAATTCATGCTTGAACTTATCGCGGGCTTTATCAGTATTTTCACCAAACATGGTTAAGGTGCGTTTATATTCGCCTGCGGTCATTTGCTCAAATTCAATATCATTCTTTTTCAACAATTTATTGAAGTTCGGAATTTGTGCGATAACACCAATCGAGCCAACAATCGCAAATGGCGCTGAAACAATTTTATCCGCCACACAAGCCATCATATAGCCACCACTTGCTGCTACTTTATCGACAGCAATGGTTAACGGAATCTTGGCATGTTTAAGACGATCGAGTTGAGAAGAAGCTAGACCATAGCCGTGAACCATGCCACCGCCAGACTCTAGGCGAAGTAGCACTTCATCCCCTTCTTTCGCGACCGAAAGAATCGCGGTGACTTCTTCACGTAAAGAAGAGACTTCTTTAGCATCAATGCTGCCGTTAAAATCTAAAACAAATAAATGAGGGTTACGGGTATCAACCAGTTCACCGGATTTTGCGGCCTTTTTCGCCTCTTTGGCCTCTTTTTTGTTCTTTTCTTTTTGCTCTTTTTCTTGTGCTTTATGACGCGCTTTTAAATACGCTTCATCATGCAAGTGTTCTTCTAGTTGCGCGACCGTTTCAGTATGCTTTTCTGACAAGTCAGTGATCTGTAATTCACCTTTCGCATGACCGCCCTTTCCGCCTAATACTTTAATGCCAACAAACAATGCGATTACCGCAACGACGAACGTCACGACTTTGGCTAGAAACAGCCCATAATCCAACAAAAATTCCAATATCATTCCCTCAAAACTTGCGGTTTAGTGTATGGTAAGCGAGTTTACGTTGATGCTAACCACTTATTATTTGAAATAGCGGTACATTATTGCATATACCCAAGTGACTTCAAATAAGATGGGTATAAATGACATAAAGTTAGATTAAGGATTACATACGGTGAATTATTCAGTTTCCCCTTCAGCGCTTACTGGAAAAACCATTTTAGTCACTGGTGCTGGCGATGGTATAGGTAAAGAAGCCGCGTTACACTACGCTCAACATGGCGCAACCGTTATTTTACTAGGACGCACCGTGTCCAAACTAGAAGCGACGTACGATGAGATCGAGTCGAAAGGTTACCCGCAAGCGGCGATTATCCCTCTTGATATGAAAGGGGCAACCAAACAGAACTACCTTGATATGGCCGATACGATTGCAGATCAATTCGGTAAACTTGATGGCATCTTACATAATGCTGGTCTACTAGGTACGATCACGCCATTTGAACAAATTGAAGAAAGTGCTTTTGATGAAGTGATGCAAGTCAATGTAAAAGCGCAGCTATTAATGACTCAAGCATTACTCCCTCTGATTAAAAAATCAGAAAACGGCCGCATTGTTTTCACCTCTTCAACCGTTGGTCATATCGGCAAAGCTTACTGGGCAAGTTATTCTATTTCTAAATTTGCTACCGAAGGCATGATGCAAATTTTGGCAGATGAACTCAGTGACACCCCTATTCGCGTTAATGCGATTAACCCAGGTGCAACTCGTACCAAAATGCGTGCCTCAGCTTATCCAGCAGAAGATACTAATCTGCTAAAAACGGCCGAAGATATCATGCCACTGTACGTTTACCTGATGGCAGTGGAAAGCCAAGAGGTTCATGGTCAATGCATTGATGCCCAGCCAGAACGAAATAAGCTATTTAAATCGTAAGCCTTAACTCAGCTCACCAGAGACAACAAAGCCAGCAATTACGCTGGCTTTATTTTTATTATTTACTCTATATCGAAATTAACCTTCAACGACCTTCAAGAGTAATGATCCATCATAGAGCGCCTGCTTAATCAATGCCGCACCTGGCATCGTCGTTTGAGTGAAGAACTTACTTTCCACTAAAGGCACATCTTTGTGAAAGATAGGTAAACTGTGCTGCTGCAAAGCTTGTTCAATGGCAGGGAATAAAATCGATTTTGCTTTGGTTAAAGCGCCACCCAATAAAATCTTTTCAGGGCTGAAGATATTAACCATGATGGCAATCCCCCTCCCTAAATCTCTGCCTAACTTTTCGATAACTTGTATGGCAAACTCATCACCACTCACCGCCGCTGAGCAAATCTTATCCATAGTGATATTATTCGCAGTAAGAGAAGTTTCTTGCCCTTGCACGATTTGTTCGGTTACCGCCCTGCATACTGCTTCAGAAGAAGCAATAGTATCTAAGCAACCTCGTTTACCGCATTCACATAAAGTGCCATCTTGTTCAACTTGAATATGCCCCAGTTCGCCAATATTACCGTTGCGACTATACGCAAGACGACCATTTAAAATTACGCCCGCTGCGACACCTTGATGATTACTAATTAGTAAAGAGTTATCGACTTCTTGGGAGTGTCCAAACAGCATTTCAGCGAGTGCCCACGCACAAGTATCATTAGCAATAAACACTGGCACGCCCGTCTGCGCATAGATTGCAGGACCAAGCGCTAAATTTTGAATATTAAAATGCGGCATCTGAAGAACCACACCTTCTGAAAAATTAACTAAAGCAGGCAGTGTAACCGCAATGCTGGTCATCCTTTCGACAAGATGCGCATGCTGAGCGAAAAACACTTCGATCTCATCCAAAATACGTTGCTGAAGTTTATCTTGTTCGGAAGCTTCAATATCAACTTTATAATCCGCGACAACCTCTCCACCTAATTCATGTAGTGCAATAATTAGATAGCCTTTACCTAGTCGAATAGACAAAAAATGCCAACCAGTATTATCGGTTTGAAGACCAACAGCGGGACGCCCGCGACTTAATGACTCTTGCACCACCGTTTCATGAATTAAGTGGCCCTCCATTAATTCCCGCGAGATTTTAGTGATACTGGCAGGTGCCAAACCACTTAGTTTTGATAGATCGATACGAGAAATCGGGCCAAACTGATCGATAAGTTTATATACACGACCTGTATTGACTTGCTTTATTTGATCAATATGACCAGGTTGAGCCATGTACATAACGTACTCCTTAAAAAAAACTTAGCTCAATTTTTTTACACTGCGAAGTAATTGTGAAGTGCCATACTATGGTTGCGTGACAAGTATCACGCTTAATTTCAAATCTGATCTATTCTAAGTGAAATCTAGCTAAAAAACTGCTCAAAACGAATACACCTTAAAATTATATGAATACATTTTATATCAAATAAAGCCATGAAATATCACTTCAATTAGTGGTAACGTAAGTATAATTTATTAATCATAGATGGAGTAATTCATGTCTCAACGCTTAAGACGCACCAAAATTGTCACGACTCTTGGCCCTGCAACCGATAAAGATAATGTCCTTGAAGAGATTATTAAAGCTGGCGCCAATGTAGTGCGAATGAACTTCTCACACGGCTCTGCTGAAGACCATATTATCCGAGCAGAAAAAGTACGCACCATTGCCGCTAAATTAGGCATTCACGTGGCTATTCTAGGTGATTTGCAAGGTCCTAAAATTCGTGTTTCTACGTTCAAAGATGGCAAAATTCAATTAAATATTGGTGATAAATTCACACTTGATAGCGATCTTGAAAAAGGCCAAGGTGATCAATATGCTGTCGGTTTAGATTATAAAGAACTACCAAAAGATGTTGGCCCTGGCGATATTCTGTTACTTGATGATGGCCGCGTTCAACTTAAAGTAACCAGTGTCGATGGCAATAAAGTACATACTGAAGTCACGGTTGCTGGCCCTCTTTCAAACAATAAAGGTATCAACAAAAAAGGTGGTGGCTTATCCGCAGACGCCTTAACTGAAAAAGACAAACAAGACATTCTTACGGCTGCAAAAATCAAAGTGGACTACCTTGCTATTTCCTTCCCACGTAATGGTGAAGATATGCATTATGCACGTCGCTTGGCGCGTGATGCTGGTCTAGAAGCAAAATTAGTGGCTAAAGTTGAGCGAGCGGAAACGGTTATTAGCGAAGAAAGCATGGATGATATTATCCTAGCGTCTGACGTGGTGATGGTAGCCCGTGGTGACCTAGGGGTAGAAATTGGTGATGCGGAGCTCGTTGGTGTTCAAAAGCAACTGATTCGCCGTGCGCGTAGTCTAGATCGCAACGTAATTACCGCGACACAAATGATGGAATCCATGATCACAAGCCCAATGCCAACACGTGCAGAAGTAATGGATGTGGCGAACGCAGTATTGGATGGCACCGATGCGGTAATGCTTTCAGCGGAGACTGCGGCAGGTAGTTTCCCAATTGAAACCGTCAAATCAATGGCTGAAGTTTGTGTTGGCGCTGAAAAAATGCCATCCGTTAATGTGTCAAACTACCGCCTAGACCGTAAGTTCCAATCGGCAGAAGAAACCATTGCAATGGCAACCATGTACTCTGCTAACCATATGCAAGGCATCACTGCCGTCATTTCAATGACTGAATCAGGCCGTACTCCATTAATGATGTCACGCTTAAGTTCTGGTCTACCTATTTTCGCTTTATCTCGTAATGAGACAACCCTCAACCGAGCAGCACTATACCGTGGTGTGACACCAGTATTTTTTGAGCATGATGCAGGCTCTGGCCTACCCTGCGCATTAGCGGCGATTGCGACATTGAAAGAAAACCGCTTACTTGAGAAAGGCGATAAAGTCATCATCACTCAAGGCGATGTAATGGACTTGGTGGGTTCAACCAACTGCATGCGCATCATTGAAGTAGAATAAACTCATACCCTAGTAACTTAGGTATATAAAGCAAGGCCTCGATATCCCGTTATTTGGGTATCGAGGCCGATTTCATTGAGCGGTTTGTTCTAGGAAGACTACCTAAATTTAAGGCTGCTTACGCTGTAAAGTATCGTACGATTGCTCTAACACTTCCCAAAACTGCTTTTCAAAACCTTTCTGTCTTCCTGATGTCAATTCAGAAAAATACGACTGGTACATCTTCCAAGCCCAAGCATCTTTATCAACATTATCTGGTGCATTTTTACGGTAAGTTTCAAAGCGCTTTAACAAGGTTTCAGGTGCGAACTCATTGAGTATATATTTTAAGGCTAATTCTGTTGCCTGATGCATTCGCTCGCTGTGCGACTCTATGGATTTAAAACTACTTTCAATCGCTTGAGTAGGCTCTAAATGAAATAGACTGCGCTCCTCACCAAACATCAAATTTTTGGTTTCTTCTGGCGTTAGCCCCATTTGCAACGGGTTATCTTGAATCGGCTGAAAGCTGCGATTTAATAAATGAAAAGAATTATCTTGTCGGCTATGAATGGCTATCAGCCCGGCAATACTCGCCGCAAGTGGTTCATTAATTTCATTGGTAGTGGTATTGATTGAAGGTGACATCCTTGGTTCCTTGTCCTGATCATCTTGCTTGATGGATGGTTCAACCTCGGTTTTCGATGCTTGAGCCTCTCGCGCCGCTGGCAAATCAATATCGAGTTGAGGAATATATGAGGGCGTTGTTTCTTGTACACTAGAAGTTTCTTGTACGCTAGAAGCAACGGTTTCGGCCATGCGATAACGTTGCTCTGTTTCCACTTCCACGACTTTCAAATGCGCTCTAATTTGATATGAGCCGATACGGAAGACATCTCCATCTTTTACTTTTATATGTCGTTGTTGATCAAATTGAGGCGACTCATCATTAATGCCGATTCCACCTTGAATATCAATAAGATGATATTCGCCATTTTCAAACTTAATCTGGCAATAGGGGGTAATAAGCGCGTTATTCGGATCTGGCAGAATCCAATGGCAACTAGCATCATTACCAATGTAACCACCTTCTTGCTTAAATTGATGCGAAGCTGCACCACCTGTTTTTAAAAGACGAGTATTCATCACAACAAACGTGAGAAAAGTTTTCTCTTCCATGACCACTCCATTTATACCGCAAAATAACGTTTCAATAGCCACTTGGGTATATTAACCTTCGGCTTTAAAAAGAAATTTTGGCGTAAAATATTCAGGTGGGCATAAAAGGAAGGAAGAATTGCGATCGAGTTAACTTTCATTTCGATCGCTTATCGAATCAGATCACTAAAATAAGATTCAAATTAGGAATAAGCGCTTTTATGAATAACCGCAGGCTTTGATACAAGAGTAGAAAATTGCTCAACATAACGTCGCCCGGCCTGAAGGCCTAATTGATAATCGAACTCTAAATCTTCAGGCTTACTCAATAATGGTGAAGACCTTAATGGCTGATCGGGAGCAATTTGTAAAATGAAACAATCATCTGGCGGCTTAAGCATAAAGTTATGAGTCAGCGTAAAGGTTTGATGATGTACTAGTAGCATATCCATGATACCCGCATCGAACTGGTCACCTAATAAATGGCATAAGCGATATACATCACTGCTACCAAACAACCAACGTCCACCATTTAGCAATGGCTTCGCTTGATCTTTCTCAATGAGTTTAGATCGCTCAATACGTTGTTTTAAGAAGCTATCAAAATCCAAACGCCAACTTGCCGTTCTTTCCGCAATACGAGTTTGCAGTGATTCTAAATGTTGGTCTAACCCTACTCTATTTAAAAATGAATTAAGCACGGTAGCGCTTTGATCTTGCCTGACTTCTGCGGTTAAATCTATTGGCTCTGTACGAATAACCGTAATTAAGCGAGCACCTTTACGCCAAGCCTCTTGCGCAGGAATAGCAGCAGAAACGCCACCATCAACGTAATACTTACCATCGATTTCAACTTCATGACGATATAAAGCAGGGATTGCACAAGTTGCTTTTAAGGTATCAGACCAGTTATTAGAAGTGATCGGTAAATATTCATCGTGAAGATCAGTCATATTAGTCACAGCGGCATAGGCCCCTCGGCCACCTAAAGCAAAACGACCTACATCAATATCAAGTAAATAGGGAGGAGCAACTAATTGATCAAAAGCCCAATCAAGATCGAGACGCTGTTTGCGACGAATATGTTTAAATAAGCGAAAAAATTCTGGGCGAGTGGTTAGCTCAGTAATGAAAGCTTTACCTAGTCCTCGTTGACGACAAATATACGAGGTTAAATTTAAAGCACCAGCCGATGTGCCATAGAAAACATCGAAAGGGTCAAATGCTGCTTCAAGAAAGCTATCAAGAACACCTGCAGTAAAAATACCTTTCTGGCCTCCTCCTTGGGCAACTAAAGCATGCCGTCCGTTGGCATACTTATTGAGTGTAGTGAAGTCAATAGACATACCCGCATCGGTAATAACGCCACTATTTTTCACACTCACTCCTTAACTCTATATAGCAATATGTTCTTTGGAACACGTTATTAATGCGTAACAACAATAGCGGCGTACGCAGTAAGAAAAGCGATAATAGAACAAATGATCACAGCAGAAATTTTTAAATCACGACTCATAATAAAACCTCGGATAATTAAGATGGAATGATATTAACATGACTCTGCTCACCAAGCCTATGAAAGTGTCGTTAAACTCTCAATATATTAATAAAAAAATTTAACTAAATTTAGCCGCAATGAACCTATAAAAATTCAATTGTCGCACAAAAAATCTACTACAGTTAGCGTAACATTTAGAACAAAATATGGTACTGGCTCATAAAATCGCACATTAAATCAGCACTTAGATTGTAAAAAACCAAGACACAAACATTATGGAAGCACGCGAATTCTTAGCGAATAACACTATCAATTCCGGCTACAGTAGTTGAATCTAGCATATTGATAATTTTATCAAGTTTTATCCAATATTTAACCTTACCTTTACATTTTCTCGCCTCTATTGCGTTCTTTATATTGAATATGTAATCTCAAACCATGCACAGGTGAATATTTCATCTACTGCAAACACACATTCAAAATATCAGAATAATAATCTGGAACGTAACAAGTGATACAGAGTTTTAAACCTAAAAATTAAAACTGTTTCTAAATTGTTAAGTATCCATTTACGCAGTTACAGAGGATTTGTACATGAAAAGAGAACAATGGGGCTCCCGAGCGGGGTTTGTTCTAGCGGCCGTAGGATCGGCAATAGGATTAGGTAACATTTGGCGTTTTCCATACATGGCGTATGAAAACGGTGGCGGCGCATTCTTTATTCCATACCTTTTTGCCATGCTCACCGCGGGTATTCCTTTTATGATAATGGAATTCACCATGGGCCATAAATTCCGTGGTTCAGCACCGAGAACATTGGCAAAAATTAATTCAAAATTTGAGTGGCTTGGTTGGTTCCAAGTAATGATTGCTGCGGTGATCGGTGTGTACTACATCGCGATCATCGGTTGGGCGATCTCTTATGTTGGTCTAGCTTTCACTCAAGGCTGGGGCAGTGATCCAAATGCTTACTTCTTTGGTGAGTACCTACAACTAGGCGGCGATAACTCTCCTAGCCAACTAGGTAGCATTCAATGGCACATTGCAATTCCGATGATTGCCGGTTGGCTTGTCACTTATGCCGCTCTATTCGGCGGTGTTAAAGGCGGTATTGAACGTGCAGGCAAAGTCATGATGCCTATCTTATTCATCATGGTACTTGCTTTGATTGGCCGTATGGTTTTCTTACCTGGCGCGGTTGATGGCCTGAACTACATGTTCCAACCTGATTTTAGCCGCTTAACCGATCCTTCGGTTTGGTCTGCAGCATACGGACAAATGTTCTTCACGCTATCAGTGGGTTTTGCCATCATGTTGGCTTACTCAAGTTACTTACCGGAAAAGTCGGACATCAGTAACAATGCCGTAATGACAGTATTGATTAACTGTGGCTTCTCTATCCTAGCGGGTGTCTTAATCTTCTCAGTATTAGGCTACATGGCGCAAGAGCAAGGCAAACCACTAACAGAAGTTGTTTCTGCGGGTGTTGGCTTGGCCTTTGTGACGATTCCAGCGGCGATTAACTTACTACCAGCACCATACATTCTAGGTCCACTATTCTTCCTAGCATTAGTCGTCGCCGGTTTCAGTTCGCACATTTCTATCATGGAATCGGTAACATCTGCCTTTATCGACAAACTAAAATGGTCTCGTCGTAAAGCAGCAAGTATTGTGTGTGGTACAGGTCTTCTAGTATCACTCGCGTTCGCAACCAATGGTGGGTTGTTACTACTGGATTTAGTCGATTACTTCATCAACAACATTGCACTGTTAAGTAGTTGTCTAATCGAATTAGTGCTTGTCGGTTGGCTATTTAAAGTCGCTGATATTCGTAAACACGCTAACGCAGTATCAGAGCTAACTATCGGTGTATGGTTCGACTTATGTATCCGTTTCTTAAGCCCAATCATTATTGCAATCATTCTTGCTAATAAAATTATTGCGACCCTGACTGATGGCTATGGCGGCTATAGCATGTCAGACCTATTAACACTAGGCTGGGGGTTATTAGCACTAATGCTAGTTATCTCTATAATTGTTAACTTAAAAAAATCAAAAGAGGCTTAATATGACGACTGGTGCAATTATTATGATGATTATTGGCCTTGGCATTACATGGGGTGGCGCAGCCTTGTGCATCCGCCGTGCGATGAAAAGTGAATAAAGGCAATAACTAACATCACACATAAAAAGCCCGCAACTGATGCGGGCTTTTTTATGCTCGTATATATCCAGCTAACTATTAATTAGCAGAATTATAAAGAGTATCGAATCCCTATCGCGGCTTGAAATTCCACATCAAAGTCATCAGGCACATTAATCACAGGGGCTAATTGAACGTAAGTATCCCAACGGCTAGCAAAGTTCCAATCTAACCCGAATGGCACGCGAACCCCATAATCATTAAAGTAATGGTCAGAATCATGATGAGGATTTCCACAGCCATTATGACAAGTATTATCCCAATCATAAAAACCACCGACAGAAGCATACCAAGTAAACGGCAGTTTTTGATTAAACTTTCCTGTTAGGAAGATATAATCGGCAGCAACACCATCATCACCAAGTGATAAGTTCACTTTGTTATAGAGTTGTCCTACGACGCTAAATCCTCGGTCAAATCCAAAACCCACTTTATAATCTGAATTGTTAGTATAAGACGGTACAGAAGTATTGGTCCTAACCCCTTCATCAGCAAGTACAGATGTACTGAACCCCATCAAAATACATCCAGCTATAAAATAGTGTTTATTGATAATATGTAATTTCATCGGCCCTCCGAGGCTCATAAATTATGAATACATCATCTTATTCATTAACCAAATGATTTAACCATACACATTCCAATTTGCTATAAGTTTACCGTCAGTTATATGCCAATTTTTTGCAAACAAAAAGCCAGTTGAGGTTACCCAACTGGCTTTGTATATAACCGATAGTCTTTACAATAATTAGTAATCAACTACTTGAGTCAAAAACTTCTTATCGTGCCATGGTTGGTGATTGTGCGCTAGAAACTGGGCTCCATTATAGAGAACATAGAGACCTAGCGTGGCAACACTAAAATATATTTTTTGAAATTCACGCTTTAAGTAACGAGATTCTGTCATCGGTTCATCTGATGTAGATTCAACCGATAGACGCAAAAAATACCGAGAGAATGAATTTTTAAGCAAACGGTAGCAGAGCCAATGATATCCCATGTACACGCCGATAGTAACAAACATCACACCAACGATAATCATCAACAATACCGGTAAAGCTACCGCATCATTAAACGAGAAGGTAACACCTGAACCTTGTGATGCATAAGCTAACACCCCAAGGTAGATGTCTCTTGCTATCATGGCAAACATTTGTACGATTGCCATATCGATAACAAAAGAACCCACTCGTTTATATTTATGCTTAAGGCTCATTCAATTAACGGCCAAGTTTTGAGTTAATTTGCGCTTTATAACCAGCTGCTTGAGCACCATAGATAGCCTGAATACCAGTACCACCTACTTTAACTAGACCTTTCGCGCCTAATTTTTGTGTCCAATGATCATTATCTTCTACTTTGTCACCATCTTTAACAGTGATACGAAGACGTGTGATACATGCATCAACGTCAACAATATTATCCGCACCACCAAGTGCTTCAATCATTGCATCTACTTGAGCATCATCGCTACCTTTACCTGATTTTGCATCACGGTAAGCTTGCTTAGATACTGTTGCGACTGCACTACCTTTACGACCTGGTGTTTTGATATCGAATTTCACGATATACCAACGGAATAGGAAGAAGTAGATTGGAGCATAGATAGCACCAACAACTGGAATGTAGTACCAGTTATTTTCTGTACCAGTTAGGCCAGGAAGCATACCGAACAAGCTAAAGTCAATGAAACCACCGCTAAATGTCATACCCACTTTCACGTTTAACAAGTCCATTAGCATAAAAGAAATACCAGCTAGTGGAACGTGGATGAAGTAGTAAAGAGGTGCTGACAAGAATAGGAAAGTGAATTCAATTGGTTCAGTAATACCTGTCAAGAATGCCGTTAGAGCAACAGAGAACAGTAGACCACCCGCTGCTTTCTTATTAGCGTCATCGGCAACGGTGTACATCGCGTATGCTGCTGCTGGAAGACCAAACATCATGAATGGGAATTTACCTGTCATGAAGTTAGTTGCAGAGAACTGCGAATAATCACCATTTGCAAGAGAAGCAAAGAAGATGTTCTGCGTACCTTTGACTAATTGACCAGCGATTTGTGCTGTACCGCCGATTTCACTTTGCCATAGCGGTAAGTAGAATACGTGGTGAAGACCAACAGGGATCAGTGAGCGCTCAATAATACCGAATACAAAAGAAGCAATAAAACCATTACCTGATGCAGATAGTGAACCTAGTGCTGCACCTAGAGAACCAAATAAAGCACCAATGTATGGCCATACAAATACTAACGCAATACCGTAGAATAATGCAGAGAATGCAGAAATAATTGGTACGAAACGAGCACCCGCAAAGAAGCCTAAGTAATCTGGCAACTGCACGTCATGGTATTTGTTATGTAGAAGAACAGTGATACCACCAGCAATCAAACCACCAAATACACCCATATTTAGAGTATTGGTAATACCTAGCATGTTACCTAGGATACCAGCGTATTCAGTGCCCATAAGAACAACATTACCGTCATGAACCATACCCGCAACCGCTAAAGTTTTTGCGATTGAAACGTTCATAACTAGGAATGAAATTGTCGCGGCTAGTGCTGCTGCACCTTTTTCGGCACGAGCAAAACCAATGGCAATAGCAAGAGCAAATAAAAGTGGCAAGTTACCGAAAACGATGTCACCTGCACCGGTCATAACTTGTAAAAAGTTATTGAGGATAGTGCCTTCTTGCAGGATTGAAATATTGTATGCCTCAACCATGCTTTGGTTGGTGAAGCTCCCCCCGATACCCAGCATAATACCTGCCGCTGGAAGCAGTGCTATCGGAAGCATTAATGCTTGCGACAGTTTACTAAAAAAAGCCTTCATAACCCCTACTCCTTTGATTTGAATTTTTGTTTTACTAACGTTTACAATTTATAATTATTGTCGGCGCACATTAGCTCCGAGCATTTTCCTTGTCAATCTGATAACGACTTTAACATCAAATTAGTGAAAGAAATTTGATCTTGCCAGAGATTTCTGTTGGATATATTTCATAGGCTAAAAAAAACAAGCTGAATTTTCTTTTTTTGTCACCTTTACAATTGTTACTAAACAGTTAAAAGTTAACCTTCCAAGAACAATCGATTAAAATTATCCGTCGTCACTTGCGCCACAGTATCAACATCGCATTGTTGCAGCTCAGCTAAAAATGCAGCCACTTCTGATACATAAGCTGGCTGGTTTTCTTTACCGCGATGTGGAACTGGTGCTAGATAAGGTGAGTCGGTTTCGACAAGCAGCCTATCCAGAGGTAACTGTTTTACGACGTCTTGTAGCTCTGTGGCTTGCTTGAAGGTAATAATCCCTGATAAAGAAATATAAAACCCAAGTTCGATGGCAGCTTTCGCAAACGCCAAGTCTTCAGTAAAACAGTGGATCACCCCACCGCAGCGCTCAGCATGGCCATTTTTTAATACATCTAGCGTTTCAGCACGAGCATTCCTCGTATGGATTATCAATGGCTTATCTAATTCATTAGCAACAGCTACATGCTGTTCAAACAATTCCATTTGTCGCTGTGCGCTTTCAGGCTGATAGAAAAAATCCAAGCCGGTCTCACCGACCGCCACCACTTTTGAATGGCTGGCATATTGTTTAAACGTCTCAAGATCGAAGTCACTTTCGCAATCTAGCGGGTGAACGCCACACGATGCATGAATATTATTAAACGGTTCGATCATCGCCAGCATTGAAGGAAATGCTTCCAGTGTCACACCAACACTCAGCATTTGCTCAACACCCGCTTGCTTTGCTTTGGCTACCACATCCGCAACATCTACATGTAAGTCATTGTAATTTAATTTATCGAGGTGGCAGTGTGAATCAACTAACATAGTCTAGTTCCTGATTTCATAGTTCACAAATAAGGGTTCGCAAATAAGGTCTTGATTTAACTTTGAGTTTTTATTTAAGCTTAAGGTTGAACTAAAGTGAGGTACCAATCTACGATCAGTAACTCAGCGTTCAAACCGCTCGAAGTCGTTAATGAATGATGCATTTGTTGCAGATGTTGATAATGAGAATAGGCACTAGTATACGAAATACAATTCGTAAGTTGCCCAAATACCGCAGGTTGAGGAATATCCGCCACACCAAAATGGGCTTTTTGTAGATCATTGAATAGATACAGCAACCAAGACACTTTCTCTAATGGTTCATTCTTAAAAAAGTTTTGCACTTCAAATAAAGAAAATGAACGCTTTTGTACTCCAGCTAAAAGTAGATCAAGTAACTGCTCCCACTCTTTCTGTTTGTCTTGTTTGATAAACGACAAAGCATCTAGTGGTGACTGTGCATACATCTTCAAGCTAAACCAATCAGGCCTTTGCTCATTAGATAATTGAGATCCCAACCAATCAAGCAGCACAGGCTTTGCCACTTTAGAAAGTTGCCAATGCTGACAACGGCTAATAATGGTCGGCAGCAATTTGTGTTTATCTTGAGTCAGCAGCACAAATACACATTGTTCCGGCGGAGTTTCCAATGTTTTCAATAAAGCATTGGATGCCGATTCATTCATCGCTTCCGCTGGCTGAATAATGATGATTCGTTTGCCACCGAGTTGCGATGATTCAATCGCGTAACGGTTAGCCTCGCGAATTTGCTCAACGTTAATCCCTTTACCTTCTTTCTCTGGTGTTACCCAGTGAATATCAGGATGGTGACCACCTTGGCTTAACTCACAGCTATGACAAAAACCACATGCCTCATCGTGTGCATTTTTACATACAACAGCCGCCGCAAGGCGATTAACGAGCTCTTCTATTCCGGTACCAGCATTAGCACTACACAGCATAGCGTGTGGCGTGGCTTGCTGAGAAAGCATTACTTGCCATTGTTTCCACAGCGGCTCTAGCCAAGGATATAAAGCCATTATGCTACCGCTTGTCCATTATCAAACCATACTTGTAGAGCACGGCGTAAATCGCTAGCCACTTGCTCAATCGTTTGATTGGCATTGATAGTAATAATACTAGGATCTTGTTGCGCGGCTTCTAAATAGCGAGCACGCACTCGTTCAAAAAAGCTAATATCCATTTTTTCAATTCGGTCTAACTCTCCTCTACCCCGCGCCCTTTCCAAGCCGATTTTAGGATCTATATCCAAATATAAAGTAAGATCTGGTTTGAAATCACCTAACGCGGTTTGTTTTAGATTGTTCATAATTTCAGGGCTAATTTGACGACCACCGCCTTGATACGCTTGAGAAGATAAATCATGGCGATCACCAAGCACCCATTGACCATTATTAAGCGCTGGTTTAATCACGTTTTCAACTAGTTGCACTCGAGCCGCATACATCATCAGTAGCTCACTGATATCGTGTAATTCTTCTCCCGCATGCTCTTCTTTCACTAATGCGCGTAACTTTTCCGCTAATGTTGTACCTCCCGGCTCACGCGTTTGTACGACATCTAGGATTGAGTTCTGCTTTAACGACTCCAGCACAGCATTAATCGCGGTGCTTTTTCCTGCGCCTTCTAAGCCTTCAACTACAATAAATTTCGCGTTTTTCATTAGTTACTCTTATTTGCTCGTAAATTTCTCAAATAATCACGCACGGCACGATTATGCTCAGCTAACGATTTAGTGAACACATGTCCACCATTGCCACTTGCTACAAAGTATAAGTAGCGACTCTGCTCTGGATTTAACGCGGCTCGTATAGAATCGACACCAGGCATGGCAATCGGTGTTGGTGGTAAACCATTAATCACATAAGTGTTATAAGAGGTTGGGGTCGACAAATCTTTCTTACGAATATTGCCGTCATATTTATCGCCCATACCGTAAATCACCGTTGGATCGGTTTGTAATCGCATGCCTTTATTCAATCGATTCACGAAAACAGACGCGACACGTTGGCGCTCTGATTCGATTGCCGTTTCTTTTTCAATAATGGACGCCAAAATTAACGCTTGGTACGGCGTGTCTAGCGGTAGATTTTTTTGTCTTGTTTGCCAAGCAGCGTCTAACTCACGAGTAAGTGATTGATGCGCCCTTTTCAGAATATCAAGATCCGACATACCTTCGGTATAGTGGTACGTTTCCGCTAATAACAGCCCTTCTAGTTTTTGATGACTTTCACCCAGTACTTTGGCAATCTCAGCTTCGCTTAGATCTTTGGTTTTATGTACTAAACCTTTCGCCATATCCAGCTGACTACGCCACTCGCTGAAACGACTCCCTTCAATAAATGTGATGGTAAATTGAAATTCTTCACCGGTCACCATTGTCATTAAAGCCTGTTGCAAAGTTTCACCAGGGTTAATTTGATAGGTCCCTGCACGGATATGAACCACTTCAGGGTATAAATGTGGCAACAAACGGGCAAAGGTATTGCCGGTGATCCAACCTTGTTGCTCCATCATCCACAATGCACTTTTTAGCGTTTTACCGTTCTCGATAGTAACCAGCTGCTCAGATTCAATATTTAATGGCTGCTCTACATAGCGAGTAACTTCTGACTTAGCATAAAACATCACTGCTACCGATGCCGCTACGACTAAAAGCAATACTATGGCTAATTTTTTAATCACGGGTTCATTTTCTCCTGAATAGCGCGTGTGACTGCGCCAATATTAAATTCTTTCTTATTGATTTGAATGATTGGAACGACACAATGTAATGCATTGGTAATGAACACTTCATCTGCGCTAAGCACATCGTCTAATGTGTAATCGCTAATATTCACTGTCATTTTTTGCTGCTCTGCATATTCACATACTTGCTTTCGCTTTATACCTAGCACACCATTTTTTATTAACTCTGGTGTATAAAGCTGATTACTGGCTAACCAAAACAAATTGGCGGCACTCGTTTCGATAACGTTCCCATCAATATCAAGCACGATATTGTCATCATGGCCGCCATCATCGATTTCTTTCTTAATCAGCACTTGCTCTAAGCGATTATTATGTTTAAGCCCAGCAAGCTGAGGATTGACCCCTAAACGAGTGTCACTCACGCCTACTTTTATTCCCTCAGATTGCCAAATTGAGTAATGTTCAGGATAAGCGAAGGTCTGTACCACGACTTGCGTAGAACTTGCGCCTTTTGGGCTATAACCTCTTCCGCCACTTCCACGACTCACATGGATTTTAAGCCCACTTAACGCAAGTGTTTGATGACCTGAGGCATTAATAGCCGCTTCAATCCACTCCTCCACTTGATTCCATTCTGGAGGCGACATAAAAAGTTTCTGACAAGTTAAATCAATACGCTCTTTATGATCATGAAGTAATAATGGTTGACCATATTTCACCAAAATGGTCGTGAAGCAGCCATCTCCATATTGAAATGAACGGTCTGTAATAGATATGCTTTGCTGTTGTTTTCCATTTATAAAAAACATAGTGATCCTATTCCCGTTTATTGGCTGCATCATAGCAAAAAAAAAGCGGTTTAATGCTATAACATTAAACCGCTTTATAAAATGGCTTATTCAGCTATTTTAACTAGATACGTTTGAAGATTAACGAACCATTGGTGCCACCGAAGCCAAATGAGTTACATAGAGCGTATTCCATGTTCTCAACTTTACGAGCTTTATTCGGTACATAATCCAGATCACAACCTTCATCAGGGTTATCTAGGTTAATGGTTGGTGGAACAATTTGATCGACCAAAGTTAACGCTGTAATGATCGATTCAACTGAACCTGCCGCCCCAAGTAAGTGACCCGTCATTGACTTAGTTGATGATACCAGTACTTTCTTCGCTGCTTCTTCACCTAATGCACGCTTGATGCCTAAGGTTTCTGCTACATCGCCAGCTGGCGTTGATGTGCCGTGCGCGTTGACGTAACCAATTTGATCACCAGTAATGCCGGCATCACGAATAGCCGCTTCCATTGCTAATGCGCCGCCTGAGCCATCAGCACTAGGAGACGTCATATGGTAAGCATCGCCACTCATACCAAATCCAACAATCTCACAGTAGATTTTTGCACCACGCGCTTTGGCGTGTTCGTACTCTTCTACCATCATCATGCCAGCACCATCCCCTAATACAAAGCCATCACGATCTTTATCCCATGGTCGAGAAGCTAGATGCGGATCATCATTGCGGCTTGATAATGCTTTTGCTGCAGCAAAACCACTCATCGCAAGCGGAGTCGACGCTTTTTCAGCACCACCCGCAAGCATCACATCAGCATCACCGTAAGCAATCATACGAGCCGCATGGCCGATATTATGCAAACCAGTAGTACATGCTGTTGAAATAGCGATGTTTGGTCCACGTAAGCCTTTCATGATAGATAAATGACCTGCAATCATATTCACAATGGTTGAAGGCACAAAAAATGGACTCATACGACGTGGGCCACGATCTCGAAGCGTATGTGCCGCTTCTTCGATCAGACCAATACCACCAATACCAGAGCCAATAGCGACACCGATGCGTGTGGCATTTTCTTCGGTGACTTCAATGCCTGAGTCATTAAACGCTTGGATACCCGCAGCAATACCGTACTGGATAAATAAATCCATTTTGCGAGCTTCTTTCTTGGGCATGTACTCTTCGCAATCAAAGTCTTTCACTAAGCCTGCAAAACGAGTGGGAAAATTGGTTGTATCAAAGTGCTCGATATTCACGATACCACTTTGACCTTCTAAAAGGGCTTTCCAAGAGGATTCAACTGTGTTGCCTACCGGTGACAACATCCCCATGCCTGTAACAACTACACGACGCTTGGACACGATTTTTTCTCCGGAGATTAATAATACTGAGAGTATGTAAGGATAGATGATATAAGATAAAACTCAGGCGGCCTGGGAGACCGCCTGGGGGTGTTATTACTGTGCGCTGTTTACGTAGTCGATTGCAGCTTGAACAGTAGTAATTTTTTCAGCTTCTTCGTCAGGAATTTCAGTGTCGAATTCCTCTTCTAAAGCCATTACTAGCTCTACTGTGTCTAGAGAGTCAGCACCTAGATCATCAACGAAAGAAGCTTCGTTTTTCACTTCTGCTTCATCTACACCTAGTTGTTCAACAATGATTTTTCTTACGCGTTCTTCGATGTTGCTCATTTTTCTTTTCCTATTACAGAGAGTTCGCTTAAATGCGATGTTAGCCGTAGTTTATTCAAACTTTGAAAAGTTGCAAGGCTGACCTTGCTGGTCAAACCACAAATTTCATGTTTTTCACTGAAACTTGGTACATTTTTGACCTAAATCATGCATATGAGTGATTTTAAAACACTCAAACAGATTTAGACCATGTACATACCACCATTCACATGCAGTGTTTCGCCAGTAATATAGGCGGCATCGTCAGAAGCTAAAAAGGCAACTGCTGATGCAATTTCACGCGGATCACCTAATCGACCTGCTGGCACTTGTGATAGTGTAGCAGCACGTTGGTCATCATTCAGTGCTTTTGTCATATCTGTTTCGATAAAACCTGGAGCAACAGTATTTACCGTTACGCCGCGAGAAGCAACTTCACGAGCCATTGATTTTGTGAAACCAATTACGCCAGCTTTCGCTGCTGCGTAGTTTGCTTGACCTGCATTGCCCATGGTACCCACTACAGAGCCCACGTTAACAATACGACCATGACGTTTCTTCATCATGCCTCGAAGAACCGCTTTAGACAAACGGAAAATCGATGTTAGGTTAGTATCCATGATATCTTGCCATTCGTCATCTTTCATACGCATCAACAAGTTATCACGAGTAATACCCGCATTATTCACTAAAATGTCAATTCCACCGAATTCTTCATTAATGGTTTTGATGGTCGCCGCAACAGAATCTGAGTCGGTTACATTCAAGGCTAAACCTTTACCATTATTTCCAAGGTAGTCACTAATCGCTTGTGCACCAGATTCGCTTGTTGCTGTACCTACAACAGTCGCGCCACGCTCAACTAATAGCTCAGCAATCGAACGACCAATACCACGACTGGCACCAGTAACTAGTGCAATTTTACCTTCAAGATTCATTATAAATCCTCTTTATGACTGAAAATGTGATACCTAGGCATAGCTCAAGACCATGCCATCAGTATTAACCGCGAGCGGCATCAAGAGAAGCTGGATCATTCACAGCTTGTGCGCTCAAGGCTTTTACAATTCGTTTAGTCAAACCAGTTAATACTTTACCTGGTCCAAACTCTAATAAGTTTTCTACGCCTTGATCATGCATAACAACGACGCCTTCAGTCCAACGAACTGGGCTATATAATTGACGAACAAGCGCATCTTTAATCTTGGCAGGATCCGTTTCTGCAATCACATCTACGTTATTAATTACAGGTACGATCGGTGCGTTAAATTCGATATCCGCTAGTGCTTCAGCAAGTTTATCCGCAGCTGGTTTCATCAGTGCGCAGTGTGAAGGTACAGAAACAGGTAAAGGCAATGCACGCTTAGCACCTGCTGCCTTACAAAGCTCACCAGCACGTTCTACTGCCGCTTTATTGCCTGCAATTACGACTTGACCTGGAGAGTTAAAGTTTACTGGTGATACTACTTCGCCTTGCGCTGCTTCTTCACATGCTTTAGCAATCGCTGCATCATCTAAACCAATAATCGCAAACATTGCACCAACGCCAGCAGGAACCGCTTGCTGCATAAGTTCACCACGTAGCGCAACTAACTTAATTGCTTGTTTAAAGTCGATAACGCCCGCGCACACTAATGCAGAATATTCACCTAAGCTGTGGCCTGCTACCATTTCAGGTTGTTCACCACCCACTTCTTGCCATACACGCCAGATCGCTACAGAGGCAGCTAATAATGCAGGCTGAGTACGGTGCGTTTCATTTAAATCTTCTACAGGACCATTTTGAACCAAGGCCCATAAATCATAACCAAGCGCTTCTGATGCTTCGGCAAACGTTGTTTTTACAACTTCATATTGCTCGCCAAGTTCCGCTAGCATGCCAACAGTTTGAGAGCCCTGCCCTGGAAATACAACCGCAAACTTACTCATAGAAAATTTCCTTAAAATTAAAATCTAGCTTACCTATCATGCAGATAAACCTAACAATTAGAATCGAACGAGCGCAGAGCCCCATGTGAAACCACCACCAAACGCTTCTAATAACAGAATATGACCACGTTGAATTCGACCATCGCGAACCGCTTCATCTAATGCAGTTGGAACTGTAGCGGCAGAGGTATTACCATGACGGTCTAACGTTACCACCACTTGATCAAGTGACATGGCAAGCTTCTTAGCGGTTGCCGAGATAATGCGTAAATTCGCTTGATGCGGAACTAACCAATCCAGTTCTGTTTTCGCCATCTCATTAGCTGCTAGTGTATCTTTCACTAACTTAGATAGTTGGGTCACTGCCACTTTAAATACTTCGTTGCCTGCCATATGCAGCCAAGCATCAATATTTTCACCGCGTTTGGCTTCTTCTAAACTTAAAAGCTCACCAAAGCGACCATCCGCGTGCAAATGGGTTGAAATAATGCCAGGCTCTTCGCTGGCACCAAGTACTACGGCACCTGCGGCATCACCAAACAAAATAATAGTTGAGCGATCTTCAGGATCACACATTTTCGATAACGCATCCGCACCGATAACCAGAACATTTTTCGCCATTCCCGTTTTAATGTGCTGATCAGCAATCGATAATGCATACACAAAACCAGAGCAAGCCGCTGCCACATCAAAAGCAGGACAGCCTTTGATACCTAGTGCCGCTTGAACCTGGCAAGCTGATGATGGGAATTTATGGCTACCACTGGTGGTCGCGACAATGATTAGGTCAATATCGTGCTTATCAATCCCAGCCATTTCAATCGCATTGACTGAGGCGTGATAGGCCATATCAGCAACGGATTCATCTGGAGCAGAAATACGGCGTTCACGAATACCGGTACGAGTTACAATCCACTCATCACTAGTATCAACCATTTTTTCTAAATCGGCGTTGGTACGCACTTGAGTCGGTAGGTAACTACCTGTTCCTAAAATTTTGCTATTCATGAAGACTAATAATGCCTCTCGAGTAAAACCGCTTCTAAGCGATCGCTTATACGGCTTGGGACTTGCTGTTTGACTTCATACACTGCTTCACCAATTGCATTGATCATAGCAGATGTATCAGCTTGCCCATGGCTTTTGATAACAATGCCGCGCAATCCTAGCAAACTTGCACCATTATACTGGTCGGGGTTCAGTGTTTTTAGCTCATTAAATAAATGAGAGAACAATTTTCGAGCGATCCAGCCCTTAATTGTTGAAGAAGTAAAATAACTCTTTAATTTTTGATGGAATAAATGTGCAACCCCTTCACAGGTTTTTAAACACACATTTCCGACAAATCCATCACAAACTATCACATCTGCGACATCATAAAAAAGCTGATTTCCTTCAATATAGCCAGAATAATTGATTTCTTTTGTTTGGCTGAGTAATTCTGAGCAACGTTTAACCAAATCATTGCCTTTTATTTCTTCTTCGCCAACATTCAAAATCGCCACTCTAGGCGGATGTGGGATATGCACTTCAGCTAACGCGCTGCCCATCACGGCAAACTGGAATAAAGTATCCGCATCAACCGATATATTGGCACCCAGATCAAGCATCCAGGTTTTTTTACCGGATACAGTTGGTAATGCACTAACAAGGGCTGGACGTTCTATTCCGGGTAATAATTTAAGACGGAATTTTGACAAAGCCATTAAAGCGCCGGTATTTCCACCACTAACGCAAGCATCGGCCATGCCATCTGCCACGTGATCGAGCGCTATTCGCATCGATGTTCCGGAACTATTGCGTAATGCTAAAGACGGCTTTTCATCATTAGAAATATCTCTCTCACTATGTTTAATGATGAGACGAGGGGTCGGAGTAAATCCGAGATGTGTCAGTTCTTTCGTGATTTGTTCACGATCACCGACCAAGATAACTTTCAGCTCTGGGAAATGTGACAATGCCTGCACGGCGGCAGGCACTGTTACGCGAGGACCGAAATCCCCGCCCATTGCATCAAGTGCAACGGTAATAGTTTGCAAAGGTCAACCTTACTTGTTGATAACCTTTTTGCCACGGTAGTAACCGTCAGCAGTCACGTTGTGACGTAGGTGAGTTTCACCTGAAGTTGCGTCTACAGATAATGCACTAGTCGTTAGCGCATCGTGTGAACGACGCATGCCACGCATTGAACGTGATTTTTTGCTCTTTTGTACGGCCATGACCCTACTCCTTCGTTTTTAAACTCTAATGCTTTATAGCACTAGCGCTTTAAATTTTTTAAAACGTCAAATGGATTCGGTTTTTCTTCCAAAACTTCTTCTGGGAGATCGCCAAACACCATATTGTTTGATTGTACGCTACATTCAGATTCGTCATGCATCGCAATTTGAGGTAATTCTAGAATGAACTCGTCTTCCACTAACTTAATCAGATCCAACTCACCGTACTCGTTCAGATCTACCAAATCGTACTCTTCCGGTGCGTCTTGTTCACTTTTCTCACTGTAAACAGGGGTACAAGTGAATTCAACTTCGCACAAATGCGCGAATATCTCATTACAGCGTTGACATTCTAAATCGACTTCGACGTTAGCTTTACCAGAGATAACGACTAATCGTTGTTCATCCAACTCAAAGGACAATGATACTTCTGCGTCGCGTTTGACGCCTTCAGTCAACTCGGCAATGCGCTTCATTAAACTAACTTGAACTATACCTTGATAGTCTAAGCGTTTTTGAGCAGATTTTGCTGGGTCAACTGTACGCGGTATTTTTACCTTTTGCATAGGGCGCGAATATTATCCTCCAAAATGAATTTAGTCAAAGGAAAAGGCAAAAAACTTACTCTTTCCTTTTCCCTGTTCTATGCACCGTTCAACATGACGCATAGCGTGATTTGTTTTAGTATACCCAAGTAATGTAAGACACGTAAATTGGCACCTTGAAGTTACTTAGGTGTATATGAATTAATAAATTAAGCTTTAAGAGCCCCACTTATGTCGCCAAAACTAATTTTAGCTTCCACATCTCCTTATCGAAAACAATTACTTGATAAACTTGCTATCGAATTTGAAATCCGTGAACCTAACTGTGATGAAACGCCACTGACTGGTGAAAGCGCAACCGAATTGGTACTGCGTTTAGCCAAAATGAAAGCCCAATCATGCGCACGAGAAAAGCAAGGCAAACAAATCATTATTGGCTCGGATCAAGTTTGCGTTATTAATAACGCCATTATTGGCAAACCCCTTACTCGGGACAATGCCATTCAACAGTTGACTCAAGCGAGTGGCCAAGTCATCACGTTTTATACTGGCCTCGCAGTTTTTAACAGCGAAACAGGATGCTGTGATGTCACGTTAGATGAATTCAAAGTTCACTTCAGAACGCTATCTCAACCCCAGATTGAATACTATGTCGATACCGAGCAACCTTTCTATTGCGCTGGCAGTTTCAAAAGTGAAGGACTCGGTATTGCTTTATTCGAACGCTTAGAAGGTAAAGATCCTAATTCACTAATAGGCTTACCGCTTATTATCTTAATCGATATGCTGGACAAGCAAGGCATTCAGGTTTTATCTAAATAGCCTTTAAATAATCCGTTATTTCGATCTTAAACCTGCTAGTGCTTTTTCGAGTTTGGCTTCCATTGGCGCTGAAATATCCATAGTCTCTTCCGTTGCCGGATGCGTAAATTTAATATTGGCAGCATGAAGGAATAAACGATTCAGCCCGACTTGCCCTGTATAAGCATCAAAGCGGCGGTCACCATAACGGTCATCCCAAGCAATCGGATGGCCGACATACTGACAATGAACACGGATTTGGTGTGTTCTACCCGTAATCGGGCTAGCTTGGACTAATGTCGCTTGATTAAACTTTTCTAATATCTTATAGCGAGTTTCTGACGGCTTACCATTTGGATTAACTCGAACAATGCTATTCACTTCATTTTTGAGCAGCGGGGCCTTAACCACTTTACAGCTCGACTTCCACTCCCCCATCACTAAAGCAAAATAATACTTCTGAACGGTCTTCTCGCGAAATTGTGCTTGTAAATGACGCAATGCCGAGCGCTTTTTAGCAACCAATAAGATCCCAGAAGTATCACGGTCGATACGGTGAACCAATTCAAGAAAGCGAGCTTGTGGACGCAATGCTCGTAATGCTTCTATTGCGCCAAACTTTAAACCGCTGCCACCATGAACCGCCGTCCCTGATGGTTTATTTAAAATCAACATGCTGTCATCTTCGAAAATGATGCAATGTTCTAACTCAGAGACTTTATCTAATTTGGTACTCACGGACGCGGCATCTTCTTCTGCCGAAATGCGTACCGGAGGAATACGAACGATGTCGCCGGCTTGTAATTTATATTCCGCTTTTACGCGTTTTTTATTTACGCGCACTTCTCCCTTACGCAAGATTCGATAAACCATGCTTTTAGGGATTTGTTTTAATTGATTACGCAAAAAATTGTCGATTCGTTGGCCCGCCATATCAGCGTCAATATCGACAAATTTCACTTCTGTTTTAATATCATTCATCCGGCTATTCTAACACTCAAACATCGCCCAGAGGCATAAGATTCTGAAAATTATTATCTCCATTTTATCCCCCACAGTCACTTTTCGCTCACAACCGTACAAAATTAAAACAAAAATCAAACTAACAACATGTTCTTAAAGAAATTAATGTTATTAATAATATGGATGTAATATCACTCACCTCCGAGTTAACCACAGGTTTTCCTATTTATTTACGCACTTTGACGTAAAGCTGATTGCTGATATTTCTTGGCGCTGCTATAGTTCACAGCTGCAATGGTTGTATTGAACATTTTCTATGCAAATTTAATGTCATCCATTGTAATTAATGAGTAGAAGCTTCGAACGTATGTGCTGCATTAGGCGTAAGACACAGCTGACGAAGACCAACTTATCGCCTACTCACGTTATCAATGCAGAAGTAATACCGACTTGAATTCGGACCAAGCATTCGCGTTCTACCCAAAGTAATTGAAGTTCTAACACAAAATTTTGTGGCATAACTTCAAATAAGAAAGGTATGAATGTTTGGTGGCTATTGTGCCCTAGAGCATCCCCTATACAGCCGTGAGGTTGAAGCCAAAGTCATGGGATCTGGCACCTTTGATACGACATAAAGCGATAAGCAATTATCACGAAGAAAAACAACGAGAATTTTAAAAATGAAAAGAATGTTGATCAACGCAACTCAAAAAGAAGAGTTGCGCGTCGCATTAGTTGATGGTCAAAAACTGTTTGATTTAGATATCGAAAGTCCTGGCCATGAATCTAAAAAAGCTAATATTTATAAAGGCCGTATCACTCGAGTAGAACCAAGTTTAGAAGCTGCATTTGTAGACTATGGTGCTGACCGACACGGTTTCCTCCCTCTTAAAGAAATTGCCCGCGATTACTTCCCTGCAGGTTACACCTATCAAGGCCGTCCGAACATTAAAGAAGTTCTGAAAGAAGGCCAAGAGGTTATTGTTCAAGTAGAAAAAGAAGAACGCGGTCAAAAAGGCGCAGCGTTAACGACTTTTATCTCTCTTGCGGGTAGCTACTTAGTATTAATGCCAAATAACCCTCGTGCTGGCGGTATTTCTCGTCGCATTGAAGGTGATGAACGTACTCAACTTAAAGCAGCATTAAGTACTCTTGAGCTACCACAAGGTATGGGCTTAATTGTTCGTACTGCGGGTGTAGGTAAGAGCGCAGAAGAGCTTGAGTGGGATTTAAATATCCTATTAAAACATTGGTCTGCGATTAAAGAAGCCTCTGACAGCGAAGCAGCACCTTTCTTAATTCACCAAGAAAGTAATGTTATCGTTCGTGCTATTCGTGACTATTTACGTCGTGATATCGGTGAAATTCTGATTGATAGCAATACCATCTATGAACGTGCTAAAGCGCATATCCAATTGGTGCGTCCTGATTTCGTATCACGCATTAAAAAATACGATGGTGATGTTCCTCTATTTAGCCACTACCAAATTGAAAGCCAGATTGAATCTGCATTCCAACGCGAGGTTCGTCTACCTTCTGGTGGTTCAATTGTTATCGATCCAACTGAAGCATTAACGTCTATTGATATCAACTCCGCTCGTGCAACGAAAGGTGGTGATATTGAAGAAACCGCATTAAACACCAACCTAGAAGCCGCAGATGAAATTGCACGTCAATTACGTTTACGTGACCTAGGTGGGCTAGTGGTTATCGACTTCATTGATATGACGCCAGTTCGTCACCAACGTGAAGTTGAAACTCGCATGCGCGAAGCAGTAAGAATGGATCGTGCACGCGTACAAATTGGTCGTATCTCACGCTTTGGTCTATTAGAAATGTCACGCCAGCGCTTGAGCCCATCACTAGCGGAAGCGAGCCATCATATTTGCCCTCGTTGTACTGGTACTGGTGTGGTTCGTGATAATGAATCATTAGCATTATCTGTGCTTCGTTTGATTGAAGAAGAAGCCCTAAAAGATAACAGCTCACAGGTGCTTGCAGTTGTACCTGTACCTATCGCGTCTTACTTACTCAATGAAAAGCGCAAATCAATCCAGCACATCGAGAAGCATCAAGAAGTCAACATCATTGTTGTACCAAACGCTGATATGGAAACCCCTCACTTTGAAGTGGTTCGCCTACGCGATGGTGAAGAACATCAGATTTTATCGTACTTAATGCCTAAGCGAATTGAAGCATTTAAAGAAGCAGAAGAACCTGCTTTAGCTGATATGAAACCTCGCCGTATTGAAGAGCCAGTATTGAAAGGTTTTGCACCATCAAGCGCTCCGGCACCAACTCCGACTGCCGCACCAACGCCTGCGCCTAAAGCAGAGACCCAAGCGAAAGCTAAGTCAGGTGGCTTAGGTGGTTTGTTTAAAGCCATTGGTAATTTCTTATTTAGTGGTGATGAGCCAAAAGAAGAGAAAGCGACTGAAGAAGCGAAACCAGCTCAGCAGAACCGTACAAGTAACGATCAACGTGATAATAACCGTCGCCGTAATAACCGTGACCGTAATGAACGCAATAATGATCAACGTAACAAACGCCGTAAGCCACGTACTAACGATACTGCTGATAAAGTAGCAGAACCAGCAGCACCTCAAAATGACGTTCGTAACGATAAGAAGCGCAAGCCAAAGCAAGACAAGAAGCCAGCTAAAAATGCAACTAAGGTTGTAGAGCAAGGTCAGAAAATTGCCGCTGAAGCTCAAGCAAAAACGACCTCTGCTGAAGAGAAAACGACTCAAGTTAAGCAACGTCGCCAACGTCGTCAGATGAAGAAGAAAGTACGTGTTAACGAGCAAGTTGCAGAAGAAGCGAACGTTCAAGATCTAGCAAAAGCAGATCAAGCGGAAGTCGCTGCCAAGCCGGAAGCAACAGATAAAGAAGAAGGCCAGCAACGTCGTAACCGTCGTTCACCTCGTCATCTTCGTGCTAGCGGCCAACGCCGTCGTCGTACACGTGACCGTCGCCCTAATCCATATCGCCTACGTGCAGGTGGTGTTGCATCACCTGAAATGGCAATGGGTAAAGTATGGCCACAATACGTAGCTGAAAAACCTAAACAAAAAGAAGAACAAGCACAACCAGCAGTAGAAACATCAATTCCTACTGGCGCTTACGCTTTCCCTGAAATGTCGATGGGTAAAATTGTTATCCTAAGCAAAGCGTTAACAGAAACCACTACGACTACTGAAGCAGCAACCACGCAGCAACCTGTGAAAGCAGAGCCAGCACCAGTGGTAAAAATGGCTCCAGTAACACCTACGGTAACTGAAGCGCCTGCAATTGAAGCTACCGCTGAAGTTAAAGCGGAACAACAAGATAACCTTGTTGTTGAGAATACGCCAAAAGCACAGCAAGCTAAGACACCAAAATCTGTCAAAGTGAAAGCAGCTAAAGCAAAATCTCATGTCAGCGCACCAATGGCGAAAGCTTCTGGTACTGGTGAGTTAAATAACATCACCATTATTGCGGCTCCTTTCCGTGAATCTACATTCACAGGTAAAGCGGCTGGCAGCCAATCAGAAACTGGGCATGCGAGTTCTGAAATGTCAAAAACGCTTAACGACTAAGCTAAACAACATTAATCGTTAAGTTATCAAGCAAGATCACTAGAGATAGTGGTCTTGCTTTTTTTATCTCAACGATTAGCAATAGATAACCTGTTGCAGAAAATTCCACCATTCTGTAACATTCGCCAACAATTTATTCGTACTCTCAATCATGAATACCTTTCACTTGTACCTTTTGTTCCCATTAGGGCGACATTAGTATCATTTTTCATTCATGACTAGAGCCCTTATTTTATAACCTTTAACTGAGTAAGCATGTTTCCCCAAATATCTAGTCAATCTCTAAAAAATGATGTGTTATCAGGCCTAACTGTAGCACTAGCATTAGTACCCGAGGCTGTTGCCTTTGCCTTTGTCGCAGGTGTCGACCCAATGGTTGGCTTATATGCCGCCTTTATTATGGGTCTAGTCACCTCTATCTTCGGTGGCCGCCCTGGCATGATTTCTGGTGCAACGGGGGCTACTGCTGTTGTAATGGTGAGCTTAGTTGCCGTACATGGTATTCAGTACCTATTTGCGGCCATATTATTAGTCGGTGTACTGCAAATTACTGCCGGTTTATTAAAACTGGGTAAGTTTATTCGAATCGTCCCTCATCCGGTGATGATTGGCTTTGTGAATGGTTTAGCTATCGTGATCTTCATGGCTCAACTTGGTCAATTTAAAGCACCAGACATCAACGGAATAATGACCTGGTTGCCACAAGGACAAATGATGATCATGCTGGGCTTAGTCGCCTTAACCATGGCAATTATTTACTTCTTACCAAAATTAACAACCGCCATCCCTTCTTCTCTAGTGGCGATTGTTGCTGTCACCGCTTTAACACAAATATTCAACTTAGATACTCGTACTGTGGTTGACTTCTTACGCACTATGTCTGGTGATATGAATGCAACACTCGCGGGTGAACTGCCAACATTCGCTCTACCAAGCGTACCGTTTAATTTCGAAACACTAAAAATTGTTTTCCCATATGCATTGATCATCGCGGCCATTGGCTTAATTGAATCACTACTAACGTTAACGGTCGTCGATGAAATGACTAACACTCGTGGTAAAGGTAACCGTGAATGTATTGGTCAAGGTTTTGGTAACTTAACCTGTTCAGTCTTTGGTGCGATGGGTGGTTGTGCCATGATTGGTCAATCTATGATCAACATAAACTCAGGCGGCCGTGGTCGTTTATCTGGTATTACCGCCGCAGTTGCCCTACTTTGCTTTATCTTATTTACCGCTACTTGGATTGAAATGATCCCATTAGCAGCATTAGTTGGCGTAATGTTCATGGTGGTAATTGGGACATTTGAATGGGCTACCTTCAAGCTGGCTCGCCGAGTGCCTAAGCAAGATTTCTTCGTGATTATTCTTGTGACTATCGTAACTGTGTTGACAGACTTAGCGGTTGCGGTTGGTGTAGGTGTTGTGGTTTCAGCATTAATGTTCGCTTGGCAACATGCAAAACATATCAATGCGGTGACAAGCATCAATGAAGAAGGCTCGAAAGTTTACCAAATTAACGGTCCTATCTTCTTTGGTTCTGCTGCTAACTTTACTGAGCTCTTCAACGCTCATGACGATCCTCAAGATGTGATTATCGATTTTGGCCAGTCTCGCGTGGTTGACCATTCCGCTATCGAAGCAATTGAAACCGTAGCAGAGCGTTACACTCGTTTAGGCAAAACCCTTCATTTACGCCACTTAAGTCAAGATTGTAAGACTCTACTGGATAAATCTGGCAGCCTAATTGAAATTAATGTTAAAGAAGATCCAACCTATAAAGTGATTGATGATCTACTCGCGGACTAATTCGCGATATGAACTTCCATTAGCCCAACCATTGTGTTGGGCTTTTTTTGGTTTTCCACACGTTCCGTTATCCCCTCTCAACCTGTGGTTTTTTCTCTGTTATAAATTCGCTACTATCCACTCATACTCTCCCATTCATGGACCGATATAATGTCTGATCACAAACAAGATAAGCACCAACAACGCCAGCAAAAAATCAAACAACAAGTAGACCAACGTATTGAAGCCGCTAAACAGGAGAAAGGCTTAGTCGTGGTTATCACTGGCAATGGTAAAGGTAAAACCACATCGGGTTTCGGTACCGTTGCAAGAGCCGTTGGGCATGGTCAGCAATGCGCTGTTGCTCAGTTTATTAAAGGCACATGGGATAATGGTGAAAAGAATCTATTAGAAAAGCTAGGCGTCTCTTTTCATGTGATGGCAACTGGATTTACCTGGGAAACTCAAGATAAACAGAAAGATACTCAAGCCGCTCAGCAAGTATGGCAAGAGTGCAAAAAAATACTGCAAGATGAAAGCATAGATGTCGTGCTGCTCGATGAGATCACCTATATGGTCACCTATGGTTATATCGACCTAGACGAGCTTATTCAAACCATCGAAAATCGACCTAAAGAGCAATCAGTTATTCTCACCGGCCGTGCGGCTCACCGTAACTTAATAGAGCTCGCCGACACAGTTTCGGAAGTACGAAATGTTAAACATGCCTTCGAAGCCGGAGTCAAAGCACGTAAAGGTATTGATTGGTAATCGCCCTCTACCAATATTAGAAAACCGCATTAAATAACCGCACCTAAGATTAAACCCATACAAAAATGCCACTTCACAACTGAAGTGGCATTGTTATTTAGAGCTTAAAGTTAATTCTACTTGAACAAACCATTTAATAAATCACCCGCGGCCTTTTTGACATCATCTTTTTGTTTAGAGTCGTCATCACCTAGTAATTTATCAAGGCCACGATCGACCTCTTTTTGAGCTTTTTCTTTGGCTCGGTCTATCTCAGCTTGAGCTTTCTGCTTGGTCTGCTCATCTAATGCAGCATTCAAGTCAGGACGAATTTTAGGTGCCGCCCATGTGCCTTTAATACTAATAGGAAGAGTAATATCTTTTAGCTCGTCAGTATCTTTACCACCTTGACCTTTCAAGGTACCTACCACTGATGTTTTAACCAGAAAATCAACCGTCTCATTAACGTAGTTCGCCTGTCCACTACCTAGAATTCTTAATAGTGGCGATTGAGCCGTTAAGTTATTGGTCGTCATAACCCCTTTTGACAAGTTGATCGTTGCTGTTACAGCACTGAAGTCGGTTTTCTTAACCTTTGTTTCCTCTGCTTTCTTGCCTTTAAACAAAGCTTGTACAGAACGAATCTCATGGGCAACATTGACACCATAAAACGAACCATCAGCAAAGTTAATCTTCACTACACCGGCTAAATTTTGCTTCGCTTTATCGACAATTAAACTCTTACCTTTTATATCTGCAGTGATATTGCCGGTACCAGAAACAAAGTCCATTTGTGCCACATCTTTCAACAATGGTTGAACTTGAACACCTTTGATTTCTTTGTGCACCGTATAAGTGGCAACATCTTTACGAGCATCAATTTTAGCATTAGCACTCACTGACCCTTGATACAAATTAGCCGCAAATTTTTGTAAATCAATCACACCACGATTCACTTTAAACTGCGTTTGCACATTTTGCATTTTGGCATTATTTGCTGTTAGCTTATCAATGGTAATCTTACCAGTGACATCTAATGTACGTGTCGCACTAAGATCAGGTTCTACTTGGGATGCAGAAGTATTAGTGTTGCTCGAGTTTTTAGAAGTAGAGGCTTTTGCTGTTGTCTCTGATTTTTCAGGGGCAGCTTGCTCCATTTGCTTAAGTAGCGCATCAACGTTGATTTCAGGACTGTGAATATCGAACACTATTTTAGGAATGCTTGGCGCTAAACTCACCTGCGTAGAACCATCAAAGTTAAGCTCATTCACCGATAGCTTTTTCAATGCAACGTCTAGATATTGTTTTGCTAAGTCAAAGCGAATATCAGAATTCATATCAATCGAAATAGGGCTAACTGGCAACGATTTACCATCAACCTTTCCGGTGACATTCATATTCTGAACTTTAAGCTCCGTCATCGCTTTATCAAGCATAATCGACGCTGACTGATTAATGTCGATATTCATACCAGATGCCGTTCCGTTAACAGTCAGTGCCATTTTGCTGACTGAGTTAAATTGAAACGAATCTAGGGTGAAACGAGCTTTTTTAATGTCAGTAGAAGGATCTTTAAATTGCGCTTCTACATCTGTGCCACGTAATTGGTAATCCGCTAAGTCTTGTGAAACTTTAAACTCGGTCTTTCCTTTTACGGCAAACGTTTGTTGATTTTGTTTGCCCGTAATATCAAATTCAGCATTGCTCCACTCATCGAAACTAAACTGTGATAAAGCGAAGTTCACATCGGATAAAGTTAGGTCTGAATTATTCGCTGCATCTAACATCACCAGTTTGGCATTGTTAACCGTAATGCCTTCAAGACTGATTTCCCATGGACTTTCACTAGCAGGGTTTACACTTTCGGTTGGTTCATTAGTCGCATCACTACTTGGGGGTGTTTGAGTGGCTTTGTCTTCAGCAGATTGCTTAACAATATCAAGATTTGAACGACCATCTTTTAGCTTCTGAATAAAAATATCAGCGCCGTTTAACGTAACGTTGCCAATATTAAGTCGCTTTTCAAGCAATGGCAGTACAGAAACATCCAAAGCCGCCTCATCAAACTTAACCACTTGTGCTTGCTTAAAGCCTTCGGCAGAATTTAATACTTGGGTCTTGCCAATAGAAAAACCGAGATGCGGAAAGAAACTCCAAGAAATATCACCGTCAATGACCAAGTCAAAGCCAGTTTGAGCCTTAGCTTGCTCGATAATAAGCGGCTTAAATTGATTGGGGTTAACGAAAATGACCAGTGCGAGAATGGCAATTAACACCGCGGCAATGGGTACAGAAAGGAATAGAAGTATTTTTTTCATGGAGATCCTTTTCAAAACAAATATACATATTTTTAATCGTTAGTATAACAAACTATCATTCGTTTAGATAAAGTAAAATCAGTAAGAAAGCACTGACAAAACCATAAAAAAAGGGCTTTCCATAAGCCCTTTTTAATCTCTTAATCTTCGTTAATGCGGCTTGCGACCGCACCTTGTTGATTCTTATATTTGGCATTATCACGCTTGTTATAAGGCTTTTCTGCATCACCAGATAACACTTCAAAGCTCAATGCACCAATCGGCATCATTGGCTTCAGAGCTAATGGTAAGCGCCCTGAGTTATAGAACTCTAGAACGATTCGACCAGACCAACCTGGATCAATACGGTGCGCCGTAACATGTACCATCAAACCTAAACGAGCTAATGAAGAACGACCATCTAACCAGCCAACGATATTGGCAGGTAAATCAACCGACTCATAGGTTACCGCTAAAGCAAGTTGCCCGGGGTGCAAGTAAAACTCTTCATCATCGGAAATTTCAATTTCATCGCTCATTACTTTTTCAAGTTGAGCCGTAACATCCGATTTCTTACCAGACAAGTCGATATATGGTGCACTGTGATCGTTAAATACTCTGAACTGATGTCCCAAGCGAACGTCTACTGTCAAACCACTAATACTTTCTTCTGATGGCGCTGGAGACATGGCAATCTTGCCTTCAGCTAAATACTTCTTTATATCCCTATCACACAATCTCACGGGCGTTTCTCCTAAAACCACCTTAGTCATTCCAAGGTGGTGATTTCATATCAATTTTTAAATTGTCTATTCTTACGATTTCAGCAGTTTAGCAATGTGCGCTTTCAGAACATCAATCGCGATACGGTTTTTACCACCACGAGGAACGATAATATCCGCATGTTGCTTTGATGGTTCAATAAACTGCATAAACATAGGGCGAACCGTTTTTTGATATTGCTTTAATACCGACTCCATCGTACGACCGCGCTCTTCAACATCACGTTTCACACGGCGTAATAAGCAGATATCTAATGGTGTATCCATGAAGACAGATGCATGCATTAAATTACGTAAACGAGGCTCGGTTAATAGCAAGATGCCCTCTAAAATGATCACTTTTTTTGGTGTCATCAAGGTGGTTTCTTTAGTGCGGGTATGCTCTGAGTAGCTGTATTCAGGGATCTCAACAGACTCACCTTGAACCAGTTTCTCTAATTGTTCACATAGTAAGTCATGATCTAAAGCGTTGGGGTGGTCATAGTTGGTTTTAACTCGCTCTTCCATGCTCAAATGACTTTGGTCACGGTAGTAGCAGTCTTCTGTAATAACGCCAATTTGGTGATCACCAACTTTTGCACGTAATTCTTTATAAATGGTGCTTGCAATTAAGCTCTTCCCTGAAGCCGATGCGCCGGCAATTCCTACAATGACGCATTTGTTTTTTTCAGGCATGTTTTGTTGTTCTGACATGTAAAGCACCCAGCTTAATAGTGACAAGGAATTCCAAATATAACCAAGCGTCATTAAAGCATGATGGCTTGGGAAGATTGAATATTTAAACCGCTAGATTATATACCCAAACGCTTGCAAGGTGCGAGGTTCAAGATGAAATTATTAATCAATAAGACAGATCAAGATTGAAAAATAAGCAGCTTGGGAACAAGTGCTTATTTCTCGACCAATTCATTGCTCAGCTAACATCAACAAACATAATATTTTCTGTTCGCGCTTTACCTTGCCAGAATAAATTGGCTGCAACATGAGAGGCCAACTGGAGATAGGTTTGACTATGCTCACTATCCGGTCTTGCTGCGACCGTTGGGCAACCATTATCAATATCACTTCTAAGATCGATATGCAGCGGTATTTGGGCAAGTAACGTTAAATTAGCATCTTGCGCCATTTTTTGTGCACCGCCCTCACCAAATATGGCTTCATGATGACCACATTGCGAGCAAATGTGGTAACTCATATTTTCAATAATACCAAGTACTGGCACTTCAACTTGATCGAACATCGTGACACCTTTACGAGCATCTGCTAGAGCTAGATCTTGTGGCGTCGTAACCACCAGCGCAGCAGTAACGGGAACTTGTTGTGATAAAGTCAACTGGATATCTCCTGTACCCGGTGGCATATCTATCACTAGGTAGTCAAGATCCGGCCACAAAGTTTCATTCAATATTTGAGCTAATGCCTTTGAGGCCATTGGACCTCGCCAAATTGCGGCATCTTGATCGGCAATTAAATAACCAATCGAATTGGTATATAAGCCATGTGCTTCAACCGGAATCATCCATTTATTGTCACGCACGCCAGGCTTCTCACCTTGAGTGCCCAACATTAAAGGAACTGACGGGCCATAAATATCGGCATCAAGTAAGCCGACTCTGGCTCCTAAAGCCTGTAATGCAAGGGCAAGATTAACGGCGGTTGTCGATTTGCCTACCCCACCTTTCGCCGAGGTCACTGCGATGATATTTTTCACCCCTTTCACTGCTTGCCCGTGAGGTGTTTGCAATGGTTTCACTCGTACTGAGACTTGTGTACTAGGAAAACGTGCATCTTGTTGAGCTTGTAAATCACACCAACTCTGTAGATCCGCTTTTAGATCTTGATAATAAAAAGGCAAAGCAAGGTTCACCTGCTCATCACTAAACTGAACCAGGTTTGGCATATCCGCCCAGCCTTCAATCAACGCTTCATGCTCAAACTGATTTAAGCGCTGTAAATACTCTTCTTTTGATAACAGTGAATGGGATGAAAAATCAGACATGGAACCTCTCTATCATGTGGAGTTAATTGAATCCTAGCAGTTATAAATCCTAACAAACAGCATCAACTAATAAGGGTTTTCTTAGCTATAGAAAAAATAAAGCCTTAGCAAGCTTATGTGTTCTTGAAGTTAGTTGGGTATCGGGTAGAATCAAAGGCAAAGTTTTATGATGATAATGCACCCTTTACTCCCCTACTTTATCTGTTTATCTGCAGCTAAAAGTATGAGTAACGGTGCTTTGTCTTTCTCCAAGAATAAGAAGCGAAAATATAATATGGCAACTGATCCAAGAAAAATTTTAGTAACCTGTGCACTTCCATACGCTAATGGTTCTATTCACCTAGGCCACATGCTTGAACATATTCAAGCGGATGTTTGGGTCCGTTACCAACGCTTACGTGGTAATACCGTAAACTTTATCTGTGCGGATGATGCCCATGGTACGCCGATCATGCTGAAAGCTCAGCAACTTGGTATCAACCCAGAAGATATGATTGCCGAAGTTCAAAAAGAACATGAGCAAGATTTCGCAGGCTTTAACATCAGCTTTGATAACTACCATAGCACTCATAGTGATGAAAACCGCGAATTGGCGTCAATGATTTATCTTCGCTTAAAAGAAAATGGATTTATTACTAGCCGTACTATTTCTCAGCTTTTCGATCCAGAAAAAGAAATGTTCTTACCAGATCGTTTCGTAAAAGGTACTTGCCCAAAATGTAAGGCCGAAGATCAATACGGTGATAACTGTGATGCTTGTGGCGAAACTTATAGTCCAACTGATCTTATCAATCCAAAGTCTGCGGTTTCTGGTGCAACTCCAGTAATGAAAGATTCTGAGCATTTCTTCTTCGACTTACCACAGTTCCAAAGCATGTTAAAAGAGTGGACTCGTTCTGGCTCTCTGCAATCTGAAACTGCGAACAAAATGCAAGAATGGTTTGAATCCGGCCTACAACAATGGGATATCTCGCGTGATGCGCCCTATTTTGGTTTTGAAATCCCAGGTGAGACAAACAAATTCTTCTACGTATGGCTCGATGCGCCAATTGGTTACATGGGTTCATTCAAAAACCTATGTAACAAGCGTGATGATTTAAGCTTTGACGAATACTGGAAGCAAGATAGCACCGCTGAGCTTTACCACTTCATCGGTAAAGATATTGTGTATTTCCACAGTCTATTCTGGCCAGCGATGCTTGATGGTGCAGGTTTCCGTAAGCCTAACAATGTCTTTGTTCACGGTTATGTCACGGTTAACGGCGCAAAAATGTCAAAATCGAAAGGCACATTTATTAAGGCTAGCACTTACCTCAAGCACCTAGACCCTGAATGTTTACGCTATTACTACGCTGCTAAACTAAACAGCCGCATTGATGATCTCGACCTAAACCTAGAGGATTTCACTCAGCGCGTAAACTCAGATGTAGTAAACAAAATTGTTAACCTAGCCTCTCGTAACGCAGGTTTCATCACTAAGCGCTTTGAAGGTAAGCTTTCTAGCAACTTTACTGAAATGGCTTTATATCAAGAGTTTGTTGATGCGGCAGACCGCATTGCAGAGCTTTATGAAACTCGTGAGTTTGGTCGTGCTATTCGTGAAGTGACTGCACTTGCGGATAAAGCCAACCAATACGTTGATGAAAAAGCCCCTTGGGTTATCGCAAAACAAGAAGGTAAAGACCAAGAGCTACAAGACATTTGCACGGTTGGTATTAACCTATTCCGCGTATTAATGACCTACTTGAAGCCTGTTATGCCAGAACTTGCAGCACGCAGTGAAGCCTTCTTAAATGATACCTTAACGTGGGAAAGCATGACTTCGCCATTAACTGATCACGAAGTCACTAAGTTTAAAGCACTATTTAATCGTATCGATCCAAAACATGTTGAAGCGATGATCGAAGCCTCTAAAGAAGATGCGGCAGCAGAAATGGCAGCAAAAGAGCAAGCAGAAGCGTCTGCACAATCAGAGCTAGATAAAGAGCCGATTGAAGCAGAAATTGACTTTGATGATTTTGCTAAAATTGATATGCGTATCGCTAAAATCATTTCTTGTGAAGCCGTGCCGAAAGCCAATAAACTGCTTAAATTCCAATTAGATATTGGCGGTGAAACTCGTCAGGTATTCTCGGGAATCAAGTCGGCTTATACGCCAGAAGAGCTGGAAGGTAAGCTAACCGTAATGGTTGCTAACTTGAAGCCACGTAAAATGAAATTTGGCATGTCTGAAGGTATGATTTTAGCCGCTGGCCCTGGTGGTAAAGATCTTTGGATTTTGGAGCCACACGAAGGTGCTCAACCTGGCATGCGTGTGATGTAATCACTTCATAGTAAGGATTTCCATCCAGAATCAAATAACCCCCAATATTGGACGACCAGTGTTGGGGGTTATTTTTATGTAGTCGTCTATATCTATACCTTTCGTATTTAAAGCTGCAGCTTTGTTGCCAGCGACCATTGCACCAATACGTCGCAATATTGCTCCACTTTCAATCAACCAGAGTGAGCAAAGTACCTGAACTTGGTATGGATGCGCACTTCTCAACCTCCCTAATCTTGGTTCAAATCTTGCTTTGTATTACCAGAGTATATGAATCGAAAGGAGGTCGTTCATGTTTATCACAATCAGTATATTGTTGCTCGTTGGTATTCTCGCCAGCTTGTTCTACTTCAACATTACGCGAGAGAGAAGCCACCAATACCGCTATCGTCTGATAAATCAGTTACGTCAGCTAATTTATCTGACTCGCCAACACCGAGCTCTCACCCATTCGCATTTAGCTGCAGCGGTCTATTCTGTACAGACGTTAAAGCAAACTAACCTTTCTATTATCGAAATACTGCAGAATCTAAAACTCAGCGCAGGGGCTGATACCGGACCGGAAATTCGGGTTTTATATGAAAAAACTCAAGCGGTACTACTAAATTGGACCGAATACAATGTCGCCAAAAATCAACTAGAGCACGGTAGATTAATTCGTCAAATGATGTTTTTAACTGATGAGGTCATGATTGCATGGCTGATTGATACTCATCATGATGATATCGCAGAAGAATATCACCACAGATGGCAAAAAATTCTCGATACTTTAGAAAGTTTGACTCGCTTTAGGATCAGCATTCAGGATATCGACACACCGATTGGACAGCAACGCTTTCGTCATCATGCGGTCATGCTAAGCCGAAGAATGAATCAGCTGTCATTAATTTGCCCATTAACCATGGCTGATAATGATCAAAATGGCGTGATTCAAACCTTAAAGCATTGGGAACAAGAAGATAGTGTTGTAGAGACGCCAGAGCGACTCTACCAATTGTCACTAGAAGCCTCATATTTAATTTTTAACGTTTATGACCAAATACTTTCAGAAACTTGCGAAGAAATTTATTTACCTTTGGAGGCGATTAACCAAAATAATTGGCGTTACAACAAGGCAACAAGTAAATAAGCCCCAAAGCAGCGATATCAAGTACGAAGGATATAGCATTGGCGAAAAAAACCTGCTATTTATTAGTAGCAGGTTTCTATCTATAGAATTCTAAAACGAATCAGCTATCATCTTCGGTAAAGTTACTTGGAAGGTTTTGCTTCATCTTCATCCAAATATGACCGCTTTCAATACCGTAACGACGGATCAAGTTTGGTAGTTCTTGGCGTTCCCCTTTTTCACACAAGACTAGTAAGTCTTTGTAAAACTGAAGAGCCAACTTTCTCGCTTCAGGGTTTGAGAAGTAAAAACTGCCCACACGATCGTATAACTTTTTAATGCCGTTAAAGATCAATCCATATATCTGATTTCCTGAATGGAAAGCCAAACGTTGGAATAGCATGTAATCATAAAAATTGAACGTTTTCGCGATAAGAATATCATCACGCTTTTCTTCATCTTTCTCATTATCTTCTTTTACTGACTGTTTGATTTTTTCAGCATAAGGAGACTCTTCAATAAAAGATTCCCATGATTGATGAGATAAAAGCGTTTCACATGAGTCAATCACGCGATTTAACGTTTTAATACAAGCTTCAGGGTTAGACTTAAAGGCATAACCCATAAAAATCGGACTAATGCTAGTACGGGCCGCCAACAAGTCTTCAACGATACTTGTCGCATTATCGGTATCAAGCGTCATTAACGTATCGAGAATGTGTAAACTCGATGTTTCCATGAAATTATTAACTTTGGTTGGTTTACCATGTTGAATCGTTAACCACCCATCACGCGCCAATCGTTGCAATACTTCACGTAACGTCGTTCGGGTAACACCGATTAGCTCAGATAACTCTCTTTCTGCCGGCAAAATAGAGCCAGGTGGAAAACGTCCGTTCCAGATACTTTCAATAATATATTTTTCTGCAAATCCTGCAGGGCTCTTTGCCTTAATAACCATTGATTCACTTTACCTAATTTTAGGGATGAAATTACACTCATCATACCACTACTTCTCTACAACTGAAAACAGGTAATCTATATCCCATGAGCGGTTCCACCACCCAAAAACATATAAAAAGTCGATATATCACTTACGATTTATCCCACTTTTCACCTAAAAATATAACTCAGTTCCAGTTATTTTATTTTAGAGGTTTACTATCTCGCCCTAGCCTGTATTGTCTTTGCGATAAAAACAACAACTACAGCACAGAAAAAACCAACACTGATAACAAAAATAAACAACTACGTAACTTAATGTCGGTTCAACATGACAGTTACCACAATTATTTAATGTTAATTAGTGATTAATTTGACCATTTTCACACATTGATATGAAAATCTCGGCATACTGTGCATAAGTTCAAACTTTCGGAGTTCAAAGAGTAAATTCATGAGTATGTCTTTAGGAAACGCCTTCATTAAAAACTTCCTGGGCAAGGCACCAGACTGGTATAAAGTGACCATTGTCGCCTTCTTAGCCATCAACCCTATAGTTTTCTTCTTTATTGACCCTTTTACCGCCGGTTGGTTATTAGTCGCTGAATTTATTTTCACCTTAGCCATGGCCTTAAAATGCTACCCGCTACAGCCGGGTGGCCTACTTGCGATAGAAGCAGTCGCTATGGGAATGACCACAGCAGAACAAATCAAGCATGAACTAGCCGCCAACATTGAAGTATTATTGTTATTAATATTCATGGTGGCAGGCATCTATTTTATGAAGCAATTACTGCTATTTTTGTTTACTAAAATTTTGCTTGGTGTTCGTTCTAAAATTTTACTTTCCATTTCTTTTTGCATGACAGCCGCTTTCTTATCAGCATTTTTAGATGCTCTAACGGTTATCGCCGTTATCATCAGTGTGGCAATTGGTTTTTACGCTATCTACCATAAAGTAGTTTCTAACCCTGATTCCGGAGCCCATCATGATCACTCCACCGATGAGCTGATTCCTGAAATTACCCGTAATGATTTAGAGAATTATCGTGCTTTTTTACGTTCTTTATTAATGCATGCAGGTGTCGGTACGGCACTTGGTGGCGTAATGACGATGGTAGGTGAACCGCAAAACTTAATTATTGCGGATCAAGCAGCTTGGGAGTTTGGTGAATTTATCTTGCGTATGGCCCCAGTTACCTTCCCTGTGTTTATATTTGGCATACTGACTTGTGCACTTGTTGAAAAATTCAAAGTTTTTGGTTATGGCGCAGAGCTACCTGATAATGTTCGAAAAATCTTATTAGAGTTTGACTATCAACAGCAACAAAAACGCACTAAACAAGATATCGCAAAACTTTATGTGCAAGCGATCATTGCTATCTGGCTTATCGTAGGTCTTGCTTTCCACCTAGCTGCTGTCGGCCTTATTGGTCTATCCGTGATTATCTTAGCCACTTCATTTACTGGCATTACCGAAGAACATTCACTAGGTAAAGCCTTTGAAGAAGCTCTACCATTTACAGCCTTATTAGCGGTATTCTTCGCCGTTGTTGCCGTTATTATCGATCAACATTTGTTTAAACCTATCATTGAAGCCGTGTTGGAACTTGAAGGCAATCAACAAATCACTATGTTCTATATCGCCAATGGCTTGCTATCCATGGTCTCCGATAACGTTTTTGTCGGTACGGTTTATATCAACGAAGTGAAAACAGCACTTTTAGATGGTGCTATTACTAGAGATCAGTTTGATTTACTGGCAGTAGCGATCAACACCGGAACCAACTTGCCGTCTGTTGCAACACCAAATGGTCAAGCTGCTTTCCTATTCTTATTAACTTCGGCACTTGCCCCGTTAATTCGTTTATCTTATGGCCGCATGGTCATTATGGCATTACCGTATACATTGGTATTAGCTGTCGTTGGCTACTTTGGTATTCAATTCCTTTTAGAGCCTATGACAGCCTATTTCCACTCTATGGGATGGGTCACATCATCTACCATTGAAATTGCGACTCAAGCTAGCCCTATTATTGGTCACTAATAACCCTTTGATTAAGATTAAGTGGGAATTGTTGTTTACAGGCAGCATTTCCCACTTCATAATTTTGAACTATTGATCAATTTAACACTCTGATGCTACAAGTTTTATTTCTTTCACTGTATTTATCGCATTAGACATAAGGAAGTCATTGTGGGTTGGTTATCCTCTATTCATACATTTTCGCAAAAAAGACTCTCATGGATACTATTGCTTTCTAGTGTTGTTTTTTTTGAATTATCCGCTTTGTATTTCCAACATGTTATGATGCTAGCACCGTGTGTTATGTGTGTTTATGAGCGTGTTGCTTTTATCGGTATCGGCGCATCAGCCATTATCGGTCTCTTAAACCCGATGAATAAATGGGTTCGCTGGACTGGACTCGCAGCATGGGGCTATACAAGCTTTCGCGGCTTACAGCTCGCTTTAGAGCATGTTGGTTATCAGTTTAACCCTTCACCTTTTGCTACTTGTGATATTTTCCCTCAGTTCCCGAGTTGGGCACCACTTAACCAATGGGTTCCTTGGATGTTTGAACCAACGGGTGATTGTTCTAAAATCGTATGGCAATTTTTAAACCTTTCAATGCCGCAATGGCTCGTGGTGATATTCAGCATCAATTTAGCGATACTTGCTGTCGTCGTGCTATCTCAATTCGTAAAATCCAAATAAAAAATAGGGCGACTTTCGTTGCCCTATCTTCTATAGCTTTATAGCAATAAGTTACTTATTCCTACCACAGCAATGTTTAAACTTTTTACCACTACTACATACACACGCATCATTACGGCTCATCTCTTTGTATGGATTGATACTTTGTGCTTTTGTGCCTTGCAGCGCTTCGTCGGCAGCTTTTGCTACTTCGTTAATCATGATATTAAGCTGAGGTAACAATGCAGATAAAGTCGGTGGCACTTTGATTCCTGCCTCTATCATTTGTTGCTGTGTTGACTCTTCATCAATCGCCAGCATCAACGTCGTCAATAATCCTTGCAGCATGCGTACTGTGCCATCAGGGATTTCAGCCACTTCATTCCAACCCGCTTCAATCACCGGCCACACCGTCATGAAACCTTCGGCAAATTCGGCTAAACCTTGATAATCATTTGTCTCAATGTTTAAGAGTTCTAACACGTCATATTCGCAAGCCATCAAGTGAGCATATTGCAATTCAAAATGACGCGTTAAATTGGCTTCTGCTTGCTGCTTATCTAGCTCCACCAAAGGCGCAACCCAAACATCAGGCTGCAAAACTTTTGGCGTCATATTAGCGGCCAAAATAGCCCCTTCGATAAAGGCTGGCGTATATTCGGTGTTTTCTAAATTGACGCTTTCAATTAACTTCATGTGAATCTCTTTTTGCATACTGATTACTATCGACATAGTGTAACCACTCGAGCTAAAACTACCAAGTGACTTCCTTTCATACTCAAATAGCTTCAAGACCTAGAATCCAGTGACAATGCCGATGGAACCCACTACAATCTGCAGCCTATTTTTAAACTGCTCTGGAGAAAAACCATGCGAGTCGTACTAGGCCCGATGGAAGGTGTACTTGATCATTTAATGCGTGAATTACTGACTGACATTAATGATTACGACCTTTGTGTCACTGAGTTTGTGCGTGTTGTCGACCAACTATTACCAGAACATGTTTTTACTCGCCTGTGTCCAGAACTATTCCAAGGCTCAAAGACTCGCTCAGGGACGCCAGTCCGACTACAACTGCTGGGGCAAAATCCTGACTGGATGGCTGAAAATGCTGTGCGTGCCGTTGAACTTGGCTCGCAAGGCATTGACCTTAACTTTGGCTGCCCAGCAAAAATGGTCAACAAGAGTAAAGGTGGCGCAGCATTATTACAGCATCCTGAATTGATATACCAAATTGTTGCAGCTTGTCGTAAAGCTGTACCAAGTAATATTGTCGTCTCGGCCAAAATTCGCTTAGGTTGGGAAGATCCGCAGGATTGCTTTGAAATCGCAGATGCCATACAACAAGCTGGAGCCGATGAATTAACCGTACATGGCCGTACCAAAATGGGAGGTTATAAAGCCAGTGAAATCAAATGGGAATATATTGAGCAAGTAAAACAGCGTAGCCAAATACCGGTTATTGCCAACGGTGAGATTTGGAGCTATCAAGATGGACAAGCTTGCCTTGCACAAACCAAAGCAGACGCTTTAATGGTGTGTCGAGGCGCGTTTAATCTACCCAACCTGGGAAATGTTGTGAAATTCAATGAAAGCGCAATGCCTTGGGAACAAGTCGTGGATCTGATGCTCAACTACTCTGAGTTTGAAGTCGAGGGAGATAAAGGCCTGTACTACCCTAATAGAATCAAACAATGGCTGTCTTATCTGCGTCATGAATATACGCAAGCTGATGACTTATTTCGTAATATTCGCCGCTACAATAAAGCGCAACCGATCGTTGATTATATTAAATCCATCCATTGTTAATCAGTTTGATTACTATTAATGACGACTTGGTTCTTACCCATTTTTTTCGCCATATACAGCCTATCATCCGCTTCTTTAATAAGCTGTTCTAAGCCAGTATTTTCACTGGTTAGCTTGATCGTCAAACCGGCTGAGATAGTATAGCCTTGCTCAATAACCTTAGTGGAAGTTGAGCCAATTTCCGATTGAATACGTTGAATGGCTTCAATCATTTTGTCTGCATCCGTGCCTTGCATATATAAAACAAACTCTTCACCACCAAAACGTGCCACTATATCGCTCGATCTCGAGTTTCGATTTAAACAATTGGCAACCGCACAAATGACATCATCACCAACATCATGCCCAAAAGCATCATTGATACTTTTAAAGTCATCAATATCAAAAACCGCTAATCCTTCATATTTCTGCTTATCAAAACTTTTATAAGCAACTTCAAAACCTCGGCGATTTAGCAAAGAAGTCAAAGGATCGCGTTGTGATAAATCTTTAAAATGTCTTCTTTCATTGGTTATTTTTATATATATCAAACTAATCACTAGAATGGCATACAAGGCAAACAACATGAAAAGAGATGAGGCTCTATTAACCAAAAAGCTATGGATTTCATGTGACCACTGCCAATTAAAATACATCATCTGATTAGTGTTAACACCATCAATCCATAATGTTCGTGGCATCCATGCATTACTTGGCAAAGTCTCCTTATCTAGATTGAGGAATTGAATTCGCTCGCCGACTGTAGAACCTTCGGTGTAGAGTTTAGAAACCAAAACATCGAGTGCAACGACACCACGGAATTTATTTTCATCGAATAATCCAGCCGAAATAATTAAAATTCGATTTCCTGTGGAGATATCATTTACCGGACCATTAATCCGAATAGCACTGACACCACTTTGAGCTTCTTGCCAATATTTTCGCTGTTGAATGATACTAACGGTATTCTGGTGCATATTGTCGACAATATGGGCAGGCGATGCGATAAGGTAACCTTTTGGTGAAACGTAATATAAACCTAAAATATAATCTTCAATGCCATTCACAAATGAAAAATTAGGCGCTAATACCAACTTACTTTCAATATCTTTATATAATTCAGAACCAGGCTCACACCCTTTAGCAAAAGCTTTGGCAGCATAATCGAGCTTTAAAACTTCGCGAGCATCTGCACGATAAGCAGATTGAATTTTACGACTCTTTGGTAGCCACAGACATAACCCATCCGCACCCATTTTTTGCGTATGCAGATCACGTTTATTCATTTGATTATGGTGTTCATTATGATCGCTAAAATACAGTGCAAAACTATAGTTCATACCACCAAGCAGCTTAACTGAGTGCTCAATATTACGACTAATACTGCTATATTCTGTGTTTAAATCTTTATTGATATCTTTGGCGTAGCCAATAACAATAAAAGCGAATATTGTCATAGCGAGAAGCAGAGGGACTAAAAATACAACTTTGAATGTTAGGCGAGAACGATAAACCATTGAAAAATAATAACCTAGATTGATGACATCCCAAAAAACAGAATGTCTATTCTACACTATTAGCTTAAGGTCAGTAAAAACAAATCACTCCTCCTACCACTTAAAAAAATAAGCACGGTAAAAGGAGTGAATTAAATTGCAGATCTAAGTTTAGCCCAGTAACAAGCTATCGTCAGAGAGTTCTTCCCCCCTCACCTTGCTGAACATCTCGAGTAAATCTGAGACTTGCATGCCTTGTCGTTTGTCACTTTCGACATCGAGTACGATTTCACCTTGATGAAGCATGATGGTTCTATCACCACAATCTAGCGCATCTTTCATCGAGTGGGTCACCATCATCGCAGTAAGATCAAACTCTTTAATCACGGTTTTGGTTAAATCAATAACAAACGCTGCCATTCGTGGATCTAACGCTGCGGTATGCTCATCAAGAAGTAATAATTTACTATCTGAAAGTGTTGCCATAATAAGACTGACTGCTTGACGTTGACCTCCGGAAAGCAAACCAATATTGTCACCTAAGCGATCTTCAAGTCCCAAACCTAGGATACTGATTCGCTCTTGAAATAACTTGCGGCGTTTGTTGGTGAGCGCCATTGTCCAACCTCGACGTTTACCGCGCATATAGGCAATTGCCATATTTTCTTCGATAGTTAGATCGCCGCACGTACCCGCTAATGGATCTTGAAAGACTCGCGCACACATGTTGGCTCTTTGATCAACCGAACGCTTCGTCACATCGACACTATCAATAATGACATTACCACCAATCATTGGCGTTTCACCGGTCACCGCACCTAGTAAAGTCGATTTACCCGCACCATTGGAACCGATCACTGTTAAAAATTGATGTTGAGGAACATTCAGCGATACTTTTCTCAGCGCTTTATTCTCAAGAACCGTACCAGGGTTAAATGTCACCTCAATATTTTTGAGTTCAATCATAAAGCCCCCTTAGCTGCGCGCTTGGCTTTCATATTGCTTTTAATTTTTGGTGCAACCAGAGCTGCCGCCACCAAAATAGCCGTCACTAAATTTAAGTCCGATGCTTGCATACCAAACATGCCAGTATTAAGCGCAAACTGAATAGCAATACGATATAAAACAGAGCCAACGATTACAGCAACCACCGCAACCCAAATCTTACGGCTAGGGATCAATGTCTGACCGAGAATAACAGCAGCCAAGCCGACTACAATCGTCCCAACCCCAGAAGTCACATCCGCAAAGCCGTTGGTTTGAGCCAACACTGCGCCAGCAAAACCAACTAATCCATTTGAAAGTGCTAAGCCAAAGTATGTGTAAAACCCCGTACTTGCACCTTGTGCCGCAACCATTCGCGCATTGACACCAGTCGCTCTTAGAGCAAGGCCAAAATCACTATTAAGCAAACGAATAATAATTAATGCAGAAATAATAACGATAATTGCTACCGCTAAAGGACGCACAAACAAAGTGCCCGTAAAAGCATCTAATGGTGTAAATATCGTTTCTTCACCTAATAGGGATAAATTGGGCCTGCCCATGATACGAATGTTAATCGAGAAAGCCGCTAACATGGTCAAAATAGAGGCAAGTAAGTGCAAGATCCCACAACGTACAGCAAGAAATGCCGTTACTAGACCGCTCATCCCACCCACAACAAATGCCATTCCTGTCGCGAACCACGGGTTAACACCAGACACCAAGGCTGCAGCTGCAACCGCCGCTCCCATTGGGAAGCTGCCGTCCACCGTTAGATCAGGAAAGTCTAAAACACGAAAAGTAAGGTAAACACCTAGTGCAACTAAACCATAGACTAGGCCTAGTTCTAAAGCGCCATAAAAAGCAAAAGCAGACATAAAACTCCCTCGCTGCTTACTATTACCGCCATTTAACGGCTGGTAATAAAATCCCCAATTCAATTTGGAGAATACAATCCAATATTAAAAGGCAGCTAAACTGAACTTAGCCGCCCGGTCAACAACCTTACTTTTTATACACTTCAGCGCGATCTAGGATTGATTGAGGAATCTCAACCCCTAGTTTATCGGCTGATTGTTGATTGATAATTAAATCAGAAGCTTTAGCAACCGTAACGGGTAGATCCGTAGGCTTCTTACCTTCAAGAATTGCTGCAACATAATCAGCCGTTTGCACACCAACTTGATAGTAATCTGCACCTAGACCAATCACTGCGCCACTTTCAATATAAGTGGTTGAAGCAGCAAAAACGGGTTTCTTCGCTTGATTCGCAGCAGCAACCATACCATCAATCGCACTCGCGACTGTGTTATCGATCATTGCGTAAATCACATCTGATTTTGCCACGATAGCTTGAGTCGCCGATTGAACATCCGCACTCTTCAATGCAGTACTTTCAACAATTTTAACATGACGAGTTTTTGCTTCAGCTTTAAGCAAATTAATCAAAGCAACTGCATTGGCTTCACCAGGGTTATATACCACACCAATCGTTTTCAGGTTAGGAAGCAACTCTTTCATTAGATCAATATGCTGGCCTACTGGAGATAGATCGGAAAGACCGGTTACATTACCAGAAGGGTTATCAAGGCTTTTAACCAACTTAGCCTCTACAGGGTCGGTCACTGCCGTAAATACGATAGGAATATTCTTGGTGGTTGCTGCTAATGCTTGAGCAGACGGCGTAGCAATGCCGACGAGCACATCAGCGCCTTCACCGACAAATTGGCGAGCAATCTGAGAGGCAATAGCCGGATTACCTTGAGCAGTACGATATTCAAACTCTAGATTTTTACCTTGCTCGTATCCCTTAGCTTTTAAGCCATCAATTAATCCATTACGAGATGCATCAAGCGCGGGATGTTCAACGATTTGTGATACTGATACCTTGTAAGTTTCAGCCATAGCACCTGTGGTGGTAAATAACGCCGCACCTGCAAAAATTGCACTTGCGAAAAGTTGTTTTGCTTTCATCTTGACTCCTTGATTCAGCAATAAAATGTTGTGTTTATACCCTAGTTATCTGGGTAACTTTATTATTAATATCTAGACAGATCCTCCCTGCCATATACCCAAAGTAATTGGTGGTGCAGTGAGGCGACAAGTGAATGAGGCCTCATGAGCATAGCTCGTCTATGTGATTGTGGTGAATGAACGCCGTCAACAAAGCTGCACCTTCAAGTACGAAGGGGATAGATATATTCTTACCAGTTAATATAAATAAAAGGAAGTAACAGATAACAAAATAGCAACAAAGCCCTAATAACTAATTATTAGGGCTTTGTTTTTGTTGAACAGCAGCAAGGATTGAGGTTTAGAACCAACGCTCTAAAGCGCTTTCATCAAGTTGACGAAACGCTCTTTTAAGCATAGATGCTAACTCTTTATAGCGAGGATTAGATTTTATTGGTTCTTGTGCTGCGCCAGACTCCGCTACTTTTTGATATAGCTCTCTATACCAGTTAGCAAGGCTAGGTGGTAATACAGTATTAGAGCGAGTACCAAGCCACCAAATTCCTTGCAAAGGTAAGCTAATCGCAAACAAAGCGATCACTATGGCTTGCGGCATTGCATTATAATTTTGCAAGCTCATTTGCAGCAACACACTCATTGCCGCGACGGCAGGCATGACTTTAATACCAAACTTAGTGGCTTTTATTATACGTTGCTCAGGAAACATAGGAGCAAGTTCTTTACGAACCGGCCAAAGATCCATGTACTGTTGGCCATCTTTAAAACGGTGAATAAACCCTGTTTGACTCATAATTCCTCCACCCACTAAAATAAAACAACAAAAAATCAACAAAAACTGCAATAAAATTGACTAAAGTTAATATTCATTAAAAATTTTTTGTTATCTTAGGATATAATAGTTATCCTTTGCGCACTTTTATAATCTCAGTTGCTTTATTACAAAGAAAACCGAGAATCGTGTCGCATTAAATCAATTTTATCGCCTTTGCCTCTCATGCAATTAAGCATCAAAAGTAAGGGCATGTTTAAAGAATAATACGTTGATCCTCGATTGTCGTCTATTCTTGAAATTGTTTTATTTCATTACAGTCATTTTTTGTACGAATACAGGTATTCACTCATGTCAAAGCTAGTCCTAGTTTTAAACTGCGGAAGTTCTTCACTAAAATTTGCAATCGTTGATGCGGAATCTGGCGATGAGCTTCTAACCGGCCTTTCGGAATGTTTAGGTCTTCCAGAAGCACGTATTAAATGGAAACTAGATGGAAAGCATGAAGCTCAACTTGGTAACGGCGCAGCACACGCTGAAGCGTTAAAATTCATCGTTGATACTATTCTTGCTTCTAAACCAGAACTAGGTGAAGGCCTTGGCGCTATCGGTCACCGTGTTGTACACGGCGGCGAGCAATTCACATCTTCTGTATTAATCGATGATTCAGTAATGAAAGGTATTGAGGACTGCATCACTCTTGCACCTCTTCATAATCCTGCAGCAATTGCTGGTATCGAAGCGGCTAAAATCGCGTTCCCTGGTTTGAAAAACGTAGCTGTATTTGATACTGCGTTCCACCAAACAATGCCAGAAGAAGCATACCTATACGCGCTTCCTTACAACCTATACAAAGAAAACGGCATCCGTCGTTACGGCATGCACGGTACTTCTCACTTATTCATTACTCGTGAAGTAGCGAACCTATTAGGTAAACCAGCAAATGAAGTAAATATCATTAACTGTCACCTAGGTAACGGCGCATCAGTTTGTGCGGTTAAAAATGGTCAATCAGTTGATACTTCAATGGGTCTAACACCATTAGAAGGCCTAGTAATGGGTACACGTTGTGGTGATATCGATCCTGCAATCATCTTCCACATGCACGATGCACTTGGTTACTCTGTTAAACAAATCAATACTATTCTAACCAAAGAGTCTGGCCTACAAGGTCTAACTCAAGTGACTTCTGATTGTCGCTTTGTTGAAGACAACTACCAAGACAAACCAGAAGCGGCTCGTGCAATGAACGTGTTCTGCCACCGTCTTGCTAAATACATTGCCGGCTACACAGCAACACTTGATGGCCGTTTAGATGCAATCGTCTTTACTGGTGGTATCGGTGAAAACTCTGGCCCTATCCGTCAACTTGTTCTTGAGCGTCTTGCACTTCTAGGTGTTGAAGTAGATAGCGAGAAAAACCTTGCTGCTCGCTTCGGTGGCGAAGGTGTAATCACTTCAGACAACAGCCGTGTACCAGCAATGGTTATCTCAACCAATGAAGAATTGGTTATCGCTGAAGATACAGCGCGTCTAGCGGGTCTTTAATACTTCACAGGCTAACCTCGCGTTAGCCTGTTTTCTTTTATGGCTGTGTACTTTTTATTCAGTCAATTTCAATAGTTAGAGGAAATAATTCTATGTCTCGTACTATTATGCTTGTTCCTATTAGCTCTGGTGTTGGTCTTACTAGCGTTAGCTTAGGCGTCTTACGTGCTATGGAGCGTAAGGGTGTAAATGTTTCGTTTTTCAAACCTATCGCTCAACCTCGTAGTGGCGATGATACCCCAGATCTAACATCATCAATTATCTCAGCAAGCAGTGATATCAAAATTGCTGAGCCAACAATGATGTCAGAAGCTGAATCCATGATCAGTAATGAAAAAATGGATGTACTTCTTGAGCAAATCGTTGAGCGTTATAACGCTATCAGCAACAGCTCTGAAGTGGTTCTTATCGAAGGTCTAGTTCCAACTCGTAAACACCCTTTTGCTAACCAAGTAAACGCAGAAATTGCCAAAACACTTGGTGCTGAAATTGTCTTTGTAGCCACTCCTGGTACCAACAACCCTGCGCAATTAAAAGAGCGTATTGATGTTGCTTGTTCAAACTTCGGCGGCACTAAAAACAAATCTATTTCAGGCGTTATCATCAATAAGCTAAATGCACCAGTTGATGAAGCGGGTCGTACTCGTCCAGATCTTTCTGAGATTTTTGACGAAGCCGATAACACAGCTCAAGCTAATATCGAAGTCATGCAAATTTTCAATTCTAGCCCAATTCGCGTGCTAGGTTGTGTGCCTTGGAAAATTGAGTTAATTGCCACTCGTGCTATCGATATGGCGAAACACTTAAATGCCGACATCATTAATGCAGGTGAAATTAACTCTCGTCGCATTAAGAGCATCACTTTCTGTGCACGCTCTCTACCAAATATGATTGAGCACTTTAAGCCAGGTTCATTACTTGTCACTTCAGCTGACCGTCCAGATGTTATCGTTGCGGCTGCCCTAGCTTCAATGAATGGCGTAGAAATCGGTGCGATCTTGCTAACTGGTGGTTACGACATCCCTGCTTCTATTGCTGATTTATGTAAGCCTGCATTTGACGCTGGTCTACCAATCTTCAAAGCGCAAGGTAACACATGGCAAACGTCATTAAACCTACAAAGCTTTAGCCTAGAAGTTCCGGCTGATGATAAAGAGCGTATCGAATTCATCAATGACCACGTGGCAAGCCACATTGATGGTCCTTGGATTGACTCTCTATCTGAAGGTACTCAAGGTATTCGTCGCTTAAGCCCACCAGCATTCCGTTACCAGTTAACTGAATTTGCTCGTCGTGCTGGCAAACGTATCGTACTTCCTGAAGGTGATGAACCACGTACTGTTAAAGCGGCAGCAATCTGTGCTGAGCGCGGCATTGCAGAATGTGTACTTCTAGGTAATCCTGATGAGATCAAACGCGTTGCAGCCCAACAAGGTGTTGAACTTGGCGCTGGTGTAACCATCATCAACTCTGATGAAGTTCGTGAAAACTACGTAGCGCGTCTAGTCGAACTACGTGGTGCGAAAGGCATGACTGAAGTTGTGGCTCGTGAGAAACTGGAAGATTCAGTATTCCTAGGCACTATGATGTTAGAAGCTGGAGAAGTTGACGGTCTAGTATCGGGCGCGGTTCACACTACGGCTAATACTATCGTTCCTCCGTTCCAAATCATCAAAACTGCACCGGGTGCGTCAATAGTATCATCAGTATTCTTCATGCTATTGCCTGACCAAGTATTGGTTTACGGTGACTGTGCGATCAACCCAGATCCAAATGCAGAGCAACTAGCAGAAATCGCAATTCAGTCAGCTGACTCAGCTAAAGCATTTGGTATTGACCCACGCGTTGCGATGATCTCTTACTCTACCGGTACATCTGGTAAAGGTGCAGACGTAGATAAAGTACGTGAAGCGACTAAGATCGCTCAAGAGAAACGTCCTGATCTCGTTATCGACGGTCCTCTACAGTACGATGCTGCTATCATGGAAAACGTTGCTGCTTCTAAAGCCCCTAACTCTCCTGTAGCAGGTAAAGCAACCGTATTTGTATTCCCAGACCTAAACACGGGTAACACAACTTACAAAGCGGTACAGCGTTCTGCTGACCTAGTATCTATCGGTCCAATGCTTCAAGGCATGCGTAAGCCTGTTAATGACTTGTCTCGTGGTGCTCTAGTAGACGATATCGTTTACACAATTGCACTAACAGCAATTCAAGCGGATCAAGCAGCACAAGCTCAATAAGCTACGCTGTGAACCAAAACGAACAATCCCCGTTGATGGAAATCAGCGGGGATTTTTTTATCCAATCTAAATGAAATTAACCTAAGCTAAACTCACACGAGGATTATGAATTTATTGTTGGAGACGAAATGATGGAGATTCTCATTAGGCTGGATAAACCAATTTTTAGGTGTCTTACTGATGAAGAAGTTTTCTTTCAACGGATAGACGAGCTTAAGGGATTAACCCAATGCACCCAAAAAGCAGAGACATTTTATTTATCTTTTTTAAGCGTGGATCATCATGCGGTCATTCAAGCCATACAATCCATATCTGACATGTGGAATACCCAATTTACCGTTCAAATCTCACCGTAGAGTTTAAACAAAAAGAGCCAACGAATTTCTTCATCGGCTCTCTCATATTACTTTGCTGGGTTAGATTACGAGTTGGTTTGAATCCCGACAATCAACCAAGGTGCATTGTTAGCGATTAAGTCACGCTCTAAGTGCCAAACTTCATCGATGTCTTCTTCAATGCCTTCTACTGCATCACGGTAACGACCAGTGAATTGAATACTTAGTTGTGCTTTTGAAGCATCGTACTCACCACGAACAATCTCTGCATCAACGTACATGACGTCAGTATGTTGATCTCCTTGAAGTTGTGCTCGCTCCGCCTTTAGCTCTTCGAACAAACTTGGAGTAACATACTCTTCAATCTTATCTAATTGATTAAAGTTCCAAGCACCTTGCAGTGTGCGGTAATGCTCACGAGAACCTTCCACAAATGCTACACGATCGAAACCTGGAGGGAAGTTATGAGGAACATCAGACTGCCCTGTTGCCCCAAAACCACCTGAAGATTGAGGTTGTTCAAAATTTTGTACATTAGGTTGCTCGAATTGCTGACGATTCATCGCACCAGAATAAGCAGCTTGAGGCCCTCGATTCATCGAGCCTTGTTTTGCCCCCATCATGCCGCGTAAAAATTTGAATGCGACAAAAGCGATCAGGCCAAGAATTAAGATATCGAAGAATTGGATACCTTCAAAACCGCCGCCCATAAATAAAGAGGCAAGTAAACCACCAGCCAATAAACCACCAAGCATACCGCCCATCATGCCACCACGACGAGTATTGGTTGCATCCGGCTTTTTATTTAACGTGTTAGTGTTTTGCACGTTCTGTTTTGGTGCTGGTGCAGTTTTAAAACTTTTACCGAAAGACTTACCACCACCAAAGCGTTTTGCTTCAGCGATTGGAGCAGTAACCATTGATACCATGATCAAGGCCACCATGACAAAAAGTCGATTCATACGATCCCTTTTATATTAATAAGTAAAACTGAATTCATCATAGCGGTAATACGCAGGGTGTACACTACTGCTATGTTTCAGAATATTGCAACTGGTTAGAAGCTATGCAATAAGTCACCTCAATTTCGGATAACTAGAAGTTATAATCTAGTTGTAACGATAACTCGAATAAAGCATATTGAAGCTACTAACAAGGTAAACTCATCACCAAAGGTCACAGGCCCTCGAGCTTTACGCACTGTTTCAAGGATAACAATGAATAATCAACCAGTACCGATCTTTCTTTCAAGGCGTTTCTTTCCTTATTTTGTCACTCAGTTTTTAGGTGCTTTTAACGATAATATTTATAAAAATGCTCTACTGCTTTTTGTTGCCTTTGCCAGTGTCGATGATCTACCTATGTCGAGCACCTTATTTATTAACCTCGCTGCGGGTCTGTTTATCTTACCGTTCTTCCTTTTTTCGGCAAGTGCCGGAGTGTTAACCGATCAGTGTGAAAAGTCGACATTAATTCGTATGGTTAAACTGGCTGAAGTGGTGATTATGCTGCTTGGCGCGATTAGCTTTCTTACTCAAAGTTACATTGCATTACTGTTTTTATTGTTTCTTATGGGGGCACAATCGGCGTTTTTTGGTCCGGTGAAATACGCCCTCTTACCTCAACACTTAAAGCCGCAAGAACTCCTCAAAGGCAATGCTTGGGTCGAAACTGGCACCTTTCTGGCGATTTTATTCGGCACAATAGGTGCTGGTTTTATTGTGGCAGCGCCTTCAGCTTACTCGGTTACGGCAATAGCGGTAGTCTCGTTTGCCCTATTTGGTCTACTCTCTAGCTTATTTATTCCCAAAGCTGAAGCTAAAATTGCAGCGGCCAGGTTTGAGTGGAAGCCCGTACAGCATACTAAGCAGACATTTGTACTGGTAAAGGAGCATAAAACCATTTATGCCGCCATTATCGCGATCAGTTGGTTTTGGTTTCTAGGCGCGAGTTATCTAACCCAATTTCCAAATTTCACTAAGCACTATTTAAATGGCGACTCCACCAGTGTGTCTTTTTTATTGGCATTATTTTCGGTCGGTATTGCGGTGGGATCATTGCTGTGTGCCAAACTATCCCATCAAAAAATCAATTTGAATTTAATGCTGTTTGGCGGCTTTGGCATTACCGCGTGCAGCCTACTACTCGGACTGGCAACACCTAAACATGCTGAAACGTTAATTACCATCACAACGCTTTTTACTTCTAGCCATTTATACCCTGTTTTTATTGCTTTATTAGCACTTGGGATTTGTGGCGGCTTATTTATTGTTCCTTTGTATACCTTGGTGCAAACCTTAGCCAATGAGCAGACGCGCGCTCAAATGATTGCAGCTAATAATATTTTCAATGCGCTATTTATGGTTGGCAGCGCCATTATGGGAATTGTCTGTTTGAGCATTATTAGCATGACTATCCCTCATTTCTTTATATTACTAGGGCTACTAAACTTAGCTATGATTGGCTATTTGACCAAGTATTTTAAAAATCTGCCTAATCTCTAAGCAAACTAATTGATATATAACCTAACTCGAAATCGTTAATAAATACTAAACAATGCGTTTAAAAGATTAAGACTTAATTAACTACTACTTTCAGGTATCCTTGGCCTTATTTTTACACGCTTTAGGTTTGATATGCGCTCTTATATTCGCAATTACGGTTTGTTCGCCCTTGCTGCTTTGGCTTGTTTTACACCTTGGATAAGCTCTCCGATTGCACTGACTCTTGGCTTCTTATTAACAAGCTTTGGTTTTGTTCCTCACACTATTCCTGTCACCAAAATCACTAAAAAGCTATTAGCTTATTCCATTGTCGGTTTAGGTTTTGGGATCAATATTGACCAAGCGATTCATGCCACAGAACAAGGCTTTGGCATTATTGTCACCAGTATTTTCTGTACTTTATTTATCGGTACACTACTAGCGAAAAAAATGAAACTGGATAGAGAAACTGGGCATTTAATTGCTTCAGGAACGGCTATTTGTGGGGGCAGTGCAATTGCAGCAGTGGCTCCAGCAATTAATGCAAAAGATCAGCCGATCGGTATAGCATTAGCGGTGGTGTTTGTTCTTAACTCTGTAGCGCTATTCTTATTTCCTGTGGTCGGCCATGCTTTAGGTATGAGCCAAGTACAATTTGGCACTTGGGCTGCTATTGCGATTCATGACACATCATCTGTAGTTGGTGCCGCGCAAGCTTATGGTGAGCAGTCATTGCAAATTGCCACCACTTTGAAATTGGCACGCGCATTATGGATTGTGCCGGTCGCTTTCCTTAGCGCCATGATGTTTAAAAGCGAAAGCAAAAAAATCACTATTCCTTTCTTTATTATTTTTTATTGCGCAGCGATAGTATTTTGTGACCAAGTACCACAATTCTTAACCGTTTATCACGGTATCTACAGTATAGCCAAGCAAACTCTGGTGCTGTGCTTATTCTTAATTGGTTGTGGTATCTCAGTTGGAAAGCTTAAAGAAACTGGACCTAAACCCATGATCTTTGGCGTGGCATTGTGGGCGATTATCTCGATAAGCTCACTGACTTACATCATGAGTCATATTCAATAGGCTGGAATACATTGTTGATTATACATGAGGCTCGATATGGGCCTCTTTTCTTTTTACCGCTTGCTTACTTTTTATAACCCAAGCGATCACCACGGCAAAAGCGCCTAACTCTGCCAAAGCCGACACCAAGCCACTCGAAATAATCGACACACCAACTAAAGCAACCACTGCTGCAACGACAAGTAACTTCATCATATTCATCCTTAAATACGTTAACGATGAAATAAGTATGCAGGGTTTTCACTCAATCAATAAATTCTGTTTAGTGCTATTAAATAACTATTCTCACTATAGCTACTGTCGCTATAGCCACGTTCACTACCCTAGACACTTATGACGCGATAACTTGTTGATAGTACTTTTTCAGCTCTTGACGTGAAATTTTAATACCAGAATTCATTAAGTGTACTGGCAATAAATAATACGCATCTGGGCACTTAAATTTATCTAAATGAGGTAACAAGTACGCTTGATAAACCTTAGGATCTTGCAACGTTTCCGTATCAATAAACGCCACGGGTCTGTGGCCATATTGCTTATCTTCAACAGGAATGATCAAAGCTTGTTTTATATCGGGATGTCGAATTAATACCGCCTCGATTTCTTCGCAATGAATATTCTCACCGCCAGAAATAAACTGGTTATCGGCACGCCCTAAAATAATGTATTCATCTGGCTTGCCTGCTTGTCGATAGCATTGCCCAAGATCTTTGGTATCAAACCAAGGCTGCTCATCAGTCACGAGTGGCGTAAGCTGCCCTTGGAATAAATAGCCTGCGGCTAAGGTTTCCCCTGCCACATAAATCCGTCCATCTTGTAGTTTAATTTTTCGGAAAGGTAATAACGCGCCAGCGGTTGGATTCGCATCCACTTGTTTAGCAATCACGGTAGAAGCGGTTTCAGTCATGCCATAACCTAGCCAACATTCTATCCCCTGCTTACTTGCTCTTTCGGTAAGCGATAGTGGAATATGAGAGCCGCCGAGTAAAACTCGTTTTAGTGAAATAGGTTGGCCTGAATCGAGCAAACGCTGTAATTGAATGGGAACGAGTGAAGCATGAGTCACCTTCTGAATATCCGATTGTAAATCACCGCTGCCAATGACTAACTTGGCTCCTTTAGCCAGCCAACGCCAAATAATCGACAACCCTGATACATGGTAGATAGGTAAGCTCAGCAACCAAGAATCATGCGCTTCAAACAAAAACTGTTGGGTAAGGCCTTGTGCGCTAGCGATATGATGTTTTACCGCATGTACCACTGCCTTTGGCGTACCTGTGGAGCCCGAAGTAAAAACGATGCTGGCAAATTGTTGCGAGTTAAAGTGATAAGGTTGAGCAGTATCTATTGAAGCGGTGTCTATGGAAACGTGAATTAATGACGACGATTTACCTAAAGTAAACGATAGACTAGGAAGGCTAAGTTCATTCTCATCAAGTGAATCAATAGCTTTAGACACCCAGACAAATTTGGCTTGAATGATATTGAGCTTTTGTTTTATCGCCACCATCGGCTGAGGTGGCATTAAAGCACATAAAGCGCCAATCCTTAACGCAGCCAAGTACAAAAAAACCGCCTCGGGTTCATTTTTACTGATCACAGCAATGATATGACCATTACTCACCCCTTGAGCTTTTAACTGCAAACTCAACTGCGAGATTTCTTCATCTAGCTGCTGCCAAGAATAAGAATTCGTAGGGGTAATTAACGCCGTCTTTTCGGCATGTTCTACACACCATTGCTGTATTAAATCCACATTACTGCCTTTCGGTTATATCCGTCGTACTTGAAACTGCAACTTTGTTGTCGGCGTTCATTCACCCCAATCATTTAGGCAAGCTAAACTCATGGGGCCTCATTCACTTGTCGCCTCATTGCAACTCCAATTACTTTGGCTATTTGTCTAGTCAACAAACTGCTTAATTAGGGTCTGTTCAGTTAACGCTGAAACCGGCAGTTTGCTATTTGGCCAAGTGATTTCTAGTTGGGTTTGAAAAAGCTGCAAGGTGTCTAAGCCTGGTGTCTGCTGTGGCGTTTTCCAAGCCGACAATCTTGCCAATTGAGTTAAGCCAATCGTCGATTCGATACTCGAACTGATCACCGCTTGTAATCCATTCTGCTGCGCAAAATCAATCAAAGACAAGCAACGTTCTACAGAGCCAATCAAGGTAGGTTTAATTACAATCGCTTCAACATGATTGCCGAGCAAAGAAGGTAACTCGAAATCATTGAAATCCACTTGTTGCAGCGTTTCATCCCACGCAATGTTGATATCGGTTTGCTGGGCAAAGTCTCGACTTAATTCAGGGGTTTTACACGGTTCTTCGAGGAAAGTAATACGTTCACGATATTCAGGGGACACGTATTGTGCAAACTTAAGGGCTTTATCTAAAGTCCAACTACGATTTGCATCAAGACGTAGTTGTAAGTCAGGGATCGATTCTAAAAACAAATTGACTAACATACCGTCGCGAATTGGCTCATATAAACCCACTTTTACTTTAGCGACTTTTTGACGGCCATCTTTCGCCATGCTTTCAAACACTGGGATTAATTCGTCAGGATCGCCAATACATAAAGGTGCGGCGCGGTATTCTCCCTGCTGAGGAAGTAAACCGTCAAGCTCGCATTGTGCCATCGATAGCGCAAAAGCAACGCTTGGGCTCATGGTATCCCAATCACGCCATTCACCGCTGTGCTGCCAAGCTTGCAGTGCTTCAATTAGCTCAGACTCAACTTGTTGTAAGCTTTCTAGGCTAAAACCCGGCAGCGGCGCACATTCACCATAGGTCATTTTGTCGCCTTGGGTAAGCTCGACAATGTAACCTTCTCTTTGTAATAAGCGTTGATCACGTACGATCACGCCACTGTCCATTGGTAAATTATAGCGATACAGTTTCGCTGTACGAGTTTGAGGTTTAGCAATAGACATAGAGAGTTACTTTAGTTGGTTAATAAAATCTGATATTAATGCCGCAAATTCAGCTGGTTTTTCATGATGAACATTATGACCTGCTTGTGGGACCGCTTTAAATTGCAAGCCACTTTGCTCTGCCAGTGTTTTAAATTTTTGGTCTTGCTCACCGCAAATATACAGCAGCGGGATGGTGAGTTGCTTTAAGGTATCTAAAAGATAAGGCTGTTTTGATAATGACGTAGCACGCAACATGCAACCTAATTGAGAGCCTAGATTATCACTACGCAATTCAACTAATTCTTCTCGTTGATCAGGATTCAAAGACGCAAACACGCCCTGGTGATACCAATCAAACAGCACATAATCAATCGCTTCTGTTGCAAAACGTTTTGACCAATGCTTATCATTTTCCCAGCGTAGTACTTTCTCTTCTTCAGTCTGCAGACCAAAATTACCGCCTTCAAGAATTGCACCTTGAATATTGAGCCCTTCAAAGCACTTTTCTGCTAAGCCGTACATTGCAATACGTGCACCTAATGAATAGCCGACCAAAACCAGTGGCGTTGACGCATCCATATTTTCTTTTTTCAGCTTGGCAAGGACCGTTAGTTGGACTTGGTGACAAGCTTGTTGAAAATCTTCCACTTCACAATATTTACTCAAACCATGGCATGGCAAATCGACACGAATCGCATGAGAAACATTCAAGTGAGATAAACAACCATCCCAATCTCGGCTAGACCCTAAAAAGCCATGCAAAAAAACAGGGATCGCTTGCTGTTTTTCAATTCCACTCCCTTCTTGATTGTCGATGATATGACTATAAAGCATGAGATTTTCCCGCCTGTTCGATAGTGTTAAATAATTCGGTCATTTTCGATACGATAGATTTTATCTGCTGTGAAGCTTGTTCGGGCCGCGTTACCACTTCAACTAATAATGCTGAGCGAGTCTCACCTTGTTCAAACTTAGCGCGGTATTGCTGCACGGTCTCAAGTAAAGCCGACCATGAATCAGGCGCAGTATAATTAAGTTTAAACTGATGTGCTGCATGTGCAAATTGATAGCCATGAGGCATTTGGTATAAATATTGTTTCTGCACAGTAGGTACTGGCAAGAGATCAAAAATCGCCCCGCCATCATTATTAGTTACAAGTACCACATGAGGTTGAGATACCGCGGTCAATAATGCTAATGAATTTAAATCGTAGAGTAATGACGTATCGCCTAGCAGAGTGAATAGTGGGATATTTTTCGCACGCTGAACACCAGTCGCCGTTGCCACCAAACCATCAATACCTGATGCGCCTCGATTGCTATAAACCTGAGTAGATTCAATAGTCGATAGCATATCCGCTAAACGCACAATTAAACTGTTACCAATAAAGAGTTCGGCACTAGGTAGCAGTGAAGTCAATTGAGCTAAATTCAGCGCCAATTGGCATTCGGTTAACGGGTGACTTTGTTGAATATCAGCTGCGGCTTGCTCAACCAGCACTTTGGCCTGTTGTAGCTTATCTGCCCACCCCGACATAGGGTTAAGCCCCATTATTTGGTTAACCGAAGCGGACAAAGCATTGTCAAGCATCGCCACACAATCACCTATCGCCGCCACGGTTCTTTGTTGTGGTAGTCGGTCTGGGTTAAACACGCTAATGTTTGGTTCAAAGACCCAGTAATGACATTGATGATCTGTGACGGCTTGTTTTATAAATTGCCCAATACGCTTAGACACAAAACGCGCGCCAAACTGCAAAATACAATCGGCTTGCAAGAGTTGTTCAAAATAAACCGGTTGTTGCAGCCATAAATCATAATGCGCCCATTCGCTGCTGACACCAGATTGAGGATCAGCAAAAACAGGCCAACCTAATGTTTTCGCCCACTGTGAGACTTTTTGCGCTTCATCCAACGGCATTTTACCAATCAAGATAATCCCTTTGAAGTGAGGAAGCTGATTGATGATCGCTTGTTGAGTACCGTTGGTCAATTCAGGGACACTGTAACTTGGATACAATTTAGCCAGCTCTAAATAATGGCTCTGCGCGGCCATCGCTTGTACTAAATCTGGCTGGTATTGCTGTTTTTCTTGCTCGCTTTGAATATACAAAGGCTCTGGATATGGGCAGTTAATATGCAACGAGCCAGATACAGTATGTTGATAAGCTAAAGCATGATTAATATCGCTCAGCGCTTGAAGCAATTGCTGTGGCGTAGGCTGATTTGGATCTCTGCTCGGACTAGTAAGTTCAACGCTTTTTCTCACATGCGAAGAAAAGATCCCTTTTTGCACAATTGCTTGGTTTGCACCGACACCGATTAAACTCTGCGGACGATCAGAAGTTAACAGAATAAGTTTTTCGCCGGTTAAACCAGACTCCGCTACGCTTGGCAATAAGTTCGCCACCGCCGTGCCTGATGTCACTATCACCGCCACTGGATCTTGAGTCGCCTTGGCAATCCCTAGTGCTAAGAAACCTAAACCACGCTCATCAAAATGGGTATGTACAGTGAGTTTTGAGCGTTGTGCAAGTTCTAATGCTTCAAGGCTTAAAGGGGTTGAACGAGAGCCCGGCGCGATGCATATATGTTTCACACCAGATTGAGCTAGGGTTTCTAAAATAGCCTGCGCCCAAATTCGATTTAATCCAGCTTGGCTCATACACTTTCACCACGTTCATTTTCAATCGGATAGTCGGTAATCAAGTTTAATAATGTGGCGGTTTTGCGGTTCAATTCTTGCCATTCAAATTCCGCTTCCGATCCTGGAACAATGCCCGCACCCGCATAAAGTTTGACTGTGTTATCGACTAATGAAGCACTACGAATAGAAACACAAAACTCTGCTTGGTGATGACCAAAATAACCTAACGAACCGCTATACCAACCACGAGTAAAAGGCTCATTCATACGAATAAAATTGAGGGATGCTTCACGTGGCAAGCCAGCAATAGCAGCAGTCGGTTGTAAAGCGGATAACAACTGCACCCCTTTTACTTCTGCAGATAAGCGCCCATTAATATGACGTTTCAAATGCTGAACCCTACGCAGTTGAATTAATTGCACTTCAGGATGCACCGCAATATTTTCGGTATAGGGACCTAAACGTTCAATAATATCATTAACGACTATTTGGTTTTCACGCTGATTTTTATCATCGTTCATCAACCAATCAGACAACTTTTTATCTTCAACAGGATCATCATTACGACCAATCGTGCCCGCTAAAGCCTCGGTCTCTACCTGATCTCCCGAGCGGCGATACAAACGTTCCGGCGTCGAACCCACAAAACTGCGATTAGGCTCTAGTGAGACTAAAAAATGAAAACTATTATGATTCTGCTCACGACTCGACTTTAGTAATTGAGCGGCGCTAATTGGTTTAGGTAATTCAACCAAGGTTTTTCTAGCTAACACCACTTTTTCGAATTCTCGATTTTCAATCGCGGTTAATGCCTTACTTAAAATGTGTTTCCACTCATCAAATTGCGGTGAAAAGTAAACTTGGCTTGATTGAGGCACAAGAACTTCTATCGGTTGGTAGTCTGCTTTTAATTGCAGCAAAGCATCAATCGTCAATTCAACCTCTGGACCAATGTTGGCATTGAGTGTCCATTGTTCATCTTGACGAATGAATTCGATTCTAGGTAAGAAAAAGTAGCTGGTAAGCTCAGGCGTGTTGGAATGCTCGCTATCGAAGGCTTTACCACCCCACACTCTTTGCTGCTCAGCAAGAATGGAGTAAGCATCTAGTGGGTTGGTAAAACTATTCACTTGTTCTAAAGCAATAACTTCTTCACGCTCATCACGAGACTGCCAATAAAAGCGAGGATACAGAGATTGCCCTTCTAGCCAGTCGATAGCACTAAAATCTTCGGGTAGGTTAACTACTTCAGAGATACGGTTTTCACTCGAAACTTGCCCACGTCTAATTCGTTCAATTATTAGCTCAATCACTTGGGGTAATTCAGACAAGTCGACCTCTCATTTTGATTTCTACAGCCTTAACGCTTAAGTATAGCTTTATGACTGATTATTATCTTATATTTTGCCGCATACTCTATGGCTTCAATTGATGCAAATCAAGCAGTAAGCGACTTTCTCTCTAGGTTTATCGTTAAATAATCGACGGCATGTCACCATTGAAGAAAACTCGGCATATCTCATCGTGATAATTGTGAAAGTTGGTCATTCTTAGAAAGGAAACAGATACTTTTTATTCAATAACCATCAAACTCGCACAAATATACTGTTTACAGTCGCTCTGGATATGGTTTGCCCTGAAAAAATAGTGTAACTTGATGGGTCACTAACATATTAATAAACGGGTATAAGGCTATGAACAACATCGAGATGTCATCAAAACTCGATAATGTCTGTTACGACATTCGAGGGCCAATCCTAAAACATGCCAAACGCATGGAAGAGGAAGGGCAAAAGATTTTAAAACTGAATATTGGTAACCCTGCCCCATTTGGTTTTGACGCCCCTGATGAGATCCTTGTTGATGTAATTCGTAACCTACCGACGTCACAAGGCTATTGTGATTCGAAAGGGATTTATTCTGCTCGTAAAGCGGTCGTGCAGCACTATCAAAAACTAGGCTTACGTGAGCTAGAAGTTGAAGATGTTTATATCGGTAACGGTGCATCTGAGCTTATCGTGATGTCGATGCAGGCTTTGCTTAATAATGGCGATGAAATTTTAATCCCAGCGCCGGACTACCCACTTTGGACTGCGGCGGCATCCCTGGCCGGCGGTAACCCTGTTCACTATATTTGTGATGAATCATCAGATTGGTACCCTGATCTTGATGACATCAAAAGCAAAATCACCCCGCAAACGCGCGGTATTGTGCTGATTAACCCAAACAACCCAACCGGTGCGGTGTATAGCCGAGATTTCTTGTTGGAAGTGGTTGAAATTGCCCGTCAGCATAACCTGATCATTTTTGCCGATGAGATTTACGACAAAGTGCTCTACGATGGCGCAATCCACACTTCGATTGCCACGCTTGCCGACGATGTATTAATGGCCACCTTTAATGGTTTATCGAAAGCCTACCGTGTGTGTGGTTTTCGTGGCGGTTGGATGTTCTTAACCGGTCCGAAACATCTTGCCAAAGGTTATATCGATGGCTTAGATATGCTGGCATCTATGCGTTTGTGTGCCAATGTACCAATGCAACATGCTATCCAAACGGCACTTGGTGGCTACCAAAGTATCAATGAGCTTATTTTGCCAGGTGGCCGCTTATTAGAGCAGCGTAACCGCGCTTATGAATTACTCACGCAAATCCCGGGGATCACTTGTGTGAAACCTAAAGGCGCCATGTACCTTTTCCCGAAAATTGATGTAAAGAAATTCAACATTAAAGATGATGCGAAATTTGTACTCGACTTTTTAGTCCAAGAAAAAGTGTTGTTAGTACAAGGCACTGGATTTAACTGGAAACAACCGGATCACTTCCGAATTGTTACTTTGCCTCATGTAGAAGATCTTGAAATGGCAATTGGTCGACTTGAACGTTTCTTAACTACCTACTCTCAATAATTAACACGCAGGCTTCTCACCATGGGAAGCCTGTTTTGCATTCAAACTTAATTAACCCATTATTCTCGGAGGTATCTCATGACCGCACCTCAACCTAGTCATTTTTTCGCTCACCTTGCCCGCATGAAACTGATCCAACGTTGGCCTTTAATGCGTTCTATTTCAGCAGAAAATATTTCAGAGCATAGCCTTCAAGTGGCATTCGTTGGCCATGCCTTGGCGATCATTAAAAATAAAAAGTTTGGCGGTAACGTAAACCCTGAGCGAATTGCATTACTCGGTATGTATCACGATACCAGTGAAGTGCTCACTGGCGATCTGCCGACTCCAGTTAAATACTACAACCCAGCGATTGCTAACGAATACAAAAAAATTGAGCTCGCTGCAGAGAAAAAATTGGTCTCTATGCTACCGGAAGAATTTCAACAAGATTTTGCACCCTTCCTGATGAGCGAAGAAATTGATGCGGACGATAAAGCTATGGTAAAACAAGCTGATAGTTTATGTGCTTATTTAAAATGTTTAGAAGAACTATCGGCAGGCAACCATGAATTTGAGCAAGCAAAAAGTCGTTTAGAAACCACATTGAAAGAGCGTGAGACTCCTGAGATGCGTTATTTCTTAGATGTGTTTGCACCGAGCTTTCAGCTTACGCTCGATGAAATCAGTTAAGTAAGGTTAAGATCATGGAAGATAAGTCAAAAAAAACCATTAATATGATTTCTGCCATTAGTCAAAAGGAATGGCAAGCTCGCATCAATAATGAGCAAAAGCTAAGACGTAATGATCACCGTGATGTTTACCAACGAGATCGTGCACGAGTATTGCACTCTGCAGCATTTCGCCGCCTGCAAGCCAAAACTCAAGTTCATGGAACTGGCTTAAATGATTTTTACCGCACTCGCTTAACCCACTCACTTGAAGTATCACAAATTGGCAGTGGTATTCTCGAGCAGGTTAAACAAAAACAGCCTGAATATAATGACTTACTGCCTCCGGCCAGCTTAATTGAAACCTTATGTTTGGCGCATGATATCGGCCATCCTCCTTTTGGTCATGGTGGCGAAGTGGCGCTCAATTATATGTTACGTAATCACGGCGGCTTTGAAGGCAATGCGCAAACCTTTCGTATCATGACTCAATTAGAGCCCTATACTGAACATCACGGTATGAATTTAGCTCGGCGAACGCTGCTCGGTTTATTGAAGTACCCCGCGCTGATAAGCCAAGTACAAAGCAATCACCGACCAAAAGATGTGGCAACTCCAAGGCAACTTAAAGCGCAAGACTGGTTACCGGCAAAAGGCATCTACGATATTGATAGTCCATTTTTAGATTGGGTGCTGGCCCCATTATCTGAGCATGACAAAGTGTTATTGAGCACCAAACGTAGCCAACCTGAACCTAGTCCCTATAGCCATTACAAAACGCGTTTTAAATCATTAGACTGCTCTATTATGGAATTAGCCGACGACATTGCGTATGGCGTTCATGACTTAGAAGATGCGATTGTTTTAAACATGGTTAACCGTAAACAATGGCAAGAAGGTGCGGCGAGCAAGCTTGCAGAGTGCGGTGATCAGTGGTTTGAGAAAAACATCAACACCCTCAGTGATAAACTGTTCTCAGGCAAACATCATGAGCGTAAGGATGCGATTGGTGGCATTGTAAATGCGCTACTTACAAGTATCGCCCTAAAGCCAGTTTACTCAGAGACCGCTTTTGATGAGCCATTACTGAATATTAATGCTTATTTAGACGCTCCGATGGCTTATGCATTAGAAGTGTTTAAAAGCTTTGTAAATCAATATGTGATTCATGTGCCGGAAGTTCAGCAATTTGAATATAAAGGGCAGCAAATCATCATGGATATATTTGAAGCGCTCAATGCCGATCCTATGCGCTTATTGCCGGAAGCGACCAAACAAAAATGGCAAGAAGCGGAACAAGATCATCAAGGTGGAACCCGAATTTTAGCCGACTATATTTCAGCAATGACCGATGGCTATGCACAAAAAGTTCATCAGCAGTTATTCTCGGCTCATGTGTCGTTTTAAGATTATTCTTATTAAACTTAGGGTTATGGTTTAAGTGTTGTAATTACGCTCAAAGACCCCTTCTGGCATTTGGGAGATCTGAAAATCGACCATATTGGTAAATGCGGTAACTAATGGTGAGAAATCAACTTGCGGCTTGATAGCTGATAATGCATGAAAGCCAGCCTCAACGGTAGAGAGGTGCTGCTCTGTAGGTGCCTTTCTGATGCGGTAATTACCTTGCAAGTGACTCGGTAGCGACACACACGGCAGTGAATGTAAGTTGCTCGAAAGCTGCCACATTTTATAGGCTTTCTTCCAGGTACCATCCAGTAAAATCAAGCATAAGCGTTTATTCTCGGCAGAGAGTTCATCACATCTCAAAGCAACGCTTTCCAATGATTGACTATTGTCGCTTGGGTATAGAATTAGCGACTCAGTTTGCTCATCTTGTAGTAAGACGTTTAACTCTGGGTGTTGCGAAAAGTCTTCACCAACCCAGATATCACATTGACTCAAACTTAATTGCAGTATTTTTGCCGTGCCCATTGGCCTTTTAGATTCGCTAGGATGCTGCAAGATCACCACTCGTATCGAGCAATCTATTGGTTTAATCCAATCACAAATACAGGCATTATTAGCCTTTCCACATTGTAAACAATATCGAGACATGGGAATGAGAGCGATCCTTTTACTTTTCAGCATTAGCGTACTAATGGGTCTATCCCAACTACCGAGTTTGCAAGGGTGGATGCAATGGGATCATAACGCCATTATGACGGGTCAATGGTGGCGGATCGTAACAGGAAACTTAACCCATACCAATCTCTATCACCTCTCGATGAACCTATTGGGCTTATGGATTATCAGCTTTATTTTTCGTGCTCACATCGAAGCGCGACAATTTTTACTGGTATTCATCGGCTTGTGTCTTAGCGTAGGTAGTCTACTTCTGTTTACCTCAATGCAAATATACGTTGGTTTATCTGGTGTGTTGCACGGCTTATTTGCATTTTATGCACTTGTCGAATATCGATTGGGCCGAAAAAGCAACGCGCTACTGTTAATCGGTTTAACTGCAAAAATCCTCTGGGAACAATGGTTCGGCTCAGCGACGGGCAGTGAAGCATTAATTGACGCTAAAGTTGCTATTGATGCTCACCTATTTGGCGCAATATCCGGCGTTGTGCTTGCCGTTAGCATAAAACCTAAACAACTAGAGACTAATAAATAAAAGAGCCTCACACCGCAGTGAAAGGCTCTTAATTTAAGATTAAAATATTTAACTGTTCAAATGATATCAATCTAATCAGACGACAGTTCAGTTTTACTTCAGCGGTAAGAAGACTAAAGCAAAATGCGCTGTTTGTTCTTTTCTACTGTGGTCTCACCGATTCCTTTTACTTGTGTTAACTCATCAAGCGATTTGAAACTACCATTGGCTTCACGATATTCCACAATATCTTGTGCCTTTTTGTCACCAATACCATTCAACATAGTGGCAATTTCTTCGGCACTAGCGGTATTGATATTGACCGTGATCTCAATGCCATCATGCGATGCTTCGGTATTGGCAAAAGCCATATTGGACACACTACCAATCGACAGCAACATGACTAGACATAAACGTAATAACATCATTTTTTCTCTCCTTTTCGAGCGCTAAAAGGAAAAGACTAAATGAAATTACTATGTCGATTTGTCTTAAAAATGGACATGGGAGCCATCACCAAATTGCAGACTACTCACAAACATATTAATTACATATTTCAGTGAGCCATAAACGTCAATGAGTTAGTTATCTATGACACCCCAAAAAGTAAAAAGGCCACCCTAAGGCAGCCTTTGTATGTATTACTCGATACTAATCAATATCGATTATTGTTGCTCAAGACCGTGGTATTCCACTGATGTTGATTGACGCAATGAATTTAAAATCACTTCTAAATCTTGTTGGTTATTCATACGTAGTAACTGAGAACCAATTTGTTGCTCAAACTGAGCATCGCTGCCTGTTGTTACTTTATTCAGCTTAACAATAACGATATTACCTTGCTCATCTTTAGTTTGGCCGTATGTCGCTGAGCCATCTTCAGGGTGCGGCAGAGCAAATACGTTTTGTGCCAATGGTGAACGACGGTCAACATTCTGCTCATCAGCAAAACTTAGTTGATTGTCAGCTAACACGCTGTCATCGCCTTTTTGTAGTGATGTCACCACTTTAGAAGCTAAATCAAGGGCATTCTGCTCGCCTTTGGTTGCAAGCAAGTGCGCGTTCACTTGGTCTTTTACTTCTTCAAGAGGCAATAATGTTTCATCGCGAACTTCATTAACACGCACCACAATGACATGCTCAGGAGCAATCTCTAACACTTCAGAGTTCATGCCTTCTTGCTTAACATCAGCACTTTCTAATGCTTGAGCAACGGCAGGTACTTTTAATACTTCAGGTGCATCGGCTTGAGAAATAAAATCTGTCGTCTGGATCTTCTGACCAATCACCTTCGCTGACTCGTCTAATGAATCTGGAGATTCAAAAGCAACCGATTCTAGCTCAGTTTGAAGTTTGTAAAATTGGTCAACCGCTTTTTCATCAAGTAACTCTGCTTTAATATCAGCAACGACTTCTGAATACGGTTTAGCTTCTGGTGCATTTTCATCTTCTAGTTGAATGATGTGGTAACCAAAATCTGATTTCACAACTTCAGAAATATCACCTTTCGCAGCTAAGGCAAACGCGGCGTCTTCAAATGCAGGATCCATGACACCCTTTTCGATCCAACCTAAATCGCCACCTTGTTTAGCGCTACCAACATCTTCAGAGTTTTCTTGCGCGACGGTTGCAAAGTCTTCACCCGCTTTTAATTTCGCTAAGATTTCATCAGCTTTTCCTTGGTCATCTTTAATTAAAATATGACGTACTTTACGCTGCTCTTTGGTTGAGTATTTATCTAGGTGCTCTTGATAGTAAGCTTGAGCATCTTCATCCGTCACTTGGATTGATTTTTTCAACTGCTCTGCAGAAAGCTCAACATAAGCCACTTTCATCTGCTCAGGGCGCTCGAAGTTCTCTGAATGCGTTTTATAGTACGATTGCAGCTCTTCATCAGTCACTTGAGCTTTGTTCGCAAATTCACCTACGTTAAGAGTGATAGTTTGAATATCACGCGTTTGAGTAAGTAGTTGTGATTGCTGCTCAACTTCATTGTCCAGTGTGAATTCACTATTTTGAACCGCTGATATCACTTGGTTTTTCAGTAGGTCCTTACGTAAATACTCCGCAAAGCTATCAGCACTAAAACCGGCGCGACGTAATGTAGCCGCATAGATCTCTTGGTCAAACTGACCATTAGTTTGAAATTGTGGCATGGTCAAAATCAATTGGCTAACTTGGTCATCGCTAACACGTAAACCTAAAGACTGTGCATATTGCTCAAGCAGTACATCGTTGATCATGCGATCAAGCACGCTTTTACGGAAAGTTTGTACGTATTGCTGATCAGCCATCAGAGTCGAGAAATACTCACCCATTTGTGACTGCATGCGGTTGCGTTCATTTTGATACGCTTGCTCAAATGCGCCACGGTCGATAGTAGTGTTACCAACTTTTGCAGCAGTAGTGCTACCACCGCCTACTAAGTAGCTGCCCACACCAGCAAATACAAAAGAAAGGATAATTAAAACAAGTATAATTTTAACTGCTATACCATTTACGCCTTCGCGTAGTCGATCCATCATAGTCTGACTGCTCTCTAAATACTGTCGGTTACCAATTACAGCGTCTTACGACCCTATGCTTGATAGAATAAAAATATGTGTCGATGATATCAGAAAAAGAAAAGCGCACCAGTAAGATGCGCTTTTTGATAAACAAAGATTGAGGTTCGACGTAAAAACCTCAAGAATTTTCGCCAAAAAGGGAAAACACTTATTGGGGCAAATTAGTTACACGCGTCTTTTAGTGCTTTGCCTGCTTTGAATGCTGGTACTTTTGCTTCAGCAATTTGGATAACATCTCCTGTTTTAGGGTTGCGGCCAGTGCGAGCTGCACGAGTACGAACGCTAAAAGTACCGAAGCCAACTAGGGCTACTTGGTCTTCTGATTTTAGTGTTTCAGTTACCGTTTCGATAAATGCGTCTAGTGCACGGCCTGCAGCTGCTTTAGAGATATCTGCGTCGCCTGCAATTTTTTCTACTAGTTGAGTTTTATTCACTTGTTGTTCCCCTTTTAGCTACCAACATAAATGTTAATAGTAATCGTTCCAATAAAAATTGTCGTTGTAGTAAAGATAAAAATTAGACTGGCCTTTATTTAATCAGCTTTTAAAAGGCTTACGCCCTAATAACCCTTGGCTCAGGTCTATCGAAACTTAACTTAGCCTTGAAAAAAAACGCTGACAAGTATTTTCTGTCTCGTCAGCGTCAATCTTTTAACTAAATTTGTTGAATATCACTGGTTTGTGACTTCAATCACACAACCTGTAGGGTCATTTTCTAGAGCTAACGGTAAAACTTCGTCTAACCATTGTACTGGTCGAACATTTAAATCACCGATAACATTGGCTGGAATATCTTCCAAGTCGCGTTCATTTTCTTTTGGAATAATGACCGTCTTGATTCCACCACGGTGTGCTGCCAACAATTTTTCTTTCAAACCACCGATCGGAAGCACTTCACCTCGTAGCGTAATTTCACCCGTCATCGCTACATCAGCACGTACCGGATTACCAGTTAAGCTCGAGACTAATGCAGTACACATGGCGATACCGGCACTCGGACCATCTTTCGGTGTCGCCCCTTCTGGTACGTGAACATGAATATCGCGTTTTTCATAGAAATCAGGGTTAATACCCAGTTTTTCTGCACGAGAGCGAACCACCGTCATGGCTGCCTGAATAGACTCTTGCATCACATCGCCCAGTGAACCAGTATAAGTTAATTTACCCTTACCAATCATGGATTGTGTTTCAATTGTCAGTAAGTCACCGCCCACTTCAGTCCAAGCAAGACCCGTCACTTGACCAATACGGTTGCTTTCATCCGCTTTACCGTAATCATAACGTTGTACCCCTAGATACTCTTTCAAGTTATCCATAGTGACGGTTACTGATTTTAGCTCGCTGTTCAATAAGATATTTTTAACCGCTTTACGGCATATCTTCGAGATTTCTCGCTCAAGACTACGTACACCAGCTTCACGTGTGTAGTAGCGAATGATACCGATAATCGCTGAGTCTTCGATCACAATTTCGTGAGGCTTCAGACCATTGCGTTCAATTTGCTTTTCAACTAAATGACTTTTAGCAATGTTGAGCTTTTCATCTTCGGTATAGCCCGACAAACGAATCACTTCCATTCGATCCAATAATGGACCTGGAATGTTCATTGAGTTCGACGTCGCAACAAACATCACATCAGAAAGGTCGAAATCGACTTCTAAGTAATGATCGTTAAATGAGTTGTTCTGCTCAGGGTCAAGAACTTCTAGCAATGCAGATGATGGATCACCACGCATATCTGACGCCATTTTATCAATTTCATCCAATAGGAATAATGGGTTTTTTACGCCCACTTTGGACATTTTTTGGATCAATTTACCTGGCATAGAACCGATATAAGTACGGCGGTGACCACGGATTTCCGCTTCATCACGCACGCCACCCAACGCCATACGAGTGTATTTACGACCCGTTGCGGCAGCAATTGAGCGCCCAAGGGAGGTTTTACCTACACCTGGAGGCCCAACTAGGCACAGAATTGGCCCTTTAAGCTTGTTGATACGGTTTTGCACCGCTAAGTACTCAAGAATACGTTCTTTCACGCGTTCTAGACCATAGTGGTCTTCATTAAGCACTTGTTCAGCTTTCGCTAAATTCTTTTTCACTTTAGAACGTTTCGCCCAAGGAACACCAACCATCCAGTCGATATAACCACGAACCACGGTTGCTTCTGCCGACATTGGCGACATCATTTTCAACTTTTGTAGCTCTTGCTCGGTTTTTTCGCGAGCTTCTTTTGGCATTTTCGCGTCTTCGATTTTCTTTTGCAGAGCTTCGAATTCATCTGGAGCATCGTCCATATCGCCAAGTTCTTTTTGAATGGCTTTCATTTGCTCATTCAAATAGTACTCGCGTTGGGATTTTTCCATCTGCTTTTTAACACGGCCGCGGATGCGTTTTTCAACTTGTAACAAGTCAATTTCTGACTCCATCATACCCATTAAAAACTCTAGGCGTTCAACGACATCGGTGATTTCAAGCACACGTTGTTTATCATTGAGTTTTAATGGCATATGAGCGGCGATGGTATCTGCAAGGCGCGCAGCTTCATCAATACCATTAAGCGAAGTCAGAACCTCTGGTGGGATCTTTTTATTTAGCTTGATAAAGCCTTCAAATTGATTAATTGCGCTACGAACAATGACTTCTTGTTCGCGCTCATCAATTTCAGGGGTGGCTAAATATTCAGCATCGGCAGTGAAGAATTCTTCATTAGAAAAAGCATGCACTTTGGCACGCTGCTGCCCTTCAACCAATACTTTTACCGTACCATCAGGCAATTTCAATAACTGCAAGATAGTGGCAACTGTACCTGTTGAAAACAAGTCATCGATGTTGGGTTCATCGGTTTCCGCATCTTTTTGAGCCACCAACAAAACTTGCTTGTTGGTATCCATTGCGGTCTCTAAACATTGAATCGACTTTTCACGGCCAACAAAAAGTGGAATGACCATGTGTGGGTAAACCACAACATCACGTAGGGGTAATACGGGAATCTCGATACGCTCGGAACGCTCCAAGTTCATATTATTCTCTCTATTCCGTTTGCACATTCATTGAAAAGTATATGGGGGCTATCTTGCTAGTTTCAATAACAAAACAAAAAAAGGAGGCACAAAGCCTCCTTTAAATTCATATTTTGGTGATAACTCGAATTATTCGGAGCTAGCGAGCTGGTTTTCAGCATTTTGATAAATCAATAACGGCTCAGATTCGCCTTTGATTACAGATTCATCAATCACCACTTTAGTCACTTCTTTATTAGAAGGTAACTCATACATGGTTTCTAGCAGAACCGACTCCAAAATAGAACGTAGACCACGAGCACCGGTTTTACGCTCCATTGCTTTTTTAGCAATCGCTTGAAGCGCATCTTCACGGAACTCAAGCTCAGCACCTTCTAAATCGAATAAGGCACCGTATTGCTTAGTCAGTGCGTTTTTCGGTTCACAAAGGATCTGAATCAACGCTTCTTCATCAAGTTCGGTCAAGGTAGTGGTCACTGGTAGACGGCCAATAAACTCAGGGATCAAACCATATTTCACCAAATCTTCTGGTTCAACTTGTTTGAATAACTCACCTGCACTTTTCGCTTCATCTTTACTGCGCACTTCTGCGCCGAAACCAATACCAGTACCAACAGCAACACGTTGTTCAATCACTTTATCTAGGCCAGCAAATGCGCCACCACAGATGAATAGGATCTTAGACGTATCAACTTGTAAAAACTCTTGTTGAGGATGCTTACGACCACCTTGTGGTGGAACCGACGCAACGGTACCTTCAACTAGTTTTAACAATGCTTGCTGCACACCTTCACCCGATACATCACGAGTGATCGATGGGTTTTCCGCTTTACGAGAAATTTTATCAATCTCATCGATATACACGATACCACGCTCTGCTTTCGCAACGTCGTAATCACATTTTTGCAGCAGCTTTTGAATGATGTTTTCTACATCTTCACCTACGTAACCTGCTTCGGTTAACGTAGTCGCATCTGCCATAGTGAACGGTACATCAAGAAAACGAGCCAAAGTCTCAGCTAGCAAAGTTTTACCACTACCGGTTGGACCGATAAGCAAGATATTACTTTTACCTAGTTCAACGCCGTCTTTGGTCTTATCACCATTACGTAAACGCTTATAGTGGTTGTAAACCGCAACAGACAGCACTTTCTTGGCATAGTCTTGACCGATAACATAGTCATCTAAGTGTGCACGAATTTCTTTAGGGGTCGGAAGCGCTTCCGACTCTTTCTTTGGAACTACGTCTTTCACTTCTTCACGTATGATGTCGTTACATAAATCGACACATTCATCACATACGTAAACCGAAGGACCTGCGATCAGCTTGCGAACCTCGTGCTGGCTTTTACCGCAGAAAGAGCAATACAGCAGTTTAGTACTACCACCCTCTTTGCTTTTATCTGTCATTCGCTAACCTCTTAGCCTTTAATTCTTCTGTTCAGTCTACAACAATTTGACTCACAATGCCTTATTGATAAAAGACAATGTACTAGGTTGAGACCAATAAACCTCACTCTATTTAGTGAACAAGACCGTATTAATTGCTTCGATCTTTCACTCAATAAAATGAGGATTGTTCATTTATGCTGGGCGTTTTTCCAATACTGCATCAACCAAGCCGTAATCCACTGATTGTTGAGCTGACATGAAGTTATCACGGTCAGTATCACGCTCAATAATTTCAAGCGGTTGGCCAGTATGTTCTGCTAATAGATTATTCAAACGTTGCTTAATCGTTAAAATTTCTTGCGCATGAATTTGAATATCAGAAGCCTGACCTTGGAAACCACCTAATGGTTGGTGAATCATCACGCGAGAATTCGGTAGGCAGAAACGCTTACCTTTTTCGCCACCAGCAAGTAAAAATGCACCCATAGAGCAAGCTTGCCCCATACATACCGTACTTACGTTTGGCTTAATAAATTGCATCGTATCGTAAATCGACATCCCTGCAGTCACAGAACCGCCAGGTGAGTTGATGTATAAGAAAATATCTTTATCTGGGCTTTCAGATTCTAAGAATAATAATTGTGCGACCACAAGGTTTGCCATGTGATCTTCAACTTGTCCGGTTAAAAAGATAATACGTTCTTTTAGTAGGCGAGAATAGATATCGTAAGAACGCTCACCACGAGAAGTTTGCTCTACCACCATTGGCACAAGCGCATCAACAATTGGAGACATTGTATTATTTTCTTGGTAGCTCATTTTCGCTTTCCCTGTAGTAGATAGGTTTACCAATATGATTGATTACTAATAATAAACAAAACTGAGTTAATCATAAACCTAGATGCTTACCAATACCATTTTAGATAGTTTGAAAACCCCAATAAATGGTCTGCAAGCCAAAATAAATAGCCTAATAAGCTAAAAAATAAAATGGCCCGAATGATCCACTCTAAACTTTAGAGTGTCATATCGAGCCATTGTTAGCAGAAGAGTCGAAACGCTGTCAACTATTCTACTCAGCGAAACCTGATTTCACTTAATAAATTGAGTGATTAAGCAGGTTGTTGCTGGTTCATTAACTCATTGAAGCTCACTTCTTTATCAGAAACTTTTGCTTTAGCAATGATTGCATCAATAGCTTGATCTTCTAGCGCTACGTTGCGGATGTTGTTCATCATCTGCTCGTTTTGCTCGTAGTATGCGATCACTTCTGATGGATCTTCGTAAGCAGTCGCCATTTCTTCGATTAGCGCTTTAACGCGATCGTCGTCAGCTGTTAGCTCTTCAGACTTGATTACTTCACCTAGAAGTAGACCAACTTTTACGCGACGAGCAGCTTGCTCTTCAAATAGTTCACGTGGAAGTTGAGCAGCAGCTTCAGGGTTACCACCGAAACGTTGAGCCGCTTGTTGACGTAGCACTTCGATTTCTTGATCGATAAGTGCAGAAGGTACGTCCATCTCGTTTTGTTCAACAAGACCATTGATCGCTTGCTCTTTAATACGGCCTTTAACCGCTTGCTTAAGCTCACGTTCCATGTTTTTACGTACTTCAGTTTTCAGTGCTTCAACGCCACCTTCGTTTACGCCAAACTTAGCAACGAACTCATCTGTTAGCTCAGGAAGCTCACGAGTTTCAACTTTGCTTAGTTTGATGTCGAACTTAGCTGATTTACCTTTTAGGTTTTCAGCGTGGTAATCTTCTGGGAAGTTTACGTCGATAGAGAATTCTTCGCCCGCTTTCTTACCTAGGAGTCCGTCTTCGAAACCAGGGATCATACGACCTTGGCCCATTTCTAGAGGGAATGCTTCTGCTTTACCGCCTTCGAATTCTTCACCGTCGATGAAGCCTACGAAATCGATTGTTGCACGGCTGTCAGCGCTTACTGCTTCATCAACTTCAGCCCAAGTAGACTGTTGTTTGCGAAGTGTTTCAAGCATTTCAGCTACGTCTTCATCTTTTACTTCTACTGCTGGTTTCTCAACAGTGATGTTTTCAAGACCTTTCAATTCAACTTCTGGGTAAACTTCGAAAGTTGCGTTGAAAACAAGATCTTTGCCTTCTTCAGTTTCAACTGGAGCGAATGTTGGTGCGCCCGCTGGGTTGATTTTTTCTTTAACGATTGTTTCGATGAAATGACGCTGCATCACTTCACCCATCACGTCTTGACGTACTGCTTGGCCGTACATTTGTGCAACCATCTTCATCGGTACTTTACCTTTACGGAAACCATCGAAACGACGGTTTTTCGCGATGTTGCGCAATTCAGCTGTTACTGCATCTTCGATGTTAGCAGCAGGAACAGTAATAGTAAGACGGCGTTCTAGGCCTTCTAGAGTTTCAACAGTAGCTTGCATTATTTATAAACCTCAAAACTGGCTCAGTAATTATGAGCATATGAGCTAGACCTACCCTTTAGATAAGCGTTCGCCTCATTCCTTGTGTTGTGCCCAATTTGGACACATAAAAATGGTGAGCATCAACCAACGTAACTATGTAAACATGATTAAAGTAAACACCATTAAACCGATGGTTGAACTAATGAGTGAAACCTTCTTCATTTTTATTAAAGATAGAATCGATAATCAAAAACAAAGAAAAAGGCCTCTCCTATTAGTCTCAGGATAAATTTCGACGCGCTATTCTAGCGATCTGAACCCGCTCTGTCGAGATAACTCCTAAATTCTCACCTCAAATAATTAATTATCGAGATACGTAACTAAGTGGGGACGTTACCTCACTTTTCAAGGGAACCTAATGCTTTTTTTAACTAATCGCATAAAAAGAGATCCAGCTCAGGTTTCTATTGGTTAAACTGGAAACTTGTTATTTGACGTTTATTCTGGGGTCTGTTTATGCACGGGTACCCATTGTGAGAAAGCCAAAGCGTTTTATTGTTATCTCATTCATTCTGTATTTTTCAGTTGCTATTTGTGCCGCTTTTTTTTCGTGGCAACATTATTACCAATCGCGCCTAAAAGAGAGTGACCAGCAGCTCCAACAATTCTCGCAACATTTTCTGACACAAATAGAAAAATACGCTTTTATCCCTCAACTGCTGGCTCAAAATAAACGCCTAACCAATACTTTATTAGATCCTGACAACCCTTCCCAATTGGACAGCACAAACCGTTACCTTGAGCAAATCAACCAATTAGTTAACACTTCTGATATTTATATCATTGACCAAAAAGGCAACACCATAACCGCAAGTAACTGGCGTGACAATGCCACTTTTATAGGGCAAAACTTCACCTTTAGACCCTATTTTCAAATCGCCATTGCTGGCCAAAATAGCCAATACTTTGCGCTAGGATCAATGTCTGGTCTTAGGGGGTATTATTACTCATCTCCAATCATTCATCACACTAAAATCATTGGTGTGGTAGTGGTGAAAATTCAATTATCCACCATTGAAGACAACTGGAGTGACACACAAAATAGCTTTGTGGTCAGTGACAACAACCACATTGTCATGATGACCAACCAAGATGAATGGTTATACAAAAGCCTGATCCATTTATCTGAAGCGCAATTATTAAAAATTCGTCAAGGGAAACGATACCTTGATAAAGACATTGCTTCTCTCGATTTTATCGGCGATATCAACACCAATCCTGCCGAAATCACTGTCAACAAAAAACCAAGCTTGTTTAATGGTTTTCTTTCTATTTCAAAGCACTTGCCTAAACAAGATCTTAATGTTCGTATATTTATCCCTAAAGTGTTAATTATTTGGGACGTACTAAACGTGCTTGTCAGTCTCACGCTCATCTCCATTTTATTATTTCTTGTTGTTATGTTTTACCAACAACGAAAAAGCCGTTTATTGCAAATTGAACGGATCCGATCACAAGCTAAGCAAGAACTCGAATTTCAAGTTTTAGAACGAACATCCGAATTACATGATGAAATTCGTACCCGTATCGATACAGAAAATACATTACGACAAACACAAAATGAGTTAATTCAAACCGCTAAACTTGCTGTTCTTGGGCAAATGTCAGCCAGCATTAGCCACGAACTGAACAACCCATTAGCAGCTATTCGAAGCTTTTCTGATAATGCTCGTCAGTTTCTACTTAAAAAGGACTATGAAAAAGTACAACACAACCTTAAGCGGATTTCCGATCTTACGATTCGAATGGCTAAGATCAGTCAACAACTTAAACATTTCGCCCAACGTTCTTCAGCCCATGACTTAAGCAACAGCAGTATTAATGTCGTTATTAAATCGGCTTATGAACTTATGCAGCCAGAACTTAAGTCTCATAATATTGTTCTACAGCTTATTATTCCCGCTCAAACTGTTATGGCCAAAATTAACCCTATCGCATTAGAACAAGTCCTTATCAATACTATTACAAATGCGATTCATGCGGTTTCCGGTCAACACTCCAAAATAATAGAGCTTGAACTGCTCGAACAAAAAGAACAGGCCGTTATCCATATTCGAGACAATGGATGTGGCCTCAACCATGAACAACTCGACCATTTATTTGAGCCATTTTATACCAGTAAACAAAATGGATTGGGCTTAGGTTTATCTATTTCTCAGCAGATAATGCAAAGTATAAAAGGCTCTATTTCTGCCAAAAATAAAGAAACAAGCGGTGCACAATTCACATTAACGATTCCCAAAAGTGGACAACCATCGAATGACGAATTAACGGATAGCAAGATACAGCCATAAGAAGTAACCAAGGAAAACATAATGTCTGATGTATTTTTTATTGATGATGAACATGATCTTAGGCTAGCGGTGGAACAAAGCTTCGAGCTGGCCGGCCTTAGTGCCCAGTTTTTTGCTGATGCTGAATCTGCATTGATCGCGATTCAAGAAGGTAACATGCCTAAAGTTGTGGTCAGTGATATTTGCTTACCCGGTATTTCTGGTGAAGCTATGCTAGCAACCATACAAAAAAAAGATCCTCACCTACCTGTCATATTAATTACTGGTCACGGTGATATTTCTATGGCGGTACAAGCCATGCATAATGGTGCTTATGACTTCATAGAAAAGCCATTTGGTTCTGAACGTTTAATTGAAACCGTCAAACGTGCTATCGATAAACGTCAGTTATTACTGGAAAATGTCCATCTAAAAATTGAATTACAAGCTAACAAAACCCTTGGGCCACGTATCATTGGTAATACGACTCGTATTGAACAGTTAAGACAAACCATTAGCCATATTGCTGATACTCATGCTGATATTTTGCTTTATGGTGAAACGGGGACAGGAAAAGAATTGGTCGCCCGCTCCTTACATGAACAAAGCAGCCGACGTGATCAAAACTTTGTTGCGGTGAATTGTGGCGCCGTGCCTGAAAATTTAATCGAAAGTGAACTATACGGGCATGAAAAAGGCGCATTTACCGGTGCAGAAAGTCGTCGAGTCGGTAAATTTGAATACGCCAATGGTGGGACTCTTTTTCTTGATGAAATCGAATCGATGCCGATGCAAGCTCAAATTCGCTTATTACGAGTGTTGCAAGAACGCTATATTGAACGTATTGGCTCCAATCAAACAATACCAATTAATATCCGAGTCATTGCCGCAACTAAAACCGATTTAAAACAAGCATCTGAACAACAAACCTTTCGCCAAGATCTTTATTATCGGCTCAACGTCGTTACATTAGAACTACCACCACTGAGACAGCGACGCGAAGATATTCCCTCTCTCTTTCATCATTTTTTGCTGGTTGCGGCTGCCCGCTATGGAAAAACGGCCACCAGCCTTTCCAGCAACGATTTGCAGCGACTACTGAGCCATGATTGGCCGGGAAATGTACGTGAATTACGCAATGCTGCCGAACGTTTTGTATTGCTGGGAAAACTAAACGATCTTAATGGCAAAATATTAGAAAGCAACCAAGCCGACGTTCCTACCACAGGCTTAGTTCAACAAGTTGCAGAGTTTGAAAAAATGCTCATTGAACAAACCTTAGCGGAAGTGGATGGTAGTATAAAACTGGCAATGGAAAACCTTAAACTGCCACGTAAGACCTTATATGACAAGATGCAACGCTATCAATTAGATAAGGATAATTACAAATAAAAACGCCCCGAGATCCAAGTGGTGGCGACAAAACCGTCACCTGAATCTCTAGGGCGTGTTTAAGTTGTCATTAATGATGTTGAGTACTTGAAGTCTCATGCTCAAGTACTCACCGTTATTATTTTATAATGATCTCAGGCCCCATTAACAAAGTTGGTAACCACGTTGAAATAACGGGAACATAAGTGATAATAATTAAGAATAAGAACATCACACCGACCCAAGGAAGCGCGGCTTTTACCACATTAAGCATCGACATTTTAGCCACACCAGAGGTCACAAATAAATTCAACCCCACAGGTGGCGTGATCATTCCTATCTCCATATTCACCACCATCATGATACCGAAATGAATCGGATCAATACCTAATGCTATAGCAATTGGGAAAACCAAAGGCGCAACGATAATGAGCAGGCCTGATGGCTCCATAAACTGGCCACCAATCAACAGTAGAATGTTCACCATAATCAAAAACGTAATTGGCCCTAGACCTGCCGATAACAGCGATTCGGTGATCATCTGCGGAATACGCTCTTCGGTTAACACATGCTTTAGAATCAATGCACTGGCAATGATAAACATCAGCATAATAGTAAGCTTACCCGCTTCAAATAACGACTTTTTAGTATCTGGATGCACAAACGCATAAGCGACTTTTACAATCGTCGGCAACTTGCTTTCCTTGTCGGCAAAAGGTCCCATATCTTTATACACAAAATTGGCAATCAAAAAAGCATAAATAGCCGCCACTGCAGCCGCTTCCGTTGGAGTAAAGATGCCGCCATAAATACCGCCTAAAATGATGACAACTAGCAACAAGCCCCAACTTGCCCCTTTTGCGGCTAAAAACGCTTCTTTCCAGCCGACAAAGGGTTGAGCGGGCAGTTTTTTAATGCGAGCAGCAATATAAATGGCCACCATTAACATCACACCAGCCAATAACCCAGGGAGCACCCCACCTAAAAACATGCGTCCAACGGAAACGTCCGTCGCGGCAGCATATACCACCATAACAATAGAAGGCGGGATCAGAATACCTAATGTTCCCGCATTACAAATCACACCGGCTGCAAACTCCTTTGAATAACCATTTTTCACCATCCCCGCAATAACAATGCTACCGATAGCTACAACGGTCGCAGGTGATGACCCAGACAACGCCGCAAACATCATGCACGCCACAACCGACGCCATGGCAAGGCCACCACGAAACCACCCCACCATTGCAATAGCAAAGCGAATGATCCTTTGAGCAACGCCTCCCGTAGACATGAAAGTGGAAGCTAAAATAAAAAATGGAATGGCCAATAACGTATAATGCCCGGAAAATGAGTTAAACAGTGTTTGAGCCACCGAGGCAAGCGAAGTATCTGAATGAACGAGTAAAAATAGAACACTTGATAAGCCAAGTGCAATCGCAATGGGCACACCAAACACCATGAAGCCAATCACCATGACAAACAATAAAATAATATCCATGATTTAGTCTTCCTTGTTCTGGTCTTTTAACATATCGAGATCGTTTTCCGCTTCATGGCTCGCAATCATGCGGTCCCTTTGGTTCGTAACAACGTAGTAAGCCACTTGAAAAAATCGGAAGGTCAGTAATACCATTCCTATAGGCAGCGCCATATAGGGAATAAAACGTGGCATTTTTTCATAACGTTCGCCTTCATTAAGCCAAGTAGACAAAAACTGTAAAAAGTCTGGCATAGGAATATCATCGGTTTCATACCACGCTCGCTCGGTAACAAATGGATACCAATAATTCCAAGAGCCAATCAATAACAAAATAGAAAATGCAAGGCAGGAGCTAACGGCGATGAGAGCAAAAATCTTCCGCCAATGAGTAGGCAAAAGGTTAATCACTACATCCACGCCAATATGAAACTGTTTTTTCACACCATATGAAGCGCCGACTAAAATCAACCACGCAAACAAAAATACTGTTGCTTCAAGCGCCCATAAAATATTGTCATTTAGAACATAACGAAACACCACATTAGTAAAAGTAAGTACGGTCATTAAGCCCAAAAATAAAGCAATCAACGACTCTTCTATTGAGTCGGTTATTTGGCCCAGTTTATCCATCAAAGAATCAGACATATTCCCTCTCTGTCATCATTAAAAGGGCATGGCTTTCTATTACAAACACAGCCATGCCCACTTGCTAAAACGTGAGGTTATTTGTTTGAAGCTAATGCTGCGTCAATCAAATCCGAACCAATATCTTTTTCGAACTTTTTCCAAACGGGTTTCAAAACCGTAACCCATTCTTGACGTTGCTCCGGAGTCAGCGTCCGTACGACACCACCCGCATCTAAAATGTTGCTCTTACTTTCATTATTGACACGGGTAGATTCGGCATTACGAGCCATCGACACTTCATGCAGAATTTGACCAAGCTGGCTACGAATATCATCTGGTAAATCATTCCACCAAGTGTTCGAGGTCACCACTAGGTAGTCCAGAATCCCGTGATTTGTTTCCGTCACACCATCTTGTACTTCAAAGAATTTCTGACCATAAATGTTTGACCATGTATTTTCTTGACCATCAATAACTTTGGTTTGTAAGCCGCCATACACTTCTTTAAATGACATTTTTTGAGGGTTAGCACCTAATTGTTCAAATTGAGCAACTAATACATCGGAAGGTTGAACGCGAAATTTTAACCCTTCAGCGTCTTCAGGGTGAACCAGTGGTTTATTGGCTGACATTTGTTTCATACCATTATGCCAAAACTCCAAACCTTTTAAGCCACGGCGAGTCATCGAGTTTTTCAAAATATCGCCTGATTCTGAATTTTGAAAGCGGTCGACCGCCTCAACATCATCAAACAAAAAAGGCAGGTCAAAAATGCGGAATTTTTTGGTGAACTTTTCAAATTTGGATAAAGAAGGGGCAGCTAGCTGAACATCACCATTTAATAACGCTTCAAGCGCTTTATCATCATCATAAAGCGTTGAGTTGGGGAAAACCTGCATACAAGCTTTACCGTCCATTTCCTTATTAACACGTGCTTCCAATAAAGAAGCGGCGATGCCTTTCGGATGTTTATCTGCATTAGTTACATGGCTAAATTTAATCACCAATTCACCAGGGTCACAGGCATCGGATGCTGTCGCATTAAAACTAGCAAGTACAGATGCTGCGGTCAGGGTGACAGCGAGAAGAGATTTTTTAGACATTTTATTCTCCTAAATTATGATAATCGACTCCTTTCTAAGCCGTACTTCATAAAAGCAAATGCCATACCAACCAAACAAAAAAATAACAATTTATTAACATTCAGCGTGTTAGAGTAAATCTCCTTACTTTTTTTCAATGATAAACATAAAAAATGGCGGTTTTTGACCTACGCATAAAAGCTAAATGGGTCAAAAACCACCAATTTTATAAAAGACCAATGCTATACCGAACTAAATTCTCATCTCCGTTCGAACATCAAAAAACACCGCGCTGGATAAATCAAAATACAATGGCACGGTTTCGCCTACCTTGGCATCGAATTCAGCCGATAGACGACACGCCACATGTTCTTGATTGATTTCAACTATTGCGATGGTATCCGGGCCCGTCGGCTCTAATACGTCAACTTTCATAGAAACTTCTGTAAAGGTACGCTCTTCATCACTTGGCTGTTCAGTAATAAACTCGGGCCTCAAACCGATAATCACGGTTTCTCCATCAAATTTACGTAATCGATCAGGCAGATTAATTTTGTGCGCTTTACCATCCGCCGTCCAAATTTCACCTTGTGGTTTATCATCTGAATCTAAATCCACTCTCGCTTTAATAAAGTTCATTGATGGCGAGCCCATAAAGCCGGCTACAAACATATTATTGGGTTGGTTATAGATTTCTTTCGGCGTACCTAATTGCTGCAACTCTCCATCTTTCATCACTGCGATACGATCAGCGAGTGTCATCGCCTCAATTTGATCATGAGTAACATACACGATGGTGGTATTTAATTGTTGGTGCAGACGTTTAATTTGTGTACGCATTTCAACGCGTAATTTTGCATCTAAGTTAGAAAGCGGCTCATCAAATAAATACAATTTAGGCTGACGAGCCAAAGCCCGGCCCATGGCAACACGCTGACGCTGACCACCAGAAAGTTGCGCTGGTTTTCGATCAAGTAAATGATCGATTTGTAGCATTTCCGCCACGCGATTCACTTCTGCATCGATTTTGACTTGTGGCATTTTGCGGATCTTCAAACCAAACGCGATATTGCCGCGCACCGTCATATTTGGGTACAAAGCATAAGATTGGAATACCATCGCAATATCACGATCTTTTGGTTCGACATTCGAGACATCCACACCATCGATCACAATCTCACCCGAGCTTATTGATTCCAACCCTGCGATGGTATTCATCAAGGTAGATTTGCCACAACCTGACGGACCGACGAGAATTAAAAACTCGCCCGACTCTATTTGGATATTAATCCCCTTCAGTGTTTCATTGTCCGCATTGCGGTAGGTTTTACGAATTTGATTTAGTTCTAAAGCAGCCATTATTATTTTTCCTTTTAAGCTAAATTGGCGTTGTTTGAGGCTTTGTGATTCCGTTATCCTTTAACGGAGCCAGCAGTCAACCCTCTCACGAAATACTTCCCTGCCACGACATAGACCAACAAGGTTGGCAATGCAGCAATAATGGCGGCAGCCATATCAACGTTATATTCTTTGACCCCAGTACTGGTGTTGACTAAGTTGTTAAGCGCCACAGTAATCGGCTGAGTTTCCGAGCCGGAATACACCACCCCAAACAAGAAATCATTCCAGATTGAAGTAAATTGCCAGATCACCGTCACCATGATGATAGGTGTTGAAAGCGGCAACATGATGCGGAAGAAGATAGTAAAGAACCCAGCACCATCTAACTTAGCCGCTTTAACCAATTCATCTGGAACCCCAACATAAAAGTTACGGAAAAATAGTGTGGTAAAGGCCAATCCATAAATAACATGGACGAAAACTAAGCCTGTTGTCGTGTTCGCTAAACCAAAGAAACCTAGCGTTGCCGCCATTGGAAGTAACACCACCTGAAAAGGAATAAAGCAGCCAAATAGCAATAAACTAAACAGTAGGTTGGAACCTCTAAACTGCCATTTGCTAATCACATAGCCATTAAAGGCGCCCATCAGTGTTGAAATCGCTACTGCTGGAATCACCATTTGAAAGGAGTTCCAGAAATAACTTTTGATCCCTTCACATTTCACGCCAGTACAAGATGTCGACCAGGCTTTATGCCAAGCATCGAAAACCCACTCAGTCGGCAGCGACATTAAGTTACCGGTACGAATATCGCCCAAGCTTTTAAATGAAGTGATCACCATGACAAACAGCGGCATCAAATACAGCACGCAGAAAAAAAGCAGCAAGCTGTAAATCGCGATGCGTCCGACTCGCTTGGAATTAAAATAATTGGTTTTATTAGGTTGAGACTTTCGGTTTTGAAGTTTCAGATTTTGGGCCATCATGACTTCTTCTCCCTTAATTCTGAATACAGGTACGGCACTAAAATAGCTAATATCCCAGCCAACATCATCATGGCACTCGCCGAGCCTAATGCGGTTTGACCACGGGTAAATGAATAGGCGTACATAAATAGCGCGGGTAAATCAGAGGAATAACCAGGCCCACCTGCGGTCAGTGCTGTGACCAAATCGAAGCTTTTTATCGCGATATGTGACGTAATGATCACCGCGCTAAAAAATACCGGACGCAAACATGGCATCACAATGCTCCAGTAAATACGCGGCAAACTGGCACCATCAATTTGCGCCGCTTTGATGATCGAAGAATCGATACCGCGTAGCCCTGCTAAGAACATCGCCATCACAAAGCCGGATGATTGCCAAACCGCAGCGATGACTAAGGTGTAAACCACCATATCCGAATCAACAATCCAGTCGAATTTGAAGTCAGTAAAGCCCCAATCTCTCACCATTTTTTCAATGCCAAGACCTGGATTTAATATCCATTTCCAAGCGGTACCTGTGACAATAAATGACAGCGCCATTGGGTAGAGGTAAATACTACGAATTACCCCTTCATTACGGATATTTTGATCGAGGAAAATTGCCAGCCCTACCCCTAGTACAATCACAATAGCTAGAAATAACAGCCCGAAAATACCCAGGTTAGTGATCGAGGTGATCCAGCGGTCGTTTTCCATCAACTTGGCATATTGACCAAAGCCAGTGAAATTAAAGCTAGGTAAAAAACGAGAGTTGGTGAGCGATAAAGCCCCCGTCCAAATAATGTAGCCATAGATGCACACCACGGTAATCACCAAGGTAGGTGCTAATACAATTTTAGGCAGCCAATGTTGCAGCCTATCGGCCAGTTTAAGTTTTGGTGCGGCTCGCCGAGTGGGCATGGCTGAGCATGATTGAGCACCGCCCCTTTCAAGAGGTTGATGCTTAGTGGAATCGAAAGCGTTGTCCATAACCGATCCTTTGTTTACATCTATACCCAAAACCCAATTGAATGAATTTTAGGCAAAGGTTATCTAGGCTACGTGAATTCACACGCAGCCTAAGTTCAGTGAGATTTATATTTAAGAAGGGTTATTGAGCCGCTTTAACCGCTTTCGCTAGTTTCTCAGCTGCCGCTTTTGGATCCGCATCTTTATCGTTAAAGAAGTTAGTGATCACATCAAACATTGCGCCCTGTACATAGCTGGTTGTTGACATGCCATGCGCCATACTTGGTACTAAACCACCGGTATCCGCCGTTGCTTTAAATGCCGCCATTGAATCCAAGGCACATTTATCAAACTTCGACATATCCATATCTAGACGAACCGGAATCGAGCCTTTGTTCAAGTTAAAGACTTCTTGGAAAGGTTTAGACAGGATGGTTTTCGCTAAATCTTGCTGCGCTTTTTGATTCTCTTTGTCTTTAATTTGGAAGAAAGCAAAGCTATCCACGTTGAAAGTGAATGAATCAGCAGTGCCCGGTGTCGGTGAACAAGTATAATCAGTACCCGGCTGTTTATTGGCTGCGCTGAATTCACCTTTCGCCCAGTCGCCCATCACTTGCATTGCCGCTTGGCCATTGATCACCATTGATGTGGCAACGTTCCAATCTCGGCCTGGCGAGTTGCTATCGATATAGTCACGAACTTTTTTAAAGGTAGTGAAAGCCTCAACCATTTTATCGCCCGATAATACATCTTGGTCTAACTCGACAAAGGCTTTGTTGTAATCTGCGTTACCGAGTTTCTCAAGTGCAATTGCTTCGAATAATGTCGCATCTTGCCAAGGCTGACCGCCGTGTGCTAAAGGAATAATTCCGTCGGCTTTTAACTTATCGCCCACTTTAAAAAATTCATCCCAAGAAGCTGGTACTTTCAAGCCTTCTTTATCAAAAATCGCTTTGTTCGCCCATAGCCAGTTTACACGGTGTACATTGACGGGTACCGCCACATAGTGACCTTCATATTTCGCTGTATCCGCAACGACTTTAGGTAAAATCCCATCCCAATCACCTTGCTTAGCCACATCATCAAGGTTGGTTAAAAAGCCTAAGTCTGCCCATTCTTGAATGTTATGACCTTTCATTTGTGCCGCGGCCGGTGGGTTACCCGATACCGCACGAGTTTTCAGTACTGTCATGGCACTTTCACCACCACCACCAGCTACCGCGAAATCTTTCCAAGAGTGACCATCTTTTTCCATCATCTCTTTAAGTACCGCGACCGATTTCGCTTCACCGCCTGAAGTCCACCAGTGAAGTACTTCGACTTCCCCCGCTTGAGATAGTTGTGAGGTAGAAAGCAGCGCAAGGGTAAGAAGACTTTTTTTCATTGTATTCATCGTCATCGTCCATGTTGGTTATTGGTTGTAGGTTATTGCTTATTGGATTAGAGCCAAGACACCGTAAATCATCCTATTTAGCCTAGCAGTGGTTTGGCTTAACATCACTATATGCAAAGAGTGGTAGGAGCATTGGCACGAAAAGTAACACCACTGTAACAAATGTGTTACATGTGAGTTTTATCACTTAAATCGACAAGTATTATTGAGGTCGGTGAGTATTAAACGGCAAGATCACTTGAACATGTAAGCCAGCATTGGAAGCATTACGAATATGGATGGTACCGCCATGAGCATGCAAAATATTACGGCAAATACCAAGACCTAAACCGTGTCCTTCTTTATCTTTGGCCAACCGAACATAAGGTTCAAATACCGATACTAGTTGTGCTTCTGGGATTCCAGGGCCTTGGTCGACAAAATTGAGTTCCACATAATCTTGAGTTTGCTGGCAAGTAATATTGAGACTATTACCATATTTGACGCCATTATCGACTAAGTTAGTCATCACCCGCTTCAACGCTAGCGGCTTGCCTAATACTGGTGCGATAGTTTCTTTTGGTAAGGTAACTTTTGTATGATGGACATTGTGGGTTTCCGCCGCCGCAAGCAATAATTCATTGAGATAGACGAGGTTTGAGTTCTCATGTAACTCCGTGTCATGCACACACTGCAGCGCCCCTTTAACCATCATTTCTAGCTCATCTAAATCTTGATTAAACTTGGCTCGTTTTACGTCATTTTCTAGCAGTTCAGCTCTTAAACGTAAACGAGTAATCGGGGTTTTAAGATCGTGAGAAATAGCTGAAAACAGATGCTCTCGGTCCATCACATAATGATGAATACGTTGCTGCATACGATTAAACGCAAGGGTCGCGGTCACTACCTCATTCGCGCCTTCTTCTGGTAAAGGTGACTGTTCTCCATCAACACTCATCTGATTAGCTGCTCTGGCCAAGTTACGTAAAGGCCGCACTTGGCGACGGATCATAAAGTAGCTAAAAAGCAGCAATAAGGCAGTAGAAAGAAGCAAATACAACCATTGAGATGGCGGTAAAATAGTGTCTTCTAACGTGTTGTAAGGTGGTGGTAATAGCGCGGCAATATAGATCCATTCATCCGATTCAAGCTCAATTTGCACTACCATAATCGGCGGATCCAATGGCTCTAACGTCAGAGTATAGTGCGCCCAGGATTTAGGGAGATCACTTAAATAAATATCATTTTTTAGAATCTTCAGCTGTTCCGGTTTAGAAAATTCCACATGAATCGAACGAACATTATTTAGCTTATCACCAAGCGCTTCAGCCATTGAATTTATTGCCACTTGTTTTAAGCGGCTATCGTTAATCGGCTGAATATCAAGGTACTCATGATTAAACGACACAAAAAAGCGCGTGCCACCCATTTTGCGTAATTGCTCCATGATCACATGACGATAGTTCACCGGTAGCGCTTGAAAATAAGACACGGTAGAGGCAAATAATGACGCCATACTCACCGTGGTGGTTTTAATTCCCGCTTCTTCTTGCTGGCGAGAATTGGTATACCAAATGGCGGTCGAAATACCTTGAGCAAGCACCACAGTTAATAGCGTGAGCATGAGTGTACGAGCAACTAAGGATTGAGACTTCCAAAAATAGCGCATACGACTAAGCTACCCTAGGCTGAAAATACATCATGATATTACTGACCATAATGCACGGTTGCGGTAAAAATATAACCATTACCCCGCATGGTTTTAATGTATTTGTGCTGCTTGCCAGTATCGCCTAAACGTTGGCGTAAGCGGCTTAGTTGTACATCAATTCCACGCTCAAGTGGCAAAGCTTCACGGCCTTTGATTTCATAGGAAATAGTATCGCGATCCAGTACTTCATTAGGGCGAGATAAAAATAGCATCAAGAGCGAAAAATCACTGCCTGACAATTCAATTTTTTCTTGTGTTTCGGTGTGATAAGCGGTGTGTGAAAGGGTATCTAGTTTCCAATCACCAAATGAGATCACACTAGGGTTGGTTTGTTCATCAATATGAGTACGACGTAACAGCGCTTTAATTCTCGCCATAAGCTGCCTAGGGCTAAACGGCTTGGCGATATAATCATCGGCACCAATTTCCAGACCGACAATTTGATCGGCTTCATCGGATACGGCGGTCAGCATAATAATTGGTACATTAGAATGCTTACGGATATGCTGACATAGGCTAAAGCCATCTTCGCCAGGTAGCATGACATCGAGTAGTAATAAATCGGGATAGCTATGCTGCGCAATATAATCACGCATTTCATCGCCATCATTGACCGTCGAGACGACAAACCCCATCTTACTTAAATACTCATCAAGTAACTCTCGGATCTCCTCATCATCATCCACGACTAATATATGCTTATATTTCTGCGTCATTTCCCTACAACCTAAGTGTTTATACTTTGCATATTCCATTGGCAAAGATATTTTTTAACACAATAGTAACAACTGGTTCTCAAGGCGAGAAATTCCTCAAGATAGGTTGTAATAACTTGAACTAAGTCGAGGGAAATACGGTTAACGCCTTGCGCCCCCTAACCTTCCTCCACCAATTCGCCCACCTAGGTTACCACCTCGCATATTAGGTCTAAACTCAGGTCTGGTTGCTGGCCTTGAACTAGGTCTTGTGGAAATGGGTCTCGTGGAAATTGGTCGATTTGACGCACGATCTAAAGTAGGTCTTTGCTTGCTTTGCCATTTGGTTTGCAACGCTTGCTTTTGTTCGCTAGTGAGCTGAGTATCCGACACTTTCTGGCGTACCGCTTCACGCTTTTCCTTTATCGCTTGCTGCTTCTCTTCCGGCAGTGACTCAAACTTCTGATTAAAATCTTTTTTCAATGCGGGAATATCTGGGCCATCGCCCTCTTTCCAGCCATCAATCTTATCTTTAATCTGAGCTTGTTTTTCAGGATCAAGCGTATGCCACCAATTCTCGACAACTTGCTTAAACTCATCATCTGTAACGCAGCAATTAGGATAAACATGATCTTGATAAAACCAGAAATCATCATGCCACCAGCTATCGGTATAAACATAAGTAGTACTCGTTGAAGGCGTTGTTGAACAGGCGACTAATCCAAACGTAACAAATAAAGCAAGACACCACTTTTGCCAGATTGGTTTGGTCAATTTCAGCATAAAAACTCCTAATGCTTTTCACAATAATTGGTAATTAACCAACTTCTATTCTATCTCGTCCATTGTCTTTAGCTCGATACAAAAGCCCATCAACACGCTTCAAAATCTCATCCATTGAGTCTCCTTGACAGTCTGTCAAACCAACACTAAACGTCGGTCGCAACTCTTTCCCTTGAACACTCATTGGTCTATCGTATATCTCTTTCTTAAGCCTTTGTAAGATAGGTAGCACATCCGCTGCTGATTTGTCAGGGAAAATCGCTAAAAACTCTTCGCCCCCCCAGCGACCATAGTGGTCATCATCTCGACAATGCCGTTTCACACTCTGGGCAAATAACTGAAGCACTTCATCACCAATATGATGTCCATAATTATCATTAATCGATTTAAAGTAATCAAAATCAAAAATAGCACACGCCAACTTTCTTTTAGAAACAGCTCCTGTTGACAGATTCAAATATTGAGCCATCACTCGCTCAGTACAGCCTCGGTTAGGTAGCCCTGTTAATGCATCGGTATTCGCTAAAGTTCTCATCTGCTGATGAGCATTTTCAAGCTCAAGTAAATCATTATTTCGAGCAATTTCATGTCCAACCCATTCAGCAAACAAACGGATCAACTCAAAATCCTGGCGTATAAACGGTCTCGTGGGTTCTTGACTGGAAAAGTTAAGCGTACCGTAGCGTTGACCATCCACAAAAATAGGCGTACCTAAGTAAGCTTCTAATTTGAAGCTTTCATAGCAGGGGTGAGAAAAAATAGCACTTTGCGATACATGATGAAATCCTTGCACATCATTAGATTGATAGACATGCCAGCAATAAGTGATCCCAAGATCAAACTTCATACCTGAATCTAAAGCATCATCAGGATGGATAGCTTGCTGAACAGCATAGTCATCACCAACAATGTGGCTAAAAATGCCAATGGGTAACCCAAAATGCTCTGTGCCCAGCTTTAAAATTTCATATACGCGCTGACTAAAGCTCAATTGCCTTGATGAGGTAATAATATGGAGCTTGTTTAAAGTTTCTTCGGCTGAAAGACGAGAAGAGTCATCTTTAACCATCACCACAAAAAATAAAGTATTGTCTAAATTATCTTTTATCGCTCCAGCAGTCGTTTCACCTCTAAACACTTTGCCAGCTTTATTGCGATAAGTTGCGACGTAAGAATCATTAACCAGCTCAGCTTGTGAATTAAAGCGATACTTACCTTGTTGCTTATAATCTTCTTCTTTTGCATATAAAACTTGAGAACTACAATGTATTAACTCCTCTCGTTTATACCCAAACAAATCCTCTGCAGCAGTGTTCATAGCAACAATTTCACGCGAAAGGTTACCAATAAGAATCGCAGTATCAATATGTTCAAAAACGAGGGAAAGCGTCTTTTCATCTAAGATATTTTCTATACTAGAGGCCATCATTTCTATTTACCTTAACGTTATCATCTTTACTAAGTATTGATGTATTAAAAGATAAATCAAAGATTTAGAGTTAAAATTTGAGACACTACACTCTTCATTGCTTAATAATTATTGAGATACTTTCGACTTCAAACCACTTCCCGCATCTTTTAATAAGTCTATCGGAGACAAAATCACCCCTTTAACCGCCCCTTGCGCAGCTTGTTTCGACAACTCTTCACTTTTATCCATCAGCTCATCCACTTTGGCTAACATAGGTGGTACGTCTTGACGCAACAGTGCAGATTCCCTTAAAACTCCCGGCAAAGTTTGCGTTCGGATTGCTTTAGATTCAGACAAAACATCCGGCAGAGCCTGTGTCCGAATCGCTTTTACTTCAGCTAATACACTTGGAATATTCGTATTGATCGCAGAAGCGGTTTTATTGACCTCACCTACCGTAGTGTTCACTTCACCAATAGTCTTATTGATATCTTGCGCGGTTTTCACGGCATCCGGCGTGATGGTGGCAAACTTATCCGCTACCTCAAGCCACTGATCGATTTTCAATGTCTGCGCAGTATTTGAAATTTCCGTCAGCATCTCTGGGTACTTATCGACTACCGTATTTACCGTAGAAGTGAAGCTATAAATGGTATACCCCAGATAAAAAATCGACGCGGCTAATACCGCCTGAATTAGCATTCTCATACGAGCCATTGTTTATTCCTTCATAACAAAATTACATTCAAAGTATATACCCAAGCAAGATACATATCTCTTTTCGCTAGACACCCAAAGTAATTGGAGTTGCAGTGAGGCGACAAGAGAATGAAGCCTCATGAGCATAGCTCGTCTATGTGATTGAGGTGAATGAACGCTGACAACAAAGCTGCAGCTTCAAGTACGACGGGTATAAAATAAAACCCTCAGCACTTTCATACTGAGGGTTAGCATTATTTCTATAAACTAGGCTCAATTCGCCTTTCAGCATTAGCCTTTGAATACTGGCAAAATATCTAGCATGGTCAAGAAGTGGAACACCGCGGTCGCCACACCAAATAGTAACACTGCGTATGGGATCACTTTGCCACCAGCAACCACAAAGCCCTGCTCTGCCCCTTTGCGCTGGCGAGCTTTCAACACAAGTAGTGCTGGAATGATACAAGTCCAAACCGTTGCCGCTGCGCCCGCATAACCAATCGCTAAAATAAAGCCAAATGGGAACAATAACGATAGCACTAGCGGTGGCATAAAAGTTACTGCCCAAGTTTTAGTACGGCCTGATTTACTACGGTTATCAAAACGGAATAAGTCAGCAATGTAATCAAACACACCTAAACCAACCCCAATAAATGACGATAAAATTGCAGATACAGAGAAGATATTAATCGCTTGCGAGACTTTATCGGATGCCACCACGGTACCTAGTGATCCTAGTAGTACATCGACATTACCGCCTTGCTCGATCACCGGACCAAATGAATCACGAGATAAGTGACCAAAGATACTCACCAACCAAATCACATATAAGAATAAAGCAATTGAAGTCCCGCCTAGAATCGCATATTTGGCTTTACGTTCTTCGCCATAATAAGCACGCATTGAGGCAACAGAGTGATGATAACCAAATGAGGTTAAAGCTATAGGTAACAATGCCATGGCATATTTAGCGTATTCACCTTGCTGGTTTGTCACATCCATCAATAAAGAAAAATCGACATGAACAGTTAAGCCAAACACACCAAAAACAAAACTTAGCAGCATAGTACAAATTAGCACCACTGAAATACGGTCAACCGCGCGAGTTGAATGCCACACCACACTAGAAGCAATAAACACAAACAACACCGATGCCGTTTTACTTTCTAGCCCAAGCGAACCTTGCAGAATCAAACCAAACGATGTGGTGTAGGCATAAAGTAAAATCCCACCAACAAAATAGACGGTTAAGTTGTTAAAGGCGTTTACCTTTTCACCCAATAAGTCAGATGTCACGGTATTAAACGATACATTCAAGTCGTAATGCTTAAATGCTTCTAGCAACAACCAACCAGACACCGTCATCACTACCATGGTTAAAGCAATCGCGAGTATAGACCAAACCGTCCATGCGCCAGCTCCTGCACTCGGCAGCCCAAGCATACCTGCACCAACACAAACACTTGCAATAATACAAGCGCCACCCACCAATGAAGGCTGTTTCGTTGTTGTCGTTGTTGTAACGGTAGTCATAATAGATTCTCTTTACGCTAAATTAAGCAAGTACATCCTGTACCCCTTAAAAACAAACAAGCATCAAGCGAAGAAGATAGGAAGTTGGCCGAAAACGGTATTCAAAAAGAAAGGCAACCAAGTTCTGTGCTGATGTATGCGCTCATCATAGCGATAACAACCAGACTAGTAAACTAGTTAGCTGATACAATATCGAACTTTTGTGAATTAACAGAGGATCTGGTTAAGATTTGAACGCAGATAATATCGCCTCTTGGGTAAACAGCAAAAATATCAATTACATTCCAGTAAGACTTGTATTCAAACAAACAAAACATAACCAATTGATATTTAAATTTATTACCTAACCAGTTTCTAGAAATAGTATAAATCTAGCTAATTTATTTCGACTTACTGGAGAGCTCTTATGCGCATGACAATATTAATCGGTCTCTTACTATTTCTCACTGCCTGTACGAGCCAACTTCCTAAACCATTTCCCTTCCCACAGATTAGCCTCAAAGATGACATGCTTATCTATAACGGCATAATCTCTGGAGATGGCGTATTAACCGCACAACGCATCGCCAGAAACAGCCCAACGAAAATCACTAAATTACAAATCACCAGCCCAGGTGGAATGATTGAGCCGGGTATAGAGTTAGGCTATTTCATCAAAGAAAATAATCTCGATTTAATCATTACCCAACTGTGCTTTTCTGCCTGTGCCAACTATTTATTACCGGCAGCCCGCAGCATCACTATTAAAAAAGACACACTACTAGGTTGGCATGGAGGGGCAAGACAAAGTAATGCTATATGGAAACAGAGTATCCCTAATAGCCAGTGGGATGATTTCTACCCTTACCTGGAACGACTAAGAGGTAAAGAATATCAATTTTTACAAACTATGGATGTTGCCATCAATATTACAACTTATGGACAAACCAAACTCAATACCTGCCAAAAAAGTAAACAAACATTGGGTTGGTATTACACATTAGATGACATGAAAGCAATGAAACTTCCACCGATTAAAATTGAAGGTGGAAAATTATTAGAATCAGTAATGTATCAAGATGAAAAAGTTACCGTTTGTCTGATGCCTGAAATATTCAACACATAGAGAACTGGTTTTAATTCCATACAGCTTAAAAACAAAAACCTCAGACAACTGATTAAGTTATCTGGGGTTTCTTTGTATATGGCACGACACTTTAAGCAACAAGCCGAATTGTTTCAGTCTACGCTGGATTATTTTGGGTCAAGTTAAGGCAATAGATAGACTTAAACTAACTCATTTTTAACTGTTCAACACTGGATAAAACCCAAGCACTATTATGAGGCTCAAAGCCAATTTTTGGATAATAGTCTTGAGCCTGAGGAGCTGACAGCAGAATCACTTTACAACTGGGGCTCAATTCTTCTTTAGTGACCAAGATAAGATATTGACCAATACCACTAGATTGAACGCTTTCATCAACCGCAAGATCTGATAAGTAACAGCAATAATGAAAATCTGTTACAGAACGTGCCACACCAACAAGCTGATCTTTTATCCATGCAGTAACAATTAGATTCGAGTTTTCAAGCATGCCTTTAATTGTGGCTTCATTTTCTAGTGGCCGACGTTCACCAAGCGATGTTTTCTTTAGCAAATTCACAAATTGTGCAACTGATATCGGTTGGTTTACTTTGTACTCAATTTCCATTTTTCACCCTCTTAGGCTGGATTGGCTTATAAGGCTACAGTCGCTTTGTTAGTTGCACAATGTGCACTCAATTTTTTGTTTATTTTCAGTGATATATTCTATGTCATTTAAATAAGCTTGAAGATGACCTTGCTCTATGTTTTCAACAAAGGATTCATTGCCATTTTCGGCTTCACTACGCATGAAGAATACTAAAGCCTGTAATCGCTGAACCATAGCATCGGCTAATTGCTCTCTTTCTGATTCAGTGGCGCCGTAACTGTCACAGAACAACTTAGCTCTAGTCACCTGTTCTGAGATTGTGCCTAGCTTATCATGACTGTCAGTTTTAAAAGGAGACCAGCAATAAACTGAATATGCTAAATCCCATATTCTTGAGGCTGGGTGCGCAGTATCGAAGTCAAACACACCAACGACTGTATTCTCCGATAGAGCAACATTGTACGGGGTAAAGTCACCATGACAGATAACCTCAAATGGTTCTCTCGGGTCTAACATCCATTGGTGTTCGTTGACATCGATTTGCTCCAAGAGTGAAGCTGTTGAGTCATGTATTTTTCGTAGTAACTGACCCGCTGAAATAAGTGATTCATTTGTTGCGATTGCGCCAACTAGCGGATAATTATAGGTATTACCTGCCATAAAACTTAGGATTTCTTGGTCTTGACTTATACCAAGAAATTTTGGACTTTCATTTACCTTTGCTCGCTCAAGATGCTTCAAAATAAGATGAATAGTAGAGCTCCATGGCTGAAGAGGTCGATAGACGACTTCACCATCTCGATATATTGCAGATTCTCTACCGCCTGATAATTCTTCCACGAAGCCTCCCTGTGTAACTAATGTTTTGCTAAAGTGCGGCTAAACTACGAAACCTAAACAAAGCCACCGTATTCACTGGTCTCAACCGAACCAGAAATGACAAATGTTAGCCACACTTTTAAGCCATTTATTATGTGTTTACATCGTATACTGGGTTAATTCTAGACATCAAAATCATATCGATATACTTGCCATATTTAAAAGTACTGAGGCGCTTTATACCTTCGACCCTAAACCCGACTTTCTCATATAGAGCTTGTGCTGATGGGTTATCAGAATGCACTTCTAGCTCTATACGGACCAAGTTCAACCAATTATCTGCTTGGTCAATTGCCTCACTCATCAAAGTTTTCCCTATCCCTGCCCCATGATTATCAGGATGAACCGCAATAGCTATTCCAGCAGTATGCTTATCCCTAATCTTAGTAGTTAGAAATAGCGTTACATGACCGACAACTTTACCGCCTACTTCAGCAACAAGAGTATATTGATTTGGCGAATCAAATAGATTGGATACTTGCGAAGAACTCAAACAAGGGAGCTGAGAAGTATTAATTAACACTTCTCGGAAACTATAAATTCCATGTAAATCTTGATGATCCGATTCTTCTAAATGTCTTATTTTCAAATTATATCCTTAGTAAAAATGCCACGCGTTACGAATCTGCCTTAAACGTTGTTATGTGCGTGCTTTAAATTCACTCACCAAAGCCATCTAATAACGAAGAACTGTGGATTTATTCGCTAGATGACTTCAGGCTACTGTTAGTCTCAGCATAACTAACATACCAAGAATAATCTCAACAAGAACAATAGCGGTTACCATTTATTTTGATTTAAATCAACAAACATTAAGTTGCATTTAAAATACCACTTAAAGCCGATGGCCATACTTCATTGAAGCGTTATGATGAACACTGCACTGATTAATGGAGCATATTATGAGCTTACAATGTGGAAAAACAAACCTAACTCAAGATCAATTAAGCCAACTCGAATCCATGCCAGCAGATCAACTTGCTGATTTGATTGAATCTACCCACCACCAATATATTCGAGAAACCGGGCCACAATTAATTGAAATGGCAGATAAACTGCTACGAGTACATGGAGAAGAATCTGAGACTATTCAGAAGCTGACACCATTAATTCATGCTTTAGTGAATGAACTCACTCCACATTTATACAAAGAAGAGCAAATTTTATTCCCAGCAATTAGAGGTCTTGCCACACAAACACCTCAACAAACCTGCTTTGGTCATATTGGTAACCCTATACGCGTCATGACCCATGAGCATAATGAAGCTGATCAAATTGTAGTGGCCTTGCAGCAAGTGACTCAGAACTTCCAAGCTCCAGAAGAAGCCTGCCAAACCTGGCAACGTTGCTATAAAGTCTGTGACGAATTTTGCCAAGATTTAATCAATCACATACATGTAGAAGATACAATTCTCTTTCCGGCTGCGATAGAAATGGCTGACGAAGCAGTATAAAGATTATAAATAGAATACAAAAAACCCCAGACAACTGATTAAGTTATCTGGGGTTTCTTTGTATATGGCACGCCCTACAGGATTTTAAGGGTTCTTTTAACTCGGCTTAACTCACATTAATTTATCTTAATAATCATATCGTTACAATGTATTCTTCGTTACCTTAGATTTAACGAAAATTGACCAAAATAGCCTATTTTTAACGCCATCGGCACGGCATAGGCACGGCAGGAAATGAGTATTAAGAGAGTTCAAATATGGTTTACAGCTTCAATTTTACAAAAAATTCACTCGTAAACATCGAGCCAGCATCAACAAGAAAAAGATATAGAGATTCAGGAGGCTCTAGCAGCGTTCAAGGATTAGGGCTAGAAGTAACAAAAAGTGGCACTAAAACCTTTAATTTTATTCAAAAGGTAAACGGGAAAAACCTGCAAATCACATTAGGCCGATTTCCTGAAATTACTGTTGAACAAGCAAGGAAGTTAGCTAGAGAGGCCGCTCATAAAATAGCATCAGGCGTTAATCCGAATGAAGAAAAACGTACAGCCCGTAATTACACAACTTTTGATCAGCTATTTGAATATTATGAAGCGTCATTTCGTCTCGATATCAAAGCAGGTAAACGCAGAGAAAGCAGCCTAAAAGGCCATGAGACTTTATACAGACTTCATATCAAACCTAAGCTTGGCAAGCGTACCATTGATAATTTTGCCAAAGATGAAGCAAAGTCCTTCCTTCAAAAAATATTAGCCACGAAAGGCTATAGCTTGCACAACCATTCGTTAACCTTGCTTAAGTCGATGTTCAACCGTGCTGATATTGAGAAAAACCCTTTTGCAACCTTAAAGAAAATTGATGAAAGTGTCTTTAGGCGTGAGCGTACCCTATCAAAAGAGGAACTTTGTCGCCTACTCGATTCACTAGAACAAGAAGAACCCATTTATCAAGACTGTATATTATTGTTGCTATTAACAGGCCAACGTAAGTCCAATGTATTAGCGATGGAATGGAGCGAAATAAACAAAGATGCTCGAACGTGGATCATTCCTGTCCATAAAATCAAAACCAAGAAACCGCATGTTGTTCCCATCTCTCATGAAGCAATGAAGATCTTAGAAAGACGCTCACTCGAAGCGGAAAAAGGCCAACAATATGTTTTCCCTAGTACTCGAAGTGCGACAGGTCATATTGCGGATAAAAGCGGAATGGGCGGATTTTGGAATAGAGTAACCAAACGGGCCGGTTTATATGATCCGAATGATGCGAGTAAAAACCTACAGGTACACGATTTAAGGCGAACCTTAGCCACATATCAGGTTACTTCTGGCGGTTCACTTCAAGCAACAAGCCGACTTTTAGGCTACTCAAATATTGGCGTTACCGCTAGTGTTTATGCGCATCTTTCTGTTGACTATTCTGAAATATAGAAATCTTCTAATGAAGCTTTTCCTTGAATACCTGGTAATACTTCTGTCATAACATTTTCAAATATTTCTTTAAATTTTTCAGAACTTACTTTTTCAGTATGCTGAATAAGTGCCGCATCATGCATTGGGATCAATATATCTATATCATCAACTTTTGAAACTTCTAACAGAGCAAGCTTAAAAATATAAGTTGCTGTACCTTGAATAACGTGATTTACAGAAATTCTTTTTTCTTTTTCTGTTAACTTACCTTCACCTGCCCTTTTTAAATAGTTAGACTTGATAGTACCAATTCGACCTTCACTCTCAAATTCTTTCCAAACACTTTGTTTCCAACTTTCAAAAACCTCAAATTTTTCAAAGTAATCTTGAAGCTTGCCAGAGTTCCCTCCCATGCTTATTGTAGATTTCTTTATATTATCCATTGACATACCATAAACATATGAAAGAAATATTACCTTGGCACTTTTTCGTTTATTTTTATCGTTAAAAACTTTAATAGCAAAATCACTATAAGCATCTGTTCTCGTATATATTTCAATCATCATAGGATCTTTTGAAATATAAGCCATAACTCCGATCTCAAATTGATCATAATCGACGTAACTCAATATCTTACCTGCATCTGGTATAAAAATATCCCTATACTTTTTAGCAATATTTTGAATTGCAGGAGATTTATAATAAATTCGAGATGTTGATGTCCAATGAGATTCAACTATAGGATGCAATCTATTAGAGGAGCTCGATATTGAATTAAATATTTGATAGCTTTTATTTATCTTCTGCAAACGGCGAAGATCATCCGTATATCCATCTATGGAGGGTATGAAATCAAGTAGAAAATCTATAGACACGCCATCAACATGATAATTCAATGTAATTAACTTTTCCCGAATATCACCTTCTTTTGGTAACTCATACAATACATCATGCTTCTCAGAAAACTTTTTTAATTCTCGATAAAAATCTAATTGTAAGTTTTCCTTGTGCTCTCGAAAAGTTTCATTATCTATTTTTATCCCTCTACAAACAGCTAAAGTCATTAAATTATATACTGGTAATTCTAAACTATAAAACCTACTCGTTTCCTCTTGTTGATAGGAAGTTTCACTTAAACTTTCAAAATATTCACAGAGCTTATGTGCAAAAAGAAGATATATGTCAAAATCAAAACTTTTCCTCCTATAATACACATCCATATAATAATTAAAGTCCTCAGATTTTGAGAATATTGGTTTGATAGTTTTTGATATATCCCATGGTTGAGTATCACTAGTAACAGATTTAACTCCAGATACAATCTTTGCTAAAAGTACAACATCAATAATCTTATTCGGTAATACATTTGCACTTTTATATATAGAGCTTGAAATCAACCAAAAGTCATGTGTAACAATGAAACATTTATAACTAACGAGTTCTTGTACTGTTACCTCAAAAAGACTTTCATTATCAAATATAAAATATCGGTCTTTTCCACTTTCTGAAAAGTCTTTTTGATAAACAAGAAAAACCACTTTTCCTTTACTCATATGGTGATATCTCATGATATATTTCTTGAATTAAAGTCGAGTTAAAATCCTTAAGGTATATTGACTCGCCTTTAAATAGTTTATTTTCCTTTAATCTTTTAACGGTCCCTTTTAGACGATATCCTACCTTACCAAACATTGGTTGTAATTTTTTTGGTGATGTGTCTTGAAGTGCTATTAAAAAGTATCGTTGATGTTGATATGGCCAAGTGTTATCAAAAGAATCAATAAACTTTTCAACCTCATTCTGCAAGCCAATTGATGCCAAATAAATAAAACATGCTGGTGTTTCTGGGCTTTTAATTTTCTTTTCAATTTTCAGCTTGCAAAAATCAATCAAATTATCATCAAAATATTTATTATGAGCCATAAGTAGTATTAAATTATAATTTTGCCAACCATATATCGCTACATTTTCATTTACTATATAATTAGATATGACTTTATTTTGCTCATTTGACAAGTCCAAATCCATTAAGAGTTTACAAAATTGATCTGTGGAAACCGGCTGTTTCCCTAGCTCCCCAATTAATGTATCTGCAATCTCTCTAGCTAAAACTGATTTAGCCTCAAATAAATTAGATGATATCAAGGTCTTAAATCTATTTATACAATAACGGAAAGGTCTACTTTGAGTTTTTCCCTCGTCGATCTGATTTTTTAAAAACTCAAAAAGAATTGGAATCGATCTTGCGATAACTTTCTTACTTTTAGATCTCCACATAGTATCAATTAAAGTCATAGTGTCATCTTTACTAGGAAAAAAATCCTCTTTATTTCCACTATGTTTATTGAGTATTTCTGTCTTTTTGGAATTTATATTCAACCCTAACTTTCTTAATTCAAAAATCAGGTCATTCAAAGCTCTCCTTGCTTCCATTTCATCATTACATATAATCCTAATATCATCAACGTAACGAAAATAATCATATCCTTTCTTTACCATTTTTTTGTCAACAGAATCAAGAACGACATTCGCAATAAATGATGAAGCATCACGATTTTGAGGCAATCCATGCTTATCGTTATAACACCATTTCTCTAATAAAACTTTCAAAGTGCTAATAGCACTTCTAATCGTGTTTTTTTCTGCCCCTGATACATTAAGGTCTGCTATCATTCTAATGAATGAACTTTCAATTGATTCAATATTTATTTGTTCAAAATAATTGAGAAGGTCTGTTATTAAAAGTGTTTTATCATCAATTAGTGAAACATAGCTAATATTTTCAAATGTATTCCACAATTCAATACGATGCTTAAAAAGATACTTTGAATTACCATATTTATTATATCGATGGCTAAAAACTCGATTAGATAAAAGAGGATCGAAATAAGGCATTAAAAAAGTACATATAGCCTGATATAGAAAGCGGTCATAAAAATCTGTTTCTAAAGTATAGCGTAGACCCAATGCACGTTTTGGCACATCATAAATAGCTTTGTCACCTGATTTATAATTACCATGGTTGATATTAAGATTTTCAGCTAAAACACGTTGCAAGTCAGTCTTATTAGAGAGTAGATCTTCATACCTAATTGCATCATAAAACCAGTCATCTTTCATGTCCTGTCGTAGATGCTTTAATGTTGCATTTGTATCAATAGGAAATGTTAGAAGTTGTTCTGCTTTGAATGTATTCAAAAGATATCCTATCTAAGTCGATGATGCTAAGGATCTACTTTATCCAAACTACTCTATAAAATAAAGGTGTTACGATGCTGAGTAATAAATAAAATGACATTTATACTAATCATTCTCCTAAATCTACAAAATCCCCATTAACCTGTTTAACCAATAACTCAAATGGTTAAACAGGTTAATGACTTAAAGCAAAACAGCCTTGCGACATGGCAAGGCTGTTGTTCAAAATGGTGTAACAGTTGGAATTTTATAGAAGGTTTTATTTGCCCGACCCCGCTTGCTTTCGATTAGGTTATCTTCAAACAATTTCTTAAGGGCTTTACCAATGGCTCTCACTTGGTTTTTGCCTATATCGCAATAACTGCACACATCGGTTGCCGTCATCCATTCAAAGCCTCGGCTTTCCATTTCTACATCGATAAACTTATCGTATAAAAGCTCATACCAATTGCCTTTGAAATCGTGCGCTTTGTTCACTTCGGCTACTCTGACTCTTTCGGCATCGGTTAGCTCCCACGACTCACCATTCGCATATTTAAACCGAATCTCTAACCAAAACTGCTTAAGCTTTTCGGTTTCGATTTGGTTTAGTCGTCCGTTGTTATATTGCCAACCTAATATTCGGTTAATTTCATCTAGGTTTATTTGGTTTAGAAGCTCAATAACAGCGTATCGGCTTGAACCTGTATCATCCCGTAAAAATTCGGTTCCGTTTACGGTTGCAATGTAAACGGTTTGCCTTTTCTTTTTGATATCAGACCGACCATAAGGCGGCCTAACCGTATCGACTTCTCTGGTTAAAAAAGCTTTCAATGCACCTTGGTTATTTTTTGAGGTTCGTTCTAACTCTCCTAGCTCAACAATCACGCTTCGAATGCAGGTTAGAACCGAATCTTTATTATCAGGGTTAAGCTCTGCCCCTTCGAGAAACGAACCTGTAAACACATCGGCAAACCGCTTTATAAAGGCGGTTTTTCTAAATGACTGCCCACCTTGCAGCACTGGTACTAATTTTGAGCTAAATCTCGGTTCATAAACCGCAGCGACAACCGAAATAAAAAACTTAGTCATCACTATTTCGGCCAACTCCGGATCTTTACTGTTCATTGCGGCAATAACAGGCTTAACCCTTTCAATACCATCCCATTCACTTCGGTTTAAATATTGCTTAAAAGGATGATATTCGTTGTTCTCTGCTAACGCTGTTAAATGATCATCAATCGTTGATTTAGGTAAGCCAGCTTTTAGACATTCACTTAAAAGCATACTGCGCTTTCTTTCAAAACTGATATCTAAAGGTGAGCCATCTTTCAATAGCTCAATTTCATTATTCATTTGGTTAACAGAAGGCGTTATTCCTAATGATTTGGTTAAAACAGCAAAGTTATCAAGCGTGCTGATCGGTTTGCCATTCAACGCTAAATCAGGGAAATAACATTGCGCCTGTACGTTTGGTTTCAGTTCGAAAACTTGTTCACTCATTTCCATCATTATTTATCTCCATCTTTACCCATGAATTAAGCGGTATGAGTGAAAATTCGACCTTCAATAAAGGTATCGAGATCTTTTAAGGTGTAATAAACCTTACGACCGACTTTGATGAAAGGTAAATGATAACGGCCAGTACTTGCCCAAACGGCTAAAGTGCCTTCTGTTACCCCTAGATATTCCGCCGCCTTTTTACGGTTAAGTTTGTTACCAAAGCGACCTAAGTTAATGTTTGTATTTTCCATGTTTAATCTTCCTTAATAGTGTTATCCCGAATTGGATGAAACAAAATTAAGATCTATGGAGCTTACAGACAATCAATTGAGGGGTACGGGTTTTTAAAGTAATGATGAACCAATGGATCGTAAGTAATTGTAAAATGGTATTTTTAATCAGGTACGGATGGAAATTTATGCTTTTACTAAAAGCTAAAAGCAACCATAAATATGTTTGCTTTTAGCTGAATATTATCGCTCTAGACGACTTTAAAGTTAGTCACCATGCTCTGAACTCGCCCACCTAAAAATGAACCACTTACATCTAGCTCTAGCAAGCAAGGGAATCTGAGTTTTTCCAATTCTGGTATTAACTCCTCATTGAATGCTATTTGGGTTAATTCATAGCCTCCACAAGAACGAATTGTATAATTACTTGAGCCAGTGGATTGTATTGGCTTCGCTACCAACAAAGTCGAAAAATCAAAATCTCGATTATTCTTTTTTGAATAGCCATAAGCTGAGTTATACCCTAAAACAATCAGTTCACTATTTGTCTTTGGTTTTAGCAATTCTGATTTAGAAACTAGCCCTAATTTATTTGAAACAACGGAGATAATCTTTTCATCAAGTATTGAAACTTCAAATCTAAGGTCATTTTCTAAGTGTACTTTCATTGCTTCATGATCAGGGTGATATGCCCAGTATCTTGGGGCATCATAAATGACTCCTTGCTTTAAAGTATCAAGCGTATCCATTGCTGAATAGTCAGACATATCAATGACCAACATTGGAGTGCCGTCTAACTTTACTTTCTCTAGCTTTTCCTCTGAGACATCATTACTCACCACAATTTCTATATACAACTTTTTACCTAATGCATTACATGTCACATCAGGAATAAACCCGATAGAAGCTAATTCTAGTGAAACACTTTCCACGGTTAACACTTTCGATTCTTCGATATGTGACTTTTTATGGACTTGATCGCTAATATCATAACCTTCAACATTAATCTCTAAGTTAGGTGTCGAAACTAAGCATTCCCATTCAATAATTTGCTTACTAAGTTGATGTAATACAGACTCGTTACAACTCTCTCCATCTCCATTATGATGAGCAAAGTGATGGACTTTCACATCACCTTTTTTCGCAATTAATGCTCCCCCACAACTTATACATTTTGCTTCACACTCTAGCCCCCTCTGAACCTCATCAATGTAAACAACATTTTCATCTTTTAGCCCATATGCCATTGTATTTAATTCGTTCATTTTGCTTTCCTCAAGTTGATTGATTTTATGCAAAGTCACATTCTTTGCGGTCAACTTGAAGATGCTCTCAAAACACTGATAGATATAGGGTATAAAGGGGGATTACCCTGTATTATCCCTTTTGGACGGAGGATGGATTCGACAAATGAATACGGATATTAAACAACTAAATGAAGCGATCAAAGTCGCTGAAATATTTTGGGATGAATACAACAATAAGGATAAAAGCAATAATTGCTGGAGTGTATTTACAGGCTTATTACAGTTAACTCAAACCTGCCCAGCCTTAGAAGCTGAGAAAATTGATGAGTGCTTCTTTTCAACAAAAGAACTAGCGGAAAAGCTCAGTGAATTAAACCAAAAACAATCTAACTTTTATCAAGGTAAAGAGATAAACCGACTTTACAATGAAGTCACAAAACGTCTTGATGAAGTAAACAGCCGATTAGTTGAAATTGCACACGATACAGGCGCAGCCGTCATTCCTTCAATAGAGAAAACGCAAACAAGTGGCGGTAAAGGAAATCAATCCTCATACCGTTTTATAGCTCGGCCTATTGACGATATAGAATTAAAGAAGCCCGATTTATCTCTAAATGATGAAAATAAGCTAAATTCAACAGTAGTTAGTTACCATATCGAGTCCACACCTAAGTTACCTATTTGGTCTCGTTGGCTTAATGATATCGATATGCAAAGATATCGTTTACCTGTATTACTTTTAACCATTAGCCCCGTATTAGCGCTGATGATTTCAGTCATCTTATTCTGGCTTAGTTTAAGTTATGACATTCCTTATAACTCCAGCATCATTGTAGGCTTACTTATCTATAGCTCTATATTTTGCCTATGCTTTCATTACTTATTCTCACTGATTAATTTCAATATAGCTCTATTGCCTGATTGGATGCTTCCGCTTCGTCTTAAAGCAGCAACCTTACGCTATGAACTGCATGAACCAAATAGTGAACATATAAGTACAATCAGAAAGTTATGTGTGAGGGTTTATACTGGTAAATGTCCTATTTGCTCACATCGAATTTATCTCCAAGCAAAAGGGATACCGTTTAATAAACGAATCATTGGTGTGTGCAGTAACAACCCAATTGAGCATCAATTTAGTTTTGATTACACCACACTCAAAGGTGAAAAACTTACATGTTAATTTCGCTGTTTTTTAAGCTTATTGATTTGCTCGTTTAAAGCTGATTTTTCGAGATTTGGAAAAGTCGTTTTTCGAGTTTCTACTCTCGGCTTTTCACCGTTCACAGACTTGTAAGTGATCTTTAATTCAAGGTCATTGAATGGTTGGTTTGAATCTAATACATCCTCTACTGCAATCGACTTACCTTGGTAATAACGTTTGTAGTTGGTATAAACCCGATTCGCTGCTTTTTCTGAATAGCTGCCTTCTAAGCAGACGGTAAGAAATAGAATAAACTCACTAGAGCGAGAAAGTTTAATCTCTTTCGACCAATCCTTCCAAAGCTTAGTTAGCACTTCATAACGATAATAATTGCGGCTTTCCGGCGTTGTCACGTTTAAAGACTGGTTTCCAGTATGCAAATCACTATCGAATACATAAACGCCCTTCTGACGTTCAATAAACGCTTTTAATTGCTTTTGAATACTCTCAACTGGTTTGTCATCTAACGGGTAGCTATCGTTTAGAAGATCGGCCATTTCAAAATAAGAACGGGGATCTTTGTCTTGAACGTCATCGAGTAGGCTTTGAACTTTACCGAGTAATTGAATTGCGGTCTTAATTGATTTTAATTCAGGGATAGCAGGAACTTGTTTTAGTAGACTTTCGCACTCTTCAACCTGAAGAACGGACAAACCTAAACTTTTCAATTCATGCTGTTGAGATTTAGATAAAAACTTCGCCATATCAATCATTGCTATATTCCAAGTGATAACAACAAATTACCGAATAATGATGGTATTGAGTAATGATCAGGCTAAATTTGCGAAAAGGTGCTCATTTGTTATAGCTATTGTGGAATTAACAAAGATTTTTTAGGATGGGTACGTTCGTATGATTATTTAACGAAACTTAATTTGAGCGGCACGGCATAGGCACGGCAGAAAAAGAAAAAGCCTCGTAAATACATGATTTACAAGGCTTTTCTTTGAATAATGGCACGCCCTACAGGATTCGAACCTGTGACCACCTGCTTAGAAGGCAGGTGCTCTATCCAGCTGAGCTAAGGGCGCTTTGAGTGGGGAATTATACGAGATGAATGAGTTAGGTCAATGGCTTTATGGTGGATTGTGGCTTAAGTGCTGAAAAAAAAGGCATTGTTCATTTCAGCCAATTATTAGAGCTGGTTTCCTTTTTGTTAAAAATGAAAAATAAACCTTATTGGCAAACGTTTGCGTTATAGATATTGATCACGTTATTTGCGACAATACGCCGCGTTGTCTACTGCTGCTAGTCTAATGAGGATAGTAAGGAAAACCATGACTGCTCAAATTATTGATGGAAAGTTAATATCTCAAACCGTTCGTTCGGAAGTAAAAGCTCGTGTTCAGGCTCGTGTTGAAGCGGGTTTACGTGCGCCAGGCCTTGCTGTTGTACTAGTAGGCAGCGATCCAGCCTCTCAAGTTTATGTTGGAAGTAAGCGTCGCGCTTGTGAAGAAGTAGGCTTTGTTTCTAAATCTTATGATTTACCAACTACCACCACAGAAGCAGAATTGCTTGAGATGGTTGAGCAGCTTAACAATGATCCTGAAATTGATGGCATCCTAGTTCAACTACCTCTGCCTGCGGGCATTGATAGCACTAAAGTTTTAGAAACTATCCACCCTGAAAAAGATGTCGATGGTTTCCACCCATACAACGTAGGCCGTTTATCTCAACGTATTCCTAAACTACGTTCATGTACCCCAAAAGGTATTATCACTCTACTAGAGCGTTACAACATCGATACTCGCGGCAAACATGCTGTCGTGGTTGGCGCTTCAAATATTGTTGGCCGCCCAATGACACTAGAGTTATTGCTAGCGGGTTGTACTACCACTACCTGTCACCGCTTTACTAAAGATCTTGAAGGCCATGTACGTCAAGCAGATCTACTGGTTGTAGCGGTAGGTAAACCAAACTTTATTCCGGGTGCTTGGATTAAGAAAGGCGCAATTGTGATCGATGTGGGTATTAACCGCATGGAAAACGGCAAACTGATTGGCGATGTGGAATACGATGTTGCGAAAGACAATGCCAGCCACATTACGCCTGTTCCGGGTGGCGTTGGCCCAATGACGGTAGCAAGCCTAATTGAAAACACCATGTATGCGTGTGAGAATTTTTCGAAGTAATTGCTCTCACCCATAATAAAAACATCCCTTATTGAGTAATCGGTAAGGGATGTTTTTGTTTTCTAGCGAAGCAAATTTCATTAAAGCTTATTCAGCTATACCATTTACCTATCTATCTCATCCACCAGCCAGTCTCATTCATCTATATAGACGAGTAAAGACACAAAAAAAAGCAGCAAGTTCAATACTCACTGCCTTCTAAGGTTCTAGTTCATTACTGGTTTTTCAGACTAGTCTTTCGACTCAATAGCCGCTTGTGGCTCTGAAGGTGCTTCAGCTTCAGGCGGTGCAGACTTTCTTTTCACACCAAACAACTTCATTACTGCTACGTAGAATAACGGAACAAAGAAGATAGCTAAGAAAGTTGCAGTCAACATACCACCAATCACCGAAGTACCAATCGCATGACGAGAGTTTGCCCCTGCGCCAGTACTGGTGGCGAGTGGGAGTACACCAAGAATAAAGGCGAATGAAGTCATCAGAATTGGACGTAAACGCATACGACACGCTTCTAATGTTGCTTCTACTAACCCCATGCCTTTTTCATACAAGTCTTTAGCAAATTCGACAATCAAGATGGCATTTTTAGCCGATAGACCAATGGTGGTTAATAAGCCTACTTGTAAATACACATCGTTTTCTAATCCACGCATCATGGTGGCTGCTAACGCCCCAAGTATCCCCAATGGTACGACTAGAATAACCGCCATTGGAATCGTCCAGCTTTCATATAAAGCGGCGAGGCTTAAGAATACGATCAACATAGACAAGGCATATAAAATTGGTGCTTGGTCACCAGATTGACGCTCTTGATATGACATTCCGGTCCAACTCACTGCAACGCCATCTGGCAAGGTTTTAGCAATATCTTCCATCGCTGTCATGGCATCACCAGTACTGTAACCCGGCGCGGCTTCACCTAAGATCTCAACTGCGGAGTTACCATTGTAACGCTGTAAGTTGGGAGAACCCATACCCCAACGCGTATGGCTAAAGGCGTTAAATGGCACCATTTTGTCTTCATTATTGCGTACATACCAATGATTCAAATCATCGGGTGTCATTCGATACGGTGCATCGGCTTGAATGTAAACACGTTTGATACGGCCTTGATCGATAAAGTCATTCACATAAGATGAGCCCCATGCCATCGACAAGGTTTGGTTAATGTCACTGATGCTCACGCCGAGTGCTTTGGCTTTTTCATAATCAAGATCAATGAAGAACTGCGCTTGGTCATCAAGGCCATTTGGACGCACTTTTTGCAATGCCGGATTTTGGTTCGCCGCTTGTAATAACGTATTACGTGCTTCCATGAGTTTATCGTGACCAATACCAGTACGATCTTCTAGGTACATATCAAAGCCGGTTGCTTGGCCTAGCTCACGAATCGCAGGTGGGTTGATGGCAAAAATCACACCCTCATTATTTTGACTAAAATGCTGCATAGCGCGACCAATGATCGAATTTACATCCTGACCCGACTCGGTACGCTCTGACCAATCTTTTAACTCAAGGAAACCCATGCCAGCATTTTGGCTTTGACCAACAAAACTAAAGCCAGAAACTTGGAAGAATGATTTCACCGTATCTTTTTCATTTTCTTCAAAGTATTCACGAACATCAGTCATGACTTTTTCGGTACGTTCTAATGTCGCCCCTGTTGGTAGTTGCACCATCACCATGAAGTTACCTTGGTCTTCCTCAGGCAAGAAGCTTGACGGAATTGAGGTGAACATCCAGCCAATTAAAGGCAGCATGATGGCGTAGACAACAAATAGACGCTTTGGACGACTGAGCGCTTTTTTTACACCATTGGTGTATTTTTCACTTGAGCGATTGAAGTGACGGTTAAACCAACCGAAAAAGCCCGTTGTTTTTTCACCATGATGCGGTTTTAACATAGTGGCACATAATGCCGGTGTGAAGATCATCGCCACAATCACCGATAACACCATTGACGATACGATAGTCAAAGAGAATTGTCGGTAGATTGCCCCCGTTGAACCACTCATAAATGCCATTGGAACAAATACCGCAGATAACACCATGGCAACGCCTATCAAGGCACCGGTGATTTCACTCATCGCTTTACGCGTGGCTTCCAATGGTGGCAGGTTATCTTCCGCCATTACTCGCTCAACGTTTTCTACCACTACGATGGCATCATCCACCAACAAGCCGATGGCAAGTACCATACCGAACATCGTCAAGGTGTTAACGCTAAAGCCCATGATAGACATCACACCAAAAGTACCCAATAACACGACAGGTACAGCAATGGTTGGAATAAGGGTCGCACGCAAATTCTGTAAGAACAGCAGCATAACCAAAAATACCAACACAACCGCTTCAATAAGTGTGTGAACGACTTCTTCAATTGAGATTTTCACAAAAGGAACGGTATCCATGGCTTTCACCACTTTCAGTCCTTCTGGCATCGATTGAGCTAGATCGGCAATTTTGTCATCGACTAATTTCTGGGTATCAATCGCATTCGCACCAGTCGCGAGTTTAATCGCAATACCTGATGCACCATCACCGTTAAACCGTGCGAGCACACTTAAATCTTCACCATTAAGCTCAACGCGCGCGACATCTTTCACACGTACTTGAGAGCCATCAGGGCGAACTTTCAATAAGATATTTTTAAATTGATCGACACTTTCTAGGCGGTTTTGAGCGGTAATAGTGGCATTAATTTGTTGACCGGGAACGGCTGGAGCGCCACCAATTTGACCTACGGTCACTTCGGTATTTTGTGCTTCAATCGCTTGGTAGACATCAATCGGAGTTAATTGATAACTGGTCAATTTAGCCGGATCAAGCCATAAGCGCATGGCATATTGAGAGCCGAATACTTGCACATCACCTACCCCATTTAAACGGCTAAGTGGATCGGCAATATGAGAGCTTACGTAGTCTTGAATATCACTTTGCGTCATGCTGCCATCGGTTGAGATAAACGCCATTACTGACATAAAAGATGCCGATGATTTACGAACACTCAAACCTTGTTTTTGCACTTCACTCGGTAGTTGACTCGTCGCTTGTTGTAATTGGTTTTGTACCTGTACTTGAGCGATATCGGGATCAGTGCCTAGCGCAAAGGTTAGCGTCACAGAAACTGAACCTGAAGAACTACTCGACGACGACATATACAACAGGTTATCTAAACCCGTCATATTTTGTTCGATAACCTGAGTCACGGAATCTTCAGCGGTTTTGGCCGATGCGCCCGGATACATTGCGTTGATTTCAACGGCCGGAGGCGCAATCGTTGGATATTGTTGCACCGGTAGACTGATCACGGACAGAGCACCTGCCAACATGATCAATATTGCGATTACCCAAGAAAATATTGGGCGATCGATAAAAAATCTCACCATGAGTTTACTTCCTATTTGTGGGTGCTTTTCGCATCGTTATCACCAGACACGATAGAAACAGGTGCGTCAGGACGAACTTTCATCAAGTTACTTGCGATGACTTGATCGCCATCTTTCAGACCAGACTCAATCTCCCACTCATTTCCATTAACCGTCGAACCTGTTTTGACCGGACGAACGGCCACTTTACCGTCTTCAACAACAAATACAGTTGCTTGGCCACCTTGACCAAAGTTCACTAATGCTTGCGATAAGGTGTACATCGGTTTTTGATCGGCAATCACAATTTCCGCGCGAACAAACATGCCCGGTAATAAAATCGAATCAGGGTTTGGTACTTTGGCACGCAAGGTAACGCTACCGGTCGAGCTATCCACTTTAGTACCAGAGAAAGTCAGTATGCCCATTTGATCGTACTCAGTACCATCTTCCAGCTTCACACCTACTTTAGGATTATCATTGGAGCCTAAAGTTTTCTTAATTTTCGCCATCGACAAAGAAGATTGCGTCATATTGATGTAGATAGGATCAAGCGGCTGAATAGTCGTTAATGCCACTTCTTGATTCGCGGTCACCAACGCCCCTTCCGTCACATTTGAGATATCAATATGGCCTGAAATCGGCGCAGTAACTTTGGTATATGACAGAGAGATTTTTGCATTATCAAGCGCTGCTTGTGCAACCGCAGACTGAGCTTTGGCTTGCTGCCAATTACCATCTGCCGTGTCATATTCATCTTGGCTAATCAATTTACGTTGTGCGAGATCTTTGTAACGCAGCGCCGTTTTTTTCAGAACCGCTTCATCTGCTTTCGCTTTGGCCAATGCAGCCTGAGCGCTGTTGACATTCGCTTGATAAGGCGCAGGATCAATTTGATACAACAAGTCACCTTGCTCAACCAATTGTCCTTCTTCAAACAAACGTTTTTGTAAGATCCCCGTCACCTGTGGACGCACTTCAGACACTCTTGTCGCCACCACTCGAGCTGGAAGTTCGCTGTACATAGTGGTTGGTTTTTTCGCCATAGTAATAACTTCAACAGGTGTTGCTTGCGGTGCCATAGACTGTTGTTGTGGCTCTGAAGATTGAGAGTCACACCCTGCAATTCCTACAGCCAAAGCCGCTGACAATAATCCCACATTAAAACGGTTTGCGCGCATATTGATGTCTCGATATTAATTTTGAAAACAAAAAGGCTGCCACAAAAAATGTGACAGCCTTCAAAAATACCCAGTTTTAAGCAAAAAAGATATTAAGTAATGCTGAATTTACATTACTTTACTTTTTATTATACACCTGTGCAGCAAGCTTAGTTTTTGTCAACGATTTTATCCGCTAAGGTGCTGACTGCTAAAGCAAAGTAATATGAACGATTCCAATGCATTAACACATTGTAATTGTTGTATACCAAGTAGCTTCGACCCGCTTCATCATCCGGCATAATAAGCCAGGCTTTGATGTCTTCATTGAGCTTAGGTAATGGCGAACCATCTAGGTTAGTAACCCCTAACTTTTGCCATTCTTGTAAGTATTTACCTTTTTCAGCATCACGGCCTTGTAGCTCAGGATCGATCCCATGTGGCACTTGAATTTGACGTCCCCAAGTGTATTTATCATCCCAACCTTCGGTTTTTAGATAGTTGGCAGTAGAAGCAAACACATCGGCCGTAGTCGTCCAGATGTCTTTTTTTCCGTCACCATTACCATCAGCAGCATAATTTAAGAAAGAAGTTGGCATAAACTGACACTGCCCCATCGCACCGGCCCACGAGCCTTTCATATTTTCAGCGCTGATATGGCCTTCATCGATAATTTGTAGGGCTGCCATCGTTTGCTTGCGGAATAACGCCTCACGACGACCATCAAAAGCTAAAGTAGATAAAGCGCCGACCACATTATGATTACCGGTATACCGACCGAAATTACTTTCTACGCCCCATAACGCGACAATAAAGCGAGGTTGTACACCGTAAGTTTCACCAATACGTTTCAGATCATCGAAATGCTCATGATATAAACGCTTTGCTTGTTTGATTTTCCAAGCAGGCACCGCGCGAGGAATATACTCATCGAGCGTTAATTTTTTCTCAGGTTGGTTATTATCCGCTTTCACTGAATGCGGCTTAAAAACCACATCTTTAAACGCCGCTTGAATCGTTGCGTCAGTAATGCCCTTTTCTTTTGCTTCTCGTTTTAATGTCTCAAGGTAAGCATTAAATTTCGTTTCTTGCGTGGCAGTATCATCCACCGTCGCCGCTACTTCAATGGTAGCCATCGTCGAAAAGCTCACTAAACCGGCTAACAGTAGTGCGGAAATGCTGAGTGGCTTAATATTCATACCTATCCTTTTTTATTTTACTGCTCTGATTTTCGAGCTTTATATTCATCCAATAAATTCACTGGCGGTGGTGGCAATTGTAAAAAATAACCATCATCTTTTAGTGATTGTTTTACTTTCTCAATATCCACTAAAGCAAGCTTACGACCTTCCATTTTCATTACCATTACAAAAGTTGGCTTACCAAACATCTCAAGTAGCGTACTTGGCACATCTGAAAAGTCGTCTTTTTTAGGAATGTAGAGGTACATGCCTTCTTTCTTGCTGCTTTTATAAACAGAGCACAACATAATGGATCCTTTTTAATGCTTATTTATTTATACCCAAGTAACGTAAAGTGCGAGTTTGAGCATATACTAGCCAAACACCGATATCACAACGACTTTCACTTGGATTTAGCCTCATTTTTTATCATTATGACAGGCAATTAACCTAATGATGCTTTAAATAGACTATAACATTGTCAGTCTTGATATTGTTACTGTTTCCAATGCTCATTCCAGCATTGTCAATAATGACTATTTTTTCGTGCATTCAACATTCAGAGTAATCATCTCTATGGCTACCAAACCCGATTTAAAAGGCAGTAGTTTTGCTTTATCCGTGCTTCATCTTACTGAGGATAATGTCGAAGATTGCCTGCAATTTTTACACAACAAAGTCGAACAAGCTCCAGCATTTTTCACTCATGCTCCTCTGGTTCTCGACATTGAGAAAGCACCACAAATTGACATAGATTTCGCGAGCTTACGTCAGGGCATTGTGAAAGCTGGCATGATTCCCGTTGGCGTAACTGGCTGCCAAACGCCTTTAATTAAAAAGCATGTTACCGATGCAGGTTTTGCCGTGATGTCGACCAGTAAATCTGGCTATCAAGCACCTGCTGAAATCGTACCAACAAAAGTGGTTCGCACACCGATTCGCTCTGGCCAACAAGTCTACGCAAAAGGTGGCGATCTTGTGATCCTCAATCATGTCAGTGCGGGCGCTGAAGTGATTGCTGATGGTAGTGTTCAAATCCACGGAACCTGTCGAGGCCGTGTGATTGCTGGTGCTAGTGGGCAAAAAGGCGCAATGATTTTATGCGATGACCTACAAGCAGAGTTAGTCTCCATTGCTGGCCACTATTATTTAAGTGACCAAATCGCTCCGGAACATTGGCAGCAAAAAATGCTCGTCACACTACAAGATGAACAATTAAATTTCGATAAAATCAAATAAAAATAATTGTTTATCTATATAAAAATTAAGCATTTGATGTGAAAATAGCATCAAACATTCAGTCTAAGATTCAACATAAAGGGAAATGAAATGGCACGTACTATCGTCGTGACGTCTGGTAAAGGGGGTGTAGGCAAAACTACATCTAGCGCAGCGATTGCCTCAGGTCTTGCATTAAGAGGAAAGAAAACCGCTGTTATCGATTTTGATATTGGCTTACGTAACCTCGACCTTATTATGGGATGTGAGCGTCGTGTGGTTTACGATTTTGTCAACGTTATCAATGGTGAAGCGACGCTTAACCAAGCGCTCATCAAAGACAAACGTTGTGATAACCTTTACATTCTCCCTGCCTCGCAAACCCGTGATAAAGATGCATTGACGCATCTAGGTGTGAAACGTGTATTGACTGAATTACACGATATGGGCTTTGATTTCATTATCTGTGACTCTCCTGCGGGCATCGAACAAGGCGCGTTAATGTCTTTGTACTTTGCTGATGAAGCGGTGATCACCACCAACCCTGAAGTATCTTCTGTACGTGACTCTGACCGTATCCTAGGCTTACTGGATTCTAAATCACTACGTGCCGAGCAAGGTTTAGAGCCAGTAAAACAGCATCTATTATTAACTCGTTATAATCCTTCTCGTGTAACCTCTGGTGAAATGCTGAGTGTGACTGACGTAGAAGATATTTTGCACATCCCTTTACTTGGTGTGATTCCTGAAAGCCAAGCGGTATTAAATGCTTCAAACAAAGGTGTGCCAGTTATTCATGATAATGAGTCAGATGCGGGCCTTGCTTATAGCGACGCAGTTGACCGCCTACTGGGTGAAGAAAAAGAGTTTCGCTTCCTAACCGAAGAGAAGAAAGGCATCTTTAAACGTTTATTTGGAGGCTAATATGTCATTACTGCAATTCTTCCGACCGAAGAAAAAAGATACCGCTAACCTTGCCAAAGAACGTTTACAGATCATTGTTGCTGAGCGTCGTAACCAAGGAAGCGCCAATCCTTCTTACCTTCCTCAGCTAAAAGAAGATATTCTGCAAGTATTGAGCAAATACGTTTCGGTTGATCCATCAATGGTTAACGTCAGCCTAGAGCAAGGCGATGATGATCTTTCGGTGCTAGAGTTGAATATTCAGTTGCCGGAAAAGGAAGAATAAGTTCCTAGTTACGAGTCCCTAGTTCCTAGGCTTTGAACGCTTCCAAAACATAAAAAAGCTGAACCACTTAAAAATGGTTCAGCTTTTTTGATTTCTTTTCCGGTTTATTTCTTTTTCTAGGGACTAGGAACTAGCAGCCTAGAAACCTCTATTAATTCATCTTTTTATTCAACGCCTCACCAACTATCTCCTTACGCCAGCCTTGCATGACATCCGGTAGCTGCTCTGGGTTACGGTCTTTATTCCATACCCAAGAGATAAATTGGTTAAGCTGCTTTTTCGATGCCAGGAACTCGGTGGCTAGGCCTGATGACTCTGAAGATAGTTTCACTTCATCTTTTAGCACTTTGAATAATTGCTTATAGGCTGGATTATCCATTAAACGCGTGATCTTAGCAGGCCATTCGCTTTCTGGTGTTGCTTGGCCTTGCTTCACCATGGCAATCAAAGTATTACCATGACGACGAACTTCACGATGGTCAAAGCCCGCTTCATTCATCGCTTTTAAGCTGGTCATTTCATTGCGACACACTTCCACCATATTGGCTTCTTTAACAATGAAATTTAACGCTAAATCTCGATTTTGTGCTTCTAACAAACGCCACTGAGCAATGATTTTTAAGATGGCTAATTGTTGCGGCTTTAATATCCACGAGCCTTTAACTGATAAATACGCTTGCTCAGGTTTCACTTGTTTCAAACGCTTTTCAACCAGTAGTTGTGATTCTTGCTCAACCGCTTCTAGCCAGCCTTTGGCTTCTACTTGCTCTCGTAACTGTTGATACAGTGGCAGCAAGTAAAAAACATCCGCCGCTGCGTAATCAAGCTGCTTATCAGTTAATGGACGTGCTAACCAATCGGCGCGTGATTCGCTCTTATCAAGTTCCACGCCTAGGTAGTCATTCACTAACGCGGCAAAACCCGTTGATAGACCATAACCTAAAAAGGCGGCCATCAATTGAGTGTCAATCATTGGGGTCGGCGTACAACCAAAAGCATGTTGAAAAACTTCTAAATCTTCACCACAGGCGTGCAAAATCTTGGTCACTGAGGTATCGTTCAGTAACTCCGAGAAAGCCTGCATATCATCAATCTCAAGCGGATCAATCAATACCAGTTGCTCGCCGTCATACAGCTGAATAAGCCCAAGTTGTGGGTGATAAGTACGCGTTCGTACAAATTCGGTATCAAGCATCACAACATCGGCTAAACGTGCATTTTGGCACACCTCAGTAAGTTGTTGACTGTCTTTAATGATGGTGTAATTCACGTCAATCCTTAGATGAAATACCAGAAGTTAATGTCTGGCATTTTAGAGTATATTTCAAAAACAAAAGAAATTACGCCGTTGTTTCTGGCGAGGCTTTGCTTTTCGATAAGTTAGCAATGTTTTCTTCTCTTAGTTCACGTCGTAAGATTTTACCAACATTACTCTTAGGAAGTTCTTCACGAAACTCAACGATTTTCGGGATTTTATAGCCAGTTAAGTGTTCACGACAATGGGCGATAAGCTCTTCTTTGGTTAAGCTATCATCATTTTTCACTACATAAACCTTAACGATTTCACCTGAAGTTTCATGCGGCTGCCCAATCACTGCGACTTCTAATACTTTATTGTGCAGAGCAACAACATCTTCAATTTCATTCGGATACACGTTGAAGCCCGAGACTAATATCATGTCTTTCTTACGATCAACGATGTACATGAAACCTTCATCATCAAAGCGTACGATATCACCGGTTGATAACCAACCATCTTGCGTGATCACTTCTTTGCTCGCTTCTGCGCGGTTCCAGTAACCTTCCATGACTTGAGGGCCGCGTACTTGTAGCTCACCTGTTTGATCGAAACCAAGCACATTGCCTTCATCATCAATAATACGGACTTCGGTCGATGGCATCGCAAGACCAATTGAGCCATTGTATTCTTTTAAATCGTATGGGTAAGCCGCAACCAGAGGAGAACACTCGGTTAGACCATAGCCTTCCAATAAATAACACTTGGTAATTTTAATCCACTTCTCTGCCACCGCGCGCTGAACCGCCATACCGCCACCGACTGATAATCGCAAATGACTAAAGTTCAACTCTTTAAAATCTTCATTATTCACCAGCGCATTAAATAATGTATTTACCCCGGTAATGGCAGTAAATGGCACTTTCTGCAGCTCTTTAACAAAGGTTGGAATATCTCTTGGGTTGGTGATCAATAAGTTCGCGCCACCGACTTCCATAAACAATAAACAGTTAATGGTTAACGCAAACACGTGGTATAGCGGCAATGCAGTCACCACTGTTTCACGGCCTTCACGCAATAACGAGCCATAAGCACCTTTGGCTTGTAGAACGTTCGCTACCATATTGCGATGCGATAAAATTGCACCTTTGGCCACACCAGTCGTACCACCAGTATATTGCAAGAACGCGATATCATCCCCTTCAAGGAAAGGTTTAACGTATTGCAGACGACGACCTTTATACAATGCTTTACGGAATGAGATTGCACCTGGCAAGTGATACTTAGGCACTAAACCTTTTACATATTTCACGACGAAATCAACCGCTGTGCCTTTCACTTTCGGCAGCATTTGACCAAGACTGGTTAAAATCACGTGCTTGATTGGGGTATTAGCAACTACTTTTTCTAGCGTATGAGCAAAGTTAGATACGATCACGATCGCTTTAGCATCGGCATCATTTAACTGATGCTCTAACTCTCGTGGGGTATAAAGCGGGTTTACGTTAACCGCGATCATACCCGCACGTAAAATGCCGAATAAAGCGATTGGATATTGCAATACGTTTGGCATCATTAAGGCAACGCGGTCGCCTTTTTTCAATTTCAAATCATTTTGTAAGTAGGCGGCAAAAGCACGGCTGCGCTCTTCCAACTTACGGAAAGTCATCACTGAGCCCATGTTCATAAAGGCTGGCTGATCAGCAAACTTTTGTACTGATTGCTCGAACATTTCTACCAGTGATGAATATTTATCTGGGTCGATTGTTTCAGGCACATTTTCTGGGTAACGCTCTAACCACGGTTTTTCCACGGTATTTTCCTTCAATTAGTATCACATTCAGTTCGGATAAATTCACACTCAATGAATCAACTGCAATGTATTTTTATTATTCGTTGTTGTTCAAGTGACCCACATGGTAGCGGTAATCACTTTTCAGGTTAAATGCTTAAATCACACTTTTGACGACAAAATGACGAATTATGTCGCTAACTTGGGCAAAAGACTCAATATGACAATGATGTCCACCGGGCACGGTCTCTTCTTGATAATGCTTGATTGCCGCTTTCCTTGATTCTGCCGTTGCCAATTGTGGAAAACCATTCTCCCCCAAAATAACTAAACTTGGGCATTCTATCGCTTGTAAATAAGACAAGCCTTGCTGTTCTGTCATACGAAAAAGTGATTGGCACTTTAGCTTGGGATCATAACGCCAGTACCAATGGCCATCTTGGAGATAAGTACCTCTTTCAATTAAAGGCTTTAGCTGCTTTGCACTTAACTGATTGGCATGCATCCGGTGTAAACAGGCGTCATGTTGCGAATGATAGCGTCGAATCGGTTTGGCTAGCGTTCGTTGTCTACTCAATACTCCTTTACGGAGGCGTTCAGCGCTATTTTCTGCCGGCTCAGTCAGCGGTCCCAAGCCTTCAATTTGGATAAGACCATTCACTTGGTCTGGAAACGCGGCACTATAGCAACTTGCTATTAAAGCACCAAGAGAATGACCGATTAAAATGCATTTATTTGGGGCAATGCTCGCCAATAGCTCATGAATATCGGCGATATAGTCGTGAAATGGATAAAAATTGTCCGAACTTCTATGTTGAGATAGTCCATGTCCAGCCAAATCAACAGACAATAAATGCCAATTTTTTTGCTGTGCGGTTGGTATTAAGGTTTCCAATATTGGCGTAAAACTGGCTGCGTTATCCAACCAACCATGCAAAAATAAAAGAGTGACATTGGCGTGACTCTCTTGTCCAAATTCAAGGCCGGATAATCGCAAATGAGATAACTGAATTTCTCTTTCTTGCAACATAATTGTGTTATGCCCTATTTCACTTCTTGGATCACTCTAGCCCTAGTTGGCCCATATTTATGGCAAAAAGCGGAGCCTCGTAGGCAACCACCCATCCACCAATCATCATTTTCAATATACGTTGATTTTTCGATAGTCCATAAACGTTGGCCATTGGCTTTCAATACAGGGAAAGTATAAGAATATTCACCCACTTTCCCTTTTTCTGGCACTGTACTTTGCCCGACGACAGTGATCAAGCGTCCCGATTTATAATTGACCGGCTCCAAGAAACCATCCACATAAGCGACAAAGCGTCCTTTCGGCTCACTCTCTAAGCTCGGCTTACCATTTGAAGAAATCGGCAAATTTACAATTTCAATTCGGGTTTGATCTGGAAGATTGGTGACTTTGGTTATGATGCCGCCTAAGCGAACTTCAACCGATTTATCTGGGTCGGAATTAATCCATTGTTGATAGTCAGTAATTGGTTGCGCCGAGGTCGCTTCTAGCTCAGGTGGCAAAGAAGAACATGCAGATAATCCAATAAGCATTAAAAACAACAAACCATACTTTTTCATGCTTTCATTCCTTATTGACTATCGGCATGTGTGATCACGAATACTCTCTATGACCGTAATAAACCCGCTCAAGTTCCGCAGCAAAATATGAGAACTTACTCACGACCTGGCAGTTTTTTCCATGTCACTTTATCGCGTAGATAGGTTGGGCTCGCTTGTTCGGCGTCAACCGTATTTCCTTTTTGCCATTCAAATTGTGCTAACACGGCAATGTCTTGCGCTTCAGGATACAAAACTTCACCTTTTGTCATCGATAAAGGTAGGCTCGCCAATGATTCAGCATACGCATCCCAACCGGTGCCGGCTTGAGTCCACTCACCTTGTTGCGATGTTAAATGTTCAGCCAGTTCTTGTGGTGGAATCACGCATTCTAGTTGGCCATCCGATACTGCAACAGCTTGCCATTCACCATTGGTTTGACGTTGATATTGACCCCAATAGATTTCACTCATGCGTGCATCAATCGCTGCCACAACATTCTCAGATTGCTGAGTACGGTAGGTTGCTTGCGCCATCGCAGTTAATGTAGAAATGCCAATCATTGGCAACTCAGCACCAAAGGCTAAACCTTGCGCAATACCGATACCAATACGCACGCCGGTAAAACTACCCGGACCACGACCAAAGGCTAGCGCATCGAGATCTTGTAATGTGACACCGCCTTCTTTTAAGACTTCATCGACCATTGGCAGAATTTTTTTAGTGTGATCACGAGGTGCTACTTCACTGCGTGCGATGATGCGATCATCAATCATTAAGGCAACAGAACAGTTTTCTGTTGATGTATCTAAGGCTAGGATTTTTGCGCTCATTAAGGCCTCAAGCTAGTTGTTGTCTATCATGACTCTAGGGTTTATTTACTATAGAGCATGATTGAGATAAGAATTCCGATACTTTATTTAAATCCCGAGTTCGTGGGATTGGTGGTAGGCTCTGTAAGAAGATCCCACCATAATCACGTGTCACTAAGCGATTATCGCAAATGATTAGCACACCTTTGTCTTTTTGATCTCGAATCAAACGACCTACCCCTTGCTTTAAGGTAATCACCGCATCAGGCAATTGTACTTCCGCAAATGCATCACCTTGTTTGAGTCGGCAATCTTCAATTCGCGCTTTGAGCAATGGATCATCTGGGGCAGTAAAAGGTAGTTTGTCGATGATAACACAGCTTAACGCGTCGCCTCTAACATCTATCCCTTCCCAAAAAGCGCCAGTGGCGACTAAAACGGCATTACCATGTTCGATAAATTCATTCAGCAGTTTTTGCTTACTGGTTTCACCTTGTACGAGTACTGGTAAATCAAGTTGCTCACGAAATAGATCCGCCAAACGACGCATCATTTGGTGAGAGGTACATAAAAAGAAACAGCGACCATTATTCGCTTCAATCACTGGCCCTAGCATTTGAGCCAGCTTTTCTGCCATACCAACACTATTCGGTTCTGGTAAATATCGAGGGACGCACAATAGCGCTTGAGATTGATAATCAAACGGACTAGGTAGAGTAAATTGTTGGGCAGGTTCAATACCTAGTCGTTCGGTAAAATGTTTAAAGTCATCGCGCACCGCAAGGGTTGCCGAAGTGAAAATCCAACTGCCCTGCTTGGTGGCGATTTGTTCTTTAAATTTATCCGATACCGAGAGCGGCGTAATGTGCAACACAAAGTGGCGTGGGCTACATTCAAACCAATAGGAATAACCGGTAATGGAAGTATCACAAACTCGAGTAAGGCGGCTTTTAATCATGTGGGTACGTTCATAGGCCGCATCTAATAACTCACTACGCCCTAGTGCGATTTTTAAAACTTCTAATGCTAAATCTAGCGCTTCGTGTAACCGTTCAATTTCACGCATTACCGCTTGAGATTTGATCGCTTCTCGCCAATTGCCACGAATACTTTTTCCAGAGGAGTTGGAGCCTTGATAATTGATATCACCAAGAATGATCCGGAGATCCATAAAGGTTTGCACCAGCTTAGTGGCGATTTTTTGCAACTGACGCATGTCTTTCGCTTCAGTGCGATAGCCAATTTCAATATCTTTGGCCAGTTCTTGAATTTGGCGGCTTGAAATCGATTGTCCAAAATATTGGCTGGCAATATCAGGTAATTGGTGGGCTTCATCGAAAATAAATACGTCAGCATCGGGAATGAGCTCACCAAAGCCGGTTTCTTTAATGGCTAAATCGGCTAAGAATAAATGATGGTTAACCACGACCAGATCGGAATCCATCGCCTTTTTGCGTGCTTTCAACACAAAGCAATCTTGATAACTTGGGCATTCTTTACCAAGGCAATTATCGTTGGTTGAGGTGATATTGCTGATAATCGGTGAGTCTTCGGCTATCGCTTCACAATCTCCTAAATCGCCGGTTTTACTTTCCGATGACCAAGACCGCACCTTGACCAGTTGCGATAACAATTCTGGATCCGCTTCATTGGTATGGCTTTCAATTAATTGACGACTTAATCGATCTAAGCATAGGTAGTTTGAGCGACCTTTTAATAGCGAGACATGGCCAGTAAAACCTAGTGCATTCACCATTAATGGTAAATCTCGGTGGAATAGTTGTTCTTGCAGGTTTTTCGAACCGGTACTGATTATGACTTTTTTGCCACTCAATAACGCAGGGACTAGGTAGGCAAAAGTTTTACCGGTTCCGGTTCCCGCTTCAACCACCAGCTGCTGATCGTTTTTAATCGCTTGATGCACCGCTTCGGCCATATCTATCTGAGGCTGACGCGGTTGAAACCCAGGAATGGCTTTACCTAGAGCGCCAGAAGAAGAGAATGTTTTTGAAATCATCAGATATCATTTCCTGAAACGTTAAAGCGAAGGTCTAATTAAAGCGAGAGTCTAATTAAAACAAAAGCCCAATTATGGCAGTTTTGAGTAAACAGTGAAATGACGTTATCAAACTCACGACTTAATACTTGTATAAAATGGCAGGTAATAAATACGCTTGCTAAATGATTTACAGACCGTTAGATTGTTCAGTCACTTTTGATTGCTACCCCCTCAGCACTCATGATTATTTGGTAAGTTTATTGACTGGCGCTTTCAATTTCGCCATTCGATTTTGTCACTTTGGATTTTGGTATGAATAACTTGGAAAAAAAGACGCTGTTGACTCATTGCAGCGATGAACGTGGATTGATTGCTAAAATCACCAATATCTGTTTTAAGCACCAGCTAAACATTATTCACAACAATGAATTTGTAGATAATGCTAGCGGTCACTTTTTCATGAGAACCGAGCTTGAAGGGACATTTAATGATGAAGCGTTACTTGCGGATTTAGATCTAGCTCTACCAGCAAGTAGCAAACGCTCGTTAATCAGCTCATCACGCAAAAAAATCGTCATCATGGTGACCAAGGAAGCCCATTGCCTTGGTGATATTTTAATGAAAGCCTACGATGGTAGCTTGGATGTTGAAATTGCTGCTGTAGTAGGTAACTACGATAAATTGCAAACCTTAACCGAGCGTTTTGATATTCCTTATCACCATATTTCTCATGAAGGTTTAAGCCGTGAAGAGCATGAAGAAAAAATGCTTGAAGTGATCAAAGGTTATGACCCACGTTACGTGGTACTGGCAAAATACATGCGCGTTTTAACACCTAACTTTGTGGCGCAGTTCCCACATAAAATTATCAATATTCATCATAGCTTTTTACCGGCTTTTATTGGCGCTAAGCCTTATCAACAAGCGTTTGATCGCGGGGTAAAAATCATTGGCGCGACCGCTCACTTTGTAACGAATGACCTCGATGAAGGCCCAATTATTAAGCAGGATGTGATCCCTGTGGATCATAATTTTAGCGCCGCAGATATGGCGCAAGCAGGGCGAGATGTCGAAAAGAATGTGCTAAGCAAGGCATTAAATAAAGTGGTTAATGACCATGTCTTTGTTTATGGCAATAAGACTGTGATTTTATAAACAATATACTCATCGTACTTGAAGCTGCAGCTTTGTTGCCGGTGTTCATTCTCCCCAATCACATAGACAAGCTATGCTCATGGGGCCTCATTCACTTGTCGCCTCACTGCAACCCCAATTACTTTTGGTATATACATTTATAATAAAAATAGGGGCGCTCGGTTTTTAGCTTAGCGCCCCTGTTAGTTTTAAGCGATTTATTTTAGAAAGGTAAGTTCATTACGCTTGTTCGCTGGCAATAACTTCTTTTAACGTATGTGGATGTAGCTTAATACACACGCCATTTTTCTTGAAAGCCACGGTCGGGTTGGCCAATCGCTCTCCCTCTCCTTGCGGGCTAGATAGTTTCACTTTAACGCCTTTTTCAGCCAAGCTATCCCAGTTGGCTGCTAATTGCGGAAATACGGCTTTTACCTCTTCGACAAATTCTTGTGCGGTTTTCGCGAAGCTAGGCACCACAAACTCCACATGCTCCCAACCTTCATTCGGATAGGTTTTATCACTGGGATAAGGCAGCTCTAAACACTCAATATTATGATTTTCAACTTTTACAGGTTTATCAAACTCAATCACAATAATTGGGCGACCGTTAATCATCGCATTAGAAATTTGTCTGCCTTGGGTTAGCCATTGTTGGTGTGCGTTTTTTGCCACCTCAAGATCATTGATTCGCATCGCAATGTGGTCAGCCACAAGCGATTGAGTCTCGATACCCAACTCACCTGCCAAGGTTAAAATATCGCCCCAAAAACGAGGTAGATCAGCCAGCAATGCTGTCGGAAATAATGAATTAGGTGATAAAGAAGTTGATGCTGAAGCAGCCATAATCGTGGATATCCAAAATATAAAGTTATAGCGGAAGTGTATCTGAAATATTTCGGCAACCAAAGCAATTGAAATTGCCAATATACTCAAGTGACGTAGGTATAAAACGATGGGTTAAGGGTTATCGCTAATAAAATCGCTTTAAATTGCAGATTAGGTTTTTCATGTACCGGTAAATATTGGTATCATGGATCACATTTTCTAATTAAAAATTTTGACTGGTTGTTGATTGAAAAAACAACCAGTCTTACAGCTACTACATAGGAAGCACACGTGAATATTGCAGCCCTTATTAATGACAAAGTATCGAAAGCTCTCGAAGCCGCTGGCGCACCCGCTGGAAGCCCAGCAGCAGTTCGACAATCAGCCAAAGCACAATTTGGTGATTACCAAGCAAACGGTGTTATGGGTGTAGCAAAAAAATTGGGTATGAACCCTCGTGAGTTTGCACAAAAAGTGATTGATGTTTTAGACCTAGACGGTATCGCGAGCAAAACTGAAATTGCTGGCCCGGGTTTTATTAACATTTTCCTAGACCCTGCTTTCTTAGCTAAACAAGCGTCTGCAGCACTAGCCGATGAGCGTTTAGGCATTGCCACTCAACCACAACAAACCATCGTTGCCGATTACTCTGCGCCAAACGTTGCAAAAGAAATGCACGTTGGTCACTTACGTTCAACCATCATCGGTGATGCGGTAGTGCGTACGCTTGAGTTTTTAGGCCACAAAGTGATTCGTGCTAACCACATTGGTGACTGGGGCACTCAATTTGGTATGTTGATTGCCAACCTTGAACGTGTCGAAAAAGAACAAGGCGAAGTTTCAATGGAACTGGCCGATCTTGAAGGTTTCTACCGCGAATCGAAAAAATTATACGATGAAGATGAAGCATTTGCAGAACGTGCTCGTGGCTACGTAGTAAAACTACAAGGCGGTGATGAACATTGCGCGAAAATGTGGAAGAAATTGGTCGATGTCACCATGATCCAAAACCAGCGTAACTATGACCGCCTAAATGTTTCTTTAACTCGTAATGACGTCATGGGTGAGAGTATGTATAACGACATGCTATCGATTATCGTGGCCGATCTCAAAGAGAAAGGACTAGCCGTTGAGAGCGAAGGGGCACAAGTCGTTTTCCTTGATGAATACAAAAACAAAGATGGCGAGCCTATGGGCGTTATCGTGCAAAAACGTGATGGTGGTTACCTATACACCACAACCGACATTGCATGTGCGAAGTATCGTTATGAAACACTAGGTGCAGATCGCGTGCTGTACTTTATTGATTCACGTCAGCATCAGCATCTAATGCAAGCTTGGACTATCGTGCGTAAAGCCGGTTATGTTCCTGAGTCTGTTTCTCTCGAACACCATGCTTTCGGTATGATGTTAGGCAAAGATGGCCGCCCATTTAAAACTCGTGCTGGCGGTACAGTTCGTTTAGCCGATCTTCTTGATGAAGCCACTGAACGTGCGCAAAAACTGATTGAAGAGAAAAACCCAGAACTTTCGACGGAAGAAAAAGCCAACATCGCTAACACAGTGGCAATGGCCGCAGTGAAATACTCAGACCTTTCTAAGCACCGCACCACCGATTACATCTTCGACTGGGACAACATGCTAGCGTTCGAAGGTAACACGGCCCCTTACATGCAATATGCCTACACTCGTGTCGCGTCTATCTTTGCCAAAGCAGGCATCGACATGAACAGCCTATCTGGTGATATCATGGTAGGTGATGACAAAGAAAAAGCACTTATTTCTAAACTTCTTCAATTTGATGAAGCAGTATCATCAGTCGCTCGTGAAGGTCAACCTCACCTAATGTGTAGCTATCTATTTGAGCTAGCAGGTCAGTTCTCTAGTTTCTATGAAGCCTGTCCTATCTTGAGCGCTGAAGATGAAGCTGTGAAGCAAAGCCGTTTGAAACTGGCTGCTCTAACGGCTAAGACCATCAAACAAGGTCTTGATCTACTAGGGATTAAAACCTTAGAACGCATGTAATCAATACGCGTTACTAATATATAAATGATCCCCTTGAGCAATCGAGGGGATTTTTTTATCCATTTGGTGATATGATTTTTTAATATCCATTTTAAAGGACTGATTATGAGCTTTACACTGCATCCACAATTGCAAAAAGATACCGATGTTATCGGTGAATTCCCTCTTTGCTTAGCACTACTACATAAAGAAAATATCGGCCCTTGGGTGATCTTAGTACCTAAAATTAATTACCTTCAAGAGCTGCATCATTTACCAATGGAACAGCAGCAGCAATTCCTAGTTGAATCTCAAACGGTATTCGAAAACTTAGAAAAGTTATTTAATCCTAAAAAGCTCAATTTAGGCGCACTTGGAAACATGGTGCCGCAATTGCATATTCATCATATTGCGCGTTTTGAAACCGATGTCGCTTGGCCGGGTCCAGTTTGGGGAAATACAGAAGGGAAACAACGCTCACCACAAGAGAGCGAAAGCTTGATTCAAACTCTTGCGGATGCATTTAAGAGTCAATACCCGCAATTTAGCCGCTAAGCTGATACCAATAAAAAAGATTCGCCCTCATAAAAAAGATTAGCAGCAATAAAAAAGGCTCAGAGCTTTCACATTCTGAGCCTTTCTTATTATTCAGCAGTCAGCTAGTTAATGTTGACCACATCAATTCGTAATGCTTGTTCTTTTTGTCCTATCTGCTTTAAGCGAATATACACAATCACAAAAGCAATCAGCATCAAACCTATCCATAAGCTGCTCGATAATGGATGTGCAGCAAAGCTGGTTGCTTGATAATAAATCACCGCTGAGGCATAAGCTAAGAACATGGTCCACAAACCAATGAAGCGAGCAAACTTAGGACCGAATTCACGAACATACGCCCCCATCGCAGCTACACATGGTGTGTATAGCAATATAAACAATAAGTAGGCAAAGGCTGCACCACCCGTCACAAAGTAGGCTTGTAAATTACCAAAGATCCCTGAACTTACGCCTTGTTCCTCTGCTGCCGCAGTTGAATCACCAAGATCGCCAACTTCAATGCCTAGAGGATCACTAAAGCTTAAACCTGCAAGGTTATCGGGGATAGTTTGTAGCGCCTCTTTAAGGCTATCAACTAGATTAAATTCTGCGGCGTCTTCTTGTGGATCTGAATAAAGGTTATTCAATGTTCCCACTACCGCTTCTTTAGCAAAAATACCGGTAATAATACCAACCGTCGCTGGCCAGTTATCCTGATCCACGCCCATTGGTTCAAACACAGGCGTAACCACTTGTGCGGCTTTAGAAAGCACTGAACTCTGGCTATCTTCATTACCAAATGAGCCATCTGTTCCGAGTGAATTAAAGAAGCTTAATACCGCGACCACGATTACAATCGTCTTACCTGCACCAAGTACGAAACGTTTTAGTTTTTGCCATGTTTTTAATCCAACATTACGCAAGGTTGGAATTTCATAATCGGGGATTTCCATTATGAAACTACTACTTTTACCCGGATAAAGCGTCTTCTTAAGTAGCATACCGGTAAATACTGCGGCTAAAATGCCGAGTATGTACAAAGCAAATACAACGTTCTGACCATTGTTCGGAAAAAAAGCAGCGGCAAACAGTGTATATACCGGTAGACGTGCACCACATGACATAAATGGCGCCATTGCTGCCGATAACTTACGTTCACGCTCTTGGTCCATGGTACGTGTCGCCATAATTGCCGGCACGTTACAACCGAAGCCTAAAATCAATGGCACAAACGCTTTACCCGGCAAGCCAATTTTTTGCATCACTTTATCGAGTACAAAAGCTGCTCGCGCCATATAGCCGGAACTTTCTAGTAACGATAAAAACAAGTACAAACAAGCGATAACAGGAATAAAGGTAGCAACCGTTTGAATACCACCACCAATACCATCAGCAATAACCGTAACCAACCAAACAGGTAAGTGTCCATCAAGTAAGTAATGCCCGCCATCAACCAATATTGCCCCTACACCGATATCGAAAAAATCGATAAAGGCACTACCAATATTGATAGAAAACATAAACATTAAGTACATAACGCAAAAGAAAAATGGAATGCCAAACCATTTATTTAAAACAATCTGATCAACTTTTTGAGTGAAGTTTTTACTTAAAGCGGAATCCAGGATACGAACTTGCTTACATACCTCATGTAAGTAGCTATATTTGGTATTTGTGATCGCTAGATCGATATCAAAATCCGCCGCTAATCTTTCTGATAATGCTTTATGCAGTTCTAAATCATTTGCTGAAAGGTGAGATAGCATTAAACCATCTTGCTCTAATGCACGAATAGACATGGCACGAGGAGAAATAATACGCTCAGCAGGCCATAGAGGGTTTAATTCAGCAATAGCGGATTCGATTTGAGAACCGTAATCAAGGTTCAAACTTGCAAGCTCAATAGGAGTTTGGGATATTTTATGGAGGTCATCTTTAAATTTGGCGACTTGCTGCTTATTGATAGCAGAAAGAATATAAACAGGGCAACCGAGTTCTTTCGATAAAGCATCAACATCAATTTCTTGGCGCTCACGATGTAATGCATCCAGTTTATTCAGCACCACGATCATTGGACGACCTAACTCACGCAATTGTAGAGTCATATATAAACTGCGTTCAAGGCTAGTCGCGTCCACCACATTAATAATCAGATCAGCTTGCATAGCCGAAACCGCTGAAGAGGCAATCGACTCATCAATACTATTGGCATCATTGGCACTATCTAATGAATAAATACCAGGTAAATCGGTCAGATTAAATTGCGTTTGCTTATGGTTAAAAGAGCCGGTCTTTTTCTCAACAGTCACACCAGCCCAGTTGCCAACATGCTGCTTAGCACCGGTTAAGCCATTAAATAGTGTTGTTTTACCACTATTTGGGTTACCAACGGTTAAAATATTAAAGCTCATTGGCCCACCTCAATCTCAATTTCTTCAGCTACTTTGCCCCTTATTGCTAAAGACACTCCGCGCACTTCAACTTGCAATGGATCACCTAAAGGGGCTTTACGAATTAAGGTCACTGGAGTATTGGGTAGCATACCCATGATCATTAGCTTTTTTCTAATGTCATTTGGAAGCGCATTTAAGTGCACAATATTGGCACTTTGACCCATTTTTAATTCACTTAATTTCATACTGTAACAAAACCTTTAATGAGAACTATTAGCATTTACATGTATAATACACTTTATTACATTTCATTTCTTGCGTTAGGTCAATTTAACATTGTAATGAAATGGCTATTTGTCACTTAAATTCTCTGTTATGGGAAAAATGGCATCTGGATTGAATGTCAAAACCGTCAGCTCTGTTTTTAAGTTTACGTCAAAAACGTCAATTTAAAAGATTCCCCAGAAAAAACGCCCTTCCCTACAAACAAATAAGCCATTGAAAATAAAAGAGTAAAATAAAAAATATAAACTTGTCGCTAATCTCATAGATCATTGTCGTTATTTTTATACGAAAAATAAGTCCATTCCCGTATAAATATATCTATCGATAACGGCACACGTTATCTAACCCTTTTATTCCTGATGTGTATTGTTCTCAATGCACTCCGGCAGCAAGCGAAGGTGTCATTACACCCGTGACATGATCCCCCCGGTTATGTCACGTTTTTTTATTCATAAATAAGGGCGTGTTGTTTTAAGCAACACGCCCTTATTTGATCTGAACTTTATGGTGAGCCAATCTCTGATGAGGTTAGAACTATTCGGTTCCCAAAATCACTCTATTGAATTTTCAATAAATTTAGACGGTGATAAACCAAAGTAATGCTTAAACCTTTGGCTGAAGTATGACGGGTCATTAAAACCTGTTTCAAAAGCTGTATCTGATATTTTCTCACCTGAAATTAATAACTCGCAGGCCTTCTCTAAACGAACTTTTGTTACATAGTCCATAAAAGACCCGCCAGACAAAGATTTAAACTTTCTTTGCAAGCTTCTCTCCGAGATAAACAGCATCTTTGCAGCATGGCAGGTACTAAAATCAGGGTCGGGATAATGCTTCTCAACCAATTGATAAACTTTATCAAGCCAATCATTTTGAACGTCATTATTCACTTGTTTATTTATATTGTGAGTTTCCTGTTGAGAAGCGGGTGTGTCGACAATGTAGGCACCTTCATCAATATTCGTCGAGGGAGTGCACGCTTCAACTGGCCATGAGATAGATAAGCGCGTTCGATGTATCAGTTGATTATAATGGAAATCAAAATGCCCTCCACTCTGCTCCGCCATTTGGGCAATAGCAGATAAAGAGGTATCTGATAACGTAAATTGGGATTCATAGCCCACTCTACCAAATTCCTGAGCTTCAAAAGCCTGTATTTCATCTTCTGAGATACCTTCCCCCGTATCTTCGATAGCGATAAGGAGACGACCATCATCAAGTTTAGCGGAGAGATGAATGATTTGATTGGCATCCGACCGGATCAAAGCACTCGCCATCAAGGTATTTAAAATCATATCGAGGTTGAAGTGTTTAACCTTAACCAAACAACCTTGGCTACTATCTTCAACCAGCAAAGTGATCCCGACTTTATCCGCTTCTTGTTGCCAACCTTTCACTACTGCTTTAACAACAGAGGACACCACTTGCCCATCAAATACCGTGCACTCCGGTGTCTTATTATCATATAAAGATAAGATTTGCTCTAAAGGCTCTAGTGCTTGCTCTGCATAATCTAAAGCGGGGGTGTTCTTTTGGTCACTCTTATGTAGGTAGTCTTTCAAACCATCAAGGTTTAATTTCGCTTTAATCACTCGTTCACCGACCAGTATACGTCGAGTTTGAGCTTGCTTTCTTAACTGCATATTACTGCTAACCAATAATTGACTTTGATGCCTTAATTGCTGAGTTTTCAGATTAATCAAACGCCTTAACCTTAAGTTAGTTTTCACCACAATTTTAGAGCGCCATGCGATCAGCAGTACAATGCTACCAACAAGCAATACCGCAAAAATAGCCACACTACTCGGAAGCAAATACCAAGGCTTACTCACGATGAAGCTATACCTTGCCCCAGAATGATTGGTTCCAACCTGAGACATGGTCTTTAACTCTAAGGTGTAGCGACCAGGTTCTAAATGTTCAAAGGTTAACTGTGAGCCTTGAAAATCCACCCAGTTTTCTTTTTCACTGCCGAGCAAGCGATATTGAACTTGTGGCACTTCAAAGTTAGGCAAAATCCCAAATAGCACACTGACCGAGCGGCCATAATTAACGTGAATATCACTATTGGTTTGCGGCGCGACCATGACCACAGAGTGCTCGACCTGAAACTCACCGACCAAAACATCATTGGTGGGTAATTCGGTTTGAATGAGTGTTTCTGTTGAGGCAAAAATAAGGCCCAGACGCGTTGTGAGTACTAAGGTTTTACCATTCGGTGATACGCTACAACCATTAGGAAGAAATTCATTAGCTACGATACCAAATGGCGTAGGGAAATAACCTGAGAGAGCCGCATTTTGATCATAATAATGGATACCTTTGGTGGTAGTAACCCAAGTACCTAGCTCCGAGCCAATAGCACAAAGAGGGATGCTATTTGAATGAGGTAAGCGGACTTTAGTCGCATTGAGCTCGTCTTGCATATGTAATAAGCCGTCACTACTCGCACTCCAAACCTGCTTACCCACCGACTCAGTAATAGAAGCCACATCGCCATAATCCGCACTTCTCGAGTCAAATATTATCTCTTGGTTATTATATTGATAGACCCCATGATCGGTACCAATCCAGAGCTTTCCACTGCCCCCCGGATATAGACTAGTAATCATTGATGGGCCATATTGATCCACCATCCATTCAAGTCCTAATTCATCGGTCATTTGCTGTTGTGGTGAATAACGATAAAGCCCGCGCTCGTTCGAGATCCAGACATCGCCGTGGTGATCGACCACCAGGTGAGAAATACGGCTTCCAGACCATTTGTTTTGTTTGCGAATAACGTTTACTGCACCAGAGCCCGTATCATAGCGTATCAGTTTATCGCCTTGGCTTAGCCATAATATATGCTCGAACTGGCTGATATGAGAGACGTTGTAATCTAATAACTTTTCGACTTTATTTTCTTTATCATCAACATAGTTAGCCGTTACCTTAAATAAGCCTAAGTTACTCGCCAGCCATGCCGTTCGATCATTAATAGCGACTACATCATTAATATGTAGGTAAGGTAGATTATATTTTTCACGCCCAAAGCGAACGCGTTTAAATAAACCGCTCGTTTGTGAGTAGTAATTGATACCTTTGGCAGTGCCAATCCACACTCCACCTTTATTATCCGCACTCAGCCCCATAATATTATTATTAGATAGGGCTAAATCATCTTGATAACTGCCATAAATATGCTTCGTCAATTGAGTGTCTAATTGATGAACAAATAAACCTTTTTTAGTACCAATCCAATAATAGCTTGGGGTAATTAAGATAGTTTGAACCTGACCTGAAGCAATCATATCCACCTCTGGTTTGATGGTGGCCATATTTAAGCTAAAGGCTCCACTTTGCGTTCCAACCAGTAGACGTAGATTTTTTTTATCAAAAGCTAATTGATTAATATTGGAGAAGTGTTTGAATAGCACTCGTCGAATGCCTGTTTTTTCTAAATAGAAAAGTGATTGACTGGTCGCCACCACCCACTTCCCGGCAACTAAAGTGGCACTAACAATACCTCTATTGTCTCGGGTTGACCCTTGGGTGATTTGTGATACTGGGATGGTACGGTGCTCACCGGTGTGAGTATCAAAGGTATGAAAGCGATGGTTACCATACAACCACACGACTTGTTCGGATTGCCCTATCGCTTGGAAGATCTGTTTTTCTGAATTTTCAAACACTACCTCCTTATTACCGGCATTATCAACCCTAAGTAAGCGCCCACTATCAATATACCAAAAATATCCTGCTGCGTAGGTTACATGGTTAGTATCATGATTGAATGCTCGCCCCGGAAGAAGTGCGAAGTGTTGACCATCAAAGTAATAAATTTTATTTTGAGTATCTTGAACCCAAACGCCACCTTTTTCGTTCGGAAACAATTTTTTTGTCGTAAAGAAATGACCTTGTGCTTGGCTTGGCAAAGAATAAAAAATGGAATCTGTTTCTATCGCATTGACGGAAAAAGAAACCACTAGCAACACTAAAAACCGAAAAATACGCAAAGTCACAAACTGCCTTAATGATTACCAAGCGGAACACTGCAAAATTATGGCACACTAGCCATCAATTTAAACAGATATTTTGCGACAATTAATATGCTGGTGATCCAGTGCATATTAATAATGACTGACGTTGGAAAAAACGAGATCTGGAAATACATCCAAGTCACTTGAGGATAAGAACAATCTCTCGAATTTAAAACTGCACTTATACCCAAGTAATTAGTGTAATAATGATATCCGAGCTTTCACTTGCTCAGTAAACTCAGCGCGCTGCTCTCGTAATATACTCTTTTGTCTAGGTAGTGGCGCTAACATTGCATCAAGTGGTTGGCCATTTTGGCGTAGTTCATAATGTAAATGCGGCCCAGTAGAGCGTCCAGTATTGCCCGTTAATGCGATTTTTTGACCTCTTTTTACCCTATCCCCTACTTTGACAAGCGCTTGGCTCAAGTGGAAAAAATGCGTGCTGTAAACCCGGCCATTACTGATCACGACATATTTACCGGCTAGCGGATGATACCCAACTTTTTTAACGACCCCCTCTCCTGTTGCATATACTGGAGTGCCAATTGGCGTCGCTAAATCAGTACCATAGTGCGGCGCATATTGATGAGTAACGGGGTTTAAGCGGTGAGGATTAAACTCTGAACTCACCGGATAAGAACGTCGTAAAGGTAGTCTATCCAGCGTTTTCTCAACACTTATGCCATCGGGGTAATAAAACTGTTCATCATTAAAACGCACGACTTGAATATCTTTTCCTCGATGTTGATACCAAATGGCCATCACCTTACTGGCTCCAACACTTTGCTCGCCAATAACACTCTGTTCTAATTCAACAGAAAACTTATCTCCTATCGTAATGGGAGAAGTCACATCAACCTGCCAATACAGCGCCGTCGCGATGGTTTGAATATGCTCTTGAGTTAAACCAATAGCCCGTGCGCTTTGATAAAAATTACGCCCAACAATCCCAACTTTAACCAAGGATTGTTTTTCAGCCGAAGTGACTAGAGGTCTAAATAAAAACTGGTTATTTACTTTGGTATATACACTACTTAATCGGGCACTTCGGTGGATCTGCACCGAGAGTAAACTACCTGCATCATCCTGCACCCACTCAACTACCTGACCGTTGAGCAAAGTAATCGCTTGAGGGCGTACTTTAATCATCGCCAGTAAGTCTTCATGACTTAAACCGTAAAGCTTAAAAATATCGGCAAGAGTTTCACCAGACTGAACTTTGTGGCTATAACTACGTTGTGTTTGCTGTTGATCGATAACATCTTTTTCTAGCGTCAGACTAGGATCATTTCTTTCTAATACCGCTTCTGAAAAAACACTGTCTGCATGATTTAATGAAAATGGTGAGGACTTAAATAGCGAAGAATAGCTAGTTGAGAAGATAAAATAATAACTAAGCACACCGGCTACGGGCAGCAATAGCAAAAGCAGCCACGCCCATAGACGAAGCTGCTTTTTATAACTTATCTTTTGGTACTTGTTGTACAAAAATATTCCTTAACGAGTAAGGCACTGGCTAAAGCTGGTTCCGAGATCCTGTAAGTATTGGAAATAAGCGCCAGGCTTTGCTTCATATTCAGTTGCCAGTGGATCCAACACTCCATGATTAACATCCGTACCACGAGTCACCGAGTCAATGACCGCAGGCGTAAATTGAGGTTCAGCAAACACACAATATACCTCATTTGTCTGAAGAGCGTTTCTAATCGCAATTAAGCTTTTTGCTCCAGGTCGGCGATCAGGAGAGACCGTAAAGGCACCCAAGTGGTTTAAACCAAAGTAATTTTCATAGTAACTATAGGCATCATGAAAAACATAATAGCCATGCTTTTGAACTGGTGCGATTTTTTGCTTCACTTCCGCAATGGTGGTATCCAGATGTTGAGTAAACTCTACGTAGTTTTGAGCATACTGTTCACTATGTGTAGGATCAATCGCGCTTAATTTATCTACAATCACTTTGGCCATTTGCTGAGCCTGAACAGGGCCTAACCATAAATGCGGATTATAGTTACCGTGATGGTGGTGTCCATCATCATGATCATGTGCTTCATGAGAGTGCTCTGCATGGCCGTGTTCATCATGCTGATCGTAAACAATTTTATCTATTTGCTCAGATTTATCCAACTGCAGAGTGTTATTACTCCCCTCTAACACGCCTTCTAAAAACGATTCTAAACCAGGTCCAACCCAAATAAATAAATCGACCGATTTCAACTTACGTACATCAGAAGGTTTTAACGCATAATCGTGCGGGGAAGTATTATTCGCCAGTAAGACATCGGTATTAGTCACGTTTTTGGTCAGCTCCTGAGTAATCAATTGCAATGGTTTAATCGACGTCATCACCGTCAATGAAGCATCCTGATTTTTTGCCCAAGTGGCGGTTGATATGAGGCTAAATATCATTACAACCGCGATCCATGCTTGTGATAAAATGCGACGCATGTGTTTCTCCAAATTAGAATGAATAACATACCAATCAATTAAGTCTCTGGTATCACTCACTCGAAGCTAAAATTTTTGTATCAACTATGTAATACCATTAGACCTCTTATTTATTGGAATTGGTATAATTGATAATCGTAGTAATCATTTTCAATAATGTTACTATATAACATTACACATCATCAAGTTGGTTAGCAATGTCTGAATTAATTCGACTCGACAATATCTCGGTTAAATTTAACGAAAAGTCGGTACTCGATAGTATTAACCTCACTATCAAAAAAGGTGAAATCACAACGCTCATTGGTCCTAATGGCGCAGGTAAATCAACCCTAGTCAAAATCATGTTAGGGCTGATTAAATACGATTCAGGCTCGATCAGCCGAAGTCCTAAGCTTCGCATTGGTTATGTGCCACAAAAACTGCGTTTAAATGACAGTTTACCGTTGACCGTTGATCGCTTTCTTAAACTTGCAGGCCGTTATAGTGCCAATGAACGTATGGAGGCCTTACGTCTCGTCGGCGCTGAAAGCCTGCACAAAAACGACATGCACAAACTATCTGGAGGGGAAAACCAGCGAGTACTGCTTGCTCGCGCATTACTCCAGCGCCCAGATTTATTAGTTCTTGATGAGCCAGCTCAAGGGGTGGATGTTCAAGGGCAAATTGATTTATACACTTTAATTAATTCGCTCAGGCAACGTTTCGGCTGCGCGGTTTTTATGGTCTCACATGACTTACATTTAGTGATGGCCCAAACCGATGAAGTGATCTGTCTACAGCACCATATTTGCTGCTCAGGCGCTCCAGAGGCGATCACTAAACATCCATCATATATCGCGATGTTTGGTCAAACAGCTAAAGATACATTGGCGTTCTATCATCATGATCACCACCATCACCACGATCTTTCTGGTGAAGCGGTCGAAGGTGATCCAGAAGCCTGCTCACATAATAGCTGCGCCCATCATTCTACTCATCAGCAAAAGCGTGGACACTAAGCGATGTTTGATATTCTATTACCTTCTATTCTCGCCGGTCTAGGCATTGCGATTATTTCAGGACCACTCGGCTCTTTAGTAGTCTGGCGCAAAATGGCTTACTTTGGTGACACTCTTGCTCATGCATCATTATTAGGCTTAGCACTGGGTTTTCTACTCGACATAAACTTGTACCTAGCTTTAGTGGTATGCTGCCTTGGTTTAGCGGTATTACTAGCTGCGCTTCAAGAACAAAAGGTTATTGCGACCGACACCTTACTCGGTATTCTCGCCCATAGTGCTTTATCTTTAGGCTTGGTTGCAGTGAGCTTTTTGGATAATGTGCGCGTCGATTTAATGAGCTATTTGTTTGGTGATTTACTGGCAGTTAGCCCATCAGACCTTACTTTTATTTATCTTGGCGGTGCCGTCATCATGGCATTATTGGTGTTCTTTTGGCGCGCTTTACTTTCCACTTCAATCAGTGAAGAGCTCGCGAGTGTAGAAGGCATTAATGTCCCATTTATGCGAGTAGTCTTAATGTTACTTGTCGGGCTTGTGATTGCGGTGGGAATGAAATTTGTTGGCGCGTTAATCATTACTTCTTTATTGATTATTCCTGCGGCGACGGCAAGACGCTTTTCAAGAACGCCTGAACAAATGGCGATTGCCGCCTCTTGTATTGGTATGGTCGCGGTACTATGCGGCTTATCGCTTTCTTGGTTTTATGATACGCCAGCTGGACCTTCTGTGGTTATCTCGGCAACCGCGATGTTTATGCTTAGCCAATTGAAACCTCATAACAGCTAAGTCGCTCAAAGTTAACACTCTAAAAAACCAAGGGTTTAGTCCCTACCTCACTCTTGGTTTTCTTCCTTTTCACCCCATACAGTACCTAGTGTGATCCCCATCTCTCAGCCCTCAGGGCTACGCCTAAAAAATGAGCTCAAAGGAGGGTTTCTATTACCCTGAGCTATTCAATAATGATCTCATCCTACAATAACAACAAGAGATCATCATGATAAAACCAACCTACTCTCTTCTTACTACTGGCGTATTATCGCTAAGTTTATTTGCTAGCCAAGCTCAATCATCTCCGGCAATACCATCCGACGCTTGCCAGTTCCCCTCTGCTGCTCAAACCAATGAACTACGTACTTATCAAATTATGGTGGAAAGCTTTGTAGATGGTGATAATAAAGCAAACTATGGGGATGGTTACGGTACAAGTCATCATAATGGTGACCTGCAAGGTATTATCAATTCTTTAGATTATATTCAATCGCTCGGAGTCAATGCGATCTGGCTGACTCCAATTTTTGCTTCTACTCCTATTGAAGGTCAATCGCATTGGGATGATAAGTTAGATGCTACCGGCTACTTCGCCAGCGACTACTTCAAAATAGATCCTAAATTTGGCACGTTAGAGCAAGCTAAATCCTTAGTAGAAGAAGCTCATAAACGAGGGTTATATGTGTTTTTTGATGGTGTATTTGGCCACCATAAATCGAACATTGTACCTTCGCCAAGTGGACTAACACCGCATGGTCCTAACAATCCAGTATCCTACCCTCAAAGTTTGCCGTTTTATCAAGAAGTCGCGAGCTATTGGATAAAAGAATTAAAAATAGATGGCTGGCGTTTAGATCAAGCTTATCAAGTCCCGACACAAGATTGGATCAAATTAAAAAATACAGTGCAACAAGCTTCTAAAAGCGTCATGTATAAAAACCAACAAGGACAACAAGTACACCCTCTAGGTTACATGGTGGCCGAAATTTGGAACAACCAAAACTACATCACAGAACACGGTTATGGCTCAAAGGAGCACCCTGTATTATGTTCTGCATTTGATTTTCCAATGCGGTATCGCTTAGTAGAAACCTTTGCAGTCAATGAAAATGGTATTGGTGAGAGAGGTGGTGATTGGTTGGCTCAAGGAATGGACTTACATTCTCTTTACCCTAAACACGCACGTCCAAATTTAATGTTAGGAAATCACGACTTAGTACGATTTGGTGATTTATTGCAGCGTGGCTATATCGCTCAACCTAAAGATGAGAGCTACTGGCAACGACATTTAGCCGCGATAAGTTTTATGACCGCCTATACAGGACCGATCACATTATATTATGGCGATGAGATTGGTGATGAAGTCGCTCATTTTTCAGATAAGGTTCCCAATGATATTTGTGCCGCGCAAGGTTGGTGCGATGACCATGTCGCTCGTTCTAGTGCCAAAATTGAAGGCTTAACTGCCAATTTAACCACTCAGCAAACGCAACTAAAACAACAAGTCACCCAACTTATGGCCTTACGTGCAGCTAACCCAGTGCTGTCGCAAGGTGAGCGTCTATCAATACTAGCGACTCAAGATGTGTATATCGATCATAAAAGCTATCAAGATCAATCGATGATTTTTGTGCTAAGTACCTCTAACAAACCGCAGACTATCACACTAAAACCCGAACAAATTGGTTCATCAGGAACACTCGTAGACATGAGGAGTAATGAGAATATTGACCCGATTCAAGGCGACTACCAAATAACACTATTACCTTTTTCGGCTCAGTTTTTATCCATCAAGCAACCGACTAAATTAGTAGTCAAAAAAGCACAGGTATCGTTATCGGGTAACGGTTTTCTGGCGCAGTGTGATAATCCGACGTTAGACGAAACCGGTCCTATCGACAAACCACTCTATGTTGTCGGTGATTTTACCGATTCGGGTTGGAAGCATGTAGCAGCTCGCCAATTCAACTATAAAGGGAAAGGTGTTTATCAAGTGATCGTAGACGAACAAGCTGGTAGCTATCGTATGCAATATGCCAGCAAAGATTGGAAGCCTCAGTTTACTTCTGCCACTCTGGAAGTCAGCGCAGGTAAAACGAACCAATTAAAATATGGTGGCTATGGTAAAGATACCGCGGCGCTAATCCCTGAATCAGGGAAGTATGTTTGGAGTCTACAATTTTCCGACTCAGGAAGCCCTAAAAAAATAATGCTATCCAAATGTAAGTAGCTAAAAATTTCATCCTAGAATCAAGCCGGATGTTATTTCATCCGGCTTTAATTTATTGCGATTAAGCTAAGCGGTGTGTCCCACACAACTTATTACCTGAAGGATCGCGTAGGTAAGCTAGGTACAAACGTCCCGCAGGACCATTACGTTCACCCGGAGGCTGTTCACAAGCGGTACCGCCATTAGCAAGTCCTGCCTCATGCCACGCATGAACCAGCTCAGGATTGGCAATCGAGAATCCAAACGTTGAACCATTACCATGGGTTGCAACTTCGCCATTAATTGGCTTAGTCAAAATAAACACACCCGTTGGGGTTATGTACATACAACGATCACCATGAATAACACCAGGTTCATAGCCTAACGTCCCTAAAATTGCATCATAAAACTTCTTCGATGCTTTGATATCATTAGCACCTAACATAATATGACTAAACATAGTTATTCCTTTCAATAAATAATGTATCCACTTCACTGTATCTATTTATATTTAAAAAACCAATAAAAAAGGCCATCCGCAGATGACCTTTCATACTAAAGAGTAGATGACGAAAAGCTTACCAGCCTGTCACTTCTTTTAGTGCATCGCCAATTTCTGCCAATGACTTCGTTGTTTTTACACCTGCTGCTTCAAGTGCTGCAAATTTATCTTCCGCAGTACCTTTACCACCAGAAATAATCGCACCAGCATGGCCCATACGTTTACCCGGAGGAGCCGTTACACCCGCAATGTAGGAGACGACAGGCTTAGTCACATTCGCTTTAATATAAGCCGCCGCTTCTTCTTCTGCCGTACCACCGATTTCACCAATCATTACGATTGCTTCGGTCGCTGGATCATTTTGGAACATTTCCAATACATCGATAAAGTTAGTACCTGGAATTGGGTCACCACCGATACCAACACAAGTCGATTGACCAAAACCAGCATCCGTCGTTTGCTTAACCGCTTCGTACGTTAGTGTACCTGAACGAGAAACAATACCTACGCGACCTGGCTTATGAATATGACCTGGCATGATACCAATCTTACACTCACCCGGAGTGATCACACCTGGGCAGTTAGGACCAATCATACGAACGCCTGTTTCTTCTAGCTTCACTTTTACATCAAGCATATCAAGCGTAGGAATACCTTCAGTGATCGTTACAATCAGTTCAATACCAGCATCAATTGCTTCTAAAATTGCATCTTTACAAAATGCTGCAGGTACATAGATGACGGTTGCCGTTGCGCCCGTTGCTTCAACTGCTTCACGAACAGTATTAAATACAGGAAGACCTAGATGCTCAGTACCACCTTTACCTGGAGATACACCACCTACCATTTGTGTTCCATAAGCAATCGCTTGCTCTGAGTGGAACGTACCTTGACCGCCAGTGAAACCTTGGCAAATAACTTTGGTATCTTTATTAATTAGTACTGACATTATTTGCCCTCCGCCGCTTTAACTACTTGAACTGCTGCATCTTTAAGAGATGTTGCTGCAATGATATCTAAACCAGATTTCGCCAATACTTCACGACCAAGCTCTGCGTTTGTGCCTTCAAGACGAACCACTACTGGTACTTCAACGCCGACTTCTTTCACTGCGCCAATAATACCTTCTGCAATCATGTCACAACGCACGATACCACCAAAGATATTCACTAGAACCGCTTTAACATTGGTATCAGATAAGATGATCTTAAATGCTTCAGCAACACGTTCTTTGGTTGCGCCGCCACCTACATCAAGGAAGTTCGCAGGCTTACCACCGTGTAGGTTAACGATGTCCATAGTACCCATCGCAAGGCCTGCACCGTTTACCATGCAACCAACATTGCCATCTAAGGCAACGTAGTTAAGCTCGTATTGAGCCGCATGTGCTTCACGCTCATCTTCTTGTGATGGATCGTGCATTTCACGCAATTTTGGTTGACGGTACATCGCATTTGAATCGATGTTAATTTTACCGTCTAGACACAATAGATCGCCTGAACCAGTAATAACCAATGGGTTAATTTCAAGTAGCGCTAAATCGTATTGTGCAAACATAGTACCTAGACCCATGAAGATCTGAGTAAATTGTTTGATTTGATTGCCTTTAAGACCAAGTTTGAATGCAAGTTCACGTCCTTGGTATGCCTGAGGGCCAACCAATGGATCGATCGCTGCTTTATGAATAAGTTCTGGCGTTTCTTCCGCCACTTTTTCGATTTCAACACCGCCTTCCGTTGATGCCATGAACACGATACGACGTGTACCACGGTCAACCACTGCACCTAGGTACAATTCATTGGCGATGTCTGATGCTTCTTCTACCAAGATTTTAGTCACTGGTTGGCCGTTAGCATCTGTTTGATAAGTCACTAGGTTTTTACCTAGCCACTTTTGAGCAAATTCTTTTACACCATCTTTGGTGTCGTGCAGTTCCACACCGCCCGCTTTACCGCGGCCACCAGCATGTACCTGACATTTAACCACTTTCTTCGCGGTATTAATGCGACCTGCGGCTTCATAAGCTTCAAGAGGAGTATTGCAAGCGTAACCTTCCGGTACTGGCAATCCGAATTCAGCGAACAGCTGTTTAGCTTGATATTCATGCAAATTCATTGTGCTATTTCCATTTCATTATCCGTGAGGATTTATTATTTCCATTGGCATTTAATGTAAGTAAGGGAATGCCATTATTTATGTAGGTGTACTTTTTTATTTGATTGGGTAGCTGTAGACCAACAACTACCCAATTTATTGCTCATTTCAATATCACGATTAGATATCAAGTAACAAGCGAGCTGGATCTTCCAGTAACTCTTTAATGGTTACTAAGAATCCAACTGATTCACGGCCATCAATCAGACGGTGGTCGTAAGACAGAGCAAGATACATCATTGGTAAAATTTCCACTTTACCGTTTACCGCCATTGGACGATCTTGGATTTTGTGCATGCCCAAGATTGCCGCTTGTGGTGGGTTGATGATTGGTGTCGACATTAATGAGCCAAATACACCACCATTTGTGATAGTGAAGTTACCGCCCATTAAATCTTCAACTTGCAATTTGCCATCACGCCCTTTGATTGCGAGCTCTTTAATGCCTTTTTCAATATCCGCAAAACCTAGTGTGTCACAGTCTTTTAGTACTGGAGTAACAAGGCCACGTGGCGTAGAAACCGCCATGCTGATATCAAAATAGTTGTGATAAACGATATCATCGCCATCAATAGAAGCATTCACTTCAGGGTAACGCTTCAACGCTTCTGTTACCGCTTTAACATAGAAAGACATAAAGCCTAAGCGCGTATCATGACGCTTCTCAAACTGGTCTTTATATTGAGCACGAAGATCCATAATTGGCTTCATGTTCACTTCATTAAAGGTTGTCAGCATCGCAGTTGAGTTTTTCGCTTCAAGCAGACGATTTGCTACCGTTTTACGTAAACGAGTCATTGGTACGCGTTTTTCAGTACGAGCAGCAGTAGGCGCTTCAACTTGAGCTTCTTTCTCTTCTTTCGCTGGCGCGGCTGATTTCTTAGCAAGGTGCGCATCAACATCTTCACGAGTAATACGGCCACCAACACCAGTACCTTTCACATCAGATGCTTCAAGGTTGTGTTCCGCTAATAAACGACGAACCGCAGGACTTAGTGCGTCATTAGATTCTTCGCTTAAAGCTGCTTTATGGCGTTTATCCGGCGATGCTTCGCTTGATTCCGCTTTATCTTTGGTTGGCTCTCCAGCGACTGCGCCCGCTTTCAATTTAGCGATTAGCTGCTTTGAAAGAACCGTTGCACCTTCTTCTTCCACAATGGCTTCTAACACGCCATCATCAGGAGCAGGTACTTCTAGCACTACTTTGTCAGTTTCAATTTCAACCAACACTTCATCACGCTGTACCGAGTCACCCGGTTGTTTGTGCCATGTAGCAATAGTGGCATCTGCTACGGATTCAGGTAAATCTGGAACCAGAATTTCAATTGTCATATCTGTAAAGTCCTTATCTCTAGTTCATTCAACTAGGAGTAATAATCCACTGCACTAAAAGTCTAAATTCAAAGCATCATCCACTAATGCTTTCTGTTGCTTCAAGTGTACCGACATATAACCAACCGCTGGAGAAGCAGAAGCTGGTCGACCTGCATATTTTAATGTTGCACCATTTGGCAATGCGAAACGCATATTATGTTGGCTGCTATACCATGCGCCTTGGTTCTGTGGCTCTTCTTGACACCATACAAAATCTTCAACATTGGTATATTGCTCAATCGCTTTGCTCACATCATCGTATGGGAATGGATAAAGCTGCTCCACACGAACAATTGCTACATCGTCTTGCTCATTCTTACGACGTTGCTCAAGTAAGTCGTAATAAACTTTACCTGAACACATCACAACACGTTTCACTTTGCTTGCTTCTAGCTCATCCGTTTCTGGAATCGCAGCTTGGAACGTGCCTTGTGCTAACTCTTCTAGTGTTGAAGTACACAAAGGATGACGTAATAAAGATTTTGGCGACATCACAATCAGTGGGCGACGCATTGGACGCACAACCTGACGGCGAATCATGTGATAAACCTGAGCCGGCGTTGAAGGTACAACTACCTGCATATTTTGCTCAGCACACAATTGAAGGTAACGCTCTAAGCGAGCCGATGAGTGCTCTGGACCTTGACCTTCATAACCATGAGGCAGCAGCATCGTTAGACCACATAAGCGACCCCACTTTTGCTCACCCGATGAAATAAATTGGTCAATCACAACTTGGGCACCATTGGCAAAGTCACCAAACTGCGCTTCCCAGATAGTTAAACCACTAGGTTCAGCCGTTGCATAACCATACTCAAAGGCCAATACTGCTTCTTCTGATAAAACAGAATCAAACACTTGGAATGGACCTTGGCTATCATGAATATGTGCAAGTGGCATATAAGTGCTGGCTGTTTCTTGATCATGTAATACCGCATGGCGATGGAAGAAAGTACCACGACCAGAATCTTGTCCAGTGATGCGAATACGTTTTCCATCATCAACCAGAGTGGCATAAGCTAAAGTTTCAGCCATACCCCAATCGATCATCTTATCTCCGCTAACCATTGAGCGGCGATCGTTGTACAGTTTCGCAACTCGGCTTTGCAGCTTATGACTTTCAGGGAATTGACAAGTCTTGCTACCTAGCTCAGATAAACGAGTGAAATCAACTTGATTATCCCACTCTTCATTCCACTCATGACCTAGGTAAGGAGTCCAGTCAACAGAGTGTAGTGCCATCGGACGCCACTCTTTCACTACTACCTCACCACGATCAAGTGCATCACGGTATTCGTTAACCATTTGAGTCGCATCTTCTAACTCAATATCTTTACGGTCAACCAGTACATCTGCGTACAATTTACGTGGTGTTGGGTGCTTCTTGATCTTTTGATACATCAAAGGCTGAGTTGCATTTGGCTCATCAGCTTCGTTATGACCGTGACGGCGATAACATACCAAATCAATAACAACGTCGCGTTTAAAGGTATTACGGTAATCTAAAGCGATGCGAGTAATAAAGGCTACCGCTTCTGGATCATCAGAATTCACATGGAAAATCGGTGCCTGTACCATCTTAGCAATATCAGTACAGTACATGGTTGATCGCATATCACGTGGGTTTGATGTGGTAAAACCAATTTGATTATTCACCACGATACGAACAGTACCACCAACTTGATAACCGCGAGCTTGAGACATGTTGAAGGTTTCAGCTACCACACCTTGACCAGCGATCGCCGAATCACCATGAATAGTAATTGGTAGAACTTTGCTGCCATCTTTGTCGTTTAAACGATCTTGACGAGCACGTACCGAACCAATAACTACAGGGTTGACGATCTCTAAGTGAGATGGGTTAAATGCTAAAGCTAAATGCACATCTCCACCTGGTGTAGAGAAATCAGCAGAGAAACCTTGATGGTATTTCACATCACCGGTACCCCATGAATCACCGTGTTTGCCGGCAAATTCATCAAATAGGTCTTGTGGTTTTTTACCCAATACGTTGACTAACATATTTAAGCGACCACGGTGCGCCATACCAACAACCACTTCTCGCATGCCATTTGAGCCAGCATGACGAATTAGCTCTTTTGTCATTGGAATTAATGCATCGCCCCCTTCCAATGAAAAACGTTTTGCACCTGGGAATTTTGCGCCTAAGTAACGCTCAAGGCCTTCCGCCGCCGTTAATTCATGTAGAAAAGTAGATTTTTCTTCTGCGGTAAAAGTACCTTCACCTACCACTGATTCTAAGCGGTCTTGGATCCAACGCTTTTCTTCAGTGTTAGTGATGTGCATATATTCTGCACCAATCGAACCACAGTAGATTTTATTTAGAGCTTCGTAGATATCTTTCAACGGCATAGTGTCTTTGCCTACCGCAAAAGAACCGACATTAAATGACTCTTGGAAGTCTTCAGGAGAGAGATTATGAAACGCAGGATCAAGTTCAGCAACTGATTCACGTTTCCAAATATTGAGAGGATCTAGATTTGCAGCTTGATGCCCACGGAAACGGTAAGCATTGATTAACTGCAAGACTTTTACTTGTTTAGCATCGACATCAGGATCACTAACTTGGACATTGTAATGCTTTGTCTCTTTCGCTAATCGTCTGAAGTAGTCACGAACACGAGAATGTGGTTGCTCACCTGCTACAGAAGCTTCTGCTGGTAGGCTATCAAACACCTCTTTCCATTCGTCACCGACTAAATCGGGGTCACTAAGATACAGTTCGTAGAGATCTTCTACGTAAGTTGCATTGGCGCCAGCCAAGTGTGAAGACTCGAGCCATGCCTTCATCACGCCGTTGTGCATATTTTCCCTTAACCTTTTTTGGTTTCAAATTATGCTTCGACACTTACATACTATAAACAGTTACGGTAAGTAAATGCCTAATTGTAAGTCGGCCTAGTGTAAGGCTGGGCCGACTTTCCTTGCCCTAGAGCAATTTTTATACTGAACGATTGATAAGCATGGTTTTAATATGACCAATCGCTTTGGTTGGGTTTAATCCCTTAGGACAAACACTGACACAGTTCATTATCTCATGACAACGAAAAACGCTAAATGCATCGTCAAGATTTGACAGACGTTCATCTGTCGCCGTATCTCGGCTATCAATTAACCAACGATAGGCGGCTAATAAACCAGCTGGGCCAATAAATTTATCCGGGTTCCACCAGAATGACGGGCAAGATGTCGTACAGCATGCGCACATAATGCAATCATACAGACCATCTAGATGAGCACGATCTTCTGGTGATTGTAAGTTTTCACGTGATGGTGGTAATTCACTATCATTGATCAAATATGGTTTAACCTTGGCATAGTTATCATAAAACTGAGCCATATCAACAATAAGGTCACGCACGACAGGTAAGCCAGGAAGTGGACGAATGACCACTTTGCTTTTACCGAATAATGCTGACAAAGGCGTAATACACGCAAGGCCATTTTTACCATTCATGTTCAAACCATCTGAACCACATACCCCTTCACGGCATGAACGACGGAAAGAAATGGTCGGATCTTGTTCTTTCAATAAGATAAGCGCATCAAGCACCATCATATCTGAACCTTCTTCCACTTCTAACTCGTAATCCTTCATATAAGGTTTTTTGTCAGCATCCGGATTATAACGATACAAAGAGAAATTGACTTTCATTTGCTTAATCTCCCTTAGTAGACACGAGCTTTAGGTGGAAAGGCTTCACGCAGTACAGGCTGCATATTCACATCACGCTTAGACATATCTTCCGTTTCAGGATTATAAATCGAGTGACACAACCAATTGGCATCATCACGATCTGGGTAGTCAAATCGAGCATGTGCACCACGGCTTTCCGTACGGTAATTCGCAGCAACTGCGGTTGCAAAAGCTGTTTCCATTAAATTGTCTAACTCTAAACATTCAATACGCTGAGTATTAAACTCGGTAGATTTATCCGATAGATAGGCATTGTTCAAACGCTCACGAATCGCTTTAAGCTCTTCTAAACCTTTTGCCATCGCATCACCTTCACGGAATACCGAGAAGTTATTTTGCATGCAGCTTTGTAAGTCTTTACGAATTTGTGCCGGGTCTTCACCACCAGTACTGTTCTCCCAGCGGTTATAACGAGCTAGAGAAGCTTCAATATCCGCTTCAGTTGCTTCAGGGGTTTCCGCTTGAAGTGCCAACGTTTCACCCAAATGCAGACCCGTTGCACGACCAAATACCACTAAATCAAGTAGCGAGTTACCACCTAGACGGTTTGCACCGTGTACCGATACAGAAGCAATTTCACCACAAGCAAATAGACCTTGAACTTCTTGGTCCTGACCATTGGCATCTTGTTTAATCGCTTGACCTGACACCTGAGTTGGCACTCCACCCATCATATAGTGACAGGTAGGGATAACTGGAATCGGCTCTTTAACAGGATCGACGTGAGCAAAGGTACGAGATAATTCAAGAATACCCGGCAAGCGAGCATCTAAAACTTCTTTACCTAAGTGATCCAGTTTCAATTTAATATGTGGACCCCAAGGACCCTCACAGCCACGACCTTCACGAATTTCAATCATCATTGAACGTGCTACTACGTCACGACCGGCTAAATCTTTCGCATTCGGTGCATAACGTTCCATGAAACGTTCGCCATCTTTATTAAGAAGATAGCCACCTTCGCCACGACAACCTTCAGTAACTAGTACACCTGCGCCAGCAATACCCGTTGGGTGGAACTGCCACATTTCGATATCTTGCATAGGAACGCCAGCACGCAGTGCCATACCGACACCATCGCCAGTGTTAATGTGGGCATTGGTAGTCGATTGATAAATACGACCTGCACCACCGGTTGCCAGTACAGTTGCTTTTGCTTTGAAGTAGCAAATTTCACCCGTTTCCATGCAAAGTGCTGTGGTACCTAATACCGCACCTTCTTCATTTTTCACTAAATCAAGCGCATACCACTCAGAGAAAATGGTGGTTTTATGTTTGATGTTTTGCTGATAAAGCGTATGAAGCAATGCATGTCCAGTACGGTCAGCCGCCGCAGCAGTTCGAGCGGCTTGCTCACCACCGAAGTCTTTTGACTGGCCACCAAATGGACGTTGATAAATAGAACCATCTTCAAAGCGAGAAAACGGCAGACCCATTTTTTCTAATTCAATGACAGATTCTGGGCCATTTTTGCACATATATTCGATAGCATTTTGGTCACCAATGTAATCCGAACCTTTTACGGTATCGTACATGTGCCACTGCCAATCATCTTTATGTGAATTGCCTAATGCTACTGTAATGCCACCTTGTGCAGAAACAGTATGAGAACGAGTTGGAAATACTTTTGAAAGCAACGCACAAGATAGGCCTTGCTCTGAAATTTGTAATGCAGCACGCATGCCTGCGCCACCAGCGCCGATCACAACGGCGTCAAATTCACGAACGGGAATACTCACTTACACACCCCACAAAATAAATAGACCAGAGAAGAAGTACGCGATCAGTGTCACTATGATCACTAGTTGTAATGCCACGCGTACTGCGGTTGGTTTAATATAATCAGTCAATACCTGCCACATACCAATCCAGGCATGGATCAGAACGCATAAAAGCGCCACCATAGTGAACACTTTAGTGAAAGTGCCACTAAAAAAGGATTGCCATGACAGGTAATTAATATCAGGGCCCCAGGCTAAAAAGCTCAGCATGTACACGGTATAAAGTGTCATGATGATGCCTGTTGCACGGATCAGGAGGTAATCATGAACTCCATTGCGTCCGAATGAAGAAATGTGCTTTACCATACAAGAACTCCTGCTAATACCGATAATACAGCGGTGACCACGAAAACAGCTTTAGCGCTTAACGCACCGCTTTCTTTCTCTTCAAAATATTTCATATCCATAAGTAGATGACGTACCCCACCACAAATGTGGTAAGCAAGGGCGGTCAAAATACCCCACAAAATGAATTTCACAGCAAAGCTATCAATAACGCTCGATGCCTGAGAAAAACCTACTGGAGATGATAAAGAGGTGGCAAGTAGCCATAACAAGATACCAACAGAAACAAACATAATGACACCAGAAACACGGTGCACAATGGATGCAATGGCAGAAATTGGGAAGTGTATTGTTTGTAAATCTAAGTTTACTGGTCTGGATTTTCTTTTATTCACGGGTGTGCTCACTCAGCTCTATTTTAGAGCATTTATAGTTATTGACATAAATCGATTAAACACCCTGTAACTATTTAATTAACATTTCCATTCCATAACACCCAGTCAATCTATGAATTTGTCTATTAATTAAACATCTACTCTATCTAGGACTGCTTCCGAAACCCCTGATAAAATAAGGCGTTAACCAAAATTTTCATTAGCACTATACGGCTGCCAACATACAAATTCAATTCATGTAACAAAATATGCTACATAGAACATATTTTTAACTTTTTCCAACTAAAAAATAATAAGCAGCACACAGTTCCAAGTAGAATAATTGACTTTAAGTGGGAATCTAAGTACAAAAACCACACACAAAATATCCTGGATGGATTAATAATTTACAAAGGAGAATGTCATGGCGGATAAGAAAGCGACTCTTCATATCGAAGGTCAAGCACCTATTGAGCTCCCTATTTTAAGCGGCACAGATGGCCCAGATGTAGTGGACGTCCGCAAATTAGGTGCAAGCGGTTATTTTACTTTTGACCCAGGTTTTCTTGCTACTGCGTCTTGCGAATCCCAAATAACTTACATTGATGGCGGTAAAGGTATTTTACTTCACCGTGGTTTCCCAATCGACCAACTTGCCAACAATGCTGATTATTTAGAAGTGTGTTATATCTTGCTTTATGGTGAAGCCCCTACACGCGCTGAATATGAAAAATTCAAAAAGATCGTATCCGGCCACACTATGGTCCATGAGCAAATTGCGAGCTTCTTCCACGGTTTCCGTCGTGATGCTCACCCAATGGCTGTCATGTGTGGCGTGGTCGGTGCATTAGCTGCGTTTTATCATGACTCATTAGATATCAACAACTCAGAACACCGCGAAATAACCGCATTCCGCTTGTTATCTAAAATGCCAACACTAGCTGCAATGTGTTACAAATACTCAATCGGGCAACCATTCATCTACCCTCGTAATGAGCTAGATTATGCAGGTAACTTCTTACATATGATGTTTGCCAACCCTTGTGAAGAGTACAACGTTAACCCAGTAGTTGCGCGTGCGATGGATAAAATCTTCACACTCCATGCTGATCACGAACAAAATGCGTCAACGTCAACCGTTCGTCTAGCAGGTTCATCGGGTGCTAACCCATTTGCTTGTATTGCAGCGGGTATCGCTTCTCTCTGGGGCCCAGCACACGGCGGTGCTAATGAAGCATGTTTGAAAATGTTGGAAGAGATTGGCAGTGTTGACAATATTCCTGAATATATTGAGCGCGCCAAAGATAAAGATGACCCATTCCGCCTAATGGGCTTTGGTCACCGCGTCTATAAAAACCACGATCCACGCGCTAAAGTAATGCGTGATTCATGTCATGAAGTATTGTCGGAGCTTAACATTCAAGATCCACTGCTTGATGTGGCGATGGAACTCGAGCGTATTGCTCTTTCTGACCCATACTTTGTTGAGAAGAAACTGTACCCTAACGTCGATTTCTATTCAGGTATCATTCTTAAAGCGATTGGTATTCCTGTGTCTATGTTTACGGTAATTTTTGCGCTTTCTCGTACTATCGGCTGGATTGCTCATTGGAATGAAATGCATGATGACCCACACAACCGTATCGGTCGCCCTCGTCAACTTTACACTGGTAAATTAAGTCGAGATTTCAAGCCTCTAGATCGTGAATAATATAATTTAAGACAACAAACTTAATAAAAAAGCGAGCTATCAGGCTCGCTTTCTCTTTTCTCGGATAAGTATTTATACCGGGTTATCGATATCAATAAACGTCACATCAAATCCGTGTTCCTCTGCTAACCATTCACCTAGTGCTTTTACGCCATAGCGCTCAGTCGCATGATGACCAGCAGCAAAGTAATGTGTCCCTAACTCACGTGCAATATAGGTAGTACGCTCAGAAACCTCACCAGAAATAAACGCATCAAGACCTGATTGCGCCGCTAATTCTAAGTAATCCTGTCCACCACCGGTACACCATCCAATGGTTCTAATTTCTTTATCTTGAGTATCGGGGGCAATATGTAATGGTTTTCGATTCAGTACTGTCTCAATTTTTTGACTTAATTCTTGTCCTGATAGAGGTGTTTTAAGCGTACCGTACATGGCAACAGATTGTGGATGTCCTTCAAGGCCACCTTGAGTTTCAATATCCAAAAGCTGAGCAAGTTGCGCGTTATTACCTAATTGAGGATGAATATCGAGCGGTAAATGATAAGCATATAAATTAATATCATTTTGAATCAGTGAGCGAATACGTTTGCCTTTCATTCCGGTAATCGGTTGAGGTTCACCTTTCCAAAAATAACCATGATGCACCAAAATCGCATCGGCTTTGGCTTCAACTGCCGCTTCAATTAACGCTTGCGACGCGGTCACGCCTGTCACAATTTTTTTAATCGTTTGTTTCCCTTCCACCTGTAGGCCATTGGAACAATAGTCTTTTACTAAATGAGGTGATAGAGTTTGATTGAGCAATGTCTCTAATTGTAGGTTATTCATAATCTAAACCTTTTGATGATGTTCTTATTCGAATGTCAGCGTTTGTAGCATGTTATAACAGTCAATCGTCAGTGACTTCAAGCCCAACACCACAAGGATAGATCTTAAGTGTCGATGAAATATGCCATTTCCCCGCAGGAGCAACAGAATCTATTTGTAAAAATCAGCGACTGGATGTCACATCACTCGCCGTTACTGCAAGCCAATCAAGCAGAGCTAGCTGACAATCCATTTTGCAAAAGTTTATCGCCTCAGCCATTGCCTTATTCAGGTAATTCACGCCTTGGTTTTTGGTACCAGCACTTATGTCACCAGTATTTCGCCTCTCATCCAAACTATCAAATAGTGGCCGAGGAAATTCAGCTCAACCATCAAGGGAGAACCATTGGCGCTTTAGATTTTGTACTCAAAAATACGGTGACTGATATTGTGGAACATTGGGAAGTCGCCATTAAGTTTTATCTTTTATTTGATGGTTTATGGTATGGGCCAAATAGCCGCGACCGATTGGATTTAAAACTTTCGCACATGTTGAACCACCAGCTTGCCATGTCTCAACATCAGTGCTTTCAACAGCAATATCCAGACTTAGGAGAGATAAAACCTAAACTACTGATACAAGGGCGATTATACATTAATCCGTTTCGTGATGAAACGATGCCAACAAGTTGCTTAGGCTATCCAATTGACCCAGCTCAAAGCTACGGTTATTGGTGCTACGCTGATGACTTCAATAACATCAAGGAACCATTGTATATATTGAAAAAAGGTCAATGGCTAACCGGCAAAGAAGCGGATTCACCAATGTTAAAAGAAGTTGGACAAGAGTTTGTACACTGTCAAAGTCAATCGGGTGATTTTTGGTTTGTTCTACCCAACGAATGGCCGCATCATCGTTCATAAGAGATAAGCAAGCTAGATCATAAAGAATAAAAAAGCGAGACCATGACAGCCTCGCTATTTCTTAATTACCTGTACTAGCAATTGTTATTACAAACCCGCGTTAGCAAAGACTTGATTCACAATTTCTTGAGCTTCTTGTTCAATCTGCTTTAAGTGATCTTTGCCTTTAAAGCTTTCGCAGTAAATTTTATAGATATCTTCCGTTCCTGATGGACGAGCGGCAAACCAACCATTTTCAGTGGTCACTTTAAGGCCACCTATTGCTGCGCCATTACCTTGAGCGTGAGTTAAGCGTGCTGTGATTTTCTCACCAGCTAACTCATCTGCACTCACCATTTCGGCAGACATACTTTTAAGAACATTTTTTTGCTCGGTATTCGCCACAGCTTGAATACGATTGTATTGCGACGCGCCATGTTTTGCGGCTAATTTATCGTAATATTGCTGTGGGTTCATGCCAGTTACTGCGGTAATTTCCGCTGCGATCAAGCAAAGAATGATGCCATCTTTATCCGTCGACCAAGCTGTACCATCTTTACGTAAGAATGAGGCTCCAGCACTTTCTTCACCACCAAAGCCGAAGCGACCTTCATATAGACCGTCAACAAACCACTTAAAGCCAACAGGCACTTCACATAGGTCACGACCTAGGTCGGCAACCACACGGTCAATTATCGCGCTTGATACCAGTGTTTTCCCCACTTGAACATCAGTTTTCCACTCACTACGGTGACGAAATAAGTAATCAATACAGACCGCTAAATAATGGTTCGGATCCATTAATCCTTGTGGCGTCACAATGCCGTGGCGATCATAGTCTGGATCATTACCAAACGCTAAGTCATAATCATCTTTTAGCCCAAGCAGGCTCGCCATCGCATAAGGTGATGAGCAATCCATACGAATCACGCCATCTTTATCGAGTGTCATAAACTGAAAAGACGGATCAACGGTTTCATTCACTAACGTCATATCAAGCTGATACGTTTTCGCAATACGTCGCCAATATTCGATCCCCGCACCACCGAGTGGATCAATACCAATCTTAATCTTCGCTTTTTGGATCGCCTCAATATCAATCACGTTAACTAGGTCATCAACATAAGGTTGTACCAAATCAAGTGCTTTCACTTTATCGAGAGAATTAACGCAACGTTTGACGCCTTGTAGCCCTGCTGCAATATATTGATTCGCTTTGTCTTCAATGCGCTGGGTAATTTCCGCCTCAGCTGGACCGCCATGACTTGGGTTATATTTGATACCACCATCTTGCGGTGGATTATGCGATGGCGTGATCACAATGCCATCCGATTTATCTTGATGGGCAAGGTTATAAGTTAAGATCGCATGAGAAATGCCTGGCGTAGGAGTAAAGCCATTATCTTGCTGAACAATCACTTCAATACCATTTGCGACCAAAACTTCGACTACCGAACAACAAGCAGGCTCAGATAACGCATGGGTATCTTTACCGACAAACATTGGCCCTGTCAGACCAGCAGCAACGCGTTCATCCACTACCGCTTGAGCAATCGCGAGGATATGCGTTTGGTTAAACGTGGCTTTACTTGAACAACCACGGTGACCTGAAGTACCAAATAACACTTTATGGTTTGTATTCGTCGCATCAGGCTCGATAAAGAAGTAATCGCTCACTAGAGCGGGAATATTAACTAAGTCTTCAGGTAACGTTTTAGTACCTGCTCTAGGGTGAAGAGACATTCAATAATCCTTTTTATGCTATTAAATTGAAAAGTGGTTATTCAGATGGAAATAGTTACTTGGGTATAAAATCGAAAAAGCCTCATAATACGTGATGATTCAAATATTATGAGGCTCTTATTAAATCGTTCTAATTAACGTTAGATGGCGTTACATACTTTATCAATCAAGTCTGCTTGAAAGCCCATTTGCGTCATTAATTGCTGAACCATTTGGCGCTTACGGTTGGTATTATTATTGGTAATTACCCAAAACGGCGTATTAGGGATCGAGCGAGGCTTGGTCGTTTTACCGCTAGCTAACAAGGTTTCTTCATTATCGGCAAAGTAAACACGTGTACGGCCTTTCACTTTTGCCGCCTCAGCAAAACTAGATGCTTCAACGTGATACAGAGAAGATAGGATCAGCATAAAACGATCAATCGCTTTATCTTTCTCTGCAAACTCATCAGAAATAAGCAAAGATCGCATCACCTTAACGCCATCTGGCTTTTCTTGCTTAGCAGGCTTAGTTGACTCTACTGCATCAACGGCAACAGGCTTAGTCACTGTTGAACTTGCTTGTGATCCTTGCTGCTCACCGATTAAAAGTCGACGTAAAATATCCGAGGCGCTTTCACCAATATGCTGGGTTTGGCTCGCGATATAACGATAAAGTTCTTCATCTACTTCAATGGTTTTCATTGGCTTTTCACAATCTCAATCTGTTTAAACTCTGGAATGATTATACCTATAACTGACCGGATACTCTATGCTAATTGCTCGGTGTTAGTAATAAAAAAGATCGTTTTGATCACTGAATGTTTTATTTCTTCTTACCGTACCGATGAAGTGCACAAATAACCAGCAAAAAAAACCTCTATGAGATGAGCCCATAGAGGTTTAATAAGTCAGCGTTAAAAATTAGTACGCTTTCGAGCCTAGTATGTGTTTATCTAGCGCTGATGGTGTGCCATATAGTGAATCTTTAGCATGAAACTCTTTGGCGGTTTCAGAAACTGATTTACTAAAGCGAGGATCTTGTGGACGTTCATGACCATTAATAAACATAGCGACGTCCCAAGCTTGTTGATCTGTCAAGCTGTAGCCTTTACTTAATGGCATATTCGCTTTAATAAAATTAGCTGCTCCGCTAATTTTATGCATTCCCGCTCCCCAGTTATAACTGTCTTTACCCCATAAAGGTGGAAAAACGTAGCGATTATCCACTTTACGTCCTTCACCATTATCACCATGACAAAGCGCACACTGAGCCGCATAGACCACTTCGCCACGAACAAAGTCAGGTTTAAGTTCCGGTTGTTCTAATTTAGGGAACCCACGGCCGGCAATTTTCGCATTCACCTTGGCATCCGTTGCCAACCAATAAGAATAAGCAGTTAGGTCTAAAATAGTTTGGCTCACCGCTTCTGGCGGCTTACCATTCATCGAGTAAGCAAAACAGCCTTGCAATCGGTCTTCATAGGTATTCACTTTCTTGTTCTTACCGCGATAAGCCGGGTAAGAAACATAAGCCCCCCACATTGGAGCAGAGTTAGCTAAGCGTCCGCCAGACAAATGACAGTTAGTACAGTTTAAACCGTTACCAACTTCACCTGATGTTTTCAGTTGCTGACTATTCATAAAGATTGAATAACCACGTTTTACTGCTTCAGCAAAATGCTCTTCTGGCACATTTCCCCAATCTGGTACTTGGTGATATGCCTCACCTTGCGCAAGCGGACTACCCGGCTCAACACTGCCAAGATCTTTATGTCCATCATTGGCAAAAGCCATTCCACTTAGTAGCGATAGGCTTAATAGTAAGTATTTCATTTTTTCACCTCCGCAGTTTTCTGCGCAACTGGTGTTCCTAGCGAAGCAAAGTAGTCCGAAACCGCTTTGATTTCTTCATCGCTTAGAGATTTAGCAATTGGCCCCATGATCGCCATTGCACCAGCAGGTCTTGTATCGTCTTTCCACGATTTCATTTGGTTCACTAAATAAGCAGAATTTTGTCCAGCCAAACGAGGGATACCCGGCTTAACACCTACTCCGCTCGGGCCATGACAAGCGACGCAAGACGGCACATTGGCTTCCATCTTCCCGCTATAGGCAATTTTTTCGCCTAATTGCATATTCCCAGGCCACTTATCACCACGCCATTGCAACTTAAAGGTCATCGCATCAGGCACACTAGAGTAATGCTTTATAATGGTATCCATTTGTTCATCACTAATTTGATAGATAAATGCATCCATGAAAGTAGTATGACGCTTTTTACTACGAAAGTTCTCAACTTGTTCACGGAGATACTGGTCAGATTGACCCCATAAATTAGGGATATGATCAAGAGTAGAGACGCCATTAACCCCATGACATGTAGAGCAGAATTCGACAATCCCCTCTTTATGTTGAGGTAATGTATCTGCTACACCAATGATGGGACATAGCATTAAAGCGCCCACTATTAGTCGTTTTTGCATATTGCTTCCTATTATTATGATTTTCTAACCTATGACCTAGTATAGCTATGTCACTTAGTGCTGCATCAAGGTGAAATTTTGCCAGGTTAAGTGATTACTTTCGCATGATGGCTGTATTATGATGCTAATTTGTACTTTCAGCTACAGGATTATTATGAACTCCCCACAACTTAACCATACAATTCAAGGTCAAGGCCCAGCAATCCTACTCATTCATGGCCTTTTTGGCAGTTTAAGTAATTTAGGCTTATTAGCTAGGGACTTAGTTCAAGACCATACGGTTATTAGCGTTGATTTACGCAATCATGGGCATTCTTTTCACAGTGACACCATGAATTACTCTGTTATGGCTGATGATCTCAATCAGCTGTTGGTTGATTTAAATATTTCATCCGCCATAGTGATTGGCCACTCCATGGGCGGAAAAGCGGCCATGGCACTTTGCAATATTGCCGCTGACAAAATCAGTAAACTCATCGTATTAGATATGGCGCCGATCGCCTATCAACAAAGACGCCATGATAATGTTTTTTCAGGCTTAAAAGCTGTTATCAACGAAAAACCTAAAAGTCGCAAACGAGCCTTAGATTGTTTATCACAGCATATTGAAATAGATGGTGTGCGCCAGTTCCTCGCCAAATCATTACACAATAAAGATGGATACTTACAGTGGTTGTTCAATGTTGAGGGGATCATTAATAGTTATCAGAACATTCAAGACTGGGCCGATATATCTCCTTTCAACGGCGAAACTTTATTTTTAAAAGGTGCTGATTCTGACTACTTAATGCCAGAACACCAAGCTGCTATTCAAAAACAGTTCCCAAACAGTAAAGCCCATATCATTGCGAATACCGGTCACTGGCTACATGCAGAAAAGCCAATTGAGGTGTTGCGCTCTATTCGCCGATTCATTAAGAAATAATTCGCATTTCACTTATTCGGCGGACGACTTCGCATTAACTTTCAATTGTATTAATGCTATAGTTCGGGGATAAAAAACAACGGTGATCAAACGCATGCTTTACGAACATATCAATACCATAGAATCTCTAGGCTTAGATCTGTTTTTTGCATCGTTATTTTTATTGATTGGTTTAGCCATCAAAGATGTTTTAAAACAAGGTAATGTCCCGGTGTTTGGCCGTCGTATTGTATGGCTTGTTCTATTTTTAGGTTGTGCGGGCTTTATCGCCAAAGGGTTAATCCAAATGAGCTGGGAAGGCACTGGCTTAGGCTAACCATCGTACAATCGTAACGAATTCTTTTTAATTAGATTGATACCGGCATTTCCGGTAATAGATAAATAGGTAATATTTCTATGGCAAGTGTAGGACTCTTCTTTGGTAGCGACACAGGTAACACTGAAGCGGTTGCTAAAATGATACAAAAAGAACTTGGCAAACAACTTGTGCACGTACAAGACATTGCGAAGAGCAGCAAGGAAGATATTGATAATTTTGATCTATTACTGCTTGGCATTCCAACTTGGTACTACGGTGAGTCTCAATGTGACTGGGATGACTTTTTCCCTGAGCTTGAAGCAATAGATTTTTCAACTAAACTCGTTGCTATTTTTGGTTGTGGTGACCAAGAAGATTATGCTGAGTACTTCTGTGATGCGATGGGAACCATTCGCGATATCGTCGAAGCGAAAGGCGGCACTATTATTGGTTACTGGCCAACAGAAGGTTATGAATTTGAAGCATCAAAAGCATTAGTCGATAACGATAACTTTATCGGGCTATGCATAGATGAAGACCGTCAGCCAGAACTAACAGATGAACGAGTTAAAACCTGGTCAAAGCAGATTTATGATGAAATGTGTCTAGCAGAATTAGCTGATTAATCAAAATTTTGTGACATATCAAGACACCTCCTTTGTGAGGTATTTTGTTATCATCACTCTAATGCTATAGTCATTTTAGATACATTTTTACAACATATTCTAATGCTATAGTCATTTTAGATACATTTTTACAACATATAATGAAACGCAGTGAACTTGGTCGGTTAGTTCGAGTCATATTTACTGATGTCATTCATGTCTTCTGTTTTAACGCAGAATCTCACAGGAAAGTACAATGCCAGATAACAACCAAGCTCTAAAGGAAGCAGGTCTTAAAGTAACCCTACCTCGATTAAAAATTCTCGAGGTACTGCAACAACCAGACTGCCAACATATCAGTGCCGAGGATTTATATAAGAAACTGATCGATCTTGGTGAAGAAATTGGCCTTGCAACGGTTTACCGTGTTTTGAACCAATTTGATGACGCAGGTATCGTAACCCGTCACCATTTTGAAGGTGGAAAATCTGTTTTCGAACTATCAACTCAGCATCACCATGACCACCTTGTTTGTCTTGATTGCGGTGAAGTCATTGAATTTACCGATGACCTTATTGAAGAGCGACAAAAAGAAATTGCCGCTAAATATAACGTAGTGCTAACGAACCACAGTTTATACCTATACGGTCGCTGTGCTAATGGCAATTGTAAAACAGAAACTAATGCACACAAAACTAAGTAACTTTTCCGGTTAACTTTCTGCTTATTTAATGTGATACAAATAAAAACGCACCTCATATGAGGTGCGTTTTTTTATCTGCCAATCAAACTAATCAAGCCAAACTATTAAGGCGAAAAACCACTCCGCCTACATAGATATATTAGTTATTGAGCGTCGATTTTAGCCCAAGTATCACGTAAGCCAACAGTACGGTTGAATACTAACGCATCTGGAGAAGAATCTTTAGCATCAACACAGAAGTAGCCTGTACGCTCAAACTGGAAGCCTACACCAGCTTCTGCATTGGCTAAGCTTGGTTCCACATAAGCTTTCTTAACAACTAAAGACTCAGGGTTGATCGTCGCTGCAAAGTCATCCGCCGCCGCAGGATTTGGCACAGTGAAAAGACGATCATATAAACGAACGTCAGCCTCTAGGCCTTTTTCAGCTGAAACCCAATGGATAACACCTTTTACTTTACGGCCATCGCTAGGGTTTTTACCCAAAGTTTCTGGATCGTAAGTACAGTAAATAGTTGTTACGTTACCTTGCTCATCTTTTTCAATACGATTCGCTTGGATCACGTAAGCACCACGTAAACGAACTTCTTTACCAAGAACTAAGCGTTTGTATTTTTTGTTGGCTTCTTCACGGAAATCACCCGCTTCAATCCACACTTCGCGTGTAAAAGGAACTTCACGACTGCCCATTTCAGGCTTATTCGGGTGATTTGCGAGCGTCAATACTTCTTCACTTTCAAAGTTTTCAATCACTACTTTGACCGGGTCGAGTACCGCCATCGCACGCGGTGCATTTTCATTTAAGTCTTCACGAATACAGGCTTCAAGTGAGCTAAACTCAATCATGTTGTCTTGCTTAGTGACACCAATGCGTGAACAAAACTCGCGAATAGAACCCGGAGTAAAGCCACGACGACGTAAACCAGAAATCGTTGGCATACGAGGGTCATCCCAACCATTCACTAATTTTTCAGTGACTAATTGGTTTAGTTTACGCTTAGACATCACCGTATATTCTAAGTTTAAACGGCTAAATTCGTACTGATGAGGCCGAGTATCAATCGTAATATTTTCTAAAACCCAGTCATATAAACGACGGTTATCTTGGAACTCCAGCGTACATAGTGAGTGAGTAATACCTTCTAACGCATCGGAAATACAGTGGGTGAAGTCATACATTGGGTAAATGCACCACTTATCCCCTGTTTGATGGTGATTGATAAAACGCACACGATAAAGCACGGGATCGCGCATAACGATAAACGAAGATGCCATATCGATCTTAGCACGTAAGCAAGCCTTACCTTCTTCAAAGCCACCGTTACGCATTTTTTCAAATAACACTAAGTTTTCTTCAACGCTGCGGTCGCGGTATGGACTATTTTTTCCAGGCTCTTTTAACGTGCCACGGTATTCACGAATTTCATCAGGAGTCAGCTCATCAACATAAGCTAAGCCTTTTTCAATCAACTCTACAGCGTAACAATATAGCGCATCAAAATAGTTAGATGAATAGCAAATCTCGCCATCCCAATTAAAGCCTAACCAATTCACGTCTTGCTTGATTGATTCAACGTATTCAATGTCTTCTTTCGCAGGGTTAGTATCATCAAAGCGAAGGTTACACTTCCCCTGGTAATCTTGCGCCAAGCCAAAGTTTAAGCAAATAGACTTAGCATGACCAATATGCAGATAGCCATTAGGTTCTGGTGGGAAACGAGTATGGATCCCTGTGTGTTTGCCATCAGCTAAATCCTTATCAATAATTTGACGGATAAAGTTAGATGGTCGAGCCTCAGCTTCACTCATCGATAGTACCTCAATAAATATAAGAGTCTTTTTATAATTAGGGCTAATGATCCACAATTCTAGCCCTTTACACAACTAGAAGTGATATTTTCTTTATTAAAAAGACCAAAAGTCTTCCAAGGCGTCAAAATTCACGCTTTTACTATCGGCCACATTTTGCAACAGGATAAAAAAAGGCTCCACAACGGGAGCCTTTAGCTGGATATGTTGATTACTAATTACGGTAAGACAACATCCGATAAATCATCAGAAGCTGGGATATCTTTCATCTCACCTGCAACGATTTCAGCTAGTGGGCCAAGAATAACTTGAAGGTTATTTTCACCTAACTTCACAACACCTTTCGCACCAAGTTTTTTCAGTACCGCCTCATCTACGATTGAGCGATCTTTCAGTGTTAAGCGTAAACGAGTGATACAAGCATCGATAGTGGTTACGTTTTCGTGTCCACCTAGAGCTTTCAAGTATTGACGAGCAACATCACCTTTGCCTTTCTTAGCCGAAGAGTCTGTTTCCACTTCAACTTCATCATCTTCACGACCAGGCGTTTTCATGTTGAACGCACGGATTAGGAAGCTGAAGATAAAGAAGTAAGCAGCACCAAAACATAGGCCAATAATAAGTAGAGTCCAAGGTTTAGTTGCTAGACCCCAGTTCAATACAAAGTCAATAAGACCTGCAGAGAAACCAAAGCCATGTAGCGTACCAAACATGTTAGCAACCACTAGAGATAGACCAGTTAATACGGCGTGTACAGCGTATAGGCCTGGAGCTAGGAACATAAACATGAACTCTAGAGGCTCTGTAATCCCCGTTAGGAATGAACAGAAAGCAACTGAGAACAATGCACCAGCAACTTGACTACGACGTTCAGAAGGAGCCGCTAGGTACATAGCGAAAGCACCACCAGGTAGACCAAACATCATAATAGGGAAGAAGCCATTCATGAATACCCCAGCAGATTTGTCACCACCGAAGTAACGATTTAAGTCACCAGTTTTAACAATATCTTTTACGCTATCAACAACCGCTGTGATTTCTGGTGTGACTGCATTTTTAAATATGAATGTGTGTTCTTGACCGACCACTAGTGTTTTGGCAACCGCAGGATCGACACATAATTGGTGAATATTAGAGAACGCACCAGAAGCTGTTACCATGATTTCTTGACATGACCCCATGCCAAACCAGAAGTAAGAGTTAAGTACGTGATGAAGGCCAACAGGAATTAACGCACGGTTCAATGTACCGTAAATAAATTGACCAATGGCACCAGATGTTGAAATAGCGTGAGCTAAAGCGTCAAGGCCGTGTTGAACCATAGGCCAAACCACACCAAAGATAGCACCTGCTACTAAAGCAACTAAGCCAGCCATAATTGGAACTAAACGACGACCAGAGAAGAAAGCTAACCATTCTGGCAAGCGAGTAGCATGAAATGCGTTGTAGCAGTGTCCTGCAATGATACCTGCAAAGATACCACCGAAGAATGACATGTTAACTTCAGCATCGATTTGTTGCGCTGTTGCGGTTAATACAAAGTAAGCAACGGCACCGGCTAAACCAGCCGCACCCGCACCATCTTTAGATAAACCAATTGCAATACCTAAACCAAATAGTAAAGGTAACTGGCTGAAAATAGCATTACCGGCTGATGCCATAAATGCGATGTCTAACAGGTCAGGTTGACCCAGACGAAGTAAAAGCGCTGCAACAGGTAATGTTGCAATAGGTAGCATCAACGCTTTACCTAGTCTTTGTGCATATCCAAGTATATTCACCGTAATTCCCCCCTATAGGATTGGTAAAATTCGCATTACTTATTTTTCTTAAAGAATTTAGTACAGCGACAGTCTATTCAATTAATTTTAGTCCGCAAATTAAAACCCTGTTATTTGTGATCTTTATCAACAGTTATTTGCTAGTTTGCGTAATTCTTGTGAAGGATTTATCTTATTTATACTAGATAGTTTTCAAAACTTATTTTATCATGCAAAATAATGAGATAAATATCCTATTCTAAATTTTAGTTTTTGTTCTATAGAGGTGTACTGTGAGACTAATTCCACTCGAGAATGCAAATGAAGTTGGCCTATGGTCTGCTCGCTATATTGTAAATAAAATCAATAAGTTCAACCCAACCGAAGACCATCCTTTTGTTCTAGGTTTACCGACTGGTGGAACACCTCTAAATACCTATAAACAATTGATAAGACTTCATAAAGATGGCGAAGTAAGCTTTAAGCATGTTGTGACATTTAACATGGATGAATACGTAGGTTTAGCAAGCGATCACCCAGAATCTTATCGTTCATTTATGTACGAAAATTTCTTCAGCCACATTGATATTCAAGAAAAGAACATCAATCTACTCAACGGCAATACCGATGATCATGAAGCTGAGTGCAAACGTTACGAGGATAAAATCAAGTCCTACGGACGTATCAACTTATTCATGGGTGGCGTAGGTAACGATGGCCACATTGCATTCAATGAACCAGCTTCATCATTATCTTCTCGTACACGTATCAAAACACTAACTGAAGATACCCGAATTGCTAACTCGCGCTTCTTCAATGGTGATATTAGTCAAGTACCTAAATATTCGCTAACTATCGGTGTTGGTACGTTACTAGATTCTGAAGAAGTTATGATTTTGATCACAGGTCATAATAAAGCTCTTGCTTTACAAGCCGCTGTTGAAGGTTCAGTCAACCACCTGTGGACAGTATCAGCATTGCAGCTACACGCTAAATCAATCATCGTTTGCGATAAGCCTGCAACTCAAGAACTTAAAGTAAAAACTGTTAAGTACTTTAGTGAGTTAGAAGCTGAAAACATTAAGAACTTGAAATAAGAGGATGCCGACTATGTATGCTCTGATAAATACAAAAATCTACACAGGCCATGACGTACTTACAGAGCATGCTGTGTTAGTGGATGCTGATAAAATTCAATCTATTGTGAAGGTAGGTGACTTACCAAAAGAGATAGAGACTCACGATCTACAAGGCGCAAATCTTAGCCCAGGTTTTATCGATCTACAGCTAAATGGTTGCGGTGGCGTAATGCTGAATGACGAAATTACCGCCGAGACTATGCACATCATGCATAAAGCGAATTTAAAATCTGGCTGTACTAGCTTTTTGCCGACATTAATCACGTCATCTGATGAAGATATGCAGCAAGCCATTTCTGCAGCTCGTGAATATCAACAACGCTACCAGAACCAATCTTTAGGGTTACATTTAGAAGGCCCTTATCTTAATGTGTTGAAAAAAGGCATCCACCGCCCTGATTTTATTCGTCAATCAGATGATGAGATGATCCAAACAATCTGTGATAACCACGATGTAATAGCCAAAGTAACCTTAGCCCCTGAGCAAAATGAACCTGATCATATTCAACGTTTAAGAGATGCTGGTATTGTTGTGTCTATCGGTCACACCAACGCAACTTACCAAGAGGCACGTCAAAGTTTTGCTAATGGTATTACATTTGCAACTCACCTTTTCAATGCGATGACTCCGATGGTTGGACGTGAACCTGGTGTTGTGGGTGCAATTTACGATACTTCAGAGGTTTATGCTGGTATTATTGCTGACGGCTTCCATGTAGACTATGCCAACATCCGAATTGCCCATAAAATCAAAGGTGATAAGCTAGTATTAGTGACGGATGCCACAGCTCCAGCAGGAGCTGACATGGATCACTTTATTTTTGTTGGTAAGAAAGTATATTACCGAGATGGTAAGTGTGTTGATGAAAATGGCACACTTGGTGGTTCAGCTTTAACCATGATTGAAGCCGTACAAAATACGGTTGAGCATGTAGGTATCGCTTTAGACGAAGCACTGAGAATGGCCACGCTTTATCCTGCTCGAGCAATCGGCGTAGAGAGACAGCTTGGTGAAATCAAACCGGGAATGGTCGCAAACCTCACTGTGTTTGATCGTGACTTCAATGTAAAAGCGACGGTTGTTAACGGACAATACGAGCAGACATAGAATGAATGGCGGACAAATTGGTAATGTAGATTTAGTTAAACAACTTAATAGCGCGGCAGTATATCGCCTAATTGACCAACAAGGTCCAATTTCGAGAATACAAGTTGCCGATGTTAGCCAATTAGCCCCCGCCAGTGTCACTAAAATCACTCGCCAACTACTTGAGCGAGGATTGATCAAAGAAGTAGCGCAGCAAGCCTCCACTGGGGGTCGACGCGCTATTTCTTTAACCACCGAAACCACCCCTTTCCACTCAATTGCCATTCGTTTAGGCCGGGACTACATCCAGTTAAGTATCTATGACTTAAGTGGTCATGAGCTTGCTAATCATCACGCCGCTTTTAAGTACGATAAGCAACAAGATCTACTTGAAGGCTTAGTGCTACACACCAAAGCATTCATCAATCAACACAAAGATACTATCGAGCAATTAATTGCTATCGGTGTCACTCTTCCTGGCTTAGTTAACCCTGAGACTGGGGTGGTTGAATACATGCCGAACACCGAGATCGATAACCTTTCTTTAGGTAAATTATTAAGCGATACATTTGAAGTTGAGGCCTTTGTCGGTAACGACATTCGCGGCTTAGCACTGGCTGAACATTATTTTGGCGCCAGTCGTGACTGCCAAGATTCTATCTTAGTAAGTGTTTATCGCGGTACTGGTGCTGGCATCATAGTTAACGGTCAAGTATTCTTAGGCTCTAATCGCAACGTAGGTGAAATCGGCCACGTACAAATCGAACCGCTGGGCGATCGCTGCCAATGTGGTAACTTTGGTTGTTTAGAAACCATTGCCGCTAACCCAGCAATTATTGCTCATGTACAATCACGACTTGATCAAGGTTTCCCATCAAGCTTATCCCATGTCGATAAGCTCACCATGAGTGTGATTTGTGAACATGCCAATCAAGGGGATGACCTAGCTAGCCAAGCACTTATCCGTGTTGGCCACTACCTAGGTAAAGCCATCGCCATGACGGTTAACTTATTTAACCCACAAAAAATCATTATCGCTGGTGAATTGGTCAAATCGAAAGATATTATCTTTCATGCCATTCAACGAAATATTGAAAGCCACTCACTCACCACTTTCCACAAAAACTTACCGATTGTGGAATCTAAACTGTATGAACACCCTACCATTGGGGCATTTGCGATGATCAAACGTGCAATGCTTAATGGTGTGTTACTACAAAAATTACTGGGTGAGTGAGATAAATAGCAATATTTTAAAATGGTTAAGTATATAATTCCTACGGGTATATCCATTGATATACCCGTTTTTTATTTTAGGGAAAAGAATACATGGATATCTTGCTTATTATCGCCGCTTTTGTTTCCGGCTTTATCGCGCTCAAATGCAATCTTCCACCATTAATCGGTTTTTTGATTGCAGGGTTTGGCTTGCAGTATGCAGGCTTTACTAGTAATGAAACCATCACTACATTATCCGATTTAGGTGTCACTCTTCTGCTATTCACTATCGGGCTAAAGCTCGATGTGAAAACCTTACTCGCTAAAGAAATTTGGGCCAGTGCTACTTTGCATAATGTGTTATCAACCACTTTCTTCACTTTAGCCCTACTAGGTTTAAAAACTATCGGAATAGGCCTATTTAAGGATGTAGATGCGGCTCAAATATTGTTACTTGGCTTTGTACTATCCTTTTCCAGCACCGTATTTGCGATTAAAAGTTTAGAAGAAAAAGGCAGCATGAACTCCACCTTTGCCACCATATCAATTGGTATTTTGGTGATGCAGGATATTTTTGCGGTACTTTTCCTCACCATCTCAACCGGTAAACTGCCTGAATGGTACGCGCTAGCGCTTTTTGTCCTTCCTTTCCTTCGCCCACTTTTTTACAAAATCCTCAACAAGTGTGGCCACGGCGAGATGCTCGTCTTATACGGATTTTTTATGGCACTCGTCATGGGGGCTGGGCTTTTCAAACTAGTTGGAATGAAGGCGGATTTAGGTGCGTTAATTTTAGGTATGCTGCTTGCGGGTCACTACAAAGCATCGGAGCTCTCTAAATCTCTCTTTAACATAAAAGAACTCTTCTTAGTCTGCTTTTTCTTAAACATTGGTTTATCAGATCCCCCTACTCTAGATGGCTTTATTCTTGCTCTGCTATTGCTTTGCCTATTACCAATTAAGGGCGCTCTGTACTACGTCGTCATAAACTTGTTTAAGTTCCGCGTGCGCACTTCCCTACTTGCCTCGCTTACTCTACTTAACTACAGCGAATTTGGACTCATTGTCTCAGGCCTTGCTTATAAACTCGGCTGGTTACCCGGTGAAATGATGATCGCAATTGCCATGGCTGTCTCTTTATCTTTCATTATTGCTGCACCAATCAATAATATGAGTCATAAAATTTATCGTTACACATCGCATTGGTTAAGAGAGCAAGCGGATGAAAAACTACACCTTAGAGACAAACGTATTAATCCAGGGCATGCCCAAGTACTTATCCTAGGTATGGGCCGAATTGGTACTGGTGCTTACGATGAAATTCGTACCCGTTATGGCAAAATCAGCTTAGGCATCGAAACTCGTTCAGATGTGGTACATACACATAGAACCAGTGGTAGAAACGTCATCCAAGGCGATGCAACCGATTCTGATTTCTGGGAGCGTATTCTTGATATTGCCAATGTAAAACTAGTGCTGCTTGCTATGCCCCATCACCAAGGGAATCAATCGGCACTCGAGCAATTAAAAGCGCGTAATTACCAAGGGCAAATTGCAGCGATTGCCGAATATCCAGATCAGGTGGTTGAAATGACAGAAAATGGCGTCGATGCTGCCTTTAATATTTATAACGAAGCCGGTGCGGGTTTTGCTCGCCATGTGTGCGACAAGCTGAATCCGCAATTTAAGACCATGCAGCCAGGTGATTGGGATACCAGCAATAATTTAACTTAGTCATCATCGATTAGGATAAAAATCGACCCTAAGTGGATTTTATTCATCAAAAAGTTAAATCTTGCGAATAATATTCACATAACTTGCTTTTGTGTAATTAATTTAATAATGATTGGTTGCTTTTTTTATTGATCATGGCAAATTGGCTTTAACAGACTAAATTAGCTCTTACAAACTAATGAGCTCTTACAAACTAAAAGTTTAAACGGATTTTAAGGAAGAGAGTATGTGTTCAATTTTTGGCATTTTAGATATTAAATCGGATCCAACCCCACTACGCCCATTGGCGCTGGAAATGTCTAAAAAACTTCGTCACCGTGGCCCAGACTGGTCAGGTATCTACGCTTCAGATAAAGCAATTCTAGCTCACGAGCGTCTATCTATCGTAGGTTTAAACAGCGGCGCACAACCTCTGTATAGCGAAGATAAAAAACACATCTTAGCGGTGAATGGCGAAATTTATAACCACAAAGAAATTCGTGCTCGCTATGCTGACAAATTCAACTTTCAAACCGATTCTGACTGCGAAGTTATCCTAGCGTTATACCAAGAACTAGGTGAAGACTTACTAGAAGAGCTAAACGGTATCTTTGCTTTCGTTTTATACGATGAAGAAAAAGACAAATACTTAGTTGGCCGTGACCACATCGGTATTATCCCTCTTTATCAAGGTTACGACGAACACGGTAACTACTACGTTGCCTCTGAAATGAAAGCTCTGGTTCCTGTTTGTAAAACCATCAGTGAATTCCCTCCAGGTAGCTACTACGGTTCTGATGATGCTGAGCCTGTTCGCTACTACCAACGTGATTGGATGGAATATGCAGCCGTACAAGGTAACCTAACAAGCAAAGAAGACTTAACTAAAGCACTGGAAGATGCGGTGAAACGCCAGCTAATGACGGATGTACCATACGGTGTATTGCTTTCTGGTGGTCTTGACTCTTCTATTACTTCTGCGGTTGCCAAACGTTTTGCTGCCATGCGTATCGAAGATGACAGCCAATCTCAAGCTTGGTGGCCACAACTGCACTCTTTTGCGATTGGTCTAGAAGGTGCGCCTGATTTAAAAGCAGCTCGTGAAGTGGCAGATAAATTGGGTACCGTTCATCATGAAATGACCTACACGGTTCAAGAAGGCATCGATGCCATTCGTGACGTGATTTATCACATCGAAACCTATGATGTCACTACGATCCGTGCTTCTACTCCAATGTTCCTGCTTGCGCGTAAAATTAAAGCGATGGGTATCAAAATGGTTCTTTCTGGTGAAGGCGCCGATGAAATCTTTGGTGGCTACTTGTACTTCCACAAAGCACCAAATGCTAAAGAATTCCATGAAGAAACGGTACGTAAGCTACTTGCTCTGAACATGTTTGACTGTGCCCGAGCTAACAAATCATTAGCAGCTTGGGGTGTTGAAGGACGCGTTCCATTCTTAGACAAAGAGTTTATTGACGTTGCAATGCGCTTAAACCCTGAAGACAAAATGTGTGGCAACGGCAAAATGGAAAAACACGTTTTACGTGAATGTTTTGAGCATTACTTGCCAGAGTCGATCGCATGGCGTCAAAAAGAACAGTTCTCCGATGGCGTAGGCTATAACTGGATTGATTCTTTAAAAGCACAAGCAGAAGAAAAAGTAACTGATCAACAACTAGAGACCGCAGCATTTAAATTCCCATACAACACGCCGACAACCAAAGAAGGCTATGTATATCGTGAGATTTTTGCTGAATTATTCCCTCTAGAATCAGCGGCAAAATGTGTACCGGGTGGGCCATCAGTAGCCTGTTCATCAGCGACTGCGATTGAATGGGATGAATCATTTAAAAACAACGCCGATCCATCTGGTCGCGCCGTGAAAGCAGTCCATAACGACGCTTATTAAATTTAGCTTAGAAAGCATATAATCTAAAGCCTACCAACTGCGAGCAACCTCTGGCATTGGTAGGCTTTTTTGATCACCAATCAACATCGGTATTTTCAATTTTAACTTTAACTTTTTGATTAATAAGAGTGATCAGTAAAATTGAACGTTTTTCGCCATCCGCTTCTTGGTAGATAGCATCAAAACCAGAAAATTGCCCAGAGGTAATATGAACCATTTGGCCAGACTCTGGAGTATTGCTGTAGTCTGATTCATCAATCTGATGTGATTGTAGGTGTTCAATCAAACTTTTAGGAACTTTGTACGGCTGTGCACCAAAGCGAACGAAATCCACAACGCCTCGAGTGGAGCGAATAGTGGTAAAACTCGGCCCTTTTTCAGGCTCTATCGCAATGAATATATAAGAAGGGAAAAGAGGCTCTTGGAGTCGCTGTCTCTTACCTCGCAGGACCTTTTCGATCTCAATTTCAGGGTAATAGCATTCAACATGCTGATTTTCTAGGTGAGCACTTGCCCTTTTTTGCTCCCCTCTTTTGCAATAAAGTAAATACCACTCTTTCATTAGCTACTCCCTAAAAAATTTTATCTATCCTAACAGGATGAAAATACGATGCACATCCACAGAGCTCATATTCACTATTCTCAACGCTTACTAAATCATCACCCGTGATATCATCGCTCAAAAAACGCTCAAACAGTAAGCAAATGTAAAAATAATGGTTTCAGATCATTGTAGTTTCAAATTTTGAGCTGTATATATAATGGCAGTATTAGATTCTGTGATCCGCATCATTATAAAAACTAATACATAATGTAACGAGAATAGATAACAATAAAAGCTAATTATAAAACAAAAACAAAAACATTATATGGGTTTAAGTTTAGGGAAAACCTAGATAAACCAACACTAGATGGAAAATCAAATGACAACACAACAAGTCACGGTTTCAAAGACTAAGTCATTTATGACTGTGTCCATGATTGAATTATGGGAACGATTTGGCTACTACGGTATGCAAGCACTGATCGTTTACTTCATGATTCAACGCCTAGGGTTTGAAGATTCACGCGCAAACTTAGTATGGGGTGCTTGTGCCGCATTAATTTATGTTTCACCAGCAATCGGTGGCTGGATTGGCGATAAAGTCTTAGGTACTAAACGTACCATGATCATGGGTGCATTTATTCTGGCTCTTGGTTACGCGTTAATGACACTGCCGTCTGAAAACACTTGGGTACTCTTTTTTGCACTCGGTGTTATCGTCGTCGGTAATGGTATGTTTAAACCAAACGCTGGTAACCTTGTACGTAAAATCTACGAAGGTGATGACTCTAAAATCGACAGTGCATTTACTATCTATTATATGGCGGTAAACATTGGTTCAACGGTTTCCATGCTATTAACACCTTGGGTTAAAGACTACGTCAATGAAAACTATCACAATGAGTTCGGCTGGCACGCAGCGTTTGCGGTTTGTTGTGTAGGCTTATTAGTTGGTTTGGCTAACTTCTTTGTAATGCGTAATACTTTAGGCGTTTACGGTTCTGAACCAGATACTAAACCTGTCGATGGTCGTAAACTTACTTTCGTTCTATTAGGCTCGGTGGTTGCGGTTGCGATCTCTGCGGTTATTTTGGAATATCAAACTCTTGCTCGTATATTTGTTTACCTTGCTGGTATCGTTGTTTTAGGCATTTTCACTCATCTAATTCGAAGCAGTGAGCAACATGAGCGTGCCGGTCTTATTGCCGCATTGGTTCTAATTATACAAACGGTTTTCTTCTTTATTTTCTACCAACAAATGTCTACCTCATTGGCGTTATTTGCACTGCGTAACGTTGATCTGAACTTCACTGTTTTTGGTAGCCATATATTAACTTGGTCTCCAGCTCAGTTCCAAGCATTGAACCCTATTTGGATCATGCTACTTAGCCCGGTACTTGCGCTTGTTTACACAAAAGCAGGTAAGAACAATAAAGACCTTTCTATTGCTGCAAAATTTGCTTTAGGTTTTGCTGTTGTAGCCATTGGTTTCTTTGTTTATGGCTTTGCAGGTAACTTTGCGGTTAACGGTAAAACAACCTCTTGGGTGATGATCATCGGCTACGGTGCATACTCGCTAGGTGAATTACTAGTAAGTGGCCTAGGTCTTGCGATGATTGCCCGTTATGCTCCTGAGCGCATGGGTGGCTTTATGATGGGAGCTTATTATGTTGCTTGTGGTATTTCACAATACTTAGGTGGTGTAGTGGCTAACTTTGCCAGCATTCCAAAAGGTATGACTGATCCATTAGAAACATTGGATATCTATACTACCCTATTCAACAAGCTAGGTATGGCAGCGGTAGTTTGTACCTTTATTGCATTAGCTGTTCTACCCTTAATGCGCCGCCTTGATAAAAAACACCAAGGTATTCAATAGCCCACCATAGATTATGGTTAACAACTGAACCCTCAACGTGTAAAAAATACCGCACAATTCATCTGAACTGTGCGGTATTTTTATGTTAGATAGCCAGGTAAATTCAATACATTATTGCGTTGAACGAATCAAGTCAGCCATCATTTCAATATGTTCATCCGAGTCATTTAAGCATTCAATATAGCGGTAGCCTTGCCCACCAGCGTCTTGATAGATGTCTTTACATTCAATGGCAATTTCTTCCAAGGTTTCAATACAATCACAAGCAAAAGCCGGTGAAATAACATCTAAGTTGGCAAATTTCTTGTCCGCTAAGCTTTCGAGCGTTTTATCGGTATAAGGTTGCAGCCACTCTTCTTTTCCAAAGCGGGATTGGTAACTCATGCCTATTTGCTGTTGCGATAAGCCCAGCTCAAGACGCAACAACTCTGTGGTTGTTTCACAATGCTTGGGATAAACATCACCTTGATTGGCGAGGCGTTGCGGGATCCCATGATAGGAACACAACAAGTAGTCACCCTGACCATCCTTCTGCCAATGTGCGCGCACCTTAGTTGCTAATGCTTTGATATATAAAGGATGGTCATAATAGTCACGAATGAAATGGTATCCTGGTAAAGCAATCATTTTTACTAAACTACGTGATAGCGCATCGGATACCGCCGCCGTGGTGGTACTCGAATACTGAGGATATAGAGGCAGTACGGTAATCGTATCGCAGCCCTGCTCAATCAGCTTATTAATGCCACTTTCAATACTAGGGTTACCATAAGTCATCCCGAGTTCTACCGGGAGCTGAAGCTTCTGTGCAAGCTTTTCGACTTGGCGCTTTGAATACACCATTAAAGGCGACCCTTCATCCATCCAGACTTGCTGGTAGACTTTAGCCACTTTAGGTGAGCGTAACGGTAAAATCACACCATTGAGTAAAGGCCACCAAAGTAATCTCGGGATACTCACAACACGTTTATCACTCAAAAACGGTTTTAAAAAATCTTTAACCCCTTGAGCTGATGGGGATTCTGGCGTTCCAAGGTTGACTAATAAAACGCCTGTTTTGTTTACGACTGATTTGCCCATCCTCGACCTCTACAAAAAGATATAAAAAAAGCGACATTACGAATAATGTCGCTCAATATAACAAAAATCTTACTCGCTCACTTATCTATTTTGCCTATCAAATCAATCGTTAAATAGACACTAAAGTGAGCCTGAAAATTAAGATAATGCTTTTTCGATGTCAGCACTGACTTCTGAAACTTGCTTAGTACCATCAAATTTCAAGTAAGTTGTCTTTCCTGCTTCTGCTTCTTTGCTGTAATAAGCAATAAGAGGTGCAGTTTGCTCGTGGTAAACACCTAGACGAGCACGTACTGTTTCTTCTTTATCATCATCACGTACTACTAGATCTTCACCTGTTACGTCATCTTTACCTTCCACTTTAGGTGGGTTGTAAGTAACGTGGTAAGTACGGCCAGATGCTAGGTGAGCACGACGACCCGCCATACGCTCAACAATCACGCTGTCAGCAACGTCAAATTCGATCACGTAATCCACTTCAACACCAAGCTCTTTCAAGCCATCAGCTTGAGGGATAGTGCGAGGGAAACCATCTAGTAAGAAACCTTTTTCACAATCCGCTTGTGCAATGCGCTCTTTGATAAGACCAAGAATAATGTCATCAGAAACGAGTTGACCCGCATCAATAACCGCTTTCGCTTGCTTGCCCATTTCAGTGCCAGCTTTAATAGCAGCACGTAACATGTCGCCGGTTGAAATTTGTGGAATACCAAACTTGTCCATGATGAATTGAGCTTGAGTACCTTTACCAGCACCCGGAGCACCTAAAAGAATGATGCGCATGTATATTCCTCTTATTTTAAAATTTTTATACCGAAGCTCACTGTAATGAAGATCACCACGGTAAGTTTCGGTATAAGGATGAAGTCAGTATATCCTTGTTGTATCAAAAAATACTGACTTGTTACAAAACTGAGGCCGGAATTTTACCACAACTTCCGGCCTTATTTCATTTTTACTTAGTAAGAAGTGCGTTGATTGCACCGACAAAGTGACTTGGATCTTCCATTGCGCCACGTTCTGCGAGCATAGCTTGACCAAGTAACACTTCAACCCAACGACCAAAGGCTTCTTCATCTGCCTCATCTGCCATGCGCTTCACTAACGCATGATTAGGGTTTAATTCGAAGATGTACTTCACTTCTGGGACTTCTTGTCCAGCCGCCGCTAACAGTTTCGCCATCTGTGTGCCCATTTCATAATCATCGGTCACTACAACCGCTGGCGTGCTTGCAAGCTTGAAGGTCGTACGAACTTCTTTTACTCGGTCACCCAAGTAATTTTTAGTACGCTCAACGACAGATTTGAACTCTTCTTCCGTTTCTTTCTGTTGTTCTTTCTCCGCTTCATCTTCAAATTTAGACAGATCAAGACCCGCTTTAGTGATTGCTTGGAATTGCTTGCCATCGAACTCGGTTAAGTAGTTCATTAACCACTCATCAATGCGATCAAACATCAGAATCACTTCCAGACCTTTCGCTTTAAATTGCTCTAGGTGTGGGCTGTTTTTCGCCGCAGCGTAGCTATCAGCCGTTAGATAATAAATTTTATCCTGACCTTCTTTCATACGCTCAACATAAGAAGCCAAAGATACGGTTTGCTCTGAATTATCAACATGAGTCGAGGCAAAGCGCATTAAACCGGCAATTTTCTCTTTATTTGAGAAATCTTCTGCCGGCCCTTCTTTTAGAACAAGACCAAACTCTTTCCAGAAGTTTTGGTATTTTTCTTCATCACGGTTGGCCATTTTTTCCAACATACCAAGCACACGTTTAGTACACGCACTTCGTAGCGATTGAGTGATCTTGTTATCTTGCAAAATCTCACGAGACACGTTTAATGGTAGATCGTTAGAATCAATTAAGCCTTTTACAAAGCGTAAGTAAGAAGGCATAAACTGCTCAGCATCGTCCATAATAAAAACGCGTTGTACATACAGTTTCAAACCAGCTTGATGATCACGGTTCATCATATCCCAAGGCGCTTTCGATGGGATATATAACAAGCTAGTATAATCGTTCTTACCTTCAACCTTGTTATGGCTCCAGATCAGTGGGTCGGCAAAGTCATGCGAAACATGCTTATAGAACTCAATGTACTCTTCATCATTGATTTCGCTTTTCGCGCGCGTCCATAAGGCTTGAGCTTTGTTGATTTGTTCCCAAGACGCTTCTTTTTTAGTGACTTTAGTGCCGTCTTCATTTTCTTCGCCAGTTTCAACGTCTTTTTCTGTCCAAATAGATACAGGGATACCAATATGGTCAGAGTACTTACCAATCACATCACGCAGACGATATTCATTTAAGAATTCTTTACCCTCTTCGCGCATATGCAAAATAATATCGGTACCACGTGTTTCTTTGGTGATGTCTTCAATCGTGTAATCACCTTCACCGGCAGAGTGCCACTGCACAGCTTTATCCGCAGGTAAGCCTGCCGCGCGAGTGCGAACCGTGACTGCATCCGCCACAATGAAAGCTGAGTAGAAGCCTACCCCAAATTGACCAATTAATTGAGAGTCTTTGCTTTGGTCTTCTGATAATTTAGAAAAGAAGTCTGCCGTACCCGATTTAGCAATCGTCCCTAAGTGCTCAATCACATCTTCACGTGACATACCAATACCATTATCAGAAATGGTCAGCGTATTGGTTTCACTGTTGAAAGATAGTTTTACGCCTAGGTCAGCATCACCTTGGTACAAATCTGCATTCGATAATGCCTGAAAACGGAGTTTATCTGCCGCATCAGAGGCGTTGGAGATTAGCTCTCGCAAGAAGATTTCTTTATTAGAATACAGGGAGTGGATCATCAAATGCAGTAGTTGTTTTACTTCTGATTGAAATCCACGTGTTTCTTTATTTGTTGTCATTGTATCGCTCATTAGAACTCCACTCTTGTTTGTACAGATGGTATTACAAAATTGTTTGTTAAAAACTTACTCTACAAATTTGGGCGGGCGAATATAAATTCAAGGTAAAAATTCATCAAAACCGTGTTTTTCTTATCATTTTTCATTATCATAAAGGTGAAAAACATCACAAAATCTAAATTTCGCTAATTTTTAGCTGTGCGAAAGGTCGATTTCAACCAATTTCTGCTACTGAGAAAACCTAAATGACCAATATAGGCACTAAATATATTCTTGCCCAAAAGTTCATATTCGATCCTAATAGCAACACGCTAAGCGATCTCAATGATGACAACAATATCGTACGTTTAGGAAGTAATGAAAGCCGTATACTTTTGATCTTGATCGAAAACTCAAATCAAGTGGTGAGCCGAGATCAATTGCATGAGTATGTATGGCGAGACCAAGGATTTCAGGTCGACGATTCAAGTCTTACTCAAGCAATTTCTACGCTTAGAAAAATGCTACAAGACTCCACCAAGTCTCCACAATTTGTGAAAACAGTACCGAAACGAGGCTATCAATTAATCTCTTCGGTCGATATTGCGACTCAATCACAAGCACATGACATAGCCGATAAAGCAGAAGCTCTGGATTCTGAATATGACTCAGCGGCGACTCATAATATTGAAGAAGCAAAGCAAACCACAAATTTAAGTCAGAATACCGCTGCCAGCACCAAAGAAACATCAACTAAAGCAGAAGCTAAGAACCCTGCTTGGCTTTATTTAGTTTGGGCTCTCATCGTTCTATTACCTACCTTAGCGTGGGTGAGCGAAGTGCCTGATAGCAATGAGCTGACTAAAATTGAAATGGAAAACGATATTCCACTTTTTGTACCGGCAAACCAGCCACAAATCGATCAATGGTTGCCAATTATAGAAAGGTGTACCGAGGCTTATCAAAAACATGTACCGACAACCCTCTCACGAGTGATCGCAACCGGTGGTGAAAGTGAGCATATTGCTTTGAATTACATCTACCCTCTCAAAGACACCGAACAAAATAAAACCATTGTATTGTTTGTTAACCAAACGAACTTTGAATCCCTTTGTCAATAGAGGCTAACATGAAAAAAACAATATCGATTATCGCACTTGTTGTCGCTCTAATAGGCTCATGGAACTATTGGCAGGGTGATATCAAACTAAAGCAAAAACTGACTTCAAAAGAGTGGCAATCCACGACGATTGCTTATATGAACTTTTGGGATCAAAAAATTCAGCATCTAGATAAGGCCAGTATTTCATCAACCGTTAAGTACCTGCCAAACCAGACATATATCAAAAACTCGACGCTAGTTTTTACGAGTAAAGATATCGAGAAGCCGGTAGAAATCGTCATTTCTGAATCTGGAAACTGGGAGCTCAGCGACCATTACTTGATTATTGATGCAAGCGAATTTAAAGATATTTCAACTACCCCGATCACTCAAATAACACCAGAGCAAGTCGAGAAATTGAAAACACTATTTAAGATCAATGCCCAACAAAGCCGAAAAATTGACGTAGTCAATGACCGTACTCTATTGCTAACCAGTTTAGCGCATGGCTCGACAGTTTTATTCTCTCAATAATACTTCCTCCTAATGACATAAGGGAAAGTTAACCGCTTGCCTAACTTTTCTTACCTCACATTGGATGGGAGTGCCCACATGAAAGCTATAATAATAGTGACAAACAAGGAGAGGTTATGCATATATTAATCACTGGAGGAACAGGTTTTATCGGCTGTGAGTTAATTAAACATCTCACGGGTCATCAGATTACAGTGTTGACTCGCTCTCCGAAAAAAGCAAAATCAGCGTTAAAACATACTGATTTTTCTAATATTGACTATATCGATAAATTATCCAGCTTCTCTGATCTTAATCATATTGATGTGGTGATTAATCTAGCAGGTGAACCGATCGCCACCAAACGTTGGACCACAACTCAAAAACAAAAAATTTGTGCTAGCCGCTGGGGCACTACGCAGCAATTAGTTGATCTCATCAATAAAAGTACCTCCCCTCCCGAATGTTTTATTAGCGGCTCTGCGATAGGCATTTATGGCGATAAAGATAAACAGCAAGTCTATGAAAATACGGCTCTTGCAACGTCTGGTTTCCCTTATAAAGTTTGCCAGCGATGGGAAAACATTGCCATGCAAGCGCAAAGTAAAAACACTCGAGTCTGTTTACTACGTACAGGTATTGTTTTAGGTTCCGATGGCGGTGCTCTTGCAGCTATGCTACCTCCATTTAAGTTAGGTGTTGGAGGGAAGATGGGGAATGGTAAGCAATATATGCCATGGATCCATTTGCAGGATGCAGCTCGTGCAATTACCTACTTAATCAATCATAAAAAAGCCGCTGGTATCTTTAACCTTAGTGCCCCTCATCCTGTCACCAACCTAGCATTTAGTGATGCCTTAGCAAAAACACTCAAGCGCCCCGCAATCATCACAACACCTAAATGGATGATGAATCTGATCATGGGCGAATCTTCACAATTGCTTTTTGATAGTGTCAGAGCTAAGCCTAAGCATCTTACTGAATTAGGCTTTATCTTTACCTTTTCTCACTTAGAGCCCGCATTAAAGCAAATTTTATCCAGTAGAGATTAATATACCCAAGTGACTTCAAGATGCAGAATTCAGAGCTTTCATCCAAATCTTTAGGTAAGGAAGATTGGCGAAGGAATGTAAGCACCTTTCAAACCAATCTGACGCGGCATAAAGGTTTGAATGAAGCTCCCGAAGGGCAAGTTAAAACAAGCTTTATGCCGCGTTAAATTGAACAGAGATAGAATAACTATGATCATATTCAATTTGCCTTGCTTAAAGCTTGTTTTATTCTTGCTGAAACTCGCACCTTGAAGTTACTTGGGTATAAACCCCATGTCATTAAACCTTAATATTTATGTGTCATTATTCAAAAATAGAGAGGCGATGATGGAGTAGTTTAATGACCCTCAACCAACTTAACTGGCTGTGTATAGCCATTGTATGCACTATTTTTTTGATATTCTAATGGCAGAAAAGCTTTTCGAGTATTAATATACCCAAGTGACCTCAAGATGAAGCTCCAGAAGGGCAAGTTAAAACATCAAACAAGCGGCTTTGACCTTTATCTTATTACCCTACTACCTTGAATTATCATAGTGGCGACCTCATTGTTATATAAATGATTTAGGCCTCCCGAGCCTACTACACCCAAGTGACTTCAAGGATATTGAGATGCAGCCAGAATTCATCATTGAACTTAATGAACAAAATTTCCGCCCAACGATAGAACTTTCTCAGCAACAGCCTGTTCTTATCCACTTTTGGGCACCATCGGTGGCTGAAAGCACTGTTGTTATCAATGAATTACAAACACTTGCCAATCAATATCAAGGCGCATTCACGCTCGCTTTTCTTAACTGCGAAGCAGAGCCAGCTTTAGCCTCTCAATTTGGTGTCCAGTCTCTCCCAACGATTGCTTTGTTTTCTAATGGTCAAGCGGTCGATGGCATGGCTGGGCCTCAAAGTATTGAAACCATCACAACTATGTTGGTGAAACACCTTCCAAGCCCAGAAGATTTGGCTCTTAAATCTGCCATTGAAGCAATGGAGAACAAGCAACATCAAGAGGCCTTAACCGCTTTACAGACATTACCGGAAAACTACACTTCACGTGGTGATATCAAGCTCGCCATTGCCGATTGTTTATTAGAGACACAACAGTTTGATCTTGCTAAAACACAATTAGCCAGCATTCCACTTGAATACCAGGATAATTATTACAAAGGCTTAGTGGCAAAATTAGAATTGCATGAACAGGCGGCAGACAGCCCTGAAATTCAAGCACTAGAATCACAATTTGCAGAAGATCCAACCAATCTAGCATGCCTATGTGATTTAGCTCTGCAATATCACCAGGTCGCACGAGATGAAGAAGCTCTACAATTATTGATGGGCATTTTGAAGAAAGATCTCCATGCTCGTGATGGAGAAGTCAAAACGGTGTGTATGGATATTTTATCTGCACTAGGTCAAGGAAATGCTCTTGCCTCTAAATATCGCAGACAACTTTATTCACTACTTTACTAGGCGTGATATCAGCGTGTACTTGTATTATAAAGTACTGCGCCAGTCTATTTCTGATTGCCCCTTAAGTTATCGATTATTGGGCAATCGGGATTCTCATCTCCCGGGCAATCATTTATCCACTGAGTCAACTGCTTCTCGATCTTTTGCAGTTGCGATAATTTTTCTCTTACCTCAACAAGTTTCTGCTTAGCTGTTACTTTCACATCACAGCTATGGCGAGTAGGATCATTAGCTAGATCAACTAAGCTTTTACACTCATCTAAGCTAAAACCAACCATTCGTGCTCGCGCGACTAATTTAAGCTGCTCAACAATTTCATCTGTGTAATATCGATAACCATTTTCACCACGCAGTGGTAGATTAATCACCTCTTTCGATTCATAAAAACGAATAGACTTTGCCGACAACCCAGTTAATTTCGCTACTTGGCTAATGTTCATGATTATCCTCCAAAATAAAATCGACCATAAACAGAGGTTATGATCGATTCAAAGTATACCATGTAGAGTTATCGAATTAGTGAGTGAATCTTACTCAACTTTCAGTAACCAAGTGAGGATTTGGCTTCTTTGCTCTTCAGATGCCTTTTTATACCAGTAGTCCAACATTTCACTTGGCTTACCCGTTGTTTTTAGGTCTGCAGAAACTTGTTTACGATTTTGGAAAGCCCAAGATGAGAAGGCTTCTTTTTCTGCTTGTTCGGCTTCTTGATACCAATACTCAACCATTTCTTGTGGTTTACTGATTTCAGATTTAGGTGCTCCCACTTGAAGAGTCGCATTACTATGTTCTGCCCCTTCATTAAAAATAGCTTGGATATAACCGGCTGGTATTTTGTACTCAACGACTGAAGAATCATTAGATGTTGCAATTTGGTATTCAAGACCTTCTGTCTTAGCTTTTTCTAAAGTCGCCATATCAATAGGAAATGTCACATACTGTGTCGTTGTACAATTATCATTACAAGTTTCACTAGTAACTTTATAAGCCTTAAGTGGCACACTTTTCCCATTATAACGAGCTTCTTCATAAAGATTATATGTTTTAAAATATGTCATACTCATAGCTACATATGACGATTCGATATTGGTCGCACCCTGCTTGGGGAAAATAGCGGTAATATTCGCGGCACTATTTAATATCTGACTGTTACTAACTAATATATCACTTGTTGTGAAAGCTTTTCCTTTAATTTCAGTAAAATTAGAGCGTTCTTTCACTGATTGAATCGCATCGGAATAGTCACCATCATCTGCAAAATTTGCACATGATGCTAAAAATAACGTGGACAACACCAAACATATCTTTTTCATAAATTCACCTACAGCTATAAAAAGAAACGCTGGCCTAAGCCAGCGTCAGGTTCACGTATTATACCGATAAAAAAGGATTAAAAACCGTATTCAATACCAACACGTGTTACAAGGTCTGTATCATTCGTTGTAGCATCTTGGTGTGTTTTACGACCGGCAACACGAATATAAGGAACAAACCCATTGATTGTCATCATTAACTGACCAGAAATAGTGCTTGCGTCATCATCTTGCTCAATACCACCCTTATCTGAATCTAGATTTGCAGCATAACCTAACTTAAAGCCAATATTTTCGTACCAGTACTGACCAATAATTGAGTAAGAGTCTTGGGATAGATCATCAGCACTATTTGCAGCATTCACTTCTTCATGCTTAAAGGCTGCTGAAAGACCAAAACCCGCCGGAAGAGCTAGATCAAAACCTGCGATGTAAGCAAAGTTATCATCGCCTTCCACGCCTTTAAAGTTATTACCAGCTTCAACCGCCCCTAATAATGTTAATTTATTTATTGTATATCTAGCGTTCAGACCACCAAAATAAGAATCACGTGTTGCTGTACCACCACCAAATGCTCCAGAATCTCGACCTACAGACGCGGCAAAAGTAAAGCCTCCATAATTCAGTGAATCATATCGAATTTGGTTAGATTGACGGTCATAAGTCCCTTGAACACCGCCCCAATCAAATACACTTCCTAAGCCTGGATTAGAGAAAGGCCAGTCAACAATTTCATACATTGGCGTCAGCATACGGCCAAAGCGAACTTTACCCCAGCTATCACCTTGTAGACCAACAAACGTATCACGGAAGCCAAGGACACCACCTGGATTACCACCTTGACCCCAATCAGTATTATCAACATAACCTGATTCGATTTGCATAAATACATTTAAACCATCAACAATATCTTTACCTGCACGGAAACCAATACGTGATTCATTTTCAATTACAGCTCCCGTACTATCACTACGGTTATCTGTAACGTTGTAATTCACAACAGAAATAGCTGCTACACCGTATGCTTCAACAGTAAAATCGGAGTTGATACCAATTTCAGCTGCGTTAGCTGTACCAGTAAATGCTGCAGCAGAAACTACAGCGCCAAGTAGCGTACGTTTAAAAATTTTTTCCATGGAAAAGCTCCTAAAAAATGGACATAACTGTTTTATTTCACCTTGAAGCTTTAAGTGGCCGCCGAAAGCAACAAGGCATTCTTCCTATTAATTTGCTTAGTAAACTAACTAAACAAAAATTTTCTGTTTTTAATGTTCGCACACAATGTGTACCTACGAGATTAAGACTAACTTCGCTGCGCAAAACATCAACAATAAGTTAAATCTTTAACAAAAAAACATGAGCGAGTGCAAAGTTCCCTTACATTGGTGATCAATATCACAAAGTACCAATAAAAATATAACAACTAAAAATCAACAACTTAAGCAAAGACAAGAAAGCAAGCCCAATTTCAACACCACAACAAGCATTCACGATAATCACCCTATAGCCAGGCATGGATAAATAAATCAAATATAAGGAAACATTTGTGAATCAGTAAATACAGAAAAGGCCCCCTACTGGGAGCCTTTTCAAAAAATAGCGACTTAATTAACAATTTAAATAAAGATCAACTATTCAGTATTTCTAATAACTGCTCTTCCGTTTGAACCTCAACCCCTAGCTCCTGAGCCTTAGTTAGCTTAGATCCTGCCGCCTCTCCAGCAAATAAAATATCCGTTTTTTTCGATACACTTCCCGCCACTTTCGCCCCTAGAGCCTGTAGTGCTGCTTTAGCATCATTACGATTTAATTGACTGAAAGACCCGGTAATCACCACGGTTTTATCTTTAAGGGGTAATGAATCAGGATCGGAACTTACTTCAACTTCAGGCCAGTGAATTCCTTGACTTATAAGATCATCAATCACTTTTTGATTATTTTCTTCTGAAAAGAAATGCACGATATGCTCAGCCACAACTTGACCAACATCTGGCACTTCAATCAAATTATCTTTAGTTGCCACCCTAACTTTATCTAAAGTATGGAAGTGTAATGCAAGGTTTTGTGCTGTCGCTTCACCAACTTCGCGGATCCCTAACGAGTAGAGAAAACGTGGCAATGTCGTTTGTTTTGCTGCCTCTAAAGCGTTGACGATATTCTGCGCCGACTTAGGTCCAAGTCTATCTAAAACCGTAATCACACCCGCAGATAACTTAAATAAATCCGCTGGCGTTTGAACCATTTCTTTTTCGACTAGTTGCTCAATAACCTTGACCCCTAGTCCGTCCACATCCATAGCTTTACGGGACACAAAGTGCTTCAATGCTTCTATTCGTTGCGCTTGGCAGATCAAACCGCCAGTACAACGAGTAACCGCTTCACCTTCAATTCGCTCAACATCTGAATGACAAACCGGACATTGAGTCGGATAGATAACACGAACAGCATCTTCAGGACGTCTGTCAGGCACTACGCCAACAATCTTAGGGATCACATCGCCAGCCCGACGAACAATCACTGTATCGCCAATATGCACATCTAAACGCTCTATTTCATCAGCATTATGTAATGTGGCATTGCTGACCGTCACGCCTCCGACATAAACTGGCTCTAACTTAGCAACAGGCGTCACCGCCCCGGTACGACCCACTTGAAACTCCACATCATTTAAACGTGTCATTTCTTCTTGGGCTGGAAACTTATAAGCAATCGCCCAGCGAGGCGCTCGTGCAACAAAACCTAACTCTTCTTGTAGAGCAATGTCATCAACCTTGATTACTACACCATCTATCTCATAAGCAAGCTCGCTACGACGCTGCAAAATATCTTGATAATAAGCTTTTACATTTTCCAGCCCTTCAACCACTTTCGTCTCTGGACACATAGGTAGCCCCCAAGATTTTAGGGTTAAAAAACGTTGATAATGGCTGTGCGGTAATGTTCCACCTTCAACAACACCAACACTATAGGCGTAAAAGCTTAATGGCCGAGTGGCGGTCACTTTAGAGTCGAGCTGTCGCAAACTACCCGCAGCGGCATTACGTGGATTAGCAAACGGCTTAGTACCATTTTTTAGCGCTTTTTCATTAAAGGCATTAAAACCATCAAGAAGCATAAAAACTTCACCGCGTACTTCAATACGCTGTGGCCAGTTGTTACCTTGTAGTTTGAGCGGAATTGATTTGATGGTCTTTACGTTGGCGGTAATGTTTTCACCGGTCGCACCATCACCACGAGTCGCCGCTTGGACTAAAATACCATTTTCATAAAGCAAACTAACCGCTAGACCATCCAATTTTGGCTCACAACAATAAACATCACATTGCTTATTCTTTAAACGAGTGGCGATCTTTTTATGGAAATTATCTAACTCGGGTTCTTCAAATGCGTTATCTAATGAAAGCATAGGTATTTCATGCTTTACTTGGGTGAATCCGTCAAGAGGCTTCCCACCCACTCGCATTGATGGAGACGAATCAGAAGCAAACTCTGGGTTCTCTTGCTCTAATGCGATTAACTCCCGCATTAAGCGGTCATATTCTGCATCGGTAATTTCAGGATTATCTTCAACGTAATAACGGACACCATGATGATGAAGTGTCTCTCTTAATTGCTCTATTTTTTTCTCAATTTCGCTACTCATGGTCTTTACCTGATAGTACTTATTTCTAAAAAAATATATTCATAAAAAAGGCCCCTATGAAGGAGCCTGAATCTTCGTTTCTAGTATTCTTGCATTGCCAGCGGTTTATTCAGCTTCGGTGCTACGAGCAACATAATCGCGAATTTGCTGACGATAAGCCGATAGTCTATTCGGCGTCATTAGATTGCGTTTATCATCTAAAACATTTGCACCTAAATCATCGGCAATTTGTTGAGCAGTTTTCAGCATAAGTTTGAAGTTTTGTTCAGCATCGCCGTAACAAGGTAATGTCATAAAGAACGAAATACCTTTGGTAATAAATGTTGCAGGGTCATCATGAGCGAGTGTTCCCGGATTCATCATGTTTGCAACACTAAATAAGACCTTTCCTGTGCCTGACGTATCGGTGTGGCAGTGGAAAATATCCATTGCACCATAATGCAAACCATGTTGCTGCATACTGTTAAATAACTGAGTACCAACAAACTCGGATGAGCCCGCCGCATGTACATGGAAAATAATCACTTCCATGTCATTTTTATCGGTTTGTTCGTTCTCTTGTGATTCTTTTGACTGAGAGCCAGTTGCAGTTGATTCTGTTTTATCCTGCTTCACTTCAGGGTCAGTAATATTTTCATTGGCGGTGACTTGTTCCGGCTCAGAAAATGGGGCTTGTGTTTTAACAGTTTGATCTTGAACTTCCACTTTTACCGCTTGGTCAGGAGCAACATCATCCGTCGCCGCAAAAGAAATATCCGACTCGCCAAATAAAGGATCGATATCTTCTTCTGACTCATCAATATGAAAAGCTGGTTCTTTACGTTCTTTAACCGGAGTGGCGTGAGAAACGATACCTTCTTGTGCATCATCAGCAAGCGGAGTATTGACCTTAGGCTCCATTTTATTCAAAGGTTTATCAGCAAACTTTGCTTTACCTTCTTTCTTACTCGTCCATATACCATGTACCAGCAAACCTGCAATCGCCAGCCCACCTACAATAATGAGTACTAGTCGCAATTCCTGCATTTATCACTCTCAACTATTAATATAATTACCGAAACCATCACTCAACTTGTTGAATTACAAAAGTCACCTTGGATGCTTAATTGTGTCTTATCATGCCATAGAAATGGCTAAATGAGTGGTTTGTATATAACTATTGATTACTTTACCAAAAAAATTATCCCCAAGTCACCTTAAGATGTGAGATTCAGCAAGAATAAAACAAGCTTTTCTTATTTCTCTATAACAGTAGAATAAACACTACGCTTGTACCTTATTTATGGAGTGTTCATGTCACCTTCCCCTAACTTGAGAGTAGACCAACCACCGAAAACCGGATTTGGTTATTTTGTCTATGGTGCTCAATTATGTTTCAAGCCGGGCATTCGACGCTTTGTCATTTTACCCTTGCTGACCAACATCATTTTATTCGGTGGTTCGCTATTCTATCTATATAGTAACTTGAGTGAATGGTTAGATAATTGGTTAGGTACACTGCCGGACATGCTGTCTTGGTTGTCTTATTTATTACTACCATTATTAGGCATTACCATCATTGCAACATTCAGTTACTTTTTTAGTACCGTTGCCAATTGGATTGCAGCCCCCTTTAATGGCCTGCTGGCTGAAAAGTTAGAAATCCAATTAACGGGTCAAGGTCCTACAGATCAAAACCTGTTCTCATTGATTAAAGACACCCCACGAATCTTGCATAGAGAATGGGTAAAACTTAAGTACTACCTACCGAAAGCGCTTGGTCTCTTTATTCTGTTGCTTATCCCTGCACTCGGCCAGACTCTAGGCCCTATTCTATGGTTTGCTTTCTCTGCTTGGATGATGGCAATACAGTATTGTGATTACCCATTTGATAACCACAAAGTCACTTTTCCTAAAATGAAAAATGACCTTAAAGGTGACAAATGGAATGCTTATAGCTTTGGAGGATTGGTCGCTTTATGCACCATGGTTCCGATTGTAAACCTATTTGTTATGCCGATTGCAGTCTGTGGAGCAACGGCTATGTGGGTAGATAGATACAAATCACTCAATCATTAACTTATATGCCTACATCAAGTTAATTGACCATACAAGCGCTTTAATCGAATAGGATTAAGGCGTTTTTTTTAATATCTGCACAAATTTAAATCAGACATTTACCCATATCATATAACCATTTATTCCTTTCACCTTATTTGCTGTAGATTTATGCTTTCAATCATGCACATTAAATACCAATCAAATAATTAGTGCGATTGGTATAAGATGCTTATTAATTCACACCCTACCGTGTAATGAAGGAACATCAAAATGACAAAGATTTACGAAGATAACTCTCAAACTATTGGCAACACTCCTCTTGTTCGCTTAAATCGCGTAAGTAAGGGCAACGTTTTGGCTAAGATTGAAGCTCGTAACCCAAGTTTCAGCGTAAAGTGCCGTATCGGCTCTAACATGGTATGGGAAGCAGAAAAAGCTGGTTTATTAAAGCCAGGCGTTGAACTAGTCGAGCCAACCAGTGGTAACACCGGTATCGCACTTGCATATGTAGCGGCGGCTCGTGGTTATAAATTAACGCTAACCATGCCTGAATCAATGAGCCTTGAACGCCGTAAGCTATTAAAAGCGCTAGGTGCTAACCTAGAACTTACCGAAGCGGCAAAAGGTATGAAAGGTGCTATTGCAAAAGCGGAAGAAATTGTAGCAAGCGATCCAAGCAAGTACTTACTACTTCAACAATTTAACAACCCAGCTAACCCAGCGATTCACGAGCAAACTACTGGCCCAGAGATTTGGGATGCAACCGATGGCAACATTGACGTGTTTGTATCCGGTGTGGGTACGGGTGGTACTTTAACCGGTACAAGTCGTTACTTAAAAAATACCAAAGGTAAAGCAGTCACAACTGTCGCGGTAGAGCCAGCGGAATCGCCAGTGATCGCTCAAGCGCTTGCAGGAGACGAAATTCAACCAGCGCCGCATAAAATTCAAGGTATTGGTGCTGGTTTTATCCCTGGTAACCTAGATTTAGAGCTAATTGACAAAGTTATCTCAGTGACTTCTGATGAAGCTATTACGATGGCTCGTCGCCTAATGGAAGAAGAAGGAATCCTTGCCGGGATTTCATCTGGCGCAGCGGTTGTTGCTGCAAATAAGATCGCTGAACTACCTGAATTTGAAGGAAAAACTATTGTTACGGTACTGCCAAGTTCTGGTGAGCGCTACCTAAGTACGGCTCTGTTTGCAGGTATCTTTACCGACAAAGAGAACGAACAATAAAACGGGTCCAAATCAATTTTTCTATGAAAAAAGCTCCTTTATGGGGCTTTTTTGTTGATCCCTACCACTCCTTTAGTGATAATCAGGATGTTTTATTTTTAGCTTCGAAATAAAGAAGCCTGTTAATTAACCAACTAAGATTAGTTAACAGAAAATAAATAAATGATGAGTGATGACTGAAAGCAATCGAGTAGAGCCACTTATTTTCTTCGCTAGCGAAGCGATAGATAAGAAGGTAAGCTAAACTACTTTTCAGTTTCCAACAAAAAGCAAATTAATCGGGGTAACACACATGTATCAGAAGCAAGTAGAAATCACTGCAGAAAACGGCCTTCACACTCGTCCTGCGGCTCAATTCGTTAAAGAAGCTAAAGCATTCGATGCTGATATTACAGTGACTTCTAATGGCAAAAGCGCAAGTGCTAAGAGCCTTTTCAAACTGCAAACTCTTGGCCTAGTAAAAGGCACTGTAGTAACTATCTCTGCAGAAGGCCCTCAAGCTGAAGCGGCTGTTGATCACCTAGTTGCTCTAATGGACCAACTACACTAATCACATCTGTGATTCACGGTATTTTTACTTTTTATATTTGAACAAATTAAGGTAAGGCTATGATTTCTGGAATTCTAGCATCTCCTGGTATTGCTTTCGGTAAAGCACTACTTCTTCAAGAAGATGAAATTGTCCTAAATAAAACACCTATTTCGGACGATCAAGTTGAAGCAGAAGTAAAATGCTTCTTTGATGCTCGTAATAAATCTTCTGAGCAATTAGAAGGCATTAAACAAAAAGCACTTGAAACCTTCGGTGAAGAAAAAGAAGCCATCTTCGAAGGTCATATCATGCTGCTTGAAGATGAAGAGCTAGAAGAAGAAATTTTAGCCCTCATCAAAAAAGACAAAATGTCTGCAGGCCTTGCAATCCACACTGTGATTGAAGAACAAGCAACAGCCCTTGAGTCTCTTGATGATGACTACCTTAAAGAACGTGCTACCGATATCCGCGATATCGGTACACGTTTTGTTAAAAATGCACTAGGCATTAACATCGTATCTTTAAGCGCTATCAACGAAGAAGTGATTCTTGTTGCTAACGACTTAACACCATCGGAAACTGCACAAATCAACCTAGAATTCGTTTTAGGCTTTGCTTGTGATATCGGTGGTCGTACCTCTCACACTTCTATCATGGCTCGTTCGCTTGAACTTCCTGCGATTGTGGGTACCAACGACATTACAAAACAAGTATCAAACGGTGATACTCTGATTTTGGATGCGATTAACAACAAAATTATCGTCAACCCTTCTGATGCAGAGCTAGAAGAAGCGAAATCAATTCGTGATAACTTCCTAGCTGAAAAAGAAGAATTAGCGAAATTAAAAGATCTACCTGCTGTCACTCTAGATGACCACCATGTAGAAGTTTGCGGTAATATCGGTACAGTGAAAGACTGCGATGGTATCTTGCGTAACGGTGGTGAAGGTGTAGGTCTATACCGTACTGAATTCCTATTTATGGACCGTGATGCCCTTCCAACTGAAGAAGAGCAATATAAAGCTTATAAAGACGTTGCTGAAGCAATGGGCGATCAAGCTGTGATTATCCGTACTATGGATATCGGTGGTGATAAAGATCTTCCATACATGGACTTACCAGAAGAAATGAACCCGTTCTTAGGCTGGCGTGCAGTACGTATCAGCTTAGACCGTCGTGACATCTTAAAAGACCAATTACGTGGTATTTTACGTGCATCAGCACACGGTAAGCTTCGCATCATGTTCCCAATGATCATCTCTGTTGAAGAGATCCGTGAACTTAAAGCGGCACTTGAAGAATACAAAGCTGAACTTCGTAACGAAGGCCTAGCATTTGACGAAGACATCGAAATCGGTGTAATGGTTGAAACACCAGCTGCTGCTGCAATTGCTCACCACCTTGCAAAAGAAGTTTCATTCTTTAGTATTGGCACAAACGACTTAACTCAATATACTCTTGCAGTTGACCGTGGTAATGAGTTAATTTCTCACTTATACAACCCGCTATCTCCAGCTGTACTGACTGTGATCAAGCAAGTAATTGATGCATCACACAAAGAAGGCAAATGGACTGGTATGTGTGGTGAGTTAGCCGGTGATGAACGCGCTACCCTACTTCTATTAGGTATGGGCTTAGACGAGTTCAGCATGAGTGGTATTTCTATCCCTCGCGTTAAGAAAATCATCCGTAACTCAAACTTCGCAGAAGTAAAAGCGATGGCTGAAGAAGCTCTTGCTCTACCTACTGCGGCAGAAATCGAAGCTTGCGTTGATAAATTTATCGCAGAAAAATCGAATTAAGAATATAATCTTTTAACTAAAGATTAAAAAGTTAACTGCTTAGGAGCACGACATGGGTCTGTTTGACAAACTTAAGAAGCTAGTATCTGACGACACAGCTGATGCGGGCGCGATTGAAATTATCGCACCTCTTTCTGGTGAAATCGTAAACATCGAAGATGTGCCTGATGTGGTTTTCGCTGAGAAAATTGTTGGTGATGGTATTGCTATCAAACCAAATGGCGACAAAATGGTTGCACCAGTAAACGGTACAATCGGTAAAATCTTCGAAACTAACCACGCTTTCTCTATCGAGTCTGACGATGGCATCGAACTATTCGTTCACTTTGGTATCGACACAGTTGAGCTAAAAGGTGAAGGTTTCACACGTATCGCTGAAGAAGGTCAAACTGTGAAAGCAGGCGACACTATCATCGAATTTGATCTTGCATACCTACAAGAGAATGCAAAATCTACGCTGACTCCTGTTGTTATCTCTAACATGGACGAAATCAAAGAGTTGAACAAACTTTCTGGTAACGTTGTTGTTGGTGAAACACCAGTTATCCGTATCACTAAGTAATTTTCTTAGTGATATAAAAAACGCTGCTCAAGAGCAGCGTTTTTTTATATCTGAAATAAACCAGCGACTGAAAACTCTCCAATCGCTGATATAACTTATATTAGTTTAAGGCCAACTCCTCCAACATTTCTTTTGATGGCGCAAAGAAGTAAGCTCCCGTCACAGCTTGAGTAAAACGCAATAAGTGATCGGTTTTACCATCTGCCTCACCAAACATGCTATTCAGTAATACTTTGAAATTATGTAGACGATTGCAGTACGCGATAAACAGTAAGCCATGCTCTCCTGAGACCGAGCCATAAGGCAAACTATGGCGAACCATTTTCAGTCCTTTACCTTCTTCTTTAATATCAACACGGCCAACGTGAGATTGTGCAGGTACATCATCTAATTCAACTGAGTCAGGCTTAGTTCGACCAATCACTTTTTCTTGAGCCGCTACATTTAAGCGATTCCAAGCAGGTAGGTTATGAATATAACGCTGTAGCATCACATAACTACCACCCGCAAACTCACCTTCCGGGATTACTGCAACCTGACGACGCTCATCCCCTTCTGGGTTTTCCGTACCATCAATAAAATCCGTCATATCACGGCTATCTAAGAAGCGGTACCCATAGGTTTCATCAACAATTTCAACATCATCACAAATCTCTATCATCAGCTTGCGTAATAGGTAGAAATGCAAATCGTGTCGGTTAGAGTGACAATGCAAAAGAACGTCTGTTTCAGTTGCAGGGGCAACTGTTTCACCAGTTCCTAGCTCAACAAACGGTTCTAACTCTTGAGGCATAGTCTGATTGGTTTTTTGCCAAAAAGAATGAGTAAAAGCCAAAGTGATATAAAGATTAGCATCCGGTTGCTGATCATTGAGTAATGATACGAGATCAGGCAACGCTTTCAGTTGCTCAAGTACATGAGAATGGTTGCTATTAATCTTGAGTAAACACTGCAAAGAGAATGGATTGGCTTCTGGAATAATGGCCGATTGTGGTAGCGACATGAATACTTCCTTATGCTATTTTTATTGTGGTTATTATACCCTAATGAGCTTATAAATTCGTTATTACACTAAATTCGGTATTGTGAAAGTGTCTTTCACTCTCTGAGAATGCGACAAATAAATCAATAACCATACTAGGCCTAATAAGGTCAATGCATCACTCCAGTTGAACAGCCATTGAGTGATAGATAAATGATAAAGCGTGATCACAAACTGCGCTGAGACCACTGCAATGGTGTAACTGCGACCAAAACTCAATATCTTATTAAGCCAAATCCGTTCCGGTGTACGTAGTGATATGGCCCATGCCAAAACCACAACAGGCAAACCGACCGCAAGCCCCAGGTATAAACTATCAGGTACTGGGTAGACAATTGATAACAACTTAGCACTCATGGTTCGACTGGCACTGGCCACGATAAAGACAATCCAAGCTTTAGCAAGAAAGACCCAACTTAACCATAGCCATAGGCTCGGCTTCAAAAAGCCATTTCTATCATACTCATCGACACTGTAAGTGATCGCATACTGCACTGGTATTTTCTTCCTTACCATTTTGATATTTAAAGGCTGTTGATTTATGCAGAGGGCTGTTAACCTCTATACCCAAAGTAATTGGATTACAGTGAGGCGACAAGTGAATGAACGCCGTCAACAAAGCTGCAGCTTCAAGTACGAAGGGTATACTACTTTAACAAATAATGAATAGATAAAAATGAAACCAAACAAAAAAAGCATTTCGCCAGAAACTCAGCAAGAAGCATTCTCCGTAGCTAAATCAACTCAAAAGCCGGGGCAAACCAAAGAACAAACCAAACTGATTGCGCAAGGTATAGAAAAAGGCATCACGTTGTATAAAAAACAACACAAAGAAAAGTTAAGAGAAGCAGACAAATTACGTAAAAAGCAGTCAAGAAATAGCCATCAACCTCAGACGGAATCAAACGTAGAATCACCAGTTAGCGATACCAAACCATCTAACCAGCCAATGTTACCATGGGCATTATTGGTTCTCAGTTGGGTTGGGTTTGCCACTTATTTATTGTTGCAACAATAGCAGTAATATTATTTCACTAATCCAAGAAACTGGGCAATATCCGCTTGCCAAAGCTTAAGTACCCTTACATCGAAAGGTCCCCAGTTATTCACCGTATAATACCCATCATTATGACGACGACCATCCTGTACAAAGGATAAATGAATACCAATTGCAGGTAAGGCCTTCAGAACATCTTGAATGGTTCTTCTAGGCCAGCCTGTTAATTCCATTAATTTAGGTACATTTGGGCGTTCCAAATCTTTAATCAGCAAGGCGATATAAAGGCGTCTTGCAAATACCGGGCTAAGCTCCACAGTGATATCCTCAAAAAATGACCGACTCGATCAATTAAAATAATTGGGCCTATTATCACCGTAAATGCACAAAGCCATTTTGCGTAGGATCAATCAGATGCTATGCAAATTATTCGATGCATATTTGTACGTCATGGAAACAAGTGCATTAACACGCTGAATTGTGTACGATTCGTTAAATAAAGATTAAGCGAATAAGGATAATAAAAAATGATTACCATGTATGGCATCCCAAACTGTGACACGATAAAAAAAGCCAAGAGATGGTTAGAAGCCGAAGGCATCGAATATCATTTTCATGACTACCGAAAATCAGGAATTGATGCTGAATTAATTACCCTATTTTTCCAAAAGTTTGGTTGGGAGAGCGTGGTCAATAAACGCGGTACTACCTACCGCCAGTTATCCGACGAACAAAAAAACACCTTAAATCAAGATAGTGCTATCTCGTTACTAATCGAAAACCCAGCGATGATTAAACGCCCTATCTTATTAACTGAATCAACAGCCATTATCGGATTTAAAGCTGCTGATTATGAAGCTCAATTAAAGTAAGGAAATCACAAGGATGTCAGACAGTCCCGTACTTGCTCTTGCGCAAGATTTGTTACAGCGCCAATCGGTTACTCCAGAAGATGCCGGTTGCCAAGATTTAATGATTGAACGCTTAAAAGCACTTGGATTTGAAATTGAAGTCATGGTATTTGAAGATACCACCAACTTTTGGGCTCGCCGCGGCTCTAGCGCACCACTATTTGCTTTTGCAGGACACACCGATGTAGTTCCTTCCGGCCCATTAGAACAATGGCATACTCCACCGTTTGAACCGACGATTATTGATGGCTATTTACATGCTCGTGGCGCTGCGGATATGAAAGGCTCACTCGCTTGTATGGTCGTTGCTGTAGAACGTTTTATTGCCGAGCATCCTGATCATAAAGGCTCAATTGCTTTTTTGATTACCTCCGATGAAGAAGGCCCATTCATTAACGGTACTACCCGTGTAGTTGATACCTTAATGGCACGTGATGAAGTTATCGACATGTGTATTGTGGGTGAGCCATCAAGCACTAATCAAGTAGGCGATGTCATCAAAAATGGCCGCCGCGGCTCGATTACGGGTGACCTAACTGTAAAAGGCACTCAAGGGCACGTTGCTTATCCTCACCTTGCGAATAACCCTGTTCATCAAGCACTACCAGCATTGGCGGAATTAGCCGCGACCACTTGGGACAATGGCAACGACTATTTCCCGCCGACCAGCTTTCAAATTCCGAATTTATCATCCGGTACTGGCGCTTCAAATGTTATCCCGGGCGAATTTCATGTCCAATTCAACTTCCGCTTTAGCACTGAACTCACCGATGTTGAGATTAAACGTCGCGTCCATTCAGTACTCGATGCTCATGGCTTAGACTATGAGCTAAAATGGACTCTCAGCGGTCATCCTTTCTTAACCGATCAAGGTCCATTAATTAATGCGGTAGTAGAGGCAGTAAAAGCGGTAAATCATCAACCAGCACAGTTACTTACCACAGGTGGCACTTCCGATGGACGATTCATTGCACAAATGGGTAGTCAGGTAGTCGAGCTTGGGCCAGTGAATGCCACCATTCATAAAGTGAACGAATGCGTGAAAATTTCTGACTTAGAGAAATTGACGGATATGTATCAAAAGACATTAGAAAACTGTCTAACAAAAAAGTAGGTCTTATAGGAAAATAGCCTCATAAGACACTTTCAATAGGAATAGCAGCACATGACCCAATATTCACTTGAGCAACTGACCGGATTATCTCAGACTCATCTCACTACTCTATTAGTAGGAGAAAAAGAGTTTTTGATTCATCGTGATGTTAAAGCACCACTGAGCGAATTAATTCGTGATGCTCAGGTGAATGGGTTTGAATTTTCTATCGCCAGCAGCTTTCGTGATTATCACCGACAAGCCATGATCTGGAATGCAAAATTCAGTGGTGAAAGACCAATATTGGATAGTGACAGCCAACCTCTCGATAGTTCAACGTTAAGCGACCTAGAAAAAATTCACGCTATCATGCGTTGGTCAGCTTTACCAGGTGCCAGCCGCCATCACTGGGGTTGTGAGTTAGATGTTTATGCACGCAATCTGTTACCTCAAGACACTCAACTACAATTAGAGCCTTGGGAATACCACACTGGCCATCAGGCAGAATTTAATCTCTGGCTAACGGAAGCTATGCCTAAGTTTGGTTTCTATCGCCCCTACCAACATGACCTCGGTGGTGTTGCAATAGAGCCTTGGCATATTAGCCATATTGATACCGGACGAGATATGCTAGAGCAACTATCCATAGATAAACTGCTACAGACCTGGAACAAGCATCCCTTTTTTGGGGTTGAATCAATATCTCAGTATGCTGAAAGCTTATATAATCGTTATATAAGTAATATTAGTGTGGCGTGAATATTAAGCGTAACTAAGAAGGACCTATGGATTTAGACTTACTATTCAACCCTTGGGTAATTAGTATTATCATCATTGTATTTGTGATCGGTAATTTAGCGTCAATGAAGTATTTGGGGCAATCACATTTAGTGCGTAAAAACCCAAGAGCAAAATCAGATCTAGACAAACTAATCGATATCTATAAAGAAAAAGATCAGCAAGACAAAGCAGGTCAGAAAAGGAAGGCGGATTCAGATGATACCAAGCAGTAATTAATACGATTGGTATTATATACCCAAGCATAAATATAAAAAACACCGCCCAATTTCGGCGGTGTTTTTTATTGCTTAAGTGTCATGCAGTTTAACAACTAAGATTTATCGCTGGTATCAAACATTGCTTGAAGTACCGGAATCAAAGTTTGTAGATCTTCTTGTGCAATAGGTTTGCCATCGGCATCAGTCACATTAATAGAAGTACGATTGTCTAAGTCACCAACTAATAAGCCGTATTTCTTATCGCTTAATGACAACGGTTTAACACCTAGGCTCTGCCATACTTCTTCATCTGGATCTTTATAATCCGTATCAATCGTGCCTTGCGAGCGATTTTTATCGGTAATGTTAAAGCCAATTTGCGGCAGAACCGTTTCAAGCTTGCTCCACACTAAATCGTAAGGTGCACGAGCAATGATCACTGGTAAACCACTTCTATCTTTACCCATCGTCACCGGTACTTTATTAATCAACTCTAGTGCTCGAATTCTCGCTTCTTCCGTCACTTGTTTATCGTATTGAGTGGTAATGTAGTTCACCATTACGCTCGAATAACGGTCTTCAATTTCAGGCGTTAACTCAATCGTGTCATTGTCTTCTTTCCACTCAACGAGTGTCACATGGAAACCATAACGGCCCGCAGTTGCTAAACGATCGACTTTATAACGACCCGCAATTGGGTACGACTCATCTTCTGCGCTTAAATTAACCCAATCTGTTTCTAATGAGGTTGGAGTATCAGTTCGAAGCCCGATACCTTTTTCATCCACCATACGGTGAAGCATATCCCAGACTTTATTGAGCTCTTCTTGGCTAATTAACCAAACCGTCACTTCACTGTCTTGCTTTTCAACACGAGCGCCCGGGATTAACTCTAAAACCTGTTGCGGGGCACGAATATCAACGTCAGGGCCGAGTTTCCCTTTGTACTCACCTTGAGGAATATTGTATTGAGGATAAAACTGAGGCTGAGCATCAGGAAGGGTTACCCACTCTTGATCCAAAGACGTTTCTAAATACTCAAAATCATCTTTCGCTTGTCGACGCTGTTCCGGATCCCCAGCACACGCTGACAATACCAATACCGCTAGTGAGCTAATCACTAACTGGTGAGAGAATTTCATTTCTATACAACTCCTGAAAATAGGCTTAAGCGAGCTTGAAACCCATTTTTATTGAATACCAGCATCTTTAAGCGCTTGAGCCACAATCGCTTGGCCAGATTCCGTTAACTCGGTTAATGGTAAACGCAAGAAACCTTCAGAGATCAAACCAAGCTTATGAGCAGCCCATTTCACTGGAATAGGACTAGATTCAATAAATAAATTTTTATGTAATGGCATCAGCTTCTGATTGATTTCATCAGCCGCATCAAGTTGCCCTTCCGCTGCTAATTTAAACATTTGCGCCATTTCTGCAGCGGCGATGTTATTAGTCACTGAAATCACACCATTACCACCGCGCTTAACAAAATCTAAGCCAGTCGCATCATCGCCACTTAGTAAGACGAATTCATCACCACAAAGTTCACGGAATTTATCTACTCGAGACAAATCACCTGTAGCATCTTTAATTCCGACAATATTATCGACCTGAGATAAACGGCCAACAGTTTCAGGTAATAAATCCACTGCAGTACGACCCGGTACATTATAAAGAATCACTGGTACTTCACTGACTTCAGCAATCGCTTTGTAATGTTGGTATAAACCTTCTTGAGTCGGCTTATTGTAGTACGGCGTGACACTCAAACAGCCTGCAACACCTGAGTCATTGAGCAAACGGCTAAACGTCACCGCTTCATGAGTCGCATTAGCACCAGTACCTGCAATAATAGGAATTCGTCCAGCCGCAAACTCCACCGTCTTATTCACGACTTTAACATGTTCTTCAACGGTTAAAGTGGCAGATTCACCTGTGGTTCCAACCGCAACAATGCCGCTTGAACCTGATTTAATATGATATTCCACTAGATTTTTAAGGCTATCATAATCGACTTCATCGAGATGATTAAAAGGCGTAACTAGTGCAACTATGCTTCCTGAGAACATGCTTCTCTCCTTATAAAATTCTTTTAGCATGTTACTTTAACACGCTAAACAAAGACAAGAGGTCACTCTACCTTTATCAACATTTACAACGAAATAATGACATTGGTTTCATTTCTTTATATAAAGCTCTCGTTTTTATCTATGATAAGATAATCCCATTAAGTCAATTTGGACGCTGAGATTATGATTCACCACTTAGTCATTACCGCTGTCGGTTCCGACAGGCCTGGAATTTGCAACCGCCTAACCCAAGTCGTGACGCATTCCGGCGGAAACATTGTCGACAGTCGTATCGCTTTATTCGGCAAAGAATTCACCTTAATTATGTTAATCTCAGGTGAAACCAATGCCATTACTCGCATCGAAACCTTATTGCCATCAATGAGCGCAGAGCACGACCTCATGGTGGTAATGAAACGTACGGCTCCTCACCAAGCGCCACAATATACTTACAAAGTTGAATGCACCATTGAATCGGACGACCGAGTAGGCTTAACCGAAGCATTTACTCAATTTTTTTCCAACCATCAGATCAATATTTCTGAATTAAGCGCTCAAACTCAAAAAGCCGCAACATCTCAACAAGCTGGGCAGGTTGATCAGTTCCATATATTCATTTCAGGCTTAACCGAGCTTGATATGAATACTCAGCAACTAAAACAAGCATTTGAGCGATTATGTCAGACACTTTCTGTCAGTGGTAATATGCAAATACAAGCAAAAATGGACTAATCATTTAGTAAATTCGAAAAAGAAACATCGCAAATAAAAGGAAGATTCATGCAAACATTAACCGCAGGCACTCCCGCACCTAATTTCGCTTTACTTGATCAAGACGGCAACACCGTTTCTTTAGGTGACTTTAAAGGTAAAAAAGTTTTATTTTATTTTTATCCAAAAGCAATGACGCCTGGCTGTACGGTTCAAGCCCAAGGCCTTCGCGATATTCACCAAGAATTAGTCGATAAAAATGTGGTCGTACTCGGCGTCAGTATTGACCCAGTAAAACGCTTAGGTAAGTTTATCGAGCGAGATAACTTGAACTTCACTCTACTCTCTGATGAAGATCATGCTGTCGCTGAACAATTTGGCGTGTGGGGCGAGAAGAAGTTTACCCTTAGAAAAAAAGAATGACAGAAAACCTTGATATATTTTTATGACAAATCTACCTTTGATATGTGGGTAGCATATCGAGGATTGTTTTGTGATAGAAACGTACAAAGAAAAATGTTCTGATGTTTATGATGACTACCGACTTCTTTCGGTCGAAGTCGATACATTAGCAAAGCTAAGAATCGCTACAAATACCAATACTGAATCAGGGGAAGTGACGCACTCTCCCTACCTCTCTCCTTCCAACCTAAAGTCACGCATAAAGAAAACCGATATCATCATTGCCCCTGACGGTAGAGTAGTTTATCCACAGTCTCTTTATCTAGTATCTAAATTACGTGGTGAAGCGGCTGTAAAAGACACAAGTTCAATCACAAAAGGTTTGCTAGCTTTCACTCGTTATTTGGATTCGACTCACCACTCTCAAGTTGATGAAGATGGTCATGAGATACCATGTGAATATCTAACGTATAAAAGCCTATCGAAGTACGAAGAAGAGGGCGCTCCTTGGCGATTTGCTGAGTTCCTGCTTGCGAACTGCAATGATATTGAAGGCTCTAATGGCAGCGAGGCTTTTAGTTTATCTACCGCTCGCACCTATATGGGCGTGGTAATTGGATTCTATAAGTGGATGCAAAAAAACGGCTACATCAAAAATAACAATGAAAATATCGTTACGCACTACTCCACAAAAACAGTGCATCAGAAGTTAAACCAACACGATATGCTAGCTCACACAAAATCTGGCTCTCAGCGTACTTATGAAACTTCCAATATTCTGAGGATGTTCCCTAAAAAACAAAATACTCCTGCTCACAAAAAGCTCAAGCCCATGCATCCTGAGCACAAAGCTTTATTTAATGAACATATAACGTCACTCCCAAAGACGACAAAACTCATCTTTCAGCTATGTGCAGAAGCAGGACTTAGAATAGATGAAGCTATTCACTTCCCCGCTCACGACATCGGAAACGCTAACTACAGTGATTTAGATGCTATACCAGTCAAAATTACTCACACTAAAGGCAGTAAAGAACGTACCGTAGAAATCCCTATAGAACTGTACGAAGAGCTAGAGATACACAAAGAAAGTCACACGCAACGTAAAAACCTAAACAAGCGTAATGAGCTTATTCAGGCAGGCAACGAAATGGATACCGTTGCGTACCTATTTCTCTCCAACAAAGGTGCGCCTTACTCCGCCAATACTTTAGAAACGCACTTTTCAAACCTTAGAAAGCAGATTCGGGAAGTGGACTCTTCTTGGTATTACCGAATTCATGATTTACGTTCCACCTTTGCTACTCACTGGCTTTGGGAAGAGTCAAAAGAGCGTAATGTTAGCTATGACTACCTTATGGGTGACTTAGCGGAATTGATGGGACACGCCAGCACATCGACCACCGAAAAGTACATTCAATACATGAATAAGCTAGACGACCAAACCAACACGGCCAAAGCCAAAAACCGCAAAATAAACGGAGGTTGGTCGTAATGGCGAAAAGCAAAATCGCAAAACAGTCCACAGCCGTCAAGCATGTGCGAAACAATCAAAATGTTGCTCCTTTGAATTTTGAGATTCCTTATAAACAATCTCATAAAAACCAAGTACAGCAGTTCGATGTTTCTCACCTATTGCATTTAGGGGGGAGCAAAGAAAATGAAAAGATAAGCAGTCGAGCCGTATTTATCAGGTCTTTTTGCAAAAAAGCTAATCAATATGTCAGCAATGGCAATTCAGCACTCACCGTCACAGTAAACTACGAGAACTTACACGCTTACCTTGCTTTTTGTGATGCAATAAATGTTAACCCATTCACGGAAAACGGCTATTTGAAGCTTGCTGGCAACGATGGCGAGTTAAGGCATCGTATCAAGATGTTTACCCCTTCAAAACGCCTATGGGAATACAATCATGGTGATGAGTTAGGGATTAAAGAATCTACCGCTTCAGGAATGCTTTCATCTCTTCGTATTGCCCTTGAATGGTGCGGCTTGCCTATTTCCGATTGGGCGAGAAACCACCGAGGGTTTACTGGAGAAAAAGCGCCGTTTAAGGGGTACTCAGATGAAGAAGAAAAGCTTCTGGTTACACGATTAGAGACATTATTTTTCACTCTAGCGCCACAGTTCATTGCGGCTAAAGAAAGCAATACCCCTTTACCAGAAACACTGCCTCTTATCATTAGACTTGGTTTGCATGAGGAAACAGTTCACATCCCGACATCGTTGGAATCTCGACGAGGAGGTCGAAGCAAAAGTGGCACCACGGTTAATGCTGGCTCTGCCTTTAACCTTACGATGAGCGCTGCTTATCATTTAATGTGCTTTTTCACATCACTGAACGACAGCAACATTCGAAACATTGCCCACCCAATTCATGTTCATGCAGAAGAGCGAGATAAGAGCCTGCAAGTAGTCAAAGTCTCAAGCTATAAGCCTCGCGCCAACAATGAAGTCGATGCTCTGCTAGTGGGTGAGCTCTTTGACGTCAATAAGCGCGATGGCGTGAAGTTTATAACGTTATTAGAGCGCCTGTCCAAACTCTACGGCAGTGATGAAGACGGTTCTGCGTTACTTTTTACTCTCAATAATCACTCCAAGGTCAATGATTCGTTTAGTTTGCAAGAGCTAACTAAAAAGCTCGTTAACCAACTGCACCTGTTATCGCCTTATCGGGCTGGTAGCCTGCCTTGGTTTAAAGCGTTGTTTTACGCCTATCGAAACCAACAGTACATCACATTAAAGAAGATCGTGAATCACTTAGGTCGCAATGTAGTTCATAAGGAAGTGCAGGCAACTAGCAAAAGTAAGGCAGTGGAGGGGGCGAGCAACAGTGCCTACTGCATTTTATCTTGTTACACAGATTTACCGCTCAAAGGAATTTTACTTCCACTCACCTACTCAGAAAAAGATAGTGATGGCAACGTTACCGTTTCTTTTTACTATAGAAATGGCGAACATGAATGCTTCAAAGTCCCTGCTTCTGATTTAGCGTTAATTAAAGCGATTGAGCAATGTGCGATAGAAAAAGCAGACAAACAGCCTAAGAAATACGAACGGCTGCTTTTAGCAAAAACTTCCCAAAATGTTCCTTCAGATTGGGAAGGCATCAGCCCTATTTCAGCAAACCTAATAAGCAGGTGGTCTGTTGAAACCAACCATTACTATTTATCCCTTCAATCAAGTCGCTGGCGAGAAATGAGCAGCAACCAAGCTTATGCCGAAGGAGGAATTCAAACCGTTCAAAGCTTGCTGCAAAACAAGCAAGAAACAATAGAGAGAAGTTACATCAACGGGCTTCCATCCCTCAATAAAGTCATTCTCTCTCAGGGTATAGAGGTCATCGAAAATCTCTTTAACAATAACTTAGAGCAAGCAAAAAACGCTGTGGCTAAAAGGCGTGGTATTCCTATGCTGACATGCGAGGAAGGTGAGAAAAAGCGTAAAACTAACCCCAATGGAATCGCTTGCAATGGAAAGCAAGTCATTATCGATGGTAAGAATACACAACGTGAAACGAACTATGCGCTAGACGTAGATTTGCCTTGCGCCGAGTTTGATATGTGTCACAAGTGCCAATCTGCCAAAGCGGTAGATGAGGTTGACGCTATTTATAAGCTTATTTCATACATCGATGTTTTAAAGGAGGGGCTTGATATGTTCCCCGATTCGAAAGGAGAGGCTCTAGAAAAAATCGAGCAGTTTGAGTTTACTCTCGATGGGGCAAGTGACGATGTATTCGATGGAGCCATGAACAAATTTAATACCCAAGGTCGTCACCCACGAGTGTCCATCGACCATGCGATTCTATCCCTATAGTTACGGAGGCTCACATGATAAAACTCTTTGACCTAGAGCACAAAAAAAAGCTTATTAAAGCACAACAAAACGTTGGCGCTCATGCCAATTACTTAATAGATGTATTAAAGCCAGCGATTGAGCACGGCGATTGGGAAGAACTCGAAGCCCTTGAGATAGGCTTTACAGTAACAGGTGAATCGCTAGGTAAAATTGGTGATGATGAGGCTTGGAGAAACCTGCGGCCTTATATTGATCCGCAAGCAAAGAAAACCCAAGCACTAGATTTTACGAACGATGGTAGAGTGATTGAGCGCAATCTAAAAAATGAGATTAAAGCTCTCCTTCTTAAAATGATGTGGCTTTCACCTTATGACCATTCCTTTGGCGCTCTTTATCTAGCGTTAAACCACCTAAAAAAAATCATCAACCCGCTTTTAAATGAGGGGCTTAACTCGCTGTCTGCGCTGAACTTTGACCGTATCGAAACTTGGGCACTAACAGGCTTTACCGATATCGACTTTGAAAGAGAAGGAATTTACAACGGGTTAAATCGCCTTTATGTGGAAGCCAAAGGTTTGCCATTTGAGGTTAACCTAAATAAAAAACTTAACGCCTCAGATTTTGGTTTAAAGCTTAAAGAGGCTAAACAATATACCGTCGTTCCACAAAGGCTCTACTATCTAGGGCTTCAAAAGTCAGAAGATATGATTAATAAAGCTCACGCTTTTCGTTATGAACTAGGGCAATTAACAGATTACATTACCACCTATTTTGAAAAAGCCTATGTAGGTTATGCTAAGTATCTGGTCAGTGGTGAAGCTAGAAAAAAAAACGGTGGTATCACATGGTACTTAACCAAGACGAATCAAGATCCAAAAAAGCGCACCATTGCTTTTAAACATGCCTTCACCGCCCTGCATTCTCCAAATGAAGATGACATATTGACGCTTCTTCACCACCATAAACCAGAGATTCTTTACCACAACATTGATAATTCCCACACCGAACGTGAGCTAACGATTGGTCACTGGACAATCACCAACCTAAGAGGGGCTCTTGCGCTTTTTAAGACGCTTAACGGTGGTTGCTTATGGGGATTAATGGCTCGAACAGGGATGAGAGGCGATGAAATGTATAACCTGAACACCGCTCAGGGCTGTACCGAAGACATAATCGAACGCCAAAATATATATGTTGTCCATGCCGACTTATCAAAAACCACCAAAGGCTCTCAATCAATACAAGATGAGTTTGTTACCACCGAGATTGGTATGAAAGCTTATGAAGTTCTTCAAGCGCTGCACACACCACTTAGAAAAAAGCATCCTAGCTCACAATCCTTCTTCCATAAAATAACAGAGGATTTTAGTGAAGCAGGCAAAGCGACAATAGGAAGGCACTCTCAAGCTTGGTTTAAAAATGCAATGAGTGAAGAGCTTACGCTAACCAATGAAGACCTAATTGACCTAAAAGTATCTGACCCCAATTTATCGTTTGAAGTGGGTAGCAATTACGAGTTTACGCCACACCAACTTCGCCGCTCTTTTGCTTACTACTTAATTGGTTACGAGCTTTGTAACTACCCGCAACTCAAACAGCAATTTAGTCATGTGTCTATCGCAATGACGCGACACTACGCTAAAAATGCCAGTAAATTTCAAAAAATCAGACAAAAGAAAAAGACACTAGCGAATGAAGTTGATGAAGAACGAATCAACCAAAAAGCCCGTGTCTACTTAAGCATATATGAGAAATTGGCAAACAAAGAAAGAGTTGCAGGCGGTAAAGGCAAAGAGTTTGCTAAAAGCATGACCAAAACCAACCGTAACTTATTCAGAGACAAAGTGGATAATGACATGCTTTCTCTTAATTATTGGAAAAAGCAAATTCGAAATCAAAACCGACACCTTCATGCGGTTGCGCCCGGGATATATTGTACTTCAACTACTTGTGGTTTGAGAACACTTGTTAACCTAATTGAATGCGTAGATTGCAAGAATGACTACATCGTGGATGCCGTATTTGCTGAAGCAAAGCGTAAAGAAGCTGAAATTCACATGCTTTACGATATTGAAAATAATGAACTCACCCCTCAAACAGCCTCTGAATCTTACATTAAAATTCAAGCGGCTGAACGTATTATGGGTGATTTAGGTATCGACTATGAGCCTGTTGTTTTTCCTAATGAAGTTAGAGAATTACTCATCCCATTCGGAGTTCTTTCATAATGTCACAGACCACCAAAAAGAAGCTAATCGAAGCATTAGAAAGACTGTTGAGCGGCGATGTAGCAAAGTTAACATCAAAAGAACTGCGTAATAAGGCGCGAAAAGGCAAGCTCAAAATCAACAACAGCAATGTTGAAAAAGAAGCAGGGCTTTCCGCTGGTGCACTCAGAAGGCATGGAGATGTCGTTCTGATGATAAAAAACAAATCACTGGAGGTGCAAGTTGCTCAAGATGAGGCTACAGACTCCCCTATTGAAGTGCTTCAAAAGGAAATAAAAGCGCTCAAAGGTGAGCGAACGCAAGCCAATAAGAAGAAAAAAGAATATTACGATGAGGCTCAAAGCCATAAAGAGGCCTTGGCCGCTCAAGCATCCATTCATGTAAAAGTAGTTCAAGAGCTTATGGATATGCTGCATGAGAGCCAGCGAGAAAAAGCGATGGATAAAATCGTCTCGACTCGTTTAGACAATGTGGTTGCACACCCATTTAGAAAACTAAAGTAGTGTTTAGCACTGCCACTCAACCTTGTCCTGTTTGGAGTAATCACTAGACAGGACACTGGATTTTCGATAAAAGTGTACACTCTAACGTAACAAGAATGCTCTAAAAGGGACGTGGTGAAAAACGCCACGCCAAATACCACTAGTTGAGAAAGTAAGGACAAAACCAATGGCAATCGAAGTCGGACAAACTGCACCAGATTTCACTCTGAATGACCAAGACAATAACCCAGTGACGCTCTCAGAGCTTCAAGGAAAGAAGGTGTTACTCTACTTCTATCCACGCGCTTCAACACCCGGCTGTACCGTTCAGGCTCAAGGTCTGCGTGATACTAAAGCTGAGCTAGATGCCCACAACGTTGTTGTGCTTGGTTTAAGCCCAGACACCCCGAAAAAACTGACCAACTTTATCAACAAGCAAGAGCTTAACTTCACTCTACTAGCTGATGAAGAACACGAAGTTTGTGAGAAGTACGGTGTTTGGCAGCTCAAGAAGTTCATGGGTCGTGAAAACATGGGCGTTGTAAGAACAAGCTTCCTGATTGATGAGTCTGGCAACCTTGAGCATGTATTCAACAAGTTCAAAACCAAAGATCACCATGAAGTTGTACTGGACTACCTAAACAGCAAATAACCGTTCATGTTCAATTAACTTGGCAACTTGGGGGCAGACATGATTGGCTACATTCGAGTATCAGACTCACAAAGAGCCGATGGCGAATCACAACGAGAAGCGATTAAGGCGTACGCCGCTATACGTGGAATACAAATATCGGATTGGATCGAAGAGCATGTGTCTGCCACCAAGACAGAGCTGCGTGAGCGAAAGTTATCTTCCCTCATCACCTCTCAACAAAGCATCATTGTATCGGATATAACTCGTCTGGGTCGCCACAAGGTTATGGAGTTAGTAGGTGCTATAGGCCAGATCGCCTCATATGGTGAGTTACATTTGGCATACAACGACACAATCATAAGTTCAGAAAACGTTGATAACGCTGAAATCATTTTTACCGTTATTGGACAGTCCTTTGCCAGCGCAGTAGAGGCTCAGAAACGCTCTGAGCGAGCTAAAGCGGGTCATGCCAAACGCAAGGCCAAAGGGCTATCATCTGGCCGCCAGAAGGGACAGAAGGTTAAATCCAAGCTTGATGAGCATACAGCGTTCATATTAAATATGCTTGATTCTGACAAGTCAAAGGCTGAGGTTCTAAGAAAGCTTAGTGACAAAGGGGTACAAGTGTCTCGAAGTCGTTTCTACTCTTGGCTGGAAGACCGTGGCCTGCATAACAAGAAGGCAGAGTTTCAGGCAGACATGTTCACTGAGTAACCGACTCAGTGCTGATTATCCCTTAATCATACTTGGCTAGCTCATTTATGCTCCGTTATGAGGTAGATGACTCATCTACGGAGCTTTTCTCTAACTGCTGCTCTAAGATGTTTTTTATTTTTGAAAGCTCTTCGTATCCTACGTCACCACAAAAACCTTTCATCTCTGTTTTTACTAGATGCAATAATGTCTGCACCTGCTCATCTGTTAGTTTCAGTTCCATTTTGACTCCTCGCTACACCAATGGCGTTGCGCATCATTTTATCAATTCTCGATTTCGGATAACAGCGAAATGCTTTAACCTAGCTCAGAGTTGTCCAGAGGTGTGGCTGAGCCGACCACGGCAAACAGACCTTTGCCCGCAAACATAATGGTAATACTTTACTCTAATGCGCTTACTACGAAATGAATACTGCCAAATCAGAGTATATAAATGTACCCAAAACTTAATATTAAGGGCTGAAATTATCACCATAATGTCATTGAATCCTAACTTTAGTCTAAAGCTGCACAAACGCCGAAATAACCCTCTGCTTAAAAGCCCCTAATCGTAGCTCATCGAATGTTTCTATCGCTTGAGAAGAGCTATTTTTTTGTTTGATCGAGCTATTCCAAAACAACTTAGGATCTTCTTTATCTCGATCATCTAAAATGTCACTTTTCTCTTTATGATCGCGCAGATCTAAGCGATCGTTTAGATCAGGTTCTATCTTGTCTTTCATCTTGGCAAACATGCATGATTCTGGGATGTCTTGCTCGATTCGTTCAGAAAATTCAATCAAACTTTGTTCTGCAAAGGTAAATAACCATGCTTGCTGGTTTAAAATGCCATTAACTCGAAGAATTCGCCCAAGAACCTGCCTAAAATACAGCTCTGTTTTGACAGAACTCATGTGACAACACACCTGAAGACGAGGAATATCAGTACCTTCACTAATCATTCCAACACTAACAATCCATTGAGCATCATTTTGACGATAGCGCTCTATTTCAGCGATAGGCTCTTCATGGCGATAAGTTACAATTGATACGGTTTGAGCATACTTTTGAGAAAGGATTTTTTGAATGGTTTTTGCATGCTCAACTGAAGATGCAACGACTAACCCTCCTGCCTTCGGAGATTGAGTTCGGACTTCCTTAAGCTTTCGGCATCCCAACCCTAGCAAATACTCCATCGCATCTCGGTTGTGTAACACACTTTGATACGAGGTTTTTGTTTCCTTAATCATTTCAAATATTGAAGAAAATGACTCTACTTTTTCATTGCTAGTCAGAGTTAAGTGCTCATTATCAACGAGTACGATTTTAGGTGTTCGGCACACATTATCAGCTATGGCTTCCTTTAATGTATATTGATAATCAACTTGAAGTTGTCCTTCAGGATTGGTGTACTCACCCATTACGATAGGTAAAGAATCAGAGCGCCAAGGTGTGCCAGATAATGCAAGAGTATAAGTGGCTAAGTCTTGAATTTTAGTGAGTACTTGTTGGCCCCATACGTTAGCATTTTCAATCTCAGAGCCTGAGCAATGATGTATTTCATCAAAGACAACAAATACCCGATGATTCTGTAACGCTTTCCAAAATTCATCATTAAGGAATTGGATTGATTGATAAGTTAATGATTGTCCAATCGATCCTAATCCACCATTGAATGTACAACCGAGAACCCGCGAAAAGGTTCTTTTTATTCCATCAGAAACGGTTAGCGACGGAGAGAAACACAACACAAGATCAATCATATCTGCTTCTAATAACCTTGAGGCCACTTCTGCGGCGAGTACTGTTTTTCCTGCCGCAGGCGTAGCTTGGCAAAAGAAATGCGGTTGATTTCCCTTGTATTTGTTCAATGCATTTTCAGCGCATCCTGCTTGCCATTTTCTTAGCACGAAGATCTCCCTTTAGAAAGTACCTTGATAACATGGGTAAGTACGTTCAACTTACCTAACAATGAAGTAGAGCGATCTTTTAACTCTTTCTGAAATGGTGCCAACTCCTTCTCTAAATCAGGGAATCGAGAAATAATCGAACGGCACTCATCAATTTCATTTAGTGTAACTTCAAGCTCTCCCGCATATTCATTACGTTCCATCACCAAGACCGAATAATCTGAAGCTGTGTTTTTTTGTTCTATATCGGACTCTTTATTTGTACCGTTTAACTGAGATTGCAGTTTAAACTTTTCACTTTGAAAGTACCTTTTATCTCGTCCAGATCCTTCACTAACAAGCCACTGCTTTTTTTCAAAGTGTAGGATCTGCCGATAAACTTTCTTTCGTGCCTCAATTGGATCGATCTCTTCTTCTATAAGGGAAAGAAAAGCATCTCGTATTTCAATGACAGAAAATCCATCCATTCCCTTTTCAATCAGCAATTTATGCATTAATGCACTGACTTTTATCGGCCGTTTCATTTATTCACTCACACTAATAAAAACTAAGGATTGCTTAGTATACAGAATTAGACAAAACTAAGAAAATCTTAGTTAATGTAGGCTTAGAGAAATGAATCATAAGTGTCGTTCAATAACCCCATCCCAATACGGCTTAAACAAGCACGTAAAAATGCAAATCTCTCCCAAAAGGCTTTGGGGGTTCATATAGGTATGGATGAAAGTTCAGCAAGTCCTAGAATGAATCAATATGAGAAAGGCAAACACACACCAGACATCAACACTCTGAAATTACTCGCGAATGAATTAGGTGTACCACTTAATTACTTTTTTTGTGAGGATGAAGCGACGGCTAAGTTGGCTTGCCTCATTGCGGACATGAGTGAAAGTGAAAGAGAGGCATTAATTCTCACATTGGAAGATTCAACTCTGGATTCTGAAGCATAGTTGTACCCAATTTTTGCTAAAACATGTCGTGTTGGCAGCATCGCTTAAGGACAAAAGCGACTTAGAACCTTAACTCATTTATGCCCCAAAACGAGTTAACTCGTTGTCTGAGGTGCAGTCAAATGCTGACTTTCTCACCTACAAATTTTCATCCATTTCACTCAAATGTTGTCCTTCTTTGAAATACCTAAAATCTGTACGGGTATACAGTCATATTGAAATCATGGCGATTTTCATCTCAACTTCGTGCGCATTTTCACATTCCATTACAAATAAATACCTTTAAAATCATGTAATTATCTAACCTATAGGTTAGATAATAGGTTTGGGAAACGCGCATGCGCGTTTTTCCAGATGGTGAATTTAGTCAAATGCTGATAAGTTCATTACATACAAATAGTTAGCTGTGCGCGTTTTCACAGGTCCAACGAGGTAAACGCGCATGCGCACGAATAAGCTGTTATGCGATAGGAGATCAATTTGATTCAAGAATTATTGATTAAAAAGCTCATAAACAAAGCGAAGTCTGGGAGAGAGTATAAAAACTGGTCTCGCCGACCAAATGACAAACCTTATGCTTTGATTCTAACCAAAAAAAACGAGCTAGAATTTTTTATTGAAGCTATTGATAGTGAAAATAATTTCTATCTTGGAGAAAAATCAAAGCAAGGGGAATTTTCTCATTCTCTCGATGAAAAAGACAAACTAACTATTTGTGAAGCTTCGAAGTTAGATCTGGAAATTGTTCATTTTTACAATAAAGGCGGCATTACATTTTTTGGATGTTTTGATTTCTTAGTAAACAAAGTTACTCGATTTAAATATATAAGACGTTGGTTTGATGACCGGAAAAAAGAAAAGGATAGAATCAAGTTCGAAAGTACGAAAATGATTTTGAAAGATAGGATGGAGATATTGGAATATTTAGTAGAACGATATTGCAGTAATAACTCTCCTATGACACTTGAGAAAATTATGTCTTCAACAGTTAATGCGAGATGGGTTTATCATCCAGATAGTACTAGCCTTAAGAAACGGTTGGCGCTTATGCTAGAATCATTGGTATCAACAGGTGATTTGGAAAAAGTTAATAATCAATATCAGGTTTTACCTAAAGCAGTTGCGACAATTGGTGATTATAGAGAAAATGGTTTGAAACACCGGCAACTAATTGTAATTCAAAAAGGAATGCTCTTTTTAACAGTGACTCTTGCCTTTTTGACTGCTATTCAATCAAAAATAATTGAGTTGGAAACGATAATTAATCTGAAAGGTATGCCAATATTATCAATTTTGGCGTTACTATTTTTTATACTCTTGATGTGGTGGGTGAACAAATCGCATAACAAACAATTCAAGAGGGATTCGTAACGCGTGGCATTTTTGGCATGCGTTGGTTTTAGTGATTAAGGTGGTATGCAGGGGCTTTGGTGTTGCGTTACTCACCCCTTAATTGGGCGTTAACCCATAGAAATTTTTATCCGAAACTGACGAATTAGATTTAAAGCTCTAACTCGGAATTGTCCAGAACCTTGCTGAAGGGGGGGCGTAACTCGAAATTGCCCCTTTTCAAGTTAGAACCAAAGCTATCCTCCAAGCCGTATTGTGACTTTTGACTTACTAGAACTTATCCAAACGGACATGCGCTTAGTTCGCACCGTGACAAATAGCCTTTGCTGTTTCATATCACTTTCCTGACGCCAGCCATCTTCAATACCAATGATAATATGTGATAGATTACAGTGTGTTTAAGTTTGTATTTAACTAGAAGTTGAGAGGTTTCAGTGTCCCGCGTACTACCAATCGAAAAGAACTTGATAATCAGTGTTCCAGATAACTATACCAACACCAAGAGAGGTAGTTTTTTTGAGCAACTATGTGCTGACATTCTTCGATGGCAATCATACGCTATTACAGGGATAGAAGTTAGAAAGACAGGGATGGAAGTAGACATTCAAGCCACTCACGAACCATCTAGCAGAAATATTTATGTTGAATGTAAATTTTATAACGATAGAAAAACTATCGACACGGGAATCCTTGATTTATGTTACGCCCAAGCTCAAAGAGGACGCTTTAAATCAATAGCTCTGTTTTCCACTGTTAAATTAGGTAAAGATGCTCAAGGAGCATATGAAGATTACTTAGATATGGAGGTTGATTACTCTTTTTATGGGAGTGAGGAAATTCTCAAAGCACTTGAAGCATGTGGGAAGGTTAAAGGGTTCGACGACTTAGATTTGTCTTCTAAAGTGACTTCAGCCTCTTTGTTGATACATCCAGAATTACCTATTTGCTGGTTATTTCAAGAGGTTGAAGATGGGACGCCCTCCAAACTAATCGCTTACTCATTAAGCGAAGAAATCGACACCAAGCAATTAAAGAGGGTACTAAAGGCAGAAGGTAAGTTTGAAGGCTTGAGCCTCACTCTTTATAAAAGTCATGATGTAACACCTTCGTCAACTCCTCGCCACGTCAGAGAAGTTGTCAGTAATATAGTAGTCGCAGATGACATTATGGATTACAAACCATGTCGCCCCGAGGATTTTGTTGGCCGCGACTCTATACAAAAAGAGATATGGGATTTTCTAGAAACAGTACGAACAGGAAAAAGTGATTGCAGACTAATGTCACTAACTGGATCGTCAGGAAATGGTAAATCATCCCTTGTCGCATACCTAGGTAACCGCTTTAAAAATGTTAAGTGGAAAAACAAGCTATTCCTATACCCTGTTGACGTCCGCTCTGCTAGAGGTGCAAGGTTTGTATCTGAAGCTATAACAAAAGCGTTTGATGCGGCAATTAAGTCTAATTTTATTGAGCTGAATACAACGTTCCAAATAGATAACATTGAGGACATTACAGGCGCAAAAGCATTTCTTGAATGTGACCAATACCTTAAAAAATCTGAAAAAATTGTGATTGTCTTCTTTGACCAGTTCGAAGAAGTATTTATGAAAGAGGAATTGTTTGCTCTGTTCAATTCATTTAAACGATTTGGTTTAGATGTCTCTTCTGAAAAATGTAATCTTGTTGTCGGCTTCTCTTGGAGAAATGGCATCTTCCTTGGGGATGATAATCCAGCTTATGGTTTATGGAATGACCTTCGAGATCATAGGGTTGATAAAAAGCTAAGCCTTTTTGATGAGAGCGATGCATCCAAAATGATACAGACGTTTGAGAAACGTTTGGAAATATCACTAAACAAGGCATTAAAAGGAAGATTGATCCAGCAAGCTCAAGGACTACCTTGGCTTCTCAAAAAGTTATGTATTCACCTGTTCAGGAAGATTAAAGAAGGTGTATCCCAAGAAGAACTTTTGATAACACAAATGCAAATTAAGACGTTGTTTGATGAAGACCTTGAGCGCTCCGATAAACAAAACGAATGTTTACGTTTTGTCGCTCACAACTCGCCTGTCGATAGGTATGAAGTAGCTAGAGAGTTTGGCGAAGAAACAGTAGGCAGGCTGCTTTCAGACAGGCTGCTCGTGAGAACGGGCGAAAAGGTATCCGTCTATTGGGATGTATTTCGAGATTATTTAACATCCAAGGAAACCCCTTTGATTTCATGGGGCTACATGCCAGCTTCAATGATAGGTATGGCAACAAAAACGTTAAGTTGCATTCCTGAAGACTCCACAATCTCGTTTAATGAACTCCTCTCTGCTACAAAGTATAAGAAAGGAACATTAACGAACATATTAATGGATCTGCAATCATTCTCATTGATTACAAAGGTTAGCGGCAACGATATTAAAGCACTTCAAAGTCATAGAGAAGTTCCAGAAAAAGTCCGCAGTCACATGCTCGGACATGTAGTCTTTAATCAACTAATTGAATTACAAAAAGAAAGCGGCAAAGAGCTGCTTGCTGACTCAGATCTACAAAATGAATTGAATAAAACATATTCGAACAAACAAAATGAAGCTCCAAGAGGCTATTTAACTCGCATATCCGCTTGGTTAAGATACGCTGGTTTGCTGAGTAAGGTTGGAAACAAGATAAGAGTTTATAAAGACGATTACTCTCCAGATTTTGGGGTGGTAGTTTCTAGGGGCAAAGGTGGCTTATTCTTGGGTGCTAGCACTTGTGATAACGTCATTGAATTGATAAATAGAATCAAAAATGACAACACGATTGACTTCGAATCTAAAGGTGTAAGAAATTCAATTACTGATTTAGTGAATTTGGGGATTTGCTATAAAAATAGCGATGGTAACTTGAAATTTACTCAGGAAAAGTATGGCGAGGAAACTTCCGAGAAAATCCTATCTGATCAAGTAAAAAAAGCCACCTCGATTATTATGCTTAATAGTTTAGTCGAGGAGTGTGGTGAAGTCCCTGATGTTCTATCCCAACGGCTAGGATCTGAACTTGAAAAAACATGGAAAGAATCGTCAAGGGCGAGATACATACGTTCATTGATGAAATACAGAGCGTTTTCCATGAGTTTTGAGTCTATTTAGTAGATAGTCCTTAGGTATGCGGGCATTAAAAGTGCCCGTATCGAAATTCAAGTAGCTTGCTGCTATAGGAGTTCGATTTGAACTTTCAAATAAAATCTTTTTTTGATGATAGTGAGTATATACGCGAGTTGGTTCTTCAACCATTAGAGCATATCAGGTCTAACTGGGATCTTTATTGGGACGATGCAGAGTTAAAGTATATTGAGGAGGAAGACTCCTTCGCGAAAGAGCTTAATGAGCTAATATTGGAAATTTCTTCCGTTGAGCCTCCTGTTAATTACCACAGACATGAAGACAAGGTTGCTAACAACTTTAGCCAAAACTCTTGGGCAAACATCGAGAAAAAGGAACGTTTTTGGGTTGGTGAGGAATAGAGAATAATTCTTGAGCAAGGCGGCTTCGAGGATTTCGAACAATCAGAGTTGATATTAGCATCGGCAGGTAGAGTCAAATCTGCACTTGGCCGTAGTCAGTATCATATTGATTTTATGGAAAATGGTCACCGAAAAATGCTATGTATAATCCTCTCTATTGTTCTTTACCACCGCTTCTAAAAATAGATAGGCTATTACACATTCGCAAAAGGAAGGGGGTTATGAAGTTTTTTTTCAAAAACAGCGATTTTCTTGATCAAATGGTACTACGCCCATTGTCCCATATTCGCCCCTATTGGGAATTAAGTTGGTACTCAGCGAGTGAAGAGTACAAGCCTGAGTCAGATAGCTTTGCTTATGAACTTAATATGTTGATTGAAGAAATGGGAGGATGCTGTATCCCCGATAACTATCATGACAATGAGGATATTGTTGTAAAAAAAACTAGGGATTTTGAAAACTCTGGTATCTACAAGCAGGGTCAGATTTGGATCGGTAGAAGCTATCAAATTTTATTGCAAGATGGTGGTTTCCATGATGAAAATGCGAGGAACCTAGTTTTGGCAGCGGCGGGGCGTGTAGAAGCAGCAAGACGTTTTGGTCAAGACCATTTTGATGATATGGAAGAAGCTCATCAGCGAATATTAGCGATTATTATGGCTTTAATTCTCTATCACCGTTACACGTAGCTGTGAGTGCAGCGAATATGGTAATGTGAATAGGTACTTTGCCTATCATATTGGGCTGTATCGCTATACCTGAGGTAATCCGTTAAATGCTAAATTAGCAAAGTCGCTGAAACGTTTTTGTCCAGAGGTGAGTTAGGTGACAAGTGTATATGTGATCACCAAGCGATCCCATCGTAATGACTATCAACTTCAACTTATAGCAACGCCTTAGTTTTTATGACAAGTTTGCGCTTGGAAAAGTGTCAAAATCAGCCCGATTTACAAAAAATTATGACAGTTGCTATAATTGAGGTTCAAAAAGAAAAATTATTAACCTAACTCACTGTTAAAGATACAATTTGTTAATAAATGTCAAAAATTTTGTCTCATAAAATTTCCAAGGGTAAAAATCTATGGGCAAAGTCTACGATGGCTTGCACCGTATTAGCTTCTTAATTGATGAAAATGGCACGATTGAACATGTATTTAATAAGTTTAAAACCAAAGATCATCATGAAGTCGTACTTAACTACCTAAATGACAATGCTTAATCGCTTTAGATAAGTAACGAAGTAGACACACTAAAACGCCCAGATATTTGATGATATCTGGGCGTTTTTCAATGACTAGATCTCAGTAATTGCCGTTAATTTACTATACTGACTCTGTAGGTGGCTCATTATTTGTTTCGTTACTTGGTAACGCATGCCAAACAGCTTTGACTAATGTGGCTAATGGAATGGCAAAGAATACTCCCCAAAAACCCCATAAGCCACCAAAGACTAATACCGCTACTATGATAGCAACTGGATGTAAATTAACCGCTTCCGAGAACAACACTGGTACCAGCACATTACCATCGAGCACTTGAACAATGCCATAAGCGATCACTAACCAATAAAATTGAGGCACCAATCCCCACTGGAATAGTGCGACCAATACAACTGGGACGGTAACCGCCACTGCACCAATATAAGGGATAAGCACGGAAAAACCGACCGCAACGGCTAGTAGTACAGGATAACGTAATCCAAACACCAAGAATACAATGTAAGTTGCCACACCAACGATCACAATCTCCACGACTTTACCGCGAATATAGTTGGAGATTTGGTTGTGCATTTCATCCCACACTTTAGTGGCTAAGCGGCGATTTTGTGGTAACACCCCACTGAACGCCGCCATAAGCTCTGATTTATCTTTCAATAAAAAGAAAATCAATAAAGGCACGAGTACTAGGTAAACCCCTAGAGTCGCCAAACTCAGTAATGAAGCCATTGAGCCACGTAAAATGGTGTCGCCCATACCGATTATTTTATTTTGAGCGTTATGCATGATCACTTCAATGACTTGGACATCCGCTATGTCTGGATAACGCTGTGGTAAGCTCGCAATATAACTTTGGAAGGTGGTATACATGCCCGGCATATCATTAAGTAAGCTAGCAATCTGTCGCCAAATAGTTGGTACTAGGCCAAAAAAAGCTAACAACATCAAGCCAATGAAAGCACTCACAACTATAAGAACACTAGCAAGCCGAGGTAACCCCGCTTTAGATAGACGGTTTACTGGCCACTCTAACAAATACGCCAACACAATAGCGACCAAGAATGGCGCAATTAAATGCCCAAAAAAGTAAATCGTAATAAAACCAAATAATAAAATCGCCACTAAGCTCACTGCATGTGGATCAGAAAATCGTTTTTTATACCAACGAACTATCATTTCAAACATTCAATTTGATTCCTTTTTCGTTACTAACAAAGTACATTCGTCATTATGCTGTTGTACTGTTACTGAATACGAGGCTTGGTTAAAATATCGAATCATATCGTTAATCGATGCAGTGTCATTCGATAAGATGGTTAGTGATTGCTGGTTCAACAATTCAGCACTTTTTCGTTTGGCTAACAATAGTGCCATTGGGCAGCGCTGAGATCGTAAATCAAGACACTCTACTTTCATTCTGCCAGACAACCTTTATGATAGAGTTATTAATCATGAGCGAGTATAAATACTTTCCGTAAAAAAGAAACCAAGCTAATCGTCTAGGGTCTTATACCACAAACAAATAATCCCCTTAGCTGTAAATAATAATGGATGTTGCTTAACGATATGCGCCAATTTTTTCGCACTACCGCATGCTTATGTCTTTCGGCTTTATTATGCGTACAACCTATCGCCTATGCACAGCAAGACTTACCGGATATAGGTACCGCTGCAGCAGGCACATTGACCATTGCTCAAGAATTAGAGTATGGCGATGCTTATATGAGAATTTTGCGCAGCACCAGTCCAATTATTAGTGACCCAGTGATGGATGAGTACATCACCTCGTTAGGCCACCAGCTGGTTGCCAATGCTAATGATGTCAAAACCCCTTTTCATTTCCACTTGATCCGTGATCGTAGCGTTAACGCCTTCGCTTTTTTTGGTGGGTACGTGGTTGCCAATACTGGTTTATTTCTTCACGCCAACAATGAAAGCCAACTTGCTTCGGTTTTTGCGCACGAAATATCACATATCACCCAACGACATCTTGCAAGACGAATGGAAGATCAAGCGCGTCGTACACCATTAACTATTGCTGCATTAGTGGGTTCGTTATTACTTGCCATCGCCTCTCCAGAAGCAGGTATTGCTGCGATTAACGCCACTACCGCAGGTTCAATGCAAGCCAGTATTAACTACACGCGCTCCAATGAACAAGAAGCTGACCGCTTTGGTATTGCCACATTAGCTAGAGCCGGTTTTGATCCTGAAGGCATGCCCGACTTCTTTGGTCACTTAGCCGATCAGTATCGCTATGCGAGTACACCACCGCCGATGTTACTTAGCCACCCCTTACCTAAAGCTCGTCTAACTGAAGCAAGAGATAGAGCGGGTCGTTACCCTAGAGTAAACCCACCTATTTCCATCAGTTTCCATCTTGCTAAAGCGCGGGTGATCGCCCGCTATGCTGATATCGATTCCGCTCAATCTCTCGATTGGTTTGAGCGTAGACTTCAAAAAGCCAGCCCAATGATAAAGCCAACCTTAGAGTACGGCCAAGCTTTGGTTTATATGGATAGTGGAAAAATCAAACAAGCCGAATCCATCTTAACTCGACTACTGGCCAGCGATCCCTACAATAACTTTTTTCTTGATGCCGCATCTGACTTATACATTCATAAAAAACTGTATGACAAGGCGCTAACCTTGCTTAAAAAAGGCCTCGAAAGAAAACCGGGCAATCAAGTATTAACCATTAACTATGCCAATATTCTTATCGAAGCAAACCGTAATAAAGAAGCGATAAACATTTTACAAAAGTATACTCATTCTCACCCAGATGAAACGGTGGGATGGTCTCTATTAGCTGATGCAAACCGCAATGTAGCCAATGAGCCGGAACAACTTGCCTCTGAAGGTGAAATATTTGCACTGCGCGCCAATTGGAATAAAGCAATTAGCAACTACACCCGGGCAAGCCAATTAGCCAAATTAGGCAGCCTACAACAAGCAAGATACGATGCTCGTATTGATCAGTTACGTATTGAACAACAACGTTTTGCTGCCCTACAATAATTTATTTTCATAAGGATATTTCATGACTGTCGTTATTTATCACAATCCCCGCTGCTCAAAAAGCCGCCAAACATTAGAGCTATTAACCAACCAAGGTATTGAGCCACAAGTAGTAAAATATCTTGATGAAACACCTGATGTTGCCACGCTAAAAACGCTGTTTAAACAACTAGGCTTAACCAATGTTCGCGATATGATGCGCACCAAAGAAGATAGTTATAAATCACTAAACTTAGCCGATGAAGCTTTGAGTGATGATGACCTGTTTAACGCGATGGTTGAAAATCCAAAGCTGATTGAACGCCCTATAGTCGTCGCCAATGATCAAGCTCGTCATGGCCGTCCACCAGAGCAAGTGCTTGAAATCCTATGACACACTCCGCTAGAACCGTCAGCATTATCGTGTTGTACCATAGTCGACATGGTACAACACAACAGTTAGCTCGCCACATTGCCCGAGGAGTAGAATCGGTAGAAAACTGTCAAGCTTCATTGCGTACTGTTGCGGATATTGTGCCCAATGACGATCATCCTACTACCGACCCTGTGATCGAATTACCAGAGTTAAAGCAATGTGCTGGACTGGCGATTGGTAGCCCCGTTTGGTTTGGCAATATGAGCGCCGCGATGAAACACTTTTGGGATCAAACCACTTCTTTGTGGATCGCTGGTGATTTAATTGATAAGCCTGCTTGTGTGTTTACCTCATCATCGTCCCCTCATGGCGGGCAAGAGACGACTCAGCAATCAATGATGTTACCGTTATTGCATCACGGCATGATGGTAATGGGACTCCCTTATTCAGAGCCAAATCTACACACTAGCTTTAAAGGTGGAACGCCCTATGGAGCAAGTTCAATATCGAAACAAGGTCATAGCGGGCTCGATAAACAAGTGACTGAGTTAGCATTTGCGCAAGGCCAACGTTTAGCAAAAGCGGCTTTAGCCTTATCATCCCTCCACTCTTCATCAAATTAAGAAACGGACTTTATGACACAATCACCGGCGACATCGCCACTTTCTTCTCGCGACTTGGTTGCTCGCTACTTAGCTTTATTCAGCTATTTGGCACTATTGCTATGGGTACTGGCATGGCATGGTTTTATTTCCCCTCATCCCGATCTTAATTCAACTGCAGTCACCATAGGTTGGTGTATTCCGCTACTGCTGCCTTTTATCGGTATCATTAAAGGTAAGCCCTATACCCACGCCTGGGCAAACTTCATTTTAATGTTCTACTTTTTGCACTCACTGACCATTTTATATATCGATAATGGTGAGCGTCTGCTTGCAGCCATTGAACTCCTACTAACGAGCATTAATTTTGTAGCCAATATTCTTTATGCTCGCCACAAAGGTAAAGCGCTTGGCCTTAAACTGACGCGTCTTTCTGAAGTAGAAAAGCAAGAAAAAGCCAAATATGAAGGTTCAAACAAATAGTACATACCCAAAGTAATTGAAGTTACAGTGAGGCGACAAGTGAATGAGACCCCATGAGCATAGCTTGTCTATTCGATTGGGGAGAATGAACGCCGGCAACAAAGCTGCAGCTTCAAGTACGACGGGTATAATTATTCAGAAAAAGCTTGAGATAACACCGTCTGAACTTCGGTTCTAAGCCAGCGGTGTGCTAGGTTATTATGCTGCCTAGCATGCCACACCATGTAATATTGATATGTCGGCGTGTCTACCGGAGTATCCATCACCACCACATCTAAATGCTCTGCCATTTTTCTCGCCAAACACCCCGGTAAGGTCAGCAATAAATCACTTTGTTCAATAGCGTAAGGCGCAGCGGTAAAATGTGGCATTCGCAATACCACGTTACGTTTACGACCAATTTTTGCTAACGCCAAATCAATCGCCCCTGCACGATCGCCCCCCATACTAATCAAGGCATGAACACTATTACAATAAGCATCTAACGTTAAAGGCTGACGGGCTAAGGGATGCCCTTTTCTCACCATGGTAACTAAACGATCGGGGCCAAGAGCCTGCGCATAAATATCAGCTTGCGGTTTTTGTACATCACTACTAAAACTTAAATCAGCCTCACCAAGTGATAATTTTTCCATCATATCTGGCTGACGATTTAAACACGTCAATGACACGCCCGGTGCTTGCTCAAATAATGTTTTGTAAACAGGTGGCATGAAAACTTGCGAGAAAAAATCACTCATCATTAAAGTGAAATGTGTATTGGCTTGCTTAGGTTCAAAAGCCGCTGGGTTGAGTAAAGTCTCTGCGTGCTGCAATAAGCAATCCAATGACGTCGACATTTCAATCGTACGCTCGGTAGGTAATAAGCCACCTTTAGTTCGTACAAATAACGGATCACCAAACTGATGACGTAAACGTTGCAAAGTTCGGCTCATTGCTGACTGCGTGATATTAAGTTGCAAAGCTGCTTTGGTAACACTCTTGGTACGAATCAAGGCTTGTAATGCGACCAATAAATTTAAGTCGACTTGATTTAGCTTATTCATGATATGACTTTAGCTCATTTTGGTAATTATCATTATGCATTAGGAATATATTACCTTTCTCGCTATTCTAACAGCATAAAATTTCAGTCAACTCCACGATAGAGGTTCCAATGCATATTGAAAGTAAAGGTTACGCTTTAAAACAACGTCCAGCGGGCATGCCTACTCAAGAGTGTTTTGAGTTACAAACCGAAACGATTACAGATATCGCTGAAGGCCAATTCATCATTAAAAATCTTTGGTTATCCGTTGACCCTTATATGCGTGGCAGAATGACCGATGCCGAAAGTTATGTACCGCCATTTCAACTTGGCGAATTAATGCAAGGTTCTGCGATTGGTGAAGTGATTGAATCAAAACACCCAGACTTTCAAGTAGGCGATAAAGTTAACAGCATGCTTGGTTGGCGTGAATACGCCGTCTCAACCGGTGAAATGGTACAAAAGCTGCCACAGACTACACTACCCGACCAAAGCTTCCTTGGTGTTGCTGGCATGCCAGGCTTAACCGCTTGGGTTGGTTTGAATATTATTGGCGAACTGAAAGAAGGCGAAACCGTATTAGTTTCTGCTGCTTCAGGTGCGGTCGGTAGCCTAGTCTGTCAATTTGCTAAATTAAAAGGTTGCCGTGTTATTGGTAGTGCTGGCAGTGCTGAAAAAGTGGAATGGTTAAAATCACTTGGTGTCGATGGCGTCATCAATTACAAAGATTATAACAACGCCGCAGAGTTTGAAGCCGCACTCGCAGAACATTGCCCACAAGGTGTTGATGTATGCTACGAGAATGTTGGTGGTGATCACTTAGAAGCCGCATTAAATTTATTAAATCGTTATGGACGCATGAGTGTCTGCGGCATGATTGATTTGTATAACCTAGAAGATGCTAAAGCGGGCCCAAATAACCTGGCTAACATCGTCAAGAAGAGCCTACGCATTCAAGGCTTCATTGTCTCTGATCACTGGGAACATTATCCAAGCTACGTGGCGCAATTAACTCAATGGGTTGAGCAAGGAAAAATCAGCTGGAAAGAGACGACCCGTGAAGGTATCGAAGCTACCCCTGATGCTTTCCTTGGATTATTTAAAGGTGAGAACATCGGTAAGATGCTCATTAAACTGTAATAAAAAATCATCATTCTGAACACAATTTAAATTCAATAACGTCGCTTTCACGCAAAAGCGACGATTTACTCTGGAGCAACAAATGAACAATTTTAGCTATCAAAATACGACTCAAATTCACTTTGGCCAAGGTCAAATCTCAGCAATCACCAATAGCATTCCTAAAGACAAAAAAATTCTGGTGACATACGGTGGCGGTTCAATCAAAAGCAACGGTGTTTATGACCAAGTGGTTGCTGCGCTTAAAGATCATACTTGGGATGAATTCTCTGGAATCGAGCCAAACCCACAATTCGACACTTTAATGAAAGCGGTGGAAAAAATCCGTGCCGAAGGCTTTGACTACCTACTTGCTGTTGGCGGTGGCTCAGTGGTTGATGGCACTAAGTTCATCTCTGCGGCGGTTGGTTTTGAAGGTGATACTTGGGATATTTTAGCCAAAGGTGCTGAAGTGAACAGTGCGCTACCTTTAGGTTGTATCTTAACCCTACCGGCAACCGGTTCTGAAACTAATATTGGTGCCGTGGTTACTCGTGGTAAAGAAAAATTAGCATTTATGAACCCGCTAGTTCGCCCTCAATTTGCAGTGTTAGATCCACAAACCACATTAAGCCTGTCTGAGCGTCAAACCTCTAACGGTGTGGTTGATGCCTTTGTGCATGTTATGGAGCAATACTTAACTTACCCAGTTAACGCAAAAATCCAAGACCGTTTCGCGGAAGGTATTCTACTTACCTTAATTGAAGAAGGTCCAAAATTAATTGATAATCTACAAGATATCGAAGCTCGTACTAACGTTATGTGGGCAGCAACTCAAGCACTAAGCGGCCTAATCGGTGTTGGTGTTCCTCAAGACTGGGCGACCCACATGATTGGTCACGAACTAACAGGTAACTTCGGTGTAGACCACGGCCGTAGCTTAACCATCGTACTCCCTGCGGTAATGAGTGTATGTCGCGAAGAGAAAAAAGCGAAATTACTACAATATGCAGAGCGTATCTGGAATATCACTGAAGGTTCTGATGATGCTCGTATTGATGCGGCGATTGAGAAAACGAAACAATTCTTCAGCCAAATGAAGACTCCAGTTTCTCTTGGTGAAATCGACCTTGCACAAGCCGACGTTGATACTGCCATTGCAAGCTTAGAAGCACATGGCATGACAAAACTAGGTGAGCACGGTTCAATTGATATTGCCCGTTCACGTAAAGTGCTAGAAACCGCGCTTTAAGTTATCAATTAGTCACTGAACTAATTAACACGCTAACAAAGGGAGCCAACTTGGAACTTGGCTCCCTTTGTTATATCCAGGTGATCTGGTTATGTCTACCTTATTTTATAAGTTAAACCACAACTGCTGATCGGCTGGCAATTGTTCATCAACTGTTTTTTCTTCTGACTCTGAGCTCTCTGGATCAATCGCATCTGTTTCTTGCTCTACTTCTTGCCCTGTAGCCTGGTTGCCTTGCTGAGTATCATCCGCTTGCGCTAACTGCTCTGCAGCCGCTTGTTCTGCCACTTTTGCAGAGTCCACAGGCGCTTGTGTTTGCTCTATTCCTTTTAATCCTGAGACTTGCTTTTCAAATTCCGCTTTATTGCTTAATAGTTGAATATTGAATGTTACATTCGCACCTTGAATCGAGTGCACCTGTACTGTTGCAACACTCTCTAAATCAAGTAAAGAACGCTCTAAATTAAAGAAAGATTGAGCCGATTGGATGCCAGAGAAATGAGCCCATAGCGCATCATCCGCCACTTGCTTACCGGTTGGTTTGTTTTTCTTAGCGTAGTAAGCACTAACTCGGTCAATGGCTTTATCTATTGCTTGAGCTACATCGCCACTTTCAACACCTGTAACAGCTGATTGAGGCGAAGAGGTAATACTGTCAGGCGCCATATCATAAAGCTGCCAATTGACTTCTGAAGATGCTCCATCAGCCACCACTTTTAGCACGAGTACTGAATCTGCCGGATAACGAACACTAGCAGCGGCAAGTGGCTCTGGAAAACCGCCCCATAAATCTGGCGCAGAAATTTTAGTTAAATCATCCATATCACCCACTGGCAAAGTGATGGGAAGCCCTGACTGCTGCGCGGCCGTTTGCAAAGCAGATACGGAATCTAATCCAGATTGCTCCCAACCTACTTGACGCTCAACATTGTCATCTTGCACCAACCAAACTAAAACATTCTCACGCTCTTTAGGCCAAACCGAAGCATTGGCTTGCGATAACAAGGCACTGACTTGCTTGGGGCTGTACTGCATATCTAAGCTTTTTTCACCATTTAGCGTGCTATATTCAAATTTAGCCAAATAATCAGAACCATCGCGCATGGCTTTTTTTACGACCTCATTATCAGCAATATTGACATTACCCGATGCTTTAATTAACACCTGCTCGAGACCTTCTCCCCATGCGATTGAGCGTGCATTTTTTTCATTACTTAACACAACTTCAGCGTGGTATACATCAACCGTCGTTTTGGCGACCGTCGTTAATGGAAATAAAATTGAAGCAACAAGGGGGATAACAAGATAACGCATAACAGACCTGTTTTTTTTATTCAGACATCATTCCGTGTAGTAACACCACACTCTTTATACCTAAGTTACTTAATACATAAGTTACTTGGGTATATATTAAGCCGCTAATAATACATGAAACGTATACATTTTTCTTCGTATCAGTAGACACAAAAAAGCGACTCCATTTAATAGAGTCGCTTTTCGTAAATAAATTCCCTAGCCCTCAAACATTAAAGCTAGATTAAGCTTATTGAGTACCGAAGATCTTATCACCAGCATCGCCTAACCCAGGAACGATATAGCCTTTATCATCCAGTTTTTCGTCAATCGCAGCAGTATATAGCTCAATATCTGGGTGGACTTTCCCTAGAGCTTCAATGCCTTCTGGCGCAGCGACTAGTACTAATACTTTAATGTGGTTACAACCCTGCTCTTTTAGTAAGTCAATCGTTGCAATCATCGAGCCGCCTGTTGCTAACATGGGGTCGACAACGAGAGCAATGCGCTCATCAATGTTAGAGGTTAATTTGTTAAAGTATGGAATTGGCTCTAGTGTTTCTTCATCACGATATACACCAACAACAGAAATCCTAGCACTTGGCATGTGCTCAAGTACGCCATCCATCATACCTAAACCAGCACGAAGGATCGGTACAACGGTGACTTTTTTGCCTTTAATTTGGTCAATTTCAACCGGGCCATTCCAACCTTTAATGGTCACTCTCTCTGTTTCAAAATCAGAGGTCGCTTCATAAGTGAGTAAACTGCCCACTTCCGTTGCTAATTCGCGGAAACGTTTGGTGCTGATATCGCTTTCGCGCATGAGACCAAGCTTATGCTTAACCAGTGGGTGTTTAACTTCTACGACTTTCATGTCCAACTCCGTGCTTAATTTTGACAAACAAGAGAATTATATACCCAAGTAACTTCAAGAAGCGAGTTTCAGCAAGAATAAATGGAGCAAAAAAAACTGACGCAAACGTTTTCCTTTTCACTTCATCCCCTGTTAGAATACCCCCGTTTTTCACATCCAATCAAATCAAAGGCGAGGATATCCCCGTGAGTGGTAACAATTCTTCTCTAAGCTATAAAGACGCTGGTGTTGATATTGATGCAGGTAATGCATTAGTCGATAAAATTAAAGGTGTGGTAAAACGCACTCGTCGCCCTGAAGTTATGGGCGGCATCGGTGGCTTTGGTGCATTATGTGAGCTACCAACCAAATACAAGCAGCCGCTTTTAGTTTCTGGCACAGATGGTGTTGGAACGAAACTGCGTCTGGCTTTGGATATGAAAAAACACGACACCATTGGTATCGACCTTGTCGCCATGTGTGTGAATGATTTAATCGTTCAAGGTGCAGAACCTCTTTTCTTCCTAGACTACTACGCAACAGGCAAACTAGATGTTGATACCGCAGCAGAAGTGGTAACTGGCATCGGTGAAGGTTGTATCCAAGCTGGCTGTTCTTTAATCGGTGGTGAAACTGCTGAAATGCCTGGCATGTATGAAGGCGAAGACTACGATGTTGCCGGCTTCTGTGTTGGCGTAGTCGAAAAAGCAGATGTTATCGATGGCACAAAAGTTGCAGCTGGTGACGCTTTAATCGCGGTAGGTTCAAGTGGCCCTCACTCAAATGGCTATTCACTTATTCGTAAGATCCTTGAAGTGTCTCAAGCTGATTTAAATGAAGACTTAAACGGTCGTACGATCGGTGAACACCTTATCGAACCAACGAAGATTTACATCAAATCAGCGCTTAAAATGATTGAAAAGCATGATATCCATGCGATTTCTCATATTACTGGCGGCGGTTTCTGGGAAAACATCCCACGTGTATTACCAAAAGGCACTAAAGCTGTGGTCGATGGTAACAGTTGGGAATGGCCGGCCATTTTCTCTTGGTTGCAACAAAAAGGTAATGTTGAAACCTACGAGATGTACCGCACGTTCAACTGTGGTGTTGGCCTGATTGTGGCACTTCCACAAGATCAAGCGCAAGCCGCGGTAGAACTACTTAATGCTGAAGGCGAAAACGCTTGGATCATCGGTCAAGTAGCGACAGCTGAAGCTGGTGAAGAGCAAGTGGAAATTAAATAAGCAAACAGCCGAAAGTCAAATTGACTTTCGGCTGTTCTTATTTGGCAAGGAATGTATGAAAAATATCGTTGTATTAGTTTCAGGTAATGGAAGCAACCTACAAGCCATTATCGATGCTTGTGAATCCGAACAAATTCAAGCCAAAGTCACGGCAGTGTTTTCAAACAAAGCTGAAGCTTATGGTTTAGAGCGTGCAAAAAATCATTCAATCGCAGCTCACTCCCTTTCCGCGCAAGACTTTCTAAATTCAGATGGAAAGCCCGATCGTTTGGCTTTTGACACTGAATTGATGCAGCAAATCGACACCTATCAACCTGATTTAATTATTCTTGCCGGTTACATGCGAATTCTCAGCAGTAACTTTGTAGAACACTACTTAGGCAAAATGCTGAACATCCACCCTTCTCTACTTCCTAAATACTCAGGCTTACATACTCATCAACGAGCCATTGATGCTGGCGATAATGAACATGGCACCAGCGTTCACTTTGTTACTGAAGAGCTCGATGGTGGCCCCGTTATTCTACAAGCCAAAGTGCCTGTTTTTGAAGATGACATTGCCGATGATTTAGCAAAACGAGTCCTGATTCAAGAACACCAAATCTACCCTCTTGTCACTAAATGGTTTATTGAAGGCCGATTAGAGATGAAACAACAGCAAGCTTATTTGGATGGTCAGCCATTAGGGCTACATGGATACGCCGAAGAGTAGTGTTGCAAGTTACAAAGAAAGTTTAAAATCGCTTCATTTGTATCGATAATATTCCTGCATTATTTATACTCAATATTACTTGAGGAGATCCTGAACTGCGCTCCTTCGTCGCTTTTCAGGATGACACTATGCTTCAGAGTACAACTCATTGCTTTTCCTTGAAACTAGGGTCTAGGAACCCAATGACCTTTTACGCAAACGGCTCATCAATCAAATCTAAACTATTATCTAAAATCAGCTCACCAAAATGAAATACGCCATATTCACTCGGCTTCATTTTATGCCAGCGTTCGTTATCGGTTAACGGTTGAGTGGCAATCACAGAAACCACATCATTGGGCGTGGTTTCTTCTTGAAAGTCGATACTGACTTCTTCATCAATTAATGTCGCTTTACCAAAGGGGGCTCGTCTTGTTATCCAATGAAGATTGTTGGTGCAGTACATCATCACATATTCGCCATCACTCAACAGCATGTTAAACACGCCTAACTTTTTCAACTCATCACAACATTGAGCAATAAACTGAAAGATCTCTGGCATTTGACGAGAATGTGGAGGTTCTGGGTAACGGTTTTCAAGCTGCTTTAAAATCCAACAAAACGACAACTCGCTATCGGTTTCTCCAATTGGACGATGGCGACCGGTATCTAAATCTTGGTAGCCACTCAATTGACCATTATGGGCAAACGTCCAATTCTTCCCCCACAGCTCACGAGTAAATGGATGAGTATTTTCTAAATTCACCTCACCTCGATTAGCCTGACGTATATGACTAATCACCGCGCAACTTTTTATAGGATAGCTTTGTACTAGCTCGGCAATTTTAGAATGGCAGCTCGGTTTCGGATCTTTAAAATTACGACACCCCTTACCTTCATAAAAAGTGATCCCCCAGCCATCACGATGAGGGCCAGTTTTTCCACCACGTTGGATTAATCCGGTAAAACTGAAGCAAATGTCGGTTGGGACATTGGCACTCATACCGAGCAATTCACACATTCATCATTCCTTTACAAGCTTAAAGATAGGAAGTTACTTTTCCATCTCTTTTTCAATCAATTGGATCACGATATGGATAATTTTAATGTGGACTTCTTGAATACGGTCAGCATAACCAAAATGAGGAACACGAATTTCCACATCAGCAATACCTGCCATTTTACCGCCGTCTTTACCCGTTAAAGCAACCGTCTTCATGCCTTTTTGCTTAGCCGTTTCCATCGCTTTTAAGATATTGCCAGAGTTCCCCGAGGTAGAAAGGCCAAATAGCACATCGCCTTTTTGTCCTACCGCTTCAAGGTAACGCGAGAAAACAAATTCATAGCCAAAATCGTTACTGACGCAAGAAAGGTGGCTTGGATCCGAAATAGCAATCCCAGGGTAACCCGGGCGGTTCTCACGGTAGCGTCCCGTTAATTCTTCAGCAAAATGCATCGCATCACAGTGCGAGCCACCGTTACCACAAGACAACACTTTGCCACCTTGCTTAAATGAATCCGCTATCAGTTTAGCCGCCGCTTCAATATCTTGAAGATTTTTATCATCACTTAGAAAAGCGTTGAGTACTTGAGCAGCTTCTGTGAGTTCACTTCGAATCAAATCTTGGTACATGGGAGATTCCCTTATTTTGAATAGTTATCAATCTTGAGTTTACCTATAAAGCTTGAGTTTACCTACAAAGAACGAGACCTGTCACCCATTGGATGAAATATTTTCGTAAGAAGGATCCATGATTTCTGTAAGCATTATTTATATAAGAAAGAAACCGCCATTCGATACTACTCTTACAAGATAGTTAGAAAACGAACCACTCCAATAAAATATAAACACCTATTTAAAACATTCATTTTATGCTTGAGATCACTTTTCAACCACATTGACCTTTTACATTTCCTCAACAAGATGGCTACAATGAATTCATCTGGTACGACCACTTAACTTTTCGTTATAAAAAAGTGTGGCTTTATCACTCATCATAATAAGGAAGACAAAGATGATCACCCTACTTACCCTAATCGTTACGCTTGTCGTATTCGGTTTTTGTTTATACCACCGCCGCTCTCAGTCGATAACCATTGGGGCGATGGCGGCAGTCCTGCTGATTTCAACCTTACTTGGCGGGCTATCCCCAATTTTATTCGGCGTGTTTGTTATTCTTTCGGCGTTAGTGGCGATTCCACAAATTCGTCGTTCATTATTCAGTAAGCCTGCACTCAAGGTATTCCGTCAAATTTTACCGGCAATGTCTCAGACCGAAAAAGAAGCGATCGATGCTGGCACCGTATGGTGGGAAGCAGAATTATTTAAAGGTAAGCCGGATTGGAAAAAACTATCTGACATTCAAGCACCAAAATTAAATGATGAAGAACAAGCCTTTATTGATGGACCAGTAAATGAAGTTTGTCGCATGGCTAATGACTTTGAAATCACTCATGAATTAGCCGACCTACCACCAGAAATTTGGCAATACCTTAAAGATCACAAATTCTTCGCCATGATCATTAAGAAAAAATATGGCGGCTTAGAGTTTTCTGCTTACGCTCAATCTGTAGTACTACAAAAACTCACTGGCGTGTCAGGCGTATTATCTTCAACGGTTGGCGTACCAAACTCATTGGGGCCTGGTGAATTATTGCAACACTACGGCACTAAGGAGCAGCAAGATCATTACCTACCTCGCTTAGCCGAAGGTAAAGAAATCCCATGTTTTGCTTTAACGAGCCCTGAAGCAGGTTCTGATGCTGGTGCGATTCCTGATTTTGGTATTGTGTGCAAAGGTGATTGGCAAGGCAAAGAAGTGCTTGGTATGCGCCTAACATGGAATAAACGTTATATCACGCTGGCGCCTGTCGCAACCGTACTTGGTTTAGCCTTCAAACTTCGCGACCCTGATGGACTACTCGGTGACCAAGAAGATATCGGTATCACTTGTGCTTTAATTCCAACCGATACTAAAGGCGTGAAAATTGGTCGTCGTCATTTCCCTTTAAATGTGCCATTCCAAAATGGTCCAACTCAAGGTAACGATATTTTTGTCCCACTAGACTACATCATCGGCGGACCAGAAATGGCAGGCCAAGGCTGGCGTATGCTAGTGGAATGTTTATCGGTGGGTCGTGGTATCACTCTACCTTCTAACTCTACCGGTGGCACCAAAACAGCCGCATTGACAACCGGTGCTTATGCCCGTATTCGCCGCCAATTTAAGCAGCCTATCGGCCACATGGAAGGTATTGAAGAGCCATTAGCGCGTCTTGCCGGCAATGCTTATGTGATGGATGCAGCCAGTCAATTAACCGTTGCCGGTATTGATCTTGGTGAGAAACCATCGGTTATTTCAGCTATTGTGAAATACCACTGTACTCACCGCGGACAACGCGCCTTGATTGATGCCATGGATATCGCTGGCGGTAAAGGTGTCTGTATGGGACCGGCGAACTTTTTAGCCCGTGGTTACCAGGGCGCACCGATTGCTATCACTGTAGAAGGTGCCAATATTCTGACTCGTTCTATGATCATTTATGGGCAAGGTGCAATTCGCTGCCATCCTTATGTATTAGAAGAGATGGAAGCGGCGCATTCAAACGAGAAAAATGCCCTATCACGCTTTGATAGTGCGGTGTTTGGTCATATTGGCTTTAGCATGAGTAATGCAGTACGTAGCTTCTGGCTTGGCCTAACGGATGGCCGAGGTTCCGATTATGCTGTACCAAGTGATGACAATTTTAACGGCATCATTCACGACCAAATTAAAGGTTATTACCAAAAACTGAACCGTTACAGTGCCAATATTGCTTTAATGTCAGATATTTCAATGGCGGTATTAGGCGGCTCATTAAAACGTAAAGAGCGTTTATCAGCTCGTCTAGGTGATGTGTTAAGCCAACTTTATTTAAGCTCTGCAACCTTAAAGCGCTTTGAGATGGAAGGCTACCAAGAAGCAGATCTACCACTAGTACATTGGGGCGTTCAAGATAGCTTGCGTCAAGCAGAAGAAGCGATTGATGACTTCTTACGTAACTTCCCATCACGAGGAGCCGCTGGTTTAATGCGCGTGTTAATTTTACCACTAGGTAAGGTACGTAAAGCGCCAAGTGATAAGCTCGATAATCAAGTGGCGCAAATTCTGCAAACCCCATCAGAAACTCGTTCACGTATTGGCCGTAATCAATATTTAGAAGCCAGTGAGTTCAACCCAGCAGGTAAAATTGAACTGGCTCTACAAACGATTCTACGTGCCGAGCCAATTTTTGATGATATTGTCAAACAATCAGGCAAACGTCGTGCTTTTGTCCAATTGGATAAAGTTGCAGACCTTGGTTTAGAAAATGGTTGGATTAATGAAGAACAAGCGAAAATTTTACGTGATGCAGAATTCTATCGCTTAGAAACCATCAACGTTGATGACTTTGACCCGAGTGAGCTAATCGTAAAAAAGTCACAACAGAAAGTGAGTAAAGTGGCTTAACTCGAAATAATAATAAAACACCTCAATGGTCACTCAACCATTGAGGTGTTTTTTATTCCATCAAGAAAAGAAACTTACTCTTCCGGCTCACAACGCCATAAACAGGTACCTTTTTTGGCAAATAAATCCAAACGCTCTTCATGTTGCTGCAATTCTTCATCGGTCGCTTTTAAGACTTTCAACGCTTTACGTCCCGTCACTCGCTTTATAGTTTCACCGACGCCACCATCTTTAGACTGACCGGCATTGAACTGCATGGCGGTTTGGCCACCGGTCATTAGCAGGTAGACATCAGCCAAAATCTCCGCATCGAGCAAAGCGCCGTGCAAAGTACGATGGGAGTTATCTATACCGTAACGGTCACATAAAATATCAAGATTGTTTCGCTTACCGGGGAAGATCTTTTTGGCCATCGCCAAGGTATCGGTAATTTTACAAATCTGTGATGTTTTTACGTCTTGATTAGCCAGCTCAAACTCATAATCCATAAAGCCGACATCAAAGGGTGCATTATGAGCCACCAGCTCAGCACCTTTAATAAACTCTAAAAACTCTTGATGAACTTGTTTATATTCAGGCTTATCGACTAGGAATTCATCGGTAATACCATGAACTGCAATCGCTTCAGGATCTATTTCACGATCTGGCTTAATATAAACATGAAAATGCTTACCGGTCAGTTTGCGATTAACAATTTCCACCGCACCGATTTCAATGATTCGATGCCCCATATATACTGGGCCACCTTCTCGGTTCATACCGGTGGTTTCGGTATCAAGAACAATGATGCGATCATAAGAAACATTAGTGCTGGTATTCATAATAAACTCTTGTCAGACTAGCCGTATTAGTGACTGGTTATTCCAATCTGATTATTCAATATAGGCACATAGTATCAAATCATGACGAAACACGTAGAAATTTTCACAGATGGTTCTTGTTTAGGTAATCCAGGCCCTGGCGGTTATGGCATAGTGTTGCGCTATAAAGGTAAAGAAAAATACCTATCTGAAGGTTATACCCTCACTACCAACAACCGCATGGAAATGATGGCAGCCGTCGTTGCCCTTAAAGCACTCACCGAACCTTGCCAAGTCACTTTAACCACGGACAGCCAATATGTACGCCAAGGTATCACCCAGTGGATCCATGGTTGGAAAAAGAAAAATTGGCAAACATCAGCCAAAAAGCCAGTCAAAAATGTCGATCTATGGAAAGCGCTTGATCAAGAAACCGCTCGTCATCAAGTGGAATGGAAATGGGTAAAAGGGCACGCCGGACACCGCGAAAATGAAATTTGTGACGAACTGGCACGTACGGCTGCCGAATCACCAACTCAAGAAGATAAAGGTTTCGAAGGGTAGCTATTTCATCTAAACCTTATTGTTCTTTACTTTAGATGAAGCTTTATTAAACCCCACACTGGCGGGTGAAAAACGACGATTTTTTACTTTCCAATGGGGTTTAATTGGTTTTAATGGATACATACGCTTTTTGGCAACAATAAAATACACACTACCAAATGTTGAAGCGCAAGCTCCCATACCATGCTCAAGCCAAGTAGTCAGTGCTTTGCCTCTACGAACAGGAAACAGTGCATAAGTATCACAATGAACCACTTCATAATTGAGCAAGCCTAACCAATCTTTAATTCTATATGGCGTAAACATGCGGCCACTCCAAGGCAAATTGTTTTTACGCCAAGGTAATAAACTCGCCGCGCCTGTTAGGCTTATAGGATTAAAGCCAGTCAGAATAATATGCCCATCATCGATAATTATTCTATCAATCTCTCGCAACAAGCGATGAGGATCGCTACAATAGTCTAGCTGATGGCAAACCAAAGCAGCATCGATGCTTTTTTCAACAAATGGTAAATCATAAGCATCAGCAACAACGGAATGAAGCGGATTGGCAATATCGACATTCACTTGATGTTTGATATTGCAATTATGCGTGGTTAATTCACAACTTAAACCACCCAGTTTTAACATGTGATAACCAAATAACTTAGGGCACCACTCATCAAGACGGGTTTGGATCGATTCAACCACCCACTCACCATTTTTTAGCTGCTGCCAAGAATGGGGTTGGATGAAAGATTTTTGAATGCGTGCTGGCTTCATAGATTAGATATCTCTTCGCAGTCCGGATTGGAGATCCACAATGTTAACTGATAAAAAAAATTCAGGCTTAACGGTCGAAAGCATACCTGCATTTAATGATAATTACATCTGGCTGATTCAAAATAATAGTCAGTCCTGTGCTTTAGTCGATCCCGGTGAAGCTGCCCCTGTTTTACAACGCTTACAGCAAGATAATTTAGAATTAGAACTTATCATCATTACTCACCACCATCCCGATCATGTCGGTGGCGTGGCAGAACTATTACGTCACTACCCTAAAGCTCAAGTTATCGGTCCAAGTAATGACCCAGTATTAATGCTGACTCATTCTGTACAAGGTGGCGACCGTATTGAAGTCTTTGGTGAAACCTTCCTTGTGATGGATGTCCCCGGACACACTAACGGGCATATTGCTTATGTCGGTGACGGCAAACTATTTTGTGGTGATGTGCTTTTCTCTGCTGGCTGTGGTCGAGTATTTGAAGGCACCTATGAGCAAATGTTTGATTCACTACAAAAATTAGCAACCCTACCTCAAGAAACCGAAGTCTATTGCGCCCATGAATACACCTCATCAAATTTGTCGTTTGCCTTAGCGGTAGAGCCGGATAATGAGTTACTGCATAACTACCGTGATGAAGTGAATCGATTGAGAGCACAAGATAAACCGACGATTCCAACCACCATTCGTCAAGAAAAATGGATCAATCCGTTTTTACGCTGCCAGGAACCAAGCGTGATGAAAGCGGTATCGGCACGCACCGATGAACTCACCGAACTCTCTGTATTTTCAGCCTTACGTGAATGGAAAAATGAATTCTAAGGATTATTGACGCTTATTGGTTAAATTTTGTTACTTTTTTTAAAAAACCGAAAATCGTTGCTAAATTAATCAAATCGCTCATAAATTTATCTAAAACCCAATGGAACCTTACACATTTTGTAAGGCTTTATGGGGTTTTAGGATAATTCTCACTTGCTACTCCTTGATAAACACAAGTATCATTTGCAGCCGTTTTTTAGAGGTTGTTTTAATGAATTCAAAATACATTTGGGCTATGGCATTACTACTAGTAGGTTGCCAAAGCGTACCGACATCCACCGATCAACAGACCGATGCGCCGGAAAAAGCTAGCCAAACTGTAATAGTTGAATCCTCTACCTCAGCAAAAAAGCAGCCACCGAAGCAATTAACACCACAAGAGCAACAAAACTTGTGGAAACGCATTTCAATGCAATTCAAGCTACCTATTGCAGATGATCCTAGTATTGAATACTACCGTAAATGGTACCTTGACCATCCTGAGCACCTAAAAACGGTGTCAAAACGTGCTGAACCTTTTTTGTATCTCATCACAACCAAAATTGAAGAGCGTAACCTACCACTGGAACTAGCGTTACTACCAGTAGTAGAAAGCGCCTTTGATCCTTTCGCATACTCCTATGGTAGTGCTGCTGGCTTATGGCAGTTTGTACCAGTGACAGCCGACCGATTTGGTTTAGAGCGTAACTATTGGTATGACGGACGCCGTGATGTTAACGCTGCGAGCGATGCAGCTTTAGAGTACATGACTTATTTAGGAAATCGTTTCGACGGTGATTGGGAAAATGCTATCGCTGCATATAACAGTGGTGGTGGTCGCGTATCTAGCGCGATTCGTAAGAACAAAAAACTGGGCAAGCCAACCGACTTTTTCTCATTAGATCTACCAAAAGAAACTCGTGGATACGTGCCTAAACTACTCGCACTAGCAGATATTCTTGCCAACCAAAAAGAATATGGTGTCGATCTTCCTGTTATTGCCAATAAACCAGTACTGACACAAGTCGATCCAAAGGAACAGCTAGACCTTGCCATTGCTGCTCAATACGCAGGCATGTCAGTCAAAGAATTACAAAGCTACAACCCAGGGTACAACCAGTGGGCAACCTCTCCAACGGGACCATACACTTTCTTGATCCCGTTAGAAAAAGCGGACCGCTTTAACCAACAAGCTGAAAAGAATCGTGGTAAAGGCATCAAATTCGCTCGCTATAAAGTTAAGCCGGGTGATAGCTTAAGTGTGATTGCGAGAAATAATCAGACCACCACTAAAGCGATTCAAACAGCAAATAACATGAACGATGTCAATATCCGTATTGGTCAGTATTTGATGGTGCCGAATTCTACTCAAAATAATAAGCAATACTCGTTAAGTGCCACTAACCGTTTAGCGAAAATCCAATCGACTTCTCGTGGTCAGTTGAAATCTGAATACTCAGTAAAAAGTGGTGATAGTTTCTGGACCATTGCTAAACATAATAACGTTTCCGTACAATCTCTGGCTAAATGGAACGGCATGGCTCCCAAAGATCCATTACGAGTAGGCCAAAAATTGGTTATCTGGAAGGAAAACAAAAGTGGTGCCATTATCCGCACCGTGTACTACAACGTTCGTTCTGGTGACACTATCGGCAGTATTGCACAACGATTTAAGGTGAATACCGACCAAGTACTTGCTTGGAACGGCTTAAATAGAAAAGACTATTTAAAACCCGGCCAGAAACTAAAACTTTATGTCGATGTGACCAAAGTGGGCTAACAACCACCTTCATCTTTATACGCTACATAGCAAAAAGCCTCGTTAATTCGAGGCTTTTTGCTATGTATAATTTCTCTATCGCTACTGCTGTATCAACTCAAAACTCACTAGCATCGGGTTATGATCTGAAGCTGTGGTGATGGGCGAGCTTGCTGAGTTAAAATTTAACCCGCGATAAAATACATGGTCAAACGCTAGATCGTTAACAAATAAACGGCGGTTGTCCGGGCTGAATACGGTTTCTTGTAGCTCTAGAGTATTAGCGACTTTAAGTAATTGCTCATAACGCGCTTCACTCCAAGTATTAAAATCACCAGCAATGATTAATGGCCCTTGGTGTTTTTGTACCGCTTTTTTCAATTGCTCAATTTGCTGCTCAAATTCATCGGTTCCAACAGTAAAGTTGATAGCATGGATATTCACCACCACAAGATCTTGTCCATTCGATAGTGAATAGCGGGCATATAACGCTGACTTCGGTAATTGGATCCAAGGCTCGACACTCGTATAAGCACATGCTCGATTAGGTAATTGATAGGCTAGATTAACCACACCAGAGCTAACCCCAAAGGCTTTAAACGCGTTGACATAACTTGCCCCCCACGATTGCTGATTAAGCCATAATGTAAACTGTTCGGTTAAACTGGCTTCTTGCAAAAGGATTAACTGCTTATCATGACTAAAAGATTCAAGTGCAGCCTGCCAATTTTCATCGCTTTGTTTATAAATATTCCAAACTAAAATATTCAGTTTTCCATTCACATCAATAGCCGGCGTTGGTTGTTCAGATTGGTGACAGTACCAGTCGGATTGCGAAGAATGATGACCAATCGAAATAAGCTGAGGCTGCTTGGGGATGGTAAAAATAAAATAAAAACCGACAATCGTAATAATTAAAAGAGCGACAGCGCCTAACGTCCAATGCTTTAGTTTCATTGATTACCTAACTAGAAGTGATAAAAAAGGAAGCCAAAGCCTCCTGAATTAATGTAATTGGTATAGTAATGAGTTCGGGGGGGGGGATTATACCGCTTCGTCGTCTTCTTCGCCGGTACGGATACGAATCACACGCTCGACTTCTGTGACAAATATTTTGCCATCACCGATTTTACCAGTTTGCGCAGTTTGCATAATGCAATCAATACATTCATCAACCACATCATCAGAAACCACGATCTCTAACTTCACTTTAGGTAAAAAGTCGACCATGTACTCTGCGCCACGATACAGTTCAGTGTGGCCTTTCTGACGGCCAAAACCTTTGACTTCCGATACCGTCATACCTGTGATGCCAACATCGGCTAACGCCTCACGTACATCATCCAGTTTAAATGGTTTAATGATTGCTTCAATTTTTTTCATTGGTTCTTATCCCTAAAACTCTGAAATTGCTTTGAGTATACCCCTCATCTAAGACTATGAAAAGATACAATCCCTATATACCCAAGTGACTTGGGTATATCTCTAATTCGCTATTTTTTATGCCAAATCAATTGATAATCAGCACCACTATAGGGCTTACCGACAAACAATCCCGCAGCAGCAATCAACTCACTATCATCAACCAGAAAAGGAATACGTTGCCGCTGCCAAGTGGGTATTTGGTATTCTTGCAGCAATTTTTTTAAGCTTCGACCATGTTGTCGATCTTGCGGGTGTGCGTGAATACCGGTTGCACTGAATGTCACTTTAATCTGATTATAGCCAATAGGCAGTGACAAGGTTTGAATGCTGCTCGCTGCCAGGCTTGTTGCATCAAAAGATTCAAGCTCGTTTCTTGCCTTAAGTTCCAAGCGGCCTAGGCCATCAGGCAAAGTAAGAGGCTGTTTGATGTCCCAATCCAAAACCTCAGCGCTAAGATCTTGCATGGCACTAAACACCCAAAGCTGCTGCTGATGGCGACCAATATGGGTATTGCCGTAACGAAATACTGGCGCGGCATCGCCTTGAGCAAGACCTACATCTTGCCATATTTGCGTTAATTGCTTGGCGCTTGGCATTAAGAAACCTTGCTCTTGTAGCCAAAGCCTTAAAATCGCGCCTCTCGCCGCCTCTGACTGTTCTTTTAGTAAAGAGACCGATAATGCTCCACCTTCACTACACATTTGCTTATAACGCTCATAGAGCAGCTCATTAAGCAATGATTCTTGTTGTGCGCACAAAGCAGCACTACGCGCGACGGTTTTTTCAATATTTGGCCAGCGCTGTCTTAAAATTGGCGACACTTGATGGCGAATAAAATTTCGGTCAAAACGGGTATCAAGATTACTTTCATCTTCAATCCAATCGAGCTGATGCTCATTCGCATAGCTGAGCATATCAGCACGAGAGGCGTCGAGCATCGGACGTAATAAGCGCGCGGATTCAAACTTGCCATCGATTGCCATCGCAGATAAACCTTTCGGGCCACTGCCACGTTTTAATGCCAATAAAAACGTTTCCAATTGATCGCTTTGATGATGTGCTGTCAGTAGCAGACTAGAGGAATTGAGATGTTGCGATAATGCTTGATAACGAGCGGTTCTTGCAGCTTGCTCTAAACTAATGCGGTTGCCTAATTCTAGCTGTACTTTTTCTGCTACAAATGCAATATCAGCTTGCTGTGACCAATATTGGCATTGCTGTAGCCAATGATCGGCGTTCTCACTTAATCCATGATGAACATGCACCGTTAAGTAGTCATATTGCGGATAATCACACTTAAATCGAGCAAGTAAATGCAGCAGTACTCGTGAATCTAGCCCACCGCTTAGCGCCAACACCAGACGAGTTGACTCTCCGATATGGCTCAATAAACGTTGAACAAAACCTTGATACAACATGTTAATTCCATTAAGAAGAAAGCAAGAAGAATAAAAACAAAAAGCGAGCCTAAGCCCGCTTTACAGTTGATTAACCTTAACAGTTAAACGAGTTTAGCAGTAACCGTAGCTCATTAGGCGCTGATAACGACGCTCTAAACGGTTTTCATTATCTAACGCTTCAAGCTCATCTAATTGTGCCAGTAATGTCGCCTTCATGCTTTCAGCAGTAGCAACATAATCACGATGGGCGCCACCTAGAGGCTCACTGATTACCGTATCAATGAGGCCCAGCTCTTTCAGACGAGGAGCCACGAGACCCATCGCTTCAGCCGCTTGTGGGGCTTTATCTGAATCACGCCATAAAATAGAAGCACAACCTTCAGGTGAGATTACCGCATACGTTGAGTATTGCAGCATATTAACGTAATCACCCACACCAATCGCGAGTGCGCCACCAGAACCGCCTTCACCAACAACATTACAAATAACCGGCACTTTCAAGCCTGACATGACTTTCAAGTTGCGAGCAATCGCTTCCGATTGGCCACGTTCTTCGGCACCAACACCAGGGTAAGCACCTGCAGTATCGATGAAAGTGATCACAGGAATATTAAAACGTTCAGCCATTTCCATTAAGCGTAATGCTTTACGGTAACCTTCTGGACGAGGCATACCAAAGTTACGACGTACTTTTTCTTTGGTTTCACGACCTTTGTGATGACCAATCACCATAACTGGACGACCTTCGATACGCGCTAAACCACCAACGATTGCTTTATCATCTGCGTAAGCACGATCACCAGCAAGTTCATCAAACTCTGTAAAAACATGTTCAATATAATCGAGCGTATATGGACGCTTTGGGTGGCGAGCTAGTTGAGCAACTTGCCATGCACCTAGGTCACTAAAGATCTTTTTCTTTAGCTCTAAGCTCTTTTTTTCTAGTTGGTTAATTTCTTTTTCTAAATCAACCGACGCATCGCCACCGTGGCGCGAAACCTCACGTAAAGCTTCAATTTTAGCTTCAAGTTCAACAATAGGTTTTTCAAATTCAAGAGAATCTAGGCTCATCAATGGATCCTTTATTTCATTTTAATTCTTTTATCACTTTAAGGCATTGAACCGTCAACGGCGATAAAAAGTATACAGAGCATCACTGAAAATATTCAAAGCAAAATTGTAAACCGAAGCAACCAATTCATAATTTGAATAACAATGTACTAATAATGCCCTGTTCTTTAGTTAAATTCGAGTTCTACTTGCTTAGAACCGAGCAGAAGTTTTAAATCATCCAGTAAATTATCGTCTGGTGTCACTCGCCACTCGACACCAAGTGATAGTTTTGCTCTGGCATCTTGGCGCTGATAATAAATATTTACTGGCACCGTACCCGCTCGGTACGGCTCTAAAATTCGATTAAACTGCTCAAAGAATTGACCGTCTATCTGAGATTGCTCTATAGAAATCGATAACCCTTTGGCATATTTTTCACGTGCATCAGCGAGACTCATCACTTCTCGGGCCGACATCTTAAGCCCACCGTTGAAGTCATCAAAGCTGACCTGTCCAGAAACCACCACTATTTTATCTTGTTCTAACAATTCCGCATACCGTTCTAAGGCATCGGAGAACAACATCACTTCGACTCGACCCGAACGGTCATCAAGCGTCATTAAGCCAATTCGCGTACCGCGCTTGGTTGTCATCACACGTGAAGCAATCACTAAACCGGCGACCGTGAGTGATTGATCTCGTCGAGTTGGTTGTAAATCATTTAAGCGACAGTTGGTATATTTCGCCAATTCTTTGAGATAAGCATTAACTGGGTGCCCCGTCAAATATAGACCTAAAGTGGCGCGTTCACCTTCTAACCAAACTTTTTCAGGCCATTTAGGAACTTGCGCATACGCCTGCTCAACTTCTTCTGGCGCTTCAGTCAATACGCCAAACATATCGGATTGCCCAAAGGCTTCAGCTTGGTGAAATTGTCCAGCCGCTTTAACAGCTTCATCAAGTGACGCCATCATGGCTGCGCGGTGCGGGCCTAAACGGTCAAGCGCACCGGCTTGGATCAGTTTTTCAATTACACGTTTATTACATTTTTTCAAATCAACACGTGCACAAAAATCAAATAGGTCTTTAAAATAACCACCTTGTTCACGACAAGAGATAATATTTTCAATTGGGCCTTCACCGACCCCTTTTATCGCGCCGATACCGTAAACAATCGCGCCATCTTCATTGACATTAAAGCGATACAAACCTGAATTCACATCCGGCGGTAATACTTTAAGATTCATTCGAATACATTCATCGACCAGACCGACCACTTTTTCGGTGTTGTCCATATCGGCCGTCATTACCGCTGCCATAAATTCAGCAGGGTAATGAGTTTTTAACCACAATGTTTGATAAGAAACCAGTGCATACGCTGCGGAGTGAGATTTGTTAAAACCATAACCGGCAAATTTTTCTACCAAGTCAAAGATCTTCATCGCAAGTTCGCCATCAACTCCGATGCTTTCGGCACCCGATTTAAAAATCGAACGCTGCTTAGCCATCTCTTCTGGTTTTTTCTTACCCATCGCACGACGCAGCATATCCGCGCCACCTAGAGTATAGCCAGCCAGAATCTGCGCAATTTGCATAACCTGTTCTTGGTACAAGATAATGCCGTAGGTTGGCTCTAGAGTTTCTTTTAGTGACTCATGTTGCCATGTTGAATCAGGGTATGAGACTTCTTCACGACCATGCTTACGGTCGATAAAGTTATCTACCATGCCCGATTGCAGTGGGCCCGGACGGAACAAGGCCACCAACGCGATAATATCTTCAAAACAGTCAGGCTGTAGACGTTTGATCAAATCTTTCATACCACGAGATTCCAACTGGAATACCGCCGTCGTTTCTGAGTTTTGTAGTAAGCGGAATGACGCCGGATCTTCTAAAGGAATCGCTTCGATGCGAACCGGTTCTTTGCCTTCTTTTTGCAATCTAGGATTAATTAAACCTAGTGCCCAATCAATAATAGTTAAGGTTCGTAGACCTAAGAAGTCAAACTTAACTAAGCCCGCCGTTTCCACATCATTTTTATCAAATTGCGTTACGGGGAAGTTACCCTCCGAATCACAATAAATGGGCGCAAAGTCGGTAATCGTAGTAGGCGAGATCACCACGCCACCAGCATGCTTACCGGCATTTCGAGTACAGCCCTCAAGAATTCGGCACATGTCGATGAGTTCTTTTACATCTTCATCGACAGCATACAACTCTGACAGTTGTGGCTCAGCATCAAATGCTTTAGCAAGCGTCATTCCTGGATCAGGCGGTACGAGTTTTGAAATACGATCGACAAAACCATAAGGATGGCCTAGCACCCTACCCACATCGCGAATTACCGCTTTCGCTGCCATGGTACCGAAAGTAATGATCTGAGATACCGCATCACGGCCATACATTTCAGCAACGTGATCAATCACTCGGTCACGCTTATCCATACAGAAATCGATATCGAAATCGGGCATAGATACACGTTCTGGATTCAAAAATCGTTCGAACAGTAAGTCATATTCGAGTGGATCAAGATCGGTGATTTTAAGCGCATACGCCACCAATGAACCGGCGCCTGAACCACGGCCGGGGCCTACTGGAATATCGTTATCTTTTGACCATTGGATAAACTCCATTACGATCAAGAAATAACCGGGGAAGCCCATTTGGTTGATAACATCCAACTCGATTTGCAAACGCTCGTCATAGTCAGGGCGCTTTTCTAAACGAACTTTTTCATCAGGAAATAAAAACTCTAAGCGTTCTTCCAAGCCTTCTTGAGATTTTTTGACCAAGAAGTCTTCTATGGTTAAATCACCGGTAGGGAAATTCGGTAAGAAATACTCTCCTAAGCGAACCGTGACATTACAGCGCTTAGCGATTTCAACACTATTTTGCAGCGCCTCAGGAATATCTTTAAACAGCTCACACATTTCTTCTTCGGTACGAAGATATTGTTGAGGGCTGTAATTTTTAGGACGACGCGGATCTTCTAACGTATAGCCATCATGAATGGCCACGCGAATTTCGTGGGCATCAAATTCTTCTGAGGTTAAAAAGACCACTTCATTAGTTGCAACAACCGGCAAGTCATACTGCTCTGCAATATCGAGTGCAAAGTGTAAGTAACTTTCTTCATCGGCGCGGCCTGTTCGAGTAAGCTCAAGATAGAAGTGTTCAGGGAAGTGCTCTTGATAGAAGTCGATACAACGTTCAACCAGTGGCTGGTTACCTTTAAGTAACGCACGCCCCACTTCTCCAACACGACCACCAGAAAGAATAATCAACCCTTCCTTATGATTAACTAGCCATTCTTTATCGATGACAGGTTGGTGTTGAACATGACCACGCTGATAAGCTTCTGAAATCAATAAGGTCAGGTTTTTGTAACCAACGTTATTTTTGGCTAGAACCGTAATTTTGGTTAGCTCATCAGCAAAGTCTGGCGATTGCAAAGTAAAGTCAGCACCAATAATTGGCTTAATGCCGCAACTATGGGCAGTACTGTAAAATTTAACCAAGCCACACAGGTTAGTGAAGTCCGTTAATGCCATGGCCGGCATATTAAGCTCAGCGACTTTTTTAACCAATGGTGGCACTTTCGATAGGCCATCAACCATCGAATAGTCACTGTGAACACGAAGATGTACGAACTTAGGATCAGACATAAATTTACTGTACTTAGCTTTTAATAATGAAAGTGCTAGATAATGTTGAAAGTGTAAGGGTTAATGGTAAACGCAACAATGGTTTTATTGGTTGTCTAAGCCAAAGTAATTGAAGTTGCAGTGAGGCGACAAGTGAATGAAACCTCATGAGCATAGCTTGTCTATGTGATTGGGGCGAATGAACGCCGTCAACAACACTGCAGCTTCAAGTACGAAGGGTTAGATCTCTAATACTTTCTTAACTGGCTTATAACTTTTGCGATATTGCGCCAGAAGCTCTGGCATTTGCGCGATATCATGATCAACAATCGCCTGCATGTGTACTTTAGTTGGATAGCCATTGTGCTTGGCAAAACCAAACATTGGGTACTTAGCATCAAGCTGCTTCATTTCTTCATCACGAGCTACTTTAGCTATAATCGATGCAGCACTGATTTCAGCAACACGCAAATCCCCTTTCACTACCGCAGCACTTGGCATAGGTAATTCAGGAGTTCTATTGCCATCTATCAATACAAATTCTGGCTTCACTTTTAACCCTACCACCGCTCTTTGCATTGCTACCATAGTTGCTTGCAGAATATTGAGTTCATCTATTTCCCAGGCTTCGCAGCGACCGAGTGACCAAGCCAATGCTTTCTCTTGTATTTCAGGCAACAAGGCGAGACGTTTCTTTTCGGTTAGTTTTTTTGAGTCATTTAATCCTTCAATTGGATTATTCGGATCAAGGATCACTGCGGCCGTCACCACGGCCCCAACTAATGGCCCGCGACCGACCTCATCGACACCGGCAAATAAATCAAAGCCTGCGGGATATTCAAATTCAGGTAATTCAACACTCATTATTTTTTCTCTTGCTCTGACAGCAGTTTCTCTGCATCAATAAGATTTAGCACCGCTTTGGCTGCTTGAGTATCGGCATCTTTACGGATCCACTGATGCATTTCATGGAAAGTCTGTTGCATCTGCTGACCTTTATCACTCATTAAACGAGTCACCTCTGAAGCTAAATTTTCAGGTGTGCAGTCTTCTTGTAAAAACTCTTTAACCAATTCTTTATCCGCCAAAATATTCGGCAGAGATACATAAGCCGTTTTTAGCATACGACGAGCAATAAAAGCACTGACAGCATTAACTCGGTAGCCGACCACCATAGGTCGGTTGACCAACATGCATTCTAACGCCACAGTGCCAGATGCCAACATAACAACATCAGAGGCTTCCATCACAGTACGTGCGGTGCCATCTCGCAATTCAAAATGCAATTCAGGCGCAAACTCTTTCCATGCGGCTTCAAACTGCTCACGTCGTTTTTGATTCACCAGTGCAACCACAAAACCTAAGTTTGGATTTTGCTTGGCAAGTTGTTGGCACGCTTGTAAGAATGGTTCACACAGCATTTTCAGTTCAGCATTACGGCTTCCCGGCAGCACTGCCAACCAGGTTTTATCTTGCGCTAAACCTAATACATCTCTTGCTGCGACTTTATCGGTTTGCAAAGGGATCGTATCGGCTAAAGTATGGCCAATAAACTCACAAGGAACATTGAACTTGTCATAAAACGCTTTTTCAAACGGCAAGAACGCCAGCACCAAATTGGTGGCTTTGGCGATACCATGAATACGGTTTTGACGCCAAGCCCAAACAGAAGGACTCACATAGTGAACGGTTTTAATACCCGCTTGTTTTAATGCCAGTTCGACTCGCAAATTAAAATCTGGCGCATCAATGCCAATAAACACATCCGGTGGGTTTTGCTTAAAATAATCGACAATCGATTTTTTGATTTTCAAGATACGGAATAAGCGACCTAGTACTTCCACTAAGCCCATCACAGAAAGCTCTTCCATATCAAACAATGACTGGCAACCTTCTTCGATCATTTGTGGGCCACCTATGCCAACAAATTCCGCATCAGGGTAACGGACTTTAATCGCGCGAATTAAACCTGCGCCTAAAGTATCGCCAGATAATTCACCCGCCACTACACCAATTCTCAATCGACGCTTCATATCTATTTTCCTAATAAAAAAAGGCCCGAATTAACTAGGCCTCTTTAATCAATCATTGATCGCTTAACTAAATACGAATATTAACGAACAATACCGCGCTGAGAAGAATCAATAAATTCAATCATTGCTTGTACAGATTCAAACTGCGCTGCATCTTCTGCCATTTCTAGCTTAGCTTCTTCTACCGTATTCTTATTACGGTAAAGTGATTTATAAGCACGGCGAATCGCATGGATTTCTTTTTTCTCGAAACCACGACGCTTCAAACCTTCAAAGTTTACACCATAAGGTTTGGCATGGTTGCCTTGAGCAATCACAAATGGAGGCACATCTTGAGCAACACCAGAAGCGCCACCGACCATGCTGTGCTGACCAATTTTACAGAACTGGTGCACGGCAGACATACCACCAATAATCGCAAAGTCACGAACCGTTACGTGGCCGGCCAGTGTTGCATTATTGGCTAAGATGCAACGGTTGCCGACAACGCAATCATGCGCAACGTGAACGTTGATCATAAATAGGTTATCGCTGCCAACTCGTGTAACGCCTTCATCTTGCGTTGTGCCACGGTGCATGCTGACGCTTTCACGAATAATATTGCGGTCACCAATAATTAATTTGGTTGGCTCACCTTTATATTTCAAGTCTTGGCACGCTTCACCAATAGAAGCAAATTGGTAAATTTTATTTTCTTTACCAATGACGGTTGGGCCTTTAATTACAACGTGTGAGTAAATCTCAGTGCCTTCGCCAATTTCAACATCCGCACCAATATAGGTAAAAGGACCAATTTTTACGTTGGCAGCAATCTTCACGCCATCTTCAATAACAGCTGAAGGGTGAATTTGAGCAGTTTCATGGATCATAAGGCTACCTTTAAAATTCGCGACGTGCACATTTAAGTTCAGCAGAGCACACAACCGCGCCATCCACTTTAGCAACGCCATTAAACAATGCGATTCCACGGCGATCTTTAATGAATTCAACTTCAATAATTAATTGATCACCCGGTACTACTGGCTTACGGAATTTCGCGTTATCAATGCTCGCGAAATAGTACAATTCATTTTCAGAAGGCGCGCCAAACGATTTAAAGGCTAACAATCCGGTTGCTTGAGCCATCGCTTCAAGAATAAGAACACCAGGGAAAATCGGTAATTGTGGGAAATGGCCTGTAAATTGAGGCTCGTTAACCGATACATTTTTCAAAGCAACTAGATATTTTTCTTCTTGATAATCGGTAACACGATCAATTAATAGGAAAGGGTAGCGATGAGGAAGAAGTTCGCGGATTTCCGTAATATCTAGTGTTTTCTTTTCTGTAGTCAAAATTATTATCCTATTAATAATCGTCAAAGTCGGTCTAATTCTGTTAATTATATACTGAAGTTATTGCGCTATAAATGAAAAAGACCTGTAACAGACAGGTCTTTATCGTTCAAGTAACACCAATAGGTATAAATCAGGGATTTCTTACTGAAAGAAACCCATTTAAATCACTTAGGTGTCACAAGTTAGACCGATTTGATTAATCTTCAAGCTTCTTTTCAAGCATTTTTAGACGTTTATGCATTTCATCGATCTTAAGAGTACGTGCCGCTGTTTTGCGCCACTCTTTATTACTCTGTAAAGGAATACCCGATGAGTATACACCTTTCTCTGTAATGCTGCGCATCACCATCCCCATTCCGGTAATGGTTACGCCATCGGCAATTTCAATGTGACCATTCAAAACTGACGCACCGCCTATAATACAATACTTACCGATTTTGACACTACCGGCTACAGTGGTACAACCAGCCATAGCGGTGCCATAACCAACATGAACGTTATGGGCAATTTGAATATGGTTATCAATGATCACATTATCTTCAATAACAGTGTCATCAATCGCACCACGATCAATAGTGGTACAAGACCCGATTTCAACGCGGTTGCCAATAATTACCGAGCCAAGTTGAGGGATCTTCACCCACTCACCACGGTTATTCGCATAGCCAAAACCATCAGAGCCAATTACTGTGTTGGATTGAATTAAGCAAGCCTTACCAATTTCAACATTGTGGTAAATGCTAACATTGGCCCACATCTTAGAGTTGTCACCAATTTTGGTATTTTTACCGATAAAACAACCCGCGCCGATCACAACGTTATCGCCTAACACTACACCAGATTCAACCACCGTATTGTGACCAATGCATACCCCTTCACCAATCACTGCATCAGGTGCAATCACCGCAGTGGCCTCAATGCGTTCAGCTGGCTCTGGCGTGGTATCTAAAGCTTGTGCCACTAAGGCAAAAGCCAAATAAGGGTCCGCGACAACAATCGCATTGGTTTGGCAAAGCTCTAGCTCACTCGATTTAATCAAAATCGCAGTCGCTTGGCACTCTGCAAGGTGCTTACGGTATTTTGCGTTAGTCAAAAAAGTAATTTGACCATCACCCGCTTTATCCATGGAAGCAATAGTGGAAACGGTTAATTCACCATTTCCATGCAGCTCACCACCTGTAATCGTTGCTAATTCAGCAAGAGTAAGTTTTGGCATCATCGGCTTCTATTATTTAAGTTCTTTAATTACAGCGTCTGTGATATCTGAATCTGGTTTTGCATATTGAAGTGCTTGCGCATCAATGATCATGTCATAACCTTGTTTTTCAGACACTTCTTTGATTGCATCTTGAATCGTAACAAACAGCTTTTGTTTTTCAGCCGCTTCACGTTGTTTAGCATCACGCTCCAGTGACTGACCTTGTACTTTATATTCAGCTTGTAGTGAGCCAATTTCAATTTGCAGCTTACGCATATCATCTTCACTTAGAAGCTGACCATCACGACGCGCCTTATCCATTTTAGTCTGAATTTTTTTCTGTAAAGAGTCTAGCTGAGCTTTTTGATCTTTAAATTCAGATTGAAGTTTTTTTGCAATAGCCTCACGTTGTGGCAACGTTTGGAAAACTTTAGCGGTATTCACATAACCAAGTTTCTCGGCAGCTTGAGCAGCATTTACCACTAAAGATGACGTCAGTACAGCTAGGCTAAGGCCCGCGACTTTAATAAATTTTTTCACAATCATTTCCTTACAAAAGGGCTAAAAAGTTAGAAGGTTCGACCAATCGTAAAGGTAAAGAGTTCTTCATCATCACCTTCATAAATTTCAATTGGTTTCGCCAACGAGAAGACCAAAGGTCCCATCGGTGACATCCATTGCAATGCCATACCATAAGAAGCACGAACAGCAAATGGATCGGAGTAATCGTAGTAGTAATCTTTACCCGCCATATTAGCATCAGCATCACGATACTTAAATTCAGTATCCCAAACACTTGCTACATCCACAAACACACTGGTTCGTATAGATTGCTGAATTTCTTCAGAAGCAAATGGAGTTGGTACAATTAACTCAATACTGGCTAATGCAGTTGCGTTACCACCAACAGATTCATCGGTTGCGACATAATTTGGGTTATTACCACCATTCCCCCCCCCTTCATCATAAACCGCTTTAGGGCCTACTGAGTTAGAACCAAAACCACGTAATGATGAGAAGCCACCGGCATAGTAGTTTTCATAGAATGGGAATAAATTATCATTGCCATTAGTTGAACCATACCCATTACCATATCCTAAGCGCCCACGAAGCAATAACGTAAAGTCTTCTTTTTGGGTCAAAGGAATGTACTGTTTGGCATCATATTGAATTTTATAATATGGAACGTCAGAGCCAGGTACGGTTATTTTAAAAGTTGCACGTTGATGGTTACCCGCGGTTGGGAAATAACCTCTGTTTAAGTTATTTCGCGTCCAAGAAATATTAATATCATAATCATTCACTTCTAGTTCACCAGAGCTAGGGTCGTAATTCCCTGCTGATTGCTGAGAAGCTAAGAAGCCTTCATTTTGAACGTAGGGGTCGATATTAGAAATTTTATTGTGAGTATAACCAATCCCCAGTTCAATATAGTTCAACTCATTAATTGGGAAGCCCCACGTTAAGTCTGTACCGTAACTTTGGTTGGTATAATCAACAATCCCAGCTTCTGATGCTTCAAACTCGTTGTAGAAAATCTTACCGCCCAGACTGACACCATCGAGAGTCCAATATGGGTCACGGTATTCTAAGCTGACATTTTTTTGGTAATCATTGGTCATGGCATTAATACCAATACGATTGCCTGTTCCTAAGAAATTATCTTGTTGCAGACCAACCTGAAAACTTATGCCAGACTCAGTACCATAACCAATACCAAAGTTGATACTACCTGAGTTTGCTTCTTTTACATTATAAACAATGTCTACTTGGTCTTCAGTGCCTGGTACACGCTGCGTTTGCACATCAACCGTCTCAAAGAAACCAAGACGGTTCAAACGCGCTTTACCAGTTTCAATTGATTTGGAGTTTAACCAACCACTTTCCATTTGACGCATTTCGCGACGCAATACTTCATCTTTAGTAATGTTATTCCCTGTAAAGCGAATATCACGTACGTACATACGATTACCCGGATCCACTTGAACGGTCAGCGTTACTTCTTTTTTGTTGTCATCAAACTCAGGAATGGTTTGTACTTTAGGGTAAGCATAACCTGATTCACCAAGGGTTTTCTTGATGGCTTCTTCAAGACCCGTAACTAACGAGCCATTATAAGTATCACCAGTTTCAAACGGCACCATCTCGTTGAAGTCATCTTGCTTACCGATTAAGTCCCCACGGAATTTTATTTCTTTCACCGTGTAAGGTTCACCTTCGTTTAAATTAAGCGTGATATACACACCTTTTTTATCCGGTGAAATGGAGACATTGGTCGATAACACTTTGAATTTTAGGTAACCACGGTCAAAGTAATAAGTACGCAGTTTTTCGATATCGCCAGCAAGCACTTGCTTTTGATACTTTTCATCGGCCATGAAATTCCACCACGGCACATCAGCATTCAAATCAAAACGAGAAAGGAGTTCATCATCGGTAAAGACTTCATTACCAATAAAGTTAATTTGTTGAATTTTAGCTGAGACACCCTCGGTAAACACAAACTTCAAATCAGAGCGGTTACGAGGTAATGGTGTGACTACCGCTTTTACCGTTGCGTTGTATTTACCTACGCTGTAATAGAAATCTTCTAGCCCCTTTTCGATGGTACTCAATTTCGTACGATCTAGAGCTTCACCCATTCGAATGCCAGAAGCATCCAGGTTTTGTTGTAATTGCTCATCTTTAATCGCTTTGTTGCCAGAAAATGAAATATCCGCAATGGTTGGACGCTCTTTCACTTGTACTAACAAGACATCACCATCTCGAAATATTTTCACATCCTCAAAGTTACCTGAAGAATACAGAGCTTGAATAATAGCGGAAGCATCCTGCTCATCAACGGTATCACCGACACGTATTGGCATTTTGAGCAATACCGCACCGAGCGCAACTCGCTGTAAACCTTCGATCTTGATATCTGATACTTCAAAAGAGTCAGCGTGTGCAACCGTGCTGAGCATCAGCAAAGTTGAAATCCATAAACGTTTGATCGCCATAAACTTTATTATTAATCCTTTATACTACTTGGCCTTATTTAAACCACTACTGGCACTACAGGCGAGCAAAATCATTGAAAATTGCAATTAACATCAGAGAGAAAATTGCTGCACTACCGATACGATATCCCACTTCTTGTACTTTTTCTGGGACCGGGCGACGAATCACAGCTTCGATAGCAAAAAATAACAAATGACCGCCATCAAGTACAGGTAAAGGCACTAAGTTGATAATCCCTAAGTTCACACTAATTAATGCTAAGAAGCCTAAAAAGTAAACTAATCCATAATCAGCCGTTGCACCCGCACCTTTAGCTATCGAAATTGGGCCACTCAAGTTTTTAATACCGACATCCCCTGTGATGAGTTTTTTCAACATAGTGAGTGTTAAATCGATAATTTGTCCCGTTTTTTCTACCGCTTTAGGTATAGAAGCTAACACACCAAACTTTTGCTCAAAGCGGTAAGTTTCCGGCCACTCTCCCATCGTTGGAGCAACGCCTGCAAACCCTATAGTGTCACCATTCTTTAAAGTTTTACTCGCTGGAAATAAGCTCAAAGCTATCTCCTGATTATCGCGATTAACTTTTAAACTCACTTCTTGCTCTGGGTTTGCGACAACAGTATCAACAAATTGCTGCCACACTGTCACCGATTCACCATTAATAGCGATTAACTCATCACCTATTTGTAGGCCAGCTTTATCAGCAGCACTGCCTTCTGTGATGTTGGAAATAATCGAAATAATCTCAGGGCGATATGGCTGGAAACCTAATGTACTCATTGCGGAATCGACTTCAGGATCAAACTTCCAATCTTGGGTATTTAAGGTAACGCTGCGTTCAACCCCTAACTCATCCGCTGAAGCGACTTTCATAACAATCTGATCATCACCAATATGAGAGATCAGAGCCATATTCACTGAGTTCCAATCAGAGGTTTGGATACCAGAAATTTCTTTAAGTTCCATTCCCGATTCAATTCCTGCTTGAGAAACAATTGAATTGGGCGTGACTTCACCAATTACAGGTTTCACTGCCGGTACGCCAATCATAAAGACCAACCAGTAAGCAAAAATGGCAAAGAAAAAGTTGAAAGCTGGGCCGGCAGCGACTATCGCACTTCGACGCCATAAACTTTTATGATCAAACGCTAAATGTTTATCTTGCTCGGACACCTCATCGACTCGAGAATCCAGCATTTTAACGAAGCCACCTAACGGAATCATTGAGATGGAGTATTCAACGCCATCCTTCCCCTTTCGGCTCCACAATGATTTACCAAAACCGATAGAAAACTTTTCGACTTTAACGCCACAACGTCTCGCTACCCAAAAGTGACCAAACTCATGTACAGCAACGAGGATGCCAAGGGCTACAATAAATGAAGCTAAATTCCATAATATGCCAGTCATTAATTACACTCTGCTAAAGTTTCTGTTGCTTAAGGTTTCTGTTGCATAGATTCGAGCTATTCTATCTAGCTCAAGTAAGCTTTCCAAACTATCCGTCTCAAGAATCGATAAGCCACACACTTTATTCATTACTCTCTCGTTAACTCGTGCAATATCGGTAAATTTTAATTGTCGATTCAGAAACGCCGCAACCGATATTTCATTGGCTGCATTAATTGCAGTAGTCGCATCCTGTCCGGTATAACAAGCATCAATCGCCAACTGCAAACATGGGTATCTTGACATATCAGGTGCTAAGAAGGTCAACTCACTTAATGCGGTAAAGTCGAGTGGTTTTACACCTGAAGGGATTCGATCTGGGTAAGACATTGAAAGCGCGATCGGGGTACGCATATCTGGCTCCCCCATTTGCGCGAGTACCGAGCCATCATTGTACTGCACCATCGAATGAATGACGGATTGTGGATGAATCAACACTTTTAGCTGTTCTTGCTTGGCATTAAACAACCATTTGGCTTCGATAAACTCTAAGCCTTTATTCATCATTGTCGCAGAATCCACTGAGATCTTTGGTCCCATAGACCAATTAGGATGAGCAATTGCCATCTCGGGAGTCACGGAATCAAGCGTTGCAATCTCACTATAACGAAACGGACCGCCCGAGCCGGTTAATAATATTGAGTGAATACCACCTTCATCAAGATCACAATAACCGAGTTGGTTTTGTACGCTCTGAGATAAGCATTGAAAGATAGCATTATGTTCACTATCAACAGGAAGAATTTGTGCGCCGTATTGCTTAGCCGCATCAATAAAGAATTGACCTGACATCACTAAAGATTCTTTATTAGCAAGTAATATGCGCTTACCGGCTTTAACCGCCGCCATCGTTGGTAGCAAACCTGGAGAGCCTACGATAGCCGCCATCACCATATCAACATCATCAGCAGATGAAATAGCACACAGACCGTCTATTCCAGCAACAACTTTAGTCTTACAGTTTACTTGTTTGAGGCGCTTTTCTAGCTCTAACGCAGCCACTTCATCTGCCATCGCTGCCATTTCAGGCTGCCACTTTTCGCATAAAGCCTGCATACCTTCGACATTAGAGCCCGCCGCTAACGCATAGACCTCAAATTGCTCAGGGTTATGCTCAACTACCGATAAAGTACTTGCTCCAATTGAGCCCGTTGCACCTAAAATCGTTATCTTTTGCATGTTCAATCAACCATTAAGAATAAATGCATCAATACTCTTCCTATGCTTAGCTTAGTAGACTATTGGCAGATAAAGTACAACAAAGCAAAAACAGGAAATGCCGCGACTAAGCTATCGATGCGATCAAGAATGCCACCATGCCCCGGGATAATATTACTGCTGTCTTTAATATTAGAAACGCGCTTGAGCATGCTTTCGACTAAGTCACCTAGAACAGAAATAACCACAGTAAAAAAAGTAATAAACAGCATCACAGTCAAGCTAACAAAGTGAATATCTAGTAAAGAAGAAGCAAACCAACCAACGATCATGGCTAAGATAATGCCACCAAATAAGCCTTCTAGCGTTTTGTTCGGGCTAACATTCGGTGCCATTTTATGTTTACCAAATGTTTTTCCTGAAAAGTATGCCCCAGTGTCGGCAGCCCATACCAGTAGGCAGACAAACATAACTAATTTAGCCCCGTGATAAGGGTTCAAAGCGTAATCTTGAGCTCTAAGTAGAAAGACTGCCCATAGAAAAGGAATCAGTGATAGCATGCCAAAAAGATGACGTAAAGCTACGCTCTTCTCCCACAAGTTCATACTCCTTGGGTAGGTTAACGCTAAACCGCTTGCCACAACCCACCAGCTAGCCCCTACCGCCAAGATCCACAAATGCGTCTCAGAGACCGTTGATAAGCTTAAGGTATCAAATGGGAACACAGCAAAACTACCAACCAGAACCACTAAAGATGGAATAAGACTGAGTGCGCGTGATTTAGGCAGAACAAACTGAGTCCATTCCCAAAAACCAATAATAGATATCGCCGTTAACGCAATAATGAAAAAAGGGATGGAAAGTTCAAACACCCCCCATAAAACCAAAGGCGCTAAAATCAACGCTGTTATTATTCTTTGTTTCAAACTTTCGTCCTTTATTATTGAATCATCAACGATTGTAGTTGCTCACTAGTGCAACCAAAGCGTCTTTCACGGTTGATAAACCAGGCAATGGCATCCAACATTGCTTGTTCATCAAATTCAGGCCAAAATAAATCGGTAAAATACAACTCTGCATAAGCCATTTGCCACAGCATAAAGTTACTAATTCGGCACTCACCGCTGGTGCGGATCATAAGGTCGACATCTGGCAAATCAGCTATAGATAAATACTGGGATATGGTTGCTTCAGTGATATCTTGTGGCTGAAGTTGCCCTTCAGATACCTGTTGAGCCACTTGTTTAACCGCTTCGGTAATATCCCATTTACCACCGTAATTAGCGGCGACATTAATCACAGTGCCAGTATTCGCCTCTGTTAGCGCTTCTGCTGCTGCAATTTTTTTCTGTAATACTGGGCTAAAACGGGTTTTATCACCAATGATCTGTAGACGTAAATTATTCTTATGCAGTTTTTTAACTTCTCTGGTTAACACCGTCATAAATAAATCCATGAGCACGCTCACTTCTTCTTCCGGGCGTTTCCAGTTCTCACTGCTAAATGCGAATAAAGTAATGACTTTTATTCCCAATCGACTAGCGGTTGAGATAGTTTCTCGCACTGATTTTACCGCCATTCGATGACCATAGATACGAGGTTTACCACGTTGCTTAGCCCAACGACCATTGCCATCCATAATAACGGCAATATGTTGTGGTAGTAGATCAGATGAGAATTGAGTATCAGACATTATTTTATTCATACTTGTAGGCGGGTTTTGCATAAAAAAAGCGCTGTGCTGTACCGCACAGCGCCCTCAAGCAGATAGAAAAAGGAGATTAAACTTCCATTAACTCTTTTTCTTTCATAGCAAGCAACTCATCAATATTTTTCACAGATGCATCGGTGATTTTTTGAATTTCGTCTTGCGCTTTACGATCTTCATCTTCAGAGATTTCTTTATCTTTTAGAAGCGCTTTAAAATCAGCATTTGCATCACGGCGAATGTTACGTACCGCTACACGACCGCCTTCAGCTTCTGCACGTACTATTTTCACAAGATCTTTACGACGCTCTTCTGTCAATGGTGGAAGTGGTACACGAATTACTGTACCAGCAGACATTGGGTTAAGACCTAGATCTGATTTCATGATGGCTTTTTCTACCAATGGCGTCAGTTCTTTATCAAAAACAGTAATTGCCAATGTACGTGCATCTTCAGCAATGATGTTAGCCACTTGGTTTAAAGGCGTTGGTGCACCGTAATATTCAACAGAAATATTTTGCAGAATACTTGGGTGAGCACGGCCAGTACGGATTTTTGAAAGGTTATTTTTAAGTGCTTCAACACTTTTTGCCATGCGCTCTTGAGCGTCTTGTTTAATTTCGTTAATCACGATATCACCTTGTTATTTGTGTTTTCTACAGAGCGAATACCTTCACTCTCGCGATGTTAATTGCTTTGATCACGTTCTTATTCTGGCTGCTCGCCGATTAGTGTACCTTCTTGCTCACCCATTACGACACGACGTAAAGCACCTGGCTTGTTCATGTTGAATACGCGAATTGGCATTTTGTGATCACGAGCTAAAGTGAAGGCCGCTAAGTCCATCACTTTTAATTCTTTTTCCAGTACGCTGTTGTAACTCAGTTTATCACACAAAACTGCGTCTGGGTTAGCAACAGGGTCAGCTGTATAAACACCATCCACTTTGGTTGCTTTTAGCACGATATCTGCTTCAATTTCGATCCCGCGTAGACACGCTGCAGAATCGGTTGTAAAGAATGGGTTACCTGTACCTGCAGAGAAAATCACGACACGGCCTTGACGAAGTTGGCTGATCGCATCCGCCCAATTGTAATCGTCACATACACCTTTCAATTGAATCGCAGACATCACACGCGCATTAACATAAGCACGGTGAAGGGCATCACGCATTGCTAGACCATTCATTACAGTTGCTAGCATACCCATATGGTCACCCACCACGCGGTTCATACCCGCTTCAGCTAGCCCAGCACCACGGAACAAGTTACCACCACCGATCACAACGCCAACTTGCACACCGAGTTCAACGAGTTCTTTAATTTCTTGAGCCATGCGATCCAAAACGGCTGGATCAATACCAAAACCTTCTTCACCCTGTAGAGCTTCGCCACTAAGTTTTAACAAAATACGCTGATATGCAGGCTTAGGATTCGTTGTCATGGAGTTTACCTTTCAAAGTATGGTTGATTAACGGTTATAAATAAACAGTTCCTGGTTCCTGGAGGTACTAGATATACTGCACATTCATAACAATTAATAATTTCGCCTATTTCACCATCTAGCTTAACGTATAGTCTTAACCGTGGCGCGCTTTTCCTAGAAGCTAGGGACTAGAAATCTAGAGACTTTTTCTCACAAAAAGACCGCAGCAGTGCCACGGTCCTTTAGGTTGGCTATACAAATCAGAAATTAACCTTTTTGTACCGCTGCAACTTCGTCTGCGAAGCTCATTTCAGCCGCTTTTTCGATACCTTCACCAACTTCTAAACGTACGAAGTTAGTTACTGAAGCGCCTTGCTCTTTCAAGAACTCACCAACAGTTTTCTTTGGTTCCATGATGAAAGCTTGACCAGTAAGAGAAACCTCACCAGTGAACTTCTTCATACGACCAACAACCATTTTCTCTGCGATTTCTTGTGGTTTGCCTTCGTTCATTGCGATTTCAACTTGAACCGCTTTCTCTTTAGCAACTACATCTGCAGGAACATCTTCAGGGTTTACGTATTCAGGCTTAGACGCTGCTACGTGCATAGCAACTTGCTTGATTACTTCATCGCTAGCATCACCAGCAACAACTACACCGATACGTTCGCCGTGACGGTAAGAACCGACTTTAGCACCATCGATGTAAGCAACACGACGGATGCTGATGTTTTCACCGATTTTCGCAACTAGAGCGATACGAGTTTCTTCAAATTTAGCTTGAAGTGCTTCTACATCTAGACGCTCTGCAACTGCAGCATCAAGAACTTCGTTAGCAAATGCTAGGAAGTTTACATCTTTAGCTACGAAGTCAGTTTGGCAGTTAACTTCAAGAAGCGCAGCAAAACCTTCCGCTTCTTTTACTAAAATAGTACCTTCAGCAGCAACGTTACCCGCTTTTTTAGCAGCTTTAGCCGCACCGCTTTTACGCATGTTTTCGATTGCTAATTCAATATCAGCATTCGCTTCAACAAGCGCTTTTTTACAATCCATCATGCCTGCGCCAGTACGCTCACGCAATTCTTTAACTAGAGCAGCAGTTACTGTTGCCATGGTTTAATCCTCGGTTGATTCCAAAAATGGTAAAAAACAGGGGCCAGGCTAATATTTTATTAAAAGCATGTCCCCTATTTGTAACTATAACTCAATCTCATCAAATCATTTATGACAGCAAGATTAAGTGGCTAGGGTCTGTTGAACCTAGGAGTTACGATATTAAGCTTCTTCTACGAAACCGTCTTTATCAGCAACTGCAGCTACGTCTTTGTTACGACCTTCAGTTACCGCTTGACCAGCAGCGTTTAGGTATAGTTGTACCGCACGGATTGCATCGTCGTTACCAGGGATAACGAAATCTACGCCATCTGGGTCAGAGTTTGTATCTACAACAGCAAATACTGGGATACCTAGGTTGTTTGCTTCTTTAATAGCAATGTGCTCGTGATCAGCATCGATTACGAATAGTGCGTCAGGTAGGCCACCCATGTTTTTGATACCACCAAGAGATTTCTCTAGCTTCTCCATTTCACGAGTACGCATTAGAGCTTCTTTCTTAGTTAGTTTTTCAAAAGTGCCGTCTTGAGCTTGAGCTTCGAAATCTTTAAGACGCTTGATTGATTGACGAACAGTTTTGTAGTTAGTCAACATACCGCCTAACCAGCGGTTGTTTACGTAGTACTGGTTGCTGTTGATAGCGGCTTCTTTTACTGCTTCAGAAGCTGCGCGCTTAGTACCAACGAAAAGAACTTTACCTTTACGCTCACCGATTTTGGCTAGCTCAGCTAGTGCATCGTTGAACATTGGAACTGTTTGTTCTAGGTTGATGATATGAACTTTGTTACGAGCGCCAAAGATGAATGGCTTCATTTTTGGGTTCCAGTAACGAGTTTGGTGACCGAAGTGAACACCAGCTTTAAGCATATCGCGCATTGATACAGTTGCCATTATATAATCCTCTATATGGGGTTAGGCCTCCACATTCCCCATGATACCGACCCTTTCGCTATAAAATAAGCATAAAAGGGCACCCCGGATCACGTGTCGGAATGTGTGTGATTTAAGAAATAAGTATATGAAACCCACACCACTTCGCCTCAAAAAGGAGAAAGTAGTTACAGATTTCGGTGCGCTTTATACCACAAAAGCCAGCTAAAACACCAGAAAAACTACTATTTTCCACTTGAGTTTTTCCGCAGTTTTGTCATTTATTCTGCCAAATAAAGAGATTTATCCTAGATGGTAACGGATTTCAATTGCGATTAGGGCCCACTGTTAATACACTAGACACAAAGAGATAACGGATACTAATTATGTCGATCAAAATTAACACCGCTGAAGAAATTGAAAAAATGCGCGTTGCTTGTAAGCTCGCCGCTGAAGTTTTAGAAATGATTGAACCCTATATAAAAGAAGGGGTGACCACCGAAGAACTTGATAAAATCTGCCATAACTATGCACTAGAAAAAGGCGCTTACTCCGCCCCTCTTGACTACCATGGTTACCCAAAATCAATTTGTACTTCAATTAATCATATTGTTTGCCACGGTATTCCGGCAAGCCAAGATGAAGTAGGCAGCAACGGCCAAGTTAAACCTGCCGTTTTAAAAAATGGCGATATTGTCAATCTAGATATCACTGTGATCATTCCTAACGATCCAAATGCCGATCTTAGCGTTCGCCCAGAAGGTTACTATGGTGACACTTCTAAGATGTTCCTTGTTGGTGATGTTTCTCCTGCCGACAAACGCTTATGTATGGTGACTCAAGAAGCTCTTTATGTTGGTATGCGTAAAGTAAAACCTGGTGCAACCATTGGCGACATTGGGACTGCAATTGAAAAATACATCAAAGAAAACAACAAAAAGAACCCTCGCAATAAATTTTCGATAGTAAAAGATTTTTGTGGTCACGGTATCAGTGATGAATTCCACTCTGAACCGCAAGTCGTTCACTATAAAAACACTGATCGTCGTGTAATGAAAGAAGGCATGATCTTCACTATTGAACCTATGATCAACGCAGGTAAGTTTGGCGTAACCGTTGATGCAGAAGACGATTGGACGGTTTATACCGGCGATGGCAAAAACTCAGCACAATATGAGCATACTATCTTGGTGACTAAAACGGGTTGTGAAGTTATGACATTACGCTCGGAAGAATCTATTCCTCGTTTAATGAACAATAGCTAAACTCGAAAACTCGAAAACTCGAAAAGATTAAGCCTTTATCTCCATTCTGATAAAGGCTTTTTTATTACCTAGAGAAAAGGTAGTATCAAGGTAGACTTACTTGTTGCAAGGAATGCATTCATGACTTATCAGTCCCCCGTCTCTCTAGATGATCAACAACTGTCATCCATAGCGCTTAAACAGCAATTGGAACAGTTTTCTCAACATCAAAAGCAAGCTTTTTTAGAACAGCGACAACCTGTCCAAGATTTGGTGTATGAACGTTCTGCCTATATGGACTCCATACTTCAGCGCTTATGGGACTTTTTGGGCTTTGCACAAGTAAACTCTCTCAGCTTAATTGCCGTCGGTGGCTATGGTCGCGCTGAGCTTCACCCCTTATCCGATATCGATATCCTGGTATTATCAGAAAAGAAAATCTCTGATGATGTGAACAAAAAAATCAGTGAATTTATTACTCTATTATGGGATTTACATCTAGAAGTTGGCCATAGTGTCCGTACCCTAAAAGAATGTATCAATGTTGGTAAAGACGACTTAACCGTTGCAACCAATTTACAAGAAGCGCGTTTTTTATGTGGTTGTGAAGATACCTACAATCAGCTCATTGAACAGATTTCATCAGCCAGTTTTTGGCCTAGCGAAGTTTTCTATGAAGCCAAGCTAGAAGAGCAACGTGAACGCCACGCTCGCTATCACGACACCACTTACAATTTAGAGCCGGATATAAAATCTAGCCCTGGCGGTTTACGTGACATTCACACTTTAGGTTGGGTCGCTCGTCGTCATTTTGGCGCGACCTCACTTCGTGAAATGAGCTACGCTGGTTTTTTAACTGACGCTGAATACCGCGAATTATTAGAGTGCCAAAATTTCTTATGGCGTGTTCGCTTTGCACTACATATTGAATTGAAGCGTTATGACAACCGCTTAACCTTTGGTCACCAAGCCAGTGTAGCAGAAAACTTAGGTTTTACCGGTGAAGGTAACCGCGCCATCGAAATGATGATGAAAGAATTTTACCGGACATTACGTCGGGTTGCCGAGCTCAATAAAATGCTGCTCAAACTGTTTGATCAAGCCATCATGAGTAAAGGAATGCTGCCAGATGCGGTCATTATTTCTGATGACTTTCAGCGCCGCGGTTCATTAATCGAAGCGAGAAAACCTGCGTTATTCCAAGCAAGGCCTGAAACCATTTTAGATATGTTTTTACATATTGCTAATGACTCAACCATTGAAGGCGTGAGCCCACCTACTTTGCGCCAACTGCGCACTGCAAGACGTAGACTGAATCGATTCTTACACACTATCCCTGCTGCACGTGAAAAATTCATGGCACTGATTAATCACCCAAATTCGCTGCATAAAGCCTTTAGTTTAATGCACCGCTTGGGAGTGCTAGCAGCCTACTTACCGCAATGGAGCCAAATCGTTGGCCAAATGCAGTTTGATCTATTCCACGTTTATACCGTCGATGAACATAGCATGCGGGTACTCAAACATATCCATTCGTTTAGTAATATCGACAACCATGATAAACATCCAATATGTTGCGATGTTTACCCAAGAATGCAAAAGAAAAACTTACTGATTATTGCAGCCATATTCCATGATATTGGTAAAGGTCGTGGTGGTGATCACTCCGAAATTGGTGCTGTCGAAGCTTATGATTTTTGTATCGAACATGACTTATCAAAGCCGGAAGCCAAGCTCGTTTCATGGTTAGTTCAAAATCACCTTCTCATGTCTGTCACTGCTCAGCGCCGTGATATCTATGATCCCGATGTCATCACCGAGTTTGCCAAAAAAGTCCGTGATGAAGAATATCTAGAAAATCTAGTGTGCTTAACCGTTGCCGATATCTGCGCAACCAATCCAGAGCTATGGAATAGTTGGAAACGAACATTACTGGCTGAGCTATTTTACTCAACCCAACGCGCTTTACGTAGAGGACTAGAAAACCCGGTTGATTTGCGAGATCGCATTCGCCATAACCAACACATGGCCGCTGCGATGCTACGTAAAGAAAACTTCAGCCCAAGGGAAATTGAAGTATTGTGGCAACGATTTAAAGCCGACTACTTTTTACGCCACACGCCAAAACAAATCGCCTGGCATGGTGAGCACTTACTTACCCACCCAGCAGATCAACCACTGGTATTACTAAGTAAGAATGCGACGCGTGGTGGGACAGAAGTGTTCATTTATACCAAAGATAAAGCCAGTTTATTTGGCATGATGGCGGCCGAATTAGATCGCCGTAACTTAAGTATCCACGACGCACAAATCATGACCAGCAAAGACGGTTATGCACTCGATACTTTTATGGTACTCGATCAAAATGGTGACCCGGTTGAAGATGTCCGTCACGAGCAAATCAAACAACATCTCACCGATGTCTTAAATGGAAAAATCAGCGCCAATACTCGCTCACGCCGAGTGCCCAATAAACTCAAGCATTTCCATGTTAAAACTCGTGTTGATTTCATCCCAACACGAACCGGTAAACGTAGCTTAATGGAGCTTGTTGCACTTGATACTCCTGGACTTTTAGCGACGATAGGCCAAGTCTTTGCCAAGCTAGGAGTAAACTTACATGGTGCAAAAATCACCACCATAGGCGAACGAGCAGAAGATTTATTTATCCTCACCTCACCTAGCGGCGGTCGACTAGAGCCAGAAGTAGAAGATGCACTAAAAATTGAATTGGTTGAGGCAATTAAAACCTTATCACCACATGAATAGTTATTGCTTATCACTATACTGAAAGTAAACCGCAACATTCATCTTTTGTTCTAACTAGAGGTAAATGATTTATGTATCCAAACTTAAAGAAACTTGGTATTCCCGACACATCCCTCATTGCTCGTTACAGCTTGCGCCAAGAAGCCCAAGTGGATGTATTAAAAGTTTACTTCCATAAACAAAAAGGTGAGCTGTTTGCCAAAAGTTTAAAGTTCAAATACCCACGTCAGCGCAAAAACATTCGGGTAAATAACCAATCAGGCCAATATAAAGAAACCACCGAAGTGAGCCCTAACCTCACCCAAGTGATGACTGAGCTTAACCAAATAACCAAACCCAAAGAGTTAGACAGCGCTGATATCAAGCACAAAATCTTGACTGATTTACGCCACCTAGAAAAAGTAGTGGCTGGGAAGATTGCAGAAATTGAAGCAGATTTAGAAAAGTTGAAATAAGAACCAAGAGCCGAGAAGATTGTGCAGTTTACTAGTGCCAATGATTCTTTTCGGCTCTCAAACGCAATATCCATATAACTCAAAGGGCGTCATTCCGTACATGAGCCTAAGCGAAGAAGATACGGAATCTCCTGCCACACATAGAGTCTCAAATGATGTGGGAGATCCTGAACTGCGCTCCTACGTCGCTTTTCAGGATGAGCCCGGTTTAATATATTGAGGACTGCGCTTTTGCGAGTTACGGAAGTGAAACGCCCGAGACTCGCGCACCGATACTCTTTTTTACTCGAAACTCGAAACACACTACTCGAAACCGCTCTTCCAACCAAACTCTTTCAATAAACGTTGCCACACTTCATCAAACTTCGCTTCAATGACGATATTCTCATTCGTGTATGGATGCACAAACTCCAGTTTACTCGCATGTAGCATTAAACGCTTTGCATCATAAACATATCTAAATAAACGGTTTTGTTTACCGTCACCATGAGAAGTATCCCCTAATATCGGATGACGTAGGTGCGCCATATGACGACGTAATTGGTGTTTGCGTCCGGTTAGTGGTTGCATTTCAACTAGACAAAAACGACTGGTTGGAAAGCGGCCTGTTGAATGGGGAACTTCTACTTTAGCTAATGGTTGGTAGTCAGTAATTGCAGACTGAGCTTCCACCTCTTTTGAGGCAAACTTATCGGCGATTTTGTCTTGCTCTTTTTTCAGTGGGTAATCGAGACGATCGCCCTCTTCAATCCAACCGCGTACAATGGCATGATAAGTTTTGGTGAATTGATGTTCGGCAAACATTGGCGCTGCTTTTGCGGCAAACTCACTCGATAGTGCGAACAGTAGTACACCAGAGGTTGGGCGATCGAGTCGATGCAAAGGAAAAACATGCTGACCAATTTGATCTCTCAAGGTTTGCATCACAAATTGCGTCTCATGGCGATCAAGCCACGATCGGTGCACTAGCATTCCAGCTGGCTTATTGACCGCGATAAAATACTCGTCACGATAAACCACTTCTAACTCTACAGTTTCAACAGCAGATTCTTGCGAGTCATCCATCAACTCAGGGTTATTTTCTACATTCATCTAACGGTTTCATCTAATTGATTTAGGATAGGTAACAAGGCATCACGATGATCTTTATCTTCCATGGCTTGTTCAAAATAAGGGCTCACTTCAAAGCCAATCGGCACTTCTGATTGTGATTCAATAAGCTCGTGCATTTTAGGTAGAAAAATCCATTGCAACCATTGGGTTGGTTGAAGTGTATCTAATGCAAATGGTTGATCGCTAGTTAACGCTTTCTGAGTCGGCGGTTGCTCTTCCCATAACGACAATTGAATCAGTTTATCTTCAAGCTGCTCAAGTACATCGGTTAATTCAATATATTCGTTCATTTTGTTCCCACCCCTTGATATTCTGGGTATAAGATACCATTTCATAACGAATTATATACTCGAATTAAACTGGAAGCTTATATGAATGCAATACACAACCTAAGCCAACTATTAGAACAAAGTCAGTGCCAGTTTAAAATTTTTGATTTAGGGCGACGCATTCAAGCGATTGAAACCAAAGATTTCCAACAAGTTGAAATGGGGCAAAAACCTTACCCTTACCCATTGCAGCGTCATGCCAACCTAGCCATTGCCTATTGGAATGACAGCCAGCAACCTTGGATTTGGTTCTTAAAATTCCCACTCGATGAGCGCGGACTACTCAATCAAACTGATATTGGTAACTTTTTAAAGTACGTGACAGAGGCTTTCTCGGTAAAAGCAAGTGGCGCACTGTTAACTCAAGATCTCACCGAAGAGCAGCAACAGCATTTAGCCAATAATCCATACACTTTCAAACCAAATGACGACAAAATGGCGGTTTTTCATAGTGTCATTCGAGCAGATCTAGGCCTATCCACCAGCCAATATTATGAACATGCTCAGCATTACTTTACCGGTGATCTAGGTTGGAACAATTGGCAAACCGTGGGCTTACAAGGTATTACCGACATGTGCAGCCGTTTATCAGATCAACAAAACGGCGTGGCTATTCGTAAAGCATTAAGCAAACTCGCAGAAGATAGCGCTAATCACCCAGCCCTATATGCTTTACTTGGCGCTTTGGAACACGTTGAGATCCCTAACAAATTAGCACAACGATTATTAGAACTGGCTGAACAAGAATGTGAAAAAGCACAGCCCGATCTATTTTTATTATCTGCGTATGTTCGTGCCTTGTCTGGAGCGAATTCTGAGCAACTTATTACTATCCTTGAAAAAGTGCTCGCCGATGAAACGCTTTGTCACGCAGAAGTGTTAATTGCAATTGCCGGCCGTTGTTGGGCACAATTGAATACCGAAGCGCGCGCAGTGAAATTCTTATTACGCCTAGCTCAGACCAAAAACCAAGATTTATTTAACCAATTGTTTGCCGACTTAGTCATGATCCCAGACTTGCGCTTTACCTTCTTACCTCTACTGAGCCATACCCCAAGCCCTGAATTGGCGAATGCTCTTTACACACTACAGCAGCAAACCAAATCTGCTCAATAATTTCATCACATAACATAATGGATAAGGATAGCCAATGATAACCGACTTACTGATGATCCTTTTGGTGGTATTCATCGCTTTCCTATTTTGGCAACAACGTAGACAATCCGAGCTAGCACACAAGGCGATTGCTCGTCATTGTGGACAGCTCGATTTACAACTACTGTCGGTGTCGCTATTACGTTATCAATTACGCTTACCGGACGGGCGTTTTCAATTTCATTCTTTATATCAGTTTGAATTTTCCGCCCGTGGTGACGACTATTACCAAGGCCGAGCAATTATGGTTGGTTTTAAAGTAGCCAAGTTTATGTTACCGCCCTACCGTATTGTTGAAAGTGACTAATTAAAAAGAGACTAACTCGAAGAAGCTAAGTCGAAAAAAGACTAAAGAGACCCGAAGCATGCAAACACACGATGTAACACAAGAACTACATAGAGTACTTTCTGCCATCACCGAAGAAGGTAAGCAGCCAAGCGTGGCATTGGTTAAGTCTAGACTTTCTATGCCCGTTCCAATGCCGGCTATTATCGCCACTTTAAAATCTTGGAAGTCATCCAACAAAGTACCTAAAGTAGAAATTGCCAGCGAGAAAACCGCCCTATCGGCAGAAGAGCGCATTGCCCAATTAGAAAAACAAGTGCAAGAATTGACTCAACGCTTAACCGCGCTAGAAGGGAAATAACATGAAAATTTGGGTTGATGCTGACGCGTGTCCGAAAACCATCAGAGAAACCATCTGTCGCGCGGCAGAACGCACCGGCATTACTACAACTTTTATTGCCAACCACTTAGTGCCCGTCCCGAAGCGCAATAATATTCACAGCGTACAAGTCGAAAGTGGTTTTGATATTGCGGATAATGAAATCGTACGTCGTGTCGAAGTCGGCGATCTCGTGATCACCTCAGACATCCCTCTCGCCGATGAAGTGATCACCAAAGGCGGCCAAGCATTAAGCTCGCGCGGTGAGCTTTATACCAAAGACACCATCAAAGCTCGTCTGAATATTCGTGATTTTATGGATACCATGCGTTCAAGTGGTGTTCAAAGCGGAGGTCCGCCGCCACTCTCCCAAACCGATAAGCGTGAATTTGCTAATCATTTGGATCGGATATTGGCGAAAGGCCGGAACTCGTAGCTCGGCCGCTGCGCTTCTCGTTGCTCGTTGCTCGTTGCTCGTTGCTCGTTGCTCGTTGAAAGATTTCAGTTCCTTGAAAAATATAAAGCGAGTTCATTTCTATTTTATTACACTAAATTTATAGCACCTTCCCCGAGTTACGAGTAGCAAAGCGCCCTAGTCACGAGCAACGACTCCATCGGCCCTCATGTCTAAGCGCCGTCTAATAATTACTTCAAATGATCCCAAGACAAATTCGACACAATCCGACAATCATCACATTTGAAATAGAAGATATCATGCAGCGGTTGTTCGAGTTTCCAATCACCACCACAACGAGGGCAAGGTCGATTCTGCTCGGCTTGCAAGCTTTCACCACCGACTCGATATAAATAGTAATAGGTTGGGATCTTGGTGATGTACTCTAGTCGACCACGTAGATCCCATCCTCGGCGGAATAAATCACTGTCTACTTGAGCAATTTCTTTTAAGCCAGCATGTTCAGCTTCACAAGCACCAGCCATTTGCAATTCATCACATGCCTGCCACTCGGTTTGCCATTTTACTAACGACTTATGGTCGCCATTTAAGGTAGGTGGATTATGATACAAAGGGATAGGCCTAAAAGTATCCCCGCAGCGTAATGGTGAGCATGAGTGAACAAAAGTGGTATATAAAACCTGCCAACTCGGTGTGTTTTGCTCATCAAATGACACCGTTTGCTCAGAGTTAAGATCTTGCCCTAGAACCTTCACTTTTGGTGCTAGTACTTTTGCCTCTGTTAGTCGTTGCAAGCAGACTTTGACATAATCGGAATGGTAATCAGCGTGTAAGCTATTTGCTTCAGGGCAAATCAAACGAGCGCGAAATTCACCATCACCAATAATTATCGGAAACTCTCGCCCGAGAATCTGGCCGTTATAGCGCAAAGCATCAAATAAACCGTTAATCGCCTTTTCTACCGCGTCGATAGTGGTGTTATCAAAACATTCAAATCGTAATTCAACTACGTACACTTAAAACCCCGACTACACTTCTGCTTGGCATTGTAATAAAAACTGCTCGATATTAGGCGATAACACATCACGCTTATCGGTTCCTAATCGCTCTAAAATCACTTCACCAGAAATATTGCAGATTGAAATCACATCCAACTCAGCATCAGTGGTACCAATAAAAATGGTTGGTTTTAATTTTAAGCGCCGCTGCGTCACTAGGTGGCCTAAAATATTTTCTTGTAGACGAATAAAGTCTTCATCACTCCATACTTGCAGTAGAGTAAATGGCTTTCCTTTCCAAGACAAAGTCAGATCGGCGCTATACTGTGAACCATAAAAAGTCTTTACATCAGGGTGAATAATTAGCTCAATACCGCGTTCTAAATCGCTAAAATCCGCTAATTCATCACGCTCTTGAGGTAGCCATTCAATATTTTGGCCATCAGTACGTTGCACGCAAGGTGAAGGAATGCCCTCCATTTCATTGGCGATAGGAAAGCTTTTATAGGCCTCCTGCCATTTATCCACAAATTCTGTGGTTAAAACCGCTAATGCCTGGGCAATATTGTGATTCATTTAGGACTCCCTGATGACAGTTAACTTTTGATTCAGTAATATTCAAACAAATTTCGGATAAGAGAAGTATCATGACCCACTCATCAAAGCAGACAAAATATGCTAATGCCAAAGAATTGCAAGGATTAACATTAGGTCAAGCGACACAATATAGCCATGACTATGATGCGAGCCTTTTACAGCCTGTTCCACGTAGCTTAAATCGCGATGATTTGGGGTTAAATGATTCTACTGCACTACCTTTTGTCGGTGGCGATATTTGGACGCTTTATGAGCTTTCATGGTTAAACAACAAGGGTCTACCACAAGTAGCAATTGGTGATGTGACTCTCCCGCCGACTAGCCCTAACTTGATTGAATCTAAATCTTTCAAACTCTACCTCAATAGCTTTAACCAAACTCGTTTTGAATCTTGGCAGCAAGTTGAGCAAATTATCGCTCAAGATTTATCTAATTGCGCAGGAGAAGCGGTAGAAGTCATACTACGTCCGCTAAGCCACTATACTCAGCAGCCAATCACCACTATGCAAGGTCAATGTATTGATGAGCAAGATATTGAGATCACAGACTACCAATTTGATGAAAGCTACCTTGAAGGTTCTACCACCCCTCAAGAAGTCAGTGAGTGCTTACATAGTCACTTATTGAAATCGAACTGCTTAATTACCAATCAACCTGATTGGGGTAGTGTTGAGATCGAATACACTGGCAATAAAATCAATCAAGAATCTCTACTACGCTACCTAGTATCATTCCGTGAGCACAACGAATTCCATGAACAATGCGTTGAACGTATTTTTTGTGACATCATGAAATACTGCCAACCGGAAAAGTTAAGTGTTTATGCACGCTATACCCGTCGTGGCGGGCTGGACATCAATCCATTTCGCTCCACTCACCTAACCAAACCAAGCCAAATGACTCGAATGGCGCGTCAGTAACCTCGCACCGAGCGATAATCTCAAAATGTAGGCTTATTCTCACTTGCGACTCAACAACTTGTCGCAATAATGCTAAGCTATTCAAACTCAAGTAACCTAAAAATGCCGAATTGAGAGCACTTTAGGTGACTTGGGTGTCATTCACTCCGTACCGCTTCTTAGAGATAACGTAACTATGAAAAAGATCCTTTGGATATGTATCGCTTTTATGCTGACATTCAGCTCTGCGCTTCAGGCCAAAGTCTATCTATCCCCTGTTCTCAATGAAGCACATAAATTGCTTAGCGTCACTCCCGAACAGTCCTTAGAAATCACCAAGCAATATATTTCTTCTCGCAAATTAGTCTCCACCAAAGACCAAGACTACACGTTATCGCGAGAAGGAAGTGAAAAAACTATTCGAACGCCTTCAACGACTATTGAAGCGCTACAAATTATGGCTAGTGCCTACTACGAATTAGGCGAACAAAACCTAGCATTTATTACCTTAAAAGAAGCTGAAGCCTTAGCCAAAAAATATCAAGTCATCCAACCATTAATTACAACCGAGTTGGCCTATACGCAATTGCTTTGGCACTGGACCAAAGATTTCGAACGTGTTCAAAAGCATATTGATGAAATTACGGTGCAAGTAAAAAAGGAGACGACCAATAAAAATTGGCAGCAAGAAACCTTGTATAAAATCAACATGTTAGAAGCTGAAATAAATAGCTACATAGGAAATCAAATCAAAGCAACAACCGCTTTCCAGCTGGCTCATAATTATTTAGCGAGTGGAAAGTCTGTCCCTTTGACTATCGACTATCATCTGCGTTTAGGCCGACATTACTTATCAAAAGACCAATATGATCAATCCTTAACTGAACTACTCACCGCCTACTGGTTGGCCGTTGAAGAAAGTGATAGCGTTGAATTAGCTCGAACCAACCTTTTGCTCGCACAACTCTTCTATACTCGACAAGTGTTTGACAAAGCAATAGATCATGCCACAGAAGCGGCTGATTTTTATGATAACTATCCGCACTCAGTAGCGCTTTCAGACACGGTAAAATTAATGGCAGATATTTTCTTTAAGCAAGGAAAATACAACTTAGCTTTAGTCAATTATTTGAATGTGTTAGATAATGAAATCAATCAAAGAGACATTAAACAGGTCATACAGCTACGAATTGATATATCAACAACCTATTTAAAGCTATTTGATATCACCCATGCTGAACATTATTTAAACCAAGCAGAAATGTTGGTAGAACACAGTAACTATCCTGAATTAAAGGCCAAAACGCTCCTATTGAGAGGGGCGATTTCTCTACCTAAGAATGATATGGAGATTGCCATATCAAGTAGCACTCAAGCACTGGAGATTGCCAAAAGCACACAAGATAAATACTTACAAATGCAAGCTTACCAAGTGCTATCAGAAGCCTACCAACAGGATAAAGATTACCAGCAAGCTTTGACTATGCAGCAGCAGTATCAGCGTCTATGGCAAAACCAACAAGATCAATTTAATGCGGTTAACGAAGATGTGTTTCGTAAACAGAAAGATATCATTGAAAAGTCATTACATTATGCAGGCCTTGAAGACGATTTAATTTACCTCGATAGGCAATATGCCAAATATCAACGCGCTACGATTATCACAGGGATAGTGGCCTTTATGCTGCTATGCTTGGTGATCCGCCGTGGCTATTTAAATCAAAAAATACGTGAAGAAGTTGAAACTCAAACCATCGACTTATATACCCACCCAAGATCCGGCTTACAGAATCTCAAACTGTTGAATGCCAAACTACCAAAATCATTAGAACGCAGTAATGCGGTATTTGAACAATGGCGACTAGGTGAGCTTATCAATGAGCCACTCAGTGACCGCTTAAACTTTGTGATGTTCGATTTTCCATTTCTACGAAACGTATACTTAAAACAAGGCTATCAAGCAGGTCTCGATGTTGAGAAACAGTTCGGTGACTACATGAAAGAGTTAATCATCAAACCAGCTCGCCTATACCACTTCTCTGATGGGTTGTTTTTATACATAGAGCCTAAAGGTGAAGCGCAAAACACACCGGAATATTTCTGTGAAAAAATTCAAAACTGGATTAACCAATTTGAACCAAACCGCAATATAGATCGTCACTTTAGAATGGGCATAGCGGAATACCCATTTTTACCGCGCGCCTATACCGCTATTAACGATAAAGAATTGATTGATATTCTATTTATGGCAATTTATCTGGCACGCAAAATCAAAAAACGCTATTCCCCGCAAGAGCCTTCTAATTGGGTACACTTAACCGCTATCGAAAATGCGCCAGCCGCCAGTTTTGCTGGTAACGATATTCGCCATGCTTGTGAGCAAGCGGTAGAGCAAGGACTCATCAAAATTCACACCTCGGGTGGTCATGATGAAATCGCCAAAGCCATTTTGCGTAACGATGATAGTAACCAAAAGCGTTAATTTGTCTGGTAATCTAAAAGAACATCACTGAGATCACGAGCTTATCGATAAATATTACTCATCGCATATAGCGAAATAAAGCAAACCTGTGTAATGTGAAAGCCCCCCTACCGAAAAAATCATAATTCATAATCGGTGACAAGGAGCTTTCTATGATTACGCAAATTAGCCCGATGGGCAGTTTAGATTTATTGTCTCAATTAGAAGTTAACAAGTTAAAAAAAGCCGCTTCAAGCGATCTCTACCAACTCTATCGCAGCTGTTCTCTCGCGGTCTTAAATTCCGGCAGCCATACTGATGATTCTGAACAGTTACTAAAATTAAACGAATCTTTTGAAATTGAAGTACTGCGACGCGAGCGCGGTATTAAACTCGAACTGACCGATCCACCTGAGCACGCTTTCGTTGACGGTACTATCATTAAAGGGATTCAGGCTCACCTATTCTCGGTGTTGCGAGACATTGTCTTTTTACACTTACACTTGGCTGATAGCCAACGCCTGCATCTGACTGATTCCACGCAAATCACCAACCAAGTATTCGGCATTTTACGTAATGCTAAAGCACTGAAAACCGGCACCGATCCTAATCTTGTTGTCTGCTGGGGTGGTCACTCCATCAACCCTATTGAGTACCAATATACTCGTGAAGTAGGTAATGAACTTGGTTTACGTGAAATGAATATTTGTACCGGGTGTGGTCCTGGGGCGATGGAAGGGCCAATGAAAGGTGCTGCGGTTGGACATGCTAAACAACGCTACTCTAACCAACGTTATATAGGCTTAACTGAGCCCTCAATTATTGCGGCAGAGCCACCGAATCCAATCGTCAACGAACTGATCATCATGCCGGATATCGAAAAGCGTTTAGAAGGCTTTGTTCGTTTAGGCCACGGGATTATCATTTTCCCAGGTGGCCCGGGAACCGCTGAAGAATTGCTGTATATTCTCGGCATATTGATGCACCCAGATAATGCTGATCAACCTTTACCACTTGTGCTTACTGGACCAAAAGAAAGTGAAGCTTACTTCCGTTCTATTGATCAATTTATTCATGATACGCTCGGCCCTGAAGCTCAAAAGCATTATCAAATCGTGATTGGCGATCCCGCTAAAGCTGCGCGAATCATGAAAGAAGCTATGCCGAAAGTGAAAGAGCACCGTAAGTCTCATGAAGATGCCTATAGCTTCAACTGGTCACTACATATCGCACCAGACTTCCAAGCGCCATTTGAACCCACACATGAATCAATGTCAGCGCTTGATCTACACCTAGAGCAACCACCAGAAAAGCTGGCTGCCAACTTACGTAAAGCTTTCTCTGGTATTGTTGCGGGTAACGTAAAATCGGAAGGCATTCGTGAAATTAAAAAACACGGCCCATTCATCATTGATGGTGACCGTAACTTGATGGAAAAAATGGATACCTTATTGAATGACTTTGTTGAGCAGAAACGAATGAAACTACCGGGCTCTGAATACATTCCTTGTTACCGTGTTGCTCGTTAATCAATAAAATTCAACTCTACAACTCGCTGAATTTGCTACAATGGCTTTGATTTTTTATAGATCAAAGCCATTTTTATTCTGTGTTAGGAGAAGTTATGTCAATTCACTTGGTGATCATCGATGCCCTCAACCTGATCCGTCGAGTGCACTCCGCGCAACCTGATGCCAACGACATTGACCGTACCATCACTACCACCAGCCGAACCATCAATAAGATTCTGGCTGAATCACAACCGACTCATATCATTGCGGTATTTGATCATCATCTGCAAGACCGAGGTTGGCGAGCACAAGTTCTACCTAGCTATAAAGAAGACCGTAAACCCATGCCCGCACCGCTTCTTACTGGCTTAGAAAAGATCCAATCAGCTTGGTGGGAGCTTGGCATAGATTCATTACTTTCCGATGGCGATGAAGCTGATGACTTAGTGGCAACACTTGCATACAAGGTCGCATCGGCAGGCGAGAAAGCCACCATCATCTCAACCGATAAAGGCTACTGCCAACTACTCTCACCCAATATTCAGATTCGCGATTATTTCCAACATCGCTGGCTAGATGCACCATTTATCGAGCAAGAATTTGGCGTCAAACCAGAACAACTTGACGATTACTGGGGATTAGTTGGAATTAGCTCAAGCAAGGTTCCCGGTATTCCTGGTATTGGACCGAAAGCAGCGAAAGAAATATTGCGGCAATATGGCGATATAGAAACGGCTTATGCCGCAGAAGACTTAGTGCCTAAATATCGTAAAAAGTTTGATGAGCATATTGAATTAGCACGCACCTGCAAAAAAATTGCAGCGTTACAGACGGATATGAAGCTAGGGTTTAATTTGCAGGATGTGAGATATCTAGGTTCCTAGTTCCTGGTTTCGAGTTTCGAGTTTCGAGTTTCGAGTTTCGAGAGTATTTTATTAAATTTGAGCAAAAAAAAAGCCGAGAGAACATATTATTCTCTCAGCTTTTGCTTTTTCTCGTAGCGCAGCGAACACGTCACTCGGAGCGAAGCGCCCTGCTTTTAATATGGCGAAATATTCTTCAAGATCTGCACATGTACGGTGATTTCTTCACGGTCATGATACAAATGCTTCGCTTGTAGCTTGAAAGGTACATCGTTTTCTTTAAAGAAGATCTTCAAGTTTTCAATGTCTTCCAATACTTCATCGTAACGGCCTTTCATCGGCAGTTTTAAGTTAAAGATCGCTTCTTTAGCTAGACCACGGATTAACCATTCACCCATTAGTTGAGCAACGCGAGATGGTTTCTCAATCATATCACACACTAACCAAGTGACATTCTTCTTAGCAGGCTCAAATTTAAAGCCATCTGCTGCGTGGTATTTAACCTGACCAGTATCCATCAAGCTTTGCGCCATTGCACCATTATCCACCGCGTGAACAAACATAGAACGTTTAACTAATTGATACGTCCAACCGCCCGGGCAAGCGCCTAAATCAACCGCCCACATACCTGGTGCTAAGCGTGTATCCCACTCTTCTTTAGGAATGAAAACATGAAACGCTTCTTCCAGTTTCAACGTTGAGCGACTTGGCGCATCAGATGGGAATTTTAAACGTGGGATCCCCATAAAGAACTGCGAGTTGTTTTGGGATAATGAGTAACCGACATAGCAATGCCCCGGCGCGACAAAACACACATGTAACACTGGCTTTTTGGCATTATCTTTAGCAAACAAGAAGCCTTTACCACGCATCGCACTACGCATAGGTACCGTAAACTTACGGCAGAATTTTAGTAACTCTTTAGCTTCGTTAGTATCTGGCGTTTCAACACGAATATCGCCGCAGGTTGGGAATTTTTCCTGCGCTTCAATCGCCGCTAAAATTGGCGAAATACGATCTTCTGTCGGTAAATCGGTTAATGCATCAGCCACCGCAATCATCTGGCGAGCAAAGATCAACGCTTTAAAGTCGAGAAGTTTGATCAGCTTATCCGCATCACCTTCTTGGTAACACTCAAAAAGCACGTAACCCGATTGTTTTTTCACACGGGGAAAACCAAAAATCTCTAAGTTATTGGCTTTATCTTGGATTTCTCCTGCGCATTCTTTTTCAAAACCAGAACGGCAGTAAAGTAAAACGTGTTTCACAGTGTCACCTTATTTAATCGTAAAACGGATAGAGCAAAGATAATCCAGCCCAACATAAAAAAAACACCGCCTAATGGGGTAATTGGGCCAAACCATTTTATTCCTGTTAAAGCCAGCGCATATAAGCTGCCACTAAAACAAAGGATGCCGATGATAAAGCAAATACCAGCATATGCCACACCTTTACGCCCTTTCTCTGAGTATTCGGCTGATTGAGAAGTAGAATTCGGTGCAGTGATCATCAACATTATCCCACAGACCAACAGCGCAAAAGTATGCCACGCTTGATATTGTACTCCAGTTTTAAACACACCAAGTAAATACTCAGGTAAATGGTGTGATAAACCATGAGCGGCAAAGGCACCGAGCGCTACGGTAACTAACCCAGAAAACCCTGCAAAAGCGAGAATCTTCTGACCTCTGCATTTTGAAATAGACATGATTTTTCTCCTATATCACTGAGTATAATCTTCAATAAAGGCCATCATTTTGCTAACCGCCAATGCTCGATTACCTTGCTCAGTAAAACCGGATTTTACTCTAGGCTTTAAGCTATGATCGCCATCAGGAATGAAGTCGACATGAATGGCATCAGAAAAAGCAAATGACTGACACTCCTCTTTAGTGCCAAAAGTATCGCGCTCACCTTGTAAAATTAACGTCGGTTTAGTGATATTCACTAAATGTTCGCCTTTATAGTTTTCAGGCTTACCCGGCGGATGAAAAGGAAATCCTAAACACATCACTCCGGTCACTAATGGATGTTCCGATAAATGGCTGGCCATGCGCCCCCCCATCGATTTACCTGCAAGAAATAAATGCTGCCCTTCGCGGTGAAAATTATTAATTTGTTCTTCAAAATCCGCCAATAGTTTGGGCGCACGATCGGGCGGTCTTTTTTTACCATCTTGTGCGCGAGTTACCATATAAGGGAAATTAAATCGTACTACCCGCACTCCATGAGCCGCTAACTTTTCGGCCATGTCAGCCATAAACTCATGATCCATTCCTGCGCCAGCACCATGGGCAAGTAATACTGTCACTGCCGCCTTGTCATCACCATCAATCATGATTTTATGTAGTTGTGACTCTAGACTCATACTTTCTCCTCAGTATCACTGACAGTGCCAATTTCTTCGCCGATTTCATCGAGTAGTTGGTCTTGCTCACTGGCCGCTTTGCTAAGCATCCAATCTCGGAACGTTGCTACGCGCCCAACATCAGCTTGCTTAGTATCACACACTACATAGAAAGCATTTTTACTGATCAGAACTTCATCAAATGGCTGCACTAAACGGCCAGAATCTAAATCAGGTTGGGCAAGCACATTATTCACTAGCGCGATGCCTTGGCCATGCATTGCCGCTTGGATCACCATGGTTGAGTGACTGAATATTGGACCGTGATTAACGTTAACCCCTTCAATATCATGCTCTTTGGTAAACTGCTTCCAGTACTTACGCGAACTATCATGCAGCAACGTATGATTTTTTATGTCAGCTAAACAATTTAATGGCTTACTACCGAGTAGTAGTTGGGGTGAGCAAACTGGGATCAAACATTCTAAATACAGCTTATCCGCACGTACACCCGGCCAATTACCACGGCCATAATAGATCGCCACATCAACATCGTCAGAAAGCAATCCTTCATCCATATCGACCGCTTTGATGCGCACATCGATATCGGGCTCTTGAGCGTTAAAGTCCGCCAAACGTGGAACTAACCATTGAATGGCAAAACTTGGGGTTAAACTAATGGTTAGCGCCCCTTTTTCACTACGCTCTAACACCTTATCGGTGGCATCAGAAATCGAAGTAAAAATATCTTTGATATCTAAAAAGTAGCTCTGCCCTTCTTCTGTCAGCAATAAAGAGCGATTACGACGTCGAAATAACTTGATACCTAAAAACTCTTCTAATGCTTTTACTTGGTGACTGACCGCCGCTTGTGTAACAAAAAGTTCTTCTGCCGCACGAGTAAAGCTCAAGTATCGAGCGGCTGCTTCAAACACTCGTAATGAATTCAAAGGGGGTAAACGTCTAGCCATAAATCAAACCTTTATTTAGTAGTCAAATGACAGCATTGTTTTAACAACATTATTACGCATTAATTTTTCTCATGCGAAGCATTATAAATTGTCCATTGCTGAAGTGCCATGAAAACTCTATATTTCATCCCACATTAATGAGTTACAGAATTTATCTCAAACCTGTAGATCTGTGATTGACTAATGCTAATGTTGTGTTTGCATTAACTCTTTTGAGTTTTATGACCAAGGGTAATACTCCCTCATTACTCTTGAGTCCTGATTATTTGATAGTGAATCAAATTTATGCACAGTTAGATTTATTCTAGCTGTGCTTTTTTTATGTCTGAAAATCATCAAATATATATCTCAGAGATAAAAAAACGCCGACTAGAAAGCCGACGTTTTTGTTTATTCTATCTCCCCCCTTAGTTAAGGGTTAAGGGCGATATACTTTAACGTTGTTATAGCCTAAATCTTTGAGATACAAGGCTTGCAAACGGCTCATCACACCACGGTCACAATACAATAAGTATTGCTTGCCCTGATCAAGGTCGCCAAACTGAGTCGCTAACTTATAGAAAGGTAAGTGTTTAATCTCAACACCATCAATTTCTAATGGATTCATATCCTCTTCATCAGGGCTACGAATATCCAGAACGACCGCTTTCTCAGCAATCTCAGCAACTTGTTCTACTTCTGGCGCTTGCTCTTGGCTTTCGGTTTCAATGTCACGGATATCCATCACGCGAGCATTGGCGACCACTTGCTCAAGAATATCGAAGTTGAAATTCAATTCTTCTTTTTCAAGTTTCGCTTTGACCGCTTTCACCGTTGGTTTTTTAGAGATCACGCCACAGTATTCTGGCATCACTTTAGCAAAATCTTCGGTGCCAATTTGACGAGCAACGTTGATAATATCTTCTTTATCCCAGTTAATCAGAGGACGAAGAATCAAAGTATCCGTTACATTATCAATCAAGCGTAGGTTCGTTAGCGTCTGGCTTGATACTTGACCTAACGCCTCACCCGTCACTAAAGCTTCAATACCGAACTTCTCAGCAACCATGCCACCAGCACGCATAAACATACGCTTAAGCACTACGCCCATTTGGCCGTCATCAACGTTTTCAAGAATTTCAGCAACAACAGGTTCAAAATCTACCGCGATGAACTTCACTTTGGCTGAAGAACCGTATTTCTTCCATAAGAAGTGTGCTACTTGCTTCACGCCGATTTCGTGCGCAGGGCCACCCAAATTAAAGAAACAATAATGGGTCTTAGAACCACGTTTGATATGTAGGTAACTGGAAACGCCTGAATCAAAACCACCAGAAATTAAGCTCAATACATCTTCTTGAGTACCAAGCGGGAAACCGCCTAAACCTTTATGACGGGCGATAACTTGGTTTAACTTCTCATTGGCGATTTCTAAATTAACGGTCACTTCTGGTTTGGTCAATTTCACACGAGCAGATTCAACTGCTTGGTTTAAACCACCACCAACATAACGCTCAACTTCAATCGAAGTGAAGTCATGCTGACCACGGCGCTTAACACGTACGACAAAGGTTTTCCCTTCGATAAGTTCGCGGCTTTGCTCTAGCGCTTGCTCATAAATATTGTGCAAGTCGGTAAACTCAGACTGCAACACTTCAAGTGAGTGATGAATACCTGGCGTGTGCGTAATGATTTCAAGCACTTTATCGTAATATTCATCGCTATTGGCAGCGATTTCAATGTGATCACGACGGTTTAATACCGCAACAGACTCTGTTTCGCGCTGGATTATATTGCGAAGATTACGCTCCAGTGTACGAGTGAAACGCTTACGAACCGAGTCACTTTTAACAAAAATTTCTGGATGGGGTTTTACAATAAACTTCATATCATGATTCACTTTTTATCGGATTATTCGACATTATGGCTAAACTCAATTCAGATAACGCCAAAACTAAGGCGCAAAATTATACACGACAATTCATCTAGGCGGAATGTATTTCCTTTATCCCCCCTCTAGGCCACAATTTCCTGCCAATTTTAGGATAAAAAGCAGATTAACCCTTGTTTCACCTCTGCTAGGTCAAATACAATTAACCCTTTCCAGATCATCTATATGAGCAGAATCCACATGGCGAGCAAAAAACCTGAAAACATGAGCTTTGAAGAGTCATTAACCGAGCTAGATACTTTGGTTAATCAACTTGAAAATGGCGATTTAGATTTGGAAGACGCATTAAAGAAATTTGAGCGTGGAATTGCCCTTGCTCGTTCTAGCCAAACCAAATTGACCGAAGCTGAGCAGCGCGTTGAGATTTTGCTAAAAGATGACGATGAGTCAGAATTGATTCCTTTTACTCCTGAAAGTGACATTTAATATGAGCATTTCATTGGCTGACTACCAAACACGAAATAACCAGCAGCTAAACTTGTGGTTAGATAGTATTCCTCATCAGCATCAAACGCTGACTAAAGCGATGCGTTATGGTCTACTACTTGGTGGTAAACGTGCTCGTCCGTATTTGGTTTATATTACAGGGCAGATGTTTGGCTTAACTCTTGAGCAATTAGATACGCCTGCATCAGCCATTGAATGTATTCATGCTTATTCACTAATCCATGATGATTTACCAGCCATGGATGATGATGAACTGCGTCGTGGACAGCCAACTTGCCATATAGAATTTGATGAAGCGACCGCGATCTTAACCGGTGATGCGCTACAAACTCTGGCATTTACTATCCTAGCGGAAGGTTCTTTAGCCGCTGTCAGCGAGCCTCAACGTATTCAGTTAATCAAAGAACTGGCCAATGCTTCAGGCTCTCTAGGTATGTGCATGGGTCAGTCTCTCGATCTTGAAGCAGAAAATCGCCTAGTCTCTATTGAAGAATTAGAAGAGATCCACAGAAACAAAACTGGCGCTCTGATTAAATGTGCAACCCGGATGGGAGCATTTTGCGCCGGAAAAAAAGGCATTGAAGTTATGCCTCATCTAGACCGTTATGCAGAAGCGGTCGGGCTTGCTTTCCAAGTTCAAGATGACATTCTAGATATTATTAGCAACACCGAAATCTTAGGAAAGCCTCAAGGTTCCGATCAAAATTCAAACAAAAGTACCTATCCTGCTCTGCTAGGATTAGAGGGAGCCAAGCAAAAAGCGCAAGACTTGTTACAAGAAGCGCTTCAAGCACTGCAGGCTGTACCTTACAATACTCAGTCACTCGAAGAGTTCGCTCGATACGCCGTCGAACGCAGCCATTAAAATACTCTAATTAAGCGCTAAAATTTTATGACTCTTGATATATCAAAATATCCAACACTCGCACTTGCCAATACACCGGATGAGTTGCGTACCCTACCAAAAGAAAGTTTATCACCGCTATGTGATGAGCTGCGTACTTATTTGCTCAATTCAGTAAGCCAATCAAGTGGCCACCTCGCATCCGGCCTAGGCACTGTTGAACTGACTGTCGCGCTTCACTATGTATATAACACCCCATTTGATCAACTGGTCTGGGATGTGGGCCACCAAGCCTACCCGCATAAAATTTTAACCGGTCGTCGTGAGCGCATGTCTACCATTCGTCAAAAAGATGGCTTGCACCCTTTCCCGTGGCGCGGTGAAAGTGAATATGACACGTTGTCGGTAGGCCACTCTTCTACTTCAATCAGTGCTGCGTTAGGGATGGCGATCAGCGCGCAAAAAGAAGGGAAAGACCGTAAAGTAGTAAGCGTGATTGGTGATGGTGCAATTACCGCAGGTATGGCTTTTGAAGCAATGAACCACGCCGGTGATGTTCACGCTGATATGCTAGTGATCTTAAACGATAATGAAATGTCGATTTCTGAAAACGTTGGTGCCCTCAACAATCATTTAGCTCAATTGCTTACAGGCAACTTCTACACCTCTATCCGCGAAGGTGGTAAGAAAGTGCTATCTAATGTACCGCCAATTAAAGAGCTGGTACGTAGAACGGAAGAACATCTAAAAGGCATGGTCGTTCCAGGAACCATGTTTGAAGAGCTTGGCTTTAACTACATTGGTCCAATCGATGGCCATGACGTTAAAGAGCTGGTCAAAACATTAAAGAACATGCGCGGCTTAAAAGGCCCTCAGTTTTTGCATGTGATGACCAAAAAAGGCAAAGGTTATGAGCCAGCGGAAAAAGATCCGATTGGTTATCACGGCGTACCTAAATTCAACCCGGAAGAAAGCTCACTGCCGAAAAGCAGCGGTGGCAAACCAACTTTCTCTAAAATTTTCGGCGACTTCCTGTGTGATATGGCCGCGCAAGATCCTAAGCTCATGGCGATCACCCCCGCGATGCGTGAAGGCTCAGGCATGGTGCGTTTTTCAAAAGAATTCCCACAGCAATATTTTGATGTGGCGATTGCGGAACAACATGCTGTCACGCTTGCCTCTGGTATGGCAATTGCCGGCCAACATCCGATTGTGGCGATCTACTCAACCTTCCTACAACGTGGTTACGATCAATTGATCCACGATGTGGCAATCATGGATTTACCTGTGATGTTTGCCATTGACCGTGCAGGCTTAGTTGGCGCAGATGGTCAAACTCACCAAGGTGCATTTGATTTAAGCTTTATACGCTGCATTCCAAACATGGTGATCATGGCGCCAAGTGATGAGAATGAATGTCGCCAAATGCTCTACACTGGCCATAAACACCAAGGCCCTAGTGCGGTGCGCTACCCTCGCGGTTCAGGTTGTGGCGTAGACATTCAACCAGACATGACAGAACTTGAGATTGGTAAGGGTCGTATTGTAAAAGAAAGCTCAGCTAAGAAAGTGGCGATTTTATCTTTCGGTACCTTCTTACCAGAAGCATTAAAAGCGGCAGAAAACCTTGATGCTACCGTTGCCGATATGCGCTTTGTTAAGCCACTCGATGAAGAATTAGTGCTGAAACTGGCAGCGGAACACGACGTACTAGTTACCCTAGAAGAGAACGTGATTGCCGGCGGTGCGGGCTCTGGTGTGATAGAGCTGCTAATGCAACGCAAACAAATTAAACCTGTACTGCAACTAGGCTTACCTGATCGCTTTGTCCAGCAAGGCACTCAAGATGAGCTTTATCAAGAGCTAGGTTTGGATGCTGAAGGCATTGAGAAGCAGATAAAGGCTTATTTGGGTTAATTGTTCCATTAAATAGAAAGCCGATAAAAAAGGACGAGCGATCGTCCTTTTTTATTCATAAGCCATTAGAGTTAAATAAGTAGTTCTAAACAAAGCTAATATTTGCAACTTTAACAACATCACCCGACACCCAAATATTGGAAATATTACCTTCCACCGCTTCGACATAAGTTTCTATTTCACTTTCTCGTCCTAAGAAACGCCCTTGTGAAATGATTATATTTGAATTATCAGCAGCTAACTGATGCTTAGTTAAAAATGCAGCTGCGGGTCCTGCAGCACTACCTGTTGCAATATCTTCCACTAACCCTTTATTATCCCAAGTTCTACCTTCAAAGTTAATCACATCCAACACATAAACAAATTTAGCTCCGAAGCGTGTTAATAATATCTCAAAGTCATCAACGGATATGCTGGCGTTTTCAATCCCCCCAATAATAGGAACAATCAAGTAAGGTAAGCCAGTAGAAATGACTTCTAGTGGATAATGAGAGAGGTGGCTTGACGTTAGATTTAAAGCAGAAAGAATGGAGGTAACTTCATCTTTATTAAGTGTATAAATGAACTCAGGGCTACCTTGAGCCATTGAAGCATGAAAGTATTGAGCTGTTTTTTTAGTCATAACACTAACAGAGCTTTTATTAAGTTCTATTACCCATTCTTTCGGCTCAATACTCCCTGACTCTTCATGTAGATGAGCAGCTAAACCAATGATCGGGTGACCTGCAAAATCTAGCTCTTCTTCTGTTGTAAATATTCTAGCTTTGAACGAAGTATTACTGTCACTATTTAACACAAATATAGATTCAAACTGACGCATTTCTTGAGCTAAAGAAAGCATTTCATTTGAATCTAATCGCTCATAATCATAAAAAATAGTTAGTCCATTCCCTGTGAGTTTTTCTTTAGCAAAAACATCAACGAGTTTACATTTCATAATCTGCACCTTATTCCGTAAAGTGTTTGAATCGCTAACTTTTAAAACTTCGGCGCATCAAAATCATTAGGTTCATCGGTGTAAACCGCGACATTCGATTTTGCAACTAAACCAGTTTCTGCCACACATTGTTGTTGGAAGAAGTCAGCAATTTCTTGGCGTTGGCAGTGAGCTTCAAACGCTTCGTTGCTTGCCCAGATTTCATGGAACGCAATTGGGTAGCTTTCACCGCCGGCAAATGGGCTAGTGCGGTGACGAGTCACCACATATTGCAAGCAACCATTTTCACGTAGCGTATTAGGCTCTAGCGCTTGCAGTACTGCAAACAACTCATCTAACTTGCCTTCTTTCGGTTGAAACTGCGCGACACAATACACTTTCTTAGACATCTCATTTTCCCTTAATAATCGTTATAAATACAAAACCACCAGCCATAAACTGATCGCGGCAAAGACGCCAGCCAGCACATCATCAATCATAATGCCAAAACCACCATGCACATGACGATCAAGCAGACTAATCGGCCACGGCTTCACCATGTCAAAAATTCGAAATAGCACAAAACCAATCAGCAAAGTTTGCCAATCATAATGCGGTAATCCCAGTAAAGGTACTACGCTCATGGTGATCCAAAAACCGACGAACTCATCCCACACTATTGCTCCATGATCATGAACTTGCATATCATCAGAGGTTTTCTGGCAAATGGTTATGCCAACTAAAGCGGCAATGAAAACCACGATACCGTAAACAAGCGGCGGCAACTGAACCAATAATAAATAAAAGGGAATAGAAGCTAAGGTTCCCATGGTTCCAGGAACAATTTTTGATAAACCACTGCCAAAGCCTACAGCTAATAAATGCCATGGATTGGATAGCTTAATACGGTCGATAGGGTTTATCTTATCTGGTGTTTGCGACATGTTGCGCCTTATATTGTTGTTATTTTTTGGAGTAGTCTAAATTAATTAAAATGATCAAAACCTTGAGCCTGTTTGGCAGGATCATCATCCGATAACGCTACCCCATTTCGCACTAGGGTGATATCACAAAGCGAAGTTTCAGCGTTTGCGATAATTCGACCAATACAAGTTAACTGACAGCCCACTTTATCTGCAATGTCATTTAAAGCCGCTTTATTTTCAGAGGCGACGGTAAAGCACAGCTCATATTCTTCACCACTCTTTAATGCAGCCAATTGTGCTTGCAACTTATCACCATAAAACTCAGTCGCTTGCTGCGTGATAGGTAGACTAGCAATATCAAGTTGAGCACTCACTTTAGAGCGCTTTAAAACATGCTTGAGATCTGACATCAATCCATCGGAAATATCAATACAACTCGTGGCATGATGACGCAGTCGTTCAGCGAGTTTAATTCGAGATTGCGCATAAAAGTGACGTAATACCAATTCTTTAGCATGAGGTTTACTCGCATCATCAGGATTGAGGATAACACTTAAACCGGCCTGACTATCACCTAGATTGCCGCTGACAAAAACCCAGTCGCCTACCTGAGCACCACTGCGTGTCAGGGCTTGGCCTTTAGGCACGACACCTTGAATAGTAAAAGAAATACTCAATGGGCCTTTGGTGGTATCTCCTCCAATCAATTGTAAATTATGCGCATCCGCCAGTTCGAACATAGCGTCACAAAAAGGTGCTAACCAAGCCTCATCAATTTCCGGCAAGCTGATCGCCATGGAAAACCAAGCGGGCGTGGCTCCCATTGCGGCTAAATCACTAATATTCGACATTAATGCTTTATACGCGACAGCGGCTGGATCAGCATCGGCTAAAAAATGCGTCCCTAGTACCACCGTGTCGGTACTAATTGCGATCTGATAACCATCGGGCGGTGACACTAATGCACAATCATCACCTAAGGCTAAATCGACATCTTTGCGATTAGCTTGACGATGTGCAAAATATTTATCAATAAGATTAAATTCACCAGGCATGGCGTTACTCTATATAGAACTTAAAAGCTGATTATACAAAAAAGGCCAGCACTTGGCTGACCTTTGGTAATAATTCAAAAAATTACTTTTTACGAACGTGCGGCGCAGCTTTATCAAGCACACCGTTGATGAACTTATGACTATCTTCTGCAGCAAAGACTTTAGCAAGCTCAATCGCTTCGTTGATCACCACTTTGTATGGTACATCATCGCGCTTAGTCATTTCATACATCGCCAGGCGAAGTAACGCTAATTCCATCATATCCAAATCTTGCATTGGGCGAGAAAGGTATGGGCGTAACTTGCTGTCTAATTCCATGTTTGTGTTCACGACACCTGACAGTAAGTCTTGAAAATAAGCAACATCTGTTTCTGGTGCTTTTAAGCTAGGTTCACCTGCATGATGCTCTTCTTCATCATACTTTTCACCGGTTAAAAACTGATGTTCAATAGTTGCCACATTTTCTTTAGTGACTTGCCAAGAATAAATCGCTTGTAGTGCGAATTGACGTGCATTACGACGTGCGGCTGGTTTCACGCGAGCCCCCATTAGGAATTAGATTGCAAAAAATTAGTTAATTTCATTTAGAACGTTGATCATCTCAAGTGCGCTAAGAGCAGCTTCTTGCCCTTTGTTACCAGCCTTGGTGCCTGCGCGTTCAATCGCTTGATCGATTGTATCAACAGTCAATACGCCAAATGCTACTGGAAGACTATATTCCAAAGACACTTGAGCTAGACCTTTATTACACTCACTACATACATAATCAAAGTGTGGTGTACCACCACGGATAACCGTACCAAGTGAAACAATCGCATCGAACTTACCAGTCTTTGCTACACGTTGTGCAACAAGTGGTAATTCAACAGCACCTGGGCAACGAACAACGGTAATGTTGTCATCGCTTACTTGGCCGTGACGCTTCAATGTGTCAATCGCACCTGAAAGTAAACTTTCGTTAATAAAGCTGTTAAAACGAGAAATAACGATAGCAATTTTTGCATTCGGAGCGGCAAAAGCACCTTCGATTACTTTCATAAGTTATCCTTTAACTATTTTCTAGAGAGTGAGAATCGGCGGATTCTACCACAAATTTGTGAGCGATATCTATTGGTAATTCGTTTCTCGTTGCTCGGAAGCTCGTGACTCGAATAAAAGCTTTTTCAAGCAACGAGTAACGAGCTCCCGAAAAACGTTACTCTGTTACATAATCCACAACATTCAAGCCGAAACCTGATAGTGCGTGGTAACGTTTATCCGACGACGATAATAAGCGCATATCTTTTACACCTAAATCAGCAAGGATCTGAGAGCCTACCCCTACACGGCGTGACGTACCCTGCTTTTTCGCCATCACTGGCGCTGTGGCATTATCTTGTTGCTCGAATACTTTGACTTTATGAATGATCGATTCTGCGGTTTCTTCTTTACCTAGAATCACTAACACACCACCTTCTTGGTTAATGCGCTGCATTGCTGCATCTAAAGACCAACTACGATCACTTGAGCGATTCGAATGCAATAAATCCGTGAACGTATCTTGCAGGTGAACACGCACCAAACAAGCATTATCAGTCACATTACCTTTACGTAGTGCATAGTGAATTTGGTTATCAATCGTGTCGCGGTAAGTCACTAGGTCAAACTCACCAAATTCTGTCGGCAATTTACACTCCGCCACACGTTCAATGGTGGTTTCGGTGTTGTTACGGTATTCAATTAAATCAGCAATAGTGCCTAATTTGATGCCGTGTTTTTCAGCAAATACTTCTAAATCTGGACGACGTGCCATTGTGCCGTCATCATTTAAGATTTCCACGATAACAGAAGCTGGCTCTAGGCCTGCAAGGCGTGCTAAATCACAACCAGCTTCAGTATGACCTGCGCGGGTTAACACGCCACCATCTTGTGCCGCTAGCGGGAAGATGTGACCCGGCTGTACTAGGTCGGCCGCTTTAGCATTTTTAGCAACTGCCGCTTGAACGGTTACTGCACGATCCGCGGCTGAAATACCGGTTGTTACGCCGTCTGCTGCTTCAATTGAAACCGTAAAATTAGTAGTGTATTGAGCATTGTTATCTTGCACCATTGGCGGTAAGCCTAGGTTATGACAACGCTCTTTGGTCAGGGTGAGACAAATCAAACCACGACCGTGAGTGGCCATAAAGTTAATCGCTTCTGGCGTGATATGTTCCGCGGCCATGATAAGATCGCCTTCGTTTTCACGATCTTCATCGTCCATTAAGATAACCATCTTACCTAGACGAATATCATCAATAATTTCTTTTGAACTGCTAATTGGCATATTGAATTCCTAACTATTCTGCTGATGCTGACTTGGCTGCAAATAACCCGAAAATAAAGTTAAACTAAATAAGGTTAAGCAAAGCCATTTTTTTGCAATAAGTCCATAGTAACGCGAGAAGCTGGCGTCTCTTCTTCTTCCGCTTTACCGGTAATTAATCGTTCTAAATAACGGGCGATCACATCGACTTCTAAATTGACTTTTCGTCCAACCACAAAGCTATTGACGGTCGTTTCTTGTGAGGTATGCGGAACAATTGTGATTTTAAAGGCATTTTTACGCACATCATTGACGGTTAAACTAATACCATCAATAGTGACAGAACCTTTCTCGGCAATGTAACGAGCGAGATGGCTTGGTACTTCAATCCAATACTCCATCGCACGACCAACGGGTTGGCGATCGACAATCACACCCACATCATCGACATGGCCAGAAACAATGTGTCCACCAAAACGGGTCGAAGGTAACATGGCTTTTTCTAAGTTGACTGCTTCGCCCACTTGATACTGTGAAAAACCCGTGCGCTTTAAGGTTTCTAATGATAAATCAGCGCTATAACTACGTTGATCAAATTCCACTACTGTCAGGCAAACACCATTAGTTGCGATGCTATCACCTAGGTGTACATCTGACATATCAAGCTTACCGGCATCAACCTTAATGGTGACATCTTCACCTTTAGGAGTAATCGCTAAGATAGTACCGACCGCTTCAACAATTCCTGTAAACATAACGTCTCTTTCTCATTAAATTCTATTTTTGCTTGATGGCTGCGGTTAAGCGAATATCACTGCCCACCATGCGCACATCTTGAATATCAAGTTCGATCACATCGCTCATTGAGCTTAGGCCACATAGTTGAGTTAAACCACGACCATCGGTGCCCATCAATTTTGGTGCAAGATATACAATCAATTCATCAACACAATTTTGCTCAATTAAACTCGCGGCTAACTGCGCGCCAGCTTCGACCCATATATGGTTAATATTATGCTCATCGGCAAGCTGCTTTAATACACTAGGCAGATCAAATTGCTGTTCAACCACCTTAGCGACTACCGATTGCTGGCTAGGTTTAAAGGAAGTAGGCACTTCAATAGCTGAATCATGCAAGGTTAGAATCTCGCCTTGCTGTTGCCATAATTTCAAATCAGCATATTCAATGCCTTGCAACTTAGCTTGTCGATCGAGCACAACTCGTACAGGCTGGCGTAGTGAATTTTGTTGATAAACCGCTTGAATTGACTCAGGGAGATCTTGCCAACGAACATTAAGCGATGCGTTATCATCGATCACCGTTTTGGCGGTAGACAAAATTGCGCCCGCTTTGGCTCGGTAAGCTTGTACATCTTGACGTGCTTTGGGGCCAGTAATCCATTGGCTATCGCCATTCGCCAGTGCGGTTTTACCATCAAGGCTGGCGGCCAATTTAAGCTGTACAAATGGCATCCCTGTTTTCATTCGTTTAATAAAACCGGGATTGAGATTAATGACATCTTGCTCAAGCAAACCGACATCCACTTGAATGCCAGCCTCACGCAACATTTGAATGCCTCGGCCTGCCACTTGAGGGTTGGGATCTTGCATCGCACACACTACCCGAGCAACTTGCGCTTTAATTAATGCTTCCGCACAAGGTGGCGTACGACCATAATGAGAACAAGGCTCTAAGGTGACATAAGCGGTTGCGCCTGTGACTTGATCAGCCGCTTGACGCAAGGCATGAACTTCCGCATGGGGTTGCCCTGCTTTAAGGTGCGCTCCCTGCCCAATCACCGTCTGATCTTTGGTGATCACGCAACCAACGTTAGGGTTTGGCGCAGTGGTATAAATCCCTTGCTTTGCCAAAGCGATCGCTTGAGTCATCATTTGATAATCAAAAGCAGAAAACACGGCTTGAGTCATGACTTTATTCCAATATCTGAAGGCAAAACGATTAATCTTCTAAGCGTGCGATTTCTTCGCCAAATTCGCGGATATCTTCAAAGCTACGGTAAACCGAAGCAAAACGAATATAAGCAACTTTATCGAGAGTTTTGAGTTGTTCCATCACTAGATTGCCAATCATTTCACTCGGCACTTCACGTTCACCGGTGGCGCGCAATTTCGATTTAATGGTACTGATCGACAATTCAATTGCATCGGCACTGACAGGACGTTTTTCCAGCGAGCGTTGAATACCACCAATCATTTTATCTTCATCAAAAGGTTCGCGATTACCATTGGTTTTTATCACTTTAGGCATCACTAATTCTGCGCTTTCAAAAGTAGTAAAACGTTCACTACAAGCAAGGCATTGGCGACGACGACGTACTTGATGACCATCGGCAACTAAGCGCGAATCAATTACTTTAGTGTCATTTTCAGAACAAAATGGGCAGTGCATCCTCTCTCCCTCGAGTCAGAGTCGTATTTTATCGCTTTAGTTTATCCGAAATAACTAGGCTTAGCGACTGCACACCTAGGCTTGATCGTCATTATCGAATAAATTTTATCCCTAAGTTGAGCAAAGTTTGCGATAAGGTTACACTTACGTATACCCAAGTGACCTCAAGATGCAGAATTCAGAGCTATCATCCAGACCTTTAGGCAAGGAAGATTGGCGAAGGAATGTAAGCACCTTTCAAACCAATCTGACGCTGTATAAAGGTTTGGATGAAGCTCCCGAAGGGCAAGTTAAAACAAGCTTTATGCAGCGTTAAATTGAACAGAGATAGAATAACTATGATCATACTCAATTTGCCTTGCCTAAAGCTTGTTTTATTCTTGCTGAAACTTGCATCTTGAGGTTACTTGGGTATAACAGTTTCAGTGATTGCCTAGCTCCTATTGTATACGCTCGCAATCATTCACATTTTGGTCCGGTTATTATCTCAACGGATAAATATAGGAAGTAGCAATATGAAATATGTAGGATTAGCAGGGTTGCTAGTATTAGCCTTATCAGGTTGTTCATCTCCCACTCAAGAAGACAACTACCTAGATGCATCTTTCCAACTTTGTAATACAGAAGTGAAAGTATTCTCCACCAGCGATGATGGCAAAGTTCGTATCGTTTGTGCCGATGGTTCTAAATTTGCTATGGATAACGCAAAGACATTAGATACCATGCAAGACTTAAACGCCTCTTACTGCTCAGGCGGTGGTCTTGGTCAGTTTAACGAAAGCTCTCGTTACTACATGTTCAAATGTAAGTCTGGCTCGATGATCAGCATTAACAAAGACGACTAATTCGAGCTTGAAGCTTCAAGCTTCAAAGACATAATAAAGCCCCAGTTTGAAGTTCAAACTGGGGCTTTATTTTTTATGAAGAAATATTATGCGTAAACCGGTTTGCGCTTACAAATTTCTAGAACTTTTGCTTTAGTTGCTTCAATCACAGACTCATCACCCATGTTGTCTAGAATGTCACACATCCAGCCAGCTAGGTTCTTCGCGTCTTCTTCAGTAAAGCCACGACGAGTGATTGATGGAGAACCAACACGGATACCAGAAGTCACAAATGGGCTACGTGGATCGTTTGGTACTGAGTTTTTGTTTACTGTGATGTTAGCTGAACCTAGAGCGGCATCGGCTTCTTTACCAGTAATATCTTTGTCTATTAGATCAACAAGGAATAAATGGTTTTCAGTTGAACCAGAAACGATGTTGTAACCGCGAGCGATAAATTCAGCAACCATCGCTTTAGCATTAGCAACAACGCGAGCTTGGTATTCTTTAAACTCTGGCTCTAGTGCTTCTTTGAAAGCAACCGCTTTTGCTGCGATTACGTGCATTAAAGGGCCACCTTGACCGCCAGGGAATACCGCTGAGTTTAGTTTCTTATAAAGATCTTCACCTTCATTAGAAAGAATCAAACCACCGCGTGGGCCAGCAAGCGTTTTATGAGTAGTTGTTGTCACTACGTGTGCATGAGGTACTGGGTTCGGGTAAACACCAGCAGCGATTAGACCTGCAACGTGCGCCATATCAACGAAGAAGTAAGCACCTACTTTGTCTGCAATTTCACGCATACGCGCCCAATCACATACTTGAGAGTAAGCTGAGAAACCACCGATGATCATCTTAGGCTTGTGCTCAACCGCTAATGCTTCCATTTCTTCGTAGTTGATTTGACCCGCTTCATCAATGCCGTAAGGAATGATGTTGTAAAGCTTGCCAGAGAAGTTTACTGGAGAACCGTGAGTTAAGTGACCACCGTGTGCTAGGCTCATACCCAATACTGTATCACCAGCATTTAGTAGTGCCATGTAAACGGCGTTATTCGCTTGAGAACCAGAGTGAGGCTGTACGTTTGCGTATTCTGCGCCGAATAATTCACAAGCACGTTCAATAGCAAGAGTTTCTACTTTATCAACGTACTCACAACCACCGTAGTAACGCTTGCCAGGATAACCTTCTGCGTACTTATTGGTTAGCTGAGAACCTTGAGCTTCCATTACACGTGGGCTGGTGTAGTTTTCTGAAGCGATAAGCTCAATGTGCTCTTCTTGACGAAGAGTTTCTTCCTGAATTGCGGTAAAAAGATCCGCATCGTAATCCGCAATGTTCATATCACGCTTAAGCATTTGTATCTCCTGGTTCAGATTATCTGAAAGTCCTAAAAAACCCGAAAGGTCCATAAAAACGGTAAGTTTCGTAAAAATACAGCCAACGACGCAAAGCAAACGTTTTCGTCACTGTTTTGATGGGTGCTATTCTACCTAATTTGATCCATATCAGAAAGTAGCAATCTCAACTTTCTGCATGCAAAAACTTAACGATTAGGTTGAAGGAAAGTCATAGTGAACAGATTACCACCACTTTTATTACATAGTGTACAGACTACATAATAAGTTTACATTTACGTAAACATTAAAATACAACTTGTTAACCATGATTTTCTAACAAAAGTACCATAATCACAATTCATTGATTAGAATTTTGCTGGTTATAGACAGGGAAATCATTTCAATGATGGAAAAACACACAAAACGAGAAGATGGGATAGCATTGTTAGTCGGCAGTTTTTTAGTGGCATTAGGGGTATTTTTCCTATCATCAGCACAACTCATCACTGGCGGCACCGCGGGATTAGCACTATTATTCAGCCAGCTTTCCACTTTATCTTTTGGAACTTTATATTTTTTTATTAACCTACCATTTTATGCTTTAGCTTGGCTACGATTTGGTAAAACCTTTGCGGTTAATAGCCTGATCTGTGGTGCGTTAGTCGCGGTTTTTGCTGATCAACTACACAACGTTATCGTTCTAAGCAAGATCAATGAGATTTTTAGCGCAATAGCCGGTGGGTTATTAATTGGTATTGGTATGTTGATTTTATTTCGTCACCGTTCAAGTTTAGGCGGCTTTAATGTGATGTGTTTATTAATCCAAGATAAGACAGGAATTTCTGTTGGTAAAACTCAAATGCTGCTCGATTGCAGTATTGTTCTTGCATCACTGCTTTTTGTGTCTACTTGGACGATTTCCCTTTCAGTACTTGGCGCGATTGTATTAAACATCACATTAGCAATGAACCATAAGCCAACTCGCTATACTGTTAGATACCAGCAGTAGCTAAATACCAGTAATAAATGTACCTAAGCCATAATGACAAAAAGGGCTCAACGGCCCTTTTTTGTATTGTAGTTTTAAGCGCTTTTATTCTTTAACTTGAAAGCAATCGGTGAAGGTTTCATGATTTAAAGTAATGGTGGCTCTATCCCCTTTTTCCCAAAATGTTTGCATGCCATCAACCGAGGCATATTTGCTGCCTGATGCTGACTCCACTCGAATAAGTGGATAAGACCCGGAACGCTCAACCAGCATCGCTTGTTCCTGACCGGTATATTCAATCAAGAAAGGCTTTTCAAACTTACCTTGCGACTCACTTTCCGACTGTTCAATTCGACATGTATAAGCAACACTCGTCACCTTAACACCATCAACTAAAGTCGTTGTCGCAATATTTTCTGACGTTGACGGCTCTTCCACCGTGGTACAGCCTGCTAGCAATGCAATGGAAAACGCTGTCAATAAAAACGACTTACTGCATGTCATAAATCACCATCTAAATTAATTATACCCAAGTGACTTCAAGATACAGAATTCAGAGCTATCATCCAAACTTTTAGGCAAGGAAGATTGGCGAAGGAATGTAGGCACCTTTCAAACCAATCTGACGCGGCATAAAGGTTTGAATGAAGCTCCCGAAGGGCAAGTTAAAACAAGCTTTATGCTACGTTAAATTGAACAGAGATAGAATAACTATGATCATATTCAATTTGTCTTGCCTAAAGCTTGTTTTATTCTTGCTGAAACTCGCATCTTGAAGTTACTTGGGTATATATAAAAAACACGAAACAGAATGATGTGAATTTTTATCTTCCATCAAAACAGGTTGTTGTTGACATTTTGGCATGACTTTAGGGCAACGTGAAGCAAAGCGGCAACCTTTAGGCCTGTCAATTGGTGATGGAATGTCCCCTTTTAATAAAATTCGCTCACCAATGCCTTGCTCTTCCAGCCTAAGTTTGGCATTTCTGTATTTAGGGTGAGTTATGGGAATTGCCGATAATAAAGATTGGGTATACGGATGTTTCGGGTGCTGATAAACCTGCTGCGCCTCGCCATATTCGACAATTTGACCGAGGTACATCACAGCAATTTTATCGGAAATATGACGAATTACCGATAAATCGTGAGCGATAAAAATTAACGTCAAATCCATTTCTTTTTGCAACTCAAGCAGCAGGTTTAGTATTTGCGCTTGAACCGAAACATCTAATGCAGATACCGACTCATCACACACCACTAACTTCGGCTTTAATGCAATCGCGCGTGCAATACCAATTCGCTGCTTCTGCCCTCCAGAAAACTCATGCGGGTAACGTTCAGCTGCATCTGGCGTTAAGCCTACTTTTACCAGCAACTCTGATACCCATTGTTTTCTTTCCGCTTCACTACCCAACTTATGGATCACAAATGGCTCTTGCAAAATCATCCCTACAGTATGGCGAGAGTTTAATGATTCAGTAGGATCTTGAAACACCATCTGCATTTCTTGGCGTAAAGAACGCATCGCCTTGTTATCAAGTTGACAAATATCTTGCCCTTCAAACAAGATTTGCCCACTAGTCGGTTCATATAATCGCAATAAACTACGACCTAGGGTACTTTTTCCACAACCAGATTCGCCAACGATGCCTAAGGTTTCACCTTTATTGACCACTAAAGAAACATCGTCAACCGCATGAACGGTATAGCCTTTTTTCAGTAAGCCTTTTGCTGAATGAAAGTACTGCTTAAGATTTTTAATCCTAACTAACTCACTCATACTACTGACTCCTGACGCTTATCTTTGATGCGTAAATCAGACCAGAAGTGGCAGCTAATTTGGTGTTCAGCATTTTTCATTTCTAAAACAGGATCTTGCTGCAAGCATTTCTCTTGTTGATAAGGACAACGTGAAGCAAAACGACATCCCTCGGGCATATTATTAAGATTGGGCACCGAGCCTTCAATGGTCGGCAAAATGGCTTTTGGAATCGACAGACTATTCGGCATAGAAGCCAGTAGCCCTTTAGTATATGGATGACTTGGATAATCGAACAATTCAAACACATCAGCTTGCTCGACGACTTTCCCGGCATACATCACTACCACTTGGTCGCAAATTTCGGCAACGACTCCCAAGTCATGGGTGATGAAGATAATCGACATACCAGTTTCTTGTTGCAGTGATTTCATCAAGTCTAAAATTTGCGCCTGTACTGTCACATCGAGCGCCGTAGTCGGTTCATCACAAATCAACACATCTGGTTTACACGCTAAGGCAATCGCAATCATCACACGCTGACGCATCCCGCCAGATAATTGGTGGGGAAACTCCAACATCCGCTGTTTGGGGGAAGGGATGCCAACTTTTTCTAGCATTTCGAGTGACAATTGATAGCGCTGTTTTTTCTTCAATGTAGGTTGATGTAATTGATAGACTTCCATCAATTGCTTACCAATAGTATGAACAGGATTCAGCGCCGTCATAGGATCTTGAAATATCATTGAAATAGCATTGCCACGCATTTGATACATTTGTTCCGCAGGAAGTTTCGCTAAATCATCAACCTTGTCTTGATGAGCATATTCAATACTTCCCGACACCACCTGACCAAAAGGTTTTGGTAGTAACCTCATTATCGACATTGCCGTGACGCTTTTACCGCAACCTGACTCTCCGACTAGGCCGATGGTTTTTCCTTTTGGCACATGGAAAGTCACACCATCAAGCACACGAACTTGACCATTATCGGTTTCAAATTCAGTGCAAAGATTATTGACAGTTAATACTGTGTTTATTGTCATTAGGTGCCTATTTTAAGCTTATCAGTTCCTGGTTCCTGGTTCCTGGTTCCTGGTTCCTGGTTCCTGGTTCCTGGTTCCTGGAAGATAGTTTTCAACACCGAATAGTACAAAGCAAATATATAAGTGACTATTTTGCTGTAAATACTCAGCGCCTACCCTCTAGGAACTAGGGTCTAGGGTCTAGGGTCTAGGGTCTAAAGCTTTCATCCTTTATCGTCACTGGCTCAAACGCTTTACCTGAATCCATCGCGTCTTTGGTTTCTTTTTTCGCGTCTTGATCGATCCAAAAAGTACCTAAACTGCCAACAAAACCTGAAGGATAAAATAATGCCTCAGTTTGTTTAGTCGCCATCTCTTTTGGCAACTTCATCCAACGCCAGTACCCTTCACGCACATAAGGAACGCTGTAGCCTGGGATCACCACTTTGGCCTCATACACTTTCTGTTGGATTTGACGAGATAGTTGATGCTTATTGGTTAAATCAAATTCATTACGATAAGACTCAATTAACTTATCCAGTTCAGGTGAGCTGTAGTTAGTGAAGTTATTGTTTTGTGGTTTATTGGCAAATTCAGAGGAGAAATACTGCCAGTACACCGGAATACGTGAGGCTGACATATCATGAAATGACAATTGATGTTTTTTCTCAAGCACATACTTAAACATGCTGGAACCATCGATCAGATTAAGCGTTAAGTCCAGACCGGCCAATTTGGCTTGCTCACGTAAATAAGCAATGCGCGGAGTATGCGCTGGCGTGGCGTAGGTCACAGCAAAGCTAAGTCGCTGACCTTTATCATTTTGGCGGATGCCATCTGGGCCAATTTGGGTAAAGCCGGCTTTTTCAAAGAACGAAGCCGCTAATTTAGGATCAAATTTAGGCGCAGTAATATCCGGCTGATCATAGTCGCCATGCCCGCTGCCCATTGGATTATTTTTACGAACATAATCGTTACGCAGAATTTTATCCAACATGCCGTCATAATCCATCGCATGCATTAAACCCTGACGTACATTGATATCATCTAGCAGTGGCATCGCGGTATTCAACCAAATGCCTCCAGCTCCTACTGGCGCTTGGTTAAATGCCCACGCTTTATGGATATAGCCTTTATCGTAATTTTCGCCAACCGCTTTATCATGCCAAAGAGTAGGACGCACCAAAGCAAATGAGTCTAGCTGACCTTTTTCAAAATACTTAAACGCAATATCCGGATCTCGAATCACCTTGATACTGATTTTTTCAACATTAAAACGATGTTGATAGTACTTATTACTGTAGCCCCACCAGTCTTTCACATGCTTAAAGCTAACCGCTTTGCCTTTATCAATATCATTAATGTGATACGGGCCTACGGTTGGCTGCGGCTTAAAGTTATAACGACGGACAAAATCATCTGCAATGCCATCGCCATTTTCATCTTTACGAGGGTTAGCATAAAAATGAGCAGGAATTGGTGACAGGTTGACATAATCCATCAACTCATCGGGATTTCTTGGTTTACCGGAAACCACTGCGATAGTGTGATCATCATAAGCAATCACATCACTGACTTCATTGGTGTAAAAGTCGTTGTACCACGGCGCGACGATATCTTTCGAGCGCATCATTTGCAAAATAAAGGTGAAGTCTTTGGCGGTAACTGGTTTGCCATCGCTCCATTTTGCTTTGGGATCAAGCTTGAAATAAACCGTTTTATGATCATCGGAAAATGCCCAAGAAGTGGCAATCGATGGTAGCCAATTATCAGTATTAGGGTGCCTATCTAGCAGCGCCATCGTGGAACGTGTCCAAGAAGCAAAACCACCATTAGCATCAGGGCCGACAGTACGGAAAGTTTGAGGAAAGCTCGCCATGTAGGTGTGATAAATACCACCAAACTTAGCTTCGGGTGAGGCAAAAATAGGATCGTTATTATTAGTCTGCCAATCTAAGTTGTCTGGCAATTGCGCGGCATGAGCGAAACTACTGGAAAACGCCACAGTTAATGATATTCCACACAACCATAATGAGCGTAATTTAGTCGGTTTTATCATTGTTTTTCCTTAAACGTTTATTCTATTTTAAACATATTTGGTAAAGCGCTTGGGATCAAAGGCTTCACGAATGGCTTCACCAATAAATGTCACCATAATCAATACGGATACAATTGCCGTCACCACAGAAATCGCAATCCAAGGTGCATCGAGATTAGACTTACCTTGCTGCAACAATTCCCCCCAACTCGGTGTCGGAGGCATCAAGCCTAATCCTAGGTAGTCTAATGCGGTTAACGCTGTAATATTGGCGACAATGGTAAAAGGTGCCAGCGTGACTATCATCACCATAGTATTGGGCAAAATATGATGAAATAAAATTCGCCAATTTGATGCACCTAATGCTTTCGCAGCCAGCGTATATTCTCGCGCCTTTTCTTTATACGTCATGGTTCGCATGTACCAAGTCATGCCCATCCAACCAAACAATACATTGATAAAGGTAAATAGCATAAAGCTGGGTTGCATAATGGAGACTAAGATCATAATCACATACAAAAACGGCACCATTGACCAAATTTCGATAAACCGCTGAAAGAAAAGATCAAACTTGCCGCCCCAAAATCCCATCACACAGCCAACGGTTACACCAATCGCATACGAAATCGCCATGGTTAGCAACGCAAAGCCCATGGCAATCCTAAAGCCATATAGCAGACGTGCGAGAATATCCCGTCCTATGGTATCGGTTCCTAAATAGTGTTTACTTGCCATGCTTGGCGCTGCGGGAGGAAAGTCGCTATCAAAATCTTGTTCATAAGGATTCCAAGGCACCAGCGGCATAATCACCAAGCCTTGCGGATCTTTGTCGTTTATCACTTTTTGCAGTCGGCGGTAATTGGTTTCAGCCTGATAACCAAGGTCGAAGGTACTACCGGAAATCACATCCGCGTAAGTTGGAAAATACCATTGGTCTTGATACTTCACCACAATGGCGCGACTATTTACCAGTAGCTCAGCTAATAACGCGAGCACAAATAAAAACGTTAGGATCATCAGTGACCAATAGCCACGTTTGATCGCTTTAAAGCGTTTGATTTTCTTTTGAGTTAACGGATTTGAAATAAAGGCTAAACTCATATCAGGCTCCAAACTTAATACGAGGATCAACCAAGGCCACGCAGATATCCGACAAAATATTGCCGATCAATAACATCAGAGCATTGATTGCAAATAACCCCATCACCACCGGATAATCTCGCTCCATAATCGATTCATAACCCAATAAACCGATACCGTTGATATTGAAAATCACTTCAATCAAAAACGATCCAGTCATAAAGAACATCAGAGAATTACCAAATGAGCTGGCTACCGGAATTAAACTATTACGTAGCGCGTGGCGTCTGACTGCCAGTTTAAATGGCAAGCCTTTGGCAATCGCGGTTCGAACATAATCGGCGGCTAAGTTTTCCATTAAGTTATTTTTCATCGTCATAGTCAACAAGGCAAAATCACCAATCAAATAACAAAACAGTGGCAGCACCGCATGCCAAAGCACATCTTTAATTTGTTCAGGCAGAGTGAAATAGTCAAAGTCATCACTGACAAAGCCGCCCATCGGAAACCATTCCAAATGAAAGCTAAATAAACTGAGCAATAATACCCCGATCACATAACCGGGCAGCGCGAAGCCGACAAAGATAAAAATAGAACTAGAGGCATCAATCACACTGCCATGGCGCAGCGCTTTCATGTAACCAAGAGGGATGGAAATAAGGTAGCTAATTAAAAACGTCATTCCGCCATAAAATAATGAAACTGGTAGACGTTCGGCAATCATATCGGTAACAGGTTCGTAATAGCGTGTAGACTCACCTAAATCGAACTGAACCAACTTTTTCAGCCATAACCAATAGGCTTGAGGAATAGGCTTATCTAGGCCATAAAACTCATTGAGTTCAGCTATTTGATCATCAGATAACGCATTGTTACCACCATGAGTCACGCTACTGGATGTCGCGACCTCGCCTTGCTGCATCTGCAAGCTAAGCAACATGCGCTCAACCGGCCCTCCGGGTACAAAACGAGTCAAAGTAAAAATCAGCAAAGTAATGCCGATAAAGGTAGGAATGACTAGTAAGAGTCTTCTAAAAATATACGCTAGCATCCAATCCAGCCTGTCATCATCAATTAATCATCCTAATAGATAACCAACTCTTAAAGCGGTCATTAATTTGAATACAGTATTCTATCTCATTGTAAAAATTATAGTTAATACTTGTTGATTGTAAGACGGATAAACAAGAATCGCTAACACTTAGCTTAAAACAACAAAAAAGGCCGCAAAAGCGACCTAATCTACCTAAATGAGTAATTTGTTTACCTTAGTTATGCTCAGCCAAATACTTAGGCGCATCTTTAATACTATCTAACACAACATCAGCGAATGATTGCGCTTCATCGGTGACAGCCTTGCCACTACGCACTAAAATTTTCGTTTTCACACCGGCCGCAATGGCTGCTTTCATATCATCCGCTTTATCACCAATCATCACTGAACGTGACATATCAATATCTAACTCTTCTTGAGCTGAAATAAACATACCTGGTGCGGGCTTACGGCAATCACACGCTTGAGCATATTTTTCTACCGAACCTTCAGGATGATGCGGGCAATAATATAAACCATCAAATTCCACGCCTTGGTCAACGAAGTTCCAATCCATCCATTCAGTTAGGGTCAAAAATTCTTTTTCAGAATAGTAGCCACGAGCAATGCCCGATTGGTTGGTCACGAGTACTAATAAGTAACCTAAATCTTTCAGTGCTTTGGTTGCCTCAAACACTCCGTCGATGTATTCAAAGTCATCCACTTTACTCACATAACCATGGTCGACATTAATGACACCATCACGATCGATAAAAACGGCAGGTTTAGACAAAATGACACTCTCTCTTTAAGGCTGATTTTGCAGATAGAAAACAAAAGTATTCTGTAAAATATGAATTAATAATTATTGCACGCTTTACTTTGTTCTTCATTAGATTAATAAGAATAGTCTGAATTAACCAGTTTAGACGTCTAGACGTAAAAATACCTATTGACTTGAGATAGTGAAAACCATAGCATCACCTATTAAATCGCAGTCACAATGCGCGTTTTCACTAAAGTTTGGCTTTTTTGAAAATAGAATATATGGAACATATTATTAATTCAGGTTGTTAAATGATTGAAATTAATCAAGTCAACAAAGTGTTCTATCAAGGCAGCAAGGAAATCCCTGCACTGGTAGACATCAATCTTCATATCCCTCAAGGGGAAATCTTTGGTGTGATCGGCTCGTCCGGCGCAGGTAAAAGTACCCTTATTCGTTGCGTTAACATGCTTGAAGCCCCAACGTCTGGTTCAGTTTTGGTTGATGGTTTAGAGCTCACCAAACTTTCTTCTAAGGAATTAGGCCAAGCTCGCCGTAATATCGGCATGATTTTCCAACATTTTAACCTACTGTCTTCTCGTACGGTTTTCGATAATGTTGCACTGCCTTTAGAGCTCGCTCAAACGCCAACCAATGAGATAGAGCAACGTGTCACTGAGTTGTTGGATTTAGTCGGCCTTGCGGACAAACGCGATACCTACCCTGCTAATTTAAGTGGCGGTCAAAAACAACGTGTCGCGATTGCCCGTGCATTAGCCTCAAAACCTAAAGTTCTACTGTGCGATGAAGCAACGAGTGCGCTTGATCCTGCAACCACTAAGTCTATTTTAGAGTTACTGAAAACCATCAATCAGCAGCTTAACCTGACGATTTTAATCATTACTCATGAAATGGATGTAGTGAAAAACATTTGTGATAAAGTTGCCATCATCGGTGATGGTCGCTTGGTTGAGCAAGGTCTGGTGAGCGATATTTTTGCTCACCCTAAGACCGAGCTAGCGCAAGAATTTATTCGCTCTACCCTAGACTTATCGATTCCTGAAGATTACAAAGCTCGCCTGCAAGAAACTCAAGTGGAAGGCTCTATTCCTCTAGTACGTCTTGAATTTACTGGCTCAACGATTGATGCGCCAGTGATCAGTCAACTATCTCGCAAGTTTAATGTCGATGTCAGCATTTTAAACTCCGATATTGATTACGCTGGCGGCGTTCGTTTTGGCTTAATGGTTGCAGAACTGTTTGGTGAAAAAGAACTTGTTGAGCAATCTGTTACCTTCTTAAAAGACCACAATATTAAAGTCGAGGTGCTTGGCTATGTTTTATGATCAAATCATGGATTGGTATTACGATCATCGCACTTTCCGCCTAATTTGGGGCGCGACCTGGGAAACGCTATACATGGTCGGCGTGGCCGGTTTAATCGGCTTTATCATTGGTATTCCAATGGGCGTGATACTACATATCACTAAAAAAGGCGGCTTAATTGAAAACCGTACGGTGAACATGATTCTTGGTGCCATCGTCAATATTGGCCGTTCAGTCCCTTTCTTAGTGTTAATGGTTGCCATTATTCCATTTACGACCTTTTTGATTGGTAAGTTTATTGGCACAACGGCGGCGATTGTTCCACTCACCGTGGGCGCGATTCCTTTTATTGCTCGATTAGTGGAAAGCGCATTGGTTGAAGTACCAAGCGGCCTGATTGAAGCGGCACAATCTATGGGTGCAAGCCCAATGCAGATTATCCGTAAAGTATTGTTACCAGAAGCTTTACCTTCAATCGTTAACACCGTTACTATCACCCTGGTGACCTTAGTGAGCTATTCCGCCATGGCGGGAACCGTTGGCGGCGGTGGCCTAGGTGATGTGGCGATGCGTTATGGTTATCAACGCTACCAACCGGACATCATGTTCATCACTGTGGTGTTATTAGTGGTAGTGGTACAAATTATTCAAATGGTCGGTGATCGAATCGCCAGCCGAGTGGATCATCGTTAATTATAAAAAATAGACCTGGCTCATCGTATCCAAAGTAATTGGAGTTGCAGTGAGGCGACAAGTGAATGAGCCCCCATGAGCATAGCTCGCCTATGTGATTGGGGGGAATGAACGCCGTCAACAAAGCTGCAACTTCAAGTACGAAGGATATAGTCATAAAGAATGCATTTTTATACATGGAGATTAGTATATGAAATTGAAAAGCCTATTTAGCGCAGCTGCGGTTGCTACTTCACTACTTTTAACTGGCGCTGCTAATGCAGCCGATAACACCATCAACGTAGGTGTGATTGCAGGCCCAGAAGCACAAGTTGCAGAAGTCGCAGCAAAAGTTGCCAAAGAAAAATACAACCTGGATGTGAAGCTCACTATCTTTTCTGATTACATCATTCCTAACGCTGCTTTAGATGATGGTTCAATTGACCTAAACGCATTCCAACACTTGCCATACCTTGATAAGCAAATCAAAGACCGTGGCTACGAAATTAAGCCGGTTGGCAATACTTTCGTTTACCCAATCGCAGGTTACTCGAAAAAAATCAAATCACTTGATGAGTTGAAAAAAGGCGATAGCATCGCGATTCCAAACGATCCAACGAATGAAGGTCGTGCGTTATTACTTCTACAAGAGAAAGGTTTAATCAAACTCGCTGCGGATGCAGGTCTTGAAGCAACGCCTCTTGATATCGTAGAGAACCCTAAGAAATTGGATTTTGTTGAGCTAGAAGCCCCACAACTACCAAACTCACTACAAGACGTAGCCATTGCGATCATCAACAACACGTTCGCGGCTCAAAACGGTTTAACGGCTGAAGAACATGGTATCTTTGTGGAAGATAAAGAATCTCCATACGTAAACCTAATCGTTGCTCGTGAAGACAATGCCGATAGCGAAAACGTGAAGAACTTTGTGAAAGCATACCAAACAGACGAAGTTTACCAAGAAGCAATGAAACTGTTTAACGGCAGCGTTGTTAAAGGTTGGTAATCCAGCATTAAAGTTACATTACTAATTACAAAGGGTAGCTTCGGCTGCCCTTTTTTGTACCTCGATTTTGCTGAAAAGGAAATGGATTGAAACAAATTCTTCATGTGATCTAAGTAATATTGATCACACACGCCACTAGACTTACATGTGTAAGCTGATATTCTGGCGTACACTTGTAGCCTGAAACTTGGTCATTTATGAAAACACAGAATCCTCCTTTCATTTGGTTAAATGTCTTCATCTTCGCTAGCAGTATGTTGCTTGCGGTAGTTGTTGCGCCAATTTACTTTATTAGCAATGGCATTACCGCGGCACATTGGCTGTGGCTCCTAGTCACCTTTAGCTTTTGTAATCTATGCATCACAGCTGGCTATCACCGCTTGTGGTCGCATCGAACCTATCAAGCTCATTGGTCTTTACGGTTTATTTTTGCTTTAGGTGGCGCGTTTGCTCTGCAAAATAGCGCGCTTCATTGGTCTTCAGATCACCGTGTTCATCACCGCCACGTTGATAATAACGACAAAGATCCCTACTCCGCTAAGCGTGGCTTTTGGTTTTCTCATATTGGTTGGATGTTGCGCCACTACCAAAGCGCTGAAGTTTATTCAGATTACTCCAACTGCCGAGATCTACAAAAAGAAAAGGTTGTCATGTGGCAGCATAAATACTATATCCCTCTTGCTCTGTTAATGAACTTAGGAGTTCCACTTTTATTAGGCATCATTTACCAAGATATTATTGGCATGCTCTTAATGGTTGGCGCAGTGCGTTTAGTGCTAAACCACCACACGACTTTCTTTATAAACTCTCTAGCGCATATTTGGGGAAGCCAGCCTTATACCAATAAAAATACTGCTCGTGATAACAGTGTGTTAGCAGTACTAACCTTTGGTGAGGGTTATCATAATTTCCATCATATATTTGAAAATGACTACCGAAATGGCATTCACTGGTGGCAATACGATCCAACAAAATGGCTAATCAAAACCTGCTCATGGTTAAACTTAACCGAAAAGTTGCGTATTACACCGGCGGATAAAATCGAAAAAGCCAAAGCATTACAATTGCTCAATGACACCAAACAGAAAATTCGCCATCTGCCGAATCAACACGATGTTATCGAGAAAATGCACAAAGAATATGATGCTCTGATCGCTCAAATGACCGAGTATTACGACTTGAAGAAGCAGCTGATGCATGGCAAGAAACAAAAGATGATGGAGCAATATGAACATGCGGTTTTAAAGCTGCGCTATCAAAAAATGAAGCAACACTTTAAACAGCAGCAATTACAGTGGCTGATGTTAATGAAGCAATACGCGTAAGCTCCAATCCACTTACATAGCTTCATATTATAGCTTCATGCATAAAAAATCCCCAAGCAATTCAACATCGTTTGGGGATTTTTGTTAACGCTTCAAATGACGTTATAACGATATCTTAAGGCGTATAGTACGTCGCTGCACCAGGACCTACAGGTAGACCAAATACGAATACCCAGATGTAGAACAAGATGCTCCAACCCACTAAGAAACATAGCGTATATGGAAGCATGGTTGCGATTAGCGTACCAATACCTAGGTTCTTCACATAACGCGATGCCACAGCCAGAATCAAGCCAAAGTAACTCATCATAGGCGTGATTAAGTTCGTTACCGAGTCACCAATACGGTAAGCCGCTTGAATGGTTTCTGGTGCATAACCGACTAGCATCAACATTGGGATAAAGATAGGTGCGGTTACCGCCCACTGAGCCGATGCAGAACCGATCATTAAGTTGATAAAGCCACACATAATGATGAAAGCAAAGAACAACGCTGGGCCAGTTAAGCCGACGGTTTGTAAGAAGTCTGCTCCACCAACCGCGAATACTTGACCAAAGTTGGTCCACTTAAAGAACGCAACAAATTGCGCCGCAAAGAACACCAACACAATGTACATACCCATTGAAGACATCGATTTTGACATTGCATTAATCACATCGCGATCACTTTTCATGCTGCCCGTTACTTTACCGTAAACAAAACCCGGAATAGCAAAGAAGACAAAAATGAAAGCCACAATGCTCTTCAAGAATGGAGAACCGGCCACTTCGCCTGTCACAGGATTACGTAACACGCCATTTTCAGGAACAATCGTCCACGCTAACAACGCACAAACAACGAGCGTCGCAAGGCCTGCCATTTTTAAGCCTTTCTTTTCAATATCGGTGATTTTGCCCATTTTATCTTGCGATAAATCTTCAGCCGCTTCCTCAATTTTGTATTCACCTAGCTTAGGCTCAACAATTTTCTCAGTAACGAAAGCACCTACAATTGTAATAAAGAAAGTCGAAATGAACATAAAGTACCAATTCACTTCAGGACCAACCGTATAAGTTGGGTCAATCATTTGTGCTGCCGACTCTGTAATACCAGAAAGCAGTGGATCAACCGTACCAATCAATAAGTTGGCAGAATACCCACCAGAAACCCCCGCAAACGCAGCCGCTAAGCCCGCTAATGGGTGACGACCTAGTGAATGGAATAACATCGCAGCAAGAGGGATAAGTACCACATAGCCAAGCTCAGAAGCCGTATTAGAAATAATACCAGCAAAGATAACCGTAAACGTGACCATACGCTTAGAGGCACCCATAACCATGCCACGCATTGCAGCAGATAAAAGGCCAGAGTGTTCAGCAATGGCCACCCCCAGCATAGCAACAAGTACCGTACCTAGAGGGGCGAAACCGGTGAAATTTTTCACCAAATTGGTCACGATTAGCTGTAAGCCTTCTGCATTAAGTAAGCTCACAACATGGATAATACCATCGGCAGAACGGCCACTTGCCCCTTCAGGGCGTGGATCAACAACCGATACCCCAAAATAGCCGGCGATCCCAGATGAAATCAGGATAGCGACACAAAAAATGGCAAATAAAGTGATGGGATGGGGTAATAGGTTTCCTAAGTATTCAACCGAGTCTAAAAAGCGGGTAAAAAGCGTTTTCTTCGAGCCATACGGCTTACTCGAATTTTGAGTTGTCATCGGGACCTCCTAGTCAATGACATCCAGCGTTTTAACACTGGTATAACAAAAGGTCGCTAAGAGTACGTGACTCAATATAATCGAGAAAAGCATAAAATGTTAATAAGTGTGACAACATTGAAATATAAAGTCAGCAATAGAACTAAAGTTAAACAGTAAAAATTGTAATTTCAATAAAATAGCAGAACTATATAGGTTAAAACTTACTCTAATTGAATAAAATTTAGCTATGAAACAACTTTATAAAAAGTGTGATCTAGATCAATGGTAGATTATTTTCCATCGCCGTTTATTTATCGTTATGATTAACCTACCAATGTTTAACAAACTAAAGCCATGACTTATTCCATTGATCCCATAGGGAGAATCCACTCTCCTTATAAAGAAAAATTTTCAGTGCCAAGGCAGCCTAGACTAGCGCCTGCCGCCAACGCACGAGTTGAGTTACTCGGTGAAGCCAACTCACCGGAAGCAGTGCGTGGTTTAGAGCAATTTAGCCATGTGTGGTTATTATTCTTATTTGATCAAAACCTAGAGGCAGGTTGGAAGCCGACTGTTCGTCCTCCTAGGTTAGGTGGCAATGAAAGAATTGGCGTATTTGCTTCACGATCAACATTTCGACCCAATGGCATAGGCATGTCTGCGGTAGAAATAAAAGGCATCACGCAACAAGGTAATCAAACCTGGATAGAACTAGGCAGTGTTGATTTAGTGGATGGCACACCCATCATCGATATCAAACCTTACATCCCCTACTCTGACTCGATTATCGATGCCATTGGTGGATTTGCAGAAAGTGAGCCGGATGTATTGCCGGTGGTGTTTTCGACTTCCGCACAATTAAGCTTGAAAGCACACTCAAATGGTCAGCATATTCAGGCGGTGATAGAGCAAGTTTTAGCGCAAGATCCTCGTCCGGCTTACAAGAAAAACAAAGCGGATGACAAAGAGTATTCCACTCACTTATTCGACCTAAACGTTAAATTTAAAGTAGAAAGCGATGACAGCAGCCATAATCTGGAAATAAATCGCAATTTCATCCATGTAACTTCTATCGAACACTTTTGAGAAAACCTCAGTGCTGCTATTATTACGGGCTAAATTGCCTCTTTGATTTTGGCATTCAATTATTAACACTCTATAAATAAGCGGGTACAAAAATGCGCACCAGCAAATACCTTGTTTCTACACTAAAAGAAACGCCAAACGATGCAGAAGTGATCAGCCACCAGCTGATGCTACGTGCCGGTATGATCCGTAAACTAGCTTCAGGTCTTTACACTTGGCTACCAACCGGTCTACGCGTACTGCGTAAAGTTGAAACCATTATTCGTGAAGAAATCAACAATGCAGGTGCAATTGAAACCTTAATGCCGGTAGTTCAACCGTTTGAGCTATGGGAAGAAACAGGCCGCTCTGAAAAAATGGGCCCTGAACTACTTCGCTTTACCGATCGCCACTCTCGCCCATTCGTGCTTAGCCCAACGGCTGAAGAAGTGATCACTAGCCTTGTTCGTAACGAAGTAAGCTCGTACAAACAACTTCCTTTGAACCTATATCAAATCCAAACCAAATTCCGTGATGAGCGTCGTCCACGTTTTGGTGTCATGCGTTCTCGTGAATTCTCAATGATGGATGCTTACAGCTTTGATATCGATAAAGATGGTTTACAACAATCTTACGATGCGATGCACGATGCTTACTGTAAAGCATTCGACCGCATGGGCTTAGACTACCGTCCAGTTCTAGCCGACAGCGGCGCGATCGGTGGTAACGGTTCTCAAGAATTCCACGTATTAGCCGAAAGTGGCGAAGATTTGATCGTGTTCTCAACCGAATCAGACTACGCAGCGAACATCGAAAAAGCAGAAGCACTAGCACCAACAACAGAACGTGCAGCTCCAAGCCAAGAAATGACACTAGTCGATACGCCAAATGCAAAAACCATTGCAGAGCTTGTTGAACAGCACGGCCTAGCGATTGAAAAAACCGTTAAAACACTATTCGTTAAAGCCTCTGATGAAGTCGATGCACCGATCATTGCGCTTATCATTCGTGGCGATCACGAACTCAACGAAATCAAAGCGGAAAACCTACCACAAGTTGCTGCTCCTTTAGAAATGGCAAGCGAAGAAGAAATTCGTCAGCTAGTTGGTGCAGGTCCTGGCTCACTTGGCCCTGTTGGTCTTGAGCTACCCTTTATCGTTGATCGTGCAGTCGCGGTAATGAGTGATTTCGGCGCAGGCGCGAACATTGATGACAAACACTACTTCGGAATCAACTGGGGTCGTGACGTTGAGCTTGGTCAGGTTGAAGACTTACGTAACGTAGTTGAAGGCGATCCAAGCCCATGTGGTAAAGGCACACTACAACTTAAGCGTGGTATCGAAGTCGGTCATATCTTCCAATTAGGTACTAACTACTCAGAAAAAATGAACTGTGGCGTACTTGATTCAAACGGCAAGAACGTCATTCTAGAAATGGGTTGTTACGGCATTGGTGTAACACGCGTTGTGGCTGCTGCGATTGAGCAAAACCACGATGATTCAGGCATTATTTGGCCAGATGCAATTGCCCCATTCCAAGTGGCTATCGTTCCAATGAATATGCACAAATCAGAGCGCGTTAAAGAAGCGGCAGAAAAACTGTACGCAGAACTAACCGCCGCTGGTATTGAAGTATTGTTTGATGATCGCAAAGAGCGTCCGGGTGTGATGTTCAAAGATATCGAGTTAATCGGTATTCCTCATACGGTTGTGATCGGTGATCGCAGTATGGATGAAGGCAACTTTGAATATAAAGATCGCAAAAATGGCGACAAAGTAGCGATTGCGATGGATAACATCGTCGAGCACCTAAAAGCTCAAATCAAATAATTAATGAAGAATAAAAAGGCGAGCTTAGGTTCGCCTTTTTTATCACTTAATTTTACAGAGAAAATGATGAAAATTTATGACTGCTGCGATTTAGTTCGCGAACTCTATGCTCAAATTGGTAGTGGCGATCAAGGCTACATTCCTCAAGCCATCACTTGCGCGGTAAAAACCTTCAACGATATCGCCGCCGATGAAAACCTGCCAAAAGAAACACGTGAGCGAGCGGCCTTTGCTGCAGCCAATTTGTTAATTTCAGATTTTGAAGACTAGTATCACTCAAGCTTAAGGAGAATTGCCATGAATTTAGCCAATTTTGAAAGCATGGATCCAGTGATGCTGATGAGTATCGTCAATATGAAATTACGCGACGAATATGGTGATCTAGATAACCTAGTCAAAGCTTTTGATATTGATAAACAAGCCTTAATCAACAAACTTGCTAGTGCCGGATTTGATTACTTGCCTGAAGTGAAACAATTTAGATAGTCACGAACCATAACGCCTATCTTTCGCTTAACTCGAAAAAAAATAAAGCCGCAGTCACTTTCAAATTAGCACTGCGAAAACTAGTGCTTCGAAAACTTCAGTGCTGCGGCTTTTTAAAATTAAAACTTAAGGCTATTTCACCAATCTAGCAATTACAGGAATTCGTGATAACACAATAAAGTCGAGTAACAGCATACTTATAATCGCCAATCCTGCCATAGGGAAAGCGACAGAAGTAATAATCATAACAAACGTGCCAACTTTCCATAATCGAGTATCTTTGGGCATAGGCGGAGGCACTAATCTTCCAGCGCCAGAGGGTTTGCGTAGCCACCACATCACCACACCACTCACCGAGATAAACATAAACATTAGGCAAAGCGCAGTATTTAATGCTTTATTCCACCAGCCGAGTTCACCTTCATGCAACCCTACACCCGCCGCCATAAACTTGGCCATTAGAGCATAATCATCCCAATTAAAATCGATAATGGTTTGCTTAGAATATTGGTCAATATGAACGGTACGATCTTGAGTCGGATCATGAATATCACCACTAATCGTATCGGCAGACAAAGTATAAACGCCAGTATCATCGGTTGGTAACATCACTCGGAAGTAACCGAAACCCAATTGTTGTCCGGTGTTTATCACTGTATCGAGATCTTGCGCTGCGACACTGTATTGCGCTTTAGGCATAGTCATATTATGAGCCGCGTGTAGATCAACGTCTTGAGGCTCACTATCTAATTTCTTATCTGATATCGGCATCGGAGCTTGCTCAAGATTCCAAGGGACTTCTTTTTCATTGCCGTGGTTCATACTGGCATGCGTTTTGTCTGATACTGGAATACCATAATATTTTTCAGCTGGGAAGGTAGACCAACCTTATACGAGCTTACCGCCCCATATTCCAGCCCAAGATAACCCTGTAATCAAAAAGAACAGTAAAAAAAGACTGGTTACCCCACCAATATTGGCATGAAGATCGCGCCAAAAAATACGTTTACCACTTTGCAGCCTTATTTTGAAAAAACCAGCTTTACTGGCATTGTCTCTTGGCCACCACATGTATAAACCCGTAATAAGTAAGACAATCGCTAAACTTGCTGCAATTTCAATTAGCCTATCGCCTAAATCACCAATCAATAAAGTGCCATGAATCTCATTGGCTAAAGCGTATAAGTTATCGCGGTCAATCTCTCCCTGTAATTGCCCGGTATATTGGTTAACTAACACAAACCAGCCCGTTCCATCCGGTTTTACGATGGCAAAGCGGTTTGCTTCATTGGCAGCATGAGCTGGAATAAACTCTTTCACTGTACTATCAGGGTAGGCTAACTGAACCGCTGCTAGTTGCTCACTCGCCTCAACTTGAGAAGATAACGGCTCAACATAAATCTTATCACCATATTGAGCCGACTCTATTTGTGGGCCATACAACATAATAAGCCCGGTGATCGCGAGCATGCACATAAAGGGCACCACAAATAACCCAGCGTAAAAGTGCCAACGCCAAGCCATAAAATAAAAGTTTCTTTTTTCTTGCGCAGAGTTAACCACGCCTTGCTGAACACTGCGAGTAGCAGAATGCATGATATTTCCTTAAATCATAATAAAATCATACCAATACCCAAGCGTATTAATAAACAGTTCCAACTTGGGTATAAGCTTACATCGAATAGATAAATTATGATGGTTGAGGCGGGGCTCTAGGTGGGCTACCAAATGGATAAAAGTCATTTTCATTTGGCAGTGGTGGTTGCTTAAAAGCTAGGGTTTGTATGATTCGATATTGGCTTAGAAATTGAACATCACTGACATCAACCTCTAACGCGCAAGTGAAAACGCAGTGACCAGAAGAAGACGGTTGTAAATGTTCTGACTCACCTTCAACTTGTACTAATTTCACCCCATTAAAAGTACAAAGTGTTTCCCATACCCCATTTACGCCACTGTGAGCGTTAACGGCCGGCATAGAAAAAATAATCAAACAATTTAACAAGCAGAGCTTAATAAACCATTTATTTTTTAATCGGTATAGATTCATTGATTCAATAACCATCACCCATTAAAAGGGTTAATATAGAACAGCAAGCTTCCCCCTCTTAACGAACTACCATAGTTAAAGTTAATACCAACGCCTACGGTATCAATAAAATCCCAATCAATGACATTTGCCCAAGTAATACCGATACCTGCTTCATAATAAGAATTAGTTTGTAGAATACTGGTGGCATCATGCCCAATATCGATACGTTTTAAACTGGAATACAACGCAGGTTTAAATTGCTCAAAATTTGCCAGATCATATTCAACTTGTACCCCGTTACTCACTCGCCAGCCTTCCGGTGTACCGTAAGATCCTTCTGTTATTTTGTCCCAGTTTACACCAGCAAAATAGTGCCATTGACTCATTAACGCCCAACGTCCCCAACCAGTATCAACGTTATAATGAAATTCGACATACGGCTCAATAGAGGTCGACCAGATAGACATATTTGAAAATGAGCGATCTAGCTGAGGTTGAATTTGTTGTGATTCAGCACTTCTAAAGCGGTAATCATTATCGGCATACATTAAATAAGAGCCGACCCCGTAGGCTAGCTTCCATCGCTCGGTAATAGAGTACTCAAGGGTGTACGATAGGTAGGTAGAAAACACTTCTTGCTTGAAGCGATCTGATGGAGCATTTTCGATTAAATTGATATTTTCACTATATGAAAAATAGCTAAATTTCAAAGTAATATCATGTTGAAAATCTGGATGTGCACCGGCTATTTCAAAATGGATAGGTAAGTTATAGACCGATATTTTTTTACGAGCATCTAAAGCGCTCTGAGCACCTAAATTTTCATCTTCGCTTTTAAATACTTCATTGGGATCAAAACTTTTAATGCCTAAAGAAATGAGGTCGCTATCAGACAGAATCACCGCTGAAGCTAATAGCTCCTCATAGTAATTTTTCCCAATATTTTTTAATTCATCTGCCACGCAAACAGAAGTCATCCCAAAGGGAAATATGAATATTGAAGTCGGTAAAATCCATTTAACCCTACTCATAACGATTAACCGCTGTTATTCACGATAGCAAAAGAAGCATACTTAGAAGACATATCGAACCCCACTCGCTAACACTAGGTTACTACTTTGATAAAAGTCGATGTTCGATACTTTTTCAGTAAACCCACCCATCAGTGCAACCCCCACCCCAGGCCAGTCAAAAATATTGTCGTAAGTATAAGTCGCAAGTACACCGACAGTATCATCTTCCCGAGTTTCTAAAAAAATCGGGTGAGTGTCATCAAACTTAGAGTATTGGTATTTAATGCTTATGGTTAAAGCCGAACTATCGAACTTCTGAACCGCCACTAGCTGGCCGGTGTAGGTATCCGATGCCATTGCATCGCCTTTGGCATTTTGTTTTAAATAGGCAACAGAGCTGCGCAGGAATAATCGTGGCGTGAGCGGAGTCAAATAGGAAAGCTCACTGTAATAAAGGTCACCTTCTCGATCTAATTGAGATTGAACATCCGGGTTATAATTGCTCGCACTTAATTCATCATCAATTTTTCTCTGACCCGTAGCCAATTCAAAGCCGAGTCCAGTGCCTAAAATCTCTTGATATTGAAATCGAGCGGCTTGGATACGTTGATCTGTTTCTTGACGTTTACTACCAACTAAGAAGGGATCTTCCCAAGTAGTACTCTTCAATAAACCGGGAATATATGAAATTTTGAAGGTGCCAACCTGTTCAAAATGCTGGCCATAACCGATCTGAAAATTCGGGCGACCGAGGGCGATATCCGCATTACTGGCTCCCATGAAGAGTTGTTGGTTACCGCCCTTAAAGGTGTAATTAACCTGACTTGCGGCCACCGGATAAATAAAAGCTTCGGTTTTGGTATCGCCTTTATCATCTAGCGAATCTAAAGTGTCGTTTCCTGAATCTGCTTGAGAATCGGATTGTGCAACACCAAACAATAACATCGCAGTACCAGAGAAACCTTCGTGCCACTTTCCTTTTGATTCAGAAGAAGCTTCCGCAGCCGACACCATTGATGAAGAAAGCAGTAATATCAAACCTGCGTAGTGTTGTACCTTCATATCCATTCCTTAGATGTTTGGAATTATCCACGTCAATCCATTGACGATGTTAGTAAAAGTTATAACTGAGTTACCAATAAACTACAAATAGAATACCTTAACCACAGAGTAAATTGCTTATTAAGTCTCATAAAAAATGCCAACTACCTTTCAATAGTTGGCATTAGTGAAGTTATTTTAAAATAGTGCTGCCACGTTCTACAACGTTAGATCACAAACACTTCATAACCTTTTAATTCAGGAATTTGCTGATGAAGTGTTTCTTCATCTTTGGCAATACCTTGTAAATCAACGCAGTAATCCGTTGCTTCTTTTTGTAACTCTACAGATTGTGATTGTAATTTCTTTTCTACTTTCGATTTTAAATTAATTAGTTGGTTTTGTAGCTCGCTTAAATTCACACTACCATCAGCTTTCATTTTTTCAGATAGCACCGCAAAGGCACTTGAGAAAAACTCACCATTAAAACGCTGCATCGCTGCTGCAGAATCGGCTTTCCAATTGGCAATAGCTTCACTTACTGCATCTTTTTTCAATACCCATTCGCCATCATTGTAGTAACGAGACTCAACGTCAGAGTAGAAATCACCCATGGCTTTTTTCAAGTTATTGAATGAATCCGGATCGTTAAAAGACTCGCTCACATCATCAATCACTTCATTGGCCAGCTCAACACCTTGGTCGGCAATGTCTTTAGCTTTCGGTACATACAAGCTGACTTTTTCACGATACGTTTTGACCGCTTGTTGCTGCATCTGATTCAAATCGACTTTTTTACCATTGATAAATAGTTGATTATCTTGGTCAATCACTACTTTTGGCTCACCTTGCTGATAAACCGAAACCACATCATCTTTAAGATGTAGTTCATTATTAATATTGATATCGCAACGTGGCGCTTGAGCCAAAGCAGAGAACGAAGACAGTGCCAGTAATATCGCCAAAAGTGTTTTATTCATTTAAATAGCCTCATTAGAGATGAGTAAATACAGTTGTTATAAAATTGTATGTTGAAACAATAGCAAGATTATATCGCTTAACGTCAGCAATACGTGAAATTATATATACTCAAATTAATTGGAGTAGTAGATAGACGACAAATAAATGAGTCCCCGCTAGCATAGCTTGCTGATTCGATTGACCGCAACACCGTCAACAAAGCTGCGGCTTCAAGTACGAAGGATATCAATTAGAATAATGCGACCACTTCATAACACCTTGTTGTACCTGCTATATTTAATTCAAACTCATCTCCTAGCAACTTATTTTTCAATGCCTTGCCTAAAGGTGAATCAAGGGTGATCATCTGAATGCTTTGCCCTTCAAACTCAAGCGTTAATCCACCAGAAACAGGGCTGACAAAGAACCATTTATTGATATCAGCTTGTTCTTCGTAAAGCTCAACTAAGGCCCCTAAATGTATGGGATCTTGTCTGGATAGATTTTTAATTGGCAAAGCCTTAAATGCCTGAATATCTTGCAAGCACTGCTGAACTCTTTGCGCTTGGCCATGCGCTAAATACGCCGCTTCCAAACTCAAGGTATCGTATTTATGTTCTGGTATGTTCTGCTTGTCGGTTGCCGCACTGATCGCAGTTTGCGTGGCTTGATGCGCGACATCATGGATATTTATCAGAGCTTTAATGATTGCTTGATGTAAAGTTTCTTTATTCATAGAAAAGCTCGATAACCTTTTTGATTAATCATTTAAAGTTACTTGGGTATACACTAAGATGCGTCATCGCTACGAGTATTACACCAACCGCCAATAGATGGATTTTTATGAGCCCGATTCAACAAGCGTTAAAAGAACACTTTGGTTTTGACCACCTTCGTGGTGGCCAACAACAAGTCATCGACACTATTTTATCAGGCCATTCTGCCGCAGCGATTTTTCCTACCGGCTCAGGTAAGTCATTATGCTACCAATTACCCGCTATTTTGTTACCTCACCTAACACTAGTGATTTCACCACTACTGGCGTTAATGAAAGATCAGCTCGAGTTTTTGCATAGTAAAGGCATTGCCGCCGCATCGGTCGATTCAAGCCAAGATAGAGAAACCACTAACCGCATTATGCAGCAAGTTCGCAATGGTGAGATAAAAGTTTTGATGATCTCGGTTGAACGGCTTAAAAATGAGCGTTTCCGTCAATTTATCTCACAAGTCCCCATTTCAATGCTAGTGGTTGATGAGGCGCACTGTATTTCTGAATGGGGACATAATTTCCGCCCAGACTACCTCAAGCTGCCTTTTTATTGCCAAAGTTTAAACATCCCACAAGTTTTACTGCTTACCGCAACCGCCACGCCGAGTGTTATTGAGGACATGAGCCGTAAGTTCAATATTGATAAACAGCACATCACGGTAACGGGCTTCTATCGCCCTAACCTCGACCTTAGCGTGCTGCCTTGTGAAGAAGATGAAAAACCTCAAGCATTGGTTGATCTTCTTTGTACCGAAGCGAACTTACCAACCATTGTTTATGTCACCTTGCAGCACACCGCTGAACAAGTCGCTAAGCATTTGCAACATCATGGTCTTAATGCTCTGGCTTATCACGCAGGTTTAGATTCTGATATTAGGCAAAATATTCAACAGCAGTTTATGAATGGCGATGTGCCTTGTATTGTGGCAACCATTGCATTTGGTATGGGAATCGATAAATCAGATATTCGCCGTGTCGTGCACTACGACCTACCCAAATCGATAGAAAACTATTCGCAAGAAATTGGCCGCGCAGGGCGAGATGGGCAGCCTTCTTACTGTACCGTGCTTGCCAATAAATCTGGCATTAATGTATTAGAAAACTTTGTCTATGGTGACACCCCTGATCCTCAATCGATTCAATGGTTACTGGAATCGATCTTTGATGAACAAAGTACTTCTGGACTATGGGAAGTGATGCTGATTCGTTTATCTCGCGATTCCAATATCCGCCAACTTCCGCTAAAAACTCTGCTAGTTTACCTCGAACTACAGCAAGTCATTCGAGCCAAATATAGCTACTTTGCCGATTATCGTTTCAAGCATATTGTCAGTGAAAGTGAGATTTTGTCACGCTTCCCAGAGCAAGGAAAACATGCTGAAAGACGCCAGTTCATACAAGCGATTTTTAACTGTTCCAAAATCGCCAAAACATGGCGAAGTGTTGACTTTGATGCGCTGTGGATGGGTTATCAAGCCGAACGTTCTCGTGTGGTAGCAGCCTTAGATTATTTCCATGAACAAGGGTTGATTGAGTTAGAAAGCAAGCAAATCACCGATGTCTATCAGGTTCTCAACTCTCCAGAAATCACGCACGACCATCAGGTGATCGCACAAGAGTTATCTCAGCTATTTAAGCAAAAGGAACATGGTGATCTAAACCGAATTCAAACTCTGATTAATTTGTTTGAAAGCCCGTCATGCCTGAGCTCCAAGCTAGCGAGCTACTTTTTGGATCATGATGTTCCAAATGCTTGTGGCCACTGTAGTGTTTGTCGCGGAAAGGTTGCAACACTGCCTTCACCCTACCTAGATGACGTTGAAATTGAGAAAGTAAATCACTGGCTAAAACCTTACCGACAAGCATTTAGCCAACATGAAAAATCGCAACAATGGACTTTAAGCCTCGAAGCTCAAACTCGCTTTCTTTGTGGAATTGCCACCCCATTAAGCACTCAACTTAAAGCAAGTAAGATGGATGGTTACGGCAAGCTAGAACAATACCCATTTGCACAAGTCAGACAGTGGGTAGAAAGCTGCGCTTAAGAGTAACTCTTGTGAGTAACAAAAACGGCCACTTCATTTGAAGTGGCCGTTTTTATTGGGCTAGAACTACCTAAGCTTGGCTCAAATAATCGCGATAAATCATCGTATATCCTAAGTAATTGAAGTTACAGTGAGGCGACAAGTGAATGAGACCCCATGAGCATAGCTTGTCTATTCGATTGGGGCGAATGAACGCCGACAACAAAACTGTAGCTTCAAGTACGACGGGTATATTACTCTTCGTCTTTACGCTTGCTAGCAGAGCGACGTTTATTACGTTCCGCTTGAATCTTTTGAAATTCCACTAACTCTTTTTCTGCCCACTCAGTTGCTTCAGCTTCTGTCGCAAAACCCAGTTGACGCTTAGATACAATCGTTCTGCGAGAAGTAATGTGACGAATGATTTCTGCTGCCCAACCATTACGCTTCTCGATTAATTGAAAGCTATATTTTTTACTCATAACACTCTTTTGACCTGTCCTACCTCAAACAAGGAAACATTCGCTCTGACATAGGATTAAATTAGGTGCGCATTAGAGCACAAATCCAGCTAAAAAGATGCAAATATTAATATACCTTTATTGCTGATCACTCAGGTTGAAAAACAAATTGAGCCGTAACAGGAATGCTTGTGGCAATCGAATCTAGCTTAGCGACATCTTGTAGTGCTTTTACTCCATCAGTCAATTCAAACTGTGCGGTATTGATGATGATAGGTTGAAGAGTATTTACTTGAAATGCTCCATCATTTAACGCGGTAACCGAGACCTTAGTGTCGATCTTCTGTTGGTGATCATGCAAAGAAAGATCAACGGTCAGTGGAACGGTTTTGATTTCCCCCACTTTCATGCCATTGAGCACTTTTAAGTCAACCTGGGCACTTAAACTCGCTTCTGGGTAATTCACCACATTAAACAGCATATCTTTGATACGCTCATCGCGAATTTCAATATGTGTATTCACACTGGCTAAATCAATATCAACTACTGCCACACCTTGATTATTAACCATTCCATCGATGGTACGAAAGCTATGAACCTCGGTCACCGCCGAGTTTTTCACGGTCACAAAATGCAGCTCTGAATGTAAAGGATCTAAATGCCATGACGCTAAGGCTTGCTGAGAAAAAGCTAAACCTAAAACAACTCCTGAAACTTTGGAGAAAATTTTGGTTTTTGAGAGAAACTGGCTCACTGACGTTTTCATACTACCTTCCCTATCATTCAATACAATATCGTATCTATTAGTTGAGTTTCTCTGATAGTGTACGTCTTTTTTGTAAAGATTGAGTATTAACAATGTCAGAGCATTATTAATTTTATAACAATATAAAAAACGGCCACCGAAGTGACCGTTTGCTCTTATGCTTTTCCTAGAAACTAGGAACTCGCTACCTAGCTTCCTTAACCGATATGCTTACGTGCGTTACGGAACATTCGCATCCATGGGCTATCTTCTGACCCTGCACTTCAAGGTATAAGGTCTGGGTGCCATGAGTTCGCTACTGTTCTAAACACTCGCTCAGGTTTTGTTGGTAAGGCGCATCATAATGCTTAGACACGCCTATCCATTTTCTTAGCCGATGTGCTTACGTGCGTTACGGAACATTCGCATCCATGGGCTGTCTTCTGACCAGTCCTCTGGATGCCAAGAGTTCGCTACAGTACGGAATACACGCTCAGGGTGAGGCATCATAATGCTTACTCGACCATCCGTAGTGGTTAAACCTGTGATTGCATTTGGTGAACCGTTCGGGTTATTTGGGTATTGCTGAGTCGCATTACCAAAGTTATCCACGTAACGCAGTGTCACTGTGCCAGAATCTTCAATCGCTTGTAGATGCTGGTTATCACGAACTTCGACACGACCTTCACCGTGAGAAACCGCGATAGGCATACGAGAACCTGCCATACCATTAAAGAAGGCAGATTGTGATTCTTGTACTTCCACTAAGCTAAAGCGAGCTTCAAAACGCTCAGATTCGTTACGCACGAAACGAGGCCATAAATCCGCACCTGGGATTAAGTCACGTAAATTTGATAACATCTGACAACCATTACACACACCGAGTGCGATAGTGTCTTGACGCTCAAAGAAACCAGCAAATTGCTCACGAGCGTTGTCGTTAAACAAAATCGACTTCGCCCAACCTTCACCCGCACCTAATACATCACCGTAAGAGAAGCCACCACAAGCCACAAGACCTTGGTATTCTTCTAATGCCGCTTGGCCAGTCAAGATATCGCTCATGTGGATATCGGTTGCTTCAAAGCCTGCGCGATCAAATGCTGCCGCCATTTCTACGTGAGAGTTAACCCCTTGCTCACGTAAAATCGCCATTTTAGGTTTTGCGCCTTTATTGATCATAGGAGCGGCAATATACGGAGCGGCAACATCTTCGTTAATATCAAAGCTTAGCTTAACGTTTAGACCTGGGTCACTGTTATCTGCTTTCGCGGCATGCTCTTGGTCGGCACAAGCTGGGTTATCACGCATCGCTTGCATCTTATGAGTCGTTTCCGCCCAAATAGTGCGAAGCTCAGTACGATTACGCTCAAGGACTACTGTGTTACCAGAAGTAATACGAACGCTATCCGATGCATCAACCGAACCAATCACGTGTGAACAAGACGCTAGGCCATTTTCAGCTAACACTGCTTGAACCGCTTCAAGGTCATCATTACGAACTTGAATCACCGCACCTAACTCTTCATTGAATAACGCAGCTAGAGCATCATCACCTAAAGCAGCAATCTCGGCATTCACGCCACAGTGACCGGCAAATGCCATCTCAGCTAAAGTAACAAATAAACCGCCATCGCCTTTATCGTGGTAAGCCAGAAGCTTATTCTCACCAACCAGAGATTGCATGCCTTGATAGAAACCTTTTAGTTGCTCAGCGTTATCCACATCGGCAGGTTTGTCGCCTAATTGCTTGTAAACTTGCGCCAGTGCAGTCGCGCCCATGCGGTTTTTACCATTGCCTAAATCAATCAGAACGAGACTGGTTTCGCCTTTATTGATTTGAAGTTGTGGCGTAACGGTTTTACGAACATCTTCAACACGAGCAAATGCAGTGATCACCAATGACAATGGAGAAGTCACTTCACGCTCTTCACCATCTTGCTCCCACTTGGTTTTCATCGACATTGAGTCTTTACCCACAGGGATAGTCAGACCTAATGCAGGACAAAGCTCTTCACCGACCGCTTTTACTGCTTCATATAGACCCGCATCTTCACCTGGGTGACCCGCTGGAGACATCCAGTTAGCAGACAATTTAATGTGTTTAATATCGCCAATATCGGTAGCTGCAATGTTAGTGATTGACTCACCTACTGCTAAACGCGCTGATGCACCGAAATCCAATAAAGCAACTGGAGTACGCTCACCAAGAGACATCGCCTCACCATGGTAAGAATCGTAACTTGCTGCCGTCACTGCGCAGTTTGCTACCGGCACCTGCCAAGGACCAACCATCTGATCGCGAGCGACTAAACCAGTGACAGAGCGGTCACCAATAGTAATAAGGAAAGTTTTCTCAGCAACCGTTGGAAGGCGTAATACGCGATCGACGGCTTCATTTAGCTCAATACCATTGCGATCAATCGCTGGATTATTGGCTTTTAGCGTTTTCGCATCACGGTGCATCTTAGGCGTTTTACCTAAAAGTACATCCATAGGCATATCGATTGGCGTATTGTCAAAATGTGAATCTTCTAGTTTCAATTCACGCTCTTCCGTTGCTACACCCACTACCGCATAAGGGGCACGCTCACGCTTACAAATCGCATCAAATACTGCCATATTTTCTGGTGCAACCGCCATTACGTAGCGCTCTTGAGACTCGTTACACCAAATTTCTAATGGGCTCATTCCTGGCTCATCGTTTGGCACGTCACGTAATTGGAAAATACCGCCACGCTCACCATCATCAACCAACTCAGGTAATGCGTTAGAAATACCACCCGCGCCCACATCATGGATAAAGGCGATTGGGTTCGCATCACCTAGCTGCCAACAACGGTCGATCACTTCCTGACAACGGCGTTCCATTTCTGGGTTTTCACGTTGTACAGAAGCAAAGTCTAAATCTTCTGCTGATTGACCTGACGCCATAGAAGAAGCAGCACCGCCACCAAGGCCGATGTTCATCGCTGGGCCACCTAATACAATTAAGCTCGCGCCAACTGGAATTTCTTTCTTCTGAACATGTTCATCACGGATATTACCCATACCACCGGCCAGCATGATTGGCTTGTGGTAGCCACGGACTTCTTCACCGTTATGAGAGTTTACTTTCTCTTCATAAGTACGGAAGTAACCCAATAAATTAGGGCGACCGAATTCGTTGTTAAATGCCGCGCCACCTAATGGGCCTTCAAGCATAATATCTAAAGCAGTCACGATACGGCTTGGTTTACCAAAATCGGTTTCCCAAGGTTGTACGAAATTAGGAATTTTAAGGTTCGAAACAGAGAAGCCAACTAAACCTGCTTTTGGTTTACCACCGATACCGGTTGCGCCTTCATCACGAATTTCACCACCAGAACCCGTTGAAGCGCCCGGCCAAGGTGAGATTGCGGTTGGGTGGTTATGAGTTTCAACCTTCATCAAGATATGTGCTTGCTCTTGATGATAACCATATTGACGTGTTTGCGGATCAGGGAAGAAACGACCAACGGTTGAACCTGTCATTACTGCTGCGTTATCTTTATAAGCCGACAGCACGTTATCAGGGGTCACTTCCATGGTGTTTTTGATCATCTTGAACAAAGATTTTTCTTGCTCAACACCATCAATTGTCCAACCAGCGTTGAAGATCTTGTGACGACAGTGCTCTGAGTTCGCTTGAGCAAACATCATTAATTCAATATCAGTCGGATTGCGCTTTAGTTTTTGCGTAAAGCTTTCAACCAAATAATCAATTTCTTCTTCAGCTAAAGCTAACCCTAGTGAAATGTTTGCTTCTTCAAGCGCAGTGCGACCACCAGAAAGCAAATCCACTTCAGTCAACGGTGCAGGTTCTGCCACTTGGAATAACGCTTGTGCTTGTTCAAAGTCGCTGAAGACCACTTCCATCATGCGATCATGTAGTAAAGCTTTTAGCTCAACGAGTTGCAGTTCAGATAGCTCAACCGAAGATTCAACATAATACGCAGTACCACGCTCAAGACGTTTGATTTTGTCTAAACCGCAGTTATGAGCAATGTCTGTTGCTTTAGATGACCAAGGTGAAATCGTACCTGGGCGAGGAGTAGTCAGAAGTAGTTGACCTTGTGGCTCATGATCTTCAATCGTTGGACCATAAGTAAGCAACTTTTCGAGTTTTTCTAACTCTTGGGAATCTAGTTCAGAAGTGAGGTCTGCAAAATGCGCAAATTCAGCATAGATGCCAGACACAGGTAGGTTCAATTCACGACACAGCTCTAAAAGCTTGTTGACACGAAACTCGGATAAAGCGGGGGAACCACGCAAAATTCTCATGTGCTTAGGTCTCTTTAGCAGTTGTTTAAAAAAGAAAAGTGATATTGAAATCCGTTCAGAAAGCACCGTTCTTCAGCAGAACATATAAAGCGGATTTCAATTTCACCTAGCCCTTTTGCGGCGTATTATAGAGTAATTTCCATGTCGACGTAACACCAAAAGCAACCGTTTGCGTGTTTTTTTCAATAAAACTAGTTTGATCTAAAACTCCTTTCAATTTTGCTGATATGGTCGCCATTTGGTATAAAGTAGCTACTAATGGCTTTGTGAGATTTCCTTTTGATAAAACTTTGTTCTCATTCCAACTTTAAGCGTTTGGTTTTCATGTTATTTATCCTTTCTGGGATAACCGCATGCAAACCAGATAGCAAATCGATGACCGACCTAGAAAAGATCCAAGAACGTGGCGTTTTGCGAGTTGGTACCTTAAATAATCAACTTTCTTATTTTATTGGTCCTGACGGACAAACTGGTTTGGAATATGAATTGGCGAAACAATTTGCCGATCAACTTGGTGTGAAACTGGAAATAAAACCCGCTTATCACCTTACTGGCTTACTACCTGCCTTAGAAAACCACGAGGTTGATATTGTCGCCGCGGGGTTAAGCCATACGCCTGAACGATTAAAAAAATTCAATGCGGGCCCTGCGTATTACTACGTTAGTCAGCAAGTGATCTATAAAAAAGGCACTTGGCGACCAAGAAACTTACAGCAATTGCTCGACAAAAAAGGCGAGCTTCACGTCGTTAAAGGCTCTCAATATGAATACACCTTACAGCAGCTTAGTAAAATCCACCCTGATTTAAAATGGACCAGTAGCGATACCGAAGATAACACAGACTTATTAAAGGATGTTTCCGAAGGGAGAATTGATTTTACGGTAGTAGATTCTGTATCACTTTCGATCACTCAAAGACTTCATCCTAACTTAGCTTTAGCGTTTGAATTAACAGACGACAAACCAGTTTCTTGGTTTGTTCGAAAAAATAATGATGATTCTTTATATGCGTTAATTTTAGAGTTTTTTGGTCAATTTAATCAATCAGGGCAGCTGGCAAGTTTAGAAGAAAAATATTTCGGTCATATTCAAAGTTTTGACTATGTTGATACTCGTGCCTTTATTCGTTCATTAGACAGCAAACTGCCAAAATATAAAAAGTTATTCCAAACTTATTCTAAAGAATTTGATTGGCGCTTAATTGCTGCCTTGTCTTATCAAGAATCACATTGGAACCCTTACGCCAAATCACCAACCGGCGTACGCGGAATGATGATGCTAACCCAATCGACCGCAAAAATGGTGGACGTAGAAGATCGTCTTGATCCATCACAATCCATTCGCGGTGGTGTTGAATATTTACGACGCGTCATTAAGCGTATTCCTGACTCTATTCCTGAGCATGAAAAAATTTGGTTTGCTCTTGCCTCTTATAACGTAGGTTATGGTCATGTAATGGATGCCAGACGTATTACCCAGTATGAAAAAGGTAATCCAGATTCTTGGACTGATGTAAAAGAAAGGCTGCCCAAATTACGCATTCCGGGTTATTACAAATATACTCGTTACGGCTTTGCTCGAGGTGATGAAGCCAAAAACTACGTAGAAAATATTCGTCGTTATTACCAAACTATCATTGGTTATGAAACAGAGAGTCACCTAGTAGATTCTGATACTGCAAAAGAGGATGATTTTCAGGTTATTCCACCAGCGGTCAGTGAGGCTGAATCTAACAACCTCGATGAAATCGAGAAAGATAAAGTACCAACCACTGATTAAGTAACCATACGTCAAACTATGAAACCAAGCAGCCCCAATCCTTAGTTTACCGCTAATGATTGGGGCTTTTTATTATTGATAGGAAGCTAGAAAAATTAATAGTTGGAAAGAGTGATTTAGTTCGTGAAAAATGATTAGCAGGAAAAAATAAACTGTGCTAAAACTGTCATGAACATGTCACAAAAAAACGATATAAATAAGTTCAATAAAAACGAATATTAAGGAGGCATAACCATGTTCTCTAAAAAGAAAACAATGAACCGGCTTGTTCGTAATAAAGCGAACACCACTCGTAGAAAACGTATGCTAGCCAACAATAAGAAACAGGTTCTATGGCGTCATCGCTCTTACGTTTTTTGGTCAGAAGTGGTTTCGTAGCACTAACTAACAACAAGACTAACAATCTAAAAACTCGCGACACCGTATATCGACAAACAATTTATTGAATTTTTGTTTGTCGATAAATATCACTCCCCTGTATTCCCCTTCCTAGCCTGTTTAATCTCTTTTCGGCGACGCTTAAAAAAAGCTTGTAGCTGATGACGACACTCTTCTTCTAATAAACCGCCTTCTACCTGTGCGTAATGATAAGAAGCTTGGCTTTCGAATAGATTCAATACCGTTCCAGCCGCCCCTGCTTTTAAGTCATAAGCACCAAAAACAATACGACCTACTCGACTGTGCAATAATGCGCCAGCACACATAGGACAAGGCTCTAAGGTGACATATAAAGTGGTATCTAACAGACGGTAGTTTTGCTGTATCTTGCCAGCTTGACGCAATGTGACAATTTCCGCATGCGCGGTAGCATCATGATCACTAATTGAAGCATTCCAACCTTCGGCAATGATCTTACCCTCTTTGACGAGTACCGCCCCCACAGGCACTTCACCATGCTCTTCCGCAATATCGGCCAGTTGCATGGCGCGCTGCATAAACACTTTATCTTGCTCACTAAAAGCAACTTGAGGCTTATCCTCACTCTCTGAACACATGTCAGTTAACTCACAGGTTACATAATCTAGCCCGATTATACCTGATCACATTTAAGATAGAGAGTTTGAAAATAAAAGGGTTGAAAAAGCAATTAAAAATCCTGCCAAGAGCCTTTTACCCACTTAGGTGGTGTTATTCCAAAAATTGAATCAATCACATCTCCGTTATAACTAAACTTTAAGGAGTCATGGAACATAACTAATTGACCATCTACATCCAAGAATTGCCCACCGGTAAAATTAAACGATCCTCGTTGAAAATATGCCGCAGTATTTGCATCAGGGTAATCCTTCCCAAACGCCTTTTTCACTTGATTATTAAACCCAGGGTTACTGAGGTATGAATCTCCTTCCAACCCATTCCAGTCAGAACTCGTCGGTTGAAAGCCATCATTCAGTTGAAATAAGACACCTTTGAAACTGCCCGAACCATGTAGTGAAAAAACACCATTATGAACGAGTAATAATACGCCATCCGTTGATTGCGTTGCTTGAGACATACTCGATAAGCTAGACCCTGTTATTTCACACGATCCATCAATCCAAATATGATGATTACCCAACTCAATAAGCTCTTCTACCTTTTGCCCACAATCGCTCACTCTAGGAGATTCACTACCTGTAACCGCTTTATCTCCGGACAATATAGCAAACTCATATTTAGGGTTATCTCTAACTTGTTTCCAATTATCTTTCGTGGTTTCAAACATGGCTTCAAAGGGTTTTAATTCTTCATCATGAACCACCCCCTGCTCCTTCTTATTACCCCCTCCTTTGCCACCAATACAATCTTTACCGTTACTGTCAAACCCCTCATAAGGTTTCTCGTTTATTTGAACACCATGATTAACTAAATTACCTCCTATCGAGATTTCACTCTTATAGCGAATCGCAACACAATCCCAACCCTCTTCTGTTTCTGTTCCTGGATCAGGAGGACTCACCAATGTGGCTGCTTGGGTAAATAGATCCCCTGTCGATTGGATCGCACCAGCTAATCGATTGTTGCTGAAATCCATTACTTTTCGGATGATAGGCCGACCAACATCATCTAAGGGTTGAAGTGAATACTGTTTACTCCCAACAGAAACAACAGAGATACTGTTTATCTCTAGTGGTAATTGACAGTCATCTTTTAGGTAGTCTGATTGTGTGAGTGCACCGAGAGCTCGATCAAGCTGAGCTTTAGTAAACGCACACTCAACGGCCCCCTCCCCAGCCCAAGCGGCCTGCCTCGCCGCAATTTCATTTTGTACACGTTTGGATTGGAAGTAGGTCGACTTATAAGAAGCAAGCGATAGGGTTAGAGCAGCAATTAAAATTAACCCACTAAAAAGGAGGCCCGCAGCCCCCTTCTGATATCTCATCATTGCAGTTCCTTTGCATTAATTATTATTTTTAAGACAAAGAAATTTTAATTGATAAATTGGTTATTTAAATTAATTTGAGACGGTTGTTGATAGTTACAACAATAAATTAGAGTCAGTTATCAAATTCATTATATTTAGAGATCATAGTTTTCAGCGCAACGGATTGCCGCTCATTCCAACGAGTATCCCAGCCAGTTTCAATCTCGATAGTTTTTAAAGCACCAGACAGAGAATCATTGACAACCCACTTAGTGGTATAGACTCCAGAAACATCAGAACCACTCGAAATAGTAGAAAAAAGCAATGTTCCATCAGCGCCGCTAACAGAGCGTGAACGGAAAAACTCTAATTTCGTCTCAGCTAAATGCAGAGCTTTAATACTGTTTTCAGCATAATCGGCTTGCCTTTCCATATAGGTTTGCAGTTTGATTAACCCCATAATGCCGACGATAAGAATGATAAAAGTGATCAACACTTCAATTAAGCTAAAGCCCTGTTGTTTAGAAATCATTCCATGATCCTTTTAGCCAGCGAGGAGGAAGAACTCCAAAAATTGAGTCAAGAACATCACTGTTATAACTAAAGTTCAACCCATTATGAAAGTAAGCAATTTGTCCGTCCATATCTAACATTTGACCACCAGTAAACCAAAAGGCTCCATTCTGAATATAAGACACCTCACTCCCTGTAACCCTTGAAGGATAAAAAGACCAAGTAATGTTTTCATAGGTGGACTTTCCAATCAAACCATCCCAACTACCAGGAACTGGTAAAAAAGAATCATTAAAATGAAAAAGGGATCCCTTAAATTCTCCTGAACCATGAATAGAAAATACCCCATTATGAACAAGAAGAAGGACACCATTTGTATCCTGAGTAGCATCCGCAATATCGGTAAGTAGTTGGGGCTGATTTGGATCTGGGTCATCAAATAACTCACACGAACCTTCAATCCAGATTCTCGTTTTACCAAGATTTATTTCATTTAATACAGCTTGTCCACATAATGTGGCAGTTGATACTGATGGGTTGGGCACAACTAAACTACCCGTATCAATTACACCAAAGTCATATAATGGATTATCCCGAACCGACTCCCACGCGCTCGAAGCAACACCAAAAACCTCCTCAAATGGTCTAATATTAGGGTCAACTTTAAAGTCTCCCTTTAATTCTGATAACAAGCCTGACCCTGAATTAGTTTTACTACTAGATAAACAGTCACCTGAAGATGGACTGAAGTCACTGGAAGGCATCACTGAAAAACCAGAATTAACTACGGCTCCCCTAAAGCCCAAATTTCTTATATACCTGACAGAAGTGCAATCCCACCCAGATCCAGTGTGAACTCCTGGGTCTGGCGGATTAAAATTACTGGAACCATTAACAAACAGATCAGCGGTAGTTTTTATAGCTCCCGCACTACTATTTCTAGAAAAGTCGATCACCTTAGAAAGCGTTAAAATAGATATACCTTCTTGCTCAAATTTAGGTTCTATTCGATATTTTTGCTCCCCTAAAGAGTCGATGTTCATTGAGGTTAAATTCGTGGATGCTACGCAATCAGAATCAAAATAAGTTGTCCCTGAATCTAAAACAGATTGATCCCTATCTTGATACATTTTTGTATATGCACACTCAAGCCCTCCTTCGCCAATCCAATGAGCTTTACGCGCCTCAATTTCATTCTGTGCACGCTTAGCTTGAAAGAAAACACCTTTATAACTTGCCAATGAAAGAACCAACGCAGCAGCAAGCAGCAACACAGCCACTAGTAATGTTGCAGCTCCTTGCTGTTTCGAATAAAGGTAAAAAGAAACTCTACGTTCAAACATTACTTCCAGTTCCTTTGCTTAATTTGAGTCGACATAGTTTGTGGATACGAACCATCAGATAAAGAGGCAGTTAAGGTGATGGTATAAAGTGCTGAACTGACCGTAGAACCCAAGGCCTGACTGACGACTTCAAAATCATTTACTTTAATTCTATTTGTATCGAGAAGTGAAAATGATGGGTTAGCCGAAGTGCCGCACGGGATTAAAGTTTGCGTTGTCGATACTGATCTCTCACAAACTCTTAAAGCTTCATCTTTATAAATAAATGCCACTTGAGTGTATAAGCTACTAGCTCCACTCAATTGGGCTTGATATCCATAAGCTAAACTATTGGAGGTTGCTTCGATAATCGAACTTGCCCCAGATAAAACGAAACTTTGCCCATTATTACCATTAAAGCCAGCTCTTTGGGTATCTTCTTTAATGTAACGTAACGCTTCATTCATACTCTGTAAAACAAACAGACGTTGAGATCTTTCTGCTGCAATTTTCTGACTCGAAAGGAAAACACCGCCGACTGCGATTAACGCAATGATTCCCATCGCGGACGCAATCATTAACTCCACAAGAGAAACACCTTTTTGGTACTTCCTTAATGCCTTAACACTCCGGATAACCATATGCCCCCCCTGTCACACTGCAAATTCGCGTGCTACTACGGTTATGAAACTTCAACATTAAAGGTTTGATTGAATCTACCGAGAATTGGATATTGCCATTTTGTGTTGGACGGCCATTCACCCGGTCAAAGATCGTCGTTGTTGATGAAGCGGTATAGTTGACGGTGATATTTTTAAAAGGCGCACCATCCAAATATGTTAACGCATTGACTTTCGCTGCATGACGATCTGAAGGTGCGGTTGGAGAAGTATTAGTCACCAATGCCCACTCCCCTGCATAGGCTGCCCCATCTTGTACAAAGTGCAAATAAAGCTCCTGATTTCTTAATACGGCCTCTGATTTAGCTTGTCCCCAAAAGCCTTGCAGTTCCTCTGCTAACCTTTGCATTTTCGATCTTTCACTCATCCCACTAAACGATGGCACGGCCGCTGCTAACAAAACAGCTAGCACGACTAATGAAATCAGCATTTCTATTAGCGTAAACCCTCGAGCCATTCCCCAAAATCCTCTGCAACTAGTTACATCTTGATATTTCAACTTGCAGTGATGCTAACACTTATCAAAAATGGCATAAGCCTCTAACTGGAAGTAATAGAAATGATTCGAATAAATCGATGTAAAAAAAGAAGCACAAGACAAAAAGGAATGACATTGATCGAATTATTGATCGCTGTAGCGATTATTGGTGTTTTGACCGCCATCGCCTACCCAAGCTATCAAGAACATGTGTTAAAAAGTCACCGCTCTTCTGTCATGTCCGATATGATGAAAATTCAGTTAGAGCTTGAGCAACATCGCACCCAAAGTGGCAGTTACGATTATACTATTATCGATAATACCGCGGGGACATGTGACTCTAGCCTAGGCTGCCAAACCGACAGTGACCGCTATAAATTTTCTATAACTTCCGGTGCCAGTGGTATTGCTTATTATGTGATTAAAGCCACTCCACAATCCGCCTTGGGACAAGATAAAGACAAATGTGGCACGCTAGAGATGAATGCTGGTTCGGTAGGGAGCGCTAAGAAAGGTAGCGTTAATGTAGATGGATGTTGGAATTGATTTGCGAGACTCGTAAACCAACAAAGCCTCCACTATCACTAGCAGAGGCTTTGTTGTTCATATCAAAATTGACTATTAGCTCGTCAAATCATCAAAGAATTTTTTCACACCATTGAAGAAACCCTCTGATTTCGGCTTATGCTTTTGGCTTGCTTCTTCGCCACCAAAAGACTCTTCAAGTTCGCGTAATAATTCTTTTTGACGAGAGCTTAATTTCACGGGTGTTTCGACTACTAGCTTACAAATTAAGTCACCGGTTGCGCCACTGCGTACTGATTTCACACCTTTGCCGCGCATACGGAACATACGGCCAGTCTGCATCTCAGCAGGCACTTTAAGCTTAAAGCGACCATCTAACGTTGGTACTTCTACTTCGCCGCCCAATGCAGCTAAAGTAAAGCTTACCGGTACTTCACAATGTAAATTATTGCCGTCACGTTCAAAGATATGGTGGTCTTTTAAATGTACTTGTACATATAAGTCACCGGCTGGAGCGCCACGTTCACCCGCTTCACCTTCGCCGTTTAGACGAATGCGATCGCCAGTATCAACACCAGCAGGGATCTTAACATTTAATGTTTTGCTCTTATTCTTACGGCCTTCACCATGACAAGCACCACATGGGTCCTTAATGATTTGACCACGACCATGACAAGTAGGACAGGCTTGCTGCACAGCAAAGAAGCCCTGACGCATTTGAACTTGACCATGACCATGACAAGTGCCACAAGTTTGCGATCTTGAGCCCGCTTTAGCGCCACTACCGTCACACACTTCACACTCTGTTAGAGTTGAAATGTTAATCTCTTTTTCACAACCGCGAACCGCTTCTTCAAGAGACAGTTCCATGTTGTAGCGTAAGTCTGCACCACGTTGAGCTCGCTGTGGTCCGCCACGACGGCCGCCACCAAATATATCGCCGAAGACATCACCAAACATGTCTTCAAAGCCGCCGCCTCCACCGAAGCCACCGCCGCCGCCCATGCCACCTTGTTCAAAGGCTGCATGACCGTATTGATCGTAAGCTTGCTTTTTATGTGGGTCCGTTAAAACTTCATACGCTTCTTTAACTTCTTTAAATTTGTCAGATGCATCCGCTTCTTGGTTGCGATCTGGGTGATATTTCATCGCAAGACGTTTGTACGCCTTTTTAATATCGCGCTCTGATGCATCACGGCTGACACCTAATACTTCATAAAGATCACGTTTTGACATGCTCGGTTCACCAATATTCTTTTTACCAACAAGCATTGCTCATCAGTGTGTGTTTTAAACTATGAGAAGCTATATCTAGCTAGATAATCCGATATACCTTAAACCTCTATCAATGACAGCTTAGGTAGAAGTGATTATCTAGCGGGACAAATTAACCAGTATCAGATCGAAAATTGCGGGCGTGAGAGACAAACTCTAAACGCCCGCAGTTTCGTATCATTCACCCTTAGTTAATTAAAGGTGACAGACTTAACAATAATCAACCTCGATTATTTTTTGTCTTCGTCTTTAACTTCTTCGAACTCAGCGTCAACAACGTCATCTTCAGGTTTAGCTTGCTCGCCACCTTCAGATTGTTGTGCTTGAGCTTTCTGCTGAGCAATTTCCATCAATTTTTGAGCTGCTGTTGCTAACTCTTGAACTTTAGTGTCGATGGCTTCTTTGTCATCGCCAGACTTCACTGATTCAAGTGCTGCAATTGCTGCTTCAATTTTCTCTTTCTCGTCAGCTGGAAGTGCATCACCTGCTTCTTCCATTTGCTTACGAGTACCGTGGATCATTTGATCAGCTTGGTTACGAGTCGTTACTAACTCTTCGAACTTTTTGTCCGCTTCTTTGTTAGCTTCCGCTTCTTGTACCATTTTCTCGATTTCTTCATCTGATAGACCACCAGATGCTTGAATCGTGATTTTTTGCTCTTTACCTGTCGCTTTATCTTTCGCAGAAACGTTCAAGATACCATCCGCATCTAGGTCAAACGTTACTTCGATTTGTGGCATGCCACGTGGCGCAGGGTTAATACCTTCTAGGTTAAATTGACCTAGAGACTTGTTATAAGTCGCTTGCTTACGCTCACCTTGTAGTACGTGAATCGTTACTGCGCTTTGGTTGTCTTCTGCTGTTGAGAACACTTGATTCGCTTTTGTTGGAATCGTTGTATTTTTCTCAATTAGCTTAGTCATAACACCACCCATCGTTTCGATACCGAAAGATAGAGGAGTCACATCTAATAGAAGCACGTCTTTCACGTCACCCGCAAGAACACCACCTTGAACGGCAGCACCAATTGCTACTGCTTCATCAGGGTTCACATCTTTACGAGCTTCTTTACCAAAGAATTCAGCCACTTTTGCTTGAACCATTGGCATACGTGTTTGACCACCTACTAGGATAACGTCAGTAATGTCACTTACTGATAGGTCAGCATCTGCTAGAGCAACTTTTAGCGGCTCAAGAGAACGTTGAACTAGATCTTCAACTAGAGATTCTAGTTTAGAACGAGTTACTTTTACGTTCATGTGCTTAGGACCAGTCGCATCCGCTGTCACGTATGGAAGGTTCACGTCTGTTTGTTGTGCAGAAGATAGTTCAATCTTCGCTTTCTCAGCCGCTTCTTTCACACGTTGCATCGCAAGTGGATCGTTTTTCAGGTTAATGCCTTGCTCTTTTTGGAACTCAGATACTAAGTAGTTGATCAAACGAGTATCAAAGTCTTCACCACCTAGGTGAGTATCACCGTTAGTTGCTAGTACTTCGAAAGTTTGCTCGCCTTCGTGCTCATCAATTTCGATAATAGAGATATCGAATGTACCACCACCAAGGTCATAAACCGCGATAGTGCGATCGCCGCCTTTCTTATCAAGACCGTAAGCAAGTGCAGCTGCTGTAGGTTCGTTGATAATACGCTTAACTTCAAGACCTGCGATACGGCCAGCATCTTTTGTTGCTTGACGTTGTGCATCGTTGAAGTATGCAGGAACCGTAATAACGGCTGCAGTTACTTCTTCACCAAGGAAATCCTCAGCGGTTTTTTTCATTTTCTTCAAGATTTCAGCTGAAACCTGAGGAGCGGCCATTTTTTGGCCTTTTGCTTCAACCCAAGCATCACCGTTATCTGCCTTAACAATTTTATAAGGCATGATTTCGATATCACGTTGAACTTCTTCGTCTTCAAAACGACGACCGATCAAACGTTTGATTGCGAACAATGTATTTTCAGGGTTAGTGACCGCTTGGCGTTTTGCAGGTTGACCTACTAATGTTTCGCCATCTGTATAAGCAACCACTGATGCTGTTGTACGTTCGCCTTCAGCATTTTCAATTACGCGTGGTTTGTCGCCGTCTAATACCGCAACACATGAGTTAGTTGTACCTAAATCAATACCAATGATTCTACCCATTTGACATTCTCCAAAGAATTTCAGTTATTCAATTTTTGCTATACCCAGCTTTTGATAACAAATAGATGGGGGCTCAAAATTGGGATTCAACCCTGTAAGCTAAATTTTTATCTATCCCCGAAAATAGTTGGAGTTGCAGTGAGGCGACAAATTCATCAGACCCCATGAGCGTAGCTTTCCTACGTGATTGGGCCAAATGAATGCAGTCAACAAAGCTGCAGCTTCAAATATAAAAGGGATATGAGCGTTACGTTTCTGTATGCACAATAGATAAGGGCGACAAAATGCTTTTCAAGGGGAGAAATAAAAAAATTAATGTCTTTCTGTCTCTTTCAAGAGATTAAAGCCATAAAAAAGCTGCCCCATCGATAAAAGGCAGCTTGATGGTTTACTTATATGCCTAAGTGATTTGGCTATAAATAAAATACCGGTCTATTGAGAATATCTAGTCTGATTAAACTTGCGAAGATTTCGCCCATAGATTGATAGCTTCATCTTGCGCGTATAAATCAATCTCATCCAACTCTTGCTGAGTAAACTCCAAGTTATTCACCGCTCCCGCGCAATCTAGTACCTGCGAGGCTTTTGACGCACCAATTAACGCTGTGGTAATTCCTTCATTACGCAATACCCAAGAAATCGCCATTTGTGCCAAAGTTTGGCCGCGACGCTGTGCAATCTCATTAAGCGCTTTAATTTTTTCGATTGCTTGTTCGGTTAGCATATCTTGCTGTAACGACTTGCCTTGCGTTGCCCGGCTACCTTCAGGCACACCATTGAGATATTTAGTGGTTAACATCCCCTGAGCTAACGGGCTAAATGCGATAGACCCTACACCGAGCTCTTTTAATGTGTCTTTCAAACCATCCGTTTCTACCCAGCGATTTAGCATGCTGTAACTCGGTTGGTGAATTAAGCACGGCGTCCCGAGATCATTTAAAATCTCAACCGCTTTACGAGTACATTCTGAATTATAAGAAGAAATGCCAACATATAAGGCTCTTCCTGATTTTACGATATGATCAAGCGCCCCCATAGTTTCTTCCAGTGGCGTGTTTGGATCAAAGCGATGAGAATAGAAAATATCAACGTAATCGATGCCCATACGTTTTAACGATTGATCACATGAAGATATTAGGTACTTACGCGATCCCCATTCGCCATAAGGGCCATCCCACATGTGGTAACCCGCTTTACTTGAAATAACCAACTCATCACGTAGGCCTGCGAAGTCTGTTTTTAAAATTTCGCCAAACGCTCGCTCTGCACTACCTGGCTCAGGTCCATAATTATTGGCGAGATCAAAGTGAGTAATACCATTATCAAAGGCAGTTTGGCAGATCTCACGCTTATTTTGATGACTCGCATCATCCCCAAAGTTATGCCACAGCCCTAAAGAAACCGCAGGCAATAGCAGACCAGATTGTCCACAGCGGCGATATTTCATTTTTTGATAACGATCTTCAGCAGGTACATAGCGACTCATAACATCTCCTAAAACGAAAAAAGTGTAGAGAAAATCATTCCCTACACTTTCATATTCGCTAGCATTCAGATTGAGTCTTTAGCTAAAAGTTTGAAAGCGATCACCCTCTGAATACCAAACAGTGATCTTTCTAACAACTTTTTTGCGTTGATGAATCTACTTCGCAACCATCACCATGGCAGGACGAATCACTCGACCATTTAATTCATAACCTTTTTGCATCACCATCATCACGGTATTAGATTCGTGATCTGGGCTTTCTTGCATACCAATCGCTTGATGAAGCTCAGGGTTGAATGCTTCACCTTCTGGATTAATTGCCACGAGTCCATACTTAGCAACCGTATCAATGAAGGATTTGTGTGTCATCTCAACACCTTCAAGAATCGGCTTAACCGCTTCTTCTTCAGGGTTGGCTGCTTGTAGAGCTCGCTCTAAGTTATCGATTACTGGCAATAATTCTTCAGCGAATTTATTCAATGCGTACTTACGAGCTTTATCAATTTCTTGCTCGCTACGACGGCGCATGTTTTCAACTTCCGCTTTAGCACGCAGTACTGAATCTTGCTGCTCTTTAATTTGAGCTTCCGCAGCATTTAACGCCGCTTCTAATTCGATAACACGAGAAGCTTCTTGCTCCACTTGTTCAATTTCGTCATTCCAATCGATATCGCCTTCGCCACCAATGGTTTGAGCGTCATCTGTATTGACATCATCTTCAACAAGTTCTTGCTCAACTTGTAGATCTTGCGATTTTAGCTCTTCATCTTGCGGTTTGTTATGTTCTGTAGTCATGATATCTCCAAGAATATATTCAACACCATGCGCTTGTCCTAACGGAATAGGCACAAAATACTCGCATAGTCGTTCCACTTGCCTTTATTATGGGGATGAAGATTTATGATTCAAGCGTAGAGTGCGTTTATCTTTCACTATGCTTAATAAATATGCCTGATAAAATACCAAAAAAACCTTATCGCCCCTTTTCACAATAGAGTTGAATCCTATGCAGAAGCCTTTTAACGTTATTGCCATTATTGGTAAGCCTCGCGACCATAAAGCTGTGCAAACGCATAAAGAGCTTTTTCATTGGCTGATAGAACAGAACTACACCGTATTAATAGATGATCGCTTGATCGATATTTTAGATGACCTTCCCAAAGATGTATTTTCCAGTTTACTTAAGATCGGCGAACAAGCGGATTTAGCGATTGTGGTTGGCGGTGATGGCAACATGCTCGGTGCGGCGCGTATTTTATCTCGCTTTGATATTTCAGTTATCGGGGTTAACCGAGGTAGCCTAGGTTTCTTAACCGATCTCAACCCTGAGGATTTTCACGATGCTCTACTCAAAGTACTGAAAGGCGAATACCTAGTTGAAGAACGTTTCTTATTAGAGGCAGAAGTGCATCGTAGTGACCATGTGAAAAGTCATAATTCTGCGTTAAATGAAGTGGTTCTGCACCCAGGTAAAATCGCTCATATGATTGAATTTGAAGTCTACATTGATGACCGATTTGCTTTCTCACAACGCTCCGATGGCTTAATCGTTTCAACACCGACTGGCTCAACTGCCTATTCACTTTCTGGCGGCGGCCCGATTTTATCACCTAGTTTGAATGCAATTTCATTGGTTCCAATGTTCCCTCATACTTTATCTAGTCGTCCTTTAGTTGTTGACGGCAATCGCAAAATTAAACTAGTGGTATCCCCTGATAACAGAGGCACTCAAGAAGTCAGTTGTGACGGCCAAATATCACTCCCAGTGTCACCTGGGGATGAAATTCAAATCTTCCAAAGCCCAAGCATTTTAAAGCTGATTCACCCTGAAGATTACAGCTACTACCATGTATTGCGTCATAAACTAGGTTGGTCGAGTAAATTATTTTAATCCCAGCTTACTGACTCGCTACTAGATAGCAGATAGCAGATAACAGATGTAATAATGAATATGCTCAGATGATCCCTGTGATCACCTGAGCATTTTTATATCTAGCTAACTACAAGATGCAAAATTCACACAAAAAAACTTTACTGTATAAAAAGCCAGTATATACTGTTTTTACATACAGTGATTTGTTTTATCTTTTTTCGAGGTGGATTTATGCTCTCCCATTTAAGTATTAATAATTTTGCAATTGTTAAGTCTTTACAGCTAGAGCTTTTCAAAGGAATGACAACCATTACCGGTGAAACAGGTGCCGGTAAATCTATTGCGATTGATGCGCTAAGCCTGTGTTTAGGTGGTCGTGCTGATAGCAATATGGTACGTCCTGGTGAGGAAAAAACCGACATCACCGCTTCCTTTATTTTAGATAACAACATTAATGCCACTCGATGGTTAGAAGACAATGAATTACTGGATGGTGAAGAATGCATTATTCGTCGTATCATCACTAATGAAGGTCGCTCGCGTGCGTTTATCAATGGTAATCCAGTGCCATTGTCACAATTGAAATCACTAGGACAAAACTTAGTCAACATTCATGGGCAGCATGCTCATCACCTACTGATGAAGCCTGAACACCAATTAACCTTACTAGACCAATACGCCGGCCACCAACAACTGATCCAAGCGAGTAAAAAGCATTATTCAGATTGGCGTCAACTACGAAACCAACTTAAGAATCTGCGAGCCAATAGCCAAGAAAATCTAGCTCAAAAGCAATTGCTTGAATATCAAGTGAAAGAGTTGGACGAGTTAGCATTATCTGAAAACGAATTTGAAGATCTCGAACAAGAACATAAAGTCCTTTCAAGTAGTGGACAGATTGCGGTTATTTGTCAACAAGCAATCAATGAACTGTATGAAGACGAAGAAATGAATGCGCTTAGCCTACTTCATTCTGTCAGTCATTCACTCAGTGAGCTTGCAGAATTAGATCCATCATTGGCTCACCTACCAAATCTATTATCGGAAGCCATGATCCAACTAGAAGAAACTAACTCAGAATTAAGACATTACTCCGATAACATCGATGTTGACCCAGCACGAATAGCCGAAGTCGAAGAACGTTTCAGCAAAGTAATGACTACCGCGCGTAAGCATCACGTTCGTCCGGAAGAGTTATATCAATATCATCAAGAAGTAAAAGCGCAAATTGAAGCGCTCGATTGCTCTGATGAAAAGTTCGAGCAATTAGAAAAAGATGTCGATGATAAATATCAAACCTTTATAACTGCTGCTGAAAAGCTGAGTAAAAGCCGTAGCCGCTATGCGAAAGAGCTAAATAAACTGATTTCTCACAGTATGCATGAGCTAAGCATGGAAAAAGCGCAATTCTGTATTGATGTGATAAAAGATGAAAAACATGCTGCGCCACTAGGCATAGATCAAATCAATTTCTTAGTTTTAACCAACCCTGGCCAGCCATTACAAGCGTTAGCCAAAGTCGCTTCTGGTGGTGAACTGTCTCGAATTTCATTAGCGATTCAAGTTATTACGGCGCAAAAAGTTCAAACACCGAGCCTAATATTTGATGAAGTGGATGTCGGTATCAGTGGCCCAACGGCAAGTGTTGTAGGAAGAATGCTACGTAAGCTAGGTGAGTCTACTCAGGTACTTTGTGTCACCCACTTACCGCAAGTAGCCGGCAGTGGTCATCAGCAATTATTTGTCGCGAAACAAACCAAAGCTGGCAAAACAGAAACTCGTATTCATCAATTAGATGAAAATCAACGCATTGATGAACTGGCTCGTTTACTTGGCGGTAGCACGATTACTGATTCAACCAAAGCGAATGCCAAAGAACTGTTAGTTGCGGCTTAGGTCTCGGGTCTCGGGTCTCGGGTCTCGGGTCTCGGGTCTCGGGTCTCGGGTCTCGGGTCTCGAAAAACAATGGTCATTTATATTAACTTTGCAACTAAACTCTAAATTTTAGGTCTTAATTTGCATGTTTAACACTGCGGGCTTTTACTTCTTCGCTTGGCTTGTTTATCATCGAGCAAGATTTTCGCCTTTAACTCAAAGAAACCACTATGCATTTTAAAAAGTGGATACTCATTATCCCTTTCGCTTTAACGATATTATCTGGCTGTAGCGTACTTGAACGCTTGGTTTATCGCATCGATATTGCTCAAGGTAACTACATAGAGCAGCCAGATGTCGACAAACTTAGAGTTGGCATGACCAAAGAACAGGTTCAATTTGTTCTAGGCTCGCCAATGTTAGTTGAAAATGGTTACCCTGATACTTGGTACTACATTTACCACTTCACTCACGGGCATGATGATACTGTTCAGAAAAACTTTATTGTGAAATTTAATCCCCAAACTCAAGCATTAACCGAGGCTTCGGGTGATTTTGAGTTAAGCCCTGATTTCAATACTCCGCTCAATTAATAGCGAGTAAACGTAAAATGGCCTATCAAGTAGATATTAATATCTCACTTGATAGGCCATTTTTTATCGTTCTTTATTCGCTTAAGCTCAATAAATTAAGCTTTCTTCTTGGCTTGTTCTGCTTTTGTTTGCTCTGCTCGCTTACGGCGAATTTCTTTTGGATCCGCCAATAAAGGTCGGTAAATCTCAATGCGATCTTTATCGCGTACCGTCGAATCTAGTTTTATATTTCGACTAAATACACCAACTTTATTTTTTGCTAAATCTATCTCAGGGTAATTAGCCAAAACACCTGACTGTTCAATAATTTCCTGAACGGATAAATCCTCTGATACTGCAAGTTCAAACACTTTTTGCTCATGCGGCAGCGCATACACCACCTCAACATGGATCAGTGAATTGGCACTTGTTTGTTCTGTCATTATTTCCTCACCTATATGGCAACTTGCCAATCAATTATTGTACATTTGCTTGGCACGTTGAGTAAAAGAGTTCACCATATTGTTAGTTAGTTCAGTGAATACTTTACCAAACGCCATCTCCACGAGCTTATTACTGAATTCAAACTCTAAACAAAGCTCAACTTTACAAGCAAAATCATCTAATGGAGTAAACATCCAAAATCCAGTTAAGGACTTGAAAGGGCCATCCACTAGCTCCAAATTAATCCTACGGCCAGGTTCCATTGTATTAGAGGTAGTAAACGTTTTTTTAATCCCGGCTTTTGATACATCAACCGAGGCAACCAAAGCGGTATTGGTAGACTCAATCAGCTTGGAACCTGAACATCCTGGTAAAAACTCAGGGTACTTTTCAACATCATTAACTAAATCATACATTTGCTGAGCACTAAACGAGACTAATGCTGAACGATTAACCTGAGGCATACTTCTTCCTAATTTGAGCCATGAAGCAAATTCTCGAAAATAAACAAAATATTACCAAGAATTAGAACAAAAGGATTCGCCAAAATAAAAGCAATCCGTATAATGAGGCCATTATGGCAAAGAAAAAATCAAAATCAAAAGCCGGTAGTAATACTATCGCTCTTAACAAGCAAGCTCGACACGAATATTTCGTCGATGATGAAATAGAAGTTGGTCTTGAGCTGCAAGGTTGGGAAGTCAAATCTTTACGTCAAGGTAAAGCCAATATCGCAGAAAGTTATGTCTTTCTTCGCGACGGTGAAGCATTCCTAAGTGGCGCGTCAATAATACCACTTCAACAAGCTTCTACCCACATTGTTGCTAACCCAACTCGTGTTCGTAAGCTATTACTTAACCGCCGTGAACTCGATAACCTATTTGGCCGCGTAAACCGCGAAGGCATGACATTAATTGCCCTATCGCTCTACTGGTCAAAATCTTGGGTTAAAATGAAAATCGGGGTGGCGAAAGGTAAGAAACTTCACGACAAACGTGATGATAAAAAGAACCAAGATTGGCAGCGTGATAAAGCTCGAATTATGAAGAGCAGCTTACGCTAACATTCCGTTTTTAAGTAAAAATATCAAGTGAGTTAATGTTAACCACTTAAACGCAAGTTGCTAGACTCTTAAAGGTTTTATGTTACTATGCGTTTGAAGTATCGATTTATCATAATACTTGGTAAGGATACAAAGCGTGAAAGCGCAGTTTGACATTTTGATGAGTAGTTCAAAATCAATCAAACAACCTTGGGGCTGATTCAGGATTCGACGGGAATTTGTAAGTCTGAGGTGCATGTCGTGGGGCGGTTGGCCACGTAAAAAGCCGCAAAAAAATAGTCGCAAACGACGAAAACTACGCACTAGCAGCTTAATAACCTGCTGAGAGCCTTTCTGCCCTAGCTTCCGTTTGTAAGACGGGGAACAACAGAGAGTCAAACCCAAACAAACTCGTGTGGCGTCTCCCGCCTGAGAGACAAAGCATTAAAAATAATTCAGGATAGCCATCAACTAGCGTGTCGGTTCGCAGGTCGGTGGTGAAATTAAAGATCGACTAAGCATGTAGTACCAATGATGGATGATTTTCGGACGCGGGTTCAACTCCCGCCAGCTCCACCAATCGATTGGAAAGGCCGCTAAGTTTAAAGCTTAGCGGCCTTTTTGATTTTTATAATCTAGAAAATAGAATCGAGTTCAAATGCGCTGGCGGGATTTGAACCCGCATCCGCTTTGGTATTACTCTTGCTCTGATTCACTCTTTCTTAATTCACGAGTTTCTGCTTCCAATCTTGCCGCATCAATTTCATCTAAGATGGATTCTACGTCGGCTAATTCGTCGGACTCGACAAACAATCCGGTCAATTTAGTATCGGGAAATAACTCGCCCGCTTGGTACAACTGCCACATTTCTTTGGCGTATTCGGTTTGCTCTAGCTCTGGTACATATTGGCCGTAGTAGCTACGCATATTGTTTACATCACGGGCAAACATCCATTCCGCGTTATTGTTGGCGGAGGCATTGACGGCTTGGGGTAAATCGATGATCACTGGCCCATATTCATCCACCAGCACATTAAATTCTGATAAATCACCATGAATAATCCCTGCGCATAACATACGTTTGATGTACTCAATCATTTCATCATGATCTTCTAACGCTTGTTCGGCGGACATAGAGACATCATTTAAACGCGGCGCAACAAAGCCTTCTTCATCGGTAATGAGCTCCATTAACAACACGCCATCCACTACCCCATAAGGTTCAGGCACTCGTACTCCGGCAGCTTTCAAGGCATAGAGCGCATCGACTTCGGCGCTTTGCCAAACCGCTTCTTGCTCACCACGACCAAATTTAGAGCCTTTTTCCATGGCGCGAGCACGGCGGCTGTTTTTTACTTTACGTCCTTCTCGATATTGTACCGCTTGCTTAAAGCTACGTTGATTGACTTCTTTATACACTTTAGCGCAACGAATTTCGTCACCACAACGCACGATATAGACTGACGCTTCTTTGCCACTCATAAGTTGGCTCACTACGTCATCAACGACGCCATCTTCAACCAAAGATTGCATTTGTTTAGGTATTTTCATTACAGAGGTGGGACTACTTATAGAAAAGGAAGGTATACGGTTAGCTTATCTCATTTATGGTTAATTAGATATTGTTGCTGTTATTAAGCGATCTTCTATGCTCCAAACGAACAATAGAAAAAACCTATCAATACAATAAGAACAATCTATTTTTCAAAGCACTCAAACAATGTGAATATACTTCCCGTAAGCAAGAAACGAGGCGCAATAACGCATTGCCCCATTTAGATTTCTGTAAGAATTTAGAATTTTCAATAAAAGGGAAAGACAATATTATGATTAACACTCAAATCAAACCATTCAACGCAACAGCATTCAAAAACGGCGAGTTTGTTGAGGTTTCAGAAAAAGACGTACTAGGTAAGTGGGCTGTATTTTTCTTCTATCCAGCAGACTTCACGTTTGTATGTCCAACAGAATTAGGCGACCTTGCTGATCATTACGAAGAGCTACAAAAACGTGGCGTAGAAGTGTACTCAGTATCAACTGACACTCACTTCACTCACAAAGCATGGCACGATAGCTCTGACACTATCGGTAAAATTCAGTACTACATGCTAGGTGACCAAACAGGCAACATCACTAACAACTTCGGTGTTATGCGTGAAGGTCAAGGTCTTGCAGACCGTGCAACATTCTTAATCGACCCAGAAGGTACGATTCAAGCAATGGAAATCACAGCTGAAGGTATCGGTCGTGATGCAGAAGATCTACTTCGTAAAGTGAAAGCAGCACAATACGTTGCAGCGCACCCAGGTGAAGTTTGCCCTGCGAAATGGAAAGAAGGCGAAGAAACACTAGCACCTTCTCTTGACCTCGTAGGCAAAATTTAATTAGCCACTAGTCCTAATATGCCGTTAATAACTCCCCATTATTAACGGCTAATTCGAGAGCTAGTTGATGGTATTACTTCTGACGACCTATTCCGTTGGCTAGCTCTCACCCTGTTTTTATTTTCGAAATTTGATTTATCCAGAGTAACCACTCTCATTTTAAAGAACTCTAATTTTTAGAAGTAAGGTGTCATAGCATGCTTGAACAAGCGATCAAACAACAATTAGAACAGTATTTAGCCAATGTAAAACATGATATCCAATTAGTGGTTAGCCTAGATGAAAGCAAAGCCGCGCAGGATATTCTTGCTCTTGCTAATGAAATTGCTGAATTAAGCTCATTTATTACCGTGGTACGCGATGACGCAGCTAGCGATCGTAAGCCTATCATGTCTGTGGTTAACCCAGAAAAAGGCACACAATTACGTTTTGCTGGTCTACCAATGGGCCATGAATTTACGTCATTAGTTTTAGCGCTACTGCATTCGGGCGGCCACCCAATCAAGCTAGAAAAAGAAACCATTGAGCAACTTGGTCAACTAGGCAAAAAGCTTGATGTAGAAGTGTTTATTTCTCTGTCATGCCAAAACTGCCCAGATGTCGTCCAAGCGTTCAATATGATGTCAGCCATCAACCCTGATATCCGTACTACCATGATTGACGGCGCGCTATTCCAAGATGAAGTGAAAAATCGCGACATCATGGCGGTACCAAGTGTATTTGTAAATGGTGAATTATTTGGCCAAGGCCGTATGACGCTAAATGAAATCCTTGGCAAACTTGATGATGGTGCAGCCGAAAAAGCCGCTGCTAGCTTAAACGAAAAAGACCCATACGATGTATTAGTCGTTGGTGGTGGCCCTGGTGGTAGTGCTGCGGCTCTATACGCGGCACGTAAAGGTATTCGCACGGGTGTTGTTGCCAAACGTTTTGGCGGACAAGTCATGGATACGATGGCGATTGAAAACTTCATCTCAGTAAAACGTACTGAAGGACCAAAATTAGCCACCGACTTAGCCGAACATCTAAAAGAATACGATGTTGATGTAGTAACCGAACAACAAGCCGACAAAATCATGGGCGCGCCACATACTGAAGATGGTCTGATCCATGTTGCTCTTGAAAGCGGTGCGACATTAAAAAGTAAAAGTATCATCCTTAGCCCCGGTGCTCGCTGGCGTGAAATGAATGTTCCGGGTGAACAGGAATACCGTAACAAAGGAGTCGCTTACTGCCCACACTGTGATGGTCCATTGTTTAAAGGCAAGAGAACCGCAGTTATCGGTGGTGGTAACTCAGGTATTGAAGCTGCGATTGATCTAGCAGGTATTGTTGAGCATGTAACGGTACTGGAATTTGCTGATGGTCTACGCGCAGACCAAGTGCTTATTAACAAAGCGAACTCACTGCCTAACATCGACATTATTACTATGGCGCAAACCACTGAAGTCATAGGTGATGGTAAACGTGTTACTAGCCTTAAGTACAAAGACCGCAACACCGATGAAATTAAAGAAATCGAACTAGCGGGTATCTTTGTTCAAATTGGCCTAGTACCGAATACTGAATGGTTAAAAGACAGTGAAGTGAAACTATCAGAGCGTGGTGAAATCATCGTAAATGATCGCGGTGAGACTAGCATGCCAGGTGTGTTTGCTGCGGGTGATGCAACCACAGTGCCTTATAAGCAAATCATTATTGCAATGGGTGACGGTGCAAAAGCAAGCTTAAGTGCCTTTGATTATCTGATTCGCCAAGATGGTTAATCTCTAATAATTAGAGCCTAGAAAAATCATAGTTTGATACCAAAACGAGCTCATCACGAGCTCGTTTTTATTGGATATAACCCCAAGTAATTTGGATATAAACCGACTTGAGCATAAAGCTATACTTCAGGCTGAGCATGCTCCCGCTCTTCCGATAACTTCTCTTTCTTCACTTCAGGAATATGCCCTTCGCTCACCGCCTCTTGATAACAACCGCTCATCTTAATGGCGAGGTACATATCGGCGCGGATCCGAATACCGCCTTCCCCTACTTTAACGCCAGCTAAATCACACCATTGCTTTAAGCGTCGTTTATGACCAGCCAGTACTAGGCGAATACCACGTTTTTTTAAGATTGCTTGAACGTCATTAATCACCGCCATCACAGTGAGATCCAAATGTGTGAAGCTGGCCACCGCATCAATAATCACATATTTGACGTCGTTCGATCCGGCCTCGGCCACTTTGTGTAATAAACGACGTTTAAAGTGCGCGGCATTAAAATAAGTGAGTGGGGAGTTAAAACGATAAATCACTAAGCCGGGAATGGCTTTCGCCTTACCTGATTTACCTAAACTTCTCACCGTACCTTTGGTATCGATACCCAACACTTGATCGGTTGGACGCATCACAATACGCAAGAACTGGAATAAACCGAGCAATACCGCCAAGGTGATACCCGGAATAACACCAATCACCAACACGGCAATAAAAGTAATACTGGATAGATAGAAGGCGTCTTTATCTCGCTTACGTAGTCCCCAAATTCCTTTTAAATCAATCAAAGAAATGGAAGCCACAATCAAGACAACACCTAACGCTGCCACAGGAATGAATTGCAATGGCTGATAGGCAACCACCGCCACAATGGCAATGATAACCGCAGAAATTATCGAAACCAGCTGAGTTTTACCACCATTAGCATCATTGACCGCCGTTCGAGAGCTGGTGCCACTAACCACAAAACCTTGTGAAAATGCCGAGGCAATATTAATCATACCAAGCGCGCGGAACTCTTTATCGGCATCAATATCATAACCATTTTTAGCAGCAAAACTACGTACGGTGAGCATCATACTCACAAAGCTCACCATGGCTAAGTTAAGCGCAGGCATCACAAGCTCACGACTTAAACCAATATCAAACTCTGGTGCTTGAAAAACAGGTAGACCACCATCGACCATACCGACAATACCAACGCCAACCGATTGAAAATCGCCGAGCCAAACAAAAAGACTCGCGATAATAATGGCAAGCATTGCCGCAGGCCACGTTGGACGTAACTTTTTACAACAGAGGTAGATCCCAATCGTCACCGCACTAACCAACAGAGTTTGCCAGTGAATATTAACCAATTGCGAAGGTGCCTCCCATATCTGCTCAATGAGGTATGGTTGGTTATAGGTAATACCAAATACTTTAAAAAATTGACCAACGATAATGGTAATCGAGACACCATTTAATAAGCCTAATAAGATCGGGCCAGAGAGAAAATCGGCAAAGACACCCAACTTAAACTTGCTGGCAATTAAACACCACACGCCAGTCATGGCTGTCATGGTAATAACTAATTGCCAATGTTTTACCGCATCACCAGCAGCAAGTGGTGTTACAACTGCAGCAATGACTGCACAAGTTGCCGTATCTGGGCCAACAATAAGTTGTCGAGAAGTCCCCATGAAGGCATATACCAACATAGGCAACACACAAGAATACAACCCAACTATTGCACTTACCCCAGTTAATTCGGCATAAGCAATAGCAACCGGTAAGGCAACCGCCACCACAGAAAGCGCGGCTCGAAGATCATCACTAAGCCAAGCTTTTTCATAGTTTTTTAATTGAGATAAGCCGGGAAGCCACTCTTCGATCCATGCACTTTTCAACTCTAGACACCCTTCTTAGAATTCATCGTATAATCATATAACATATTAGATAATAAGGCTGTCAGGAGAGTATTTCTTTATAAGAATAAATTACTTAAGGTTAAAATAAACGCCAATCCCCTAACGTGGAGGATCGACCTTATTAATGCCAGAACCATTTACTCGAAACCAACCCGCTATTGAATAGCGATCACGGGTTGAAGGTAAAACCTCATGAGGGAAATCTTCACTCAAAAAGAGTGCAATCGTGCCAAAGCTCGGCGTCACTCTAACCAATTCCTCTCGCGTATCATCTTGATAAATAACCAACTCACCTTGGTGTTCTTTGGTCCAGCACGGATTTAAGTACACTACGAGGCTGAGGATACGATTAGATTCACCTTTAAAGGCATCTTTGTGGGTTTTATAAAAATCGCCCGGTGAATAATGCGCAAAATGACTTTCAAATGAGAATAGCCCTAAAAATAGATGTCGATTTAAATAGCGCTGTAATTCAGCCGACCAAGCAAGCCATGCCTTTCCTGCCAAGCTTTCACCATTAATCCAACACACCTCATCTTTGCGTACAAACTGGTTAAGCATCAGATTATCTTCACGCCCAATCCCTGCCCGCTTAAAATTATCATCAGGCATACTATGTACATGTTGATGCAGTTGATTTAATAAATCAGCAGAAAGTGCATTGGGGTGAATACTGTAACCTTGGTGAGCAATATTTTCGGCAATTGCATCAAATAGTGATTCATCAACCTGAGGTAAATGAATCACATCTTCAGTCAAAACAACGTTCATTTTTATCCTTAAAAAAATACACGCTGCCTCTCATCTCTAAGGGGGAATATAGAGAAAACTAAAGAGGTCAGAACGGCCGCTGAGTGTAGTGCGTGTTTGATTTTTAGGCGAGTGTTATTTATGCATATAAAAAAGAAATTACACATAAAAAAACACCAAGCTGGGGAGGCTTGGTGTTTTTCATTTTTACTAGCTAACTTGGAGTTTAACTAGATTTACACAGGGAGATACATCGCTATTCCAATTGAAACATTCTAAAGCTTAATACCTCAGTTCATTCCAGCGACGCTACATGTCGTGCAAACATTTATCGTGAGGTAGATGCAAAGCAACAAAGAAACAAAACATCTACAACACAACATCTTTTGTTACATTATGGGCACATTAATGAAAAATAAAACTATCATTTTTGCAATATAAATTTACCGGAAACGTTACTTCCAAAATTGGCATTTTTAGAAAAATAAACTACAAAAATGAAAGTGGAATTAACTCTAGACCTAGTACAGAACTAAACGCCATCACGACTAGTAATGAGGTTTTAAATACTGATTTAGACCATTGAATATAATTCGATTGATCCATGCTTCTAAAAGTGACTTTTGACCATGCGAAGCAAGATAATGCCGCCACCGCTAAATATTCATAACCTGTGTGCCCGAAGGCATATAAACCAAGCGCAACTAACGAGAACGCGGCCACGTAAGCCATCATATGTTGACGAGCACGCTGAATTCCTTTCACCACAGGTAGTACAGGAATGCCTGCTTCTTGGTAGTCTTGCATTCTGAACATCGCAATGGCATACGAGTGCGGCATTTGCCATAAGCAGAATAAACTAAACAACAATACCGCTTCAAAGCTGATGTAATTAGTCACCGCAAGGTAGCCGACCAATGGCGGAATCGCCCCCGATACACTGCCCACTAAAGTGCCGTATACCGAGGTGCGCTTGTACCACATGGTGTAAAAGAACACGTAAAACACATAACCTAATAACACCATTACTGCCGACAACGGATTAGCCATTTTATAAAGCAATCCAGTACCTGCCAGTAACATCACCAAGGCGTAAAGAAAGGCATGATCGACCTTGATTCCACCTTTCACCATGGTGCGGTTTTGAGTACGTGACATTTTAAAATCGATATCACGATCAAAAATGTTATTAATCACACAGCCAGAGGCAATGACTAACGCCACGCCTAACATTGTGAATAATAGTAAACTCAATGTGGCAGGCTCTGATTTAGCCGCTAGAAAGTAGCCAGCTAAAACAGAGATCAAATTGCCAACAATAATGCCGGGTTTGGTTATCGATAGGTATTCTTTCAACATTATCAGACCTACATCATCATATTGTGGTTCAAGTTCCACATGATCCAGATTGAACCTGCGATGACGATGAAAACGATCACGGAAGTAAACGCAAAAGACAGCGCGTTAAATCGGCCTTTCTCTGAGCTATCCATGTGTAAGAAATACACTAGATGCACCAATAATTGCAGCACTGCGGTTATGATCAAAATTTCAATCGTTGCTTCACGCGACAACACGCCAGTATAAGCAAAGTAAAATGGAATAATGGTCAACACCAATGAAGCGATAAAGCCAATAATGTAACCTTTAGCACCTGAATCTTGATGATCTTTTGATACAGCTGAATTTGACATTAGATCACTCCTAGTAAATACACGATAGTGAATACACAGATCCAAACGATATCTAAGAAGTGCCAGAATAAACTTAAGCAGTAAAAACGGCCTTTCATTAAATCATTCAAACCTTTGGTGCTTAATTGGAAGTAACAAACTGCTAACCAAATTAAGCCAAAAGTCACGTGTAATCCGTGCGTGCCAACTAAAACAAAGAATGCCGATAAAAACGCACTACGCTGCGGTCCAAAACCTTCTGCAATCAAATGATGGAACTCATACACTTCCATCGCGATAAAGCCTAAGCCAAGTAAAGCGGTGATTAATAACCAACGTTTTAAACCAGCCACATCTTCACGCTTCATTGCAATGATGCCAAAACCAAAGGTGATACTACTTAAAAGCAGCAACATGGTTTCAACAAACACAAATGGCAATTCAAAAATATCTTTACCTGTTGGACCACCCGCAGTGGCATTGACTAGTACTGCATAAGTGGCAAATAACGAGCCAAATAAAATGCAGTCACTCATCAGGTAAATCCAGAAGCCATATTGCTTCATTTCATTTGCGTCATGATGATCGTGATCATCATGATGACCATGCTCAACCGCAGTATTAGCGTGCATAATCAACCTCCATATCTTCATCATCCGCGGGTGTATTCGTTTGCTGAGCTTTTGCTTTGCGAAGCTGCTCTTTATTGGCTTGCTCAATCGCTTTAATTTCTTCAACCGATACGTAGTAATCACGGTCTTCATTAAAGCTGTGAACAATCGACGTCACGATAATGCCAACGAAACCAACGGCGGCTAACCACCACATGTACCAAATCATGGCGAAACCAAAGATCAGGGCAAAACCAGAGATAACCATCCCTGTTGCGGTATTTTTTGGCATATGAATTGGAGAATACTCTTCCTTCTCAGCCAATGTTGCTTCTACGCCAGCTTCACCACGTTGCTTTTGATACCAGAAAGCATCAATTTCATCGCCTTTCGGGATTTTGGCAAAGTTATAAAATGGCGGAGGTGATGAGGTTGACCACTCAAGAGTACGAGCATCCCACGGGTCACCCGTTAGATCGCGGTTTTGTTCACGGTCACGCACACTGACAATAAATTGAGTGGCTTGACATAAAACGCCACAGAAAATAATGAAAGTACCAAACGCTGCAGTTGCTAATAGCGGGAAGTATTCAGGATCAATGTGCTGGCTCAAACGACGAGTCATACCCATAAAGCCCAGTGCGTATAGTGGAATAAAGGCAAATAAGAAACCAATAATCCAACACCAGAATGCACGTTTACCCCAGGTTTCGTTCAAGGTAAAACCGGTCGCTTTCGGGAACCAGTAAGTCACACCAGCAAAACAACCAAATACCACACCACCGATAATCACATTATGGAAGTGAGCAATCAGGAATAAACTGTTGTGCAATACAAAGTCTGCTCCGGGAACGGCCATCAATACCCCTGTCATACCACCAACGGTAAAGGTGATAAGGAAGCCAATGGTCCAAAGCATTGGAGAGCTAAACTCAACGCGACCACGGTACATGGTAAATAACCAGTTGAAGATCTTAACTCCAGTTGGAATGGAGATAATCATGGTAGCAATACCAAAGAAGGCGTTTACATTGGCGCCCGATCCCATAGTAAAGAAGTGATGCAACCAAACCACAAAGGCCAAGATAGTGATCACAACCGTTGCCCACACTAATGAGGTATAACCAAACAATTTCTTACGAGAGAAGGTCGCGACTACCTCTGAATACACACCGAATATCGGCAGTACTAAGATGTAAACTTCCGGATGTCCCCATGCCCAGATAAGATTGACGTACATCATCATGTTGCCGCCCATATCATTGGTAAAGAAATGGGTACCGATGTAACGATCAAGCGTCAATAACGCAATCGTCACCGTCAAAATAGGGAACGAGATAATGATTAAGATATTGGCGCACAATGAAGCCCAAGTGAACACCGGCATCTTCATCATTGGCATCGATGGCGTACGCATACGCATGATGGTAGTGAAGAAGTTCACCCCAGATAACGTGGTACCTACACCGGATATTTGCAGCGCCCAAATCCAGTAATCAACCCCGGTTCCAGGACTCGCTTGAATGCCAGATAAAGGCGGATACGCTAACCAACCCGTACGGGCAAATTCACCTACCCCTAAAGAAACGTTGGTTAAGATCACACCCACGACGAACAACCAGAAACTCAAGTTATTCAAATATGGGAATGCCACATCACGCGCACCAATTTGCAGTGGTACGACGATGTTCATTAAACCAATGATCATCGGCATCGCCACAAAGAAAATCATGATCACGCCGTGAGCACTGAAGATTTGGTCATAGTGCTCAGGTGGTAAATAGCCGGCATCTCCTGCTGAAGAAAGCAACTGCTGACTACGCATCATGACTGCATCCGAGAAACCTCGAATCAGCATAATTAATGCCACCGCGATATACATAAAACCAATTTTCTTATGGTCGATAGAAGTGAACCACTCCGACCATAAATATTGCCATTTACCGTAATAAGTAATGGCTGAAACTAACGCAAGCCCGACCAACGCGATAACGGCCAATGTCACCACAATAATGGGTTCATGGTATGGCACGCTGTCGAGGGAAAGTCTTCCAAATATACTTCCAAACATAGTATTTCCTACCCTTTAATTTTGTGCCATGTCCATAGAGTGCCCTTTACTCATCTTTTCATCTGATGAGTTCAGAGAACCTTTGTACTGCTTCACCACATCGGCAAACAAATGCTCAGGAACACTGGAGTAATAAGTCACCGGTACGTTTTCACTTGGTTTAGCAAGCTGACGATAGCCCTCAAAATCATTCATCACTAAAGCATTTTTATTGGCTTTAACGCTGTTTACCCAGTCATTAAATTGCTCAGGAGTGTCCGTAACATGGGCAGTAAATTTCATCCCAGAGAAACCTTCACCACTATAGCTAGCGGAGATGCCTTTGTAGTCATTCGCTTCATTAGCCATTAAGTGGACACTGGTCATCATGCCCGGCATCGCATAGATCTGACTGCCAAGACGAGGAATAAAGAAAGAGTTCATGATGTTGTCTGAAGTGACTTTAAACTTAATCGGAACATCTTTAGGGAAAGCCACGTAATTGACTGTCGCAATATGTTGGTCAGGGTAGATAAACAACCATTTCCAATCCAAAGAAACGACTTCAATGGTCATATGATCAACATCACTCACTAACGGTTTAGATTGCTCTAACTCGTGAGTAGTGCGCCAAGTGATCGTACCTAAAATGGCAATAATAATAATAGGAACCGTCCATACCACTATTTCAATCTTGGTTGAATGAGCCCATTCTGGATCGTATTTTTCATCGGTATTGCTCGCGCGATACTTATATGAAAAAAACACAGTCATTAAGATCACGGGGATAACAACAATCAACATCAGCAATAGTGCCGTGATGATCAGTTCTTTTTCTTGAATGCCTATGACCCCTTTAGGATCAAGCAAAGCAGATTTGCATCCTGACAAGAGTAGAGCTGCAATAAACATCCCTCCTCTCACCAAGATACTTCTATATCTTGAGGCTTCCATTCTAATTCTCGATGTTTAAGGGTTGCTGTCACATTGTGGATATAAACGAAACAACCAAGTGGTAAACAACGCAGCTTTATTAACCAATCACCGCATTTAGCGACTTGTTAGCTAACATTTACTGCTTTTTTTTAATTTATTGCTTCAAGTGCATATCGCCCAAACTTAAGAGCACAAAATACACACACTTAAAAAACAACAAACCACACCAAATAAAATTAAAATATTACATTTAAAAATATTCAGTTACATTTAGACCATTATGCTTACATAAGCACAACAACTCACCATGCAAAAATGAAAACTAACTTTCCACAAAGAGAAGGTCCGCAAGATAACTGAGCCTATTTTGTCCGATATCAAAACGTGTAGAGAACAATCTAAGGAAGAAAAAACCAGAAAGTAATCAAATGAAAGACAGTCAACATTAACCAAATTTAGCAACAGTAAGGCAATAAATCATGAATTTTAACGACAAGATCTATCAATAAACCTTTAATACTGATAAACAAAACAAAGAAAAGAGTTCGCGAGTGGTCACTGAAAAATAGAGGGGCAAGCGTGTTTTTTACGCTAGATGAAAATTAACAATTGGTACTACTAACGAATAAAAAACACCAAAAAAAATTAAAAACATTCATTGCATCAATAACAAAAAGCGCAACTTAACTAGCATAAATACTTTAAAAATTAAACTGTTATCTACATTCAATTTATTCGACTTTGGTTTTAGTTTTCTATATAAAGAATGTTATTTTCATGTAAACACACAAATATATTGTGGCTTTATACTGTTAATGGATTGCTGTATTTTGCTTAGGAGTTAGCTAATGAACACGCAAAAAAATTCTTTTTCACTCATAGATAAACCCACCTTCTTTGGTGCAATTATCGTTCTTTTATGTGCCGTCATCCCTTTAATGATTTTCCCTGAAGAAGGGGAGAAATGGGTTGCACTGGCCAAAACATTTATGACAGATAAAGTTGGAGCGCTTTATCTTATTCTTGGCCTTGCCTCTTTTTTCTTTATGATTTACATCATTTTTTCAGACATTGGCCAAATCAAACTCGGTGATCCCGACGAAAAACCTGAATTCAAAACAGCATCTTGGGCTGCCATGCTATTTTGTGGTGGTATCGGTGCCAGTATTTTATATTGGGGTACTATCGAGTGGGCATTTTATTACCAAAACCCACCATTTCAATTAGCGCCAGGAAGTGAAGAAGCGGTCCGTTGGGCAGCAACTTATGGCATTTTCCACTGGGGCCCAATTGCTTGGTCTATTTACCTAGTACCTGCAATTCCAATTGCCTACTTCTTCTATGTTCGTAAACAACCTGTTTTAAAGGTTTCAGCAGCACTGATGCCTATCATTGGTGAAAAACGCGCTCAAGGCGGTTTAGGTAAAACCATCGACGTTATGTTTATCTTTGGTTTACTTGGCGGTGGTGCGACGACATTAGGCTTAGCCTCCCCACTGATCACCGAAGGTCTACACCACTTATTTGGCACACCGAAAACCACCGGTGTACAGCTAATGGTTTTATTAGTTTGTACTATGATCTTTGCTTATTCTGCTTATGCAGGTATGTCAAAAGGGATCCAATTACTCAGTAACATAAACTTCTGGGGTGCCTTAGCATTATTGATTTTCATCTTCGCAGTTGGACCAACGACCTTCTTACTTGAGACAGGTTTGGATTCTCTAGGAAGAATGCTATCAAACTTCTTTATCATGGCCTCTTGGGCTGAACCTTTTGGTGGTTACGGTTCATTTGAAAATACCCACTTCCCACAGGATTGGACTATTTTCTACTGGGCGTGGTGGCTTGTATTTGCACCAAGCATGGGCCTATTCATTGCTCGTATTTCTCGCGGCCGTACCATTAAACAAATGGTTGCAGGCTCAGTATTCTTTGGCTCTTTAGGTTGCTTCTTATTCTTCATGGTTCTAGGTAACTTTGGTTTATCACTTCAGTTATCAGGTCAACTAGATGTTATCAGCCTCCTAAATTCTCAAGGTACTACCGCGGCTATCTTTGCGATATTAGATCAACTGCCAATGAGCACTTTGGTTATCGTGGTCTTTACTGGTCTATGTATCATCTTTACTGCAACGACTTTTGACTCGATTTCTTACATCCTAGCTTCTGTTGTGCAAAATGATGTCACTGAAGAGCCAATGCGTTGGAACCGTTTATTCTGGGCATTTACTCTATCATTCATGCCATCGGTATTGATGTTCATGGGCGGTCTCGCGACACTACAAACCGCTTCGATTGTGGCTGGTATTCCATTGATTGCCATTTCAGCCATGTTAATGATGTCGACCGTTAAAGCTGCCAATTTCGATCTGGCAAACCAAGAAGGTTACGAAGATCCAGTGATCAACATTGAAGACTTACCAGATGTCGATCCTTGGTCAACGGAAGGTGTGGCTCTGGCGAAATTTGAAGAGCTAAAATCTACAGCGATTGAAGCTGCCGATGATGAGCGTCAAGCACTGAAAGCGATTTGGAAATTAAGAAAGCAAATCCGTGAAGAAGCCTTAACCTATGGTGATAATGGTCTTGAACTTGGTGATATTCCGGCTGAACTACAGAAACAGTTAGATACCCTCACAACTGAGGCGATGGCTGCGAAAGAAGTGAAACTTGCCGCCTCACAAGAAGCGCAAGAAGCTCGAATTGCTTTCAATGATCTAATCAAAGAAAAGCAAGAGCAAGAAGCTCAAAGTGACTCTACTCCACCAGCGGAAGTAGAAAAAGCAGCGAGTTAGTTAATATAGGCAACAATCGCTTAGATACGAAAAAGGGCAGATGATTCTGCCCTTTTTAATGCGCTAAATTTACTTCAAATACTGAGCATGAAACTTCAGGTGTTCATCAATGAAACTAGCGATAAAAAAGTAACTATGATCATAGCCATCGCGAAGATTAATCTCGAATGGGTAGTTCACATCGTTCGCCGCATTTTCTAAAAGTTGCGGTTTCAATTGCTCTTCTAAGAAATTATCCGCTAAACCTTGCTCTACTTTAATCGGAGGTAAATAAGCTTCATTACCTTTGATTTTTTTCATCAACTCCACCGCATCGTATTTGACCCACAATGCTTGATCGTCACCTAAATAAGCGGTGAGTGCTTTGTGCCCCCACGGACAATGCAGTGGGCTAACAATTGGGCTGAATGCTGAAATCGATTTGAACCTTGGAGCATTACGCAAACCAATCGTTAATGCGCCATGGCCGCCCATCGAGTGACCAGAAATCGCACGCTTATCGGTAACGGGAAAATGCGCTTCAATCAAAGCTGGCAGTTCATAAGCAATGTAGTCATACATTTGATAATGCTTAGCCCAAGGCTCTTGAGTTGCATTGAGATAAAACCCTGCCCCTTTGCCAAGATCATAAGCTTCATCATCCGCCACATCATCACCACGAGGGCTAGTATCTGGCGCAACAATCGCAATACCTAACTCCGCCGCCATACGTTGCGCACCGGCTTTCTGGACAAAATTCTCATCTGTACAAGTTAAACCTGATAACCAATACACCACCGGTACTTTATTCGACTCTAACGCTTGCGGTGGCAAAAAAATCGAAAAGCGCATCTTGCAATTAAGCACTTGTGACTCATGCTCAAATTGCTGTTGCTGCCCACCAAAACACTGATTTGAATTCAACTGTTTCATAAATATCCATCTGTTATTTTTACGTGTCTCGTGTCTCGTGTCTCGATAAAGAGCTTCCTAGCTACAATTCAATCTTCAAAGTAATTGAGCTTACAGCTAGGCGACAAGTAAGCGAAGCCCCATGAGCATAGCTCGTCTATGTGATTGGGGTGAGTGCACGCAGTCAACAACGCTGTAAGTTCAAGTACGAAGAAGATTAGTAATGAATAACACTGCGGATACTTTTACCCTCATGCATCAAATCAAATGCCTCATTAATATCTTCTAAGCCCATAGTATGAGTAATAAAGTCATTCAACTTAAACTCACCTTTCATATAACGTTCTACGTAATCGGGTAGTTGTGAACGACCTTTTACGCCGCCAAATGCAGAACCTTTCCATACGCGTCCAGTAACGAGTTGGAACGGACGAGTTGAGATTTCTTGCCCGGCACCGGCAACACCAATGATGATCGACTCACCCCAACCTTTGTGACAACACTCAAGCGCTGAACGCATTAGGTGTACATTGCCGACACACTCAAATGAGTAGTCAACGCCGCCATCGGTCATTTCAACGATCACTTCTTGAATTGGCTTATCGAAATCTTTTGGATTCACCACGTCAGTTGCGCCGAGTTTTTTAGCCAGATCGAATTTTGATTCATTGATATCAATGGCAATGATTCGGCCCGCTTTTGCCATGGTCGATCCAATGATCGCAGATAGACCAATGCCACCAAGACCAAAGATAGCCACTGTATCACCCGGCTGAACTTTTGCGGTATTGGTTACGGCGCCCATGCCTGTCGTTACGCCACAGCCAAGTAGGCAGACTTCTTTTAAATCCGCTTCTGGATTAATTTTCGCTAACGACACTTCCGGTAGAACCGTGTATTCAGAGAACGTTGAAGTGCCCATGTAATGATAAATCGGCTCACCATTAATAGAAAAACGAGTGGTACCATCAGGCATTAAACCTTTTCCTTGCGTTTCACGAACTGAAGAACACAAGTTGGTTTTGCCTGAAGTACAGAATTTACATTCGCCACATTCTGCGGTGTATAACGGGATAACATGATCGCCTACTTGAACCGAAGTAACCCCTTCACCAACAGACTCAACAATGCCGCCACCTTCATGGCCTAAAATGGCTGGAAATACACCTTCTGGATCATCACCCGATAAGGTAAATGAATCGGTATGACAAACACCAGTGGCAATAATTTTCACGCGCACTTCACCTGCTTGCGGAGGCATTACATCAACGGTTTCCATCTTTAAAGGCTCACCGGCTTTCCACGCTACGGCTGCGCGTGACTTAATTACTTGTGCTGTCATTTCAATTCCTTATTTAGATGTTTTTTAATTGCTTTCAGTATAGTCAAGCTCACCTAAATGATAAGGATCTTATTTGCAAAACACTTTTACTAACAAGTAATAATAGATAGGATATAGTATCGATTGATACATATAGGTGATAAAGATGCAGTGGCAAGGAATATCGGAATTTGTGGCAGTCGCTGAAACCGGCAGCTTTACTTTGGCCGCCAAACACCTATCGGTATCGACCGCGCAAATCAGCCGTCAGGTGAATCAGTTAGAAAAACGCCTATCGGTAAAATTGTTTTATCGCACGACTCGTCAAGTTAAGCTCACCGACATTGGTCAGAATTACTTTGAACAATGTCAGGCTATTTTAGAGCAATTAAAAGAAGCCGAACTGTCCGTCACTAACCTCAATCATAGTCTGCAAGGTCAACTTAAAGTTTCGGTGCCAATCGCCTACGGTGAAAGTCATATTGCGCCGTTAATTAACGACTTCTGTTTGTTATATCCAGACTTGAATATCGAGCTTTGGCTAACCAATCAGTTAGTCGATCTTACCGAAGAAAAAGTCGATTTAGCGATCCGCTTAGGCGCGTTGGATGATTCGAGTATGATGGCGAAAAAATTACGTCCAAGGCAGCAATATCTCTGCGCTTCCCCCAAATACTTACGCCAACATGGTCATCCAGAATCACTTAACGATCTCAAGCATCATAATTGCCTAGTGGGAACCCTAGACTATTGGCGCTTTCATAATAAGAAGTTAACCGTAAATGGCTCATTAAAGTGCAACAATGGTTATGCATTACTTGATGCAGCGCTCAAAGGGATTGGCATTGTTCAGCTTCCCGACTACTACGTAGAAAGTTATCTAGAGTCAGGCCAATTAGTCGCAATATTGTCCCACCTACAAACAAAAAATGATGGTGTGTGGGCGGTCTACCCTCACAACCATCATTTATCGACTAAAGTTCGTTTACTGCTCGATTATCTAGATAAGCATTTAAATTAACTAGGACTTTTTTATTTATTTCGGCTTATTCATCTCGGTAAGCGTCGCTTGCAGTTGATCGAGTTTTTGATGCAGCGCTTGCATTTCTTGTGAAGTCGCCATGGTATCGGCATCAGGATTTTGCTCTTCGCGTAGTTGCTTATGTTCTTCTGACATCACTTCCAAAATAGTACCGACCATCATATTTAAGAAAATGAACGCGGTAAGGAAGATGAAAGTTAGGTAGTAAATCCAACTCAATGAATAGACTTCCATGGTTTCATACATCACATCGGTCCAATCCTCAAAGGTCGCCACTCGGAACAAGGTTAGCATTGAGATCGATACATCACCCCACAAGGTTGGGTTAATGTGAGCGAACAACATGCTGCCGATTGCGGCGTAAATGTAGAAGATCACAAACATCAATAATCCGATATACCCCATTTGAGGAATCGCTTTTATCAATGCATTTACCAGTACCCGTAACTCCGGCACCATAGAAACCAGACGCAACACACGGAAGATACGTAGTAGCCTAGCAATAAGGATGGTCGAGCCAGCCGCTGGGTATAAGCTACCGATAACAATAATGGTATCAAACACATTCCAACCCTTTTTAAAGAAAGAGCGAATGCCATCACTAGCAAGATAGCGGATCACTAATTCAACTAAAAAGAATACCGTGATCGCGATATCCATGATGTTGAGTGCCGACTCAATCGTTGATGGTAAAGAGTAGGTGTGAGCCCCTACGGTCAACGCTGAAATGATGATCACTGCAATCACAAACCATTGGAATTTTTTGCTTTGATCGATGCGTTTGAAAGCTCGCTGAAAGTGCGAAAAGGTAGATGTTTGTTCCAAGAATTTATCCCTTAATATATACCCAAGTAACTTCAAGATGCGAGTTACTTAGGTATAGTTTTATTAACTCACATCATAATAAGTGGATTCTTAGTATAACAAAGTGAATAGACGTAACAGAGTATTACCTGCACGTCTATTCAATGACAGTTAGCTCATTAAGCCTAACAAGTATTTGGTCGCCGCTTGTGGATCTTGTGCATGACAAATCGCTGAAACCAAAGCCAAACCATGCACGCCCGTTGCCATTAATGCAGGAATATTGCTTGGGTTAATGCCGCCAATCCCGACAATCGGTAACGAGGTGGTATTCAACGCCTTTTGCAAACCTTCAATGCCCCAATGATTTTTCGTATTGGTTTTGGTGGGGGTGGTAAAAATGGCGCTTAAACCAATGTAGTCAATTGGCAACGTATCGGCTTGTGCAAGTTGTTGTTCGTTTTCAATCGACAAGCCAAGGATCTTATCTGGGCCAATTAACCGACGAGCGATGTCAGCAGGCATATCCGACTGACCGAGGTGAACGCCATCGGCATCAATCGCCAGCGCAACATCCACTCGGTCATTGATAATTAAAGGAACGCCACTGCCTGCTAAAATATCTTTGACTGCTTGTGCCCGTTCAATAAAGGCACGCACATCACCATGCTTTTCGCGTACTTGCACCATAGTAACGCCACCTAATACTGCTTCACTAACCACATGTTTCAGTGTATCTAAATCTTGCTTGTCATCGGTGACTAAATACAAGCGATAAGCGTTCATTTTTGTTTCCTCAATTATTCAACAATGTTTAACTTAAGACGTTGAGCCAATGTGTTTTCATCTAGTTGATATAACTCATCTAGCAATGTCATTTGCAGGCTACCCGGACCACGTGTTTGTTCTGCCGCGATCTCTCCCACCACACCAAGCACCGCTGTGGCAGCTAAACCAGAATCATCACCGACAGCGGCAAAGGCTCCGGTCAAAGCACTAAGCGTACACCCCATCCCTGTTACGCATGGCATCATTGAGTGGCCATTGTTGAGTTTTACGGTTTGCAACTTGGTCACTATGTAGTCGGTTTCACCGGAGATCACCACACTCGCACCATACTCATTAACCAAGAAACTGGCTGCGCTTAATGCCGCATCACTACTATCTAGAGCATCTACGCCTTTGCTTTGCGGTTGTTCACCGGCTAATGCAATAATCTCAGAAGCGTTGCCACGAATGATCAACTTATTGGCTAACTGAGCAATTTGACGTGAAGTGTTGGTGCGTAACTGACAGGCACCACAACCCACAGGATCAAGCACCACTACTTTGTTATGAAGGTTGGCTTGTTCTACTGCATAAGTCATTCGCTCAGCCCAAGCACTATCAAGCGTACCGATATTGACCACCAGAGCACCAGCAAATGACATCATCTCCGCCATTTCTTGTTTTGAATGCGCCATGATGGGAGAGGCACCAATTGCCAATAACGCATTAGCCGTATTATTCATCACCACATAGTTAGTAATATTGACCACCAATGGCTTTTGCTCACGTAGCGCGGTTAATGCTTGAGTAATTTGTTCGATTAACATATTCATTCTACAACTTCCTATTGAGCATTTAGACCTTGTTGCCAAAAGGCGATTTCCATACGCGTAGCTGTTTTAAAAACCTGAATGAGATTCTGACCACGCTGACTATTGATATCAATTTCAGCTAACAGTTGATTAAAGTGTTCCGCACCACTTGCCACACCAGACTGAAACTCTTCGCCACCGTATAAATTTATCCATGCCGCGTAAGGGTTGCCTTCAATTACGGTGTTTTCATCTTCCATCAGCATCTTACCAATCACCGCATAACCAATCGAACAAGGCGCTAAAGCAGCGTAAAGATCGACCAGATCGCCCGTCATGCCAGCATCAAGCACATAACGGGTGTAGGCAACGGTGCCAAAATCTTCTGGCTCATTTTCCAAGTCACTTTCGGTTAATCCCCACTGGCCGCAATACGTCACATGATGCGACAATTCACAATCAAGTAAACCTTGTACCGTCGGTAGAGCGCGGCGCATATCATCCAAAGTACGGGCTTTGTAAATCGCCAGTGCGTAAGCTCGTGCATACTGTTTTAAGAATAAAAAATCTTGCTTTAAATAATGTAAAAAACAAGGTTGAGCCAGAGTACCTTTTGCTAATTGCTCAACAAAAGCATGTTCAGTGTATTGCTGCCAATCTTGCTGACAAGCGTTAATCAAATCTTGGTATTTCATAATGTGGTTCTCTCAAATTGGTGATATATACCCGTCGAACTTGAAGCTGCAGCTTTGTTGACGGCGTTCATTCGCCCCAATCACATAGGCAGGGTCTCATTCACTTGTCGCCTCACTGCAACTCCAATTACTTTGGGTATAGGATTAATCAAATCCATAGTTAAAACCTTATAACTAAATCTCTTAGCTTAAAGGCTAGGTACGTAATCTTTCGCTTTTGGTAGCGTCTCGATAATTTTTTTATCAAACATAAACTTGGCGTAATCGTCATAACGTTTGAGATCGACCGCTGATGGACGCAGTGAAAATCGAGTTAAAGTATCTTTCCACGCACGATGATTAAGCTCGTTATCTAGCGTATCCGGTGCGTAGGCGACAAACTCTTTCCACGAGGTTTCTGGATGATTAACGATATAAGTCGTAGCTTGTTGTAATGCGGTATTGAAAGCTTGGATCATCTCTTTATCGTAGCTTTGGGCATTGGCAACAAACACCAACTCATCATAGGCAGGCACTCCATGTTCTTCAGGATAGAAAGATTTCGCTTTATAACCTTCTAGCGCTAATTGGTTGGTTTCAAAGTTACGTAGACCGCCCCAAATCGCATCCACCTTGCCAGAAGCTAATGAAGACGATAGCGCCCAACCAACATTGATCATTTGCACATCAGAAAGCTGAACCCCCTCTTGCGCTAACATAGTGCCAACCGTTGCATCTTCATTACCGGAAATCGAAATACCAATCTTTTTACCTTTTAGATCAGCAAGGTTTTCATTCTTTCCGTTATCCAGCACCATCAAGGTATTAAGCGGTGTGGCGACAAGGGTTGCCGAGCGAATTAAAGGCAAACCTGCTGCCACGTCAATGGTTAGACTAGGTTGATATGAAATCGCCATATCGACCTTGCCTGCTGCAACCAACTTGGCCGGAGTACTAGGATCAGCTGGCTCTTGAATATTGACTGTTAAGCCCTGTTGTTTGAAATAGCCCCGCTCTTTAGCAATCACAATTGGGCCATGATTTGGATTGACGAACCAATCCAGCATTAAGGTCATTTCTTTGTCTGCGGCAAGCGCGTTAGTCGAAATAAGCGAGGTAACTAAAGTGACAGCACTGAGCAATTTGTTTATTTTCACGAATCATTCCTTATTAAATTGTCCTGTTGGTTTACGATTTACTAGGCACTGTTGACCTTTCGATTATTGGGGAGCGTTATTTACTTTCCCAAGAGCCTAATCATTTGGTTTCCCAAGGGGCTAATTATTTGCTCTCCCAAGGAATAGCAGCTTTCAATAATTTATCGGTGATGAAATACAGGGCGATCGATAGCATTGCCAAAATAAATAACGCGGCAAACATTTCATCGATAATCATCCGAGCGTTAGCTTGTAACATCAGATAGCCCAAGCCTTCACTGGATCCGACCCACTCCCCCACGACGGCTCCAATCGGCGCGATCACTACCGCGACACGAATCCCTGAAGCTAAGGTTGGTAAGGCTGCCGGTAGTTGAATATGACGTAACAACTGCCACTTAGAAGCGCCCATGGTTTTGGCGAGATCAAGGTAACCCGTTGGGGTATTACGTAGTCCGTCATAACAACAAGTCGTCACCGGGAAGAATATAATGATGGCCGCCATCACCACTTTCGATGCAATGCCATAACCGAGCCAAAGCATCAACACTGGCGCGATGGCAAATACTGGGATCGCCTGGCTGGCAATAAGAATCGGCAATAGCCAGCGCTTGAGCGGTTCAAACATCAACATTTGTAAGGCGAACAGCAAACCCATCGATAAACCAAGCGCAAGACCTAGCAAAATTTCCTGCGCAGTTACCCAAGAGTGTTTAAGTAATACATCATATCGAGTGAGTAATTTATCCAACACATCGACTGGTGCAGGCAAAATAAAGCTAGGCATATCAAACATCACCACAACCAACTGCCATACGCCGAGTATCACCACAACCGTGACTAACAGACGTAGCGCAGGATGCGTCACACGCTCTTTTTGAGTCACTCGGCGAGAAAGCGATTGGTATTGAGTCATCTCACTCATAGTCTTTCTCCAATTGCTGCAAAATGGCTTGTTGTAACGCGGCGCATTCACCATCCAGTACTCGGGGAGTCGGCGATTCTGGCACCGCAAGAGATTGCGCTTTGGCTGGTGTTCCTTGCAGTACATACAGCTGATTGGCTAGTCGGACGGCTTCTTGTGGATCATGGGTGATCAAAACCACGGTTTTCTCTTTCAATAACTCGGCTGACAAAGTCTGTAATTTATGACGCGTCACTGCATCTAGCGCGGAGAAAGGTTCATCCATCAATACCACTGGCTTGTCTTGCATTAAGGTGCGAGCAAGCGCCACACGTTGCCTCATTCCACCTGAAAGTTGATCCGGTTTGGCATGGCAATAATCCACCAGCCCTACCTGCTGCAATAATGTGAGCGCGCGTTGCTGGTCTTGTTGCGCATCGCTTTGAGAATGATTAAATCGCGAACTTAAACAAACGTTATCCAACACATTGAGCCATGGCAGCAATAGGTCTTGCTGAGCCATATAAGCAATATGCTCAGTTAAAAGTAAGTTATCTGTGGTCGTCAGGTCGCCCTGCCACTCAACTTTGTCGGCTAATAAGCCCGCTAGATAACGAAGAATCGTGGTTTTTCCGCAACCACTTCGACCTAATAATACCGTCCATTGTCCAGCAGGGATCTGCATATTGATGCCTAAAAGCGTTGGAGTTTGGCTATCCTTATATTGCAAACAAGCGTTGGTAATTTGAATGCCGATGGTTTTAGCCGACATTGCTCTAGGAGACGTAGATTTAGTAGACATAGCTTCAGTAAACATAGTTAACGCCTAACTTTATCGCGATGGTATTAAGTGAGATGACCGATAAGTGATTTAAATCAACGCAGTAAGATCCTAAGATCACAGACGCATTAGGTTCTTTTGATGAAGATATTTTCTGAGGATTACGCTGTATTGAAGAATTAGCCATTACCACTCCTATTACCGACGCATAGGAACTGGCTTTGGCCATCATTTGGAAGGATCGAAGATCAGATTCGCAAAGATTGCCGAGATGATTCGGCGAGTGGCAAAGCGTTATAGTTCCCTACGTCAGTGCTAACTGAATCAGGTTCTACGGGTCTCGAATTTCGATCTCAGCCAATACTGGCTCCCCGACTATTACGCGCAAATCATAACAGGACATTTACATCAGTAATATGCTTTTTTGATAGTAACTCCTATTTAGAATTCATTTATGAGAACTAGATGCCCCGTTTGCTATCACTTATGGTCAAGCGAGAGCTATGACCAATGACGGACAAAAAAGTCCGCAATGCTCGTCGACGTGACAATAAAACAACACCAGGACACACTCTGCTCCTAAAACCGAAAAACCTTGGCCAAGTAATACGAATGCGCCCTTAATCATACCGAGTCAAATTAAGTGGAACTGACTCTTCTTTTTAAAACCCATAACATACTTTTGCCCCATTCCGTGTTTATGACTATTTCTCTAAAACGGGGAAGAACAATATTTGACCAAGTTTGTCTAATACCCGACATAAGACGAGTTAATCCTCGCCTTACTTGATTTGTAAGTACCTAACTTTATTTAAATTCAACCCTCTATTGTTCTTAAATTGGAAGGTTGTGGTCTGACATTTGGTGCAATGATACAAAGTAGGATGGTTATCGCTCCACAAATTGCAATTGTCGCAGGAAGCTGAACAATGCTAGTTGGCGTCAGGCTAACAATAAATCCGATAACGGCAGACAGAAGGTATTGTGCCATACCCATCATCGCAGACGTCACACCTGCGGGCGATATTGAAGCGTTCATGGTTAAGGCGACTAAGTTGCCGAATACAAGACCTAAACACGAAATAGTTAAACTAAGTAAAGCAGCATAACTGAGTAGTGAAGAGAGGGAAGACTCAACGACGACCAGCAATATGCCAGCGAACAGAGTATAACCGAGTGTACCAAGCATCATAATTTTGTGGGTTGATAAACCGCGCTTGATCAGTTGATTACTGATGGCACCACCAATAACAAGCCCTACAGAGTTGGCGGCAAATATTTGACTGTACTGAGTTGCACTTAATTTAAAATGTTCAATGAAGACAAAAGAAGAGCCACTGATATAAGAGAAAAAGGATCCAAGTACTAGACCACTTGCGATTGTATAAAGGACAAACCGTGGCTGTAGAAGTAACCCGCCATAGCCATGGATTATTGCTTTTATACTCAGTGATACTCGTTCTTCTACCGGTTGAGAGTTTGGTACCGTTTTAGTTCCCCATACTAAACCAAGCAACCCAAGTATTGCCATTACCCAGAAAATACTACTCCATTGCCAGTGAAGAAGCAGTACCCCACCGAGAATAGGGGCTACGATAGGCGCAACCATCATTACTTGCATCAGAATGGATTGCATACGTGCCGAATCTTCCAGATCATATAGATCATCAATAATCGCTCTCGGTGCGACCAAGCCTGCTGCTGCACCTAATGCTTGAATAAAGCGGGCAACTAGAAGCCATTCTATCGATGGTGAAAGAGCTGCAATAACAGAACCAGCAACAAAAATGCCGATACCAATCAGCAATGGGCTTTTACGGCCGAATCTGTCGAGCAAAGGCCCATAGATACCTTGTCCAATGGCCAAACCGGCTAAAAAGACAGCCAGTGTCTGCTGGACTTCACCTGATGATACTTGTAGTGCTTCTGCAATAGTTGGCATTGCGGGTAAATACAGATCAATAGCCATTGCATCTAACGCTGTTAGCAAAGCCAACAGTGTAACCAGCAACATACTCACGGGTTGAGATGAGTGAGTTTTAATTGTCATATAATGAATTCCTGTTTTGGTTTGGAGCTAGATACAGATAAATAATCAGGATGATGTTCATGATTAATCTATATCCGGTTGCAGGTTCTAAACGAGGGTTTTGATATAGGTGTAGTGTTCCACCTGAGGATCATAACTGTTAGTGCAGGTATCAATACGTTGATATCCATTTTTTTCGTAGTATTGATAGCTGCATTTATTGTCCGTGTGCAATGAGTAACCTTTCGCATTCATGTCTGATAAATAATGCTCAAATGAATTGACTAAGGAGGTCCCAATCTGGTGACGACGATAATTGTTGTCGACACAGAAAAACAATAGCTCACTGTCACAATCATGCTGCGGCATCTGACCAAACGATTTATGTTGTTGCTTCAGTTCTATAAGTACTTGTTGACCGGCAGCCGTTGTTTGTAGTGCCGCTTTAGCTTGTTTGACAATCCCTTTGTACTCAAACTCTACCGCTTTTTCACGAGTCAACTTGGTTGAGCCTAAGATAACTCCGCATATTTTTCCGTCGTGTTCTGCTATTTCCGTAAAAGTGCTGCGCATAAAGTCACCGGCAATAAATATGGTTGCTAGATATTCAAGAGCGTTGGTGTCTCTTACTGAAGTGAATACACTAAGATCCATATTGGCGGCGAACATCCCGGCAATCGTCTCAAAGTCTCGCTGAACGGCTTTACGGTAGTGAATATGCATCATTTTCAACCTGCTTTTGTTGTTTGGTTCAATTCAGAGTGGTTAACTTGCCTGTTTCGGCGATGATGTCTTTACCATCACGGATCAGGGAATGGATTTGACCTGAGCTGAAGTTAAGATGTTGCGTGACACCTAAACCACTTTCTTCTACCCAACTGACAAGGAATTGATTCACGGCTAAGTTTATAACTGTTGCCTGTTCGGTAACTTCTTCTCCGGCGGCCTTACCTGTCATTGATGGACCGTTGATCGATTTCCATACAATCGTCTTTTCATCCAGATATCGGTTTTCAAATGAAAAGTCAGGGTAGTCGATTTGGAATCTCAGCCCTGACAATTGAGTTAATTGGGGATTCATCATGCATCCTCTTTAAGAGAACCAGCCAGTTTTTGACTGACTCTTAATTGCTGATTACCATTCCATTTCGCCAGTATTTACCTGACTGCCAAGTTCTAAGTCGCTTTCACCTGGCAGCTCTGGGTAAGCCTCTTTCATAATAGAAATGACTTTTTCTGATTTTTTACTTTCAAGTTTGTCCGCTTCAGATAATGCAGCTTCGAATGTTTTCAGGTACTCGATTGTAAAATCAATCGCTTCATCTTTCTCAGGTGCATCACCTAAGTAGTGAGCAGGAATAACCAGTTCAGGATTAAGTGCTTTCATGCTTTCCAATGACTGAACCCAGGCACCACGAGCTTGTTCTGTTTGTGTATCTGCAGTCCAAACATGCATGCCCGAGGTTAGTGACACACCACCAAAGACAGTTTTTAGTGATGGAATCCACATATAAGCCTGGTATGTGCCCATTTCTTTAACTTCGATATCGTGGCCTTCAAGTGAGAATGTTGTTTGATCAGAAGGCTGAGGAACGAACAGTTCTGTCGGGACATCGTCACCGAGGATTGGTCCCCAGTGTTCTAGTTTCGCGTCTTTGGTGTCCTTAATGTGTTCAACAATTGAAGGGCTTGAAACGACTTTAACATCCGGGAATGCTTTTAATAGTGGTTGCAGGCCGAAGTAGTAATCAGGGTCACCAGCCGTGATGTAAATCATGGTTAGTTCTTTCTGGCTTTCTTTAATCATATTAACCAGAACCTGGCCGTCGCTAAGGCTAAATTGAGCATCAAATAAAATCGCATCTTTCTGGCCGCTTACTAATGTAGATGTAACCGGGAAGATAGCGTCTTCGCCTGGTTTGTATTGTTGCAACGTTAGATCTGACGCCAGAGCCTGACCTGATAGAAGTAGTGCGCCGGCAGTAAGAGTTGTTGTTAGCTTTTTCATAGGTGACCTTTACTTGTGTTGTTTAACGAAAACACGTAATGCGCGTGTTTGTTCAATGGAGACGATTATATTGGTTTATAATTAACGCAAATACCCTATAATTCGATTATTACTGCTTCACTTTTCGGTCTAATAAGGTGGTGAATATGGATAGGCTTACAGCCCTCAGTGTATTTTCAACGATTGTTGAGCAGGGAAGTTTAAGCGGGGCGGCTGACAAATTAGACATTTCCCGGGCAAAAGTATCTCGTTACCTTGCTGAACTCGAAACCTGGATGGATACGCGGCTTTTACACCGAACAACCCGGCGCCTGAGCCTGACCTCAGCTGGAGAACAAACTTTAAATGTTGCTCATCAGCTTTTAGGAATGACAGAATCTCTTGAAAATATTCGTAGTCAGAATTCTACGGAGTTAAAAGGTCAACTAAGGCTGACAACCAGCTTGTCTCTTGTGGCAAGTTTTCTTATTGATGCAGTTGGTAAGTTTATCGAGAAATGGCCTCAGACTTCTATTGATATTCTTACCACTGACGACCCTGTTAATTTGGTTGAGTCGCGAATTGATCTGGCAATTCGTATTACTAATGACCTAGAGCCAAATGTCGTAGCAAAGCGTATTGGAGAATGCCGTTCGGTTGTTTGTGCGGCACCTGGCTATATCAAGAGAAGAGGTAAGCCTGCCGATGTCCAATCACTGGCTTACTTTAACTGTTTATCTTTTGCCTACTATGGAAAAGCAGCGTGGGTTTTTGATGGACCTAACGGGCCTGAATCCGTCGCAATATCAGGCAATGTTAGTTCGAACTTATCTGAAGTATTGTTGGCAGCGACAACAAAAGGACATGGAATCAGTTTACAGCCAGTCGCTTCAGCTAAACCTCTGATAGAAAGTGGTCAGTTGGTTGAGCTGCTAACCGAATGGGAGCCGAAACCCCTGGGAGTATATGTGGTGTATGCCAATCGTAAACAAGTGACACCGCTTCAAAGAGGCTTTATTGATTTTCTGGCTGAGGAAATGAAATCATCGCCTGACTGGTAATCTGTTTAGTCAATCTTTTCCATATTTGCACGCTTACACTAGCTACTCATTTAGCACAGCGATGCATCATCACTGACCCTTGTATTACCGCGGTAGGCAAAGAAACCTAACACGCTACTATCAACACTGTGATTATCAACGCCGACCGAAAGTCATCCAAACCAAAAAGCTGCCGGATTAACCACTTCGCACATACCATTAGTCCGCAATGACTGTATTGCCACGCTTTCCTCTGCCTTAGTGTCGCAAATATCAAGTAAAACCGCTTTGTTATTTCCCCAATTAACTTAGTATTTTGTATTAAAAAGTAGAAACTGACTGAGTAGCAGTCCTCCTAACCATTCACCCTACCCATCATTCATGGCTTGCTTTAAATGTGCTAAAAGCCAACTCAGCGCGGGGTCCTGAGTTTGTCTTTTATGCCACAACAAACAAAGCTTAATATCCTCGTAGTCCATCGGCACATCACTTACCGTCAAATTGTAATTCTGTTGCCAAATGCCAGCGAGCCCCTGCGGTACCGTTGCTAAAAATGGTTGCTGATTTAAAAGCAGCGGATAGGAAGAAAAATTAGGCGAAACATAACGAATCCGGCGTGACTTACCCTGCCGCGCCAGATACTGGTCAAGCTGACTGCTTGATGCATTTCGGTAAGAAACCAAAAGATGTTCTCTGCTCAGAAACTCATCCAAAGTAATAGGATTTGAGAGTGACATCTGCGCTTGTGACCAAACGGTTTTATAGCCCATACTCGCCACCTGCTGGCTCTCTGTTTCTTGTGTCGATAGGGTATCCAATGAGATGGCCACATCAACACTCCCGTCTTCTACAGCATCACGTGCCGTATATGGATCAATATTAACCACCTTGAAGAAAACGCCCGGCGCATCCTGATACGTCTGCTTTAAAAACTTAGGCATGACCCACTGCTCAACCCATTCACTCATTCCAATACGAAAGGTTTTTACACTGGTTTGAGGAGAGAAAACCGGCACTTCAAACAGATGGCTATGAAGGGTTGCCATCAACGGTACCATCTCTTGAAGCAATTTTTCGGTACGGGGAGTGGCAATCATTCCGCTGCCTTGTCTCACAAATAGGGGATCGTCGAGAAGCTCTCGGAGTCGTTTCAGGGCACCACTTACTGCAGGCTGCCCTAAATACAGGCGTTCTGCCGCCTTGGTAACGCTTTTCTCTTGATACAAAGCCAATAACACAACCAATAAATTTAAATCTACACGCCTAATATCATCAATAACAATGTGGTTCATCAAGATAATCAATTTAATTAATAAGTTTGCAATCACTATACTTCAGAAACTTAAGAGTTCAACATCATCAGAGGACACAATGAAAAAATTTTGGATTATACCTTTAATTTTAATGGCCAATTTCGTTAATGCATCCACTTATCTCGATGCACAACAAGCACCGGGTTATTACCGAATTAAGCTCGGCAAGTTACTTGTAACGGCAGTTTCAGATGGAACAGTCAATGTACCATTCGATAAAATCCTAACTCACACGAGCAAAGATTCGATTCACCAAGATCTGCAATCCGCCTACCTGAAATCACCTGTAGAAACATCAATCAATACATTTGTTATTGATGATGGTAAGCAACAGATTTTAGTTGATGCCGGCGCAGGAGATTTATTTGGCGACTTGGGTGGACACCTACTCAATAATCTTGCTGCCGCGGGGTATCCAGCAGAGAGTATAGATGCGGTATTACTGACCCACATTCATGCAGATCATTCCGGTGGCGTCAGCAGAAATGGACACCTGGCATTCCCTAATGCCACCGTGTACGTGGATCGACATGATGCTGATTTTTGGCTAAACGCAAAAAACATCAGTAATGTCAAAGAAGACCAGCGCCATACGTTTGCAGACACAGAGAAAACAGTCGGACCCGTCAAAGAGGCAGGCAAATTAACCACGTTTCAGGCTCCGGTAGAATTATTTCCAAGCATAAAAGCGATTCCGGCACCGGGGCATACACCTGGCAGTGTTATTTATAAAGTATCTAGTGAAGGGAAAAATCTGGTGTTGTGGGGAGATATTATCCATATAAAAACCATCCAACTCCCCTCTCCTTCGGTCGCAATTCATTTTGATGTGAATCAACAAAAAGCAGTCGAAACACGGAAGAAAGTATTGAAACAAGTGGTAAAAGAAGGCGATCTCGTTGCGGCTGCACATATATCGTTCCCAGGTTTCGGGCATGTGATTCAAGAGCACAACGGATATCGCTGGTTACCCGTAGAGTATACCAACGAACTGAAAAGCGAATAAATTGCATCTATTTTTCAATACAAAATAACTCACGAAAGTGAATTATCCTACCGGGGATTCCACAGGCAACCTAGTTGCGCCGACTATCGTCATGTGCCATCAGGTCGGATAAGCTGATTTCTCCCCTCAATCAACAAACGATAGAGAGCTTATAGAATAGCGTAGTTGAGCCATCTCGATTACGCTGAGACATTCACAAAGAGCGTTGTTATGGAGGTCTTTAGCCGCCGAAATATTGAAGCACAGAAAGAAAAGTTCTCTTAGAAAAAACTATGATTAACAGTCATCTACCGGAATAGCCGAAGAAAAAGCCAGCGAAAGATCCATTTTGGTAAATCTTCTGGCAGATCAAAATGTGTATCCACATACAAAAATGCCAGTCAGAAACTGACTGGCATTTTTTATTGGCTTAAGGGTTTATGCGCTATTGCTAGCAAGCCCTACTCCCACTCGAATATCAATGAGAGGAAAATACACGTGCATAACAGCTAGTTAGAAAGATGACTATTAACGATACCATCATCTATACCATTCGCAGATTTCTTTGATTTTTTGCTGCTCGTCGACGTTTTAGTTCGGCTTTGGCCTAAACGAAAGTTTCTTCCATGCTTTGCAATAATTCCATACAACTGACAGGAGTTTCGTCATTGTAGAACCGCACATTCGCTTTCTTTATTCTGATAAGCTATAAATCTGTTCGAACTCGTAATTTTATGAAAAGAGAGGCAAACAACATTATACTAGCACCGGCAATAAAAACCCCTACAATGCCACTCAGTCCAAAAATAAGCCCTCCTACGGCAGCACCCAATGCAATCGATGACTGCACGGCGGCAACCACCATGCCTCCCGCGGTTTCTGCGTGATCAGGAAGCACCTGAGCAACCCAGCTTGACCATGCAACGGGCACACCACCAAATGCCAATCCCCAAAGCGCAACTAACACCATCAATCCAATATTTCCAAGAGGAAGCAGGATAATTCCGAATGCCGCTATACCGACCAATGCAGGCTTAATGACTAAAGTAGCACGTAAACTACGCTGCATTAACTCGCCAGCTAACAATGTTCCAAAGAAATTAGCAACACCGAACCCTAGAAGCATCAAAGACAAGCCATCTACACCAATATTAGAAACACTCTCTAAAGCAGGCCGAATGTAGGTAAATAAGGCGTATTGCCCCGTGTGAGCTAATACACACCCCAGCATTCCGATGAAGATACCGGGACGTCGTAACAACCCCAGCACTGATTCACTCTGAACGGCTTTACGCGGCGCCATACTCGGCAATGTGAAAAGCTGAAAGATCAACGTCAAAACGCCCACGGCTGCTGCGGCATAGAAAGCACTGCGCCAACCATAAAGTCCCCCTAGGTAACTACCAAGAGGGATAGAAACCACGGTCCCCACAGCAATACCACTGAAGATGATAGAAAGAGCCCGGGGAACAAGTTTTTTTGGCACTAAACGCATTGCAACCGCCGCCGCCATAGACCAAAATCCTCCAAGCGCAAAGCCTAATAAGATACGCATTACCAGTAGAAACACTAGATTGGTAGACAAGGTGACTAATAAATTAGAAGCAATCATCAATACGGTAAAACTTAACAACACCACTCGTCTATCTAAATTGCGAGTTAGTCGTGGTACTGACAGACCAGCAAACAAAGCAACTACAGCGGTCACTGTCACCGCTTGACCTGCTAACGCTTCAGAAACCCCCAGATCGGAGGCCATTGGCGTAAGTAGACTGGCAGGAAGATACTCAGCGGTTAACAGCCCAAACACTCCCATCGCTAAGGAAAAAACTGCCATCCATGCAGGCGTTGACGGCACTTCGTCAGCCCTGTCAGTTGATACTGGCTCCATTACTTCATCATTCATTTCAAAATTCCTAGACATAAAAAACATGTATAAAGTCTAGAGTCTAAGGGTCGGATGATCTATGATTAATACACCCTAACTTTTGACCAAAACCCCTAAATGAAAGAAAGTAAGCAATTTGCTATATCCTCGGAACTCATAAGTGAACTATTAACAGGCATGCGCTTGCGCGGCGTTCAATACCGCCGCATTCAGACTGGACCTACTTTTGGCTTAGCATTTAATTCAAGACCGGGACACGCTTACTTTCATTATGTAGCTGTGGGGACAGCGTTACTCAGAACAAAAGAAGGCACTCACGAATTGTCGGCAGGTAGTGCAGTATTCATACCTCAAGGGCTCGACCATCAACTAATATCAAGCACACAGATCTCAGGTCAAGAAATCAGCGAGTTTACCTCTGATCCACTAGGAGATAGTGTTAGTGGGGTAGATACATGTCCAAGCACTCATTCAATACCAAGCGCTATCATTTTCTACGGTTGTATGGAATTCGATCTCGGTGGCATGTATGAGCTTAGAAAACTCATGCCTGACGTGATGGTGGCAGATACACATGGGCAGAAATATCCGGATTTAGTGGGGATATTAGACGCCATGAAACGAGAAATTTGCTCGGGTCGTATAGGCTTTGCAGGAATACTGGCTAGATTAGCCGAAGTGGGCGCATCAATGATCGTACGCGGATGGGTGGAAAATGGCTGTGAGAATGCTTCGGGCCTTATCTCGGCACTACGCGACCCACGACTCGCTCCGGCAATACTCGCACTACATCGCCAACCAGGTAAACAATGGACGGTTTCATCGTTAGCAGCTGAGTCTCATATTTCACGCTCGATCTTTGCCCAACGATTTCAAGATACCATTGGCATGCCACCATTACGTTACACAACCACACTACGAATGCGCCTTGCTCAACAATGGTTAACTCACGAAAAAGTATCCATCGACGTTGTCGCTCAACGTTTAGGCTACACTTCCCAAGCGGCATTTAGCCGAGCCTTCAAACGCATTACTGGACACCCCCCAGGTGCGAGTCGACATTTATCCATATAATTAAATACTAACTCTCAATATTCCAACTATAACGCAGCCAACTATTAGTTTAGTAGCCTGTTAGTCATATTGATCACGAAAAACAGACGTCTCATTACTATTTGCCCCCTATGAACCCAGTAATGTTGTAATAAAAATGCCAGTCAGTAAAACTGACTGGCATTACATTTATTAGCTTAAGGCTTTAATCGCTATTTATAGCTAGCCCTACTCCCACTCGAATATCAATGAACAGAAAATAAGTCTATATAACAGCTAGTTAGAAAGGTGGTCCTTGTCGATACCATCATCTATACCATGCGCAGAATTTTTTTGATTTTTTGCTACTCGTCTACGTTTTAGTTCTGCTTTGGCCCAGGCTGAGGATTCTTGCATATCACGACGAAGCTCTTGTATCTCTTCAACACTAAGCCGTCGCGGACCTGAGGTAATTCTATCCATATTGTTCCTCCAACTTGTCGCAGTACATTTTTAAAACGCATCAAAACATGAGTTACCAGCAAGAGACCTTGGGGATATTTTTAGATTGTTTTTCATACACATCTTGAAAGCCATCAATACCGCCCAAAGATTATACAACGAGGAATAACCTCGTTAAATAAAAGGATCAAATCATGGGTTTGAAACCAGGGCCAAAACCAATAGCCAAGTCGACCGGCAAGCCAGATCAACGTCGACGTGACAACAAAAAAACTCCAGGAAACACTCCGGGCCTAAAGCCGAGTAAATCCTCGACCAAGTAACTGTATCTCAATGTCGAGTCAGAGTGAGTTGTACTGGCTCTTGTTACTTAAATCGATAAGTAGCTGTTCGACCATTCTTTAATGTAATAATGATGCTACATACCTATCATTTCAGTCAGCCATTATGTGTTAAGTTGAGTATTTTTACGCAAGTGTCATGATGATTAATACCAATTTGACATTTGTATTAAGCATATTAAATTTTCGTCAACTATCGTTATGTTTTATCTATGGAAAGTATGTGTACTGTTAGTTAGGAGCACTGTTACATTTCCAACGGACATTCGATTTCCATGGAGTGGTAATATGAGTATCCCACAGGGATTAAGAGGAAGATATGCGTATCATTTTACTTTGGTCGACAACCTAGAATCGATCATTGATAGTGGTCTGCTGTGTACAAACCTAAAGAATGAACGCGGGATATCTCATGAAAACATCGCAGAGCAAGTTATCCAGGGCAGAAGAAGCACTATGCCTGTGCCCTGTTCGGGAGGCAATTTTGTTCACGATTACGTTCCTTTTTATTTTTCCAAAAAAACTTCCATGCAGCTCGGTGTTATTAATAAAAAGAATGTAGACCAACCTTTACTTATATACTTTGCCATTCCTATCGAAATTATTGAGCAAACTGCTGGCGTCGTGTTCTCAGATGCTTCTGCAAACACAGATACACCGCCAAACTTCTACAACGTATTCTCAGTAAACATGCTGAATTCTTTAAACTGGGATGCGATTGATGACAAAAAATGGGGATGTCCAACTGATGATTATCGACATCAAAAAATGGCGGAGCTACTTGTTCCTAACGGTGTTCAAATTTCCGAAGTGTCTTACATTGTTGTTTGGAATGAATGGATAAAGAAAGAGGTTGAAAAAATATTTCAAGCCAAAAGCATTCAGCCCCCTACAATCAAGTATGATGAAGATCATTACTACATTAATTTTTACGAAGGCGGTAGAAAGTCTATCGTAACAGGTCCAAGATTTTTAAAGCATGAAGTAGAAAAGACGATTTCAGATATATGTAAAAGCATTAATGTCCCTAAGAAATATGGGAGTGCACGCGCCGCACTAGATGCTATAGCATATGATTTTTCATCTATAAAAGAGCTTGACGATATCGATGGATTAAGAGCTAGTTACGGGCCTCATAGTGATGATGTTGGTACACACAGTAAAAAAGTGGCAGATGGACTTGCTCAGTTTCCCGAATACAATGACTTATCTAATCAGGACAAAGAGATTGTTCGTTTGGCAGCGTATTTTCATGATATTGGGAAAGGGCCGAAGTCTCGATGGGGACAAGACGGAATGACTAAGGCTGATAACGATCATGCGGTTAAATCATTGCCAATGTTAAAACGAATCCTTACTGAAGATATTGGTGGGCTTAGCGAAGACAACATAAGGAAAATTGTAATTTTAGTAACTTATGACGATCTGATTGGAGATATAGTTGCTAAAGGGCGCGATGAGAAGCAGTTAGTTGATATAATTAAAGATGAAAATGATCTAAAGATGCTTGTTGCTATAGCTAAGGCAGACATGAATTCAATCAATATGGCTTGGGTGATGCTCCATAATCAATCAATTGAATGCTTGAAAAACAGAGCTCTTCAAAAAATAGAGTGTGATAGCTAATGCTAGAATTTGTTAAAGGTGATTTCTTTGATTTTGATGCTGACATCAGGGTTAACACGGTCAATTGCGTGGGCGTTATGGGCGCTGGCGTAGCACTGGCTTTCAAGAATAAATACCCTGAGATGTTCAAAGAATATGTACGGCAATGTAAGGCAAATGAAATAGCCCCCGGAAGACCTTGCGTATGGAAACAAGGAGATATGTTTTCGAAACAGATTGAAATCATAAATTTCCCCACAAAGAATCATTGGAGAAAACCCTCTGAGTATGAGTATATTGAAGATGGACTTATCTGGCTTTCCAATTACTTAAAGAATAAAGAGGGCTTGACAATAACATTGCCTGCTCTTGGATGTGGACATGGGGGACTAGATTGGGAACGAGTTAAGAAGCTAATCACAAAATACCTTAAAGGAACGTCAAACAAAATTCTTGTATTTGAACCAGAAGCTTCGAAGAAGGCTGGTAAAAAAGTATCAATTCCGTCTAAGAAAATATTTGAACTGGAGAACCTAGGTGTATACGCTGTAGCTAAAGATGAAAATAATTATCCATCTGGATTAATACGTTATACAGAAAAAGATCTCTGGGTTCTTGGGGATTTAATTACAGAGTTTGATGTTGCTGTTATTTCTAGCACAAAGCCTAATGATGAAGAAAAGTCTATCGTAGATGAATTAATAAATTATTGTGTTAAAAACAATTATAGCATTTTGTTTGGCGGATCTGCATTTGATAAAAGAATGGCGTCAATTGCTATGAAGAAAGGAGTTAAAACTGGTGTATTCTTGCCAAGTGGAATTTATAACTCCGCAGAGAGGATGCGTGATAAAGGAGGAGATAAATCTATATCTGTTCTTTCCATAGGTAACCCTTTTACAACATTCGATAAAAAAGAATATATTCCATCCGTTCTAAGCCGTATGTTTATCTGTAAGCTTGTTTTCTTCACAACTGACAGACTTAAATGGCTTGAAAAACAAAAAAATATTATTTTAGAAAATAAAATACATTCATATTTCGTTAACTACAAATCACTTCACGGTGAAGATTATTATGCGGCTATCGGTATAAACTCCGAACCAGTAGAGTTAGTTGATGGTGATTTTCCGATAGAAGATCTTAAGACAGTAGATTTATAAACATGGCAGTTGGGTAGAATCCTTCACACTCCATTCATACCTGATAAGTATGTAATGGACATAATGCGAGCCAGTCAACCATCACTGGCTCGTGTGCTTTTTAACTATTTGCGTCGGCCAAACGGCCAGCGTCTCATTTTGTCGATTTGATCGACCGATCTCGTCATGTCCTTGTAAGCACGCCCGGCCAACCTGTTTTGGAATACCTCCATTTTGTCGGCAATGGCTTTCATCTTCGGGCCGTGTCCGGTGTTGTGCAGCCACTGCCCCAAAAAATAGAAGGCCAGCATCACAATGAACATCACTGCGAAGAAACCAAATACCTCCGCAAGGTTTTGGGGTGGAAAGTTAAACTCCATAATCAGTAATCCTTATCTAGTTAGGCCATGCGGCCTTTTTTAACAAAGCTGGCAATCTCACTATTTCGTTCCTGTTGACGTTCCTGGGCATATGAAACGTAGTCCTCAACATCGAAGGTGTGCTTTTCCGGATCGCGCTCTTGCCATTCTGCGTGTGCTTGACGGGCTTCTTCCTGGTCCTCACTGGATAGGTCATCAAAGCCGCCGGTTTGATTCATCCAGCCAGTGCCGCCACCGCCTAAGCTATCGTTGTCAAATGCAGGGGAAGCGTCGTCAGTCACCCTCCTTATCGTCATCATTCCCGTTATATTTCGTACTGTTTCGGATCGAACTGGCTAGACGACCTCCGGTAGTGCCGCTGATTCTATCCCCGGCCATATCACCCATTCCCTTCATCAAATTCGCACCGGTATCCGCTGCTATACGCCCCGCTTTTACAGCGCTACCTTTAAAGCCGCCGCCAGAAGATTGACCGGAAGCTTGAGAGAAGGAGCCAGCCTCATCAGAATCGCCACTGCCACTAAATGCACCGCCCAGGCTCGACATAACGTCAGTATTATTCGCTACGTTCTCACCCGCTTTTGCAAATGCAGCCTGAATAGCAGACGCACCGCCGGCGGTAGCCATTGCGGCACCGGCAGCCATACCACCAGTGGCCACAGCCGCTCCGGCCATCGCACCGGCACTGATGCTGCCAGCACCTGCCGCGGCGCCGCCTCCAGGAACCAGGCTAGCGACCACATTGGGAACCGAGTGAATGAGCATCACGAGAACCAGTGAAACGACAAAGATCACCAACAATTCACGCATGGGAGCATCATTGGATAGATCGGCATAGAAACCATCCATGATCGACATGGCAATGCCAATAAGCAACGTCATTGTCATCAACTTCAAAGCAACGCCTAATACGCTTTTGAAGTAGTTGATTGCTATATCCGAAGTCCAACGCGAACCACCAAACCCCAGCACGAAAACACCGGCATAGACTAATATCCAAGCCGTCACCAAGGCCAACAACACATTTGCCGCCACTACCGCCATACACGCCAAAATTGCCAACGTGATTAAGAAGATAGACAAGTTATCTATCGGGCTTGTGATGCTGTAGGACTTACCAGCTTTCACAATAATGTCGAACGCAATACTAATAGGCTCTGACGGGGTTAGGTCTCTCGAGAGGCCACCGGCTTGAGCACCGATCGTTCTCAATGAGTCGATGATTGACGTGGCAAAGTCTGGGCCGTTTCTGAGTAGCCAGAGAAAGAAACCAAACGTCAAAATGAAGCGCACGAACTCGGCAAAAAACTCTCTTATATCCGCTTGCTTAAGGATTAAAGTTCCGCCAGTCCAAACAAGGGATATCGTGCCCAGCGTCCAGAATAGCCAGGCGGCATAGTTTGTAATTACCGTGCCCCAATTAGCACTTGCTGTCATGAAACGCACGGCCACTTCATCTAAGACACCATTAGGCTCAATGGCCGCTGATGCTGTTTTCGAAGTCAGTAAAACGATCAGAGTCATCACAAGTCGAATGAATACCTTTCTCATGATTAGAACCCCTTGTTCTTGGAGCGATCAGTGGGTTCGCCCATATCCCAAAAGCAATGTCCTTCTTCCCTCTGCTCTTTCGTTAGGTTTGGGTTGTCGCAGTCGATCGTTGCAGGCTTAGGCCCGTCATCTTCACCGCATCCCACCAGAACGAAAGAGGCCAACGCACTAACGATAAAAACTCGTGTGATATTCTTCATAATTAAAATCCCCTGTTTTCTGAACGGTCGGTTGGCTCTCCCATATCAAACAACCTTTCACGGGACGCTTGATATTGTGCTTCGCGGTCAGCATCCGCCTGCATCCGAGTACCAACAGCATTCTGCTGAGCAATCAGCAAGCTACGGATTTGCAAGAGTTGGTTCGCCTGGTTGCTAGCAAGCTGATTAGCGTAACCAATCGCAGCCAGTTGGCCGTCCGCACTCTGAGCACCAGATTGCAGGCGATTGAGCTGGCGGGCATCGGCTTCCAGGTTATCTTGCTGCTGTTCCAGACTCTTAAACAGTGCGTCGTTGGCCTTCTTCTGCGATTCGGACGCCAAGCGTCGGTTCTCAGTCATTGCGGCGCGTTCGGCATCGCTGCATCCCACCGATGAGAAACAAGGCGAACTGCGGTAATAAGCCACGTCCTGAAATTTGCCTAGGTACGCATCGAGGCTACCGATCTGGTTTTGATAATAGGCGAGAGTGTTGGTCGCCTGGTTCAAATCGTTGATGGTGCGCTGTGCCTGATCCCAAATATAAGAAGCCGGGGCCATCGAGTTTTGCAGCATATTTTCGTACTGCTGCAACTGGGTTTGATACTGCTGAATTTGTTTAGCAGTCTGTGTAACAGCTTCCATTGCCGACATGATGTTCTGAACTAGATTCGTACCATCAGCAACCGGAATCCCCGCATATACAGGATTAGAAAGGTTTAACGCCAAGGAGATGGCAAGCACGGGAATTTTAGCCGCTAAAATTTTTCGTTTTAGCATGGTTAATTACTCTTAGTTGTTATGACTAAAAGTTGCATTCACCAACCTGTAGAAACTTGATCTCTACTCCTGCCGTTACCAGCGGTGAATGTGGGCCTGTACAGAGCTAGCTCGCCACTTACTATCTCGGCGCCCGACCAGCGCGACACCGTTAAACGCGCGGTCAAATAGGGTTAAACATCGGTGTCATTACCAACCGAAGCGGTTAGGGCTTCCGTCGATTCCTTTGCCATCACATCAACGTGATCGGCTCTTATGTTGTCGTTTCGCTTTTTTAGCTGCCTGCTCAGCTTGTAGCTTAGCTTTACGCTGCTCCAATGCTGGCATGACCACCGCTTTTTCAGTTACAGGGCCTGACTGTATCGCTAAGACCTCTAACTGAGATAGGTTTTGCAACCGGCCACGGCGTGAAGGTGGCACTTTGCCAATCGGTAACACGCCAGGCTTATCAGACCGCTTGGCCCTTTTATTCTGGGCCATTAATCCCTGACGGCGGCGTTCTAGTCCTTGATCGGCAAATTTGATAGACAGATTGCCATCTACTGCCGCCTTGATTACTCGCGCCTTGAACTCAGGCGAACCATTCACGGTAATACAATTACCGTAACGCTCCATTGCTACCTTTAGCGCAGCTAAGACACTGGTTTGATTGGAAGCCGTCGACACTTGTAGACGCTCACCATCATCACGCACAGCGCTGTTACCTGCTCGATAAATAATGGTGCCTTTTTTCGTAATCGTATCGACCATTGCTTTGGGCTCGGCCTGAACTGCATCCCCGTTTAGTGTGTTGCCTTTAAGCTTTTGTGCAGCCTCTCGGCTACGTAGCGCTTTGAGGGCTTCGCTATCTCCCTGCAATGCCTGGCTCTTTAACCAATCCGCCCAGGCTTGGCGTTTATTGCTTTGATATATCGTTTGCCGTTGCTCTTGGTAACGCTTGTGAATGCGCTCAAGCTCGCTTTTCAATGCATTGCTGGCCTGTTTGTACAAAAGCTCCTTAGTAAGCTTATTGCTACCGGTTAACTTAATCGCTGCGCGACGGCCACGCCCTTTCCTTTTGGCGTTATCAACCTGTCGACCTTTATCACGACGAGCTTGTTCAAGGGCTTGCGTTTTACTCTCTGCGGCATGTTTCTGCTCTGCTTGATAACGGGCATATAGCTCGGTGGTATTCACCTTCAAGCGAACAGGTCGGTGTGTATATTGGCGGCTCGGCTTAACAGAATCCGATGCAGTCGCTTCAAAGGGACCAAGGCGCGCTTCGAGTTTGGGTTTAGAAAACTCACGTCCTAAGGTGCTTGCTTTGATGATCGCTTCACCGTCGGCAACGATCACTAGACCATTTCCTCTGGTTCTTAACTGCAAACCATTGTCCTGCATGACCTGGTGCAACGCCTGCCAGCTATTGGCTGATTTAATCTCGTCCATGCATTCGCGCTTCACCCAACCCACTAAGCTTTCAATACCCGAATGCCGCTCCATATCCATGGCACGCGATTCGGCCCCGCGCTTGCGCGGTATGTGATTATCCTGCTGCAAACCAAAATCCTGCTCGATGGCCTCGCACATTTCCGCTAGCTTTTTATGTGGGTAATAAGGCTCATGGATTGTGTTACGCGTAGGATGAATTTTATTGATCGCGATATGGATATGTTGATTGTCCGTATCGTTGTGCACAGCACTGACACGCTGATGCTCGCCATAGCCCAAGCCTTGGCAAAGGCGCTCTTCTATCGCGGCTAAAGTATGCGCTTCTAACTGTTCACCATTAGGAAAGCTCACTATGAGGTGGTAGGTTTTATCACTCTTTGCTCGGGTGTTCGCAAACTGAGTCGCCAACACCTCACTGATCGCATCGCGCACGGTTTCCGCTTCACAGTTATTTAAACGAACGCTACCAAGTCGATGTTCTTTGCTCTGGTGATCAGTGATGTAATTCACCAAGCCTGCAAAGTCAGATTTCCCCTGAGAACGCATCGGTACATGCTTGGCGATCATTGGTCCGCCCTCGGGCGAAGAATAGACTCCATAAGTGAACTCATTTGATCTTGCGTCGCCTCGATACGATTAAGCACTGCCAAGATCGTATTGGCCCCAACATGTGCCACCTTGGCATCATTACTAAGCCATAACTTCAGCAATCCACCCAGACGTCCTAAGTCACCATTAACCCGCACTAACTCGCGTACATGCTCTGCTTCGGTAATTCCCTGGATACGATAGCCTTGGCCGACTTCGCGCAAATAGGTCGAAGCACTGAGCCCCGCCTGTGCTGACATGGATTCGATCAGCGCACGCTCTTCCGGTAGGCAATAGACCTTAATCGGAGGACTATTCTTTCTCGTCGTCTTATTTGTGTTGTTCTCCATCTGTGTATCCTCTCTCAGGCCCCGCAGGGCAGGATCAACGTTGAGTGCCGAAGGTGCGAATAAGTCATAAGTGAAGAGGCTTCGCCATGCTTGCATGGAGGGCCTACTTCACACATCCTGCCCGCATTTCAACTTTGGTTTTATCACGGAAAGTTATGCATGCCCTTGTGCATTTCTCTGTATTTAACTGTTTATTCCTGTGTAAACCTGTTTAACCGATAAGTCCGCCACTTATCACGGTATGACACCGCACTTATAGTGATTTAATAGCGCTAAAATAGCGGTCTTATAGTGATTTATCTGTATTGGCTTTACTCAATATCACGACACAGAAAAACACAGCTTTCCTACACTTTCCGCTCTAGGCTAAATTCAAAGCCTTCGTGTTTAACTGCCCCTCAAGTGTCAATGAATGTTTAGACGCCAAGGAGAAAAAATACAAAACGCTTTATTTTCATTAATTTAAAAATACATAACTTCCAAAAAAATGATTTCATTGACAGTTTTAAGCCATTTATTTTTATCAATCTTATCCACAATATCTGTTTGCTTAACTACAGGTTAATTTTTATATAGGTATACCTACAGGAAAGTACTATAGGGGGTTCTACAACCACCTGTTATTAAAAAGATTTTTGGCACTTCGCGGGACAGAACATGCGCACTCCGGGACAGAACATGCGTAAGCCGGGACAAAACATGCGCAAAATACCCCCTTTAAAGCGGGACAGAACATGCGTGGATAACTTTCTAAATACCCAAGCTTAATAACATCAAGAATGGTGCGTACATACTGTTTCATGCCGCTCACTCTATCGCTTTGTCCGTCGAGGTACTTGTGGAGAACTTGGTTTCAAAAGCAATCCTTTTTCGGTTGAAGTAGCATCTAGCTCTGGCCATGCATATTGAACCTTTTTAAGCCCATCGAGAAACCGTTTTCTGAAATCTCGATGCCCCTGAGAAGTATTAGGATAATTGGCTCCTATTTGGTCCATTAGCCCTTCCCAAGGAATGACTGTTGAACGTTTTAAATAGCTGACTCGGTATGTTGCCCAGCAATATATATCGAGAGCCATAGGAGAGCGCTTAATCAACCGCAAAACCCTCATATCTAGAGGAACTGGTTTATCTGTTATCAGTTGAAAAAACTTTGGCGACAGATCTACCCAAGAGCCCCATAATGAATTTTGATCTGGATGCTTTGTGCTCCACCATATATGTGAAACATCCGCTACTCTTGCACCAATCTCATCCTCAGAAATATATTCATCACCTTCATTATGCTCCGTAAACATAACGCTAATGGTGGTTTTAAAAAGTTTGCCCATCTGCTCACGCAAACGCGGAATAGAACCATCTTTCCCCCCAGTTCCCGATAACCCTAGTTCGGCCATAAAACTTCTCTGAGAATTCCCTAATTCAAGCCTGCGCGCCTCTGTCTCATCGATATAACCTTTATCCAATCTGGACTTATTTCTTACTGCTTGAGTGGTCATCCAAACCAGAAGCAAACGTGCATAGCAACCGTAAGGCAAACCTACCGATGAGGGGGCCATCATGTGCATTGTGAAATTACCATTCTTGCGGCTCCACTCATTCGATTTGGGTTTGCTATGCGGTATAGTCGCCTGAATCAAAAGCCGAGCGATAAAACCGAGTTCATTAGCCTCCTGAGCACTGCACTCCTGGATTGCTATGATGTTGTCGATATATTTCGTGCTTAGCTCTAGCTTACCGCTGGCACCCGAGGCACTTTTTTGCCGAGTGGTTCCCCTAGCCTGAACATCCGTTCCATCTTTAAGCGTCATGTGGACTCAGACTTACCAAATAAAACCGGGTCTTGCGGCTTTTAACGCAGACCTGCGCTTTTCTTCTATCCAGTTCTCCACTTCAGCTAGGTCCCAAGCAACACTTCGGCTGGTCAGAACAATACGACGAGGAAACTCACCACGCTGTTCCAGGTTATAGATTGTTCGATCAGACAAAGGGATCATGCTGAGTAAGGTCTTGCGATTAATCAGCGTTTTGTTTGTCATTGATGGATTCATAACCCTCTCCTTTTCAACATTCTTGGGTTGATAATGCCAGGAGTTGCCTGTAGATTAGATTAATCATTGGACAAAAAAGTTGGATATGAAAATATTTGAAACTGAGGTAGATGCGTCAGAACGACTAGGTCAGTTTTATATCCCTGTATGGGAGAATTCTGACAAGTCTGTGGCAAATGCCATTCGCATTTTTAGGGAGAAATGGCATTCATACTCGGAAGAGTCTAAAAGCCACAACATCATAAACTTGATTAAACAGATGATTGATCCCGTGGTATCGGAATACTTGAGTAGCCTTCCAAACCAGTATTTGTCCTTTTGCCCTATCTCAAGAGAAAAGTGTAACTATAGTGATCTCATCAAATTGAGAGGTTTTCGGTATACGGCCGACCAAATTCACTTTTATTTACGCAACTTTGTTGATAAGAGTTCCCACACAGAGCAAGACATACTATTCATATCGACTCAAGATATGCTCAAGTCATTGTTTATGATTTGTGAAGGAAAGAAACCTAATAGATCAAAACTAGCGCCTGATATCAGTTTAAAAGCGGATAAAAAAACACGACTATGTGCCCTGTGTGGAAACCCAACAGAGTTTTCACAGTTCATGCATACATGGACGAAACACGGATATATTGAGAGAGAAAACAATGATCGTGACAATGATGAAAAAGAAGGAAAGAAAAAGAGACCGGATCTTAGTACGAATTACTGTCTAAACCATCGTCCCAAGCTTCATGATGGTTCTTGGAATTCTCTATATAAGCAAGCCAAACGCTCTGCAGAACAATTTGAGCAAGAAGTCTTGAGATTACGACGCCAAATCGCGCATCCAGACCGTCATAACGCTAAGTCCGGAGATAGATTAATTGATGAGTACTTTTATCATTTCATGCTGGACTCTTCACTGGATCCAACTAATGTGCCCGAACTACGCAACTTAGCCCGAAAGATGGTAGATTCTCGACTGACCGACAACAAAAAGCGCATGCTGGTTCTTCGTAAGCAAAACATGTCTAATAAACAGATAGGTATAGCGCTGGGTAAAATCACAGGTAAACAGTTGTCAAATCAGGCAGTGTCTAAGGCCTTGGGAACGATTCGAGAAGAATTTCAGCTACCAACGTCCAAAACTAATGAGAAACTTTAGCCGCTAAAATTCCTCAGACTCCAACTTATCGAGCAAAAAACATGAAATATCATATAATTTTCAATAAATACATATTGTTACAAAAACCACAAAGGCACTGTATATTTGTAGTTAACGCTCTTTATTTATACAGAAGTAACCCCTTAAAATGGTAACTTTTTAGACAGACTATTTATCTACTTAACATCCACAATTGTAGATTTTATCGGACATTCCTATGTGTAGCTCAAACCTATTCGAACAACTTGTTAAAACTCTTCAAAGAGTCAAGCAACGTGCAACCAGTGATTTTTCAGGAGTCGGTATTGTTGTTTATAACAACTCTAAAAATATTCCGATATTTCCTTTGAGAGCCAGCAAGTTCAAGACCAATCCAAATAACCTAGTTGACGATTTACTCAAAATATCAAGCTATTATAGTGAGTACCACGATGGTTTCCATTTCATTTCCGAAAACTTTGTACTTACTCATACTTCACAATATTTCTCACCACCTATAGTTTCTGATGCTGAAGTGGATTATTCTCATCAGTTTGGTGGTCGGTTCATGGCTGCAATGTTTGGCTCTTATTTACAAGATATATTAATGATCGGGATATTGACAAAAGACAATGGAATAACGATTTTCAATAATGGAAAAATTATATACTCTGAGCATTGGAATAAAAATGATTAGTATTTTACCTATTGGGAAAATAATTACTTTTACTGCCATACTTTACGCCACTGTAATGGTTGCATTTTTGTCAATATCTTATAATACAGAGAATACGATTCTAGAAAACATATTATTTTCTTTAAAAGGCTCGATGATTTTAAACATGATATTGTCATTTTCTTTTTACATCGGTTGGAGATGGATTTGGAGGCTCTTTCCTAGTCTAAATACTATTCTATTCCCTGACCTAAATGGAGAATGGGATATGACTATCCACTGGTTCTCTAGTAAATCTAAAGGAACTGCTTTAGCTAAAGCATATATAAAACAGGATATTTTAAAAATCAGTATGGAAGTTATTTCAAAAGACTCTGAATCTCACACTTTATTAGCTAAGCCTAAAAAAGATCCTGAATCTGGGCGAGCTACTCTATTCTATATCTATAGAAATATACCAAAAAGAAAAAACGGTAACCAAAATTCGCCTTATGATGGAACAGCAGTATTAAAGCTTGGATACAACGATATAAATAAGCTTACGGGAAATTACTACACTGATAGATTAACTCAGGGACACTATGAATTACAAAGAAGATAATATTAATACTATACAGGTTTAATGCTAATAAATTCTGAGCCATCCCAAAAACCATACCAGTCAGATCGACGACCAAATATGATCAGCAATGCTGGTCTATGAGGTAACTTTTTTTTCCATTCTTGATAATCTAATGCTGATGGAGTTGGATAATCTTGAGGATGAGTATGCCAATCCCCTACATGTGACTGAGTATGATTCGAACACAACCACGAATTGTAAGCCTGCTTTTGGTGGTGGTGACTACGTCTGCCAAAGTGACACCTACTTCGAAGATCTCTTTTTCCAGGCAGAGTCACTGCCACAATTCTTAAGTCATCTCCTCGATACTCCCCAATGAGTATACCTCCAGCTTCAGGATCAGATGGTTTAAGCTGCCTAAATTTTTGGACAGAAGAAAGCGCGCATTCTTCTATTAATATTCGAGAGCCATTGTTAGCCAAAAGAACTAACTCATGCATGATGGACAGTCCATTCTTTTCTTTAACTTTTTATCTTTTAACTCAATAGCTTTGTCAGATACCCTTCTCATCAGTAATGTAGGGGCTTTCTTTCCACGATTACCTAACAATTGAATCGCTAACGAAGCCGCTAACATGCTTGCCTCTGAACCAAACGGCAAATGATTTTCTCCACAAGACCTCTTAAAAGTGTTCATAACGCCTGGCGCTTTTCCATCAGAGAAAGAAGGATATAGTTCACTTTTGATAAGGTTATTTGAATAATCAAATTGGCATGCATAACAACCACTTAAGCCATTATCTAGCAAAGACTTAGCTGTATGCCCAAAACCTGATACCCAGCTATGGATTAAAAGAATATTTCCTCCATTGGAACGATATTCTGCAACTTTTGAAGATAGGTTGAGAGAAAAGGCTTGATCTCCCGTCGAATCTAATATCAAATCAAAATGAGATAAATCAGAAGTTAAGCTAAATTTACCTTCAGATATGATATTTAGATTTAGCCCTTGTTCATCTATATAATGCTTTATAGCATCACTCTTTTTTTCTCCTATATATTTAATCCCCAAAAGATGTCGCCCAACATTTCCTATTTTTAGTATGTCATTATCATAAATACAAATGCATCCATCACCATATCCTGCTCCAATCTGACATAAACTGTGAGCTAGATATCCACCAATAGTTCCACTACCAATCAAAGCAATTCTTTTATCACTTAATATAGGTGAATTAACACTACGATTTCTATCCAAAACAAATTCAGTTGAACTAGGTATCACATCAAGAGGAAATATTTTTTCTGTAGATTTTTCAAATATACGATTTCGTAATTTTTCTCTTGTTTTCCTTCCTCTTCCTCGGCGTGATTTAGGACCATAATTGTTCACAATAGCTTTACGATTATCATTTGAAAGATTAAAAGAAACACCAAAAAATTCATTACCATAATGAAAAATAACATCAACAAAAGTACACCAACTTTTGCTCCATTTACCAAGGTTAGCTAAAGCTAGCAATAGTTTATCCAACACTAAATGCTGATTATCATATGTAAGAAGCCATTGACTAAATTCTTTTAAATTTTTCGGTGGCCAAGGGTGATTATAATGAATAAATGGAGGCTTAGGTAACTCAACAAAGACAGCAGAGTTACGATACTCAATAACTCCTATTGTATTTCTACGACTAGCCCATAGCTCTGCACGTTCTCTGTTATCAGAAACCACATACTCCGTAGATTCTTCACCATTTATAGATTTCCGTTCAAAGCTATATACAGACAAATCATTATCCTTAGCTCTAGAAGATAGCAAATATGTAGGAATCCCTCCCCAGTAAACACTAAATTCAGTTAGATAATCTTCGCTATAATCTCCAGACTCCCATAGTTCTATAATTTCTTCCAGTTTATGTAACCAGCTTGAAACTAACTGATTAATATTCATGGGATCTATAACTGACGTATCACTAAATAAACAACAATACTTCCCACATAATAAGTGAGGAAGTCTTCGACTACGCAATGTCTCAGGCAATGATTCAATTATAGGAAAAGGTGGTTTGCTAAATGAGTCTTCATCAATTTCAAATCTAACGTCATATGAACCAGAATCTTTATGAAAGCTCTTTTCGAAACAGTACTCTCCCGTACGAAATTTAGGTCTGAAAGTATATCCATGAGCTAAGAACTCTTTTGCAGCAGACTGTAACTTTCCCATTAACCAGCATCCTGATTTACAACATTGGGCTGAGGTTGAGCCTTAGCGGGTTGTGAACGTATAGCCGCAGCAACAGAACTAAATGAAATTAACAGCTCAGGTAGATTAGGGAATCGGCTACCGAATGAATTCTGTAGATAGTAAATCGCATCATATTTTGATTTTGCATTCATTGCTTTTTGGAGTGATGAAAAAAACTCATTAGCAGCTTGGTAAACTTCCTCAATTTCAGGTTCCGTCATATCTTTTTTCGGAAATAGTATTTCCTCTTTACCTTTTTCTGCATCATTAACGACACCGCTTATCAACTGCTCAGGTAAACGTTTCGCGCATTCAGTGAGAGCTTCTCCATCGGTTAATTTATCCATAGAGCGTGTACGTGACATTTCTTGAAAAGACAGAACTACACACATCATGAGCGAGACAGAAGAAGGACCTTCAGTTTTAAAAGCATAATCTCGCCAAGCCTTTAAATATCTACTTACTCGTCTACAAACATCCTCTCCACCAACTAGATCCTTGTAAAATTTAAAATTCTCCTTAAAGTAATCATTTAGTACTGCTGGATCACTAACAGTCCAAGACTCAGCGTTACGAAGAGCTAGGTTCACTTCATTCGGTTCGAGCCTAACTTTTGTTTTCACACTAGATAAAGAACTATCCATTGCATTCAAGGCCGCTTTTTCAAGCATAACGGCATGTCTTTCCTTTGGTACTGCATATAACGGAACGTCTACATGAAGCTCATCATCTATAATCAAGCGCGAACATGTATTCTTCGCATCAGAAAACGACCAACCTTTACGTTTAGCTAGGTTTGATAGAGTCTTATCTACAAAATTAAAAAATAACTCTTTCCCAATTACAGGCTTATCTTCAAACATATCTAGCGGCAAATATATACCATCGTCTAAATCCATTTGCTGAGGGGGCTGACATGGACTATTCATTGTTTTGTAGACAAATGAGCCCTGCGAAGCAAATTTAGGTTTTAATTTATTTAGCGATTTCTTCTGTTCATGGGATAAATTCTTAAGGTCCTCAGCTAAAAAACTAGTCGATACATTAGGTACATAACGCATCACTCCACCAATATCCTCAAAGCTATTTGATAATTCTGCGAATTGATCCCGTAGCTCATTTCTAATCACTTCACGAATCTTTCTTAACTTATCTATTTTCGAGGAATCAGGGGTAATCTCAACAATAAAACCATTTTGAGGGTGATTTAAGGCTTTAGTAAAATCAAAGTTCATACCTTTTCTCCAGATAGATTATAGAATTGTGGTTCCCGTGCTTGCTGAACAAAAAATGCTCGTTGTTTCGAGTCTCCCAAAATACTCTGAGCTCGATCGACGGCATATCGCTTCAACAAGTTTGCGGATGTCTCACTTGAGTCAGCTAAATCAATGGCATGTACATTTTGATCATCGATGTGTACCAAACGGTCTTCCAAATAGTGGGAAGCCATAGTTACTTGCCAATACTCTGAAACATCCATCATTAGACTCAACAAGTCTTGTCCCTTATTCCAACCATTTATATATCCCTTGCTTCCATCAGAGTTAGGATCCATTCTCGTTTTACTCCCCATAGTACCAATGCAAAGCATGTGTACCAATTTGGGGTCAAAATTAAGAAAGCGACTAGAAGTCAGTTCATGGTAAGTAATAAAACTTGGGAGGTTTGCAAATAAACCTCCATCAAGCATATAACCATCAATTGAAGGATGCGCAGGAAGGTATGTTGGAGCAGCACTCGTTGACATTGCAACATCGCTGGCTAACCTATCACCATCAAATGTAAAACTAGGATGATGCGGCGTTTTGAAGGTTTTCGGGCGTCCCGTTGTTCCATTTACAGCGGGAATTATAACTCTTGTCTTTAGATCCCTTATTCTAATATCACCAATGGAGTTCGTTACCACCTGATTTAATACTTTGGGATCAAATGCAGTTTCAAGGGCTTGTTTTTTTAATCGGGATAACTTCCCAAAAAACCCCCTTTTGGGGGCAGGAAATATGTCACAGCGTTTTGAGTCAATTAGCTCATATAGACTCCGAGCTGTCTTACCTGATGCAAGCCCTAAAGCCAATATGCCTCCTATAGATGTTCCAGATATCATATCGAAATGCTTAGCTATGCTGTAATTGGGATTTCCGTTAGAGATACGCTGTTCTAGCTCAGCTAATAATTTGATTGTATAGAGTCCACGAACTCCGCCTCCACTTAGCACCAAAGCTTGAATCTTGGGTTCTACTTCGCTTTTCAATTGATTACCTAATAAGTTAGTCTTCTAAATTCATATAACCTACCACAAGTATAGAAAACTAGATGCGCATTAGGTCTAAAATAAAGGTAACTTTCCTACTATTAACTTACTGGTCCAATGAGACATCGAACGTTTATAGAATTAACTTAACTGTCCTTACTCAGTATCCACTCATCAATCATGTCAGCCCAATCCTGCAACATGGCCGCGCGCTGTTCTCGGTACTCAGCTTTGTTGTAAACTGCCCTAACCCCTTTCTGTTCGTGCGCCAGGCATTTTTCTATCCAATCCGTGTTGTATCCAGCCTCATGCAGCAAAGTGCTCGCAGTTCGACGCAGGTCATGCGGCCCAAACTTACTTAGTGACTGACCTTCCTTTTGCGCGGCTTTGTATGTCAAATCCATGACTCGGTTCATCGTCGCACTACTCATGGGAGCATCTGAGTCATAACGGGAAGGAAGAATGTAATCAGACCCACCGGCAAATGTCTTCAAGGCGATCAGAATGTCCATAGCCTGGCGTGACAAAAATACCAGGTGAGGGTTACGCCGTTTCATCCTCTCTTTAGGAATAGTCCACAACGCTTCGCTAAAGTTAATTTCGCTCCAGGTTGCATTGGTTAATTCGCTTTTGCGTACCATAGTCAGCAATAGCAACTTTACCGCAGCACGAATCGAAGGGGTGGTTCCTACCTTTTCCATATAGCGGTACATCAAACCAATCTCAGCCGGTGTTAACGTTCGGTCTCTTGGCTCAAACCGCGCGATACTTGCGGGCCTCACCAGGTCTGCCGGGTTCTCAACTTTCTGCCCTCTCTCAATCGCCCATCGATACACCTGGAGTACAATATCACGTGTGTGTACAGCCGTTGCGGGCGCTCCACGCTCTACTATTGCGTCAGTCAGTGCTCGCAGATCTTCATGGGTAATTTCTGTAAGCTTCCAGTTACCAAATTTATCTTTAAGTTCTCGGGTATAGACTGAGCGACGCATATCTCGGGTAGAATCGGCCATCTGATAGCCACGCAGCCATTTTATAGCCCAGGCACCAAAGGTTTCAGCATCTTTGGTTCTCGCCTTAGCACGGGCTTTCTCTTTGGCCGGTGACTTTCCATCAATAACCATTCTCTTCGCTTCATTGAGACGCTCACGCGCTTCTGCTAACGTGATGCCCCCTACTCCGTAGCGGCCAAAGGTAATGGTTTCTTGTCTGCCATTGATCGAGTAGTTGTAACGAAATGAGATAGAACCCGCAGTCGTCACAGCAACGTAGAGGCCATCACGGTCATTGACTTTGTATAGTTTATCTTTGGGTTTGAGATTGCGTAGCTTGGTATCAGTCAGCATGTTTCGACCTATTATTCTTATTTAATACCATGCTGAAACACCTCTAAAAAATTAGAGATTAATACTTACAAAACAGATAGATATGAAAATCTAATACCATGTCCCATCAAAAACACTCAGCATGGTATCGGGCGTAATCCATGGCATTACCGATGAATCATACCCATCAAAATACCACGGTCAAACCGTGCTTGGCGTTGCCAGACATTGCCAAAAATGACTAAGCCAAAAACAAAAAAAGTCCGCAATTACGCGGACTTAAGTATGATTTAGTGCCTGTTAATGCCAGACCTTTCTTAAAGGAGGATTATTCCCACTCAATCGTCGCGGGTGGTTTGCCTGAAATATCGTAAACCACACGAGAGATGCCATCAATTTCATTGATGATACGGTTAGAAACCTTACCTAGGAAATCGTATGGTAGGTGCGCCCAATGTGCGGTCATGAAATCAATCGTTTCTACCGCGCGTAGTGACACAACCCAATCGTATTTACGGCCATCGCCCATTACGCCAACCGAGCGTACAGGTAGGAATACCGTAAAGGCTTGAGAAACTTTATTGTAAAGATCCGCGGCATGAAGCTCTTCAATGAAGATAGCATCGGCGCGACGTAGTAAGTCACAATATTCTTTCTTCACTTCACCTAGAACACGCACACCTAGACCTGGGCCAGGGAATGGGTGGCGGTAAAGCATGTTGTATGGTAGACCAAGCTCTAGACCAATTTTACGCACTTCATCTTTAAACAATTCACGTAATGGCTCAACTAAGCCCATCGCCATATCATCTGGCAAGCCGCCAACGTTATGGTGAGATTTGATTACATGCGCTTTACCCGTTTTCGATGCCGCAGATTCGATCACATCTGGGTAGATAGTGCCTTGCGCCAACCATTTAGCGTTCTTCAGTTTCTTCGATTCTTCATCAAAGATTTCTACGAATACGCGGCCAATGATCTTACGTTTGGCTTCTGGCTCATCTTCACCACCTAGTGCGTCAAGGAAGCGGTTTTCTGCATCGACATGGATGATGTTAAGACCGAAGTGATCGCCAAACATTTCCATGACTTGCTCAGCTTCGTTCAAACGCAGTAAGCCGTTATCAACAAACACACAAGTTAATTTAGGACCAATCGCACGGTGAATTAGCATTGCAACGACTGATGAATCCACACCACCAGATAGACCTAAGATCACTTCATCGTCACCCACTTGCTCTTTAATGCGAGCAACTGCGTCTTCGATGATTGAAGATGGGGTCCATAGTTTGCTACAGCCACAGATATTCAGCACAAAGTTTTCAAGCATGCGTAAGCCTTGACGAGTGTGCGTTACTTCTGGGTGGAATTGAACACCATAAAAATGTTTTTCTTCGTTGGCCATTGCTGCGTATGGGCAAGTATCGGTTTGAGCAACTTTGGTGAAATCCGCAGGGATCTCAACCACTTTATCGCCGTGGCTCATCCATACATCTAAAAGTGGTTTGCCATCTTCAGAGATTGCATCTTCGATATTTTTGAATAAAGCACAGTCAGAAACAGACTTAACTTGAGCATAACCAAATTCACGCTCGTTAGAACCAGCAACTTTACCGCCTAGTTGCTCAGACATAGTCTGCATGCCGTAGCAAATACCAAATACTGGTACGCCAGCATTAAAGACATACTCAGGAGCGCGAGGAGAACCTGCTTCAGTCACACTTTCTGGACCGCCCGATAAGATAATTCCGTTTGGATTAAATTCACGGATATCCGCTTCGTCTACATCCCAGCTCCACAGTTCACAGTACACACCGATTTCACGGATACGACGAGCAATCAATTGGGTGTATTGAGAGCCAAAATCTAAAATTAAAATGCGTTCAGCATGGATATTGGTTGTCATTAGTGTTCTCTAATAATCTAATCAAAGTGGGTGTGGTATGAGTTTCGAGTTTCGAGTTTCGAGTTTCGAGTTTCGAGAAGACTAGCTTCCCTTTATCTAAACTCAAACACTCATACCTTTAAAAATTTTCATCTCAAAATGCCAAGTCAAATCTGGATAAAGCGTCACCGTAATGACTCACTTTATCCATAGATTAAAGACTTACATTCTGTTGTAGTTGGGTGCTTCTTTAGTGATCTGCACATCATGCACATGTGACTCTTGCATGCCCGCACCAGAGATACGAACAAATTCCGCTTTAGTACGCATATCTTCGATGGTTGCACTACCGGTTAAGCCCATGCTTGAACGTAAACCACCCATTTGTTGATGGATGATTTCTTTTAGGCGACCTTTGTATGCGATGCGACCTTCAATACCTTCTGGGACTAGCTTGTCTGCAGCATTATCCGATTGGAAGTAACGATCCGATGAACCTTGAGACATCGCACCTAATGAGCCCATACCGCGGTAAGACTTGTAAGAACGACCTTGGAAAAGAACTACTTCACCCGGTGCTTCTTCCGTACCTGCGAACATAGAGCCAACCATCACGCAAGATGCGCCAGCGGCAATCGCTTTACAGATGTCACCAGAGAAACGGATACCACCATCAGCAATCACAGGAATGCCAAATTCAGCTGCTGCACTTGCCGCTTCTGAAATAGCGGTAATTTGTGGAACGCCTACACCTGTTACGATACGAGTAGTACAAATAGAACCCGGGCCGATACCGACTTTAACCGCATCAACGCCAGCATCAATAAGTGCACGAGCGCCGGCAGCCGTTGCTACGTTACCACCGATGATTTGCAAGTCAGGGTATAGAGCGCGAGTTTCTTTAATGCGATCAAGTACGCCTTGCGAGTGACCATGTGATGAGTCAATCAATAATACATCAACACCGGCTTCAACTAGCGCTTGAACACGTTCTTCGTTACCAGCACCAGCGCCAACTGCAGCACCAACACGTAAACGGCCACGCTCATCTTTACAAGCATTCGGTTTACTTTCAGCTTTTTGGAAATCTTTTGCCGTGATCATGCCCGAAAGTTGGAAAGCGTCATTGACGACCAATACTTTCTCAACACGATGGGCTTGCATGCATTGCTGAACTTCACTCATTGATGCGCCTTCTTTGACAGAAGCAAGACGATCTTTTGGTGTCATCACTTGTTCAACAGTTTTCGTTAAATCGGTTACAAAACGCACGTCACGACCGGTAATAATACCGACAAGATCGTTGCTTTCTGTCACTACAGGAAAACCAGCAAAACCGTGTTTCTCGGTTAATGCTTTTACATCAGCAATGGTTTCATCAGGACGGATTGTCACAGGATTGCTAACCACACCCGCTTCGTAAATTTTTACTAAGCGAACTTCTTCAGCTTGTTGCTCGATCGACATATTCTTGTGAATAAAACCGATACCGCCTTCTTGAGCTAGAGCAATAGCCAAACGAGCTTCTGTTACCGTATCCATAGCGGCAGAGATCATTGGTACATTAAGGGTGATCTTTTTAGTCAACTGAGTGCGAAGATCAGCTGTATTTGGAAGAACAGTGGAGTGTGCTGGGACGAGCAGTACGTCATCAAACGTTAAAGCTTCTTTAGCGATTCGTAACATTGCAATATCTCACATAAGAGTTTTGGAGGAATAAATCCCGCATTGAACCTGAGCTCTCCGCGATAAACTCATTTCATCGTTTCGCATAACAAAATGAATTTGGGATTTGATATTGCAGCGGGATTATACGCCTCGCGCAATCGTTTGACTAGACGTTTTTGATAGTTTCTTTATGATATTTTCATCAGTAAAGTTATTGGCGGTAAATATGCTTAAAATTCGTTTATTTATCAAGATTATCAAAAGCGTTTTTTTACTGTGAAATCACCAACACTATTAGTCTCTAAAGCTAACTAACGCTATAATGAAATCGATTGCTAATATTCAAATAACTTTAAAAATGGTTGCTCATGATCCTAAATACTAACCCTAACATTTTTACAGTTTCTCGCTTAAATGCCGAAGTCAGAATGCTACTTGAGAATGAAATGGGCATTGTGTGGTTGGTCGGTGAGCTGTCAAATTTTTCAGCCCCTGTTTCCGGCCATTGGTATTTCTCTTTAAAAGATGCACGGGCGCAAGTTAAGTGTGCCATGTTTAAAGGCAACAATCGGCGGGTAAGCTTTAAACCACTTAATGGCAACCAAGTTCTCGTCAAAGCGCGTTTATCTTTATATGAACCGCGTGGCGACTATCAATTGATCGTCGAAAGTATGCAGCCTGAAGGTGATGGTCGCTTACAGCAAATGTTCGATGAACTAAAAATGAAATTAGCCGGTGAAGGCTTATTTGCTCAGCACCTTAAAAAGCCCTTACCCGATAATCCAAAACGTATTGGGGTGATTACTTCCAAAACTGGCGCGGCTTTATATGACATTCTCGATGTTTTAAAACGTCGCGATCCTAGTCTACCCGTCATCGTCTACCCAACGACGGTACAAGGGGAAGACGCCGCATTTAAAATTGCCCAAGCGATTGGACGAGCGAACAGCCGTAATGAATGCGATATTTTGATTGTTGGACGAGGCGGTGGTTCGCTAGAAGATCTATGGTGTTTTAACCATGAAATTGTGGCAAGAACCATAGCGGCAAGCCAAATTCCGATTGTCAGTGCGGTTGGCCATGAAATTGATGTCACAATTGCCGACTTTGTTGCCGATGTCCGTGCACCGACCCCATCAGCCGCAGCCGAATTAGTCAGCCGTGATAATAGCCATAAAGCACAAACTATTTTAAGTAAGCAACAAGCGTTAATGAGTGCTTGGCGTCATTATAGCCACCAGCAAAAAACACAGCTCAATCGATTACAATTTGCATTAGAAAAGCAGCATCCTCGTTACCAATTAGAAAAGCAAAGCCAAAAGTTAGATGACCTTACTTCACGTATGCAACACGCATTAATTAGGCAATTATCGCAATCAAGAAATCAATTGGATCGAGCGCAGCAAAGACTTAATTTTTATTCGCCAAATAAAACTATTGAGCGTAATCAATATCGCTTAAAAAATAATAAAGAACGATTGGTTCAAGCAATCAATCAACTATTATTAAACCAACACTATCGACTTTCTCTTCAAGCAGAAAAACTCGATACCGTTAGCCCTCTTTCAACATTAAAGCGTGGTTATTCAATAACCCGAAATGAAAGTGGCAAACTAATCACTGATGCGAAGCAGCTCAGTTCAGGACAGACAATTAACACGAAATTTATTGATGGTGACATATACTCAATCATTGTATAAGTATTTTTTAATCGCTATGTACTCCAATATCGAGGCTTGATTTGAATCAGCATAAAGAAACTTGGCCATCACTATGGCAAGAAATCGTAAACTTGGTTACAGACCTTGCCGAAGTACAGGTCGCGCTTATTATGCGTAAAAATACCGATAATATGGAAGTCATAGCGGCCAACAACAATAAGGCTGATAACCCCTATCATATTGGTGCTAAGGAAACCTTGTGCCATAACTTATATTGTCATCATGTAGTACAAACAGATTCTCCTCTACATATTACCAATGCTCTAAAACAGGATAAGTGGAAAGACAACCCTGACATCAAACTTGGCATGGTGGCCTATTATGGCTTGCCAATCCATTTTCCAGATGGAAGCATCTTCGGCACTTTTTGTATTTTAGATAATAAAGAGCGAGACTTTGATAAGAAATTTCAACGCTTAATGCAACTACTGGCCAACTCAATTGAAAGTTCACTGGCCATGCATACTGAAAATCTAAAATTAAGTGATGAGCTTCAAGAGCGTGATCATTATAATTCATTAACCAACTTACCCACTCAATCGCTGGGCCAGCTCAAATATTCACATAAAGATGACCTCAATTTATCCATTCTCTTTATTCGCAATATTCAGGCATTTGATATTAGGGATAATCTAGGCTTAATTGATGCGCAGAGGTTAACTCAAGAGTTTTATAAGCAGATAAAAAACTGTATTCCAGAAAGTGTAGAAATATACTACATCAGTAACTCAGAGATAATCTTAGTTCTTAGCTTCCACTCCTCCGATACATTAGCCGGTGAAACTGAAAAGCTAGCTTGTTTACTACGTGAGTTATTTTCTTCTCCACTCAATTTAAACGATAAAAAAATCACCGTTCCGCTCAGCATTGGTTGTGCCTTTTCTTACAACAATGAATACCGATTTGAAGAAGTGCTTGATATGGCGACTGTCGCTTGTACTCAAGGAGAACATTCCAGTAAAGCTTTTCATACCTTTAATCCTGACCAACAAAAACTACATCAGCATCATTATGAAGTAACGCAACAATTTCCAAGCGCCTTTGAAAATAATGAGTTTTATCTCAACTATCAACCTATCATCTCAGCCGAAACTAATAAGATTGTTGGCTGCGAAGCCTTAGTTCGTTGGAACAATGCAAAATTGGGGATGATCTATCCTGATGAATTTATTCCCTTAGCGGAAAAGTGTGGCGCGATGGTGACACTCGGAGATTGGGTCATCGAGCAAGCGCTTAAAAGTTTGAAACGTTGGCAAAAGAAAACTAACCCTGGTTTTTATATCAGCATTAATATTTCTAGTACTCAATTTAGCCAAGATGATTTTAGCGATAAGATCAAAGCAAAATTGAAGCAATACCAAATTAACCCAGATAATATTCTGCTAGAACTGACAGAGACGGCGCTACTTGATAATCAACAACAAGTGATGAAGCACTGCCAGAAACTGTCTCAGCTAGGAATAAAAATCGCTCTGGATGATTTTGGAACCGGCTTTTCTTCCTTAAGTCACTTACATGATTTTCCCATCGATATCGTAAAAATCGATAAGAGCTTTATCTTTAGCTTAAACAGTTCTAAAAAATCAGAGCAACTAGTTAAAGGGATTTTATCTCTAGGTAAGATGTTAGACTTGAAAGTGGTTGCAGAAGGGGTAGAAAGTTTAGATATCTACCAAAATCTACAATCGCTGCGTTGTGACTTTATGCAAGGCTACTACTGGGATCGTCCACTCTCTCTGGAAGATTTTGAATCGACCTATCTTGATTCCTCAAAATAACGACAACATTTGAAATTCAAAGCCAGCGAAGTATTGCATTATGCTCGCTGGCTTTTTTGTACCTACCGCTCCCGTACCGCTTCCTGTTTAAAGGGCGTCATGGTACTCGAACAGAATACGCGATTTTGACTTAAGCTCATTACAATGAGAACAAAAGTAACTCACCGAGCCACAGGCCTGTATTTTGCCTGCCGTTTGCTGGCAGTCTGGACACTTGGCTACGCACGTATAGATACGCTGGCATGCATGACATTGATATTGCTCACTTCCTTTATTGTCACTAGTATCGAAGGTTAATTCCCCTTGGCAAGAAGGACATAAATCCTGCTTCATAATCACCTCTGTAAAAATATCTGCAGATTTAACTCAATAGTACTATTATCCTAGCAGGACAAAAAAATTTACTAACTTCAGATAAGATAAATAGATCTTTCACCGATCTTCCGCTTTCTACCCCGTGATCAGCGATCTACCTCATTAAGAATATTTATATCACCATATGCCGAAAGCATAAGTTACATGTTCTGCATTTCGATTTTAAAAAGAATAATAATCTAAATTACAATTTAAAATCACCACGATCCGATATTTTAGATATTCTAAAAAACTCTATTTAGGCTATTAAACCAAAAGATCATCGACTTACAGGAGAAGTGACTTCTAATTGCAATTCATGCTTCCAGTGCACTTCTCTCAAAAGCTAATCTTACATACAAAAATACCACTCAATTGGAGTGGTATTTAACGTTACAGTTATTGTGCGTGTAGCAAACTACTTCTTACGGCCACGCTTAATCAAACTCACCATACGTTTACGCTTCTGCTCTTCAGAATAGCCCGCTTTTTTGGTTGGCGCTTGATTCTCAAATGGGTTCTCACTATTTTGGAATTGAATACGAATTGGTGTACCCATGATTTCCAAAGAACGACGGAAGTAGTTCATCAAATAGCGCTTGTAAGAATCCGGCAAATCTTTTACTTGGTTACCATGCACCACCACGATTGGCGGGTTATAACCACCGGCGTGGGCATATTTCATCTTCACACGGCGACCACGAATAAGCGGCGGCTGGTGATCATCTTGCGCCATCTTCATGATTCGAGTTAACACAGAAGTACCAACACGTGTCGTAGCAGATTTATACGCTTCTTGTACTGATTCGAATAAATGTCCAACACCGGTACCATGTAACGCAGAGATAAAGTGAATACGAGCAAAATCAACGAAACCTAAACGGCGGTCTAGCTCTTTCTTCACGCGCTCTTTGACATCAGTATCAAGACCATCCCACTTATTCACGGCAATCACCAGTGAACGACCCGCATTAAGCGCAAAACCTAATAAACTAAGATCTTGATCAGAAATATTTTCACGAGCATCAATGATCACTAATACCACGTTAGCATCTTCAATCGCTTTTAAAGTTTTAATGACCGAGAATTTTTCAACCGCTTCATTAATACGCTTACGACGACGAACACCGGCGGTATCAATCAACACATATTCACGTTCATCACGCTTCATTGGGATATAGATAGAATCGCGAGTAGTTCCTGGCATATCGTAAACCACGACACGCTCTTCACCCAGAATACGGTTAGTCAGCGTTGATTTACCGACGTTTGGTCGACCAATGATAGCAAGTTTAATTGGTTGATCTTGTAGACGTTTGAATTCAGCTTCAGCTTGCTCTTCGGTGTATTCAAGCTGCTCTTCTTCCACATCCACATCGCCAGTAAGATCTTCAATCCCACCATTGAGCAGTGCTTGTTCTGCTGCAAATTCATCTGAAAATGGTTTTAATGCTTTATCAATTAGGCTCATTACACCACGACCATGCGCCGCTGCAATGTGATAAATCTTATCCATGCCTAGTTGCCAGAATTCAGCACTTGCCGCGTCAGCATCAATACCGTCAACTTTGTTAACCACTAGCATGCTTGGTTTTTCACGCATGCGTAGGTGACGAGCGATCGCCTCATCGGCTACGGTTAGACCAGCACGGCCATCCACCATAAATAAAACGACATCCGCTTCTTCAATCGCCGCTAATGACTGTTCAGCCATTTTGGTTTCTACGCCGTCTTCGGTGCCATCAATACCGCCGGTATCAATCACGATGAACTCATGCTCACCTGATTTGGCTTGACCATATTTACGATCGCGAGTTAAGCCTGGAAAGTCAGCCACCAGCGCGTCACGTGTACGTGTAAGACGATTAAATAACGTGGATTTACCAACGTTTGGACGCCCAACTAGAGCCACTACAGGAATCATATTTACCTCTACAATCTTTAAAATCACATCAGTAGTTATAGGTAATGATCATCAACATGATGGTTACCTATAACTACTTAATCTATTCAAATTAATCTATTCAAAATTCTTAGCTAACCGCTTAAATAGCATAGCTAAGAATAACAACGGCTCCTATAATCCGATTTGGATAGGAGCCGATTACTCATACTGATAAAATCAGGGCCGCAGATTATATCACGATCCTTCAGGGATCTGCATTTTCTTTATACCGCCATCACGATCAATGATGATAAAACCGTCATCCGTTTCAATCGGTGCAGTTGCGATACCGTCATCATCAATTAACTGCTGTGCGACAAATTTGCCAGACGTTCTATCTAGCCAATGCAGGTAACCTTCGCCATCTGCTACCACTAGGTAATCACCAAGCATCACAGGTGCGGTTAACTGACGGTACTCTAGCGATTCATTACTCCAAAGCTCAGTACCACTACGGATATCTACTGCCGAAATATGATCTTTATCGGTCACCACAAAAATACGGCTGCCGTCAGTCGCAAGATCGGTTGCAGAAGAATAGGTACGTTTCCACATTGGCGCACCTGAACGTAAATCAATTGCGACCAATTGACCATTAATCCCAACCGCGTATAGGTTAGAGCCTATAATTAACGGACTAGCATCAACATCGACGAGACGATCAATTTCTGTTGAGCCTTTTGGCGTACCAATCGGTTGTTGCCATAATAACTGACCACGTTGAATCAATGCTGCAGCAAGACGACCATTGGCCATTCCCCAAAATACACCGCCAGAAATAGAAACCGGAGAACTATCACCACGTAAGGTTAAGTTAGGTACTTCATTAGTGATGTCCCAAGCTTGTTCACCCGAATCTTGCTTTAAAGCAATCAAAGAGCCTTTACTGGTATGCAACATCACTAAGCTTTCATCGGCTAATGGTTTTGCTAAGATTTCGCCATCGACTTTCTGCTGCCAAACAATGGAACCATCTTCTACCGACAGAGCAAACGCTTCGCCATTTTCAGTACCGATATATAACTTGTCATAAGAAGCGGTTAAGCCACCGGATAAACGAGCGGGGCCATCGTCAGATAAATCTTGTTCCCAGAGAGTATTCCCTGTCTCAGGATCCAGCGCTTTAACTTCACCATCGCGGCTTGCAACAAACACTTTGTCATAAGAATACACAGGAGAAAGTTTTGAAAAATAATGTCCAACTCCATCACCGATAGAAGTACTCCACTCTGTTGTCGGAGTAAATTGACTATTCACTACTGGTAGCGGAGCCATCACAATCGTATCTTCTTCGCTAGAACAGCCTAAGAGACCAAGTGCAATAGCTGAAATCGCTAAGCTACGGTTGAACATTTTTTTCATGCAAGACATCCCTTACTTTGCAAGATCATCAAGTTTAATTTGCAGCGCTTGATTGGTTGAACCATCTTGTTGAGCTTGAGTATAGGCTTTCACTGCGGCGTCTTTATCACCTTTTAGCAGGTAAATATCACCCATAAGCTCTTGGTTTCTCGCCTTCCAAGCTTCTGATTTTACATCTGAAACAGTTTTAATCGCATTGTCATACTCACCTTGTGCTGCAAGTACGCGTGCAGTGCGGTAAGCGATAATTGGCGTTAAAGTTTCATCTTTGGTATTGGCTTGAGCCCATTTCAACTGAGTAAGTGCATCATCAAGCTTATCGGCATCGATTTGTACTTTTGCTAGTTGTAATGCTGTTAAAACCGCATAAGCCGTTTTATCGTTATTATCAATGAACTCTTGCGCTGATGCTGCGGCATCAATGCCTTTCGCTTCAATATTCGAAACGATAGCGGTATAACCATGTGATGCGGTTTCTTGTGCCGTCGTTTGGGTGTCTTGATAGTAACGCCATCCCACAATGCCGCCGATACCAACAACAACACCGATAATCACGGCTTTACCGTTCGCATGCCACCAATCTTTAATTGCTTCTACTTGTTGTTCTTCATCAGCGTCGTAGATACTCACGTCCTGTCCTCTTAAATAAATCGACTCAATATAAATTAAATAATGTTAGCTAAATGAGCAGCAACATCGGCTTGCGGCATGGTTTGTTGTTCACCACCAGCAAGATCTTTAACCACAATAGTTTGATCTGCTACTTCATTTTCACCCAATACCAGTGCCATGGTTGCGCCTACTTTATCCGCACGTTTGAATTGCTTCTTAAAGTTACCGCCACCAAAGTGAGTCATAAGACGAAGTCCCGGTACTGATTCACGTAATTGTTCAGCAAGCTTCATACCATTAACTAAAGTACCTTCACCTGCTGTCACTAAGTAAACGTCAACCGCTTTACGAGTATCATTAAGCTCTAAGGTTTCTAGCATTAATACTAAGCGCTCAAGCCCCATCGCGAAGCCTACTGCAGGAGCTGGTTTACCACCAAGCTGCTCAACTAGACCATCATAACGACCACCACCACAAACGGTACCTTGTGAGCCAAGGCTTTCAGTGATCCACTCAAAAACGGTTTTATTGTAATAATCTAAACCACGAACTAAACGTTGATTGACTTGGTATTCAATGCCCGCGGCATCGAGCAATTCACATAGACCTGCAAAGTGGGCTTTTGAATCATCATCAAGATAATCAGCTAGTTGAGGTGCATCGACTAGAATCGCTTGGATCTCAGGGTTTTTGGTATCCAATACGCGTAGAGGGTTGGTGTACATACGACGTTTGCAGTCTTCGTCCAGCACATCAATATGCTGCTCTAAAAATTCAATCAAGACACTACGGTAGTGTTGACGAGCTTCTAAAGAGCCAATCGAGTTCAATTCAAGGCGAACGTGTTTATCGATCCCCAACTCACGCCATAGACGTGCCGTCATCATGATCAATTCCGCATCAACATCCGGTCCTTGCAAGCCAAACACTTCAACACCAACTTGGTGGAATTGGCGATAACGACCTTTTTGTGGACGTTCATGGCGGAACATTGGTCCCATATACCACAGACGTTGCTCTTGGTTATAAATCAAACCATTTTCAATTCCAGCACGCACACAACCCGCTGTCCCTTCAGGGCGCAGAGTTAAGCTATCGCCATTACGGTCTTCAAAGGTGTACATTTCCTTTTCAACGACGTCGGTAACTTCACCAATCGCACGCTTGAATAGGTTCGTCATCTCAACGATTGGCATACGGATTTCATTGTATCCATAAGAACTAACGACACGTTTCACGGCGTCTTCAACTTTATGCCAAAGTGGAGATTGTGTCGGAAGGCAATCGTTCATGCCTCGAATAGCTTGAATTGTTTTACTCACAGTCTTTACCGTTTATATTCGTATAGGTGATTATTTATCGATGTGGCTGATATCAATACGGTTATTGCTATCTAACATGGATGCTTTGGCGCGAATCTTCGCTTCTAGTTGATCGATAACATTATCATTATCAAAGCGCTCTTTCTGACGTTTACCATCTTCATAAAACGCACTTTTCTTATTACCGCCAGCGATGCCCATATGTGAAACTTCAGCTTCACCCGGGCCATTAACCACACAACCGATAATAGAGACATCCATTGGAGTAATGATGTCTTCTAAACGTTCTTCTAGCGCATTAACTGTTCCTATTACGTCAAACTCTTGACGAGAACAGGTAGGGCATGCAATAAAGTTGATGCCGCGAGAACGGATACGCAGTGACTTCAAGATATCGAAGCCAACTTTAATTTCTTCAACAGGATTAGCGGCTAGAGAAATACGGAGTGTATCTCCGATACCTTCCGCTAGTAGCATACCTAGGCCAACCGCTGATTTAACAGATCCAGCACGAGCGCCACCGGCTTCGGTGATCCCTAGGTGCAATGGTTGATCAATTTGTTTAGCCAATAAGCGATAAGAATCAACGGCTAGGAAGACATCAGAAGCTTTCACACTGACTTTAAACTGATCAAAGCTCAGGCGATCAAGAATATCCACGTGGCGCATTGCTGATTCTACTAATGCTTCCGCCGTAGGTTCGCCATATTTTTGTTGGATTTCTTTTTCTAAAGAGCCGCCATTAACACCAATTCGAATTGGAATATTTTTATCGCGAGCACAGTCAACAACCGCACGAATACGTTCTTCGTTGCCAATATTACCAGGGTTGATTCGTAAACAATCCACGCCATATTCAGCTACTTTTAACGCGATGCGATAATCAAAGTGAATATCCGCAACAAGAGGAACATTCACTTGCTGCTTAATCAGCTTAAAGGCTTCGGCTGCATCCATGGTTGGTACCGATACGCGAACAATATCAGCGCCCACTTTTTCAAGTGCTTTAATTTGCGCGACGGTTGCTTCAACATCAGTAGTACGAGTGTTAGTCATTGACTGAACAGCAATCGGTGCACCGTCGCCAACGGGCACGTTACCAACGTAAATACGGGTCGACTTGCGTCGTTTAATAGGAGATTCGTGTTGCATAATAATTCTACGGTAATGTCAATCGGGCCACTTTACCTGGTGCATACTTAGAAAGATCAACAGGTTCTTCGGCTAACGAAATAGACACTCCTTCAGGAGCGCCTAAAATAATTGAGTAAGGTACTTTACCTGTTAAGGTTAAAGACTCACCGGCTTTTTTCAGTCCAGTCGCAAGGACCGAGCCTGAGCTATCTTTTACTTGTATCCAGCTATCATCTTTAAATTGCATAGCTAAAATATTGTCATTCTTTTGCTCTGTCGTAATTTGAGCAATTTCTTGGCTTTCTGTTTCAGCAGGTTCAATTGTCGCGGGCTCTACTGCACTTGATGTTGAATCAGTGCTCGCCTCATCAGATGATACTTGTCCCTCCACCGCCGCATTTGCTTCTAGCTCTTGCGGTTGATTTTTCACAACATCATTAGAGTCTTGCTCTGAGGCTTCTGTTGTATCCAGTGATGGTACGTGACTGGTTGACTCATCAGGCTCGCTCACTGTGCTTTCTTGTTGCAGTGAGGATAAAGATGAAGGAGATAAGGTATCAAGCTGATGATTTTGCCACCACCATACTGATGAGATCCCTAAGATGACGATTAAGATCCCCCAAGTTAAACGCATGATACGGCTATCATGTTGTTGTTTCTTGGTTTTTTGAGAAAAGCTATGCATTGGCTGCTCTTTATGCTGCCCTCTTCCCGACTCTTCTAAAGCGGCAAGGATATCTTTCTCTTTGATACCAACGGCCTTGGCGTAAGATCGAAAATAGCCACGAATAAATGTGGCTACATGATGGCTATCGAAATGATTACTTTCGATATTTTCAATCACAGATACTTTTAGGCGTAAACGCTCAGCAATGTCCTTCTGAGTTAACCCTAACTCTTCTCTTTTCTGGCGTAACATTTCACCAGGAAGGATTTTGTGGCTGTCAGCTTTTTTCTCTACTTCGTTGTTTTCAGTACTCATTCTGCCTGTACTTCTGATATTGGACAGAGTCTGGGTATTTAGTCTTAAGTATGTTGCCATATTTAGACACTAGCTCAGGGTTATTGGCTTTGTTTTCTAGTTTTATTAACAAGCCTAAGCTAACTGGACGGTACCCATATCTCTTATTAAACTTTAATAGTCGAACCCTAGCATTGGAAAACTCGTCCTTTTCGATTTCCAACTCAGCCAATTGTAATAACGACTGAGACCTGCTGGGATCATGATCAAGAGCTCGAGAAAAATAATTCCTTGCCTTCCCCTTATCACCACTTTTTAGGGCGCATAAACCAGCATTTTCATAACTAGCTGCCACTAAGTAGTAATAAGGTTGCTCTATCGCGCGGTTAAAAAATTCATCCGCTTTTTCATACTCGCCTTGTCGACATAAAAATGCACCGTAGTTATTTAAGACATCCCCATTTTTAGGAGAACTATCCAATGCATCTTCATAAGCCTCTTTAGCTAATTCGTATTCGCCAACTCTTTGATAATAATACGCTACCGAATTCAAAGCTCGATAGTAAGATGGCGCATATTTGACGGCCATCTCAAGGTTTTCTCGAGCTTTGACCATACTGCCTTCTTCCAAGTACCCCAAACCCAATGAGATTCTTGCTTCCGACGCCTTTATATTATCAAACTTAGCAGTGTTTGGCTTGTCAGTCACTGTAACACAACCAACTAAGAAACTAACTACCAAAGTAAAAACTAACTTTTTTATAGAAAACATTCGATTCCACCTATTGAGGAGTGGGAACCAATGCCATCTATATTTATCAGACGGCTTTTACTGGAATAGGTTCCCCTTGCTGCTTCTGCTTTGTACGTTTTGTTCGATCGATCACATCTCCGACAAGTTGACCACATGCCGCATCAATATCATCACCACGAGTTTTACGTACCGTCACCGTGTAGTCGTATTGCATTAAGGTTTTCATAAAACGATCAATACGAGAATTACTTGGTTTCTTGTATGGTGACCCAGGGTAAGGGTTAAATGGAATTAAATTAATTTTTGCAGGGGTATCTTTTAGTAACTCTGCGAGCTGCCTAGCATGTTCCATATCATCATTAACGTGATCGAGTAAAACATACTCAATTGTCACTTTGCCGCGGTTGGCATTTGAAGTGGCAATATAACGACGAACGGATTCTAAGAAATCTTGAATATTCCAGCGGTCGTTAATTGGCATAATCTGACTACGCAGCTCATCATTAGGCGCATGCAATGAGATAGCAAGTGCCACATCGATGTTGCCAGTCATTTGATCAAGGCCAGAAACCACACCTGAAGTTGAAACTGTTACACGACGTTTCGATAACCCAAAGCCAAGGTCATCTAGCATGATCTCTAGTGATGGCATCAAGTTTTTCATATTCAGTAACGGCTCACCCATCCCCATCATTACCACGTTGGTAATCGGGCGGCGGCCAGTTTCTTTCTCTAAACCAATTTCACGCGATGCACGCCAGATTTGGCCAACAATTTCTGACACTTTTAAATTGCGGTTAAAGCCTTGTTGCGCCGTTGAGCAGAAAGTACAAGCCAGTGCACAACCAACTTGAGATGACACACATAAGGTAGCGCGATCGCCATCAGGAATGTAAACCGTCTCAACATCTTGATCGCCAACACGCATTGCCCATTTAATGGTGCCATCACTTGAATGCTGCGCTTCAGATACATAAGGCGCACGAATTTCACAACGCTCTTCTAATTTTTTGCGCAGTGCTTTATTGATGTTATTCATCTGTGAGAAATCGTCATAGCCAAAATGGTAAATCCATTTCATGATCTGATCGGCACGAAACGCCTTCTCATTGAGCTCTTCGGTAAAAAACTGGCGTAAACCTTTACGGTCAAAATCCAGCAGATTTACTTTTGTCATGGTCATGGTTCTCTCACTAATGGAACGATAAATAAGGGCGCGAATTGTACAGGGTTTATACACTCACAACAAGGTTTGTTCAGTATGTAGAATTCAAATAGCTATACGTAAGTAATTGGCGTTGTAGTAAGGCAACAAGTGAATTAACGTCGTCAACAAAACTACGATTTAAAATACAAAGCATCTATAAAAAAAGAGACCTTATTGGTCTCTTAAGTATAGTGGAATTCTATCTGACTGAATAAAGCTGTAGTTGTCAGCGTGGACAAATTTCTGATTGCGGGAAAAAGAACTCAATTTCACGAGCTGCTGATTCAGGGCTGTCCGAGCCATGAACCGAGTTATGACGCATACTAAGTGCATAATCCGCACGTAAAGTGCCACAAGCCGCTTCGTCTGGATTGGTTTTTCCCATTAGCTCACGGTAACGAGCAATGGCATTTTCACCTTCCAGTACTTGCACCATAATAGGTCCAGATGTCATAAATTCTTTTAACGGCTCAAAAAACGGTTTGCCTTCATGCTCAGCATAAAAACCACTCGCTTGCTCTGCAGTTAAATGTACCATTTTAGCAGCAACGATAGACAACCCAGCTTTTTCCATTCGTTGATAAATGGCACCAATCAGGTTACGTTCAACCGCATCGGGCTTGATGATTGAAAATGTTCTTTCTAAAGCCATATAAAATCCTTTGGTCTTATTTTTATCATTGTTAGCAAGAGGGAGAAAATGATTCCCCCTAAGCTTTATGTTGTGGTTATTTTACTTATGTTGTGTCGTTATTTTGCTTGTTCAATCAAAATTCTAGCTAACGTTCTTACGCCCATCCCTGTCGCTCCAGCTGACCACTTGTCACTTGATGATTTACGGTAAGTGCCTGCACAATCAAAGTGTAACCAGCCTTTTTTATAATCTTCGACAAAGTAAGACAAAAAGGCGGCCGCTGTACTTGCGCCTGGGCTATATGCCGCTGACGAGATATTCGACATATCAGCAAAGTTTGATGGCAGCATGTTACGATGGAAATCAGCTAACGGTAATTGCCACAAGCCTTCTGATTCCTGTTCCGCACTTTTTAGCGCTTTCTGTGCCAGCTTGTTGTCGAACGTAAGTAGAGCATGATAATCGTTACCTAGGGCATTTTTAGCTGCGCCGGTTAAGGTGGCACAATCAATAATCAGCTTTGGTTTTTGCTCACTGGCGTACATTAAGCCATCGGCTAGTACTAGTCGGCCTTCCGCATCGGTATTCATTACTTCAACGGTCTTGCCATTTTTATAAGTAATGATGTCACCGAGTTTTAGTGCTCGGCCAGAAATCATATTCTCCGCGCAGCATAAGATCAGTTTTACACGCTTATTCAAACCACGAGCGATGGCTAATGCCAATCCTCCGGTAATCGTACCAGAGCCGCCCATATCCGCTTTCATTGAATCCATAAAACCCGATGGTTTAATACTGTAGCCACCCGAATCAAACGTAATGCCTTTACCGACCAGACAAGCATAAACAGGCGCGTCAACATCGCCGGTTGGGTTAAAGTCTAGCTGTAACATCGCAGAGGTACGCTCAGAGCCACGCCCTACAGCATAGATCCCTTCCCAGCCTTCAGTTAGTAGATCTTTATCTTTTACGATCTTGTAGCTAACACTGCCTTCTGGAGCTAAAGATTTTATAAACTCGCCCGCCATAGTCGTTAATTGACGAGGCGCCACTTCTTCGGCACTTTTATTAATAATGTCACGAACCCAATCCGTCACCTTAATACGCGCTTCTAACTCTAGTTGCGCTTCGTTATCTAACTGAGGCCAAGTAACGGTATTACCTTTTTTAGAAGAACGGAAACCTTGAACGAAAACCCAGATCGTTTCCAAATCCCAATCTTCACCGGTTAGCTCAACATGTTTAATGCCTTGTGAGGCTAGTTTGCGTGCTGCACGTTGCGCCGAATCAAAATCAGATGCTGATAGCAAGTGAACAATCGCACCGTCGGCAGAAAAAGAAAGTAGTGCCTTTTCACCCCATTGAGATGGAGCCGCTTCACGAGTAATACTCACTGATAGTTGTGTTGACATTTTTACTCCTTACCTAAATGTCTAGGGAGCCCTTAAAACCAAATAGGCTGTCATTATTTGAGAAAAGAACGAGCACAAAGTTTGCTCTATAAGCTCGCATCTTGAAATTACTTGGGTATATAAATTAGATTTAAAGCTAAGCTATATCATAATGCGAATCATCACAAGTATCATAATAGCCGTGATAACTTGTGACTTTGACCTTTCTTTGTACTAGATATAATCACTATTTCTACTTAATAAGTTTCAAACAAAATAAAAGCCTCCGAAGAGGCTTTCTATAAATGAAAATCTAGTATGTTATCGTTATCTAGGGTTAAATTTCATCTAACCAACACAGTAAAATAGCTTCTAAGATTTTTTCATTGGAACGATTTGGCTCGTCATCAAAATCCTCAAGCTCTGTGATCCATTGGTGCATATCCGTAAAACGTACGGTTTGAGGATCGAGATCTGGAAATTTTTCCGCGAGTTCAATGGCTATATCTTGTGAATCCGTCCATTTTAATCCCATGTACTACTCCTTGCTCTACCAGATATTATTAATGATTTTCCGATGCTAAGTTGATGGTATAGCGAGGGATTTCAACCACCAAATCTTGCTCTGCGACTTTCGCCTGACAGCCTAAACGAGATTCAGGCTCCAGTCCCCATGCTTTATCTAGCATATCATCTTCTAATTCTTCACTTTCTTCTAATGAATCAAAGCCTTCACGAATCACAATATGACAAGTTGTACAGGCACATGATTTTTCACAAGCATGCTCAATGCCAATACCATTTTTCAATGCGACATCTAATACGGATTCCCCTGTTTGTGCTTCTAATACAGCACCTTCAGGGCATAAATCTTCGTGAGGTAATACAACAATCTTAGGCATAATTCATCCTACTTCAATAGAGTTATTATAAGTACGCTTTACTCATAATATATTGTCTATGCATTGGTTAAGTACTCTTAACCAATATCCATTAATTAAATATTATCGACTGACTGTCCGGCTAATGCCGCGCGAATTGATACATCCATTCGACGCGATGCAAACTCTTGGCTTACTTTATCAGTGTCTTTAATTCCTTGCTCAATGGCATCAGCATCTTGGCCATTACGTAGTTGGATCAAGGTTCTTACCGAATCTTCTAGTGCTAAGTATTCTTCTTTACTTAGTAGCTCTTCACCATTTTCTTGCAAGGCAACCAGTAGACCTTCAATCACTCGATCTGCTTCAACTTTCTGTTCCGCTAACGCACGAGCATGCATGTCTTCTTTAGCATGAGTCATTGAAGATCTCAGCATATCGGCGATTTCAGTATCACTTAAACCGTAAGAAGGTTTCACCTGAATATCCGCTTGTACGCCAGTGCTCTTCTCCATTGCAGTCACTGACAACAAACCATCAGCGTCGACCTGATAAGTCACTCGGATATGTGCAGCCCCCGCTTTCATTGGCGGAATACCGTTTAGAGTAAAACGAGCTAATGAACGACAATCATCAACCATTTCACGTTCACCTTGCACGACGTGAACTAACATGGCGGTTTGACCATCTTTGAATGTGGTGAACTCTTGCGCTTTAGCGACAGGGATAGTGGTATTGCGTGGAATGATTTTCTCAACCAAGCCCCCCATGGTTTCAATACCAAGGGAAAGCGGGATCACATCCAATAACAGCATATCTGAATCGGGTTTATTACCGACGAGAATATCCGCTTGAATACCAGCACCAATTGCCACGACTTCATCAGGGTTAATACTAGTCAAAGGTGTACGGCCGAAAAACTCACCAACCATAGTCCGAACAAGAGGAGTACGAGTTGAACCGCCTACCATCACGATTTCACTGACATCTTCAGCGGTAACATCGGCATCTTTTAATGCACGACGACACGATAATAAGGTCTTTTTAACCAGAGGCTGAATAATGTCATTAAATTGCTCACGAGTTAATGTGATAGTTTGGCCAAGCACTTCAACGTTAACTTGTTCATTATCTGACAAACCAATCTTTGCTTGAGTGGCCGCATCCAATAACACTCGGTGCTGCTCGGCACTTAATTTATCAAGCTGACCAACTTGCTGTTTAAAGTAATCCAATAAAAGATCATCAAAGTCATCACCACCTAGTGCAGAGTCGCCGCCTGTAGCCAGCACTTCAAATACACCTTTTGATAGACGTAGTAGTGAGATATCAAAAGTACCACCACCTAGGTCATAAACCGCGATCACACCTTCTTGGCCTGAATCTAAGCCATAAGCGATCGCCGCAGCGGTTGGTTCGTTTAATAAACGAAGAACTTTCAAACCAGCTAACTCGGCAGCATCTTTAGTACCTGCGCGCTGAGCATCATCAAAATAAGCAGGAACGGTGATCACTACGCCTTCAATCTCATGGGCTAGAGTACTTTCCGCTCGCTCAACTAAGCTTTTTAAAATTTCACTCGAAACCTGAATAGGATTGACTAACCCCGTAGGCACTTGAATAAGTGGTAAACCATTATCACTGGCTTGAAATTGATAAGGTAGATCAGCATAACGAGATTGAACGTCATCAAGTGAACGACCAATAAGACGTTTCACTGAACTAATGGTATTTTTGGGGTCTTGTTGCGCTTTTTGTTTTGCCTGCGCGCCGACTGACACGCCATCTTGAGAATAATGAACCACTGAAGGCAAAATTGCTTTTTGGTTTTCATCAACCAAAGGAGTGCATGAGCCACTTCTTACTGCGGCAACAAGAGAGTTGGTAGTACCTAAATCAATCCCTACGGCAAACTTATGCTCATGTGGTGCGGCACTTTGACCAGGTTCTGCAATTTGAAGTAGCATATTCGGAACTATCCTTTCTATATTGGCTAATAGAGATTAAAGATTAAAAGAGCTTTAACTCTAAAGCTTTAGCCAAGCAACTTATCTTCAAGTTGCTCGATTTCATATCTTAATTTATTAACAAACTTAAGCTTTCGAACGCCATCCGCAGCACTATCCCACTGCTCACTTTCAAGCTGTGTTTTTAATTGTACGAGTTGCTGCTGATACATTGTTTGAATTTTACTATCGAAATCAAATAAAGCACTTTCTGGCTCATCAGATTGAGCGATAGTTTCAATTTCTTCTCGCAATTCCATCTGTTCCATTAAGAACATTGGATCACTCATTGTCTGCTGTTCAGCGCGAATATCAACTCCTTGTAGAGCAAGGATATATTCAGCTCGAGAAATAGGAGATTTTAAGGTTTGATAGGCATCGTTAATTTCTGCCGCTTTCTGCACAGACATTAATCGGTCTCGCTCAGAAGCGGAGGCAAACTTATCAGGATGAAAACGACGCTGGAGATCACGAAACGTTTCAGACAAGGTATTATTATCTAACTCAAATTGGTTAGGTAAGCCAAATAATTCAAAATGGTTCATGGTAATAACTCGTGCCTAATGCTAGCCAGTCACATGGTATTCACACATCGCTGACGTCTTAAAATGGCAATGGCACCCTAATTAGAGTGCCATCGTACCTATTATGAAGGATTATACGTTGAAGCTTTCACCACAACCACATTCACCTTTCACATTAGGGTTATTAAACTGAAAGCCTTCATTTAGCCCCTCTTTGACGAAATCAAGTTCGGTGCCATCGAGGTAAACTAAACTTTTAGGATCTATAATAATCTTTACCCCATCATGTTCAAAAGCTTGATCTTCTTCATTAAGTTGATCGACAAACTCTAAAACATAAGCCATGCCTGAACACCCAGTGGTTCTTACACCTAAACGAAGACCAATGCCCTTGCCTCGGTTTTCCAAGAATGTTCTTACGCGATTTGCTGCCGCGTCTGTCATGGTGATGGCCATACTGCAACCTTGTGTATATCAATAAATAGGGTGAAAATAAAAAATATGCCTAAGTTAAATAGGGAAAGGAGAGCCCTTCCCTTGATTTAACATTACTGCTGATGTTTCTTTTTATAATCCGACACTGCCGCTTTAATTGCATCTTCTGCAAGAATTGAACAGTGAACTTTTACTGGTGGTAATGCCAATTCTTCTGCGATTTCAGCGTTTTTAATTGAAGCCGCTTCATCTAAGCTTTTGCCCTTAACCCACTCTGTTACCAATGAGCTTGATGCAATGGCAGAACCACAACCATAGGTTTTAAATTTCGCATCTTCGATAATGCCTTCTGCTGATACTTTAATTTGTAGTTTCATCACGTCACCACAAGCAGGAGCACCAACCATACCACTACCGATAGAAGGATCTTCTTTATCAAAAGAACCGACGTTACGTGGGTTCTCATAATGTTCGATTACTTTTTCGCTATACGCCATAATATTTACCTCGAATCTTCTACTTCCTTGAGATTAATGATGAGCCCACTCAACGGTGTTCAAATCAATCCCTTCTTTGTACATGTCCCATAGTGGTGACATGTCACGGAGTTTGTCTACTGCTACACGAATTTGTTTAACGGCATAGTCAATTTCTTCTTCAGTAGTGAAACGACCAAAAGAGAAACGAACTGAGCTGTGTGCCAATTCATCATCTAGTCCTAACGCACGTAGTACGTATGAAGGCTCAAGGCTAGCAGATGTACATGCCGAACCCGAAGATACCGCAAGGTCTTTTAATGCCATCAACAATGATTCACCTTCAACAAACGCAAAGCTTACGTTTAAGTTGTTTGGTAGGCGTTGCTCAAGATCGCCATTAATTGTCACCGCTTCCATATCTTTGATGCCGTCTAACAAGCGATTACGTAATGCTAATGCATGATCGTAATCCTTTTTCATATCCTGCTTAGCAACTGCAAGGGCTTCGCCCATACCCACGATTTGATGGGTTGCTAAAGTACCTGAACGAAAACCTCGCTCATGACCACCACCATGCATTTGTGCTTCTAAACGAATACGCGGTTTACGGCGAACATAAAGTGCACCGATACCTTTAGGGCCATAAATCTTATGCGCCGACAAGGAGATTAAATCAACTTTTAATTCTTTGGTATCAATAGGTAATTTACCTGCTGATTGCGCAGCATCGACATGAAAAATCGTTTTGTTTGCACGACATAATTCACCAATCGCTTTGATATCTTGAATAACACCGATTTCATTGTTGACGTGCATGATAGAAACTAACACCGTATCTTCACGTAATGCGGCTTTAAATGTTTCGATATTAATCAAGCCATTACTTTCAGGTTCAAGATACGTCACTTCATAACCTTCGCGCTCTAGCTGGCGACATGGGTCTAGCACAGCTTTATGCTCAGTTTTGCAAGTGATGATATGCTTACCTTGCTTACCATAAAAGTGTGCAGCACCTTTAATCGCAAGGTTATCTGATTCTGTCGCACCAGAAGTAAATACTATTTCACGTGGGTCTGCATTTAAGATGTCTGCAACTTGCTCACGAGCATGATCAACCGCTTCTTCTGCCTGCCAACCAAATCGGTGAGAACGCGATGCTGGGTTACCAAAGGTGCCATCCATCGTCATAAATTGAACCATCTTTTCAGCTACACGCTGGTCAACGGGACATGTTGCTGAATAGTCAAAATAAATAGGCAGTTTCATTCTTTACTCCAATGTGAAAACTTTTCGCTCACGTTAAAGGTGAGCATTCATACCAACAGTGTCCGCTTTATCATTCTTTTCTGAGGCGTAATTGTTATTACCAAAGCTGTTATTCACTATTAGTTCAATATTCTGACGCTCAGAGATATCAAGAACTTCATTGTTCATCATAAGCTCACCAAGCGTAATACCATCTAAGAACTCACTAATGCGAGCACTTAAATCATGCCACAAGGTATGAGTTAAGCAGCGTACGCCACTTTGGCAATCGCCTTTACCTTGACATTTTGTTGCATCTACCGATTCATCAACGGCTGAAATCACAGTACCTACTGCGATCTGATCCGCTTCGATACCAAGGCGGTAGCCACCACCAGGACCACGTACGCTCGCTACTAAGCCGGCTTTACGTAATCGTGAAAAAAGTTGCTCCAAGTAAGATAGTGAAATCCCTTGGCGCTCTGAAATATCCGCTAACGGCACAGGTCCTTGATTTGAATGTAAAGCTACATCCAACATTGCTGTTACCGCGTATCTTCCTTTTGATGTAAGTCTCATATGAACCGTACCCACAGTAAGTATGTGGAGACTATAATTCCATACCCGACTAAAATGGTCAAGTATTAATTTGACCATTTTAGTCAGGTATTCATAAGTAACTATTTTTTCTCAGGAATAGACTTTTCAATCGAGGTTAGAATACCTCGCAACATGTTTAATTCTTGAACCTCAGGACGAGAACGACTAAACAAGCGACGTAATTTATTCATCACCAGATTTGGCTTATCTTTAGAGATAAACTGGGTCTTCAAGATGGTGTTTTCAAGGTGCTGATAAAATAACTCTAATTCTTTATGCCTTGGGTACTCTTCAGCGATTGGTTCCGGATACTGCCCTGCTTGTTTGTTAAGCCAAGCCATGCGGATCTCATAACTTAAAGTCTGTACCGCCATCGCTAGATTAAGCGAGCTATATTCAGGGTTTGCCGGAATACAGACATGATAATGGCACTTTTGCAGTTCTTCATTGGTTAGTCCGGTTCTTTCACGGCCAAACACTAAAGCAACTTTGCCTTTTTCTGCTTCTTGAATAAATTTCTCACCACATTCGCGAGGCTCAAGCATTGGCCATTCAAGCGTACGAGAACGAGCACTTGATCCAACCACTAATGCACAGTCTGACACGGCTTCATCTAGCGTTTCTACAATGCGTGCATTTTCCGCAACATCACCAGCACCAGATGCCAAAGAAAGTGTCTGTTCATCAACTTGACACTGTGGTGCCACTAAGACTAATTCGGTTAGCCCCATCACCTTCATTGCTCTTGCCGCAGAACCTATATTCCCAGAATGTGAGGTGCCGACTAAAATTACTTTTACGTTGTCTAACATTGCAGTCTTCGTCATAGTGAAAATTAGCCGCATAATACCATACTCCAAACTAAATAAATGCTACCTTAATCGAGACAACTTACGAATGAGCAAAAAATAGACGCTTTCTATTTAGATAAACTCTGGTATACTGCACGCCGCTTTTTCGTTCTTTAACATCCGTTGGGAAAATTATATGCATCCTATGCTAAATATCGCTATTCGTGCTGCACGAATGGCTGGCAACCATATTGCAAAATCATTAGAAAATACTGACAAGATTGAATCGACTCAAAAAGGTCAGAACGACTTTGTCACAAACGTCGACAAAGAAGCAGAACAACTGATTATCGATACCATCAAGAAGTCTTACCCTGATCACTGCATCGTTGGTGAAGAAGGCGGTTCTATCGAAGGTAAAGATACTGATGTTCAATGGATCATTGACCCACTGGATGGCACGAATAACTTTGTAAAAGGTTTCCCTCACTTCTCTGTTTCAATTGCTGTGCGTATGCGCGGTAAAACTGAAGTTGCGTGTGTTTACGATCCAATTCGTAATGAGCTGTTTACCGCTCAACGTGGTTCTGGCGCACAATTAAACAACGCTCGTCTACGTATTAACCCAATTAAAGATTTGAATGGCGCTATTCTTGCTACTGGCTTCCCATTTAAACAAAAACAACATGCAGAAAGCTTTGTAAAAATCGTTGGTGGCCTATTCTCAGAATGTTCAGACTTCCGTCGTACTGGTTCTGCAGCCCTAGATTTATGTTACTTAGCGTCTGGCCGTGTTGATGGTTATTTTGAACTAGGTTTGAAACCTTGGGATATCGCAGCAGGTGAACTTATCGCTCGTGAAGCGGGTGCTATCTTGACTGATTTCGCTGGCGGTACTAACTACCTAGCTTCTGGTAACATAGTCGCTTCAAGCGCACGTGGTGTGAAACACATCCTAAAACACGTTCGTGAACATTCTAACGAAGGTATGATGAAGTAATTCATCCCTTCATAGTAGAGTAAAATAAACGCCCGCTGATATTCTCAGCGGGCGTTTTTGTGTGTGCGTTGCTCGATATAAAAAAGGCTTTGAGCGAAAAACTCAAAGCCTTTGTTTTTGAACTGATGTCCGATTAAGGGATCATTGACTCTTGGTCAGCGCCTTCTTTCTCAACTTGTGTTGGCATCAAGTGCTCACGTGTTAAGCCTAGTTTCAATGCTAGTGCAGAAGCCACATAAATTGACGAGTAAGTACCTACGGTAATACCAAGCAATAATGCTAGTGCAAAACCGTGAATATTCGCCCCACCTTGAGTAAACAGAGCAATAACCACAAACAAAGTTGTACCAGAGGTAATCAAGGTACGGCTCAATGTTTGCGTGATTGAATGATTCATGATATCACCCGGTAGACCATTACGCATCTTGCGGAAGTTCTCACGGATGCGGTCAAATACTACGATGGTATCATTGAGTGAGTAACCGACTACCGTCAATAGCGCTGCTACGATGGTCAAATCAATCTCAATTTGTAGCAATGAGAATATACCGAGAGTAATGGTTACATCGTGCGCTAGTGCTAATACCGCACCAGCAGACAAACGCCACTCAAAACGCATCGATACATACATTAAGATACAAAGAAGCGAAATCAGAATCGCTAAACCGCCCGCTTCGGCTAATTCATCGCCAACGTTAGGTCCAACAAATTCAATACGCTTCAGTGTCACTTGATCACCAGTACCTTGCTTTAATGACTCAAGGACTTGATTACCAATTACTTCACCTTTTGCATCTTCACGTGGGCGCATACGCACCATCACATCATGCGCAGAACCAAAGTTTTGTACTGTGGCATCGGCAAAGCCATCTTTGGCTAGAGATTCACGTAATACAGGTAGGTTGGCTGGATGTTCAAATGACACCTCAATCAAAGTACCACCAGTAAAATCTAGCCCCCAGTTAAACCATTTAGTTGAAATGGTAAACAAAGATGCAGCGATCATTAGGCCAGAGAACACAAAGGCAAACTTAGACCAACGCATAAAGTCGATCGCTTTGTTAGCTTTCAATATTTGAAACATGACTCTTCCTTAGATCGACAATTTCTTGATATTACGCTTGCCGCCATACATCAGATTAACCACACAACGTGTGCCGATGATAGCCGTAAACATAGACGTTAAAATACCGATAGACAGAGTAACCGCAAAGCCTTTAATCGCACCTGTACCCACTGCAAATAGAATAATTGCGGTGATAAGCGTGGTAATGTTTGCATCTGCAATGGTACTAAAGGCATTGGCATAACCTTGGTGAATCGCTTGTTGAGGACTACGCCCTTCTTTTAGCTCTTCACGTATCCGCTCAAAGATAAGAACGTTCGCATCGACTGCCATACCAACCGTTAATACAATACCGGCAATACCCGGCAAGGTCATTGTTGCCCCAGGGATCAACGACATCACACCAATAATTAACACTAGGTTAGCCATTAGTGCCATATTGGCAATAAAACCAAATCGACGGTAATAGATCAGGGTAAATAGCATTACTGCCACCATACCCCAAACACAGGCTTGAATACCTTTATCAATGTTTTGTTGCCCCATTGATGGACCAATGGTGCGTTCCTCCACAATAGAAATAGGCGCAATCAAAGCACCAGCACGTAATAATAGTGCCAAGTTATGCGCTTCTGCCGCTGAATCAATACCGGTAATACGGAAACTACGACCTAGAGCGGATTGAATGGTTGCTTGATTAATCACTTCTTCGTGTTTAGCCAATACCACTTTACCTTCTGGCGTACGTTTGCCGCTGTCTTTATATTCGGTAAAGACTGTCGCCATTAACTTGCCAATATTTTTCTTTGAGAAGTCAGCCATTTTATTGCCGCCTTCACTATCAAGAGAAATATTTACTTGAGGGCGACCATATTCATCGGTACTAGAACTTGCATCAGTAATGCTTGAACCACCAAGGATTTCACGCTTTTTCAGTACGGCCGGGCGGCCATCTTTATCAAACTTAACTTCACTACCCGGCGGTACACGACCGGCTGCTGCTGCCGCTAAGTCTGCTTTACCATCCACTTCACGGAATTCAAGCGTGGCTGTGGCACCAAGAATTTCTTTAGCGCGAGCAGTATCTTGAACACCTGGTAATTCAACTACGATGCGGCTTGCACCTTGACGTTGAACAAGTGGCTCAGCGACACCTAGCTCATTAACACGGTTGCGTAGAATCGTAATATTTTGCTCAACCGCGTAGTTACGAATTTCAAGTAAGCGAGCTTCATTAAACTTAGCGATCAATGAGTTGTTTTTACCTTCGGTAAACACCATGTCGCGGTGCTTATCAGAAAGAATGCTTTTCGCTTGATCAAGTTGTTCTTCATTACGTAAAACAACTTCTACGGCATCTTTACCTAAAGGTCGGATAGCACGGTAACGAATACGTTCATCACGAAGATCGCTACGGAAAGATTCTTCTTGTTGGCCAACAAGTTTTTCCATCGCAGCATCCATATCCACTTCCATTAAGAAGTGAACGCCACCACGTAAATCAAGGCCAAGCTTCATTGGGGTTGCACCGATTGAATCAAGCCAGCTCGGCGTCGCTGGGGCAAGGTTTAAAGCAACGATATAATCTTTACCCATCGATTGGTTGATTACATCGCGAGCACTGATTTGAGAATCAGTATCTTTGAAACGAATGAGAACAGAACCGTTTTCTAGTGCAACAGACTGGGGTTCAAGATCGTTTTCTTTTAATACGGTATTAATAGAATCCAGTGTAGACATGTCAACTGAGGCGCCGCGCGCCCCAGTGACTTGTACCGCAGGATCTTCACCGTAAATATTTGGAAGAGCGTATAGCGCGCTGATTAAGATGACAGCAGCCACCATCAGATACTTCCATAACGGGTAACGGTTTAGCACAGCGGGTATCCTTTAGCTTTTATAGCTAACTAACTATAATTAAAGAGATTTAAGTGTACCCTTAGGTAGCACAGCCGTAACGAAATCTTTTTTGATTGTTACTTCATTGTTTTCATTTAAAGCTAGTAGGATGTAGTCGTTATCGTCAGAAATCTTAACGATTTTACCCACAAGGCCACCACCAGTAATCACTTCATCACCTTTTGACATCGCAGCCATTAGGTTTTTATGCTCTTTTACTCGTTTTGCTTGAGGGCGGTAGATCATGAAATAGAAGATCAACGCAAACATACCAAGCATGATGAACATTTCCATACCACCGCCAGCTGGGCCAGCACTTGCAGCGTGTGCTTCTGAAATAAATAAGCTCATTAAAACATTTCCTTTTTCTGATTTTGATAATTTGTTTTTAGATTGGGGTGCTCTCTACTTTTTTCAAGGCAAAGAGCAGCTTAACCCATTTAAAATACGATGTTATTGTGATGAATCACTCATTCGTAGTTCTTTTTGTAATGGTGGTACTTCTCGATCACGACGAGCGTAGAACTCTTGTACAAATTCTTCGAAACGATCTTCATCAATTGCAAGGCGAATGCTTGCCATTAAACGTTGGTAATAACGAAGATTATGGATGGTGTTTAAACGTGCACCTAAAATCTCGTTACAACGATCAAGATGATGTAAATAAGACTTCGAGTAATTCTTACAAGTGTAACAATCACAGTGTGGATCAAGCGGTGATGTATCCGTTTTATGTGACGCATTACGAATCTTAATTACGCCACCTGTTACAAACAGATGCCCGTTACGCGCATTTCGAGTTGGCATCACACAGTCGAACATATCAATACCACGACGTACACCTTCAACTAAATCTTCCGGTTTGCCAACTCCCATTAAGTAACGAGGTTTGTCTTCCGGTAGTTGTGGGCAAGTATGCTCTAACATGTGGTGCATATCTTCTTTCGGTTCACCAACCGCAAGACCACCCACCGCGTAGCCATCAAAGCCAATTTCCGTTAAGCCTTTCACTGAAACGTCACGTAAATCACCGTACACGCCACCTTGAACAATCCCGAATAGAGAATTTGGATTTTCAAGCTTATCGAAATGGTCACGACTACGTTGCGCCCAGCGTAATGACATTTCCATCGACTTACGCGCTTCTTCATAGGTCGCAGGATATGGCGTACATTCATCGAAAATCATTACGATGTCAGAACCAAGATCTTTTTGAATTTCCATCGACTTTTCCGCGTCCATGAAAATGCGATCGCCATTCACAGGGTTACGGAAGTGCACACCTTCTTCGGTGATTTTGCGCATTTTACCTAAGCTAAATACTTGGAAGCCGCCTGAATCGGTCAAGATAGGGCCTTGCCAGTTCATGAAGTCATGCAAGTCACCATGTAATTTCATGACCTCTTGACCAGGACGAAGCCATAAGTGGAAAGTATTACCTAGTAAGATCTCTGCGCCAGTATCTTTCACTTCTTCTGGCGTCATGCCTTTTACTGTACCGTAAGTACCCACAGGCATAAATGCAGGGGTTTCAACAGAGCCGCGCTTAAAGGTTAAGCGTCCACGACGAGCAACGCCGTCTTTTTTAATTAGTTCGTATTTCACGAAGCCTCCAAAATGTCGGATAAACAGTCCAACGGTATAAAAGCGCTAGGTTTCTAGACCCTAGTTCCCGGTCCCTAGAAAGTCATGCGCTAAACATTTACTACTTAACTAAATTTATCGATGCGGTAACAACAAGCAATGAGCTTCTCATCTTTATCCTAGAAACTAGGAACTAGATACTCATTACCGCTTTTTTGTTACAAACATCGCATCGCCATAACTGAAGAAGCGATATTCTTTATTTACAGCATGTTGATAAGCGTTCATCACATGCTCATAGCCGGCAAAAGCGCTCACTAACATAATTAGGGTCGACTCAGGCAAATGAAAATTAGTGATCAGTACATCGACTAATTGATATTCATAACCTGGGTAGATGAAAATTTCTGTATCATCAAAAAATGGTACAAGCTCGGTGCCTTTTTGCTTGGCATCTTGCGCGGCACTTTCTAATGAACGCACCGACGTTGTACCCACGGCAACAATTCGTCCACCACGGGCTTTGGTTACGTTAATAGCATCAACCACTTCTTGTGGCACTTCCACATATTCAGAATGCATGTGGTGATCGTTAATGTCATCGACACGAACTGGCTGAAAAGTGCCAGCACCAACATGCAGAGTCACATACGCAAAGTCGACACCTTTGGCTTTAATTTTCTCTAAAAGTTCATTATCAAAATGCAAACCAGCAGTTGGCGCGGCAACCGCACCTGGCTTTTGATTATAGACGGTCTGATAACGTTCTTTATCGGTATCTTCATCTGGGCGGTCAATATAAGGAGGAAGAGGCATGTGGCCAATTTCATTCAAAATATCGAATACGCCTTTTTCATGATCAAAATGAATCTCAAATAATGCATCATGACGTGCAACCATAGTGGCTTGATATTCGTCATTTTCACCTAAAAATAGCGCATTGCCTGGCTTAGGCGATTTTGACGCACGCACATGGGCAAGAATCGAATGTTCATCCAATACTCGCTCGACTAAAACTTCAATTTTACCGCCTGACGCTTTACGTCCAAACACACGGGCTGGAATAACGCGCGTATTATTGAATACCACTAAGTCACCCGGCTGAACGAGATCCAACACATCGGTAAACTTCCCATCCGTTAGATCGCCACTATTGCCATCTAACTGTAATAGTCGGCTTGCGGTACGCTGTGGCTGAGGGTAACGAGCAATGAGCTCATCGGGTAGTTCGAAGTCAAAATCAGATACTTGCATGAAGGGTCACTTTCTTAAGGCTAAACAATTATTCAATTTGGATATTAGCGGTGTAAAAATCTGGCGCTAGTATATACCCAAGTAACTTCAAGATGCGAGTTTCAGCAAGAATAAAACAAGTTTTAGGCAAGGCAAATTAAATATGATCATAGTCATTCTATCTCTATTTAATTTAACCCCGCATAAAGCTTGTTTTTAACTTGCCCTCCGGGAGCTCCATCCAAGCCTTTATACGGTGTCAGATTGATTCAAAAGGTGTTTACATTCCTTCACCAATCTTCCTTATCTAAAGACTTGGATGGTAGCTCTGAATTCTGCATCTTGAAATTATTTGGGTATAAGGACTGATGGGCTTTGAATCAAAGTAAACCTTCTACCACATTAGCTAATGTTTCAAAGGTCGTCGTACGATTCGAGCTTGGTCGCCAAACCAAACCAATTTGACGATGAGCACTTTTCCCCGGCGGCTCAATCACAACAATGTTTTGGTTATCCACTAAACCGTGGTCAATCGCCATTTGAGGAATAAAAGTCGTGCCTAATCCATTGGCAACCATTTGCACTAAGGTATGCAAACTTGTGGCAGAGAATGGATTGATTTTTTCTTTTCTGGTTAATTTACATGCCGACACCGCGTGCTCGGTTAAGCAGTGTTCATTTTCAAGCAAGAACACCGATTCATCCGGCAAGTCATCATAGCGCAGAGGAATGCGGATCGAATCGGCCTGCTCTCGGCTGATGATCATACGAAACGGATCTTGGCCAACAATTCGACATTCCATTCCGTCAATCTCCACCGGCATCGCCAAGATCAACACATCCAAATCGCCATTACGCAAAGCTTTTAATAAATTGGTCGTAGTATCTTCACGTAATAATAAAGTCAGTTGCGGAAAGCGTTGATTGACTTCTTGTACCAAATCACCGAGTAAAAAAGGCGCAATAGTCGGAATGCAGCCAACTCGTAGTTGCCCTTGCATATTATTGCCCTGGCACAGCGATCCTAATTCAAGTAAATCTTGGCTTTTGGCTAAGAGCTCCCGCCCTTGTTTCACCACTTGCTTACCCGCTAGAGTAAAAACCAGCGGGCTCTTTTTGTCTTTTTTTTCGTAAAGTGGGCAACCAATTAAAGATTCTAAATTTTGGATACCTTTACTTAAGGTCGATTGGCTAACAAAACAGCGCTCTGCTGCCTCACTAAAGTGACGCGTTTCATAAAGTGTCACGAGATAATGTAGCTGTTTTAAACTTGGCCATTTAGTCATATTAAATTTCGATGAAGTTGTGGTGAAATCATGCTGTGATCACAAATTAGAGATAATCGTTTTTTTCGATGAAGTTAATCGGTTTATTTCGCTTTTTTTCATACTACAACTTGTACTATAGTTTGTCTCGTTGAAACAAAACTCAGACACAGAAGTTTGAGTGTTGATTTTTATACCAAAGAAAAATTTAGGAGCAATAAAATGGTACTAGTAGGTCGTCAAGCCCCAGATTTCACAGCTGCAGCAGTTCTAGGTAACGGTGAAATTGTTGATACATTCAACTTTGCAGAATTCACTAAAGGCAAGAAAGCCGTTGTTTTCTTCTACCCTCTAGACTTCACATTCGTTTGCCCATCAGAGCTAATCGCTTTCGACAAGCGTTTCGAAGATTTCCAAGCTAAAGGCGTTGAAGTAATCGGTGTTTCTATCGATTCACAATTCTCACATAACGCATGGCGTAACACTGCTATCGCTGACGGCGGTATCGGTCAAGTTAAATACCCTCTAGTTGCTGACGTTAAACACGAAATCGTTAAAGCATACGATGTTGAGCACCCAGAAGCAGGCGTTGCTTTCCGTGGTTCTTTCCTAATCGACGAAGACGGTCTTGTTCGTCACCAAGTGGTTAACGATCTTCCTCTAGGTCGTAACATTGATGAAATGCTACGTATGGTTGACGCACTAAACTTCCACCAAAAACACGGTGAAGTTTGCCCAGCACAGTGGGAAGAAGGTAAAGCAGGTATGGACGCATCTCCAAAAGGTGTTGCTTCATTCCTATCTGAGCACTCAGATGACCTAGGCAAAAAATAATTTAGCCTAAACGGTTTATTGAGCCCCGCCATTGTGCGGGGCTTTTTTTGTTTTACAATACACCATCACTTTTTAGCTTAGAGCCTATCATGACCATTGAATTAGAAGTTTGTATTGATAACTTAGAATCCCTACACCTTGCGATTGAAGGTGGTGCGACTCGTATTGAACTATGCTCATCGCTTGCGTTAGGTGGCTTAACCCCTAGCTATGGTTTTATGAAGAAAGCCGCGCAATACTCAAGTGTTCCGGTTTACGCCATGATTCGCCCTCGCCAAGGTGACTTTCTGTATAGCGAACAAGATGTTGAATCTATGCTAGAAGATGTGCTTTGCGCCAAACAAGCGGGCTTGCAAGGCATTGTAATTGGTGCACTTACCGCAGAAGGTGATGTGGATAAAGCAACATGTCAGCGTCTTATCGAAGCTGCTTCAGGTATGGGCGTGACTTTTCACCGAGCTATCGATCAATGTCGAGATCCTAAACAAGCATTAGAAGATATCGCAGCACTAGGTTGTGAGCGTATATTAACCTCAGGGCTGGCAAGCACCGCAGAACAAGGCATTCACGTTATCGCAGAAATGGTTGAACAAGCTCAAGGCCGATTTTCGATTATGGCTGGCGCAGGTGTCAACATTGATAATGCGGCACAAATAATCCAGAAAACCGGCATCCACGAGATTCACCTTTCAGGAAAAACTACTCGCCCTAGTCACATGAAATTGCACGCTGATAGCGCTAAAATGGGATCAGATTCAGTCGATGACTTTGCGATTCCGGTAACCAGTAAACAAACCATTGAAGCGGTTAAGCACGCTATCAGTTGTATTTAAAAAATTGGCATTTCAAGACTGACATTACAATCGAATAAAAATGGCGACCTCACTTCATACACTGTGGGTCGCTTTATGATTGGGAAAAGAAACTATTACTCTTTAACTAAAGACTCTAAGTAGTCTTTATCATGACGAACGTCTTTTCCTTTGACGAAATAGATAATGTATTCACAGATGTTCTGGCAGCGATCGCCGACTCTTTCTATCGATTGAGCACAAGCAACTATCTGCATGACTTTTGGTACCGAGCTAGGATCTTGCATCATAAAGTCAATCATCTGCTGCTGAACTTTTTTGTGCTCCGCATCCAGCTCATCATCCATACGATACACCGCCGCTGCTGCTTGTACATCCATGCGAGCAAAAGCATCTAACACTTGATGCAACATATTGACCGCCATGCGCCCAAACGCTTCGACTGAAACAATCAAGGTTTCTTGTTTCGGGGCAAACGCTTCTTGTGCGACATAACTCAACTTAGTCGCAACATCACCAATTCGTTCCAGATCTGAAATGGTTTTAATGATCGCCATCACCAGACGTAGATCTTTTGCGGTTGGCTGCCTTTTAGCAATAATGCGCGTACAAGCTTCATCAATCGCCACTTCCATTTGATTCACTTTGTCATCATTACGCTTAACCTTAGTGGCTAATTGAGAATCGTGTTTATACAGCGCGTGTAATGCCAGAGAAAGCTGCTCTTCAACTAAGCCGCCCATCGCCAATACGTGAGTACGAATAGACTCTAGTTCGACATTAAACTGCCCTGAAATATGACGACCAAGTTGCATGCTATTTTAAATCCTTATTTACCATTACTTATTTACTGACAATAGATTAACCGTATCGTCCCGTAATGTAATCTTCGGTTTTCTTCATTTTTGGCGAAGTGAAAATTGAATCGGTATCGCTATACTCCACCAGCTGTCCCATATGCACAAAAGCGGTGTGATCACTGACTCGCGCGGCTTGCTGCATATTATGCGTAACAATCACCACGGTGTATTTGGTTTTTAATTCTGAGATCAGCTCTTCAATCGTCAACGTCGAAATCGGATCCAAAGCGGATGTCGGCTCATCAAGTAATAATACTTCAGGCTCAATGGCGATAGCGCGAGCAATCACTAAGCGTTGCTGCTGACCACCAGATAATCCAAAGGCATTTTCATGTAAACGATCTTTGACCTCAGTCCATAAGGCTGCCGCACGTAATGAACGCTCAACCGCATCATCTAAAGAACGAGAATCTTTTATGCCTTGCAAACGTAACCCATACACCACATTTTCATAAATCGATTTAGGGAAAGGATTAGGCCGTTGGAATACCATCCCCACTCGTCGACGCAAACTCGCGACATCAACACTAGGGTGGTAAATATTATTGCCGTTTAAAAGAACCTCACCTTCCACTCGGCAACCATCTACCAAATCATTCATGCGGTTGATACAGCGCAATAAGGTCGATTTACCACAACCAGAAGGTCCGATAAAAGCGGTCACCTGCCCTTTAGGAATACGCATGCTAATATCTTTCAAGGCTTGAGCTTTATGGTAAAACAAGTTCAAATCATCAATAGAAATCGCCGTTTGTTGTTCGGTTAGGTTATGAACATCTAAAGGTTCAGGATGCCCAAGCGCCGAATGAATCGAAAGCATATTAATCGTTTCCTAATATCTTAAACTTTTCTCGTAAATTATTGCGGATCATGATCGCAGTAATATTGAGACCGACGACGACAGTGATCAATAAAAATGACGTCGCAAATACCAATGGCCTTGCCGCTTCAATATTCGGCGTTTGGAAACCCACATCATAAACGTGAAAACCAAGATGCATAAATTTTCTTTCTAAATGTAGGTATGGGAAATTACCATCAACCGGCAAATTAGAAGCCAATTTCACTACACCCACCAGCATCAAAGGGGCCACTTCCCCTGCCGCCCTTGCAACCGCAAGAATTAAACCCGTCATGATCGCAGGACTCACCATTGGCAACACGGTACGCCATAGCGTTTCAAATTTGGTTGCCCCTAGAGCATAAGAGCCATGTCGCACTGAATTTGGTACCCGAGCCAACCCTTCTTCTGTAGCAACAATCACTACAGGTAACGTTAATATTGCTAACGTCATCGCAGACCATAGCAAACCGGGAGTACCAAACGTCGGTGTAGGTAAGGTATCAGAGTAAAACAACTCATCAATTGAGCTACCTATGGTGTAGACAAAGAAACCTAAACCAAACACGCCATAGACTATCGATGGTACACCGGCGAGATTAACCACTGAGATTCGAATTAGTCGTGTCAGCATGGTATTTCTGGAGTACTCATGCAGATAAATCGCAGCAATCACACCAAGCGGCATAACGACCACTGACATGATAATAACTAATAACACTGTACCGAAAATGGCAGGAAATACCCCACCTTCTGAATTCGACTCTCTTGGGTTATCAAGTAAAAACTTTCCAACTTGTTTAACCCAATGATGTACCTTTTCTCCCAATCTCATGTCGTTGGGGTACCAAGCATCCAATATTGAGTCTAAAGGCAAGGAAATGATCTCCCCTTGCATGTCTTTGACTCGTACTCGCGCCGATGATAACTGATCTTGCAGTGCTAAAATCTTGCTTTCTGCCTGATTAAACCTAACTTCTAATCCACTTTGTCGCTGTTCAAAAGTTTTAAGGTAGGCTGATGTTGCTTGACCTTTTTGCTGTTTAGCTCTTTTTTCAGCTCGTAATTCATTCAGTTTTTGAGTAACGAAGTGCAATTCATTTTGTAAAATATCATCGATCTTTTCCCGAACCTCATCGGCACTTTTTATGGCAGTCGAAATGCGCTGAGGCAGTGAGTCTTGATAAGACTGACCTTTATTTTCAAATGCGACGGGTTGGCCAAAAAAGTCCCCAGAACGTGTACGTTCGAAAACAGCAAGATCTTGCGGAGTTACTTGATGGTGTAAATCTATCGCTAACACCGAAATAAAATCGCGCGGGTAAATATCACGATTGGCCACTTTTATCGATAAACGCTCGGCCTGCTCCGCTTTCATTACTTGTTCTGGCCACGGTCTGTCTTGTTCTGACAGTTGATCCAGTGATACATGATCTCGTTGATAGACTTGGCCGATCAAGCGTTGTCCTTGTGCATCTTGCCATTGATATAAAGGGGCCGGCCAAAAGTACACCAGCCCCTTCCAACCAATTAATAGCAGTAAGCCTAATACTGAAATAAGGCTAATACTGACAGCACCAGCCGTCAGCCATACCCAAGGGTTACCTGATTTAATCCAACTGAATCTGTAACGGCTTAGCATGACGAAACCTTAAACATAGATATTGATCTATAACGCACTGTATTTATCCCTTAAACGCTGACGGATTAGCTCAGCTATCGAGTTGACGACAAAAGTAAATACAAATAATAAGAAAGCTGATAAAAACAATAACCGAAAATGAGAGCTACCGACTTCTGACTCTGGCATCTCAATCGCAACATTGGCCGATAAGGTTCGCATGCCTTCAAAAATATTCCAATCCATTACTGGGGTATTACCGGTTGCCATCAGAACGATCATGGTTTCACCGACGGCACGCCCTAACCCCATCATCACCGCCGAAAAGATCCCGGGAGATGCGGTCACTAAAACAACAGTAGTTAAACATTGCCACGGGGTTGCTCCAAGTGCGCTGGCACCATCGGATAAGTGTTTTGGTACCGAGAAGATGGCATCTTCCGCAATGGTAAAAATGGTGGGGATCACCGCAAAACCCATCGCAAAGCCGACTATTAACGCATTTCTCTGATCAAAGTCGATGCCCACATTAGCCATAAATAATCGAACATCGCCACCAAATAACCAATGTTCAAAGTAGTGACCATAAGTAAAGATCAACCATGCAAAACCAATCACCACAGGCACTAAAAATAACGCGATCCAACCTTGATACTCCCCAAGCACAGTGAATTTCTGAACCGATTGCCACAAAAGTGCCGCGAGCAAAATAACCACAGGCAACAGAACAATAAACAATACGGTATTTAATAAATTTAATTCAACGATCGGCGCTAGCCACAAGCCCGCCAAAAAACCAATAATCACTGTAGGTAGTGCTTCCATTAACTCGATAGTTGGCTTTACGTAGCGACGCATTCTTGGCGTCATAAAGTAAGCGGTATAAATCGCACCACAAATAGAAATCGGCACGGCAAAAATCATGGCAAATAACGCTGATTTTAAAGTGCCAAAAGCGATAGGAACTAGGCTAAATTTCGCTTCGAAATCATTACTAGCAGAAGTCGATTGCCAGATATACTCAGGCTCAGGATACCCTTCATACCACACCTTTTCCCATAACGAGGTAAAAGAAATTTCAGGATGCGGGTTATCGACCTTAAATAGCGATAATTTATCTTGAAAAGCAGTAATTAAAAACTGCTCATTGGACGAGGTCGCCGCGGCTAAAGGAGCGTGTTGAGCAATTTTTTTCGACAGGATTTTATCACCTGAAGTGGTATAGAAATTATCAACTCGACCAACATCATCAAATAATAAGAAACCTTTACGATAAAAATCCGGCGACACAAAAGCAGTTCTAGCCTTATTGCCTGAATCAAAATCACGAATTTGATTTAAATGACGCTTGCCATCTTTCAATACATCAAACCATTGTGAAACCTTACCATCGGACTGAGTAACTAAAACGGAATAAGCACCTGAAAGTAAATCTAGCTTCACACCTTGTACTACTGGCGACTTTTCTTTTGAGGTTTCATCGTGATCTAGGGTATTGGTTAAAGCGACACTTTCTCGCAATTGAAAACCTGAGTCATCGCGCTTTAAAACGCTGATCGAATCAGGATATAGCACATATAAGGTTTTTCCATCTGGCGTGAGTACAAAATCTCTCACCTTGGAAGATAAGTTAGGTAGGCTAAGTGGAGAGCTCTGCCAATGTGACTTTACATCCCCAAATTGTGAAGCATTTTGATAACCGAGCGCGCGCCATTTACCAGACTGGTTAATACCAATAAAGGTCGCCTGATCCTCTTGTATAGAAAAATCAAACTGACGAATCGCCACCCCATCACTATCGAGGGAGACCGGGTTACCGGAAAAAGAACTAAAGTTTGGGGAAGACTGGCGACCACCAGCAGTAAACACGGTCGAAAACTTAGGGCGAACCGCATGGATTCCTCCCTGGTTATCGGCATAAGCATACCAACGAGAACTCGTTTCAGCCGCCTTAAAAGCTACCGGGTTCTCAACAACTTGCTTCATCAATAACGGTTCGATTTCTTGACTTGTGTTAACCGAGGAATTTAAAGATGGGGAGAGTGCAGAAAAAATCAGTTTCCCATCATCAGTGAAACGAAAAGCGGTGTGGCCACTATCATCAACACCAATAGCAACTGTTTTGTTATTGCTATTATCACCAGTAAGTAAGTGCTCACCTTTTAACTTTATACTCGCAGGCGAAAATATTGGTGCGATCACAACAATCAAATAGAAAATCAGCAACACTAAAGCGATAAGAACACTAATACCTCCCAGCTTAATCACCGAGCTTGCAAAGCGATCCGTCAGCCAGCGCCTTTTATCTCGTTGTTGAAAGAAAGTATCGACTTGAGCCATGTTCCACATTACCTTTTTTGATTGATGCCATAATATGTCGATTGTGTGACAGTTTCATTACTATACTTTGATTTGTGTTTGATTTTACTACTATTGCATCTTTATATAAGGAGTACTGAAATAAAAGTGTCATACAAAACTACTAACGTATATAGCTCCATGAGGTAAAGCACACCACTCTCTCCCCTGCGCGACAAATACAAGCTGGATGGTAAAATGAGCTCTGAAAAACTCTACATAGAAAAAGAACTTAGTTGGTTATCTTTTAACGAACGCGTCTTACAGGAAGCGGCCGATAAAACGGTTCCACTAATCGAACGTGTACGATTTTTAGGGATTTTTTCTAGTAATTTAGATGAGTTTTATAAAGTTCGCTTTGCTGATGTCAAACGCCGTATTCTAATCAGCCAAGAAAGTGGCAGCAACGATAGCCCTAAACACCTACTGACTAAGATGCAATCAAAAGTATTAAAGCTCAATCAAAGATTTGATGAGCTTTATAATGAATTGATCTTAGAAATGGCTCGACGACGTATATTCTTAGTTAACGAGTCTCAGCTGCAAGAATATCAGCAAAAGTGGATCAAAAAATATTTTCATCGTGAAGTGCTTCCTCATATCACGCCATTTCTAATGAACAAGGACACCGATGTATTAGGCTTTCTAAAAGATGAGCATTCTTATCTTACCGTCGAAATGCAAAAAGATGATCAGCTCAACTTTGCCTTAATCGACATTCCAACCGATCACCTCCCTCGTTTTATCATGGTACCAGAACAAAAAGGCAAAGGTCGTAAGACTATTATTTTACTCGACAATATTATTCGTTTCTGTCTCGATGATATCTTCAAAGGATTTTTTGAATATGATGAACTGAACTGCTATACCATGACGATGACTCGCGATGCCGAATACGATTTACGTCATGAAGTGGAGCATAGTTTGCTTGAGCAAATGTCAGAAGGGGTGAATCAACGACTAACAGCGATGCCAGTTCGCTTAGTTTATCAAAGAGACATGCCTGAGCACCTGCTCAAGTATTTATGTGAAAAACTCAATATGAGCAGTTATGACAGCCTAATTCCCGGTGGTCGCTATCATAACTTTAAAGACTTCACGGCTTTCCCTAATGTTGGCCGTAACTATCTAGAAAACAAACCCATCACTCCGTTGAAATGCGCGGATTTTGATGGCTATCCGAATAGCTTTGAGGCGATCAGTACACAAGATATTTTGTTGTACTACCCATACCATACCTTTGATCACATCACTGAATTAGTACGACAGGCCTCTTTTGATCCTAAAGTGATCAGTATAAAAATTAACATCTATCGAGTGGCTAAAAACTCAAAGCTGATGAACTCCTTAATGGATGCGGTACACAATAAAAAGAAAGTTACCGTGGTAGTTGAGTTGCAAGCGCGCTTTGATGAAGAAGCTAATATCGAATGGGCTAAGCTACTCACCGATGCCGGAGTTCATGTAATCTTTGGCGCACCGGGACTCAAAATACACTCAAAACTGCTGCTTATTACCCGCAGAGAAGGCGATGAGTTAAAACGTTATGCGCATATAGGCACCGGAAACTTCCACGAAAAAACAGCTCGAATTTATACCGACTTTGCTCTATTAACCGCTGATCCACAATTAACTAGCGAAGTAAGAAGTGTCTTCGGCTATATCGAAAATCCATATCGCCCAGTCAAATTCACTCAACTGATGGTGTCACCGCGTAATGCTCGTCAACAAATTTACAAGCTAATCGACAGTGAGATAGCCATAGCTAAAGAAGGCCGACCTGCTGGTATCACCTTAAAGGTCAATAATTTAGTTGATAAAGGACTAGTCAATAAACTCTACGGCGCGAGCAATGCTGGGGTTAAAATCCGCATGATCATTCGTGGCATGTGTTCATTAGTACCAGGTATTCCTGGGGTTAGCGACAATATTTCAATTATCAGTATTGTCGACCGATTTTTAGAACACCCTCGAGTGGTCGTCACTGAGAATGATGGCGATCCTAAAGTTTACATTTCTTCCGCCGACTGGATGACACGTAATTTAGATTATCGAATTGAAGTCGCAACCCCTATCCATTCACCAAGATTAAAACAGCGGATCATTGATATTCTCAACATCCATTTTATTGATACCGTCAAAGCCAGACGAATTGATAAAGAAATGAGCAACAGCTATGTACCACGCGGTAATCGAAAAAAAGTCCGCTCACAAATTGCTATTTATGATTATTTGAAGCAAATTGAAAGGAAGGCTCGCTTAAAAACAGAATAAATAGGTGTTTATGAATCTAGCAACCGAACCGAATATTCGACACATTGCCGCTATCGATTTAGGCTCAAACAGTTTTCACATGGTGGTGGCGAAAGTCACAGATCATGATTTACAAATCGTCAGTCGTCATAAGCAGCGTGTGCGATTAGCAGACGGTTTGGATACTCATATGAACCTAGACAATGCCGCAATGCAGCGCGGCCTAGATTGCCTTGCCATGTTTGCTGAGCGTATCCAAGATTTTGATGCTGATAACGTTAGAATCGCTGCCACTCACACGCTTCGTCAAGCCAATAACGCTCATATATTTCTTTCTCGTGCTCGTCATGTACTACCCTTTCCAATTGAAGTGATCGCAGGTGAAGAAGAGGCACGCTTAATTTATTTAGGGGTTGCCCATACTCAACCTGAGTGGGAGAAAAAGTTTGTTATTGATATCGGTGGTGGCAGTACTGAAATGATCATCGGTACTGGATTTGAACCTCAACTACTTAATAGTAAGCAGTTAGGTTGCGTCAGTTATACCAACAAGTTTTTTCACAATGGGAAGTTATCAAAAAAGAACTTTTCTAAAGCCATCTTGGCCGCTGAGCAAAAATTAGAAGCCTTATGTAAACCATACAAAAAGCTCGGTTGGGATGCTGCATTAGGATCCTCCGGCACCATTAAAGCGATCCGAGAAGTCTTGATTGGCATGGGACACGAAGATGGCATTATCACCTTAGCTCGCTTACAACAATTGGCTGAAGAGCTTTGCAAACTTGATCAAATTGATGATATTAAACTCGAAGGGTTAACCGATGAACGAAAACCGGTGTTTGCCGCCGGAGTTGCGATTTTATTAGCTATATTTGAATCGTTTAGCCTCAAACAAATGCACTTCTCCGATGGAGCATTACGCGAAGGTTTAATGTATGAAATGGAAGAACGATTCCAGCGTTCAGATATTCGCATGCGAACCGCAGAGAACCTTGCCGATAAACATCAAGTTGATGTGAGTCATGCTAAAAATGTACGCAATCAAGCAGAGCGCTTTTTAAAACAAGTAGGTTCAGAACTCGATATAAAACCTAAAAGCGGACTTTGCAGCTTATTATCCTGGGGAGCCTTACTACATGAAGTAGGGCTTAGTATTAGCTATAAAGGCTTTCACCGCCACTCTGCTTATATCCTTCAACACACCAACATGCCGGGATTTAACCAAGAACAACAACAAGTTCTTGCTGCATTAGTTCGCTTTCAGCGTAAAGCCCTTAAACTGCAAGAAATGCCTGAGTTAACCATTTATAAGAAAAAACAAATACTGCCTTTAATTGCGATATTACGTCTCGCTATCGTACTAAACGGGCAAAGAAAAGAAGAAAGTGAGCTGCCTAAATTAACCCTTTCAGTTGAAACGCTAGGCGATTGTCAAAGTGAAGATGACAGTAACCAGCAATGGAAAGTTGGTTGTGATGATGAAAACTGGTTAGACAATAATCGGCTACTGCATGCCGATTTACAAACCGAGCAGCAATACTGGAAAAGCGCTGGCTGGAACCTGAGCTTTTAAGAGTTGTGTTGCCGTTTTCTTTTAGCCAACAGCCTTTCGAGGCTGTTTTTGTTTATCTGATTATTAAAACAACCCTACCTTCTGTAACTGGGTATTCGCTAGCTCACGAGACAGTGGGACATAACCATCTTTTTCTACCCCTAGCTGTCCTTGCTTAGAGTAAATAAATTTCAAGAATTCAGCTTGTGGCCGAGGTAATGGCTTTAATGGATTCTTATTTACATAGACATATAAATAGCGCGCTAGCGGGTAGCTTCCCTCTAAAATATTCGCTCGAGTGGGCGAGATATAATCTTGTCCTTGCTGCGCGATAGGAATCAATCTGGCTTTCGATACCTGATAACCGACACCGGAATAACCAATACTGTTGATTGAAGAAGCGACCGATTGTACCACCGATGCTGAGCCCGGTTGCTCATTAACTTGGCGTTTAAAATCGCCTTTGCACAGTGCATGTTGCTTGAAGTAGCCATACGTACCGGAAACAGAATTACGACCAAAGAGTTGGAAGCCTAGTTTCGCCCAATCCGTTTCGATACCTAGTTGCTGCCACTTAGATAACGATACAGTTGCGCCACATTTTAAAGTTGATGAAAAAATCGCGTCTACTTGTTTAAAGTTAAGCCCCTTAATCGGGTTATCTTTATGGACAAAAATACCAATCGCATCAATTGCGACCTTTAATTGCACAGGTGGGTAGCCATATTGTCGTTCAAAAGCTTCTAATTCTTTAGCTTTCATTGGACGACTCATTGGGCCTAGTTGGGAGGTCCCCTCGGTCAACGCAGTAGGCGCTGTCGAGGATCCCGAAGCTTGAAGCTGCATATTAATGTTAGGGTAAATACGCTGAAAGTCTTGCGCCCACAAGGACATCAAGGTCGCCAGTGTATCTGAGCCAACCGAAGAAATGGTGCCCGACATTCCCGATACCTTGTGATATGCCTGAAGCTCATCAGTAACACTTTCTTTGGCTAAACAAGGCAGCGAAAGAATCATCATCAAACAAGCAAGTACCGCTTTGCGCATAGTTTCCCTTTACACGTTATGAAGTTGAGCGAGCAACCAGTTTCTTAGGCAATACAAAGGAAAAGCAACTCCCTTTCCCAACTTCACTAGAAATTTCTAAATAAGACTCATGGTGGCTTAATGCATGCTTAGCAATCGCCAAACCAAGTCCACTACCACCAGTTTCACGGGATCGAGCTTTATCTACTCGGTAGAATCGTTCAGTTAAACGGTTAATGTGTTGTGGCTCTATACCCTCACCTGAATCTTCAACCGATAAACGTGCGCCATCAGCCGTTTGATACCATTTCACATGGACATCTGCGCCCGGTGGTGTGTATTTCACCGCGTTATACACTAGATTAGAAATCGCACTACGCAACTGCTCTTCATCGCCATATACTGCCATCCGTTTATCGATATCAAACACGATTTTATGCTGATTATCACCACTTAATGCGATAGCTTCTTTTTCTAAAATCTCTAACATGGCAGGAACATTCACAATCTCATCAAGCTCATGAATTGGCGAGGCTTCAATTTTAGATAACGTTAACAGCTGTTCAACCAAGGCATTCATACGTGACAATTGTTCAGTCATTACCCCATGTGCTTTCGACCACATTGGTCCCGCCAAGATTTCAGGATCTTCGGTCATCTCAAGATAACCTTGCAATACCGTCATCGGCGTTCTTAATTCATGGGAAACATTAGCAAAGAAATTACGACGCATTCCTTCCAATTGTTTTAATTGCGTCACATCACGCACTACCATCAGATGTTCACCATCGGTATAAGGCACAATACGCAATTCTAGAATGCGTTCTGGCGTAAGAGGCGACAGCATTTCAAGCGGCTCAGAAAAATCTTGCTTAGAAAGGTATTTGATAAAATCAGGTGTACGGATTAAGTTCGCGATCGGTTGTCCCGAATCATCTGGCCAGCGAAAACCAAGCAGCGATTGAGCGAGCTTATTGCACCAGACAATATTGCCTTCACTACGAAATACTACTACGGCATCAGGCAAGGATTCTGCCCCATTTCTAAAACGACGAATTAAATTCGCCAGTTCTTTTCTACGACGGCGTTGTTTTTGTTGTAGGCGATAAATACCATTAAAAACCGGTTCCCAGTGACCAGTTCCAGAAGGTGGGCTCAAACGTTTTTCATCCCACAACCATTCAGATAAACGAACTTGATTATGCAATTGCCACAATAGCTGCAATACGGTAGCGGCAAATAAGAGCCAGCCCATATAGCCAAAAAACCAGCCAATAATTAGCCAAGGTAGGTAAAAAAAAGCCAGCGACCAAGCTAGCTTTTTCCAGGTTAACCTTTCAACCATTCAGTTCAATACTCCGTTATTCGGATAAAATACAATTAAGCTCGAGTTGAGAAACGGTAGCCTGCACCACGTACGGTTTGCACAAGTTTGTCGTGCCCTTCTTGCTCTAATGCTTTTCTTAAGCGACGAATATGCACGTCAACAGTACGATCTTCTACATAAACATTGGTGCCCCAAACGTTATTCAATAACTGCTCACGGCTATATACGCGCTCTTGATGAGTCATAAAAAAGTGCAGCATCTTAAATTCTGTCGGGCCCATGTCTAGAGGAGCATCATTCGCTGTTACACGGTGAGACACAGGATCGAGCTTTAATCCTTGCACATCAATAACATCTTCGACTGCTGTAGGTGTAACTCGACGAATAACCGCTTTTAAACGAGCAACTAATTCTTTAGGTGAAAAAGGTTTGGTAATGTAATCATCGGCACCCACTTCTAAACCGCGAACTTTATCTTCTTCTTCACCACGAGCAGTAAGCATCACGACAGGAATATTTCGGGTTAACTCTTCACGCTTAAGGTGTTTAATAAAATTAATGCCAGAACCACCTGGTAACATCCAATCTAATAAAATCAAATCCGGATAGGGTTCGCACAATTTATTGATGGCGGTATCGTAATCTTCAGCTTCAACCGGTTGGTAACCTTTTTGCTCTAAAACAAAGCACAGCATTTCCCTGATAGGAGCTTCATCTTCCACAACCAAAATTCTTCTCGACATGCCAAAAAATCCTTTCGCGTCTGCTTCTTTAATTTAAATTAGCTAATAATAATCTGATACATATTATGTGTCTTAAGTATGACAGTTTTGTGACTTCTGCAAAGTAATTTTCATATAACTGTCAACCAACCATGGTTATTTTGTCATAGCCAACCGCTCCTTGAGTCAAGAGTTTGCCTGAATACACTCCACAACTTTGACTCAGCCAATAAATCTTCTATGATAGGCGTCAAATTTCCAGACTGAGTATGAGAGTTATGTGGTTTAAGAATTGTTTAGTGTATCGTTTCAATCGTGAAATTAACTTTGATGTTGATAAACTCGAATCTCAACTGGCTGAATTTAAATTCACACCTTGTGGCAGCCAAGATAAACAAAAATTTGGCTGGACGAGTGTACTGAATAAACACTCAGATGTATTAACTCACATCGCTGGCGAACATATTCTGGTTAAGGCGAAAAAAGAAGAGAAGCTACTTCCTGCCTCCGTTATCAAAGACTCTCTGCAAGATAAAATTGATCTACTTGAACAACAAGAAGGTCGACCTCTTAAGAAAAAAGAAAAAGATGATCTTAAAGATGAAATCTTAATCGACTTGTTACCACGTGCGTTTAGCCGTCATAACTTCACATCTATTTTAATCATGCCAACACTTGGCTTTATTGTGGTGGACTCAAGCAGCAGTAAAAAAGCAGAAGATGCACTCGCTCTACTACGCAAAACTTTAGGCAGTCTTCCTGTTGTGCCTGCGATTCCTGAAGTTGCCATTGAAACCAGCTTAACCGAATGGGTAAAAACTGGCGACCTACCACAAGGTCTGCAACTATTAGATGAAGCGGAGTTCCATTCTCTGCAAGAAGAAGGCGGGATCATTCGCTGTAAGAAACAAGAGCTGAGCGCAGAAGAAATTCAAAACCATATTGCTGCCGATAAAGTGGTGACAAAACTGGCACTTGATTGGCAAGAACGTATTGAATTCGTACTGGCTGCCGATGCCAGCATCAAACGTTTAAAATTCAGTGATGAATTAAAAGACACCAATGAAGATATTCCTCGTGAAGACCAAGCACAACGTTTTGATGCAGATTTTGCTCTAATGTGTGGTGAGTTTGAGTCATTTTTCCCACAACTGTTTGATGCACTAGGCGGATTACCGAAAAACGATTAATCGTTAAATCCTAACCATTATCCAGGGCTTTGTTACACAGCAAAGCCCTGCTGTTTTTTTATTCCCTACTTCCCTTGTGCTTTTCTCGCTTTTCTTCTTAACTTGGCGTAAAATTCGCTCCCCTAATTTATACTGCTTGGTGGTATGAATCTGACCTGAAATCAGACCTAGAGAAATACATTATGTTTAAACCAGAACTACTGTCTCCTGCTGGCAGCCTAAAAAATATGCGCTATGCATTCGCTTATGGTGCCGATGCGGTTTACGCGGGACAACCACGTTACAGCCTGCGTGTACGTAACAATGAATTCAATCATGAAAACCTGCAAATCGGTATCGATGAGGCCCACGCTTTAGGTAAAAAATTGTATGTGGTATGTAATATCCAACCACACAATTCAAAACTTAAAACTTTCATTCGTGATTTGAAACCCGTCGTTGATATGGGGCCGGATGCGTTGATCATGTCGGATCCTGGTTTAATCATGATGGTGCGTGAAGCTTTCCCTGAAATGCCAATCCACTTATCGGTTCAAGCTAATGCGGTTAACTGGGCAACCGTGAAGTTCTGGTCGACTCAAGGTGTTGAGCGTGTGATTTTATCGCGTGAGCTTTCTCTAGAAGAAATTGAAGAAATTCGTGAACATTGCCCGGAGACTGAATTAGAAATTTTCGTTCATGGCGCGTTATGCATGGCTTATTCTGGTCGTTGTTTATTATCTGGCTACATGAACAAGCGAGATCCTAACCAAGGAACGTGTACGAATGCTTGTCGCTGGGAATATAAAGTAGAAAAAGGCACCGAAAATGATGCCGGCCAGATCGTTGAACAATTCGATCCAAGCCAAGCGCAAGGCATTGAAGTTCAAGAGCAACGTCCTGAAAATACCTTAGGCCTTGGTAAACCAACCGATGAAGTAGTATTACTGTCAGAATCTCACCGCCCTGAAGAAAAAATGGCGGCATTCGAAGATGAGCATGGTACCTACATCATGAACTCAAAAGATCTACGTGCGATCCAGCATGTTGAGCGCCTAACTAAGATGGGTGTTCATTCGTTGAAAATTGAAGGCCGTACTAAGTCTTTCTACTACTGCGCGCGTACTGCACAAGTTTATCGCAAAGCGATTGATGATGCGGTAGCAGGTAAACCTTTCGATGAAAGCCTAATGGGTACATTAGAAAGCCTCGCTCACCGTGGTTATACCGAAGGCTTCTTACGTCGTCACACTCATGATGCTTACCAAAACTATGATTACGGCTATTCAGTATCAGACTCTCAACAATTTGTTGGCGAATTCACTGGTAAACGTCGTGGTCATTTAGCTGAAGTAGAAGTGAAAAATAAATTCTTGTTAGGTGATAGCTTGGAGCTAATGACGCCAAACGGAAACATCAGCTTCACTTTAGAAGACATGGAAAACCGTAAGTCAGAAAAAGTGGATGATGCAAAAGGTAGCGGACACTTTGTATTTATCCCAGTGCCGGAAGATCTCGATTTAAGCTACGGTTTATTAATGCGTAACCTGTCTAATGGACAAAATACGCGTAATCCAGTTTCAGCCGCGACAGCAGAAGCAAAGTAATATGGCCTTATTAATTACAGATAAGTGTATTAATTGTGATATGTGCGACCCCGAATGCCCGAATGGCGCAATCAGTATGGGTGATAGCATTTATGAAATTGATCATAACTTATGCACTGAATGTAAAGGACATTACGATAAGCCTACTTGCCAATCGGTATGCCCAATTAACAATTGCATCATTACTGATCCTAAGCATATAGAAACGGAAGATCAGCTACTTGAGAAATTTGTGGTTATCCAAAACTTGGCGTAATCATCTATTAATAGCTTATTGAAATTCTATAAAAGCTGAATAAACAATATGGCCTGTTGCACTTATCATGCAACAGGCCATTTTTTATGCTCATTTCAAAGAAGAATTACTTTGTCGCTAGCCCTTTGGAATTTAAGTAATCACGGATAAATGGACGTGATTCTTGGCTTAGTCGACTACTAATATGATCCGACCACGATCCTGATTTTTGATTACTACCGCGCGTCTGATAATAATGGCTAGTCTCAGCATCGTATTCCGCGATTGCTTGCTCTGAGAGCGGTTGGTATTCATCTTGATGCACCATGACCTTCTTTGGCAAACGAGGCTTAATATGTGGCTCTTGATCTGGGTGACCTAAACACATACCAAACATCACTGCACAATATTTCGGAAGCCCCAACAATTCATCAACTTCTTTAGGTGCATTACGTAACCCACCAATATAAACACCACCTAAGCCTAGAGACTCTGCAGCAAGTAGTGTGTTTTGCGCCATAATGCCGGCATCAATCGCACCAATTAATGTCAGTTCAGTGAACTCTGGTTTTACTTCGGGTGATAATTGAAAGTGGCGTTGATAATCGATACAAAACACTAAAAACTCAGCTGCCGTTTCAACATATTTTTGCCCGCCGGCAAACTCAGCTAATGCAACACGTTTAGCAGGATCGGTAACACGAATGATCGAGGTCGTTTGAAGAAAGCTAGATGATGATGCTGAGATTCCCGCAGACAAGATAGACTCTAATTGCTCAGAAGCGATCGGTTGTTCGGTAAACTTACGAATTGAGCGATGGTTTAGCATAGTTTCAATAGTCGAATTCATATCTTTCTCCTCAAATATTTTCCGCAACTCTACCACATTATCTCGCTTTGCTTTAATTGAGAATATGCAAAGAAAATATGAATAAAAGTCATATTATTTTGCTATTAAGGGAATCCGCTGCTTTGTTACATAAGATCCACTAAGCTTAAAAAAGGCCTCAGCATTTCTGCTAAGGCCTTCAATATGGCAGGGGTAGAGATATTCGAACTCCCAACACACGCTATTTTGGTATTAGGGGAATCCGTTGCTTTGTTGCATCAGATCCACTCAACGTAAAAAGGCCCTAGCATTTCTGCTAAGGCCTTCAATATGGCAGGGGTGGAGAGATTCGAACTCCCAACACGCGGATTTGGAATCCGCTGCTCTGCCAATTGGAGCTACACCCCTAAAACTTTGTTTATATTACTTTATATTGCCCAATAAAGTAAATTATATTTTTCTAAAATAGAAGAAAAAGTGGCGGAGTGGACGGGACTCGAACCCGCGACCCCCGGCGTGACAGGCCGGTATTCTAACCAACTGAACTACCACTCCGCAGTGTCTATTCAGTATTTCAATTTAAAGCCTGGCGATGTCCTACTCTCACATGGGGAAACCCCACACTACCATCGGCGCTACTTCGTTTCACTTCTGAGTTCGGCATGGAATCAGGTGGGTCCAAAGCGCTATGGTCGCCAAGCAAATTCTTTTGTTAAAACATCATTTATGATGCTTTAACTTAATTCGGAAAGCTGTTCGTTCTCACACTCATTCAAGTATCAATCTGTATTCTTTTCTATTCAGTCCAACCAAAACCCTTTAGGTGTTGTATGGTTAAGCCTCACGGGCAATTAGTATTGGTTAGCTCAACGCCTCGCAGCGCTTACACACCCAACCT